>DVHG01000025.1 GCA_018712345.1 Candidatus Onthovicinus excrementipullorum | reverse complement strand
CGCAGGAGCTCACCCAGATGACGGATGAGCAGATCGCCGCGCTCTCTCAGGAGCAGTCCGACGCCACGCTGAATAAAATGGCACAACTGTTTCAGGACGGAGAAAAGCAGGCGTTAGACGAATATCTCTCCTCCCTTGGCTTCGCCACCACGTATGAGGAGTACGCAGAGCAGCAGGGATGGAATGAAGAAGAAATCGACACCGAGCCCTCCATCCAGCCCATGTGGTCATCGGAATACCTTCGTCCCTGGAAAGATCAATCGGACTGTCACGCCAGAATCTCTCAGATTGGCTTTCTAATATATGTAGCTTCTCGAAATCTCACTTTTAACAGTGCAACTATCGGGTATTCGCTGGCCGATATGCAAACCTTGGCCACTCAATCCGAGTGGCCGGATGTGTGGGATATAGGAGTTTTATATGACTCTCATTTTTATGACCCTGATACGGGAACCAATTGGCGCGGAAACTCAACGCCAACAGCTCGGACAAAGGCCGAAGATTATTATAACAAAGCTGTAAACTCCTACCGTTCCGGCGATCGTGATCAGGCTATTGAGGAACTTGGGCGTTGTCTTCACTTTGTGCAGGACTCTGGAGAGCCGCATCATGCTTCCAATAAAACGACTGTAGATTCCAACTCCAACCATAGCGACTTTGAAAAAGAGGCATCACAATGGCTCTATGATGGCACGTTTGTTTTCGACTTAGAGGAAAATTTTGATTATACTCTCACCTTCTATAATGGATTTATTTCTCGTTCTGTTGGAGGTTCCGTCCACACACTCGCATCAGGAGCTAAAGGTTTGATCAATGCCGCTGAAAGTTCCGTTCAGGGAGCACGAATCTTGGCCGCATTCTTTTTGCTGGGAAGTTCCATGCAATACACATCAGGTATTCTGTATAAATTTGCCCGAGACGTCGGGATGATCTGATTTAACCTGCTTGCTATGTATTCAAAACAAAAGGAGATGCTCCATATGCTTCAGAGAAAAACACTGCCCGGTTTAATGATATGCAGTATTCTCACATGCATCATAACACTTGTCAACCTTTTGAATTTTATTCTTGCTTTGGCAGGCGCCGCGGCCGGGAGAGAAATTCTGCTGCTTCGCTCCGGCGGGGTGTCCCTTGTGTTTATTTTTGCCCCGTTCATTACCGCTTTCCTGTATTTAATTTTTTCTGCACTGACGCACTTTTCAGTCGGTAAGGCAGTTGCGTGTCTGATGATCATTCCAGTGACAATCGCATATGAATTTGCGGCGGCCTATTTATTCGTCAATTCACCTTACCACGATCTTTGGCTCACACTGTCGATTCTTCCGCTCGTGCCCGTTGTGACTCTGTGCGTACTCGCCATAATAAAAAAGAACTCCAGTATGTGCTGGGGCGCTACCGCCCTGCTGTTTGGGATTTGGAGCGGTATATCCGCCTTTCTCGTCTACGCAGACATGTGGGAAACAATTCTTTTTCTACATGGATGCTTCCCGTTTGCAGTCATCTGTGCATTCATCATCGGCGATTTGTTACACACGGTCAAGGCAAAACGACGGAACCTACCATAGCAGGCGTGCAGTCAACAATTACGCGAGAACCCTACCGCTTAAAGCTATGCCCTCTTGGGATACAGCATGTCAAATACCTCCGGCATTCTCTACAAATTCGCAAAAGAGGTCAGAGCTATTTAACGCAGAATCCCGAACTAAAATAAGTGGAGGTATCTCTTATGGATAAGCAGATAAATCATTTATATATTCCGCTGCGCATTGCCGGAGCCGCCTTTCTGGCAGCGGCAATTCTTCAAGTGGCTGCGGCAATTCCGATCCTTGTCATGGACTACGCAAAACTGCCTGCATTTTTAAAGTCGGATACTCTGCTTTTAACTCTGTTGTCTCTTCCCGCCATCCTACTGTTCGTCTACACTGTCTTACGGCTTTATGCCGAGATGCACAGCGTTTGGCGCACAGCTCTCGCCGCGGTCGGATACGTTCCTTTGGCCTTTTTCTGGTCCTATATCTCTTTCCTGTTTAACGGCGGACGCCTGAGTATGATACTGTTTTGCGCAATGGCCGGATTTGCAATTTTTGTTCCAGTTGTGCTTACAATTTTTGGATTATGGCAAAAAAATGTTGGATGACACTTGTATCTTTCATGATCTTTAATGCCAACTATATTTCCTTTGCGTTATTTGCATACGGAATGGGGAACGGTGATACTGAAATGGGGATGGCCGTCGGCATGGGCTTTATTCTTCCGCTCCTGCTGCTGGTACTGGCCGATCTGGCGCTTCAGTACCGGCTTACTACCCAATCTGCCGTGCATCGAAAAAGTATCAACTAATTTCCAAGGTATCAGCGTTTATTAAAAAGTTCCCAGAGTGCAACACCATGTTTTAAATGTTTAATAGGAAAAATAAAGGAGTGCCCTATCATGATCAACAGCAGACGGCATTGTCTTATTCTATACGGTCTGGGTTTTTCCACACTTCTGTTCAGCCTCGTTCATTTCATTTTTATCTGTATAGATCTTTCCGATTTACGGATCACGGACACTTTCATCCATATGGAAACCTTTTTCGGATGGATGGTTCCGGTATTTCTCTTTGGGTACTGGTTCTTCCGCCTCCTTTTCGACAGGCATCGTTCCGGCCGGCATATCATCTTTTATGTACTGTCACTGCTGATGGCCGCATACAGCGCCCTGTTCATTTCCGGGCGGATCGTCAATCCGCCCTCCGCAGGATTGTGGATCGTCTGGGCCGTCGGGTGCGCCGCGGTTATTGTGTGCTGGATTCTGTCGAAGCTAGATACGGCGGAAAAAATCCGCATCACGGTCTCCGTTATTATTGGGATTTCATATAGTCTCCTCTACTCACTGAGTGTTTACCTTCTGGACTCTGTAATCGCTTTCTGGCCAATAGCAATCCTATATTTTATTGTTATCGCCGTTTTGATCGGAACCGATTTGCACGCTGTATGCTGGCCGCTGCCGCACGCCAAATCATAAAGGAGGATAAATTTATGAAACGACGTATTGATCTGCTCACAGCAATGGGCGCACTTACCCTCACATCGGGACTGCTTGCGTTAGCAGCGTTCGTTTTAGTTGGGCTGGCCGACATTCTGGAGGATCGCGCGCTGGCGGTGATAGAACTGCTCTTCTGCGCCATGATGATCCTGTACCTGCTCTGCTCCCTGGCGGCGGACAATACATGTGAAAACAAGAAATTCGCTCTGGCGGCCTGGGGATTCACCGGTTTGACTGCACTGAGCGGCGGATTTATCACGTCCGGTAAAATCACGTTCTATGAGATCATCCCATTTCTCCTGCTGGGCTATCTTGTCCTTGCGATCGTGTCCGTCGTTCTGACTGCTCGCGGAATCAGCGGCAAAGGGAATGGAATGCAATACCTGCTCGCATCCATCCTGCCGCTGCTCTATACACCGCTGTGTTCCTGGGTAATTTTCGCCTGGGACACCCCAATGGGAATGCTGGTCTTCACACCGACCGCAGTTCTCCTATTTGGCATCTACGTTGTCCAGGATCTGATCTATTATCACTCCTGCTTAAAACAGGCGACCTGAGTTGAATCCGTACGATTCTCTCCCATACACAAAATGATAAAAGTTCCAATCCGTAAAATATCCCCCGCATCTGTACGATGCGGGGGATTTGCTCTATGCACAATTTTAAGAGATCGCAGCCATTTCTGCTGCATTGAACGTGAAAGAATCCGTGTTCAGCTCATTCTCAAAGAATGCGAGGATCTCCTCATAGGAGGCAGTCTTGACATCAATACGCTCCACGTCTTTATTGAAGAGGCCCCACTGCTCGCCCGCGTTAAACGTCTTGTACGTCCACTTGGTGGTGCTGATGGCGTTCTTATCATACAGGCCGTTGGCATAGGCTTCCTTTTCGCCATTGTTGTACTCGCCCACCAGCAGCGCCACGCCCCATTTTTTGCGCATACGAACCATCTCATTGACGCGGGAACGAATTTGAAAAGTTCCCGTGTCATACAGATGGAGCTGGTAGAGCATGTTGGTGTAGCCGTGCTCCGCAGGGTCCGGCAGGACCTTGGTGGACCAGATACCCTCAAAGCTGACGATATGATCGGGATCGACGGCGCGCACAGCCTGATAGAGTGTATCATACGCCGCATTGGTGTGCGAGACTGCCTCGTCGCTCTCGGCCGCCCAATTATTCACGCCCTGCGTGTCCCCGTTGTTCTGCGGTTCGTTCAGAAGGTCGTACGCGGCCACGACAGGCTCATCACGGTAATATTCGGCAATCCCCTGCCACAGGCGGACGGCCGTATCCATATCCGCCTGCTCCGTATAGAGCGTGTTGCGCCCGGCCTTTCCGGTGGAATGATTGGTGCTTTGACCGCCCGGCGCGCCGTGCAGATCCAGAATCACATACAGGTTGTGGGTGCGGCACTGCTCGATCAGCCAGTCGAGCCGCTGAAATCCGGGATTGTCCTCGGGGTCCTCCGCCAGCCAGGTGCCGTCCTCATTCATAAAGTTTCGGTACCAGAACGGCACACGCACACAGTTAAAGCCGAGTTTTTCAATCTGCGCAATATCGGACTCGGTAATAAAGTTGTCCTCATACGCCTTTATCAGCGCACGGGTTTGTTCCTCTCCAAAGCGCTCCTGCCAGACCTCAAGCGTATCATAATAGGCCCAGTCGTCCGTATACTCCTCCACCCAGCTCATCCAGGTCTCCATCAGCATCCAGTTGCCCAGATTGACACCGTAGAGAACGATTTCCTGCCCGGATGCATCCACAAGTGCGCCGTCCTTCACGGACAGCATCCCATTGATCTCCGAATTCTGGTTTGCATACGCGGTGAGCTCCCGCACAGGCTGATCGGATCCGCCGGAACAGCCGCACAGGGCTGCTGAGATAAACAGGCACACCATCAAAACGATTGCAATTCCTTTTTTCACACTGCTCCCTCCCAAGTTGCCCGGCTTTCTGTGGTTGTGCAGCAGATCGCCGCGTTCAGCAGTTCAATCCGCTGAATCAGGACGCCCCGCTCAAGGTGCAGCCGGGTATTTTCCATTTTATTATAATGCAATATTCATTAAATTACAATAGTATAAAGATATTTTCTGGATATATTCTATAAATCCATCAGCATTTGAGCACAGAAAAAAGGGCCGCTGCTTTGCGGCCCTGCATTTATTCCGGATTATTGTACCGCCGGCTCATTTGCCGAGTCGGAGACGATCTTCCCATCCTGAATACGGATAATGCGCTTGGCCTGTGCGGCGATGGAATTATCATGCGTGATGAGAATGACGGTGCGGCCCTCGTCATTGAGCTCCTTGAGGATGCGCATGACCTCCTCGCCGGAATGGGTATCGAGGTTTCCGGTCGGTTCATCCGCCAGAATGATCGGCGGACGCGCCGCGACGGCACGGGCGATGGCCACGCGCTGCTGCTGACCGCCGGACATCTCCGCCGGGCGGTGATTCTTCCGGTGGCCGATCCCGACGCGCTCAAGTGCGGCATCGGAGAGCTCGTGACGCTGGGCGGCGGGCATACCGCGGTAGATCAGCGGAAGCTCCACATTGCCCGTTGCCGTGAGGCTGGGAATCAGGTTAAAGCCCTGGAAGATAAAGCCGATCTCCTTATTGCGAATCTCCGAGAGTTCATCATCTGTCAGCTTGGAGACCTCCCTGCCCTCGAGATAATACTCGCCGCTGGTTGGGGAGTCGAGCAGCCCGAGCATATTCATAAAGGTAGACTTACCGGAACCGGACTGGCCGATGATCGCCACAAACTCCCCGCGGTCAATGGTGAGGGATACGCCGTCAAGCGCATGGACCTCATTCTCCCCGGGATTATAGATTTTATAGAGATTGCGCGCATCAATCAAATGCTCCATGGTGGAAACACCGCCTCATCTTGATCTATTGTTAACCATCATAGCCCCGGAAATGCGCAAAGTCAAGATAGATTTTGTTAATAAATTATTTAGATATTTGAAATGATTCCATCCTGCCCGGTATGGTCTACCGGGAAATTCAGCCGAATGGTCAGCCAACCGTCCCGATAATCAGCGGAGATCGAACCGCCCATCTGCTGGACAAGCGTCCGCGCGATGGAGAGGCCGAGGCCGGTAGAGCCCTGCCCGCTCTCCACAGTGTAGAACCGCTCGAACAGGCGGCCGGCCTGCACAGCGTCGAGGGACGGCGCGCTGTTGGCAAAGCTGATCTCCCCCGCCGTGGTTAGCGTAACCGCCAGATCCCCGCCGCTGTACTTGGCAGCATTGCTCAGGATGTTGGAAAATACACGCGTGAGCGCATCCCGGTTCAGCTGCCGCACGACGGGAACCCCGGGCAGATCAACCTGCGGCCGAATCCCCTTTTCCGTCAGGATACCGTAAAACGCCGCCAGGCTCTCCTCCAGTGCGGACGCCAAATCAACGGGTACCCGTCGGGTATACCGCTCTCCCTCAGCGGAGAGGATGACTGAATATTGGAAGAGTTCCTCCGTGAGCTTTTTCATGGTCCGCGTCCGCTCGTCGATCACGTCCAGATAGCGCTCTGCCGCCGGACTCTTCTCTTCCCGTCCCAGCAGATCGAGATAGCCGCTGATCGCCGTAAGCGGAGTGCGCAGATCGTGTGAGAGGTTTGTCACCGCCTGCCTGATTTCGCGGTCGCCCTGCACATAGCGGCGGCGCTGCTCCCGCAGCAGGCGGAGCTGGGTGTTCAGATCGTCCGCCAGTTCCCGCAGCCGGCGGTCCCGGCTGGAAATGTCGATTGTCCTGTTCGTATCGGCTGTGAGTCTGGCGGCGAACGCCTCCCGAATCTCCCGGGCAGATTTGCGCAGGAGATAGATCTTTACGGACAGTCCCGCGATCACCGCGAGCAGCACACCGCACAGAATCCACAGCCAGATATTCATTCAATCCACCTCTTGTGATTATTTAATATCCTTCCGGCGGAAGGCAGCCATGCCGATGAGCGTGGATACCGCCGCAATCAGCAGAGAATACAGCGACATCTGCCCCGGATGCTGCGCCGCGGCGTTTGCGAGCTGATACGCCTGCCCGCCCGGGAGGAAGTCGTAGAGGAACTCCAAAAATGAGCGCACCGTCGGGGATGAGATATAGTTTGGATTGCGCATGGCCGGTTCATTAACAATCTGGCCCGCATCGTTCATATAGAACTCCGCATCCCAAAATTCCTGCTCGCTCAGCCGTCCCTCCACATACAGGGCGATAAACAGGAGCAGCAATATACTGAGAATCGTAATGATCGCCACCACAGCCTTGTTCTGGTTGAGCATGGCCAGACAGGTAAACAGGGCGTTGAACACCAAAATCACGCATACACTCGCGAGCAGGTAGAGTGCGATCGTTTTCGCCTCCATCTGAAAGCCATCCAACGTCAGTCCGCCGGTAATGCCGCAGGTCAGTATAAATACGACCGCAAACAGGAGTGACACTGCCGTGCAGGTAATCAGATTGGCCAGATAGATATCGGTTCGCCTGTGGCCGATCACCAGCTTGTTGCGGATGGCGCCGTCGCTGTACTCCGTGCCGACGAACAGACTGCAAAAGATCGCGGCGGCAAAGGGGACTAACAGATTAAAGGCAAAAAGCACACCTTCCAGCGGCACATCAACCCGTTCCCCTGTTTCTTGTACAATCCGGTGAATTGCCCAAAAATTAGACAGGGGCAAAAAAATCCCCATCGCCGCCATAAAGACAAATCCGATCCAAAACATCTTATCGCGTTTGACGCGGAAAAAGTTAGCATAGAGCAGCTTACTCATGACGGCCACCCCCCACCAGACTGATATAGTAGCTCTCGAGCGACTCATCCCGCTCGTGCAGGGCGGTGACCCGGCATCCGGCCTCTGCGAGCGCCACGACGAGCGCCGTGATCTCCGCCTCGCCGAACACGTCGGCCTCCCGGTCCGAGCAGACGTTGTATTCCAATCCCATGCCGTCGAGCACGCGGATGAAAGCCTTCATATCCGTAACGGTCAGGCGGATGCACTTGCGGCACGCCGCCTCCAATTCCTCCGCACTGATTTCCCGCAGCAGGCGGCCGTTATCAATAAAGCCGTAATGCGTGGCGAGCCGGGAGAGCTCATCGAGGATGTGGCTGGAAATGAGGAAAGTGATCTGCTGCTCCTGATTCAATTTTAAAATTAATTCCCGGATCTCAACAATCCCCTGTGGGTCCATGCCATTGATCGGCTCATCGAGCACGAGAAAATCGGGACTACCTGCGAGCGCCACGGCGATGCCGAGCCGCTGACGCATACCAAGGGAGAAATTCTTCGCCTTCTTTTTGCCGGTATCTGCCAGACCGACCAGCCGGAGCAGATCATCAATCCCCCGATCGGACGGCAGGCCCAGGATGCGGTACTGCTCCTGCAAATTTTCGCGCGCCGTCATATCCAGATAGATGGACGGCGTCTCCACGATGCTGCCCATGCGGCGGCGCATCTTCCCGATCCCCTTGCCGGAGTTTTTCTCCCCGTAGAGGGAGTATTCCCCGGAGGTCGGCTCCTGCAACCCGCAGATCAGGCGGATGAGCGTAGTCTTCCCCGCACCGTTTTTGCCGATAAAGCCATAGATTGCGCCCTTGGGCACGTGCATGGTCAACTGGTTGAGCGCCTTAAAGTGCTTATACTGCTTGCACAGGCGGTCCGTTGTTAAAACGTATTCCATATCGATACCTCCTTGACTCGATACCGAAAGGATACCACTCAAAAATCAAGAAAGTGGTAAAGGAAAGCGTAAAGAAACCGTTAAGGTTTTATGCATCTGTCATTTTAAAGCCGATCCCCCAGACAGATTCGATATAATCCTTCCCGCTGACCGCGCGCAGCTTTTTGCGCAGGTTGCTGATGTGGACTTTTAAAGAGCTCTCCACACAGTCGGGCGTATCCGCGCTGATGCGGTCAAGCAGAACAGACTTGGTGATAACCTGATCGGGGTTGAGCATGAGGAGCTTTAAGATGGCAAACTCCGTCTTGGTCAGGTGCACCGCCTGCCCCTGTACACGGGCCAGATGCTGCCGTAGGTCAAGCTCCAGATCCCCAAATGTCAGGATCAAATTTTGTTCCGGCTGCTCCGTCCGGCGCAACTGGACCGCAATGCGAGCGAGCAGCTCCGCCGTATCAAAGGGCTTAGTGATATAATCCGCCGCCCCGCTCATCAGGAGAGAGACCTTATCCGTGACGGCCGCCTTTGCGCTCACGACAATGACGGGGATGCCGGAAATTTTGGGCAGGACCTCCTCCCCGTTCAGGCCCGGAAGCATCAGATCGAGCAGCACCAGATCAGGCCGCTGGGCAGAGAGCAGCAGCAGTGCCTCCGTACCGGAATAGGCGCGCAGGACGCGGTATCCCTCCTTTGCGAGCAATTCCTCAAGCATGTTTCCGATGCTGATATCATCATCAATCACGGCGATCGTTTTCAACAACCTCACCCCCGGAACAAGTTAGAATCATTCCTGCCTATTTTAATTCAGAAACCGGTCCCTGTCAAATGAAAATGCTCCCACACCGTACAGGCGTGGGAGCCAAAGAAACACTGATTTCACTCAGAATGGTGTATTCTCAATACTGTCGATCACCGGGCGGGAGAGAATCCAGTTGCGCGGCCGCAGGTAGGAGACGACCGCCATGATCATCAGCAGGACAATGCCTGCGATCAGATTCGGGAGCATGGTGCGCAGCAGAACCGTCTCGACGGACATATCGCTGGTCGCAGCCAAAGCCCACACGCTCACAATGCCGAGGAGAATCCCTCCTGCCGCCCCCTGCAGACATGGCGCCACATTGCTCAGCAACAGCAACCGGCTCAGCTTTTTACGGTCCAGACCGACCGCGCGCATCAGCAGCAGGCTGTGCGCGGAAGTTTTTACCTTGAGATCCATGGAGATCAGCAGCGCGATGAAGATGGTGACGGCGAACACCGCGATCATGGCGATATAGGGCAGCCGGACCTCCAACGCCACATCCGCCTTCTCCTGATTCAGGCTGGTGAAGTCGCGGTAAAAGGTCATGAAGGACATCGTTTCTGCACGGTCGAGTGAATCGTGGACGCTGGCCATGGCAGCCTCATCATCCGGATCGCACGCAAGGGAGAGGCACACATCGTCATATCCCGCGCCGGGGTCGAGCTGCTGCAGCAAATCTGAGGACATAATCAGGGTAGATGTATAATTTTGCTTCAACCGCTGGGACGCGAGTGAGCTTCCATCCCCATACACCGCACCGACCGTTACCGGAAGGTAGCTGATCTTTGGAATCCCATAAAACAACTCTGCGTCCTCTTCCTCCTGCGTCGGTGCTGATGGGAATGCAATGACGGCGAGAGTGAGCGTATCCCCCACTTTAAAATCGGAGCCATACGATGCGACCTGTGTGCCGCTTTCAAAGGCGGCGCGTTCAAGTGCGCCGGACCGTCTGGCGTCAGCCATCTGTTCCAGCTGTTCGTAGGGCATACCGATGGCACCCTCGAAAAGCAAATCGCTCCCCTTGGGAAAACCAAGGGATTCCATATATTTCCAATGATCAGATTTCCGCTTACAAAAACTATCTTTTTCCGCAAGTTTACGAACAGATTCTGACTGCTGCTCACCAGGTAGCAGGACGATGTTCGCGCTGGACATATGGCCGATGACGGCATAGTCCACCGAGAGATTCGGATTCCCGGCCAGCTCTCGGTAGGCGTCCGCCGTCAGGCCCTTGTAGCGCGGTATCTCATGAAAGAAGGAGAATTCTCCTCCTCCGCCGTTGCGCAGGCCGAACCAGTAGTCCATTCCGGTGCGGCTCTGCTCCAAATCGTCATAGTCGTAGGTGGCCTCAATCGCGAGATCCGCGTAGCTCGGGGCGAAGAGCAGCAACGCCATGCACGCGCCCGCCGTCAGGCGGATGATCCAGTCCTGACCGCGATGGGCTGGGGCCGTCTCCCGCCGCCAGACCTGGATAAAAGAACGGTTCCCGGCGGAGGCGCGGGCGTGCTTGTTCTTCTTTTTGCCTTTTTTCTGCTCTGCCGCCAGCGGTGCACCGCGGAAAGCCTTACGAAGAAAGGCGGCATATGTCAGCAGGATAACCGCAAACCCCAGCACCGCCGTCACAATAAACGGAAGTAGGTAGAGGTGATAGCTAAGCTCATACGTAAACTGATTGAGCACGGCCACTGTGGCACAGAAGAGAGTGATACCGATTACGATACTCGCAATTACCGTACATAGCGCCAGCACCAGTGCCTCCAGCATCAGGATGCGCAGCGCCTGCCGGCGTGAACCGCCGGTACAGCGAACCATCGTGATAAACTTACGTTGATCCCGCAGTGTCAGCTGCACGGCATGGCGGATCCCGATCACGGTGAGCATCAGGAATAAGACGACCAGCATCCCGCTGACCGCCCACAGGAGCACTTGCACATTAGTTACGTCACGATATTCCGAAAACACTTTACTATTCGTAAAGAATTGACCACCCGCAAAACTTTGCCACTGCGACTTTGCGCCCTGCATGAGCACGTGCGCCGTGATAACAGGATCAGCCGAGGGAACAGTGATAATATTCGGCTGATCAAACCATTCTCGCGTCCCTGACTGGACAAGCTCCGACCACCGGCTGCGGTAGGCGGCGAGCACGCCGGTCAGCGTATAGGTCCGCTCCACCGTATGGCCTGCCGCATCCGTCACCGGCACGGTGAACTGTGTGCCGGGCTCCATGGGGATATTGAGGAGGTAGCAAGCATCCTCCGCCACTGCAGCCTCGCCGGGCTGCTGCGGCATGGAGCCGGAGAGCAGGGTCCCGTTGATGAGGTACTGCGTCTCCCCCGTCCAGTAGCCGACGCACGGCCGCTGCTGGACAGACGCATGCTCCACCTGCACATAGCCGGTCGTGAACGCCGCTCCGATGTGATCGGCCGGCGGCAGCTGCGCCTGCGCCTGATCGGGGTCCACATCAATCCAGGCGGATTCCCAGTGACCAAACTTCTGTCGTGTTTCCTCTTCCGTCCAAGCATTATACGCGAAGAAAAACATCATCAAATTGAAAATTGCCGCCAAAAAAACTGCCGCACAGACCGACAACGACACGAACTGCCGCCAATGGCGCTTTAAGTAAGCACACGCCAGCTTCCATTCAGCTCTCATACAAATCACCGCCTACCTGACCATCCGCAATGGTGAGCACGCGCTGCGCCGTGGCGGCCACCTCCCGGTCATGGGTGACGAGGACGAGTGCGATTCCCGATTCCTCCGCCACCTCGTGCAGCAGCCGGACGACTTCCCGCCCCGTGGCGGAGTCGAGATTCCCGGTGGGCTCATCGCACAACAGCAGGTCCGGCCGGGCGCTGAGCGCGCGGGCGATTGCCACGCGCTGCTGCTGCCCGCCGGAGAGCTCTCCGGGGTAGTGGGCCAGCCGGTCCCGCAGGCCGAGCCGGTCGATCACCGGATCGATATAATCCCGATCCGGCTTTTTCCCGTCGAGCAGGAGGGGCAGTTCAATGTTCTCCCCAGCCGTGAGCTCCGGCACCAGATTGTAGTTCTGGAACACAAACCCCACGTGGCGGCGGCGGAATTCGCTCAGCGCGTCGTCATTGAGGGCGGTGAGCTCCTTTTCACGGAAAAAGACCTTTCCGCCCGTCGGGGCATCCAGCCCGCCGAGCAGGTGCAGAAGCGTCGACTTGCCCGATCCACTCGCGCCGACGACGGCCACCGTCTCCCCCTCCGCGATCTTCAGATCGCACGGCAGGAGGGCGTGCACCGCGTTCTCCCCGGCGCCGTAGGTCTTGCTAAGCTGTTGTGTACGAATTAAACCGGCCATAATATCTTTTCCTCTCTCCCAAAAAATCATTCAACAGCGTTTTTCTACATTCATCCTATCACTTTTTCCCATCAAAAGGCGATTTTTAACCAATTCTTAGTAAAATCGTTATCATTCCGTTAAAATTCCCACACGGAAAATAACGCGGCCGCCACGCGATTTCAACCTCTGCCGTTTTTAAACAGGTTGTGGTTTTTCCATCCTCCAATCATTAAAAATACGAATCCGATTGCAGCCGTCACCCCAAATTTCATTTTGGGGATTTCCGATATATCCACCCAAATCGAAAAAATATTTAGATAGCTAAGCAAATCATATTTTACAAGTAAATTTTCCGGATTGTCTATCATCCTGCTAATATCAAATTCAACAAACCACGTTGCAGCAACATAAATTAGATTGACTAAGATCGCTGCGGTAGCCGAACGAAAGGTAAAAATGATACAATATGCGGCCGAAGAAAGACAAAAACTCTCCACTGCTATACGAAGAAATTCCAAGCCGGTATCGGGATAAAAGCAGGACAAGATCCCATAGGGTACCCCTGTTATCAGCAAGAAAAAAAGCTGCATAAAAACACAGTGCGGCAGTTGACTTCTCCGATACATATGAAGAAGCTCGCTCCCGGACTCATCTGCATATTGACGAAATACAAATACAATCCACCATATCGCCATAAATGGATGAAACATCTGAATAAATCCGGATGCATCCGTTAAATTGTCTGTTGGCGTGATTCGCTGACAGATAAAAACCGCAAGCGGGATAAAAATCCAGGCGGAAACAATCGGAATCCAGAAATGAAATCGGATATTTTTAAAATCAAGTAGATATAGTTTCATTGCGCAAACCTTTAATCACATACATATAGCCATCTTCTACAGCGGCTCGATCCTCCTCCCAGTCTTCCGAAGCCTGTAGGGCCAGAACGCGGGAATAAATTTTCCCCTCACGCTCAAACTGTTTGACCAAAACGCCCCCGCTTGGGAGAGGCAAGCTGGAATTGCCAATAAATACATGGCCTTGGGCGAGTGCCGCCACTTCTTCCATTGCCCCCTGAAATTTAATTCTGCCCTGATCTATTATAATAATTTTATCACAAAGCGCCTCAACATCTTCGATAATATGCGTAGAAAGAAGCACCGTACGCTCCTGCCCGACTCTGGCAATTGCCCCCTTAAACCGAAGCCGTTCTTCCGGATCCAACCCTGCTGTCGGCTCGTCGACAATAACAATCTGAGGGTCTCCCAAGATTGCTTGCGCAATCCCTGCACGCCGGATCATTCCGCCAGAGAGTGCCCCCACCCGATCCAGGCGGCTATTTTCCAAGTTGACAAGCTCAAGAGCCTTTTGAATAGACTGACGCTGTTGAGATTTGGGGATCTTTTTTAACTGGGCGAAATAGGCCATCATTTCTTCCAATTTCAGTTCATGGAACATATCGAATTTCTGCGGTAAATATCCAATCGTTCTGCTGATGGATCCGTTCAGTTCACGATTATGATAGAGAATTCTACCAGAATAATCGGTATAAATTCCAGTCATACACCGCAGCAATGTTGTCTTACCCGCTCCATTTGGGCCAAGCAGGCCGTAAACACCCTGTTCAAAAGTAAGATTTATTCCAGTGAGCACCTGCTTTTTTTTGAATTTTTTGGTCACGTTTTGAAGTTCAATCATTACGATTTTCCTCCTTCACGGTTTAATAATCCATATAAAAAATCCCGTGCGGACTGATCTGGATCCGGTTGGATCAGATATTGATAAATCTTTTTGAAAAGCTCCGTGTCAGTATAAACTTCTCCCGCCTTATTCATCAGATCTGATACCGAGAGAGCGTACGCCTCCTGATTTGCAAAAACAACAGAGGGATTAAATATCCGCTCATCCGAAGATCCCTCCAGATATCTGGCCAGTTTACGTTTAAAGGTTTTGATTAAACTGACCCGATCATGATTCATATCCTGGTATGAAATATCGGCCGTAGCGACCTCCACAGCAATGCTGTTTATTCCAAAATCCATACTGCTCAAATATGTTCCATCTGTTATAATATGATCCTCAAAAACCACAGTTTCTACATTTGTCGATACGGATGATCCGGTCATAAATATCGTCTTGCCATCCAATGTAAAACGACCAGATGTTCCGAGCACAGCATTGCATTTATCCAGATACTCACTGATTTTTTCATACTGTGAATCGTCCGCTATCCATTCGCCTTTCTCACGCAGAGAAGGACGAATCAGGGTCACTTCGCCGACTTTATCACAGTCTAAAAGCCCTGATAGGAACGTCACTGTTTGTGCTGCCCCTTCGTAGACGCCCGGCTCCGTCTCCGGCAAATTACAATAAACTGTACCGGCGTAGTCCAGCGTTATCTTAAACTGTGTATTGGAGGCATTGACCATGTTTTCCGCCAGATAACCGCCGTCATACCGCGATACCAGCAATCTTTGGCCAGGCATCGGATAATAAGCATAGCTTCCGGGCAGACAGATTGCCTGTTCATTCGAGAAGAGATTCGGATTAAAGCCGTGATAAGTGATTTTAATCACTTCCGGCAGCGTCTGGTTTTCTCCTTTGATTGTAAAAAAATCCCCATCGCGCTCATAGTCCAACTTGTCGCCGTTACCGTCGGAAATACTGTCAATTTTGATTCCGTGATGCAATGTGAAAGTGTAGGCATCTAAAGGTTTTTCACGATCAATTGTCATTTTGACCGAGGCTTCTAGTTCTTTTTGCACCTTTAGATCCATAACATAATCAGATACTGTAAAATCGGGATCCTGAAAATCATAAGTAAACCCCTCTTCTACTGTACGGTTGTAAGGGGCATAAAATTGATCGAACCCAATTACGCCATCGCTTCGTTTGTCTACGATATATGCACAACCATGATCGACTGAAACCGCCCCCAGACTCACACAGATCATCGCCAGACAAATTCCGGAGATCCACTTGATTGAATTACGGCGCGTGCGTACAGTCAAAACGACTATACACAGCAGGAAAAAAATCCAGGCAAAAGCCAATTGCCAACGATATGGTTCTATGGGGATTCCGTACATGCTGTTTGGATACATTGTCAGATTTTGTGGGACAATGACAAACACATCTAAAATTCTATTAAACGCTGTTTCAATCTGATCGGGAATACCGGTCAAAGCGTTGCGTACAAGAGATAAAATCGGACTGTTCAGAAAAACCAAAAGAATTGACAGGGAATAGGCGGTAAGCCGTTCAAATCTTCTGGCAAAGATAAAACCCAGCTCCGTTGCAATCAAACCCGGCAAAAAAATATTTAAAACACCGGCAATGAGTGCGTTCCCCAACGCGGCGGGAGATCCGGCTCCGGAAATCAGATAGGACAACAAATTCCATAAAAAAACACAGATGGTGATAACTATAAGAAATACAGCCGTCAGCGAAAATTCACCGGCAAATACCTTCAGCCTTGCCCATTTAATGCCGCCGAACACCTCATCCAAATTAACGGTCGCAGCCATGCGGAATAATTCGTATCCCCAGAAAAGAAAGAAAATCAAAACCAGAGTAGAAACCCATTGGATACTGAGAACCGCAGCCAAAAAATCACTGTAGTTCACAAAGGTCATGATTCCTGAGTAAAGCTGTACTAACAGGAACAGCACAATTGCCGACCATCGCAACACTGGATTACGCCAAATAATCAACCACGAATTTTTCAGACAAGCTTGCACGAATACCATCTTCTTTCCTGTAATCGAAGGTGTGTTTTCTTTTTTGCGGAACGTACAAGGACGGTTTCAGCTGCCTTTTGGCAGCTGAAACCGTGAAAGAAAATTTTAGACGTCGCCTGTATTGGACAGGCGTCCCTCCGCACGACAATTCGTAAAGAGCGGACCGTTCGGTTCAATTTCCAATGTCCAACAATCGTTCCCCAATGGGGCAGCCCAATCGTCCAAGTATTGATCCAAGGCGGAATCATTAAAATTAAAGGTTCTTCTCGTAAACCAGCCGCCGGATCCATTTTTTTTGCTCTTTGCGCGGTACTCCACCCCGTGCTTCGACTCCGCATAGACCGTACCTGTTACATGAGCACTGTTATGCGATTGTGTTGTCTCTCCTGCATATGCGATTGTATCATCCAACCCCAAATAAGCATAAACAGTACTGCCCGCTGCAAAAGCCGGTACAGTTAGACAAGCCCCCAGCACTCCAATAACAAGAATAGAAACTAATGCTTTTTTAAATTTCTTCATTTATGAACATCCTTTCTCTAAGCTCTAAAAATTCGACACACCTCTTTCTAATTTCGATGCCCATTGGAATCGCCCTCTTTTTTAAAATTTGAAATCAATTGATTTCAAATTCATCCTATCATGGTTCTACAAAAAAAGTAAATAATGTTTCACTAATCAAATTTAAATTTGTTAAATACAACACAACCAGAGCGAAAACTTTGTGCACTATAAGAATATATTTTTTGTCACACTCTTGTTTATATAGACAATGTCTACTTTTTTCCTAACAATAAGTACAGATTACAACGGCGCCGGTGAAAAAACAATCATCCTCCGGATAAATCAAGTAAAAGCCGGATAATGTATTTGCTCATAAAATAAATAATGCCGCACATCTGATACAAGATGTACGGCATCCTACAAAAATAGTGTATTATATCAGATTAATCCCATACGCGTGGGCAAAGTCCTCCAGCCCCTCCCGGACCTCCTCACGGGAGAAATCGTGGGTTTCCAAAAACTCGTCACTCTTCCGGTTGAGCCGGGCGTAAAAATCAAGCCCCGTCCTGATAGGTACAGGGGCTCCGCCGCCAATCCGGTCAAACAGCAAATTCTCCGCCGCGTTGATTTTTCCGCCATCCATCAATGCGTTCAGCTGTGCCGCAAGCGGATCAGCCTCCCCCTCCGTGCCATACCCGTTTAGCTCCTCGGAGAACGGGTCCGGCAGTTCGCGGTCAAACAGGCGCACCAGTTCCTGAATGAACATATCAATCTGCCGCATCAGCCAGTCCTGCTGAAAAAACATTTCAGCCTACCCCCTGCGGATCAGACACGGCGGACGCCCTTGATAAAGACGGCACTGATTTCATTCTCCCGGTCAAGGACGACGAGATCTGCATATTTACCCACCCTGATGCTGCCGGTGGTATCGTCCGCCTTGATGGCGCGCGCGGGATTGATCGTGCACGCGCGCAGCGCCGTCTCAAACGGAATGCCAAAGGCGATCAGATTTTTAAATTCCTCATGGATGTTGGAGGTACTCGCGGCAATGGTGCCATCCTTCAGCAGTGCCTTGCCGCCGCGAACATAGACCGGCTGGCCCCCGAGCTCATAGTCCCCGTCGGGCAGGCCGGCCGCCTTCATGGAGTCGCTCACGACGCAGGCGCGGTCCTTGCCGAGCGCCTGGAAGGTGACGCGCAGCACGGGCGGCGCGATATGGAACCCGTCGCAGATGAGCTCCGCGGTCACGCCGCTGTTTTCCAGCACCGCGCCGACGACGCCTGCCTCACGCGTGGTGAGGGCCGTCATGGCGTTGTACAGATGGGTGGCGTGGGTAAAGCCGTGGCGGAAGCCGTCGCGCGCCTGCGCATAGTTGGCGGCAGTGTGCGCCTCACTGACCGTGCAGATTGTGCACGCCCTGTCCGCAAAGTCATACGCACCCTCTGTCTCCGGCGCCACATCGACCAGTTTTACCGGGCAGAGCGCGCTCAGCTTTTCAAACTCCTCAAAGTCCGGCCTGCGGACATAGGCCGGATTCTGCGCGCCCTTTTTTTCCATGGAGATGTATGGCCCTTCCATGTTGATTCCCTGAATGTAGGCGCCAGTCTCGCGGCCCATGTATGCTCTGGCGGCAGTGAGCGCTGCGGCCAGTTCTTCATAGGGCAGGGTCATCGTGGTCGGGCAGAAGGAGGTTACCCCGTGGCTTGCCTGGCACTCGGACATGGTGCGCAGGGCCTCCTCCGTGGCGTCCATCGTATCCGCCCCGGCGCAGCCGTGGGTATGGATATCAATAAACCCCGGGATTACCGTGCAGCCGGAAAAGTCCAGCATCTCCCCCGTGCCGGAGAGTGCTTCGCCGATCCTGGCAATCCTCTCCCCCTCCACCGCGATATCGGCGCGGCGCGGGATAAAATCATCACCATAGATGGTTGCATTCTTTAAAATCATCGCTCTCAGCTCCGTTCCAAACAAAATCACTATGTAAAAATAGCTGCACCCATCTGGATGCAGCTATAGTATACCACATTTTATAAAAACATGCCGATCTTTTCGCCCATTTCATCCTTGTTTTTCAAAAAAAGCCGGAGGAGCTCCACCCCGGTGAAGACGATCACGCCCACGGTGAGCGCCTTGCGCAGGATATACATCCATTTGATCGACTTGGCGGCGTAGGAGATGATCCCCAGATCGCGCCGGACATCCTTCATCATTTTCGTATCACTCCCTTCCCGTTGAGGTGAGCAGCACCGCATGGGCCACGCCGGGGATGCTCTCCCCCTGCCGGGAGGAGGTCGGGGACATCAGCGCCCCCGTCCCCACAAAGAGCACCCGTTTGAGCGCGCCGGTTGTGAGCCGCTTCATGATATAGGAACACACCACGCTGCCCGAGCAGCCACAGCCGGATGCGCCCGAGTTGACGTCTTGCTCATCAAGCGAATAGAGCATCAGGCCGCAGTCCGCGTGCACCGGCGAGATATCGATCCCCTCCTGCTTCTGCATCAGCTCGATCAGCAGCTTGGAACCGACCGCGCCGAGATCCCCGGTGAGGATCATATCGTAGTCCGTTGGTTTTGTATTGGTGTCCCGCAGGAAGTCGGCGATTGTCGCACAGGCCGCGGGCGCCATGGCCGCGCCCATGTTGTTGGCATCTTTAATGCCGAGGTCCTGAATCCGTCCGAACAGTACCTGCTCAATCCGCGGGCCGCCGCCCGATTTGCTCACCACGGCGGCTCCGGCCGCCGTGGCCGTCCACTGGGCGGAGGGCGGGCGCTGGCCACCATACTCGAGCGGATAGCGGAACTGCTTTTCCGCCGATGCAAAGTGGGACGACGTGGAGGCAATGGCGTTATTGGCCGCACCGCTGTCTGCGAACACGGCCGCCATTGCCAGAGAGAGCGCCATGGTTGAGCACGCACCATACAGTCCCGCGAAGGGAATGTCCAGCTCCCGCAGGCCAAATGTGGTAGCAATGCACTGGTTTAAAAGATCGCCGGAGAAGATCACATCGATCTCCGCGGAGGAGAGGGACGCCTTGGCCAGCGCGCGAATGATTGCCTCCCGCACGAGGGCGCTCTCCGCCTTTTCCCAGGAGGATTCCCCCATGGTGGTATCGGTAAAAATATGGTCAAACTCTTGCCCCAGCGGGCCCTCGCCCTCCTTTTTGCCCACCACGGCGGCGCTGCCGGTGATGACCGGGCCGGAGGGCAGTGTCAAGACATATCGCCCCGTTCTGATCGGCATACAGGTCCCCCCCTTAATAGAGTTGAAACAGATAAATAATCAGGCCGTACAGCACGGCGGCCGCCGTACCGTACACAATGACCGGCCCCGCAATCGTAAACATCTGCACGCCGGTGCCCATGATCCGCCCCTCGCTCTGGAATTCGAGCGCCGGGGAGACGACGGAATTGGCAAATCCGGTGATCGGGACGATGGTGCCGGCCCCCGCGTGGCGGGCGATCTTATCAAAGACGCCGATCGCGGTCAGGATTGCCGTGATGGCGATAAGCGTTACCGTCTCCGCCGCGCGCGCCTGCTTGTCGTCAAGCCCAGCATACAGATAGAGCTGGTAAAACCCCTCTCCGATTGCGCAGATGAGCCCGCCGATCAGGAACGCTTTCAGGCAGTTGAGAGCCGTGCGCGAGGGCGGAGATGCCTTCTGGGCCATTTTGTCATACTCCTTGCCGGTGATAGGCATGGATAACGACCTCCTTTTAAAATCAAAAATTGGACGCTGGGATTATTCTTGCCGCATCAGCGGGATTTTATGAGTTTTTATGTTCCGCCCATTGAAAAAGCGTCTGAAAGCAATAAACTTTCGGACGCTTTTGATTCCACTTAAAATTGTGGAAGCTCATTTTAAATTTTGCGGTTAGGTTTATGTTTTTTACTGATTACATCGTTCAGTCTGCTACATACTCAACAGGCACCTTCACGTTCACTTTATCCTTCTGATGCGGGATCCAGTCCTGCCCCAGTTGAAGCTCTTCGGGTGAGGCCTGGTGGACAACGATTTTTTCAATACTTGAAGCCGTGGAAAAGAACGCATAGTCGCCGATGGATTCAACCGAGGACGGAATCTCCAGCGACTTGACGGAATCGCAGTAGGAAAAGGCGTCCGTCCCAATCTCCCTGACCGTATTGGGCAGATTGATTTCCTGCAAATTGGTGCATTTGAGGAACGCTCTGTTCCCCACTTTCTCAAGCCCTTCATTCAACGTGATGGAATAGAGGTTTGAACAGAGATAGCACGCATTGTCCCGGATAACCTTTACCGTATCCGGAAGCACCAGTGAACCACCGCCTGTAAGCGTACCGTCCTGATCGGTCTTTAGTTTTGTTTTACCGTTGGGATACGCTACAAGCTCCGTCATATCCTTGGTATAGAGCACGCCGTCGACCGAACAGAAATAGGGGTTCTCCGCACTGACGTTGATCGTCTCAAGCTCCGTGCAGTTTGTCAGCGCCCAAACATCAATCGTTCTAATATTTTTACCGATATTGAGCGTTTTCAGATACGATGCATTGGCAAAGCTGAACGCCTGGAGCTCCGTCACCGGTTTTCCCGCGTAAGTATCGGGTACGGTAAACTCCGTCTCCACCGATGAACTTGTATACCGATAAACACCGTATCCGTCATCATTCTCTCTGTACTCCAGCGTCTCGCTCGTTGTGCACGAGGAGAACATCGTCACCGCAAACGCGAATAGAACAACTGCCGCTAATACTTTTTTCATTTTCATTACGCCCACCGCCATTATACTGTTACTTTATCAGCTGTTTCAGCAGCTTTCTCTTCGTTGACGCCGTCCGTTTTTTGATCCTGCTCAATCTCGAGCGCCCGTTCCCGGAGTTCATCCATGATCTTTTCATGGCGCTTTTCCGTAAAGTCATAAAAGTGATAGGGAATCGTTGCAAGCAAACCCGCCACCGCGCTGACGACGACTGTAATCAGGAAGACCTCCGTGCGGATGGTTGAATCATAGAGGATGTTCCAATCGGACGTAAAGCCCACCAATCCGTAAAGGAACGGAACGAGCATGGCCGTAAGGGTCGTAAGGGGGGCCGAAATATAGCCGAATATTCCCATGCAACCATCGAGGCGCTCGCCGGAGATATACTGCTGATAATCCCAAATATCCGCGGTAATTGCACTGTTGGCGATGCTGACCACCGAATTGAACAGGGACGATACATACGATGACAGAATGATGATGAGCAAGCTGTCCAGATATACGCCGATCCCCGTGATCCCGAGACAGGCGACGGATGCGTATTTGCAGAACAGAATAATCCGCTTTTTGCCAAACTTTTTGATCAGCGTTGGCGCCAGGAACATCCCCGGGACACAGGCCGTGCCGAGGATGGTGGAAGTGATGCCCATAACCCAATCCTGCCGCATGGAGTAGATAACGACCATGTTAATAATGTTAATGATCCCGGCGGAAAGGGAGGACAGCCAGGAGGAAATATTGGTAATCCACAGATACTTGTTTTTCAGAACGGCTTTGAACCCATTCTTCATATCCACCTGAGGCCTGTGGTCATGTTCCTGAATGACGCGGTCTTTTACTCCGAAGATCAGGAACAGTGAAAACGGCGCAAAAATCAGGATGATTACCGGAACGACGATCCGGTATGTATTAATGCTGGTCATGCCGCCCGCAAGCGTGGCGAATACCGGGAAAATGATATTATAGATGGACGGAAACAGGCTCCAGAGAAAAGAGCCATAGGACATAATCTTGGCCCGCTCGTCCGTGTTGGGGGAAATGACATTCTGGATATTGCCCGTCTGTGAAAAGCAGGAGCCAAAGCATCCCCAGAAGGAAAAGAAGAGGTGCATGACCCAGAATTTATTGTTATAATCCAGCGAATTGTACGGGAACAGGACGAGCAGCATAAGGGAGAGCATATACGGAATGGTGTTGGCGATGATCCAGCAGCGGTACTTGCCAAACTTGGGACTGAACTTCCTGTAGACAAAGATGTTGTAATAGGTGCTGAAGACCTGAAGCAGGAATTTGCTGCCAATGACCTGCGGGAGCGCGGGCATAAATTGCTCGAACGGCTCCTGTGGGACAAAAAACGCCGCGATGCCGAGCACGAGGAAAAGCAGATTCGCCCAGTTGATCATCCGCATGGTCTTTTTGGACGGAGAACCGAGATTATCGGTGATGATCATGTTAATTGGGGAAAAGATGTAGTTGAACACCAGGTTCACGACACCCAGGATGGCAAAATCCATCATCCGCAGGCCATAAATGGCGCCGACGAACATGCAGCCGGCCGAAAATGTAAGATTATAGCTCGCGCTGGCTGCACACATGTTGCCGCCAATACCCAGGACCAGATACGTAAACTCCTTATAGGAGACATACTCCCCTTCCTTTGGTTTTTTCCAGTGTCCAGTGATTTCTTTTACCAGCGATTTAGCCATGTTTACAAGTTTCATTATTTCCCCTCCGCCCATATGTGTAATATCCGAATCGTTTCGCTTTTAATGTATGCATCATGACAAATCAACCCAATGGAACCATTATAAATACATCTATAGCATAAGTCAATATCTATAATTATTTATTTTGTATAACAAAATTTTCATATATATTTTTTCAAAGGATTCGGTTTTCAGAGGAAAAACCGGCTGAAATTCAAATTCTATAAGCCAATGGTTATATTTATGCTTTGAAAACATCGAATTATCACCAAACCGGAATGGCCCGATAGAGCGGCCGCTCGGTTCAATGTTTTCGGGGGATGGGATGGGAAGCGAATCGTAAATCATTGGGAAAGAGGCAGATTAATATGAAAACGCCCCCACTCCTGTTTCAGAAGTGGGGCGAAAATTACGGAAGGATAAGATTCACGCCGCTGATAAACGGAACGTTATTCGCTGTTTTAACCCAGCGGTATGTATTGTTGGATTTCAGGTGCTTGCCCAGACGGAGGCCAATGCGCTCCCCCGCTCCGGGGGCCGGGAGCTCCGCCGTGACAGTCTGCTGCTTGCAGGATGTGAGCGACGGGAAATTGATTCCCTGTGCCGGGTACGCCCGCTCCGCCCCATCCGCACCGAGGATAACGAACTGCGCCGTATTCAGGGCGAACGGCGCGGAAAATCCGTAGTTGGTCACCAGGAGCTGCACCCGCATGCCACTGCCGGCCGGCTCCGTCTTCAAATTGGAGAGCATGAGGTGATAGCCGGTGAAATCGCGCAGATAGTCAAAGACTGAGCGCTGAATCGAGTTTCCCTGTGCGTCAGTGAACCACGCGTCGTAGACAGGGCAGCCCATCTGATGCAGCTGAGCCGGAGTGAGGAAATCGCCCTTCCACTTCTCCATGGCAAAGGGCGCCTGCGGGTCCGGTTCGCGGTAGTTGTGCTCCAGACTCAGGGTGGTCAGACGGTGCTCATAGCACTGGCAGATCATGCCCCGTCCGTCGATCTGATCGGCGTCCGGCTTGGCGCGGCCCCAGGGCATCTCCCCGTCGTTTGGGTGCAGGGGCGAATTTTTGATAAACGTGCGGTAGTCGTCCGTATCCGTATAGACACCGGCGGTACTCCAGATGTGCGGCCGGCCGAAGAGATAGTCATCGTGGAAGCCAAGACGGCCAAAGGTCCGCGCGCCGGAAGCCTGATGATAGATCTTCATCGTGCGCGCCTGTACATGGACGCCCGCCGGGAACAGATCACACACGGCGGAAAAGGTGCGGCGGCGCGGGTGGAGGTACTGGGACTGGTTCCCCTCCCCCCACGGGCCCAGGACACCGAGCTGGGCGGCGGTCACCACATCCCGGAACAGATCGGCGTTCTCATCCAGGAACTGCTTCAGCTGCACCAGGTGGCGGCGCAGGATCTTATCCTTCGCCCCCTCGAGCTTGTCCTCCCGGCTCTCATAGGCAAAGCGGAACAGGCTGGACCAGCCGCGCTCGCGCAGGAGCTCCAGATAGCTTTTCAGCTGCTGAAATGCCCGTGTGTCCAGCTCCTTTTGATTGTACGCGCACAGGTAAATATAGGTCTGGATGACCATAGGGCTGTCGGCCTGATAATAGGCCATCTTATCAATCAGCGCCTGCACACCGTCCTTCCCGCCGCCCGGCCACTCCTCGCCGGTGCCGAGGGTGTAATACGTCTCAGCGCGGAATCCGCGGTCCGTATTGCAGAGCAGCTCCATGCTGTGATCCCCGGTGAGGGGCGGAATGGACCCATCCGGCGTGGTTAAAATCACCGCCGACTGCTGTGGCAGATCCGTCCGCTGTCCTTTATTTCTGTTTAAAAATCCCATCATTTAACGTCTCCCAGTTCAGAAAAAGCCCCTGTACACATCCAGTCCAAGCTGCAACGCGCACAGGGAGCGTTTTTTAATATGAATAATTTGTGCGATCAGTCGTCCGGATAACCGTTTGGATTGTTCTTCTGCCAGCGCCAGGAATCCTCGCACATCTCTTCCAGATCACGCTGTGCCTCCCAGTCGAGCTCTTTCTTGGCCAGGGAGGGATCAGAGTAGCAGGTGCCGATATCGCCTGCGCGGCGGCCGACAATCTTGTAGTTGATCTTGACGCCGGAGGCCTTCTCAAAGGCGTGGACCATATCGAGCACGCTGTAGCCCTTGCCGGTGCCGAGGTTGTACGTATGCAGTCCGGCTGCCTCAGCGGCCTTCTCCACCGCCTTGACATGGCCGAGCGCCAGATCCACCACGTGGATGTAGTCGCGCACGCCAGTGCCATCCGGGGTATCGTAATCGTCGCCGTAGACGCTCAGGCACTCCAGCTTGCCGATGGCCACCTGCGTGATATAGGGCATGAGGTTGTTCGGGATGCCGTTCGGGTCCTCACCGATGCGGCCGCTCTTGTGCGCGCCGATGGGGTTAAAGTAGCGCAGCAGGATGATGCTCCAGCTGCTATCCGCGCGGTAGAGGTCGCGGAGGATCTCTTCAATCATCAGCTTGGTGCGGCCGTAGGGATTGGTCACACCGCCGACCGGCATATCCTCCTTGAGCGGGGATACATTGTCCATTCCGTACACGGTGGCGGAGGAGCTGAAGACGATCTTTTTACAGCCGTTGTCGCGCATGGCCTCAAGCAGCGTGACGGTGCCGCCGACATTATTGTCGAAGTACTCAAGCGGCTTGACCACACTCTCGCCCACGGCCTTCAGCCCGGCGAAGTGGATCACGCAGTCGATCTGCTCATTCTGGAAGATGTGGTCCAGCCCCTTGCGGTCGCGGATATCGCACTCATAGAACTTGAACTCCTTGCCGCTGAGCTCCTTAATCCTGCGCAGGGCCTCCCGCTTGCAGTTGTAGAAATTGTCGAGGACGACGACGTCATATCCGGCGTTCATCAGCTCGATGCAGGTGTGGGAGCCGATGTACCCGGCGCCGCCTGTTACGAGAATGGACATGTGAAAACCCCCTTGGTAGATTCTGATATTATCATACCACCAAAGCGGCGGAAATCCAACGAATTTTCAAGAAATTAATCCATAAAGTTCATTCCGCCTGGGCGCTGTTCTTTGTCCATATCGCGCAAAAAGTTCCACCGTGGAAATGGGAACGCCTCCTCTCACGGGGAATTTTTTACCGCGGGGGAACTTTTTTGCCGCAAACGGGAAAAAGATCATTGCAATCATTCAGATACGCGGCGCATTTCCGGTGTACTTCCGCTAATATTTCATCCCGGTTTGGCAGAAGACGGAACTGTGCAATCAGCCGCCGCTCCTGTCCGGAGAGGGTCAGCAGGTTCTCCTCCAGAAAATGTTCTGCAAAGCGGGGCGCGCCCGCCTGCGCCTCATACTGCCGGACAAACTCCGGTTCCGGCTCGCCGTGCAGCAGATAATCCGTACTCACGCAGTACAGCCTTGCCAGGCGTGCCAGATTGCAAATATCCGGTTTGGCGCGGCCGATCTCATAACAGCAGTAGGTCGAACGGTCCATCCCCAAAAACTCCGCCACATCGCCCTGAGAGAGTCCGAACAGGCTCCGCAGCTTTTTTAAACGGCCGCCCAATGTTGATTTGCTCATGATTGTTCCTCACTTTATATCCAATCAAAATATTTTGCAAATTAACGGTGTACCGTTAATATTATATCACCTTTTTTCCTATAATTCAATTAGTTGATTGGATTTTGAGGTGAAATCGTGACATATTCAGATGCTATTATTAAAAGGCTGACAGAGATTTGTGCAGAAAGGCACATCACGATTAACAGACTGGCGACATTATCTGGTATTACACAAAGTACGATTGAGGACTTAATGGCGGGAAAAACAAAAAATCCTAAATTGATAACACTCCATAAAATAGCGATTGGTTTGAATATGACTGTAGCCGAATTACTTGATTTCAAAGAATTGAATGAATGTGTTTTTGATGATGAATAGCTGCCACGATATTTCAAGAAAAATATCGTGGTTTATTTTTGCTTATATTTCTCGTTTCTTGAATTGGCCCCCTTGTGTAAAGGGGGCTGTCACGCGAATGCGTGACTGGGGGATTGTCGGCTAAAATACGTAATTTTTGCAAATCATTCTATTATCACAATCCCTCCACCACGGCTGACGCCGTGTCACCTTCCTTTGCACAAGGGAGGCGTGTAAAAAGCAAATATTTTTCGTTTCATCTTTTATTTGAGCTGTCACAGTATTCCTAAAATTATTTTCAATTCTATCGGTGCACCGTTAATATCACATTTCCTTTTTCCCTATAATTCAATTATCTGATTGGATTCGAGGTGAGAAAGTGACATATTCAGACGCAATTATTAAAAGGTTAAATGATATCTGTAAAGAAAGAAATCTAACAACTAATAAATTAGCCACATTGGCGGGCATCCGCCAAAGCACTGTAAGGGATTTAATTATAGGAAAAACAAAAAACCCAAAAATAATAACACTACATAAAATTGCAACGGGTTTGAATATGACCGTAGCAGAATTATTGGATTTTAAAGAACTGAACGAGTTTCCTCTCGAAGAGGATGAATAAACAGGAACGTTCCACCGTCGTGTATATTGGAATGCTCCTGTTTTCTTCTAAAATAGATTTCTCTGCCACAGGTGGAATCAAAACCATCAGTCCCAGCCGACAACCCTCCAGTCGCGCATCCGCGCGCCAGCCTCCCTTGCACAGGGAGGCCTTGGTTTGTGCAGAAATTTTATTCGGGATGCCCCATTGCCTGTTTTACCAGATTATCAATATACTCACATACACCAAAAAAGTTTTGATTGACCTCATTGTTTGGAATGCGCACCACAGATAAACCGTACTCTTCCAGAAATGCCGTGCGCACTGCATCCTTTTGACGCCCGCCATCTTCATAATGCTGCGAGCCGTCCAATTCAACAACCAATTTTGCCTTAGCACAATAAAAATCTGCAATATATTTACCAAGCACCTTTTGCCGGGAAAAACGGACGGGATAATTTCGCAAAAAGTCATACCACAGATGGCGCTCCTCGCGTGTCATATTTTTACGCAAGGCTCTGGCGACCGGCACGATCCCTTTATTATGTTTTCTATCCATTCTGAATTCCCCTTTGCCAGAAAATCATACAAAATTTTTATATTTAAAATTTCTCCATTTAATTCCAACGATTTGATTATAGCGAAAAGGGGTGGTATTTCTAACGGCATACCGTTGGAATATAAAAATACTTTGGTAAAATTTTCATCTCATTCAGTCGACCGCTGCCGCCTGACTTCCTGTCGAGGAGAAGGTTCTGACGATCTGTACTTCGCTGGGCTTCCCCTTGAGGGCGATTCCCCTGTTAGGGGGAATGTCCGCGGAGCAGACAAAAGGGTCCCGCCTGCGGAGCAGGTGCTGTCGAACGAAGTGAGACTGATGAGGTGAAAAGCCAGCGGATTACAGGAACTCGGCCTAAACCGCAGGAACCACCTCATCCACCGCAAGCGGTCCCCCTTCCCCTCGAGGGGAAGGCTTAAATGGCCTGTACAAATTAACAACGGCTTCCCCTTGAGGGAAAATTTTTATTGCCAAGTTTACTTTTTTGATAATTTAGGATATAATAATATCAAGAAAACAAATAATTCTTGAGATCTAAAGAATAGAAAGGACTGATTTTGTGAATCTGGCAAAAATTTCCGCTAACGGTCAAATTACGGTTCCGGTCGAAATCCGCCGTCAGCTTGGCCTGAAATCCGGCGATAAAATCCTGTTTTTTCAAAAGCAAAACGGTGAAATTGTGGTAAGCAACGCCTCCGCAAAAGCGATCCGCAAGGCACAGGCAGCCTTTTCAGGTGCCGCAGAAGAAATGGGAATTTCCAGCGAAGAGGACGTTCAGGCACTTGTAGACGAGGTACGTTACGG
This sequence comes from Candidatus Onthovicinus excrementipullorum, assembly GCA_018712345.1. Taxonomy (GTDB): domain Bacteria; phylum Bacillota; class Clostridia; order Oscillospirales; family Acutalibacteraceae; genus Onthovicinus; species Onthovicinus excrementipullorum. Next base: position 229,490 of record DVHG01000025.1, on the reverse strand, counting down.
AAAGGATCAATAAAATGCGGATATTAATCGACACAAACATTCTATTTTCCGCACTGCTCTTTCCCAAGTCAAAGCCATCCCAGGCCCTGCTCCATATCGCAGATCATCATGAGATTGTTTTATGCGACCGCAATATTACGGAACTGCGCGATATTCTAACCCGAAAGGCTCCACAGCTTCTTGCAGACGCCGAAGTACTACTCGCGGAATTGTCTTATGAGCTGATTCCAGCGGTGGACCATGCGGAAAAACTGATCCGTGATGCAAAGGATCAGCCGATTCTAAATGCGGCCATCGTATCTGATGTGGACATCATTCTCACGGGGGATAAGGATTTTTTATGTCTCTCCATGGAGCACCCCAAATGTATGACCGCTGCTCAGTTTTTGGAAATTGAAGGGATGGCGGATTGAATCGCCGCCAAGCAAAATAAAGAATACGACAAGCGCCCCCGGCCAACGCCGGGGGCGCACTGTGTTATATGCTTTACTTTGTAATATAGTCCACCATATCGTAAAACTTGCCGTCCTTCAGGTAAACCTGCGGCACGCGCTTGCTGATGCCGCAAATAATCTCATAATTAATCACGCCGCACATTTGGGAGAGATCATCCACGGTGACACTCGCCCCGTGGTCCGTGCCGAAGGCCGTGACCTCCATCCCCTCCTGCACGCCGGGGATCTCTGTGACGTCAAGCATGGTCTGGTCCATACAGATGCGGCCGACGACGGGGGCCTTCTGCCCATTGATGAGCATATACGCCTTGCCGGACAGGGCGCGCGGATAACCGTCCGCATAGCCAACGGGCACGGTTGCGACGCGCATCTCCTTTTCCGCTGTAAAAGTGCGGCCATAGCTGATCTTGCTGCCCGCGGGGACGTCCTTGACCATGGAGACAACCGTCTTGAGTTCCATCACTGGGCGCAGCGGACAGGCGCCGCGCACCGCGTCCGAAGGATACAGGCCGTACAGAATAATCCCCGGACGCACACCGTCAAGCTGCATCTCCGGATAGTAGAGCGTAGCCGCAGAATTGCAGCAATGGCGCATCTCAAACTGCACGCCGCGCTGCCCGAGCCGTGCAATGACATCAAGGAACAGATCAAATTGAAGCCGGGTGTAGACCTCCCCGTCCGCCCCCTCATCCGCGGAGGCAAAGTGGGTGAAGATCCCCTGCGCAAAGAGACCGTCCAGCCGGCATACCGATTCAATATCATCCACGCTGGCACGGTCGTCCTCACTGTCCTGATAGCGGAAGCCGATACGGGTCATACCGGTATCCACCTTGATATGGACATTGACGATCACACCGCTCTCTCGCGCGCAGGCGGCCAGGTGCTCTCCGTACCCGCGGTCAAAGACGGCCTGCGTGATATCGTTAACCGCCAGTGTCTCCGCCTTTTCCGGCGGCGTATAGCCAAGGATCAGGATTGATCCGCCAAGCCCCGCGCGGCGCAGCTGGAGCGCCTCCTCCAGATTGGAGACCGCGAAAAAGCGGCAGCCGATCTCATACAGCTCCCGGGCGACGTGAACCGCACCGTGGCCATAGGCATCCGCCTTGACAATACTGATAATCTGAGCGCCGGGTGAGACACGTTCCCGGATGGCGTTATAATTCTGTTTGAGCGCGTCCAGATCAATCTGAATCCACGTGCGCTTTAAAAATTCTTCCATGGAAATAATACCTCTGTTATTTATCGTCGTCGAGCTTGAGGACGGCCATGAACGCCTCCTGCGGCACCTCGACCTTACCGAATCGGCGCATGCGCTTTTTGCCCTCCTTCTGCTTTTCAAGGAGCTTCTTTTTCCGCGTGATGTCGCCGCCGTAGCACTTGGCCAGAACGTCCTTGCGCATGGCCTTGACCGTCTCACGTGCGATGACCTTACCGCCGATGCAGATCTGAATGGGGATCTCGAACATCTGGCGCGGGATGTTGTCCTTGAGCTTTTCGGCAATCCGGCGGGCGCGGGGATAGGCCTTATCCGCGTGAATGATGAAGGAGAGGGCGTCGATCACCTCGCCGTTGAGCACGACGTCCAGCTTCACGAGCGAGCTCTTCTGATAGCCGATGATCTCATAATCAAAGGACGCATAGCCGCGCGTGCGGGACTTGAGCACATCGAAAAAGTCATAGATGATCTCATTGAGCGGCAGCTCATAGTGGATATCGACACGGTCGGGCGCCAGATATTTCATATCCTTAAACACGCCGCGGCGGTCCTGACACAGGTCCATGATCGCGCCCACATAGTCCGGCGGGGCGTAGATATGCGCCTCCGTCACCGGCTCCTCACACGCGGCGATCTGCCCGGGGTCCGGATACATGGTGGGGTTGTCGATCTCCAGCATCTCGCCGGAGGTGGTAGTGATATGGTAGACGACGCTCGGGACGGTCGTCACCAGGTCCAGATTGTACTCCCGCTCCAGCCGCTCCTGAATAATTTCCAGATGGAGCAGACCCAAAAAGCCACAGCGGAACCCAAAGCCAAGCGCCCCGCTCGTCTCCGGCTCATAGGAGAGGGAGGCATCGTTGAGCTGCAATTTCTCCAGCGCGTCACGCAGGTTTTCATAGTCCGCGCCGTCCGCCGGGTAGATGCCGCAGAACACCATGGGATTGACCTTGCGGTAGCCGGGCAGGGGCTCCGCCGCCGGGTTGGATGCAAGGGTGACCGTATCGCCCACGCGGGCATCCGCGACCGTCTTGATGGAGGCGGTGATATAGCCGACCTCCCCCGCCGCCAGCCGCTCGCACGGCTCCAGGCTCGTCGGGCGCATATAGCCGACCTCCACCACGGTGAACTCCGCACCCGTGGCCATCAGGCGCATGGTATCCCCCGCGCGGATAGTCCCATCCATCACACGGACATAGACGATGACGCCGCGGTAGCTGTCATAAATGGAATCGAATACAAGCGCGCGCAGGGGCGCCGTCTCATCGCCCTGCGGTGCGGGGATATCGGAGACGATGCGCTCGAGCACCTGCTCTACGTTCTCCCCCGTCTTGGCCGAGACGCGCGGGGCGTCCATACAGGGAATGCCGATGATATCCTCCACCTCATGGGCGACGTGCTCCGGGTCCGCGGCGGGCAGGTCGATCTTATTGATAACCGGCACAATCTCCAGATTATGATCCAGCGCCAGATACGTATTGGCCAGCGTCTGCGCCTCCACCCCCTGGGAGGCATCGATAATCAGGACCGCCCCCTCACATGCCGCAAGGGAACGCGAGACCTCATAGTTAAAGTCCACATGGCCGGGGGTATCGATCAGATTGAGTTCATAGGTTTTGCCGTCCGCAGCCCTGTAATCGAGCTTGACGGCATGTGATTTAATGGTTATGCCGCGTTCGCGCTCAATATCCATATCGTCCAGAATTTGCTGGGTCATATCGCGCTTGGCGACGCAGTCCGTCAGCTCCAGCAGCCGGTCCGCAAGGGTCGACTTGCCGTGGTCAATATGGGCGATGATGGAAAAATTGCGAATTTGTTCCCTGGGGACGGGCATTGTAACACCTCTTCCGGATAAGCTAACGTATATTTTACCATACAGCCCGGTGCATTGCAAATATTTTGTCGCGTATCAAAGTGACGGCATAAAAGGGAATTTCCAGTACAGAATAAAGACAGAATCCGTAAAATCTGCGGGCCGGTGCGTGATCCTCCGGCCGCCTCACAGGGGGGAAACAACATGGAGATGGCACTGACATTTTTAAAGGCGTTCCTGATCGGCGGACTGATCTGCCTGATCGGCCAGCTGCTGATCGACAGGACCAAGCTGACACCTGCCAAAATTCTGGTCACATTCGTGGTGCTGGGGGTAATCCTCGGCGGGATCGGCCTGTACGAGCCGCTGGTGGAATTCGCCTCCTCCGGGGCCACCGTACCGCTGACGGGGTTCGGGAACGTCCTGGCGCAGGGGACCAAGGAGGCCATCCGGGAGCAGGGTCTGCTGGGCGTGATCTCCGGCCCGCTCACAGCGGGAGCCGTGGGCATCACCGCCGCCATGCTGTGCGGGCTGATCGTCTCCTGGGTGACGAAGCCGAAGGATAAATAGCTATCCAGATGTCAAACGGCGCCCGGCAGGATTTCTGCCGGGCGCCGCGTCTGCACCGACGGGGCGTTCAAAGCCCCATCTATTTTATTACTTACTTGTTTTTTGCCATTTTCCTGCGGATGGCCTTCACGGCGAACACCGCACCCGTGATCAACGCCGCAGCGCCAACGGCGGACGCCGCCGCGATCAGGCCGATAAAGGTCTTCTCCATATCCCTGTAATCATCATTGGACTTGATGGCGCTGACATAGCTGTTGTTCTGATAGACCTTGACATCCTTGATGATAAAGTCGTTCGTGCCGTCACTGTGATTTTCAAAAGCCCCGAGCTGCTGTCCATAGGGCCCCCAAGCATCCGGCCGGATCTCCACCGTCAGGCGCAGAACTTCCGGGACGGTGGACACGCCGCCGTAATTGCTGGCCCAGACGGCCTTTCCGTCCACGTAGAAAACATACTCCTCCGGCGTCCATTTCAGGGCGTATGTATGCTCCTGACCGTCGTACAGGTTATAGCCTACATCCGCGACGCTGCCCTGGCTGCGGTACCACGGTGCATCGTAGGCATCATAGTGTAGCGCCTGCCCTGTCTGTGTAGGATTCTCGCGGCCAAAAGAGGATTCATAGACGTCAATCTCCGTGCCGTCCCTGCCCTGATGGCCAACCTTGCCCACATAGTCGCTCTGCAGCCAGAATGCGGACCACATACCCGTGCCGCGCGGGACGATCACAGTCGCCTCATAATAGCCGTAAGCCTGCTCAAAGAGCGCCTGTGGGTTATCGCCGGTAATGCGTGTCTCGATCCCTCCGGTGAAAATCCCCTCGGACACACCGCAGACCTCACACTGATGATCCTCCTGCCGCTCGCTGTGGATGACAAGTCCCTGATCCGTAAACTCAATCATCTGTGGGCACCAGTACTCCACATTGCGCAGGCCGTGCGGGGACGGCGCCCACTTGGCGGCGAGCAGCTCGTCCATATTTTTTATCGTTGTAAAATCGGTGTGGAGCGTCTCCACCCAGTTGCCGTCGTCCAGATCGGGAAGCGCGGTGTCATGCTTGGATTCCCAATCGCTTTTGGCGCTGCCGGAGAACGACGCGGCAGCCAGTACCGCCGCTGTACACAGTGCACAGGTTTTCATCCATTTCATTTTTCAATTCCTCCTCGATAAGTTACCGTCATGTTCCTGTCAGGTATGGCAGCTCTCGTTCTGCCCGCCGCAGCCGTGATCGCCACAGGCATGACCCTCTCCATGGCTGTGATGGCTGCATGAGACATCCGGATCAAACCGCAGGCAGTCCGCCAGATAATCGGCGACCGCCTGATCTGCACTGCCCTGCACGCCGCCGAAAACCTGAATGCCCGCCTGGGCCAGCGCAGCCCGCGCTCCGCCGCCCATGCCGCCGCAGATGAGCACCTCCACCCCGCGGCCCTTGAGGAAGCCAGCCAGCGCACCGTGGCCATTTCCATCCGTACCGATTACCTCGGAGCGGACAACGGCGCCGCCCTCCACCTCATAAACCTTAAAAAACTCCGAACGGCCAAAGTGCTGATACACCGCGCCGTCCGCATATGTCACTGCGATTTTCATCTTTTCCCATCCCTTCAAAATGTTTTAAATGTGGCCGCGCATAAACCATGCGGCGGCACGATTGCCGCCCTGCGAAAAAGCGGACGGCATACGCCGTCCGCCTGATTTGTTCGCTGATCTTATGCAACTGTCTCGGAAACGAAATCGTCGTCGCAGCAGGAGCAGGATACGTAGTTTTCATAGTCATTGCTCGGGATGGACTGTTTCTTGGCCATAACCTTGTTGACAATGACGTAGACGGCCGCACAAGCACCGGCGATCGCCGCGATCACTGCGAGAATCTTCAACACCTTTTTCATTCAACATACACCTCCGATATATTTGACATTTGGGACTACACCGTCATTATACCCAAAACGGGATAAGATGTCAACAGCATTCCCGTTAAAAAAAGCAAAAAACAGAATCGTTACCGATCCTGTTTCCTTGCACCTGTGCTGTCTGAAACGTACTGCCTGACAAAAATCCTTATGCCTTATTCAACTTTTTGACAAGAGCGGACTTTTTATTTGCAGCATTATTCTTGTGGATCAGACCCTTGACGGCGGCATGGTCGAGCTTCTTGACCGCCACCTTGACGGCCTCCTCCTTGTCCGCCGCGTTCGTCTCAATAGCGACGTTGGCCTTCTTCAGCGCCGTCCTGAGGGCAGAATGAGCCGCCTTGTTGCGGGCATTGTTGCGCTCACCGATGAGAACGCGCTTTTTTGCGGATTTGATATTGGGCATACAGACACCTCCTCCGGCATCAATCTCTAATCACGGATATTAATGATATCATCTTTTTACAAAAAAATCAAGCTCTTTTTTCCACAAAAGCATGCGGGGCGTTAAATTTCCCCCGCAGCCCCCATGGCGCGCACCGCCGCACCGGATTTGCATATTTTTCCATTTCACAGTCCATAATAAAACCGAATGGGAGGATGATTGAATGGAATGGAGAACGGATCTGGCGATCGAGCGGCAGGAGATCCTCGGCACGCAGACGGACGGGATCGAGACACAGGAGGACATGCATGGCAACATCCGGATCACGCGGATGCGGATCGTATCTGAGCAGGCGGCCGAACGCCTGGGAAAGGGAGTCGGTCTGTACATCACCATCGGAACGCCGCCGCTCGGCTCCGTCTCCGGCTACGACGCGGAGAGTGTGGAGGCCGCGGCGCGGGAGATTGCCTCCCTGTTGCCGGAAGCGGGCGGCGTACTCGTCATCGGACTCGGGAACACGCGCATTACCCCGGACGCCCTCGGTCCGCGTGCCGCCTCTGCGGTGCTTGCCACACGCCACATCACCCGGGAGCTGGCAGACCGCACCGGACTTGGCCCCCTGCGTGAGGTGAGCGTGCTGAGCCCAGGCGTGCTGGGGCAGACCGGCATGGAGACCGGGGAGATCATCCGTGCAGTCGTGCGGGAGCTCTCCCCCGCCGCTGTGATCACCGTTGACGCGCTCGCCTCCGCCCGGCTGGACCGCCTGGGCTGCACGGTGCAGATGACGGATACCGGCATCACCCCCGGATCCGGCGTAGGGAATGCCCGCGCCCGGATCGACCGGGAGACGACGGGCGTGCCGGTGATCTCCATCGGGATCCCAACCGTTGTCGACGCGCTGACTCTCGCCGCGGAACTGACGGACCGTTCGCCGCAGGAACAGGAACTGGAGAAAAATGTGGAACCGCACGGCGAGCGGATGATCGTCACCCCACGGGAGATCGACCTGCTGGTGGAGCACGCCGCCAAGCTCGTCGGCCTGGCCATCGGGCGCGCACTCCAGCCCCACATCCCTATCCAGGACATGCTGGCCCTCACGGCGGAATAATCCGCTGCCCCCGCTCATAAGTATGATAAAACACGATCTTTATCATGAGCCGGGGAGTGAATCGCGTGTACGCAGTTACTGGAAGGAAGAAAAAGAAGGACAGGCGGCGCACGCCCAAAGCGGTCTATCTGGCGTGTACGGCATTCGTCCTCATTGCCGCGATCCTCACCTACGCCTTTGGCGGCGCCTCGCTCGGGCGTATCGCCCTCGTCAGCGCGGGGACAATGATGCCGGAGGGCGGCGGCGCCCTGCTGCGCAGCGAGACGGAGACGGCGGAGCCCCAAACGGATGCCGTCCCGGCACAGGCTCCGGCCGAGGGAGGGACCGAACCTGCCGATCAGGCAAAAGACGGCCCCCTTAACTACACCCCGGACGACATTCAGGCTCTCATGGATGCCGAGCAGGCAAAGATCGACGCCATGGAGGTCAGCGGCAAGATTGACGAACAGACCTACACGGTCAATAATGCCACACACGTATATGGGAGCGTCTGGGCACAGAATAAGACGCACGAGCATGATCTTGACCTGAAAAAGGTGCTCAACGAGCCCGTTGACCTGGAGATCACCGACAAATCCAAGCCGCACATCCTCGTCTTTCACACCCACACGACGGAGAGCTACATGCTCCTCGACCGGGACACCTATTCCGACGCCTACATCACCCGCAGCAACGATCCCAAGCGCAACATGGTACGCGTGGGCGACGAGATCTGCGACCAGCTGGAGCAGGCGGGCTTTGCTGTAATCCACGATACAAACATCTACGATTCCACCTATTCCGGGGCCTACTACCGCTCGGAAGACCAGATCGACAAATACATGGAGCAGTATCCCGAGATCCAGGTGATTTTAGACATTCACCGGGACGCCATCAAACAGTCGGACGGCACGATGGTCGCGCCGACCGCCGTGATTGACGGAAAAAAAGCCGCGCAGATCATGATTATCAGCGGATGCCAGGAGGGGGACATCACCGACTTTCCGGACTGGGAGTACAATCTGCGCTTTGCCGTCCAACTTCAAAAATACTGCCAGGAGATGTTCCCCGGCCTGGTGCGCCCGCTCTTTTTCTGCGCGCGGGAATACAACATGCACAAATCGCGCTGCTCCCTGCTGATCGAGATGGGCAGCGACGCCAACACCCTCGACGAGGCGGCCTACTCCGGCCGCATGCTCGGCAAGGCGCTGGCCGCGCTGCTGGAAAACTATGTCGTTAAATAAAGGAAGTGCCTGATATGCCTCAACAAAAAACGGGAAGAAAAACCGAGAAGGGAAATGTCCGCCGGCTATTCGGCAGCTACGCCGTGTGTGTCGTCTGTATCCTGTGTGCGGCCGCCCTGGCCTTTTTCGGCATCACGGCGGCGGGCCGTACTAAGACAATCACCTTTGGCGAGCAGGCCGTGGCGGCAGCCGCCAGCCCCGTGGAAAAGCTCGGGGAGAGCACCGTGAAAATGCCGGACTACATCCGCCAGGCAGACCTCTCCCCGCTCGCACGCTCCATCCCCAGCCTGTGCGGGCCGGTGTTTGCAAACCTTGCGTACGGGATTGCGGAGACGGCGGAATTGCTGCAAGGGGCATAAAAATCACCCGCCAGTGTCCCGGTGGGTGATTTTTCATCCTGTACAATTTACAGGGCGACGCACCATATATTGAAACGGAAGGGCCAATCAAGCGCCTCCCCTGTCTTAAATATTAAACTTCACGCGGCAGCCTATGTAAGGCTGCCGCGTGATTTTATCATGTGCTATCAAACTTTTTCGTTCAGATCAGATGGACCGTCATGCCCGGGACGGCGCCCGCCGCGTTGCTCTCGTCCGTGTCGATATGCATAGCGAGGGAAAACTTTTCGCTCACGCGGACGACGACATCGCCGAATACCAAGGAGCGCTCCTCACTGTCGACTTCCACGCAGACAATATCCTTGTCCTCAACGCCCAGCTCCTTTGCATCCTCCGGCGTCATGTGGATATGGCGCTTGGCGATGATGACACCCTCGTCAATTTCAATTTCACCCTTGGGGCCGACGATTTTACACGCACCGCTGCCGGCGATATCCCCCGACTCGCGGATGGGCGCCTTGATACCGATGGAGCGGGCGTCAGTGGCGGAAAGCTCCACCTGCACCGCGCTGCGTACCGGGCCGAGGATGGACACCGCTGGGAACTGCCCCTTGGGCCCGATGACGGCTACGCGCTCCTCACAGGCGAACTGCCCCGGCTGGGAGAGATCCTTTTTTTTGGTCAGCTCATAGCCCTCACCAAAGAGAATATTGAGCGCCTCACGGCTGACATGCACATGACGCGCAGATGTTTCAAGAAGAATTGGTTTATCCATCAAATTGTGCCTCCGTTAGATCCCGCAAAAAAGCAGGGTAGATTAAATTTGATTCTATTTTACACCCAATGACTTTTATTTGCAATTATGTTATACTGTTTTTACTAAATTTTTCGGAGGCTGTTATGGAACTGACTTGGGAGGAACTGCACCATCAATGTATGCAGTGTGAAAAGTGTGCGCTGAGCCGGACGCGTACCAATGTGGTCTTCGGTGTCGGCGTGACGGATGCAGAGGTGATGTTCATCGGCGAGGGGCCCGGTGAAAACGAGGACCTTCAGGGCGAACCATTTGTCGGCCGCGGAGGGCAGCTGCTGGACAAGTATCTGGACGCGATCGGTCTGGACCGCAAAAAGAACATTTACATCGGCAATATGGTCAAGTGCCGCCCACCCCAAAACCGCGACCCAAAGCCCGAAGAGCAGGAGGCGTGCATCGGCTGGCTGCGCAGCCAGGTCAGGCTTCTGCGGCCGAAGATTATCGTCTGCCTGGGCCGGATTGCCGCCCAGCGGCTGATTGACCCGGCGTTCCGTGTGACGAAAGAGCACGGAAAATTTATTAAAAAGAACGGGACCTGGATGATGGGGACCTTCCACCCCGCCGCTCTGCTGCGTAATCCGAACCAGAAGCCGGATGCCTTTGAGGATTTCCTCGCCCTGCGGGAAAAAATCCGCGAGGTGTGCGAGCACACCCACCTCTAATATCTCATCTCCCTTCAAGACCTACCGCGCCGCTGGCGCGGTATATTTTTGTGATCTTTTGAATAAATTATTTAAATAATAAACATTCTTTATAGTCTTTGTTGACAAATACAAATCAATCTTCTAAAATAGAAGCATAGATTTCGCTGCGGTCCGTCCGGCATCAAGGGAGAGAAAAGAAAATGAAAAAGCCAAAGACGCTCAACCCGTTCAAGTTTTTCTTCAGCAAGGAGGCTGAGGAGGGGTACGTCCCAAATCGCGAGCTGTTCGCCTACTCCGCGGCGTTGGCGGGGCAGAATGCCTCCTACGGCATGATCAGCCAGTGGCTGAACTATTTCATGACCGAAGTCCTGCACATCAGCGCCGGCAGTACCGGGACCATGATGGGATTTATCCGCATCTGGGATGCGGTCAACGATCCGATCGTCGGTACGCTGATTGACCGGCACAAGTTCAAAAACGGCAATAAACTCCACCCCTATCTGGGCAAGCTCGCCGTCGTCATCGGAATTCTGACGGCGCTGATGTTCGTCGACTTCGGCGTTGGAGAGACCGCAGCAATGCTCATTATCCTGTTTATCTACATCGCATGGGATATGACGTATTCCTTTCAGGATGTGGCCCTGTGGGGCATGATGTCCCTAATCACCCCCCACTCCGACGAACGGGCACGTGTCTCCCAGTGGATCAACATCGGCGCGGGAGCCGGCGGTGCCATCGCGGGCGCAGTCCCGTTTTTCCTCGGCATGACGGAGAAGATCGGCACCACCGAGCGCACGATGCTGCTCCTGTGCGCGATTGTATTCGGTCTAGGCGGTGAGCTTGTCTCCATCTCCGCGATGAAAACGAAGGAACGCGTCGAATTCGTCGCGCCGCCCAAGCAGTCGCTCTGGCGGGATCTTAATGAGGTCCGCTATAACCGGACGCTGATTCTGCTGATCCTGGCACAGCTGACAAACGCCCTCTCCGGGGCGATCCCGTGGATCTATTACTTTAAGTATTGTGTGGAGATCCGCATCGGCGATACCGTTATCAACGGGGAAACCACCCAGACGATCTACGGAATCCTGATCGGCGCGCTTGGGACGGTGAGCATGTTCTTCGCCGTAAAGATCGCCGACCGGATCGGCAGCATGAAAAAGCTTATCATTCTCGCCCAGGGTGGAAATGTAGTAATCCGTGTGATTGCCTACTTCATCGGATTTGACACGATCCCTCAGATGCTCATCGTCATCGTCCTGATGGCGCTCGGCAATATTCCGATCACCCTGATCGGCATCGCGCAGAAAGCACTGCTGAGCGATTCCATTGATTACATGGAGTGGAAGACCGGCAAGCGCAAGGAGGGCATCACTTTCTCCCTGCAAAATCTGACGAGCAAGATGATTGACGCGCTCAAGAGCTTTCTGTTCGCCCTGATCTTCACGCTGGTACATTATGATTCCAAAGCCGCCGTGCAGCCGCCGGAATTTATTGATGCCCAGTGGCCGCTGTTCATGCTGCTGCCTGCGCTCGCCTCCTTCCTGTATCTGGTCCCGTTCATCTTCATCAAAGACGACAAGAAGCAGAAAGCGCAGATTGAGAAGGAGCTCGCTGAGCACCATGCGGCCAAGCTGGAGCAGGAGGCGCTCGGCACCGCACAGAAATAACCGTACTGCAAAAATGCGGATTTCGTTTACACGCCTGTTTATCATACCCCCTTACAGGATACACGGCCGCCGGGTCCCAGATGGAGCCCGGCGGCCGTGTGATATTATTTGTCCCATACGTCCCGCCTGGTTGTCTTTTCCCCGGAAAAACATACAGAAATCGTCTTTTTTCCCCTGCTCTTCGGCGGCCTGCACAAAGTTTTGGTAAATTCGGTGTTAAAAAAATAACAATGTTTCCCCTTGCAGTTTACAGGAGAATGAGATACAATAATTACAGACCATAATAGGTTTGAGGAAACTCAAAATTTTTATTTTGGAGGATGTTCATTATGGCAGTTAAAGTTGCGATCAATGGTTTCGGCCGCATCGGCCGTCTGGCGTTCCGTCAGATGTTCGAGGCCGACGGTTATGAGGTTGTTGCGATCAACGATCTGACCAGCCCCAAGATGCTGGCACACCTGCTCAAGTATGACACCGCGCAGGGCTCCTTCCTGGGCAAGATCGGTGAGAACAAGCACACCGTCGAGGCGACCGAGGATTCCATCATCGTGGACGGCAAAGAGATCAAGATCTATGCGATCAAAGATGCAAAAGAGTGCCCCTGGGGCGAGCTCGGCATCGACGTTGTCCTGGAGTGCACAGGCTTCTACACCAGCAAGGAGAAGAGCATGGCTCACATCGAGGCCGGTGCAAAGAAAGTTGTCATCTCCGCTCCCGCGGGCAACGACCTGAAGACGATTGTCTACTCCGTCAATGAGAAGACCCTGACGGCTGACGATCAGATCATCTCCGCCGCCTCCTGCACGACCAACTGCCTGGCCCCGATGGCCGATACGCTGAACAAGACCTATCCGATCGTCTCCGGCATCATGACCACGGTTCACGCCTACACCGGCGACCAGATGATCCTGGACGGCCCGCAGCGCAAGGGCGACCTTCGCCGTGCCCGCGCCGGCGCGCAGAACATTGTCCCGAACTCCACAGGCGCTGCCAAGGCGATTGGCCTTGTCATCCCGGAGCTCAACGGCAAGCTGATCGGCTCCGCGCAGCGTGTTCCGGTTCCGACCGGCTCCACCACGATCCTTGTCGCTGTTGTCAAGGGTAAGGATGTCACCAAGGAGAGCATCAACGCCGCGATGAAGGCCGCTGCCTCTGAGAGCTACGGCTACACCGAGGAGCAGCTCGTCTCCTCCGACGTTGTCGGCATGCGTTACGGCAGCCTGTTCGATGCCACCCAGACGATGGTCACCAAGATCGACGACGACACCTATCAGGTGCAGGTTGTCGCCTGGTATGACAACGAGAACAGCTACACCAGCCAGATGGTCCGCACCATCAAGTACTTCGCTGAGCTGTAATTCAACCCCCACAAATCATTACCCGCCGCGCCATGAATTTGGTGCGGCGGTTTTTTTATATCCTAAAACCGCGTATTTTCCCTATGGTTTTGAAAAGATTTATATTCCCTCTTTCACGACAGGTCGATTGGGTGATACGGACTTCCAAAGCCTTCCTGGGAAGAGGCTCCGCCGGGGCCGTACGGTCTCGGCGAGGGGTGATTACAAGATTACGCGATCGTTGACGAGCAGAAAAAACACTTCGTACTTCTTATCCGGCCTCAGCGGCGATATCCTCCTCCCCTGCGGACCGCGGGCTGAATGCATCATCCCAGTCACCCGGGCCGCCCGCCTGCTGTGGAGGCATGCCGCCAGACATCTCCTCCGGAACCTCCCTTCCGCCGGTATTTCCCATTGAACCCATGACGGAAACTGAAAGATCAGATGCGTCAACCAAAACGGAACTGTCCGTGTTCTGCCCATCGGAGGTTGATGGGATTGAGCCGTCCAGCTGTCCCTTTACGCTCTGCGCACGCAGCATACAGAAGGACTTCAGCGTGGCGGCACCGTCCTGGAACTCCTCATATGTGCAGAATTTGGTCGGGTCCCTCTCAACATATGGGGCAATCATCACGCTTACCGCGTCTATCTCCGCCTCAAAATCCCCGCTGTCAAAGTAATCCACAAGCCAATCGGAAAAATATGTGTGATACATCTGGGTATAGGCCGCATCCGCAAAAATCCAGGCCAACATGGGCCGTGAATCGACGGTTCCGCCCGACACAGGCGTATCAATCGGGTAGTTGACCAGTTCTGTGGCGTCTCCGCCCGACTGGAATCCGCCGAACGCCAGATTGTAATCCCACGGGATCATGGAGAGCTGACCGTCCTGCTCATAGAGGTAGTAATTGTGGATCATGGAGCCGGTATAGCTGTCGAAGTTACAGACAAAGTTGTGGACGACAAAGTAGCGAATCACCTGCTCCACATCCACGCAGGACGAAATATCCGTGTTCTCATTCAGCGCCTTCAGGGAGGCGATCAGACGCTCCCGGTCGCTGTCCGTGATATCCGTCTTTGCATTGTCAAAGATGTTGGTGTAGCTGTCGAAGGAATCGTCCGTATAGATCAGCGACACATCGTCATCCGCCATAGAGCCGCCTGGGCGCTCCTCTGTGCGTCCATCCGATCGGCCGGAATCGTTCCGAAGGAACATCTCCCCCTCAGGCGGCGCTTCCCCCTGCGCCCCGGCCGGGGCCTGTCCAGCCTGCGCGGTGTCAGGAGACGTTGATGACTGTGCAAAGTCTGACGGGGCATTGCCATCAGGCGGCTGATCCGGCAGTAGGGCGTCCGAATTCATATCTCCGGCGTTGCCATCAGCAGAAGAGTTGCCGCTATCCGTGCCCGGTTCCTCCGGCGCCGCATCCATCTGCTGTGCGTCAAATTCCCAGCCATTTCCCCGGCCACCGCCCAGTTCCATGCTGTCCGGCTTATAGAGCTCGCCGTAGTCGGCGCCGTAATTGCGCTCCAGGAAGCTCTCCTCCACCCCTTCTACGGCCAGATACAACCCCCAGTCCTCTCCGTTGACGGTGATATAGGCATAGCTGCACAGCGGAGCCGCCACACCGATGGAAGCCATCATCCGATAGCAGAGGTAGTCTTTCATATAGGTGTTGTCCTGGATGATATTGTTCAGACTGAGCTTGTCAAGCCCGTGATAGTTCTGGGCGCTGTTATAGTGATCGAATTCAATCTTAAAACTGTACCGGTCATTGCCGTAGGCCTCTACTGCGCTCAGGGAGGTATTCCCCTTGGCCCGGATGCCTACATTGGAATATGTTTCTCCATCAATTGCGACGGTACACAGGCTGTACTCCTCGCTCTCACAGGAATCAATAAAACTGTCCCAGTCGTCCATTTCAATGTCCAGAGTGTGGACTTTTGAGGTATCGAAGAGCAACGTCTCATATTCCATGGCAATCCCGGCTGTATCGTCCCCGGACGCCTGCGTGCCCAAGAGCACCAGCGTCAGGCAGAGGATCAGTGCCATGACAGCCCAGCAGATCCGGTCAATATACCTGTGAGTGGACACGCTACCGCCCCCTTATCCCATATACTCCCCACTGTAGCTGACCAGAACCGCGCTGCTGACGCCGTTCATTTCAGCGAGGGCATTGATAAAATCGGTATTGTCATCCCGCATGCGGATCTCCAGATTCAGCTCAATCCCGCCGGGGCGTGCTGTCTTACTCTTGACCACGCAGCGCCGGACCTGCTTTTTCAGGAAATCCACGGCCGCACACTCGCTACTATGATCTGTGCAGCTGAGCACAACGATATACGGATTGACATGGGTCTTCCGGTTGACGAATACCAGCAGAACCACGCCGATCACCAGACTGCCTACCACTGCGAGCAGGAGCATTCCGGCGGCTAGAACAATTCCGGCGGCGATCGTCCAGAACAGGAATGCGATATCCAGCGGCTCTTTGATCGCAGTGCGGAAACGCACGATGGACAGCGCACCGACCATGCCGAGGGAGAGCACAACATTGGACGTCACGGCAAGGATCACAACTGTGGTGATCATCGTGAGTGCGATCAGCGTGACGCCGAAGCTTGAAGAATACATTACGCCGGAAAAAGTCTTTTTATAGATCAAAAAGATGAACAGACCGATTCCGAACGCAAGCATAAGCGCTACCGCCATATCAATCAGCCCCACGCTGGTGATGTTCTCCAAAAAGCTCGATTTGAAGATATCCTGAAAAGTCATGTGATTTCTCCTTTGGTTTAAAATTTGTCCGCCTCAGACGGATTGTGATACGATTATCCATAGATGCGGCTGGCCGCATACTTAGAAAACGCAGCGGTCCTTCTCCCCCGCAGTTGCACGGCATCACGGACCACTGCCGGCAGGAATGCATCCCATTTTACTTCCAGAATGGCTTCCGGGCCACCCACCGGAACGGTGATTCCGCCCGTATTGAGGAAATCCGTGCTGCGCAGCCCTGTGCGAATGTCGCGATCCAGTGTAACGCGTACGTTCCCCGGCGCATATACAAACGGCTCCCGGACATATTCCACGATCGTTTTTGGAAGCAAGCCCTGTGTGCACATTTTACTGTACAACTCCAATACGATCGGCCGACCCCGCCGCCGCATCCAGCCCCACTCTCCCGCGAGAAGGGCCTGCGTCTCCGCCAATGTCAACAGTGCCGTCTCCTTGCGGCACAGACCGTTGTATTTGGACTTTTTTTCCAGCCGAATCAGGGAAAAATCGCTGTTATAGCAGCGCAGGCGAAACTTTTCCCGTCCGTTTACACCGTCAAGCTTTTCGTGCAGCGCACGGTCCTCCGGCGTGTCAAAATAGAGGCTCCGGATCATATAGCTTCCCCCCGGCGCATGTGGATCAGTCGCCATCACAGCACGCAGCCTAGCGCGCAGGGCAAGCAGATCGAGAGCATTGATCTCGTGCTTCCACTCATGTCGAAAATCCAATATCCACCCCCCTTTCAGGTATTAATATGATATGTATTTTATCCGCCGTACCTTAGCAGAACTTAAAAAAACCACAGCTTTTTTAAGCTGTGGCTGCATCAATCTCTGTTTTAATCCCTATTCCCCAACGCGGCGTGCCTATTTCAACTTGGCAATTGTCACGCCGTCCTCGCCCTCGCCGTACACGCCGAGGCGGTACTCCTTGATGCGCGGATTCTTCTTCAGATACGTCTGAACCGCCGCACGCAGGACGCCCGTGCCCTTGCCGTGGACAATGGTAATATCCCCGATGCCGGAGAGCACGGCGCTGTCGATAAAGCGGTCGAGCACGAGCAGCGCCTCATCCTTGGTCATGCCGCGCAGGTCCACGGTACTGGCCACGGAACGACTGGCCCGGCTCTCCACGCCGCGCACACTGCGCGTCCCGGCGGGCTTTTTCTTTTTAGGAGCCTTGCTCGGGCGCAGGTTGCTGCGGTGGACCCGCATTTTCATCAGGCCGGACTGGACCTGGACATTGCCGTCCTTATCGGGCGGCGCGATCACCTCTGCCTGCGAACCGATATCCGCGATCAGGACCGTATCCCCCATATGAATTGGGAAGTTGGGATCGTATTCCTCCTCCAGCTCGCGACGGCGGATGGGGTCGGAAATCTCGTCGAGCGCACCCATCTTTTTCTTGCTGACAGCCTTCGCACGGGAGGCCGTCCCCTCCACATCGCCCGACTTTTTCAATTCCTTTTTCAGCCGGTCGAGCTCCATCAGGAAGGTCTGGGATTCCCGCCGGGCCCGGTCGGCAATCTTGACCGCCTCGCTGCGCCCGCGCTCGATCTCCTCGTCATATTTGGCGTCGATCTCCGCGAGCTTGCGGCGTGCCTCATCACGGGCATGCTGCGCCTCCTGGCGCGCCTGCTCGGCCTCCTCGCGCTGGCGGTCCAGCTCCCGCCGGGAGATTTCGAGCTGCTCGACGACATCCTCAAAGCGAGTGTTGTCCCCGGAGAGGAACTCCCGCGCCCGGTCGACGATCCCCTCCTCCATTCCCAGCCTGCGGGAGATGGCAAAGGCGTTTGAGCGGCCCGGTACGCCGATTAAAAGCCGATAGGTGGGCTCCAGCGTTTCAATATTAAACTCACAGCTCGCGTTTTCGATGCGCGGCGTGTTCAGCGCGTACGCCTTGAGCTGTGTATAGTGTGTGGTGGTCATCACGCGTGCGCCCATTAGATGCAGGCGTTCCAGGATGGCCATGGCGAGGGCTGCGCCCTCCGTCGGGTCCGTACCCGCGCCGAGCTCGTCGATAAAGATCAGGCTGCTGTCATCCGCAACGGCGAGAATATCGATGATATTCGTCATGTGGGAGGAGAAGGTGGAGAGTGACTGCTCAATGCTCTGCTCATCCCCGATATCGGCCAGCACGTGGCGGAACACGGAAACCTCGCTCCTGTCCCCGGCCGGGATCATCAGGCCGCACATCGCCATCAGGGAGAGCAGGCCCACCGTCTTCATGGATACCGTCTTACCGCCGGTGTTGGGGCCAGTGATGATGAGCGTGTCAAAGTCCTTGCCCAGCTCCACGTCCGTAGGGACGACTTTTTCCGGATCAATCAGCGGATGACGCGCGCGGTTGAGGCGGATGACGCCGCGGTCATTGATCTGGGGGACGACCGCCTTCATCCGATAGCCCAGCTGCGCCTTGGCAAAGATGACGTTCAGCTCCACGGCCGCATCATAGCTGGCGCGGATCGCGTCTGCAAAGCCGCCCACAAGCTCGGAGAGCTCCTGCAGAATTTTGACGATCTCCTCGCGCTCTTTATTCATGAGCACCTTGATCTCATTGTTGGCCTCCACACAGCTGAGCGGCTCAATGAAAACCGTGGCGCCGGAGGCCGAGGAATCATGCACCAGCCCCGGGACGCTCGCACGGCACTCGCTGCGCACGGGCACGACGAAGCGCCCGTTGCGGATGGTGACAACGGCGTCCTGTAAGTACTGGGAGATCTGCTTGGAGTGGATCATCTTGTCGAGCTGGCGGCGCACACGGTCCTGCGCCGAGCGCGTTTTGCGCCGGATGTCCGCCAGCTCGGGGGAGGCGGTGTCGGCCATCTCTTCCGGGGAGAGGACAGCGGAGGTGATCCGCTCCTCCAAATATTTATTGGGCGTCAGGCGGGAAAAGAGGTCATCAAGCACACAGAGTTCCTGACCGGCGTTCTCCCGCCAGCCGGATACCGTGCGGATTACGCGGAGATTCCCCGCAACCTCCAGCAGTTCCCGCATGGTCAGGCTCGCCCCGGCCTGTGCCCGGGCGAGGGAATTATCGGCATTGTGCAGTCCGCCGAAGGACGGCCCGCCAAACCGGGCGAGCATATCATAGGCGCAGAGCGTGCGCGCCAGCCGATCCTCCACCTCATGCAGCTCGCCGGAGGGCTGGAGCTGCCGCGCTCGCTGCGCAGCGTCGTCACAGGCGGTGCAGTCCGCCAGCAGGGACAGAATCTTGTCGAGCTCCAGCGTTCTGTAATGTCGGTTCAATTCATTCATAATGGTCTCCGTTGGTCTCTATATGGTGATGGAATGGTAAAAATCGAGTGTCCGGTAACGCCGCCGCGTCTGCGCAAGCAGATACTGCTCGCTGGCCTGAGCGAGCTCCCGGCGGGCGGATTCCGAAATTCGGAAGGAAAAAAGCCGCCCCGGATCAGACAGGACGATGTGGCGCATCGCCTGCACGGCGCCGGCTGACAGTTTCACGCATCCCTCGGGGTGCGGACACCGCATGCAGAAGAGCTGCCCGTCCAGCGGGAGAAAATACATCCGGTCCGTCAGGTACTCCCCGCACCGGCGGCAGGCCACTACGCTGGGCATATATCCGGCGTAGGAGAGCAGGCGCAGCTCCATGACCGCCTTGACCGCCTCCGGCTCGAGCTTCCCGTGTGCGAGCACATGCAGGGAATTGAGCGTCAGGCGTAGGCAGTCCTCCGCCCGCTCCTCCTTGGGGGCAAGCTCGTAGTCGAGCTCTAAAAAATACTGCGCGAGTGAGAGCCGGACAATGTCCTCGCGCAGCTGGAAGAACACCTCAATCGGGACGGCGTCCTCAATTATGTACTTATCCTTGCCTTCATAGATAGACAGTCTGGAATAGCAGAGCAGACCTGTGGAGGAGGCCATGCGGCTCTTGATGTTTTTTGCCCCGCGGACAAAGGCGCGGATCACGCCCATATCCCGCGTAAGCACGGTCACCAGGCGGTCACGTTCCCCGACCGCCTGTTCCCGGATGATCAGTCCGTCTGTGGTCCGGCGCATGCGCTCCTCCCTTCCCGGCGGCGCGGGCCTGCCTGCGGTAGGTCAGATAATCCTCCACACGCCCCGTATGTGTAAAGATCTCCCAGTAATCGGCTTCTCTTTCCATATAACAGCCTCCAATCCGTGATGGGTGACGCTGTTATCTAATCTGCCCCAATGGCTTGCCGCTATCAGTGGGAAAGTTTGCTTGTGCCCTTTTGTCCAAAATCAAGAGCAGAAAAATGTGCAATCGGTCAATCAAGGCCAAAGTTGTGGATCAGGCCCTCGCGATTGCGCCAGCCCTCCTTCACCTTGACCCAGCATTTCAAATTGATCCGGCAGCCGAAGAAGCGCTCCATATCCTGCCGGGCATAGGTAGAAATGCGCTTGAGCATCTCGCCGCCCTTTCCGATGATGATCCCCTTGTGGGACTCCTTTTCGCAGTAGATGACGGCCTCCACATCTGTAATATCGCCGCCCTCGCGCTCGCGCATCTTTTCAATTTCGACCGCGATGCCGTGCGGGACCTCCTTCTGAAGCAGGCGCAGCGCCTTCTCCCGGATCATCTCCGCGGCCAGCACACGCTCCGGCTGATCCGTGAGCGTGTCGTCCGGGAAAAACCAGATGCTCTCCCGTGCAAGGCCCATCAGCTCTTTTTCAAGCGCATCAAGCCCCTCGCCTGTCTGCGCGCTGACGGGGAGCACGGCATCAAAATCATAGACCTGCGCCCATTCGGCCATGCGGCGGATGAGCGGCTCCTTCTGGTGGAGTGTGTCAATTTTATTAATGACAAGCAGCACCGGAAGCTTTGATGCCCGGAACTTGTCCACCAGCTCGCGCTCGGCCGGGCGGATCCCCTCCTCCGGCTCGGTCACGAGCATACACGCATCCACGTCGGCGATGCTGTCCCCCACGGCCTTGACCATCTTTTCCCCGAGCTTGTTCCCCGGGCGGTGAAAGCCCGGCGTATCCGTGAACACGAGCTGGGTATCCCCGCGTGTGAGCACGCCCATAATGCGGGTGCGCGTGGTCTGCGGCTTGGAGGAGACAATGGCCACCTTCTGCCCCAGGAGGCGGTTGAGAATAGAGGACTTGCCCACATTCGGGCGGCCGACGATTGCGATGAAAGCGGATTTAGTCTCCGGCATGGCGATTCTCCTTCAGATTGGGGATCAGTCCCCCATGTAATAGCTGCTGTCGCGCTTGAGGCCGAGCTGTGTGAGGACGGTCTCCTCCTTTTCGCGCATGCGCACGGTCTCAATCCCCTCGTTTACGTGATCGTACCCGAGCAGATGGAGCATGGAGTGTACCGTCAGGAAGCCGACCTCCCGCTGGAGGGAATGGCAGTAGCGCTTGGCCTGCTCCTGCGCGTGCTCCATGGAAATGACAATATCCCCCAGCATCTTGGCGCCCGTCTCCGGGTTGGTGTCATAGACGCCGTTCTCACCGAGAGGGAAGGAGAGCACGTCCGTGCTCTTATCCACATTGCGGAACTCACGGTTGAGGCGGTGAATCTCCGCATCATTGACAAAGCGCACATCCACCTCCGCGGACCCCTCAAAGTTTTCGAGTGTCAGTACCGCTGTGCAGCAGCGCCTTACAAGCATACGCATCCCCGTGGGGATCTTGACCTCCTTCTGTTCGTTGGTGATAATCACCTTTACCTTATCTGGCATGTTTCCTGACCTCCTCGTATTTATCATAAGCTTTAATTATATCCTGAACAAGCCGGTGACGGACGACATCCTTTTCCGAGAACCGGCTGATCTCGATATCCGGGACATTTTTTAAAATCTTGGCCGCCTGAACAAGACCGGAGCGCTTGCCGTCGGGCAGGTCAATCTGGGTGACATCTCCGGTGACGACGATCTTGGAATTGAAGCCAAGCCGCGTGAGGAACATCTTCATCTGCTCGGGCGTGGTATTCTGCGCCTCGTCCAGAATGATAAAGCTGTCATCCAGCGTGCGGCCGCGCATATAGGCCAGCGGGGCGACCTCAATATCCCCGCGGGACTGGTATTTTTCAAAGCTCTCCGCGCCGAGCATATCAAACAGCGCGTCATACAGCGGGCGGAGATACGGATCGATCTTCTGCTGAAGATCCCCGGGCAGGAAGCCGAGCTTTTCACCCGCCTCCACCGCCGGACGCGTAAGGATGATCCGGTTGACCTCCTTGGCACGGAAGGCCTTGACGGCCATGGCCACAGCCAGGTACGTCTTACCCGTGCCCGCCGGGCCGATCCCAAAGACGATCGTATTGCCGCGGATGGATTCAATATACTTTTTCTGCCCGAGCGTCTTTGGCTTGATGGGCTTGCCGCGCGCGCTGATGCAGATGCAGTCGTCCGCCATCTCGGAGAGCTTGTCCTCGCTCCCCTCGGCGACGAGAGAGATCACATAGCGCACATTCTGCTCACTGAGCGTCTCCCCGCGGTTGATCAGGGACAGCAGGCCGCCAATGGCCCGGGCGGCGCGGGAGACATCATCCGGCTCCCCGGTGATCTTGAGCTGGGAACCGCGGCTGACAACGTGGACATGATACTCGTCCTCAATCATTTTTACATTCTCATCAAAGCTGCCGAACAGGCTCACCGCCTGCTCCATACGCTCGATATTGATGATCTGTTCGTACATGGGATCCCCGCTTTTCATTGATAGGATAAAACCTTATTATTTTGTTACATTATAACATAATTTTTTAAAAAAATCATGAAAAAAGCGCGTATACCCCTCCAAAATTCACTTTAAAATTCGCTGCCCGTTTGTGCACAATTGTGAGATCATTTACGGCTGCGTTCCGAATTCCATATCAATTGGCATCTGGGAGGCAATATTTTCCTCACAGTCAAAAACCGCCGTAATGCGGCATCCTTCCGCATTACGCTCCACCTGCGGGGTGCCGCCAATGACGGTCGCCTCCTGCTCAAGCTGTTCGTACGCCTCCGAAAAACGGGCTACCGCTACCATGAACGCCTCCTCCTCCGTGTAGGTGAAATCGGCCGGGCAGGTCTGATAGTAAGTTGTACGCTCCCAAAAGACAGGCAGCTGGACACCACCGAGTTCCAGCTGACGCCGTTCCACCCGCGCGAACACCCCCTCACCTTCACTGGCTTTGCCGAACGGGATATCCAAAAAGAACGCACCAAGCCGGAAGCTGCTGCCAATTTTTTCCTGCACATTCCCCTCCGCCCGGCAGGGGACGGAGACCTCGATCGTCCGCTTGGTGCGCGCATATGCGTCCCCCTGCGCATGGACGAATGTCACACCGCCATCCTTGCGCTCCACCGCGCCGCTGATGAGCAGATCGCCCCTGACGACGGCCGACCCGGCGTCCGCCTGTACCGATCCCGCATACGGCTGGATGCGGATGACCTGCCCGTCCCGCTCCGCCACCACGTTGCAGGGGGTCTCATCATCGCTGATCTCCGGTACCGGAACCCGCTCCCGCACCTCAATCACGGCACTGCACCCGTGCAGGTTCAACGCCATCCAGGATAGCTCGGGCAGCAGGCCGTACGCCTTGAGAACCACGGAATCCACATCCACACTGCCGGCCCGCGCGCCGCTGTGTACACCCAGCTCCTCAAATACCTGCAGAACCTCCTGCTCGGTGCCCGGGGATGCGCCTTCCACCTGTACGGTCCAGATAAAAGGGGTCATCCCCGCTACCAGAAGCACAGCGGCGCAGAACCCCACCACTGCGCCCGCGCGCCGCCGATACCGGATGCACAGGAACGGGAGGCCACGCCGCAGCCGGGCACGCAGACGCATCCCCGACCGGTGCGCCGGCCGGTGCAGCCGCCGGTAGGCGCGGGCGTCAATCCGCGCAATCAGGCGGTCTCCAACGCGACGGACCGCCCACAGATCAATATCGGCCCGGCCGCAGAGGTTTAAAAACCGCTCTGCAAAGCCTCCCCACACCTCAAACTCCACATATCCGCGCAAAAAGCGGAAAATCCTCACGAGTATCATCCGGATCGCCTCCCCGCCGTCAGTCTCCCTCAAACTCCACGCCGGCAATCATGCCCGTAATGACCGCCTGCTCATACTTCATATTGTTCATGCACAGCTGGGATCCCCGGAAGGTCACGGACCCCTTGCCAATGTTCAGGCGGATCACCCCGTCATCATACTGGAGGATCCCCTTGCAGCCGTCCACGATCGCCTCCCGGTTGCCGGAGAGCTCAATATGCGCCGTATTCTGCCGGGCGATATCCGGCAGATCAATGCTCTCACGGATTACCTGTGCCGCCGCCGATTTGGCAGCCCGCTCCCGTTTTTTTTGCAGTACGCCCTTCCGCCTCATCCGGAACACCCCCAAATCTGTCCCTCTATTTTTATGAATTCAGGCAGATAAAAATGACTTGCCCGCCATATAGTATAGGGAACGGGCATCGGCCCGGCGAGGGGGAATGAACATGGAGATCAGGCGGTGGAGCCGTGCCAGACTGTGGATCACCGGTGCCGTGACGCTGCTGTGCATGGCGGCGGCGCTGCTGCACACCCAGGAGGCCGAGCAGGGAATCACGGACGGCATACGGATCTGCGCACAGACGCTGATCCCGTCCCTGTTCCCATTCCTGTTTCTCTCCACCTTTCTGGTGCGTTCCGGCGCCTGTGCGGCCATGGGCAGGCCGCTCTCCCCCGTGATGCGAGCGCTCTTCGGTCTACCAGGGAACTGCGCCGGAGCTGTGCTGATGAGCCTGCTGGGCGGGTACCCGGTGGGGGTTGGCATGGCGGCGGAGCTACGCGAGCGCGGGGAGATCACTGCGGAGCAGGCGCGCAGGATGGCCCTGTTTTGTGTCAACGCCGGGCCGGCATTCACGATCTCCGCCGTAGGGGCCGGAATGACCGGCAGCACACACGCGGGTGTCCTGCTGTACGCCTCCGGCGCGGCCGCACTGCTGCTGATGGGTATCGCACTCCACATACTGCGCCACTCCGGCGGCGGGTCGGCAGCGCCGGAGCCCACGCAGGCACCGCCCCTGCTCTCCGACGCCATGACAGGGTCGGTCTCCTCCGCGGTAAAGTCCATGGTCAACATCTGCGCCTGGGTTCTGCTCTTCAGCGCGGTGGGGCATCTGCTCCGCCTGATCCCGGTACCGGAGACCGCGCGCCTGGCCCTGACGTGCATCCTGGAGATCTCCTCCGGCTGTGCGGCGGCCGCCAGACAGGTGCCGCTCTGGACCCTCGCCGCGATGCTTTCCTTTTCCGGCATCTGCGTCCTCTGTCAGCTGATGCCGGGCTGCCGGCGGTGCGGGGTATCCGCAGGGGAGCTCCTGCTCTCCCGCGGGATCTCCTCCGCCCTCAGCGGGGGGATCTGCGCCCTGCTCTGCCGCCTGTTCCCGGCCTATGTACAGACCTCCGCCGGCTTTCAGCCCCTGTATCACGCGGGGCTCAGTGTGAGCGTCCCGGCCTGTGCGGCGCTGCTGATAATGGGGCTGATCGTCATAAACGAGGTTGATATCAGGCACAAAACATGATATGATATTAAAGTTATCCATCGCTTTACGGACCAATTTACAAGTGAGGGAAGCAGATGAAAAAGGAACTGTACAACAAAAAAATCGAGCCGCAGTGCAAGTACTGCCTGTACGGGCGTCTGTCCCCGGCCGGGGACAGTGTGCTGTGTGAAAAGCACGGCATCATGACGCCGGAGCACCGATGCCGCAGGTTCACCTATGATCCGCTCAAGCGGGAACCGATGCCTCGGGCAGTCCTGCCGCAGTTTGATCCGGAGGACTTTGCCCTATGAGAAACAAGAGAAGGGACCCGGCACCGGGCCTGAACGCGCGGAAAGCACCGCTGAAGATCCGCTCCCCTTTTCTGGCGCGGTTTGGGAAATTCCTGATCCTCACACTGGCCGTGCTGATCGTACTGGAGCTGTTCGTATTCAATTATAAGACGTACCTGACGCTCGGGGACAAATACCAGGAAAAGAGCATCCCGGCCATTGACTCCTGGACCGTTAACCTGACCCTCAACGAGGGCACCGAGGACACCTTTACCGCCACGGCAAACAACCCCTCCATTGAGTTCCGGGATATTGACATCCCGGTGCGCACGGCCAAGCTTGACGCCGACGCCCCCGTCAACGCGATGGACTTTGACGTCCTCTTCTCCGACTCCACGCGCGAGGGGCTCTACCGCAACAAAGACGTCGGCACGCAGGTGAAAACAGTGGAGCGCAGCTATTACACCATCACCTCCTACTCCGGTGATGTAAACACCATCCGCTATACGCTGCACATTGACCGGGGAGATCAGATTGTGATCCGGTCACTGGACCTGAACGAGACGGTGCCGATGCACTTCTCCGTGATACGCATCCTGCTGCTCCTGATAATCGCGGCGGCCATCTACTTTGTGGCAAAGGCGCCGTGCATGGCATTGAACTATGACGGCACGAACACCAAACACATCTGGGCCAATGTGATCACCGCCTCCTTTTTCCTGGGGACGATCGTGTTCATCTACGGCATCTATGTGGGGGACCCGTTCTATTACAGCGACAAGGCAATTCTGGACCAGCTCTCCAAAGAGCTGCCGGACGCCTTCATGAACGGGCAGGTATCACTGCTGACCGAGCCGAGCGAAGAACTGCTGGCGATGGACAATCCCTATGACTGGGGGGCACGCAGCAGTGAGCGCATCTCCTATAGCTGGGATCATCTGCTCTATAACGGAAAGTATTACTCTTATTACGGGATCGCGCCGGTCCTGACGCTCTTCCTGCCGTTCCGGCTGATCACAGGCACCTATCTGCCGTGCATGAACGCGATCCTGATCTTCTGCATGCTGGCGACGGTTTTCCTCTCCCTATGCTGGCATGAGGTGCTCAAGCGCTGGTTCCCGAAGACGACGGCGAGTGTAGCCGTCTGCGGGCAGTTCATGCTGCTGTGCTCCTCCGGTATGGTGTACTGCATGTTCCGACCCAAATTCTACGAGGCGGCGGAGACTGCCGGGCTGATGTTCTTTGCCATCGGTCTGTACTTCATGCTGTCCTCCAACCTCTTCACTCAGGAGAAACTCAAAGTCTACAAGCTCGCGCTCTCCGCAGTGTTTGTCTCGCTGGCTGTGCTCTCGCGCCCAACCTTTGGCCTATACGCCGTGGCGATGCTGATCTTCCTGTTCTTCGCCCTGCGCCAGTACCTGAAGGCAGCGGATGCACCGGCCAAAAAGGGGAAATACGTGCTCAAATTTCTGGCAGCATCGCTGCTGCCGTATGCCTTCTTCGCGGTGCTCCAGATGGCTTATAACTACGCGCGCTTCGGTTCGCCGTTCGACTTTGGCATTCAGTATTCGCTCACAATTAACGACTTCACGCGCGCTGAATTCCACCCCTCGCTGGCGTGGATCAGTATCTACAACTTCCTGTTTGGCCTGCCGGGGCTGAGTTCCTCCTTCCCGTTTATCAACTGCTCTAACGAGTGGTTCGGCGTGACAGGCTACTATTATTTCGAATACTCCCAGAATCCGATGACCTTCGGCCTGTTCTGGCGGGCGCTGCCGATGTTCGCGCTCGTATTCGCCCCGCGTGCGCTCAGGACGCTGGACCGCGAAAAGCGTCTGCGTGCCCTTCTGCTCGGCGGTGTGGGGTGCATCGTAATCCCGGTGATCATCATCGCCTCCACGTGGGAGAGCGGCCACGCCATGCGGTACAACGTGGACTTTGGCTGGCAGATGCTGTTTGCCGCCCTTGCGGTCTGCCTGTACTTTTACGGACGGATCAAAAACGAACGCATTAAGCGCCTGCTGCGCAACGCGCTGATCGTCTGTACAATCCTCTGCTTCCTTGGCAACATGGCCAGTGTGATGACTCAGTGGCCGAGGGGGGAGAACTCCTTCAACTCCAACCCGTATCAGGAGATCGCATATCACAAATTTGCCATGCTCTTTGAATTCTGGAATTAAACGGTACACCTCCGCTCATAATAAGGGCGGAGGTGTTTTTTATGGCGGAATCATTCTTTTTCAGTAAAAATCCGGAGTTAGACGCGTGCTTTAACGCCCTGCCCAAAACCATCCAGGAGGGAATCATGCAGTCCGGCCTGGAATTTTCCACCGCGGAGGAGCTCAGGCAGTTCGCCCGCCACCTGACGGAACAGGGAACGCAGCAGTAAACCCCCGCTCACATGGCAGCAAAAACGTCCCCGGGGGCAAAAAGCCACCCGGGGACATGCTTTGCAGCTATTTACTGGATCGGGGCGCGGTAGACATTCGCCTCATAGGGGCGCAGGCTGTCCGACCGGGCGGTATAATTGGAAATCAAAAGCTCCATTCCCGCTACCGGCGCGGGGCGTTTTTGGCGCTTTGAGGTCAAGTTGATCTCAATATAGAAAGAGTCCTTCCCGAGCGTACGGCGGTAGCAGAAGAAATTGCGGCCCGTATTGGCGCGCACAAAATTACCGTATACCAGGGCTTCATTCTGCTTGCGCAGCGCGATCATTTGACGGTAAAAATTGAGAACGGAATCACGGCTGAGCTCTTCCTCTGCCGCGTTGCAGTGGACGTAATCCGGGTTGACGCCGATCCACGGCTCTCCGGTGGTAAAGCCGGCATTTTTCCCGTTGGTCCACTGCATCGGCGTGCGGGCGTGGTCGCGCGATCCGGCGCAAACCTTGGCAAAGGCCTGCTGTTCACTCTTGCCGCGCGCACACTCCTGCTTGAAGAGGTTCAGGCTCTCCACGTCGCGCAGATCGTCTATGGAACGGAACACCGTGTTGACCATGCCGAGCTCCTCCCCCTGATAGATGAACGGCGTACCCTTGAGGGTCATCTGCATCACCGCGAGCGCCTTGGCAAGCTCGTAGCGGTAGGCGCCGTCGGGATCGACCTTGGAGATCATCCGGGGATTATCGTGATTGTCAAAGAACACCGTGGGCCAGCAGTGGCTGCCGTATTTCATCTGCCACTGGGTCAGGTTGTCCGCCATGGGGCGCAGGTCAAAGCGATAATCACTGAACCGCTGCCTGCCCGGGTTTTCCAAATGGTCGAAGGAAAAAACTACGTCCAGCTCCCCGCGGTCATCGCCCGTCATCAGCTTGCTCATCTCCAGCCCGGTGCCCTGGCACTCGCCGACGGTGAACGCGTCGTACTTGCCGAACGCCTCCCGGCGCAGCTCCTTCAGATACTCGTGCAGGTGCGGGCCGTAAAAGTAGTGCTCCACGCCCTTAAAGCCCATCAGGGTACCGACGAGCTCGTTCCCGTCCGGGAGGCCGTTTTTCTTGGAGATAAAGCTGATGACGTCCAGCCGGAAGCCGTCGATCCCCTTTTCCAGCCACCAGTTGACCATCTCCTCAATGTCGCGGCGGAAATCGGGATTATCCCAGTTAAAATCCATCTGCTTGGCGCTGAAGAGGTGCATGGCCCACTCGCCCTTTTCCGGGTAATAGTTCCACGCCGGGCCGCTGAAGATGGAGTCCCAGTTGTTCGGCGGCGTGTCGGGCGTGCCCTTACGCCAGATGTAG
Source organism: Candidatus Onthovicinus excrementipullorum (assembly GCA_018712345.1). Lineage (GTDB taxonomy): Bacteria > Bacillota > Clostridia > Oscillospirales > Acutalibacteraceae > Onthovicinus > Onthovicinus excrementipullorum. Next base: position 199,774 of record DVHG01000025.1, on the reverse strand, counting down.
TAGTCCTTATACTTGGAATCCGGGTCCCTGAGCGCGGACTGGAACCATTCGTGCTCATCGGAGGAGTGATTGATGACGAGGTCCATGATGAGCCTCATCCCGCGGGCATGGACCGCTTCAAGCAGGCGGTCAAAGTCCTCCATGGTGCCAAACTCCTTCATAATCGCCCTGTAATCGCGGATATCATAGCCGTTGTCATCGTTGGGCGAATCATAGATCGGGGAGCACCAGATGGCGTCCACCCCGAGCTCCTTGAGATAGTCAAGTTTTTCATAAATGCCATTGAGATCGCCGATCCCGTCGCCGTTGGAATCCTTGAACGAGCGTGGATAGATTTGATAGAATACGGCCTCTTTCCACCACTTGTGCGTGATGTTCCCATCGTCGGGCGCCGGGACGTCCTTTTCGCTGTTGAGCAGATCCAGCATAGCGCGGACAAAGCGGCCATCCACTTTGCCAAAGGTGAGCTTTTGCAGCTTTTCAAGCGTCAGCTTGCCCAGCGGCGTGGATTGGATCAGCCGGGCCGGGATGCCGACACTGTAGAGTCCCTTTTCCAGAATGTCATGACCCACCGGGGTCTTATAGATCTCCTTAAGCGGCGTCTTAGCAGTAATCATTCATTTTTCCCCCTTTAAAATTAGAATATTGCATTTTATCATGGTTGTCAATAAAATATGGTGAGATTTTCATTTTTTAAGTAATAATGCACGGATTGCATTGACTTTTCCCCGGGGGTTGGATATAATAGCAATATGTGACAGTATGTAAATTTCGGTCATATAAATAATAGGGGCTGCGGCAGAAAAACGGCCGCCCCGACTGTATGAAGGAGTGTGGCATTAATGATAGGTATCGGTACATGGCAGTGCAGGGTGGACACGATGTTCTTCAAAGGGGACGTCAAGTTCAAGATCACGGACAACAATGGCAAGTATGGGCTGGAGATCATCATGGACGGACCCGTCCCGAAGTTTGAGATCAAGAATATCCGCGAGGAGGGCAATACCCTGCGCGCGACCGGCACAGTGGAGATGCTGCCCGGCAAAGAGATCGAGAGTGAGCTCACCTTTAACGGAGACACCTGTGAGGGTGCACTGAAGGTTCCGATGCTCGGCAAGATCAAGCTCAAGGACGGCAAAAAGGTCGGCTGAGGCTGCAAACGGCACATATGCAAAGAGCGGGACGAATTGTCCCGCTCTTTTTATAGGCGCTTTCGTGATCGTTTTAAAAGATACAGACGGCATTGCGAAAAGTCGCCTGTAGCAGATACAGGATCATCATCCCGCCGTCTACGTCGATATCGTCCGAGGAGTTGGGGATGACTGATGTTTATTTATAGATTAATTTTTTTAAATATCCATCAAAAATATAATTACTCACTTTAAAATGTGATATAATTTAAGAAAAGCAACGATTTTATGATACCTGTAAAATAGAGTGGAGGGGTTTCGACGTGGCTCCAAAGACAAATTTCCAGCTTGATCCTCAGCAGCAGGAAAACTGGGAGAAAAATGTTCCATATCTGCTTTCTTTATCCAAGACGGTCCGAATTCTTCAGGGGTTCATTATCTTTCTATTTTGTTTTTCTGTATATCGCGGAAAGATCAACAGTCCCTGGTAAATCTTCGCATTTTGCGCTACCCTGCTGCTATCTGTTCTATTTTCAGAATTATTCCGGAATAATCTGAAAAAAAATCGCTCCCCATATCTCCCCTCTTTATACATTCTTGGGGTGATTTGCTGTATTGGAAGCCCGATTTTGATTATTGTCAATCGTCTTCCTGATTCCGTTGCCTGGGACTTATACACCATTCTATCGCTGATCTTTGGGGTACTGAGTATCGTTCCAAGCTTATATTTTCTATTTGTGTATAAGAGAAATAAGAAGTTTTCAAAAACCATATGGAGTATTGTAAGTTTTTTCATCGTACTTCAATCATTACTCATATTTCCTATCACAATTTTTGACATCTATCATTTTCTTGTACCATTTCTAATTCTTCTGATAAATTTTCTTGAGTTTAGTTTGATTACCCTCAGGAATGGAAAGATGAATCATAAAAAACGGATGTGAAACTATAATACAAGGAGTTGGCGATTTGAAATTGACACATCGCCAACCCCTTATTTCATGATAAAGCTTCCGTCAAAATATGTTTCTGTCTATAATTACAGAACTTATATCATACCCCAAAACGTATTTTTACAATTAGTTTAAGGATATTTAAGAAAGCAGTAACAGCCGCTACAACACCGGCAGCAATCATTATTTCGTTTGCATGTTCTTCAAGTACTGTTTTTATAGCTCCCATCAACAGTAAACAACTTTCTTGCGCTGCCTGTGCCGCCTCCTCGACAATTTCCTGAAAATCTTTTTTCATATCCGGAGTAGGGATAATCGTATATTTCAATGTAGCAGATACGGTAGTCTTTGTCCCGTCTTCTACGTCAATATCATCCGATGACACCGTGATGCTGATTGCAACACGCCCCAGGCTCAAATCCTCAAGGCCTACCGTCACAATCCCGTTTGATACAGAAATCCCCATTGACTTGAGCGGCTCCAGATACTGCTCTTTCAAATCCGCGCTCAGGTCAAGTCCCTCCAGCACCGACAGCTTGGCGGAATCGAGTTCTCCGTTGCGGATCGTGATGCTGTTCGGCTGCGTAAATTTTTATTTTTCTTGCTAATCTCTTTAAAACATCGTTTTTACCAGCGAAAATGTGATATAATTAAAATAGTAATTTTTGTGGTATTTGCAGATAGAATGGAGGATGCACAGCATGAATCAAAAAACAAAATTCCAGTTAAATCCTCAGCAACAGGAAATTTGGGAGGAAAATATTCCACACCTACTTTCCATTTCACGAACAATTAGAATTCTTCAAGGGGTCATGATCGTTCTCTTTTGCTTTTCTGCCTACCGCGGAAAAACAAACAGTTTCTGGCAAATATTCGCCTTTTGCGCTGCGCTGCTGCTGTCTGTTCTGTTTTCAGAATTATACCGGAATAATCTGAGAAAAAATCGCTCCCCCTATCTCCCCTCGTTATACATCCTTGGGATAATTTGCTGTATTGGAAGTCCGATTTTGATTATTGTCAACCGTCTTCCTGATTCTCTGGACTGGGATATATATACTGCGCTATCCCTGATTTTTGGGGTACTGAGTATCATTCTCAGCATATATTTTTTAGTTGCATATCCTCAAAAAAAGCCAGCCGCCAAAATCATAAATGTGGTTATTCGTATTATTGCTTTTTGGGCAATATTAATTATAATCCCTATTGCATTTCTTGATGTTTATCACTCATTTATATTGCTTCCAATTATAACAGTAAACATAATGGAACTAGCCCTAACTGTAACACGTTATGGCAAAATCAAACGCAAAAACAAATCTTAGATATCTAACAAACAGGGATGCTGATAATATGCAAGCATCACATTACCAGCACCCTGTTATATTGTTTTAGGTATTGGTTTTCAGTATTTTTCTCTACGTGTTATCCCATTACCGCCAAAATTGATGCACAAGCTTTTAAAAACGAGCCAACAGCTACAACAACAACCGTTGCAATTGCTATTTCGTCTGCATATTCTTCAAGTACTGTTTTTATAGCTCCCATCAACATTAAAAAACCTTCCTGCGCTGCCTTTGCAGACTCTTCAACAATCTTTTCAAAATCCTTCTTCATTTCAGAAGTGGGCATCATGGTGTATTTGAACGTAGCCGACACGGTGGTCTTTGTCCCATCACTCACGTCAATATCATCCGAGGACACCGTGATGCTGATTGCAACACGCCCCAGGCTCAAATCCTCAAGGCCTACCGTAACGATCCCGTTTGATACAGAAATTCCCATTGACTTGAGCGGCTCCAGATACTGCTCCTTCAAATCCGCGCTCAGGTCAAGTCCCTCCAGCACCGACAGCTTGGCGGAATCGAGTTCTCCGTTGCGGATCGTGATGCTGTTCGGCTGCTCGGTGCTCATGGTTGTATTATAGGACACCTCTGCTTTCAGACATCCGAGGTCAAAGAGGGTATATGTTTTCCCAATCTCCATGGCAACCGGAATTTGATCCGCAAACGGCATTCCCTGAAACGCATGGTTGATAAAGTTCCGCTGTGCCGTTATCGCCGCCGATGAGGGGGTATCTACATAGGGAACGCCATTATCCGCACCCGAAACGGCGTCTTTGTCAATCTCAATCATGCCCTCGCCCGAGCCGACCGAAACTGTTGCAAACTGGTCAAATGCCCAGTTCATGGGCATTGAAAAGCCCATATTGCCGCTCCAACCGTAGGACATGTCCGCAACAAAGGAGCTATCCGTTAAAGCATCAAGGTTGCTACATACATTTCGCGTCCCATAAACACCGACCAGATACGGTGAATTTGCACGGGCAAATCGATCATTGACCGCATTAAAGTAGGGAATAATGCGCGCTTCAATTTCATCCTGAAGCGCATCCACATCCACTGCAAAATAGATGGTAGTCCCATTCGGGAATCCAAAACCGCACGCGGCATTGATCGCATCCGCTGCGTCGATCAGGCCCTGATCATAGGAGAAGTGGCTGAGCCTGTCGCCGCTTGTCTCAAAAATGGGGAAAATACGCAGCCCGGCGTCAAAGGCAATCTGGATTTCTTCATTTGTCAGCGCCTTGGAGGCGCCGCCGGCCATGGTTCCCGTCAGATACCGTCCGACGATCTCATAGCCGTTATCCACCAGTGTCTTAGCCTTGGCGGCGGTCAGCTTGGTGGCGCAGTCGCAGGCCTTTGCCGAGCGCTCTCTGTCGCCGCAGCTGACCAGCAGTGCGCACCAGGTGTATATGCTGGCGTTTCCGCTCTGCGTAAGCGCCATCTGCTGCTGGAACCGCTTTACCGCTCTGGTGACCCCGCTGTCATATTCCCCATCGAGGGCCCCGCTGTAACACTTGTTCAGCGTCAGCGCACACTGAAGAAGCTTGACAAAGGCGAGGTTTGTACTCCCCTCGGAAATCACGGGCAGGCAATTTTTCGTGCCGTTGCCCCAGAGGCCGTCAACACCGGCGCCCCCCTCGATCTGAACCGCATAGATCATAGCTGTACTCGTCTTCCGCTCATAAATCCCGTTGGTGGGAATCAGCCCGATGTCACTGCCATAGGTCTCACTGTAGTATCCATTGAGGAATCGCTGCACCTCCCGGATATTATCGTCCCCGGCCGAATCCCTTTTAAAGCCATCCGTATTCAGAAGCGCTTTCATGACTGCCGGCCCGACAAAACCGGAGGCCACCACGCCCGCATCAACTTGAAATTCTATGATCGCATCCATAGTATCCTGCCCATAGACGCCGTCAAAGGACTTCGGACTGTACCCTTTGCACCAGCAGGCCCCCTGCACAATGCAGGTCAGGTTATAATTGGTATTGTCCGGTGAGATGACGCCAATGCGATTGACAAACGCATTGTACGAGCCCGCGCCGAAATCTCCATCAGCAGCAATATCTGCGCCGAGCTTGTTCAGCTCGTGCTGGAGTGCCTTGATCAGCGCGCCGACCGTTCCCTGACCGGTGTAGCCATCCTCCGCAATATTGATATCATCATATGTCTCATTCAACCATTGCTGTACTTTCAGAACCATTTCATCCATAAATACTGGACCTCCTTTTTTCACTGAATCAATCTGTCTTTTCCGCACAGATAAAAACTGTGGAACCTGCGCATGAACCATCAGTCCTTATCAGCCCCTTTCCTTATTGAAAAAGCTGTTAGCGTTCCATCCTGTTCATCCCCTTCCGATCCGGGCCCATTGATCATAATCGTATCCCGTAGCACAATGGAACGATCGCTTTCGCTCGGATTACTACGAAGTACGTTGTAATTTTATAATACTACACATATCGTTTTATGTCAAGTACACCAAAACGATTTTTGAAGTATTAATGCTATGATCTTCTGTCTGTATGCGTGCCGTTCCTTTTTTTAGGTACTTCACCAAAAAAATAGTAATTTCTGCTTCGCACAGAAGCACGGGTTTTATTCGCTGTTGCTTTTTATTATTCGCTTCGCTCATAATAAAAGACCCCGACGGCAGGCCGGGATCTTTTGATCAACTGCTGTTCTTTTATTCAAGGGGCTTGCGCTCCGCATCCGAATCTGATGAGGCCGATGAATCAGCATCCAGACATCCGTGGAAAAAGTCCGTCATCGCCCGGATGCTCTTTTTATACACCGGGAAAAAGTATACCATCTGGTAATCGTGGAAATAGGCGTTGTCCCGCTCGTCGAGGAACAGGCAGGTGTGCCGGACCCGGTTGCGTTCAAGCTCGCCGGCCAGCGCCACACTCTGCGGGAATAGCCCGTCCGCCCGCGCGTGCGTCAAAAAGGACGGCGGAAATCCGGGTGTAATATGCCGGGACGGGGAGATCAAATCCCACTGCTCGGAAGTGATCTCCGACAGCTCTCCAACCCCGAACAACCCCAGCAGATACCCACTGATATTCGGGGAGCGCACCTGTGCGGCACTGCTCAGATCAAACGCCCCGCACAACAGCCCCGTACCGGAGACGGGAATCCCCCGCACCGTCTGCTCCAGGCCAAGCCGCCCGGCAAAGGCGGGATCGGCACACGCACAGGCCAGCAGCGCACTCAGATGGGCGCCCGCGGAATCACCGACCAAAAAAATCTGATCCGGGTTGCCCTGATACAGCGCCGCGTTATCCCGCACCCAACTCAACGCCTGAGCGGCGTCCTCAATCTGGGCGGGGAAGCGGTAATCCGGCGCAAGCCGGTAATCGGCGTTAAACACGACGAAACCCTGCCCGGCGACCGTAGAGCAGTAGTGGTGAAAAACGCTCTTATCGACATTGGACCATCCGCCGCCGTGGAGGTAGATGATACAGGGGAACGGCCCCGTCCCCTCCTGCGGCACATGGACATCCAGACAGTGCCACTGATTGCCGTCCGGAAGATAGGCCACGTTCTCATAGAGCGTGACGCCGTCCACCGCCGGCGCAAAGTCCATCAGCGCCTTAAATCCCTTATCATATACTGCCCGTTTTTCCAGGAGCTTCAGATCATTGAGCACCCGCTTTACCGAAACACGCACGCGATCACCTCACTGCCCGTATTATCTCATACTTTCCCGCGCCGTGTCAAATATTCCCGAAGAATGCGGAAGACTTCGCCGGAGAGGGAGAGCACGGCGATCAGATTCGGGACCGCCATGAGGCCATTGAATGTATCGGACAGCTCCCAGGCGAGGGACGGATGTACGACACACCCCAGGAATGCCGCCGCCGCAAAGAGGACACGGTACGGCTTTACCGCGCCGCGTCCAAACAGGTAGGAGACGCTCTTCTCCCCAAAGTAGGACCAGCCGATCAGTGTGGCAAAGGCGAACAGCGCCACCCCCGCCGCCACAAGCACGCCGCCCGCCCGGCCGAACACACTGGAAAAGGCCTGTGTACTCAGCGCCGCCGCGTCCGACGAGCTGTCAAAGGGCACGCCGCTGGTCAGGATGACGAGCGCCGTCACCGTGCACATGACGATCGTGTCCGCAAACACCTCGAACATTCCCCACATCCCCTGCTCCGCAGGTTCGTCGTTTTCCGCGGCACAGTGCGCGAATACGGCACTGCCCATCCCCGCCTCATTGGAAAAAACGCCGCGTGCCGTCCCGCAGCGCAGCGCCTGCATCATTGCGCTGCCCATGATCCCTCCGGCGGCGCTCCGGAAATCAAACGCGCCCTGAAAGATCGCGGCGAACGACGGGAGAATCCGATCATAGTGGACTGCGATGATCACGGCGCCAGCCGCCAGATATCCGATTGCCAGAAACGGGATCAGCTTTTCCGTTACGCGGGCAATCCGTGTGATCCCACCCGCCGAGACGGCGATAAACAGCGCGCAGAACACGCCGCCGCAGACGGCCGGCGGCAGCCCGAACTGGCTCTCCAGCGCTCCGGCCGCGGAATTCCCCTGCGTCATGTTCCCGATCCCGAACGAGGCAAAAGTACAGAATACCGCGAACAGCATCGCCAGCCACCGGAGCCCGAGGCCGCGCTCAATATAGACCATCGGTCCGCCGTCATATTCCCCATCCTCTCCGCGGGTGCGGTAGCGCACGCCCAGCGCGTTCTCCGCAAAGCTGGTCATCATCCCCAGCAGGGCGGATATCCACATCCAGAAGATTGCCCCCGGCCCACCGAGGATCAGCGCCCCCGCGACCCCTACGATATTTCCAGTCCCAAGGGAGGCGGCCAGCGCCGTGGACATGGCCTGAAGCTGGCTGATCGTCCCCCCCTCCCCCGAGGCGGATGTGCGCTTTTTAAAGAGCGTGAGGAAGGTCCTGCGCTGCCACAGGCCGAAGCGCCGGACCTGGAAAAAGCCGCTGCGCAGCGTAAACCACAGACCGGCCCCCAAAAAGGCCGCAATCATCACCGGCCCCCACACCAGAGAGTGGACCATATGATTGACCTGTTCGATTACCGCCATGCACAATCCCTCCGCTCGAATATTTGTGATATTTCTGCCATTAAATCCGGAAAAACAGCCAGATTTTATATTTATTTCCGCATCATTTTATGGTACAATGAATTGAAATTGATCCCGTACAATCAACTATATCCACTGAGGAGGAAATGCCATGGAGAATCGGGAACCCAATATCAAGCCGCGGATCTATACCGTGGGCACTTCACACCTGGATACATCCTGGAACTGGACACTTGAGACGTCCATCTCCGAGTACATCCCAAAGACGCTGCACGAGAACTTTGAGCGGTTTGAGAAATACCCGGAGTACACTTTCAGCTTTGAGGGCGCGTACCGGTATGAGCTGATGGAAGAGTACTACCCCGAGGAGTTCAAAAAGCTCAAAAAGTACGTCGCTGACGGGCGCTGGAACGTCACCGGCAGCTCCTATGAAAACGGCGATGTCAACGTCCCCTCGCCGGAGAGCCTGTTCCGCAATATCCTGTACGGTAACAATTACTTTGAGGAGAAGTTCGGCAAGCGCAGCAAGGACATCTTCCTGCCTGACTGCTTTGGCTTCGGCTACGCACTGCCGTCGATCGCCCACCACGCGAACCTGATCGGCTTCACCACGCAGAAGCTGACGTGGAGCTCCGCCTACGGCATCCCGTTTGATCTTGGAATCTGGAAGGGCGTGGACAAAAACGGCATTTACGCTTCACTTAATGCGCTGTCCTATGTCTCAGTGCTCAAAAAGGTACGCGACAACACAAAGATTGCCGATAAACTGAAAAAGAATATCAATGAGTTTGGTCTCCCCTTCACCTACGCTTTTCACGGCGTTGGCGACCGCGGCGGAGCCCCGAAGGAGGCCTCCGTGGCTACGGTGTGCCGCGAACTGCGGGAGAATGAGAACAGCTCAGTGGATGTTCTCTCAACCTCCGCAGATCAGGTTTTCCGCGATATGGACACCATGCTCACCGACGAGCAGAAGCAGCGCCTCCCCGTGTGGGACAACGAGCTCGTCTCCACCGATCACGGCGTAGGTGGATACACCTCCCGTGCCGTGGGCAAACGCTGGAACCGTCAGAATGAAAATCTGGCTGACTGCGTGGAGCGGTCCGCTGTGGCCGCTATGCATCTGGGCGCGCCGTATAACAAGAAGAAGATCGACGAGGCGTGGAAGCGCGTCATCGCCCACCAGTTCCATGACGACATTCCCGGTACTTCCCTCCAGTCGTGCTATAACCGCAACTGGAACGACTACATGCTCTCTCTGAATGAGTTTGCCGAGGAATACCGCGCCAATGTGGGCAAGGTTGCCTCTCTGATGGATTCCTCCTTTGCCAAGGGGACGCCGGTCGTTGTCAACAATCCGCTCCAGATCGTCCGCCGCGACGCCGTGGAGGCGGAGATCCCGATGGACCGTTCCACCGCCTATGTGCGCGTCTATGACGCCTCCGGCGCTGAGGTGCCGTCACAGATCTCCTCCGTCAGCGGCGGAAAGGCCAAGGTCGTCTTTATCGCACAAGTTCCGGCCCTCGGCTACGCCTGCTATGATATCCGGCCCTCCGACGAGCCTTGCACCATGGGCACCGGCGTGCGCGCCGAGAAAAAGCGCCTGGAAAACGATAAGTATTACGTCGTTCTGGATGACAACGGCGATGTCTGTGAGATTTACGACAAAAAGCTGAATCGAAATATTTTGGAAAAACCCATCCGCATGGGCCTACACCAGTATTACGGCAGCCTGATCTATCCGGCGTGGGAGCTGCGCTATCAATCTGTATGTAAGGCGCCGTGCGAGTATGCCGCGGACCCGGAATTCGAGATCATTGAAAACGGCCCGGCCCGCGTCTCTATCCGCATCTCACGCACTGCGGGGGATTCCCTGTTCTATCAGATGATCTCCCTGTCCGCCACGGGTGAGGCTGTGGAATTCCAGAACGAGATCGACTGGCGAAGCGGATGCCGCCTGCTGAAGACAAATTTCACCGTTGCGGCGGAAAACCCGAAGGCCCATTATGACCTGGGGCTCGGCGTGATCGAGCGTGGCAACAATACAGAAAAGCTCTATGAAGTACCTGCACAGGCGTGGGCCGATCTGACAGATAAGTCCGGTGAATTTGGCGTATCCGTGTTCAGCGACTGCAAATACGGCTGGGATAAGCCGGACAATCACACCCTGCGCCTGACGGGAATCCACTCCCCGGTGAGCGACTTCTACCCAGACGGCAAGAAAAACCCGGACAGCCGGCAGAGCCTGCTGGAGTTCGGCCTTAACAGGTACGGCTTTGCGGTCTACTCACATGAGGGCGGATTTGAAAACGGCACGCAGCTCAATGCGCAGCGCTTCTGCCAGCCCCTGCGGGCATTTGTCATCGGGCATCACAAGGGCGTACTGGGCGTCAGCTATTCCTTTGGCTCCCTGAGTGATGACGGCGTGATCCTGCGCGCAGTCAAAAAGGCGGAGAAGGGCGACGAAATCATCGTCCGTGTAAACGAGGGCGTCAACCGCCGCCATGAGCATGTCACCCTTACCCTGGGTGACGGCATCGCGTCCGCGCGTGAGGTGTATGCCTCCGAGGAGCCCATTGGCCCCGCCGTATGTGAGGATGGGAAGCTCGTCTTCAGCATTGATGCCTATGAGCCCAAGACCTTCGCCCTGACGCTGCGGGATGGGGCTGAGAAGCTGCCTGCCCTGCGCGAGCATCCCCTTGCACTTGAATACGATGTGGACACCGCAACCTGGCAGATGTTCCGTGCAGATGGCTCGATCGACGCCGGCCGCTCTCTGCCTGCGGAGCTTTTCCCGGAGGAGATGGTCTGCGGCGGTGTAACCTTCCGCTTTGGATCCGTCCAGGACGGGAAGCCCAATGCCATGCGCGCCTACGGGCAGCGGATCGCACTCCCCAAGCGCGCCAAAAAGCTGCACCTCATCGCGTGCGCCGTCGGCGGTGATCAGGCCGTCCGGCTGAGCTTTGGGAAGCAGAGCGTGCCCTTCACGGTCCATGATTTGAATGAGCCCGTCGGCATGTGGGATCTCTTTGGGCTCAAGCAGACCGGCCGGATCAAAGACTGCGTCGTGGCCCAGGTGTTCACCCACATGCATGAACCGCAGGGAGACATCGTCGGGAAACAGGCGTACTGGTTCAAATACTCCTTTGATATCCCGTCCGGTGCGCAGGAGGTCCTTCTGCCGAAAAATGAGAAGGTCCTGATCTTCGCCGCCACGGCCACGGACAACGAGCCGGAGAGCCGTACGGTCTCCCAGCTGCACGACCGGCTGGAAAAGCGCCCGTTTGCCTTCAAGCGGCCGCTGAAGGATGAACTGCGCTCTTCCAAGATGTTCTCCTGGATGTTTAAAAAGTAAAAGTAACCGCGCATACGGCTCAACTGATTTTAGAGCCCTTGTGTGACAGAAAGTCTGCGGGCACACAAATGTGTGCCCGCGTTTTTATGGACCCCACACAAAAAAAGCAGGACAGCCATAGCGACTGCCCCGGTAAATACTTTATAAAAAACACATCCGGGTGAACTTACCCGGATGTGTTTTTATTATGGTCTGCTGATATAATTGAGCGGGTTTACGCGTGTGCCGTTCCGGATCACCTCAAAGTGCAGGTGCGGTCCGGTGACCCTGCCGGTGCTGCCGACCAGGGCGATCACCTCACCGCGCTCCACGTATTCCCCGGAGGAGGCGTAGAGGGTCATGCAGTGGGCGTACCGGGTCTTCAGGCCTCCGCCGTGGTTAATGACGATGGTGTAGCCATATGCGCCGTCCCAGCCGGAGTACTCCACACGTCCGGCCTCCGCCGCGAGGATACGGTGCCCCGTAGCGCCGCTGCCCGTGATATCGACGCCGCCGTGCGTGCTGTTCCAACGTGGGCCATATGCCGAGGAAACCTGATACAGGCCCTCCACCGGCCACCCGAGCGTACCGCTGCCCTGGGCGACTACGCCGCCCGGCAGGCCCGCCGCCTCACGGGTGCCGACATCGACCAGCTCATTGACCGGATCCTTGATCCGCTCGCGGGAGATCTCCTCCGCGCCTACACGCACGCCGTCCACATAGGAGACGAGCTCTGTCACGCGGTCAATACCATTCTCCCCCTCACGCGTGGTCCTTTTGACACCCCTGTACAGCTTGTTATTGTCCGTCTCAATCGTATCGTAAGGAATCTCCTCATCTCGCTGCTCCGTCTTGATGACCTGAACCTGAAGGAAGCGGACCTCCGTGGAAACCGTGAGCACATCGCCCAGATGGATCTCCTCCGTCAGGCCGGGGTTCATGGCAAACAGCTCACTGGAGGACTTGTCATACTTCTGGGCAATACCGGAGACGGTATCCCCGTCCACCACCGTATAATAGACGGCGGCCTGCTTGGTGCCCTGGATAGTCTCCAGCAGCTTGTCCGCATCCCACAGGATCTCAGGCGTGTCCGGATAGAGCCCCTGGACATACTCGACATCCTCCACAAAGTCCACGATCGTGCCCGGATTTGCCTGGCGAACCGGCTCCAGCATGGTGTCCAGTACGCGGATGGCATCCGTCTCATTGCGGACGGCGCAGAGCAGTTCCCCATCGATATACACGCCGCACGCGTCGGTCAGATCGTAGTCGGACGCCTCAATCAGCCGGTCGCGCAGGGTACGGACATCCGTCAGCTCGCCGCGGCGGACGATCTTGAGCGCATAGACGGGCTGTGTTTTCAGGACATTTGTGTTCTCCTCCTGATTGGTGCCGATCAGCTCATTGGCCGAATCGCGCGCCTCGTTATAGACGGACTCATCAGAAATATAACCGAGGCTCTGACCGTTATAATTGATTTCAAGGGCAAAGGTCACACCGCCGAAATAGCTGATGGTCATCACCAGCACGGCGCACCCGGCCACCGGAAGCAGAACATTGACAAGCCCGCGGAAGAGGCCGCGGTACCGGTTGAGCGCCACCGCGGCATAGCGGCGGAATACAGATCCACGCCGCTCCCCGTCAACATACACCGCCCGGTGGATGCGGGAACGGGAGGCGCGGATATCACGCACAAGCAGCCGGGTCTGATCAACAAAGTTGTGCAGCCACCGCAGGGCGTGGCGGTCAATAAAAAGCCATACCGCATAAAGTGCCGCCCCGATCCAATAGACCGGCCTTTTGAGCAGGCGGACAAGCCTGCGGCCAAAGCGTCTGGTATAGCGGCGCAGCTGGAGTCCATAGCAGCGGATCAGCCGGTAGAGCTGCCCGGCAAACTCTGCCGCACCGCGGGAGGGATCGGATGAATGCTTTTTCGCCAAGGACTGCTCACCTCTTTCCGGTTGATCATGTGAAAGTGGATATTCCCGCTCCGGCAAAAGCGTTCAGCCGGAAGGGACATTCCCCATACAATGCATACTTCAATATTATAGTATGATTTCGCTGTTTTTTCAAGCTCTTTCCCGGCGGAGAAGGCGTAAAGGCGTCATTTTCAGCGAAACAGGTCAAAAACGCCCCTTCCGCGCACGGCGAAAGGGGCGTTTTAAGGCCAAATCAGGTAATATAGGGGAGCGGATTGACGCGCTGTCCATAGCGGATTACCTCAAAGTGCAGATGCGCCCCCTCAGACCTTCCTGTATTGCCGACACGGCCGATCACCTCACCGACCTCAACGTACTGCCCGGCCGTCACATTCAGGGAGGAGCAGTGTGCATAGCGGGTCTTGAGCCCCACGTACCGCAGCCAGCGCGCCGGATGCACACGGCCATCTACATTCTTCAAGCCTGCTCCCTCCTCATTCGACCGGCACGCCGGTCAGGAAGGATCGGTTGCCCGTGAGTGTGTAAATTTCCCGGTCCCCGGTCTCAATCAGGCGGACAAACGCCGGAATCAGCTTTTCCGACAGCTTTTCGGCCTGCTCATACAGCGCCGCAAAGGAATCCCTGCTCGTGTGCTCCGGATTCGCCGGATAGCGCCATTCGGACCCGCTGTCGTTGAGAAAATCCCACATTTTTTCCGGAGTGGATCGGCGCATGAGCGAGGTGGCAAACGGCCCCGCGATCCAGTAAAACGGGATTTGCAGCGCATACATCCACTTCCGCTTTTTCCCCGCCGGATCGTATAGGAGCTGCTGCACCCGGCGCATATCGTCAAAGGCCTCCGCATAAACGGCGGGCGGCCACTTTTTGCCCGTCACCTGCGCGGCGACGATGGACATCATACGGCCGATCTCCATTTTCATCTTTTGCGGGGCACGCAGAAGGGACGGCGTATCAAACACGCGGGCATCCGCCTCCCCGAGGACACGGTTGATCATGCCGGCATCGATATTCGCCTCAATCCGGTTGTGGACGATGAAGCCGATGTATGGAATATGGCGCCGCTTTTTGATGGCCCCTTGCGTGTAATAGATATAGGGGTGCGCCAGGCTGTCAAGCGCATAGTGCGTCAGGAAGCCGCACGCGTAGGAAAAGGCGTCCATATCCCCAGGGTGCTCCCTCAGATAGTCCGCCATGGCGCCGATCGTCCGGTCCGGGCCGGCACGGTGCAGTGCGGAGCTGACACCGCGGGCGCTGCGCCCCGGCATATACAGCGGAATCAGGCAATGGAACAGCAACGGATCGGGCCCCTGTGCGCCGAGCAGGAACGGCTGTGCCTCCAGGCGCGTGAGATGCGGATCCTTCCGTACAGACTGAAAAACCTGCTTGCCAAGCAGGTAGTGTGCGGCAAATGCGGGCATAAAAAAACCTCCCGGTGATGCTATCTACATAGTATAGCATACCGGGAAGCATTGAGCAAGTTTACAGAACCTTGGAGAGGAAGTCCCGCAGACGCGGATTCTGCGGATTGCCGAAGAACTGATCCGGCGTGTTCTCCTCCTGAATATTGCCGCCGTCCATAAAGAGGACCTTGGTGGCGACTTCGCGGGCAAAGCCCATCTCATGTGTGACGATGACCATGGTCATACCGCTGTCCGCAAGCTCCTTGATAACCTCAAGCACTTCGCCGACCATCTCCGGGTCGAGCGCGCTGGTGGGCTCGTCAAAGAGCATGACCTCCGGGTTCATGGCCAGTGCACGGACAATGGCGATGCGCTGCTTCTGCCCGCCGGAAAGGCTGGACGGATAGGCGTCCGCCTTCTCCTCCAGGCCGACGCGGCGCAGCAGGGCAAGCGCCTTCTCCTTTGCCTCCTCCTTGCTCATAAGCTTGTGCCGGATGGGGGCAAAGGTAATGTTGTCCATTACCTTCATGTTATTAAACAGGTTGAACTGCTGGAACACCATGCCCATGTGCTCGCGGACCTCGTTAATATTCGTCCTACGGTCGTTGAGCAGGGTGTCCTTAAACCAGACCTCGCCGGAGGTTGGGAACTCAAGCAGGTTCATGCAGCGCAGGAATGTGCTCTTGCCGGAGCCGGAGGGGCCGACAATGGCGATTTTTTCGCCCTTGTCCACCTCATAGTTGACGCCATCGAGCACGACATTGCTCCCAAAGGCCTTTTTTAAATCCTTAACGCGAATCACTCTTGGCCAACCTCCTCTCAAGCACTTTCAGCAGCTGGGACAGTCCAAGGACAATTACCAGATAAATCACCGCAACGATCAGCAACGGTGCGAACATGATAAACGTCGAGGAACGGATCCGGTCGCCGGCAAAGGTCAGGTCGGAAATTGCCACATAGCCGACGATGGAGGTCTCCTTGAGCAGCATGATGAACTCGTTGCCCAGCGCCGGCAGGATATTCTTGATGGCCTGCGGCAGAATTACACTCCGCATGGTCTGCACATTGGAGAGGCCGAGCGAACGGCCAGCCTCCATCTGTCCGCGGTCGATGGACAGAATACCGCCGCGGATGGTCTCCGCCACATAGGCACCGGAATTTATCCCGAACGCCAGCATGGCAACAGGGACACCATTCTTCGCGCTGGCAAAGACGACGTAGTACATGATCAGCAGCTGCACCAGCGTAGGCGTGCCGCGGATGACGGCGATATAGATTCCCGTTATGCCGCCGATGATCTTATACACAAAGCGTGAAAACTTGCTCGCCAGCGGATTGTTCTTGTTATTGACACAGGCAACGCGCAGCACAGCTACAATGGTTCCAAGTATGATACCGATCAGGCAGGCCACCACAGCGATCAGAAGGGTATTGCCCAACCCCTTGAAATAGAGCTCCCACCGGTCACCTTTGATGAACACCTCGTACATATCATCCCAAAAACCGTTCCAGGAATCCACAAAAGACAGAAGCTGTAAATTCATCCTCTCACTTCCCTATTTGATATCTCATGACAAAGCAACGCGCGGCGGGGCGTTTTGCCGCTCCGCCGCGGGAATTTTTGAATCTATCTATTCAGATCAGACGCCGGAGTGCTTGTTGATGGACTCCTGCAGCTTGCCGCTCTGATTGAGCTCTGCAATGACCTCGTTGATCAGCTGGAGCAGGCTGGCGGAATCCTCGCCCTTCGGCACAGCGATGGCATACTGCTCATCGGTCTTGCTGCCGTCGGCATACGTCAGCTCAAAGGTTGTCAAGCCCTGGCCCTCGTTCTGGGCGACAAGGCTCTCAGCCGGAAGCTTATCAATGACAACCGCATCCAGACGGCCGTTGATCAGATCCTGCGTGGCCTCGATCGCGCTCTTCATCGGGACGACCTCAGCGTTGTTATCCTCCAAGACGCCCTTGGTGTGCGTACCGTCATCCTCGTCGACGCCTTCGTTGGCCTCATCCATCAGGATATTGCCGGTGGTGCCAAGCTGGACGCCAACCCTCTTACCCGCGAGATCCTCAACCGTCTTGATATCAGAGCCCTCTTTGACGATGAAGTACTGAATGCTGGTGAAGTACGGATCGGAGAAATCGACCTGCTCCGCACGCTCCGGTGTAACCGTGATGCCAGCCGCACCGATGTTGGACTTGCCGGCCTGAAGCTCATTGATAATTGCGTTGAACTCGCCGTCCTTCACCGTGAGCTTGACGCCGATCTTATCGGCGATCGCCTGGGCGATATCGACATCCACTCCAACAACGCTGCCGTCATCCCCGACGCTCTCAAAGGGCGGGAACTGCGCATTTGTGGACATGATGAGTTCGCCATTCGCCTTGATGCGCGCGAGCAGATCGCCTGTCGTGGCATCCCCGGTAGCGCCCGCATCGTCCGTATTCCCGCCGCAGGCCGCAAAGCTGCCGACCATCATAGCGCCCGCCATGACCGCGGCCATGATCTTACCGAATTTTTTCATCTTTACAATCCCCTTTTCCCGCGGAAAACGGGCTTAGCCCCACCGCGTAAATTATAATGATTACCCTCATTATAAGCATCCGTGCCGGAAGAATCAAGGGTTATTCATCAAATTCCGTAAACTTTGTATATTTATACAATTTCGATGTATCGTTCCACGATTCTTTGCATATCCTCCGGCATCGGCGCCCGAAACACCATATTTTTCCCCGTCACAGGATGAGCGAGCGCCACCCGGGCACAGTGCAGGGCGTGGCGGCCGATCAGCTCCTGCGATCCACCGTACATATCATCCCCCGCCAGCGGCGTGCCCTGCGCGGCAAAGTGGACGCGGATCTGATGGGTGCGCCCTGTCTCCAGCCGGATGCGCAGCAGGGAGAGGCCGTGCCCCGTGCCCAGGCTCTCCCACCGCGTCACCGCGCGGAGACCTCCGGCCCCCACAGCCCGCAGTGTCTTCATCGGGTCCGGGCGGATGATCGGCGCGTCAATCACGCCGCGCCCGGTATACGTACCCTCCGCAATTGCAAGGTACTCCTTCTCCGCCCGACCGTTGAGCCGGGAAGCCGCATACCGGTTGAGCGCGCAGACAGAGACACCGGACGTATTTTTATCCAGACGGCCAACGGCGTGCACCTCCGGCGCGCGGCCATGTGCAAGCTGGTAGGCGATCACGCCGTTGATGAGCGTCCCCTCCGGATGGTTGTGGGAGGGGTGCATCGCGAGGCCGGCCGGCTTATTCACCACCAGCAGGTCCTCATCCTCATACAGAATATCGAGCGCCATCGGGGTAGGGGCGCTCTCCCCCGGCGCATCGTCGAGTGTGAGGACCAGATGATCCCCCGCGCACAGAATCGTGGAGGTGCGTGCCCGCTCCCCGTTGAGCCGGATGCCGTTCTCCTTAAACTTGATACTGCGGATAATCCGGGTGGAGAGGCGGACATGTTCCTTTAAAAAATAATAGACCGCCGCACCGGCGAATTCCTCAGGGATGATCAATTCGAGTATTCGGGCCATGTGCAGCGGTACCTCACTTATCCATCCCCCGGCGGCGGACGTGGCGTCCTTTGCCCGCCGGGGAAGTTCTATTCTGTTTTCAGTATACCTTATTTGACCTCGACTGTCCAGCCAAATTCGTCCGGGATGCGGCCCCACTGGATGCCGGTGAGCGTATCATACAGCTTCTGGGAGACCGGGCCGATCTCGCCGTTATTGATCGGCATGATATCGTCCTTCCAGCGCAGCTCGCCGATCGGGGAGATGACGGCTGCGGTGCCGCTGCCGAATGCCTCTTCCAATTTTCCGGCCGCCGCGGCGTCCGCGAGTTCCTGAATCCCGACGCGGCGCTCCGTGACCTTCATGCCCCAGGACTTGAGAATCTCAATGCAAGACATGCGGGTGATGCCGCTGAGGATGCTGCCCTGAAGCGCAGGGGTGAGAATTTCGCCGTCCACCTTGAAGAACACGTTCATAGTGCCGACTTCCTCCACATACTTGCGCTCCACACCGTCGAGCCAGAGGACCTGCGTATAACCGATCTTCTCGGCCTCATCCTGCGCCTTGAGGGACGCGGCGTAGTTGCCGCCTGTCTTTGTGAAGCCCATGCCGCCCTTGACGGCGCGGACGTACTCGTTCTCCACATAGATCTTGACCGGATTCAGCCCCTCGGGATAATAGGCGCCGACCGGGGAGAGAATGATGCAGAAGAGCAGATGCTTCGCCGGGTGAACACCCAGGTGCGCATCGGTCGAGAAAATAAACGGACGGATGTACAGCGACGTATCCTTCTCCGTGGGGATCCAGTCCTGATCCACCTTGACAAGTTCCTTGACAGCCTCCACGCCGAACGCCTCATCGATCGGCGGGATGCAGAGACGGTCATTGGAGACATTCAGGCGGGCCATATTTTTATCCGGACGGAACAGCAGAATCCTGCCGTCGTCCGTGCGATAGGCCTTCATGCCCTCAAAGACCTCCTGGCCATAGTGCAGGCACATGGCGGAAGGATCAAGTTCAATCGGGCCGTAGGGAACGATGCGCGGGTCGTGCCAGCCCTGCCCCTCGTCATAATTCATCAAAAACATGTGATCGGTAAAAATCTGACCAAAGCCCAGCTTGCTCTGATCCGTCGGCTTCGCCTTCGGATGCTTTGTCAGCTCCACTCTGATTTTTTCCATAACAGACACTCCCCTGTTTTTTAATCTGTGCCCATTATGGCACAGTCCGTGTCAAAATAATGTTAACCCTGATACAATTTTATATCAAAACCTGCATTTTGCGTTCAGCTCGCGGATGGTGTCGGCGTCAATTTTGAGTTCCTCGCGGTCGTAGGTCATCATGCCGTTGATCTCCTCCTCCACGTCGGTCAGCTGAGTATACACACTGGCGGCCATCCCCTTTTTCGTGTAGGGGATGATCTTTTTCTCATACAGGCGACGGTAGGCGGCAGTGATTTTCTCCTTCGTTTTATACATCTTGTAGCAAAAAATCTTCTTGGTGAACATGTGACCCGGCGCCCGGACGCCGAGCCCGCCGAACTCCGAGAGGATGAACGGACGGTCATCAAGCTTGCTGTGGATGGGGGTGAAATAGATGTGGCGGCTGTTAAAGTCGCCGATCCCCTGATCCTGCCAGCCGCTCGCATGGTCGATCAGGCGCGTGGGGTCCAGAGATTTGACAAGCCGATAGGCGTCCTTCGCATTGAACTGCCCCCAGCCCTCATTGAACGGTACCCAGAGCACAATGCTTGGCACGTTGTAGAGCAACTCGACCGTCTCACACGTCTCGCGGGTATACATCTCGCGGCCCGCGGCGTTCAGGCGGCCGGCATGCTTGTAATTCTTCTCGGCGGTATCGTCCATTTTCCAGTGCAGGAATCCGGTGACACCCGTCCAGTAGAAGGTCTCATGCTCGCCGCCGTTGACCATATCCTGCCAGACGAGCATGCCCAGCCGATCGCAGTGATAATACCAGCGCATGGGCTCAATTTTAATATGCTTGCGCAGCATATTAAAGCCGAGGTCCTTTGCCGTCTGGATGTCGTGAATCATTGCCTCATCACTGGGCGGGGTCAGATAGCCGTCGGAGTAATAGCCCTGATCAAGCAGACCGTTGTGGAAGTACGGCTTATTGTTGAGAAGCATGCAGGGATAACCGTACTCATTCTTTCCCAGGGAAATTTTACGCATGGCAAAGTAGCTGTCCACGCTGTCCGTGCCATGCTTCAGCTTCAGATCATAGAGGAACGGCGACTCCGGGGACCAGGATTTGAAATTCTCCAGCCGTACCGTGACATCCGCTCCCACGGCGCCGGTGATTTTCTGCGCGCCGTCGTAGATCTCGATCTCCGTCTCCGCATCCCCGCTCGCCTGTGTCTCAATCCGGATGCAGCCGTCATCATACATCGGCGTGAGTTTCAAGTGTGTGATATAGTCCTGCGGCACACTCTCGAGCCAGACGGTCTGCCAGATGCCAGACTGCGCCGTATAGAAGATGCCCCCGCGCTGGAGCTTCTGCTTGCCGCGCGCATAGTACATGGTATCCGATACGTCCCGCACCCGGACAAGAACCGTGTTTTCGCCGTCCTTCACGGCATCCGTAATATCAAAGGAAAAGGGCAGGAAGCCTCCCACGTGCGCCCCGACCTCCACGCCGTTGATGCTCACGCGGGCCTCCTGATCCACCGCGCCGAAGTGCATCAGCACCCGCCCGCAGTTAAACCCCTCCGGCAGAGTGAAAGACCGCTTGTAAAACAGATACTCATTTGGCAGGAGCTGGCACCCTACTCCGGACAGGGGGGATTCCGGAGAAAACGGGACAAGGATCTCCCCGTCAAAGCTCTCCGGGCACTCCTGCTCCTTGACAATGGCATAGGACCACACGCCATTGAGGTTCAGGTAGCTGCCACGCCGGAACTGCGGGCGCGGATACTCGCTGAGAATGTTGTTCTTATCAAGCTGTTTGCCCCACCGCGTGTAGAGCGGGCTGTCCGATACCATCATATTGTTTTCTCCTCCCTATTTTTCTGCTCTAATGAGAACCGGCAGCCGCAGTAGTCCTGCCGGTAGAGTCCATATTCATGTGACAGTTCAATGGAACGCTGGTAGCCGCCGCGCTTTTTAAAGTCCGAGGGCAGGAAACGCACCCCATACTTCTGTTCAAGCTCCAGCCCGATCTCATTGATATGGCGCACATTCTTATACGGGCTGACGGAGAGTGTGGTGCAGAACCAGTCACAGCCCCGCTCCCGCGCAAGGGCCGCCGTCTTTTCCAGCCGGAAGCGGTAGCACACCGGGCAGCGGGCGCCCCCCTCCGGCTCCCCCTCCATGCCCTGCGCGAGCAGGTCAAAGGCGGCCGGATCGTAGTCCCCGTCGATCAGATCGATCGGATGACGGCCCCGGAACGTGCGGATAAAGCGCTTTTCCTCCGCGAGCCGGTGCTCGTACTCCTCCCGCGGGAAAATGTTGGGATTGTAATAAAAAACTGTAATGCGGAAATAGCTGCTCAGATACTCCAGTACATAGGTGCTGCACGGGCCGCAGCAGCTGTGCAGCATCAGGTGCGGCACCTCTCCGCTCCGGGAGATCCCCCCCAGAACCCGGTCCAGTTCCAGCTGGAAATTCACATTCTGCTTCATGATCCATCCTTTGGGCGTAAGATACAAAACTGCCCATACTCCTATTTAAATAATATACAATATTTACACGCACCTGTAAAGCCCCCGCGGCCCGATACGGCGAAAAAACGGATTTTTCAGGGCAACCGCATATTCCGCCCGGCCGCTCAAAAAATAAGGGCAGAATCAGGGAGGTCTGCCGATGAGGACGATCATTTTATATGGGGACTGCGGGGACAGCCGCCTCACCTTCCCGCTCTGCCGCGCACTGGAACAATACGGTGGCGTCATCCGCCTGAACCGTGGGAATATCGGCGAGTACAGTACCGCCGCACCGGAGTTCCTGCTCTACGAGACGGATGTTCTGGAGAGTGTTCAGACGGACGGCGGGCTGCTCCTGCTCAAAGAGGGCGCCGCGGTGCCAAAGGCCGTCACCTCCGCCTGCGGGATCGCCGCGCTGATCCTGCCGGACTCCATTCCTGCGGGCGAAGTACTCCCCGCGGATGTGCCCGTGCTCCGGTGCGGCACCCGGGATGAGGATGAGATCGCACTCTCCTCCCTGGAGGAGCAGTGCGCGATTGTGACCCTCCGGCGGACTCTGGAAATCGGCGACAGGCTCTGCGAGCCGCACGATATTCACATCACGCTGACGCACCCCACCGATCCCTGTGCGCTCACCGTGTGCTGCGCCGTGCTGACAGCCGTCCTCGGGGGAGATCGGGACTCTTTTCAGATCTGAAATACGCGCTGTCGCTGCATTGAGAACCCTAAAGCATAAAAATACAGGGGGATATGAATCAGGGCAGACGCAATTTACAGCACCCTGCACCCGGAATTCATATTCCCCTGCGACTATAATGCAGCTCGCTGCTCCTTTCCCGCGTACATGCCTTTTGGGAACTCGATTTTGGCAGCCTTTTCCCCGACGGAAATTTTAAGGGAACCGCCGTTCTGCTTGGGATCATTGGCGCGGATTTCAAAGCCCATGTCCGTCTGCCTGCACAAGAGCGTGCAGCCACTGCTGACGCGGAGGGTCTCGCCGCCCGGAAGTGTCAGCTCACCCGCATGCCAGAAGACGGCCATCGCATTCCCGCTCTTGGCATCATATACGGCCTGACATTCCGAAGTGTTGGACAGAACGGTCACTGTTGGCGTCTCCCTGTAATGCCGGAGTTCTTCGGGAGTGGTGTTCATCATGACAAAGTATTCATAGCTCGCGTCATCCGGCTTTTCGCCATGGGAGATGCCGAGCTCAAAGACCGTATCGGTGTGCTGCTTGCTGTCCACACGCTCGGAGACCGTTTTCCAGTCCCCGGTCCGCTCCCCGGCGTTCACCGTGAGCGGCACCTCCGTGATATAACCGATGCCATTGTTGTAGATCCAGTCAAACGTCGCGGTCTGCTGCATTTCAGCCGTTTGGGCGACTGCGCCGTTGACACTGTATATGATGTCGCCCCGGAGGAGGTTCTGGTTCAGCGTGGTGTAGAGGTCGCCTTTTTTGCTTGCGGAGATATCGGTCCCCAGACACATCACGCCATCCTCGGTCATGAACCACGCCTTTTTGGCTCTGACGCCGTTATCCCGGTATTTCAGGCAGCTCATACCGACTTTTCCATCTGACACGCCGCCGACAAAGGCGGTCTTTCCCATTCTGGAATAGGTGCGGTCGTCGCCGTAGGGCAGATAACCCTGAACGGCCGTCGTTCCCGGGATTTTGTTCCAGTCCCACAGCGGAAGAATGTTAAAATACTCATCCCCGTTCACATAGTACATCGTGGCGCCCGCGCCCAGATAGTGGCCCCAGACATTTTCGCCGTTGAGCGCCTCGCTGTTCTTGGTGCGCGTGCTTGCGGCGCGGACAGAGGCCATGTAATTCCGATCGTTATACACCTGATAGTCGCTGTTCCAGAAATACCGGTGGCCGCCCGCTCCTATGTCGCCGTTCTCACCGCGTGTCTCCAGCAGGGCGCGCATCTCATCCGCGCGCGGCAGCGCCAAACCGGAATTCAGCAGAACCTCACACCCCTCAAATACCTGTGCGCAAATGCCGACCAGCTCATTTTCCCGGACGATGCCGCGCCCCGACGCGTTGATATCCCGATATTTTCCGCGCATGGCGTACTGCATACCGTCGAGCAGAAAATCCTGATAAAATGTGAGCGATTTTTTGGAGAGAGCATATTGTGTCCCGGCAGTATAGCGGATAAAGCGATTCATTCCGTCGCAGAAAACCTCGCCGTATCCACCCAGATAAAGAAGTTCAAAATGTTGTTGAAAGCTCATGTCGGCTTTGATTCCCTCCGCATCCCAGCGGTGCCCCAGCAGCGTGGCCGCCGGGAAGGGGCGCAGTTCATTCTCCATGAGGCGGCGCAGGAATTTAATTCCTTCCCCATCGCCCATAATGACCGCATATTTGAGCGAATGATTCACCTGATCCGTCAGGTTCCCGCCGGTCTCATTGACCTCCCGCTGTTTGATCCTGCGGCGTTTGGAATCATGAAACGCTGTGATCCGGTACAGCTTATCGGACAGCTGCCTGATCCGTTCTGCCGGAATCCCGTCGTTTGGGAACAGAAGGATATCGGCAATCTTTGGCCCCGTGCCGAGGTTGTTCCACCAGCCGTTCCACGTGCAGACAAAGTCTTTTTCCACCCAGAAATCGATTGCTCTGGCGATGCCGGCGATCAATTCCCCGTTCCCGTAAAATGGATTCCCCGGCGTATAGGCGGCGGACTGCATCAGAAGGATGGCGTCCAAATGCCTGGACGGATGCCATATATCCTTCTTATCCGTGTAGTAATCAATGTTTTTGAAGAAGCCGTCCGCGCCGAGGTTCGCAAGGCAGGCCGACGGATCAGCCTGCGGATCATACAGATCCTGAAGCATGCGGGACCTGATTTTTTTAAGATCGCCGTTATCCACCCAATCGTAATGCCACGCCGGTTTCCCGGTTTTTTTCTTCACCATATTGATCCCTCTTTCACCTTACCATTTGGTAAAGATCCGTTCCCCGTCGCGGAATACGGTCACGGTCCCGGTGGCGGTGATGCCGTTGCAGACATATGGCCGCGTCCGCTCCTCGTACGCGGTGCAGACGGTATATTCACACTCCGGTGTTTGAATCACGATGCCCTGCGCGTGATGGATGCTTCTGCCGCTGTCCGCATCCACGGCTTTCACAGGGCAGACAGAAAATTCCCGGAACCGATCCGTCTGCCCACCGTAAATGGCAGTGACCGCATGCGTATTTCCAAGCCCCCAAAAACGCGTTTGAACGGCATCGTTCGGGACCTTGCTGTTATAGCACGGCGAGTATTCCGAGGGAATCTTCCGCGCCGTAAGGCCTCTGGCAAAGAAATGAGCCTTTGCCGTCACTGCACCGTCCGTGTAAGTGGCGGTGTTCCCGCTGAGCGCTACCCGGCCATCGGGGGAAAAATGAAAGTACTGCTCATACCGGTGCCGGATTCGCGAACGGAATGTGTCAAAAATCAGGTAAAGCCCGGTCTGAATGCGCAAAATCCGCCGCTCAGCGAATACGGTGCCGAATGTCTTAAAATATCCCAGATGCGCGCCGCCGATCAGCGTGCAATCGCCGCCCTGAAACACCGGGTACTGAATCGCCGGGGCGTGCGTCAGATAGCCCCAGCCGTGTATTTTCATAAATTCCCTGCCGCCGACGAGGGTTGTATTATGTCCGCGTGCGCCCTTAATCGCCGAACGGATCTTCCCGGGAACATAGGTATACCGGCCGGAATCCACCAGAACATCCCTGCCGCCCAGCATCAGGTCAAAGTGGAGCTTGTCGGCATGGGCATGTCCCCCGCCGGTATAGCCGTTGTGCATACAGAGGTAGTCGTCATCTTCCGCCCAGCCGCTGCGCAGGATATAAGTGCCGCTGTCCGCCAGCATCACGTCCGTGTACGCGGGCGGGACCGCCTCCATTTTTTCATAGCGCTCCCGCTCCTGCGCACTGAATAGCCAGGCGCTCTCAAAATCGAGCACCGGGTATGCGCTGCACTTTAGCTCTGGCCGGCCGAGCACCAGCGCCGCGCGGGAGAGAAGATCGCGGATATCGTTATCGTCGCTGTCGCCAAACAGCGGCTGGCGGTGGTTGGGTTTGACCCACATCTGATTGACGTCCGCCATGCGATTTATATTCCGAAGCAGCTTCTCCGGGAGCGTGATACCGTGTTCTCCGGCGATGCGGGCAACATTCAGGAAGCAGGAAAACACCTCGGCATGGTAGGTAGCGGACTGCTCCCAGTGGACGCCGTCCGCCATTAGCTGCAATTCGGACTGCTCGGTCAGGCGTTCGATTGCGAGCTGCATATCCGATTCGTACCCCAGGGCCACGGAAATCGCGAACAGTCCGCTGTCCTGAATCACGCCCCAGTTGCTCATCTTATAGCGGGCCCCGTGCGTCCGGCGCAGGATGTCCGCATGCTCCGCGAGGGAGGCGCGGTACTTCTCCCGCAGCTCTAGCGTGTCGAACGGCGTGCCGTCGAGATATTCCATCGCCCTGGTCCAGTATTCGCCGCGCAGGCCCACCTCCAGCGAACGCCACGGATTGTCGCCGCCGGGATCATCCACCGGAACACGCCGGATCCAGTCGGTGATCAGGCGCACAAAATGGTGCAGGTATTTGGGATCCCCTGTCAGGTAGTGTGCCTGCCCCAGAGAGATGAGGAAATAGTGACGGTTGAGCTGAAACAGAAATTCCCGATCCCCGTTGAGCTTGTAATACCAGTCGATCTCCCCGGGGAACGCAACCTCCTCCCGCGTGCGCTCCAGATCGAGCGGGCGGTCGAATAAAAAGCGGTTTTCACACACCGCATCGGCAAAGTGCAGCACCGTCTGCGACTCCTTCGGCCAGTGCGTTTTACAAAATTCCGCAATCTCCCCAAAGTCTCTTTTCATCCCAGCTCCCCCTCATTCACCATAGACACCGCCGAGCAGCTCCCGCAGTGTTTTCACATCCCGCGCAAATTGCCTCCGGCTGTCGCCCTTGACAAATTCCAGAATAAACGGCACATCCGCCCCGCTCCGAACGATGATCCGGATAAAGCGCTCCCAGCTGTGCCGCCCGAATTTCAGTGAAAACCGCCGGCCGCTTTTGCTCCAGTGAAAGACGTGGACGCCGGCCAGAAAGGGCAGGACGGCCTGCAAATTCCCCTCATCCTCAGTGATGCTCATCGGCTGCCAGTAGGTTTTTACATTGCTGCGGTCAATGCTTTTCAAGAGCTTTACGCTGCTGGCCCCCGTATCGTTGTACGTCCCTTTATGGAACTCAAACGCGATGGTCAGCCCGCGCTCCGCCGCAATTTCGGCAAGGGTCTGCGCCTCCGCCACAAGCGCGGAAAACGCGGTCTCGTCCGTCTCCGCGCTCGGGCGGCTGCCCGCCCAGATGCGCACGGTTTTCGCGCCGATCGCCTCAGCTGTCTGCGTGACGGCACGCCACGCACCCATATCGTTTGCGCCCAAGCGGTAATAGGACCCGTAGGAGCAAGCGCCGACTCCCAGCTCCCGTTGAAAACGCGTGACCTCCTCGAGCGCGGCGGTATCCTGCGGCCGCAGGTGTACATCCGCGCCCCATTCGATCTGCGTGATGCCGTTTTCCACGGCAATATCAAAGATCTCCCGGCGCGTGAGCTGCCGGAACGTCACAGTTGTAAAAGCAATGCGGCTCATTCCATTCACCTCTCCTTACGCCATCGTTTGAAGCATATCGGGAAGCACCTCGAAAAGCGGCGGCTCGCCGCTCTCCACCCGCGCGGCTTCCTCCAGCATGAACTGCGCCATGCGCACCACCTCGCGGCCGTTGCTGCCCGCAATGTGCGGCGTGAGGATGATATTCCTGCACCGCGCCAGCCGTCCAAGCGGCGGCGCCGGTTCACGGGTGGTGACATCGAGCAGCGCAGTGCGGGTTTTAACCTTTTTCATCGCGCGGACCAGCCCCCTCTCATCCACCTGCCTGCCGCGCCCGGTGTTGATAAACGTGGCGTAGGGCTTCATTTGATCAAAGAGTGCGCCGGATAAGATCCCGGTCAGCTCCTCCTTATTGGCCAGATGGTTGGAGATCACATCGCAGGTGGAAAAGATCTCCTCCAGGTCTGCGGCGTGGATTCCGAGCGCCTCCGCCCGTTCGGCAGACAGAAACGGATCATAATACAGGACCTGTACATCGTTGGCACGGAGCTTTTCCGCCACCAGAGAGCCGATGCTGCCCACGCCGATCAGGCCGATTTTAGCCCCATAGTTCCCGCCGCACCGGTCGGAATACCGTGCCGCACTCGAATAGGCCCACCGTGAACACCGTTCCGCACGATAAAACCCCTTGGCCGCCAGAATGATCTGCGCATAGGTATATTCCGCCACGGGGATTGCATTGGCGCGCCACGCACTGAACACGCGTACGCCGCAACCCAAAAATTCCTTAGCAAAGCCCTGCACGGAACCGGCCGCGTAAAAGACCGCCTTCAGGTTCGGGAAGTACTGTCTGATCTCTTCTGTGGTAAAGTGCTCCATCCCCCAGGTGGCAAAGAGAAACTGCGTCTGACAGGCAAGGTCCGCATATTGGTTCAGGTTCCCCTTGCTGAGCACCACACCGCACAGCTCATACCGCTGTGCCAGCGCCGCCCGGATCTGTTCCGGGAATACGCGCGCGGCGTCCCGGCTGTTTCTGGTGATGATCGCTGCTTTCATAAGCTTCCTCCCTGTTGCATTCATTCCGGTTCTACCCCGCAGCATTTGTGGCTCTCCCGGTAGCGGTGCCACGTCTGCTCAAAATTATACGATGTATCAGGAGCGGGGCGCAGGTTCTCAAAGGTGACCGCGTCCTCAGCCGTTACAATTGCCTTTTCACGGCATTTGCAATCCTCCGGCACGATTTTACCGCCGCGATAGAAGATCGCCCCGCCGCGGCTCCCGGTCACGGGGAGCGCGTGCAAAAAGGTCCTGCACAGGGCCGTCTGCGCCGTCAGGTTATCCCTGTATTTGTACAGTCTGCGGATACTGCCAAAACTGCCGTCCGGGGCCGCATAATATTTGGCCGCCATCTGGCGGGTCAGCCGTTCATACAGCGCCGCGATCTCCTCATAGACGCGGCAGTGGGACGCACAGCGGCTCATCTCCCCGGCAAAATCCGTCTGCGGGGCGGCGGGCATCCGAATACAGCGATCCACGTATGACTGCTCTTCCTGAAGCGCCTTTTCCAGCGCTGTGCCGTTCCCGTCGCCCTGCGCAGGGTGCAGCGCGATGTACTCGGCGGCGCGCAGACCGCCCACCTGTGTGCTGTTGAGCGCAGAGCCGCCCGGGCGGTACACACCGAATGTGCCGGCGGCCTCCCCCACTGCGAACAGGTTCGCCACACTCGTCTGCCAATTGCCGTCCACCGCGGCGCCACCGTTCATGTGCTGGGCACAGACCGCGACCTCAAGCGGCTCCGCCGCTAAGTCAATCCCGCTGTTCCGATAAAACTCCACCGCCTGCGGGTTGAGCCGCATCAGCCGCTCAAACGGTGTTTTCCCCAATGCGTCCGCCCGCTCCAGATAATCCCGTGCCTCCGTCCTGAGACTGTCAAAGTCAAAGCCGGCGGGATTTTCTCGGAAGTCGATCCACACGCGCCGCCCGGCCTTTGTCTCCCGGCTGACGGCGAGATCGATCCTGGAGGAACCCTCGATTTTCGCACTGTCAAAGGGCCACTGATAGCCCTTTAAAAAGATGGCGCTGCACATTTCCGAAGCAGAGTCAAACCAGTCGGCTAAAAAGTCGCGGCGCACGCCGTTTTGATCCATGGAATAATACGACGGGATCACCTGCTGATAGCTACCGGACAGATTCCACCGCACCTTTTGGGACGCGATGCCGTACTGCCATTCCGTCAGATTGTTCATGGTGCAGTCTGCCTCGATGGCAAGCCCCATGGCCCCGGACTGCGACGGCGGATAGACGCTGTCCGCATAGACCCCGGTCGCACCGCCCGTGGCCAGGATCACATACTCCGCCCGGATGGGGAACAGCTGCGCTCCGCCGTCTGCGGATGGGGACAGGCATACCACACCCACTGCGCGGTTGTGCTCTGTCACCACCCGAATAACAGTCGTGCGGTCCAGAATATGGACGTCCGGATTCTCCCGAACCCTGCGCTCAAGCGCCTCGGTCATATATTTGGAGGTCAGCGGCCCGGCACTCGTCCCGCGGGCGGTGGTATCGTGGTCCGTCTGATACCCGATAAATCGCCCGATTTCATCCGTCGGGAACGGCACGCCGTACTCCACCAGACGCATGAAACAGCGCACGCTGTTGACCGCCTCGATCAGCGCGGTATCGCGGTGCATCCCGCCGCCGGACGCCAATTCAGCCGCCATCTGCTCCGCGCTGTCCGCCTGTGTAAAGGAGAGCTTGTAATAGGTCTGCTTATCGCTCCCGGCGTTCCGGGAGGTTCCGCATTGGACGCCCTCCGTCACCACTGCGATATTTTTCACGCCGAATTTTGCGAGCCAATCGGCGGCGGAAAAACCCGCCGCGCCGCTCCCGACGATGACAACCCTGTACTGCTGCACGCCTGTCTCCCCCATTGATTTCATAGTGACGGTATATGCAGGCCGCCGGTGCAGTGGAAAACCGTCCCGGTGGCATAATCCATCGCACCGTCCGCAATGGCGCAGATGATCCCTGCCACGTCCTCCGGCGTGCCGAGGCGCTTCATCGGGATGACGCCGCTCTCGGCGAGCTTTTCGTATTTTTCATGGACCGTCCGGATCATCTGCGTGTCAATGACGCCGGGGCTGATCTCGAATACACCGATGTGATCCGCCGCCAGACGCGCTGCGAACAGCTGTGTGAGCATCCGTTCTCCCGCCTTGGACAGGCAGTACTCCGCCCGGTTGAGCGAGACGTTCTGTGCGCTGATCGACCCGATATTGATAATCCGCCCTGCAACCGAATGCGCGCGCATCCAGTTGGCGACCGCCTGCGTCAGGAAGTAGGTGCCCTTTAAATTGATATCCATCACATAGTCATAATCCGCCTGCGTGATCTCGAGCATATCCCGGCGCACCCGCGGTGCGACGCCCGCGCTGTTGACCAGAATATCAATCCTGCCGTACTGCTCCAGCGCTTCACGGAGCAGCTGCTTCCGATCCTCCTCCCGCCCGATATCGGCACGGACAAACCGGACGCGCTCGCCGTACTGCTCCTCCAGATCGTTCACACCTTCGCTTGGGCTGCGCGCCGAGATGACGGCGTTATAGTCCTTTTCCAGCAGTGCCTTTGCCGCGGCGAATCCGATCCCACGGCTCGCTCCGGTGACGACAGCCGTCTTTTTCATCCATTCTCCCCTCCCACATACTGGCGGTAAAGCGGCAGATAGACCTCCCGGTCCCGGACCGGGCAGCCGGCCACCCCGCCGCTGCGCATCATTTTACTGCAATTCCCGCACTTGATACAGACCTTTTTCGGGTCCAGACAGCCGTTTTTCAGATAGTCGGCGTAAAACTGCGGATAGGCAAATGCCATCCGGCCGAACCCGACGAATGTACAGCTTCCGCTTTGCAGGCATTGTTCGGCAAAGTCAATCGCATCCGTCCCGGGAAATGTGAGTGCCGACAGGACCAGCTTCAGCGCGGGGAACGATTTTTGCAGTTCATCGGTGATATCCACCACCCGCTGAACGCCGGCCATACCGTCCTCGCTT
The DNA here is from genome assembly GCA_018712345.1 of Candidatus Onthovicinus excrementipullorum. Lineage (GTDB taxonomy): Bacteria > Bacillota > Clostridia > Oscillospirales > Acutalibacteraceae > Onthovicinus > Onthovicinus excrementipullorum. Next base: position 167,789 of record DVHG01000025.1, on the reverse strand, counting down.
CCGCCGATAGACGGGCGGTTCACCTCGGGGATCAGGTAGGGGTTGCCGATGGTGATATTGACAAGCTCCACACCCTTTTCCTGCAAGATGGTCAGCATCTTTTTGGTCTCCGTCAGGTCGATCTGCCGGCCGCCGCTGACGCCGAAGCCATAGGGGTATGGGAAGCCGTCATAGGCATTGAGGCGGGTGGTGACGAACATGCCCGGATCAATATTCGCGCGCACGCTGTCCACACAGGCAAAATACAACGCGGTCCGGTTCTCAAAGCTGCCGCCGTACTTTCCCGGACGGGAATAGGCGCTTAAAAACTCATTGAACAGATATCCGTGGCAGCATTTGACATCCACTCCGTCAAACCCCGCCTGCGCCGCAAGGCGTGCCGTTTTGGCATACAGCTCGGGAATCCGTTCGCACTCGCCGTCGGTAATGATGTGATACGGCAAGTTCTCCTTGCCCTGTTCGTACAGGCTGTTGCGGCAGGCGATGATGGGCTCCGGCGCTCCGTAGGGCTTACTGTACCGCCCGCTGTGCGTCGCCTGCAGGATGATCAGCGGCGCGTAGCCGAACCTGTCCAGGCTGATCTGCCGTATCTCCGCAAGCAGATCCCGGTACTCCACAACGTTTTCCTCCGTGAGCCAGAGCTGGCGCGGGTTGGCGCGCCCCTCCTCACAGACGGCCACGGCCTCAAACCAGATGATCCCCGCTCCGCTCTCGGCAAAGCGCCGGTAGCGGCGCCGGGTCAGTTCTCCGATCCCGCCGGTCTGCGTTCCGTCGCAGCCCTCCATGGGCTGAATGACAACTCTGTTCTGGGCTGTTTTATCGTAAATTGCCGCCTTGGCGTTGATTTGCAAGCTGCATGCATCCTCTCATCTGTACTTTTCTTAAATAGTACCATATACCCTCATGATTTTCCATGCCTTTTATTGCGAAAAATATGCTTTTTGTGAGATTTTCGCTTGACGAAGAAGCGCCGTCGTGCTATCCTTGACCCATGAGTAACATAATTGACGAAATCAACTACAATACACAGGCCATCAGCCCCATCATCTCCGCGCCGCATTTCCACAGCGGATATGAATTCCTCTATATCACAGATGGCTTGGCAGAAGTGGAAATCAACAACGTTCCACACACGGTCAAGGCTCCCGCTGTCATCCTGCTCAACCCGTTTGAATGGCACCGGACTTTAAAGGCGGATACGCAGTACAGGCGCTATACGCTGGTGCTGAATACGGCGCAGTTTGAGCAGTCCATCCACACGCATCTTGTGACCATGGTCAAGTGCCGCCCCGCAGGATTCAGTCACGTGATCCCGCTTGATCCGCAGATACAGAAAGTGGCGGAAGCCATCTTTAATACGCTGATCGCTGAGGAACAGCATGAATATCCGTACAGGGAGCAGCTGATCGTAAACGAGATCTGCAACCTGCTGATCCTGCTCTACCGGTGTACGGAGAATCGGCAGGGCACCTTTGACGAGCGGATGCTCCAGATCCAGCGATATATTGATGCCAACTATCGGTCCATCGAAAATGTGCAGAGCCTTGCCGAACACTTCTACCTCTCCCGTGAGCACTTTGCCCGTGCATTCAAGAAATTTTCCGGCTATTCGCCAGTGGAGTATCTGCTGCACACACGGCTCTATCACGCACAGCTCCTGCTGCTGAATACAGAGGAGAGCATCGCGGATATCTGCGAGGAGACCGGCTTCCGCGATCTGAACAACTTCATCCGGCAGTTTAAGCGGAAATACGGCGATCCCCCGCTGACCTTCCGGAAAAAGAACCACTCTCTACATTCGCTTTAACCTTGTACTTTTTGCGTGTCCGTAATAAGTCCTCATAGAAATCGCACAATCTTTACAGGCCCGATATTTCCCCGTTCCCCTCCCGCACAGAAGAGCTTTATACACAAATCCGGGCAGGCTGCATACAGCCTGCCCGGATTTGCATATAAAATAATGAATTGGTTTGTGATATCTGCGGATTCTCCGCCACCCATCCCGGAACGCGTCCCCATCACATCCGGAAGATCCCCAAAGGGCACAGACCGCATCCGCCGCACACTAGAGCGTTCCATCGCAGTTTGGATTTGGTCTACAGGCGTATAAACAACGGCTCTCCGCTTATTCTTTCTGTTCTGCCGCCTTTCTGCGCAGTGTCTCCTCGGCCACACGTTCACACTGCTCATAGTGCTCAATCTTCTGATCCAGACGGTCGAGCGTGGCCTGCATCTGGTCGAGCTTCTCCTGTAGCCGCTCGCGCTGCTCAATCAGAATCTGTTTGCGTGCCTGCGAGGTGGCCTCCCCCTGCTGGAAGAGGGCCACATACTCGATCAGCGCCTCCACCTGTACGCCGGCGCCGCGCATGCAGCGGATAAACTCAATCCAGCCGCAGTCCGCCTCCGAGTAGTCCCGGATCCCGTTGACACGCCGGACAGGCGGGAGCAGCCCGATGCGCTCATAATAGCGCAGCGTATCCGCCGTAATTCCATATTTTTGACTTGCCTGTGCAATCGTCATAATTCCACCGCCTTTCCGTATCCAGTATAACACCTGGAGCCCACTCCAAGTCAATGGTAATTTCATAAGTGTGCCATAAATCCGGTGTGACACCGCTCAAACTGAAAGTAGAATCGTTTTTCTGTGATTATATTGATTTTACTTTAGTTTATTTATATAATTTCCATATATTGATTTGAGAGGAGTAGATAAAATTTGAACACCAAATCCGGCTTAATCGCAAAGGTGTCCTCACTGATCACTCAGTGTAAGGAGTACTGGCGTGTGCCGCCCCCCGGGAGATACATGACCTTTAAAGAGATCCTCTCCTACAGCGGCGGCGGCATCGGCGTTTACTGTCTGGTGACGGTAGTCACCGCGATGACGCTGAGCACGACGAACACCCTGATTGGCAACACGATCGGTATTGATCCCACTACGATGTACATTCTGTACATCATCAGTACAATTGCCGGCATTCCGCTGACGGCGATCCGCGCACATATCATTGACAACTCGCTGAACAAAAAGGGAAAATACCGTCCGTTCCTGGTGTCGATGGGAATCCCGGCCACTATCCTGGCGATCGGGTTTGTCTGGATGCCATATGAACACATGAATTCCTTCTGGAAGAGTTTTACGGTTCTGGCGTTCAACATCGGATTCCAGTTCTTCTACAACTTCTTCTACGACGCCTATGACAACCTGATCCACGTCCTTTCGCCCAACTCTCAGGAACGAACGGACACACTATCCATCAAGTCGATTGTCTACTCCTTGGCGCCTTCTATCATCACCCCGCTGATGCCGCTGCTCGCAGGGTGGCTCACCGGCGGTAATTTAATGGACATCCGTCTGTACCGTTATGTCTACCCGCCGATCGCCTTCATCGGTATGATGGTCTCCCTGATCGCTTATGCGAACACGCGTGAGAAGATCGTGCAGGCGCGCACACACGTAATTCAGATCAAGTTCATTGACGCACTGAAGGCCGTGGCCAAGAACAAGTACTTCTGGATCATTTCCCTGGCCGGCTGGATCGGATTCCTGGAGAGTGCGTATAACACCATCCTTGTATGGCTCTACCAGTATCAAGGGGCCTGCACAGCACCGCAGTATTCACTGATTACGCTAATATACGGCAACGCCTCATTCTGGGGGATGTTGCTCTGCCCCTTTGCAATCCGCAGGTATGGCAAAAAGGCCGTGCTAATTACGACCAATCTGCTCAACATTCTGTTCATCGCACTGCTGTACCCGTCCCTGGGTAATATCTGGATTGTTTTGGTCTTCATGTTTGGCAACGCGGTAGCCGGCTCGTTTGCGCAAGTACTCTCCCGCGCCATCAACGGCGATATCCGCGATTACCAGCAGTACATTACCGGCGAACGGATTGACGGCATGTTCTCCGCCGTGGGGCTGATCGGCAGCTTTATCACGATGCTTACCAGCGGCGTGCTGCCGGTAGTCTACAGGACAATTGGCGGAATTTACGACGGCAACGGTTATGAAAATCCATATGATATTCTGTACGATCCTGATATATTCACCAAACTGCTGCACTTCCTGATCATCCTGGCCGTATTCGGCGCGATCATGAACGTAATTCCGTACTTCTTCTATGATCTGACGGATAACAAGCAGCGCGGCATCGTGAGCGTACTGCGTGTACGCGCGCTGTTTGAGGATTACGGCAACAACGCCCTCTCCGACGAGCGCCTGGTAGAGGCCATTGACCTGATCGAGAACTCGCGCAGGCTTGTGCAGGAGGGGACTGTCACCGTATCCAAAGATGCAATCCGTGCAGCCAGAAAATCACACGACAAGGCCGCCGTCAAAGCGGCCAAGAAGGCATATAAGGCCGCCATCCAGCATAACAAGGAGGTAGAGGTGGCCCAGGCGGTTGTCCAAGAGCTGGATAAATTCAGCGATCCGCGCATGCAGGATAAGCTGACAGTGGCCAAACAGCTTATCAGCGAAGGGCTGGACGGCCTGAGCAAGGTGGAGCCCGAGATCCTGAAAAAGGCCCGCGCACTGCCCAGGAACACCCCTGAAGAGAAGGCCATCCGCAAGGAAGAGATTGAGATGGCTAAAAAGCGCCTGACCAGCCGGAACGTCATCCGCAAGCACTACCCGAACGGCATCGAGCTCTTCGACGATACGGAGATCTATCAGATGTTTGACCGTGACGATGAGCTGAACCAGTATGTGGACGACGTCTACAAGCGCTATATCAAGGCCCGCGAGGCAAAGAACGCCGATCAGGCCGCGCAGCTGAAGGCCGAAATTCAGAGCATCAAGGCTGAGCGCAATGAGCTCAAGAAGAAGATTAAGGCCGCCACCAATGAGCGCGCCATTTACAACCGCGCTGTGAAGCCGTATATCGATGCCCGCAACCTGATTCTTCAGTCTGAAAACTATCAGCACTATGATGAGATCGCCGCTCAGTATGACGACGCAAAAAAGCGCGCCGACGAGGCACGGCAGAAGCTGATTGAAGAAGAGAACCAGCGCCAGGCCGAAAAGAAGCAGAAAAAAGCGGCTGGCAAACGGTAAGCAGGACTTTTCCCTTTTAAACCGATATCCTCTGTATCAAGATTCAACAGCAAAATCCCCATTCCTTTCATGGAATGGGGATTTTGACGTGTTCAGACAGATTGATCCCGTTGTTTTTGCCGCAGAAAATGATATAATAGTAAAAATAAAGATGGTTTCAGATGAACCGGCGCAGAAAATTGTTTTCCATAATGCCGGGAAGTTTTACGGATAGAGGATTTGAAAAATGGAGAGGGAATACTTGATTCATGAGCGCCCGCTGCGTGCCCTGCTTATCTTTGCGCTGCCGATGATCCTTGGCAATCTGTTCCAGCAGTTCTACACCATGGCAGATTCCGTGATCGTCGGCCGTTTTGTCAATGAGAGCGCACTCGCGGCAGTGGGGGCCTCCTACTCGCTGACAAATGTGTTCATCTCCATTGCGATCGGCGGCGGTGTGGGCGCTTCCGTCATCACCAGCCGGTACTTCGGCGCACGGGACTATGGCAAGCTGAAGCTCTCCGTCTACACGGCACTGATCGCCTTCGCGGCGGTCAGCGTATTGCTGGGCATCATCGGACTGATCCTCGGCCGCCGGATCATGCTGCTGCTCAACACGCCGCCGGATATTCTTGATTCGGCAACAACGTATTTAAACATCTATTTTCTCGGCCTACCGTTTTTATTCCTGTACAATATCCTCTCCGCAATGTTCAACGCGCTGGGACGGTCGCGGATCCCGCTGTACCTGCTGATTTTTTCCTCCCTGTTCAACGTGGCGCTCGACCTGGTGATGGTGCTTGTGTTTGACCTGGGGGTGGCAGGCGCCGCCTGGGCGACGCTGATCGCGCAGGGAATCTCCGCGATTATATCCCTGACCATTTTCCTGCGTATACTCTCCGGAATCTGCCGGGAAAAGCAGCCCCCGTTCAGCGCCTGCGAATTCCGCAGCATGACGCGCATCGCCCTGCCCTCGGTATTGCAGCAGTCCACCGTATCCATCGGCATGATGCTGGTGCAGTCCGTGGTCAACAGCTTTGGGGTGGAGATGCTGGCGGGCTTTTCGGCGGCCATGCGGGTGGAGAGCCTGTGCGTGGTGCCCATGTCTGCGATGGGGAACGCGATGTCCACCTACACCTCCCAGAACATCGGCGCCGGCCGGTTTGAGCGCGTCCCAAAGGGATATCACACCGCCGGCGGGATCGTCCTGTGCTTTGCCATACTCATCTGCATCCCGCTTGAATGCTTCTACGGGGATATCATCTCCCTGTTCCTGGGGGCGGACGGGACGGCGCTGGCCGTGCAGACCGGGACCGGATACCTCCGGTTCATGGGGTGGTTCTACCTGATGATCGGCCTGAAGATGACGACGGACGGCCTCCTGCGCGGCGCGGGGGACATGCCCCTGTTCACTGTGGCCAACCTGGTCAATCTGGCACTGCGCGTAGTTCTGGCCGTCACGCTGGCCCCGCGCTTTGGGATTGAGATGGTCTGGTACGCCGTACCCATTGGATGGGCGGCAAATTTCCTCATCTCCTACGCGGAGTACCGCACGGGTAAATGGCGGGAAAAGAACGCAGTGCGTAAAGAGTAACAGTCCTTTTCGCGGTGGCAAAACGGCCTCTCCGATCCGGGAGAGGCCGTTGTTCCTTTTACTGTATACCAAGCCTTTCTGATCTCATTCAAACGGATATCGCATCCCCCACTGGCTGCGGATCTCATCCATCAGGCGCATGACCGCCAAAGTGCGCGCGTGCGGCATCTGCAGGCACTCCGTTGCGCCCTTTTTCAGCGCGTCCCGGCACGCCTCAACCTCATACTCATAACCGCTGATCTGCGCGGGGATTTCATATTCCTCCACCGGCCGGTGGTCGCGGTCATACCGGGCAATGCGTTCGGGATTGTTGATGTTGGTGACGGCTAAATAGCCTTCCTCACCGTAGATATACCCCATGCGGTCCGTAGGGGTGAGCATGGTCGCATGGAGGACCGCGAAACGCCCGTCCGGCCAGGTGAGGGTGATGCTGTCCATCAGGTCCACGCCCTTTGGGCTGAGCACCGCATGCGCCTGTACCCGGTCAATCTGATCCCCAAAGGCCATCAGGGCAAAGTGAATGGGATAGATCCCGATATCCAGCAGGGCGCCGCCGGCCAGCGCAGGCTCATTCAGGCGCTCCACCGCACGGAGCGGATAGCCGATATCCGCCTGAATGGAGTGGACACGCCCGAGGACACCGGAATCAACAATCTCCCGGATGATCCTGCGGGACGGCATGTACCGTGTCCAGATGGCTTCCGTGATGAAAATCCCCTTCTCCCGTGCGAGTGCAAGCACCTCTTCAGCCTGTGCGGCTGTGGCAGTAAACGCCTTTTCACATAGAACGGGCTTCTCATTTGTCAGGCAGAGCTTTGCATGGGCCGCGTGGTGCGAGTGCGGCGTGGCGATATAGACGAGGTCCACCGACGGGTCCGCCAGCATCGCCTCATAGGAGCCGTAAGCATGTGCCGCCCTGTACTGCTGCGCAAAGGCGCGTGCTTTTGTATAGTCGCGCGAGGCGACGGCATAGCAGCGGTATTGGCGCGGGTCCATCCTGTTGACGGTTTCAGCCATCTTCCCGGCGATATGGCCGGCGCCCAAAATTCCGATATTCATGTTATGTCCTCCATTCCTCGCGGTTTATACGACGATCTCGGCCCGGCTGCCGCCGGAGCGGTCCTTTGTGACGACGATCTGCCGGTCGATCTGCTCCTTCAGTTCCGATACATGGGAGATAATCCCCACCAGGCGGCGGCTCTCCGCCAGCCCGCTCAGAGCGCGGACAGCCTGATGGAGCGTCTCCTCATCGAGAGAGCCGAACCCCTCATCAATAAACATGGCGTCGAGCTGCACGCCGCCCGCCGCAGACTGGATCTCATCGGAGAGGCCGAGCGCCAGCGCAAGAGACGCCAGAAAGGACTCCCCGCCGGAGAGTGTGCGCACACTGCGGCGGCTGCCGTTGTAGTGATCAATGACCTCCAGATCCAACCCGCTCTGGCTGCGGTTGTTCTCCGCCGACCGACGGCGCTCCAGCTCATACTGCCCGTCCGTCATGGCCATCAGGCGCGTGTTGGCCCGTACCAGAATACGGTCAAAATACGCCGTCTGCACGTACGTCTCCAGCATGATCTTCCCCTGTCCGGAGAGCGCTCCGTTCGCCGTGTCCGAGAGGGCTTTCATCCATTTCAACTGATCCTCCGCAGCGGAGAGTCCCTCGCCAAAGTGGAGAATCCGCTCCCGCGCTGCCCGGTTTTTTTCCACCCGGGCATGTACCGCCAGCTGTGTATCGGACAGTTCCTTTTTCCGCCGTGTCCACTCCTCCAGCACCGCACGGGCCTGTTCTGCATCAGGGCGTTCCCGATTCGCGAGCTGATCCGTCAGCTCCTGGACGGTCCCGCGCAGATTGTCCACCACGGAATGCGCCGCCTGCAGCGCTTTTTCCGCCTGCTGTGTCAGCCGGTCATGCTGCTCCCGAAAACGCTCCAGCTCCTTTATCTCCCGTTCCGCCTGGGCACTGCTTTCACAGGGAAGCTCCCCGCGGATTTTACCAATATCTTCTTTCACGTGGCGGATGTCGCGCTCCAGACGGGTACACGCGGTCCGCAGGTCATGGACGGCCTGTTCCCCGTCCGGGACCTTGCGCTCCGCCCGTGCCAACAGGGCCCGGACCTGTTCCAGACGGCGGATATTTTTCTCCTGCTCGGCAAGGGACTCGTCCAGCTGCTGCATCTTCTCCTGTACCAGAGCCGTCTCCTCCGTGAGGCGGGATCCCCAAGCCTCCTCCCCGGTATCCGGAATCAGTTGGGATATCCGGTCGGCAACCGCACGGCGCATGGATTCAACCTGACCGGAAATCCGGCCCGCCCTGCGGCTCTGCTCCGATTCAGCGGCCGCCGCCCGGTCCATCTCCGCCTTGGCGCGGTTGACCTCCTCCTCCCCCGGCGCATCCTGCGCAAGCGGGGCAGGGGCGGGGTGATCGCGCGAGCCACAGACCGGGCAGGGGTGATCCCGCTCCAATGCGGATGCCAAAATCCCGGCCTGTGCGTCTAAAAACGCCCTGTTTTTCCGGTCATACACCGCCCGGCACTCCTCCGCCCGGCCGACGGCACTGCGGTAGTACGACTGCGCCGCGGTCAGTTCCTGTTCCAGCTTTTTCAGGGTGCCTGTATCAGCCCAGAGTGTCCGCAGATGTTCCATCCGCCGCGCCTGATCCCGGCGCTCGGCGGTGAGCCGCTCTTGAACCGCGGCACAATCCTGCAGTGTTTCCTGCTCCTGCCGGGCAGCCTCACGCTGCTGTTTGAGCCGCTCCAGTGCCTCTTCGCACTGCTGAAGCCGCCGCAGATTTTCCTCTTGCTGCGCGAGGAGCTCCGCCTGCTTTTTCTGCTCCTGATCGAGCCGGGCATATTGCGGCAACTGCCCGCGCAGCTGTGTGATTTTTTCCAGTGCCCGCTCTGCCTCCGGCGCGCGGCACTGCTCCTGCGCCCGATCACGCTGCCGGGCGGCCAAGGTCTCCTCCGCCTGTTTCAGCTGTGCGGCGGACTGTTCCAGCCGCCCCTGCATCTGTTCAAGCTCCTGCGCCTGTTCCAGACGCTGCCGGCTCTGACTGAGGGATTCATCGGCGGCGGTGAGCTGTCGTGCAATCTCACGTTCCTGAGCCTGATCCCGCCCAATCATCGCGTCGGACAGGGCCGTCAACTCTTCACACGTCATGGCCTCCGCCCGGGCAAGCTGCTGCGTGTCCTCCTCCGTCCCGGTGAGCGTCTGCGCCGCCTGAAGCATGCCGGCGCGCTCCTGCTCATACGTACGGGCGAGCGCGTTTGCCTGTATTTTCAGCTGTTCCTGTAGGGTGCCATAGCGTTCCGTGCGGAAGAGCTTGCGGAAAATTTTAATCCGTTCGTCCGTGGAGGCAAGCAGGAGCTTTAAAAAATCCCCCTGTGCAATCATGGCGATCTGCGTAAACTGGTTCCGGTTCAGGCCCATGATCTCCTCAACGGCAGCGGTCACCTCCCGTGTGCGCGTGACGATCGTCCCGTCCGGCCGGTGGAGTTCGGCCTCCTGCTGCTGGGTGGTTGTCCCGCCGCCCCGCTTGGCCGGGCGCTCGTATTCCGGCACACGCCGGACCCAATACGTCTGCCCGCCGTAGAGAAATTCCAACTCCACAAAAGTGGGCGTCTCCGGGAGGGCGTACTTGCTGCGGAACATCCCCGGCGCCCTCGAAGTACCGCTCGCCTCCCCATAGAGGGCAAAGGTGATCGCGTCAAAGATCGTCGTCTTCCCAGCGCCCGTATCCCCTGTGATTAGGTAGAGGCCGCTGTCGCCAAGCCTGTCCAGCTCCAGCTCCATCCGCCCGGCATAGGGGCCAAAGGCAGACAGTGTTAATTTTACCGGTCTCATGCGTCACCCTCCCATATCTTTTCGATCAAGTCCGCCAGACACCCCCGTTGTTCGGGTGAAAGCTCCCGGTTATTCTGCTGCCGGTAAAAGGCCGCAAATAATTCTTCCGGTGACTGCGGTTGCACCTGCTCCAGCGGGAGCAGCGTCCCTCCGCCCCGGGTTCGTGCGTTATCATAGTCGAGCTTCATGATATTCGGATAGATCGCGCGCAGGCGGCCGATTGCGTCCGGCACATCCTCCTCATCCGTCAGGGTAATGTGAAAATAGCGCTGCGTATCCAGACCGCTGTAAAAGGAGCGCTCTGCCAGCTGCATATACGTCCCCCGCAGCTCCGCCAGATCCCGGCGGGGAATCAGGGGCAGGGTGCGGATATCGAGCGCCCCCTTCTCCCCGAGCTGCACTACCGTCACGGATTTGTGATGCTTCATCTCAGAAAAGGAGTATTTCAGCGGCGTTCCGCAATATCGGACGCGCGCGCTTCCGATATTCTGCGGGCCGTGGAGATGGCCGAGCGCCGTGTAGTCGAACGGATCAAAAACAGTGGCCGGCACCTGATCTGCCCCGCCGACTGTGAGCTCCTCGGACTCACACGTCTGCGCACCGGCGACGAACTGGTGCGTCACAAGGACATTCCGCTCAGCAGGATTGACCGCCATATGGGCGATGGCCGACCGCACGGCGGATGCATAGCCGTCGATCTCCTCCTCCGGGAAACACGCCCGCACATGGGCCGGCTTGATAAACGGCAGCAAAAACACACGCACCGGGCCAAACGAATCTGTCAGTGTCACCGGCTCCACACAGCCGTGATAGACCGGGGCAAAATACACGCCGCTCCCGCACATCAGATCGGCCCCAAAGGCGATCCGCTCCGGGGAGTCATGATTCCCGCCGATGGCGAGCACCTTGATATGCCGCCGCACGAGTTCGGACAAAAAGGCGTCAAACAGCGCGACAGCCTCCGCCGGCGGGACCGGTTTGTCATAGATATCGCCCGCGATGAGGACGGCATCCGGCTGTTCCGCATCCGCCAGAGACAGGATCTGATCTAAAATGTATCGCTGATCCTCCAGCATGGAGAACTCATTGACACGCTTGCCCAGGTGGAGATCGGAGAGATGGAAAAATTTCATACAGCGCCTCCCGTGACGAATCTACTGTTAAGAATAACAAAAAATCCGGCGAAGTGCAATCCGCTGCCCTGCACAACGGAAGCCCCCGCCGGAAAATGACCGCTTATTTTTGTTTTTTCTGACGCATCAGCAGCTTGTCGATCGGAAAATAGATAAAGAACTGAAGCGTGCTGCACACCATGGTGGAGATATTACCCGCGAGCTTATCATTGACATTCAGGCCGATGAGCCAGGCGTTAATCGTCGGGGAGAGCCATGCCGAAAAGCAGATGAGCAAAACGGTGGCAATGATATAGATCGTCAGCGTCACGGGAATGTTATTGTCGGCATTGAACGTCTTTTTCCGGTTGACGAAGAAAGCGACAATCTGCGCGACAATATTGGAGACGTTGAATGCGATGAAGTAGCCAAGGCCGTTTGCCGCAGCCGGATAGTCAAACACCCACCAGCGGAAATCCCTGGCAAAGAGCTCCTGTATGGGCGGGAGAAGCTGCAAAATGTTCAGCAGCGCAAACTGTACGATGCACGCGAGCAGGCTCACGACAATGAACTTCACAAACTGCCACGCCGTCACCACGGCGGAGCCCTTTTCCGCCGCGGCACTGTCCACCCTGTGCAGAACGCCCTTTTTTTCCTTTTGTTCCCTCTCCACGCTCATCCCTCCAAAGCTTCCGATACACGCGAGGTCGAAAATCCACAGAAAGATCCGCTGAACCTCTGCGGCAAGAACTATAGACATATTATATCGGTTTCCCATAAAAAATGCAATCCAGACACCGACTTTCCCGATTGAGTCCTTAAATTGAATTTTACAAGAACAAAAAATTGTTCATCTTCTCATTTGCTGTTTTTCCCTGTTGGAGCCGGCTGCACGCTGCTCCCTTTGTTGGGGGGCTGGCTTTTGATCGGCTTGATCGGGCGGTAACCTTCGTACATTTTTGGCTGGTATCCTCTTTTTTCCAGTGATGGCCGGTTTCTATTGCTCCGTTTTTTACTTCCGAACATACTAATATCTCCTCATGATATAAATTCGATCGTGGCGATCTGCCCTTTTGCGATTAAAATCCCCCTCGTCCGTTCCTTGCAGGTCCACTCATCCCGCTCATTCACATCATAGATTTCCTCTAAATACAGATCCCTCTCTTCCGGCTCAGAGGATGCAAAGGAAATATACGAATATTTTCCGCATATTTTTTGACCGCCAATTAGGGTAACTATAACCCATATCTCTTCTTTCTGATTTGAAAACCAGTAGTCCCAAGCCGTTGGAATCGGATGTATTTTGGAGATCCCAAACTTTTGAAAAATCCGGTCTACAACATCAAACTTACGAATTGCCCCAGTTAAAACGCCCAATATGACTGCTCCACCTATATTGACCAGCAGCAGTACAATCCAGTACCAGTACGGATGCTCCCGATACAGACTGGAAATAATAACATACAGCCAACTCAATAGAGCGCAGTTTATTATGCTGTACAGCAGGCAAGTTAAAAAGTATTTTGCTTCGCGGAATTTTTGCGGCGGCACAAAAGCATCTATAATGCTTTTCATAATAAAGCCCGGCAGCAAAAAAACACAAGTGTAAAGCACCACATCAAAAGACCCGATTGCCATTGCTGACCTCCCCTACGCACATTCCCGAAGCAGATGTAATTACAGGGACGGAATCGCCCATTTCCCGCAAAAGGGCATTCGCGGGGGGCCTTCCGCATTCAATAATATACCGGATTACAGTGTGAAGAATCCATTTTCATGCCCGTTCGGTTGACACGGGATTTTTCTTTCAAATTCCGACAGCCTTTGCCAACCGCTTCATTAGATGGTTTAGCGTTGAATTTCTGTCTTTTCACTCATTAAATTGCTTCCTATCAGCTGCTGTGGATCACCATTTTTTCAGCACACCGAAATTTGAAATTTACTCAATTATGATTTTATATTATACACTCATACACTTTTTAAATCAAGTGATGCACGAATGAATATAACCCCATACAGCAGAAGTGCAGAATTTCAGGTATCCAACGCTGCCAAAACTTTACACTGATATTTCCCGAATGAAATCTCATACTATGAAGGCAGACGCAAAATCGATCAAAAAAAGATAAAAGGAGTGTAAATCTACAATGGCTAAGAACGGTAATTCCAGCATGGTTCCTGAGGCCCGCGAGGCGCTCAACAGGTTCAAGATGGAGGCTGCCAATGAAGTCGGCGTCAACCTGAAGCAGGGTTACAACGGCGACCTCACTTCCCGCCAGGCGGGTTCTATCGGCGGCCAGATGGTCAAGAAGATGATCCAGGCCTACGAGAACGGCATGAAATAACCTTCGCCGTAACAGGCAGACAGCCGGGCGCATATGCGCCCGGCTGTTTTCTGTGCAGACCTCACTGCCGGTCTGGCTTATTCTCATTAAATCGGCGCAGCAGGTAGACAAACGCCCGCAGATCGCGCCGGTCCAGGCGGCGGATCTCCCGTTCCGCCTCGCAGACAAGCTGGGAATTGGAGGAAGTCGTGTTAAAAAACTCCTGCGGTGTGATGCCGAAGTAGTCACAGATCCGGAAAAAAGCCTCCATGGACGGCAGCGCGTTGCCGGAGGTAATATTGTGGATATAGCCATGGCCCATATTCAGATCCAGGCTCATCCGATGCTCGGACACGTTCTTCTCCATCCGCAGCTGTGTAATCCGTTCTGCCACAAAGGAAAGCTCCATCCTTATGCGCCCCCATTCCTGCCGCTGTTTCCCTACTACTTTAACACACGATCGCCGCAGGGTCAACTATTCTGTTCCGCCGCATGCCCCAAATGGATAATTTTGCAGAAATTTTCTATTTCCTGGGTTCAGACCAACTCGGCAATAATCAGATCCCGGACGGCAAGGTATCCTGAAGTGCTGGGATGAACACCGTCATAGGTGTAGTCATCGCGGAGATAGCCGCTTTCATCTGCCAAAACGGACGTCAGATCCACATAGCGGATGTTCTCTTCCGCAGCCAGCTCCGCCAACAGCCCGTTGAGGGCCAAAACCTGATCATTATCAGCAAAGATGTGGAGCGGCTCATAGAAGCTCTCCCGCTTGATATCCGTGGGGTATACGGACTGTAAAACGATATTCGTCTGCGGCGATTCCTCCTTTACCCGTTGAATAATGGCACGGATATTCCCGGCCGCCTCCGCCGGCGCAATACCCTGATTCAGGTCGTTGATCCCCATCAGCATAACGAGGTTGCGCGGCTGGAGGGCAATAACACTCTCATTAACCCGCGCCAGCATGGAGGCTGTCGTCTCGGAACTGATGCCACGATTGATCACCGGGGAGCCCGACTGCTCCGCATAATCGCCGTAAAGGTCCTCGATCGGGCAGATCTCCGTAATGGAATCGCCAAAAAACACCGTTGCTTTTTTGGGCGCATATTCGGCCAGCTGAGCGTAATATCCGGTCTTACGCTCAATTTCCACCAGTCCATTATTGGACACATACTGAAACACAAATACGATCACACCGATTGCCAGAACGGCCACGACGGTGGGGAAAAGTGCCGAGAGCAGACCAATTTTCCATGCCTTTTTCCGATCCATTTTTAATTCCTCCATCTCTTTATTCTCTCCTGTCCGGTTCCGGGCACACCATATGTGCTTTTAAAAATTCGAGTGTATCACGCAGGCATATGGCCGCCGGCTCCGTTGCGAGCTGGGCCTCATAGCCGTGTCCTACTTCACCATATTTTTCCTTGTCAAAATACCGCTCCCGGACCTCAACCCCCGTCGCCTTGAGCGATTCGGCAAGCGCACGCCCATGACTCTCAAATGAAAGCGTGTTGCCATCCGTGATATAGGCTGGGACAAAATCACCCGTGATAAAATTCTTGAGGGTCAGGGTATCCAGCAGCGGGGAACTCTTCCACTTTCGGGTGCCAAGATAGCACTGACCAATCCGCCCCGCCAAAAACCGAAGAACGTGGCTGTCCGCATGCAGCAGATCTTCCAGCTGAAACGGGCCGCAGTAGAGCAGCGCGCACTTGAGCGCCGTGGGCGGGAGCGGGGACGAAATTCCCAGCCGCTGGGCAAATTTCGGATTGGTGTGCAGCAGTGCAAACTGCGCTGCCATGTGCGCACCGGCCGAATCCCCCGCAATCGCCACACACTCCATATTGAGCTTTTCATGGCCCTCCACCGACTCTGCAATGGCCCGAACAGCCTGTGCGATCTGGCGGATCTGCGCAGGATATGATGCCTCGGGCGCCCGCTCATAGTTGATGAGCGCCGCCGCATAGCCGCTTCCGGCCAGCATCACCCCCCAATTCTCCATGGAAGCCTTATCCCCGGCCACAAAGGATCCGCCGTGCACCCAGACGACGAGCGGATATCGTCCCTCTCCCTTAGGCAGATACAGATCATAGCTGTTTTTCCCCTCTCGGGAGGGATAGGCCAGATTCCGCAGGATCTCGACTTGTTCACTGGTTGCCTCATAATCAGGCGGATACGTCACGCTGAAGTTATCACCGCGCCGAATCAGCCGGACTACCGGCATCGGCGAACAGAAAAGGTACAGTAGCCCCCCACCGATTAAGGCCGCAGCAATTCCTAAAAAAATACCAATCACTTCCATTATCTCCCTCCAAATAATTCCGGATGATGTGCGTTCCGAGTTCAATTACAATCATATCACAGTTAAGAAGTTAAATAAATAACATATTTTTCGTTAAATTATCGGTACTATTTTCTTTTTTGAAGATTTATGATACAATTGGTAAAATGTACGCACGGGGGGAGAGCTTATGCAGCTGGATAAAACCTATGCCCGGCTGACGACGCTGGACGAGGAAGAACAACTCGGGTACGCCTATTTCCTGGAGACCAATAAATATCTCGACTGCCTTGACCTGATCTACCTGCAGCAGCAGGACAACCCCAGGGACTTTTCTGTCCTAAAGGGCACGGATGCAGATGCATACAAAAAATGGCTTACATCAAAATTGGGGGATTACCCCTCGGCAATCCTTCGGGAATATCTGTTCATCTCCCCAGGTGCCAACTCGGAGGTTCAGCGCGTTCCGCGATATATTGACATCTTTGCCCACAGCCACGATTTTTTTGAAATCGTCTGTACGATCCGGGGACAATGCCTTCATCAGGTGGACGAGGAGACGATCCTCGTAGGGCAGGGCGACGTCACAATCATCCCACCGAATGTCCGTCACTATCTGCGCACGGAGCCGGACAGCGTCACCCTGAACATCAAAATTCGAAAGACCACCTTTGACAGCGTCTTTTCCGTGCTGATGCGCAGCGGAACGGCGCTCTCCGCCTACTTCGCCCAAACGCTATACGCGAAGCACTACCGCAACTCTCTTACTTTCCACTGCGGGCAGGATGCCTTCCTGCCCGAACTCCTGCTGTGCATGATGACGCAGCAACTGGAAAAAAAGCGTCATTATAACCATATGCTCGACGGATTGCTGGCCGCCTTTTTCCCTTATCTGGTCCAAAATTATGAACACACAATTGACTTTTCCTCAGGAGATCAGGGGGTCGATGAACGGATGACCGCCATTGAAAACTATGTGCGCCAGAACTATCGGACCGCCACTCTGAGTGGAACGGCTGAACACTTTCACCTCAGCCCCGCCTACCTGAGTACGATGATCAAAAAGCAGACAGGTTTTACCTTTTCAAGCATTATCCAGAAAATCAGGATGGAGCATGCTACACAGCTACTGTCCCAAACGCCAATGAAGGTAGAGCAGGTCTGTGAGCATGTGGGCTATCAGGACCCAACGCAGTTTATCCGAACCTTTAAAAAATATTACAGCCTTACTCCACTGCAGTATAAAAATAAATATTCACCGGCGAAGCCGGTGGTTTTAGAACAGCCCTAAAAGGGCATGATACCAGCCGCCTCTAAAGAGGCGTGTTGTTCGCTGAAGCTACTGACTGCATCGGTTTTACTTCTTAAATGGATCTGTGTACTCTTTGATTGTTAATTGATCGTACATCATGTTCTCTTTCCCTGTTCTCTGATGTATCGGGCTATTCCCTCTTTGTTTCCTTCTACTGCACTGACGTAGTATCCCTTTGCCCAGAATACTCTTCGTCCATATTTGTACTTTAGGTTTGCATGCCTCTCAAATATCATCAGCGTACTTTTCCCTTTCAAACACCCCATGAGCTCACCTACGCTCAATTTTTGCGGTATGGATAGCAACATATGTATATGATCTGGCATTGCATGGGCTTCTATGATTTCTACGTGTTTATACCCACATACCCTCCTCAGGATTTTCCCCATGTCTGAACGCAACTTCCCATATATCACCTTCCGGCGATACTTTGGAGCAAATACTATGTGGTACTTGCAATTCCATTTTGTATGCGATAAACTGTTTACGTCATTCATCACAATGACCTCCCTTTGCTTTTTCGTGCAGTTGGCAGACCGCACCCTTATTCTAAGCAAAGGGAGTTTTTCTGTCTACATCATCGCCTTTAGGCTTCTTTTGAACCACTCGCCTTGCGAGTGATTTTCTTCATACAAAAAGAGAACGGACGCTGATCCGTTCTCTATCCTGCCATCCCGGGTAAAAATGAGCCCGTGCACCTGTTTGACTGCTATACCGGGCGGAACTGCTCCATTCCCAGGAAAAAACGCCATATCCCACTCCCTTGTCAAAGCCCTGATTTTTCGCCGTCGTCTGACACATCCCCGAAAATGCACACAGACATTCTATGCTTTTGTTACCGTAATGCGCTGATTCTTTTCAAAACAGATCTCGATCAGTCTGTCTGTATAGATTTGATTCTTATCGGGGGACAGGACACTGCGGTCATAGGGATTCTGTAAAACCGCTCGGGCATCCCGCTCGCTGAAAATTTCAATGTGGGTGATCTCCCCCTCCTCCATCTGTGCCGATACCAAAAATGCGCCGTCAGCACGCAGATTCTTAAAGCTGCAGGAAATGTCCCGATCCCAATTAGGGAAAATCCGGATGATGCCGTCATAGCTTTGCAGTACCATCTCATTCAGGGTTGCAGCCGTCAGGCTGCAATTTTCAAGGCATCCGCCCCCGTGGAGCATCAGCAGGTTTGGCAGCTGAAATTTTTTATAATTCAGCCTTAGATTTTTAAGAATCAGTGCCGGATCTATCCCAAGCCTGGCGGCACATGGGAAAACGGAATTTGTCGCGTTGTCGTCAAACCATCTGTTGTTTGTAAAGAAGGTATTCCGCGCGATTTGAAGCATCTTTTTATCCCTGAGATCAACCTGCCCCACCGGATAGACATGCTGGAGACAGAGAAAGTTTGTCTTATTCCAGGCAGGCCCCTTTTCCGTATAGCGGAAAACCTTTTTAAACTTCTTGGTAAACGTGGGATATCCACTGATATGCGCCAGAATATGGCGCCATTTTTCGCGTTTTTCGGTATCGGCATCAAGTGCCTCGGAGATGTCCAGCAGCGCGCGAAACACCATCCGAACAAGCCCCAGAGAGAGCAGGTTGTTTTTGGCGTGTATATGCTTCCGGTAAGTGCGCGGGTTAAAGTGCTCCAGATAATAGGGCACCTCATGGATCGCGTCGTCATAAATGACATATCTGCCGTTTTCAAATACCAAAAAATCCTCCCAGAACGCGCCCACTTCCTTCAGGAACGGATAAATGTGCTCCTGAGCATATGCCGTATCGCGCGTACTGTTCCACCGCATGACCAGGATTACGGCGGCATAGGCGGCGTTGCTCTTCTGGCCCAAAAACATTTTTTCATATTCTTCCGGGCTGCTGTCCCGGTATTCCGAAAACAGGCCTTTGGGCAACAATCCAACGGGATAAAACAGGCCCTTACAGTTCAGGTATTCTTTGGCGCATGTTTTGCCTCGCTCCATAAACGCTTCCAGTGGTGCGGTATACCCATCCGTCAGCTCCGGGTGATTGGAGGAAAAAGCCGCGTAAAAAGGCGCCTCATAATTATAGTTCAGGTGGTAGTCCCCGTGCCAGTTCACCCGTTCGGTTGTGATAAAATTGCCATAGATTCCCGGCGGGAACGCCCTGTTGCGCGCACAGATCGCCAGATGGTACTGACAGGCATACCAGTTTAATTCCAGCTGCTCATCGCTCGTTTTAAATTCCGACTTGCTGTAAAACTCCTGCCACCAGAGGGCATGTTCTCTTTTTTCCTGCTGGCAGGTCTCCTCATTAAAAGACCGCAGATGTGATTCCACGTCGGTTTCAAATGTATCACTGTCAAAATTGGTGGCGGCTGTAAGCACAAATTTATTCGGTGAAAAAGCCCGCATGCCCGCGCTGATTTTACAGGGGAATGCAAGACTGTCATTTTGAAACACGCGGGTAATGATATGAATGCCGTCCTGTCTGGTTTCATTCCATCCATCGGCATTGCAGCGAAAAACTGTAAACTGCGGATCACGGATCAGCTCAGGGCTACTTGCCGACACGTCGAAAAACACATCGTTTTTGACTGCGCAGACCATAATGGTGATCTGCACAAAATTTTCCCCTTCTGCAAAACGGCAAAAGAGCTCGCCCTCGTCCATGCGCTGCTCAACATGGTAATGCTCATAGAGATTCTTTGGAATTTCAAAATCCACATATCCCAGCGGTTTGATCCCCCCGTCGGAGTCCGGGCGCTCGTTCGCCTTCCAAAGGTCACACTTGGCTATGTAAACTCTCATTCCGGTTGCGCTGCTGCCAAGTATTACCGATAAATCGCCGTTGCCGGCGAGCGCTCCATCCGGAATGGACTGATTGCCCGAGCGCTCCGGCGGTGTTTTGATGCATACAGTATGTTTCATCGTTCTCTCTCTTTCGCTTTGATCTTCCTCCGGCAGAGCCGGGAGGGGAATTTTTATGCCTAAAGGCACCGGAAAACAAAAAAGTCGGAACGAACAAATCGTTCCGACATGGCAGCGGTACTAGGATTCGAACCTAGAAATACGGAGTCAGAGTCCGGTGTGTTACCGTTACACTATACCGCTGTATCCGACGTTTTTAGATTTTACCACAACTTGAGTCAGATGTCAAGGTCATTCAGTCATATTTTTCCGGCGGAACCGACAAATATTCACCCCCTACCCGCCCGCATAAAGCGGCACGCCCCACTCCGGCCGGACTAGGGCGTGCCGCTGTAAAATCACGGGAGCTGATCGAGCATAGTGCGGAAAAGCTCTACGTGATGACGCTCATCAAGGATGATGCGGTTTAAAATCTCCACAATATCCGGATCCCGGATCACCTCCGCCTGACGGGTGTACTTCCGAATGGTGGCCTGCTCTCCGCGCAGGGCATTTACAATCAACGCACGGATCTCCCGCGGATAGCGATTATACGCCGGTGTCCAGTAGCATCGTCCCCTATCACGCATGCACCACAGGCGGGGATCCATCCCCATCTGAAAGGCCAAAGTGGCAAAGATGTCCAGATGGTGCATCTCCACCATGCTGATCTGGTGAAAACACTGCGCGAACGCCTCGTGCTCCGGCTTCAGGATCACGCTGTTATAAAAATACAGGCTGACGGCACCCATCTCAGAATTATCGCTGCCGATATTGCTGAGCATGGCGCGTGCATATTCCGGGCGGCGGCTCTGTGTGCGGATGGGCGGATAGGGCAGGTTGAGCACTGCGTCACATCCGCCTGTGTGACGGTTGGAATCCATTCCGATATCCCCCTCTCATTAAACGTGATATCACTTTATGATGGAGATGGGGAGAATATGTGCGGCCGGCTTGTTTCACAACGCCGGCGGAACAGATGTACAAAATGCCGCGCGAGTCATACAACCCGCACGGCACTGAAAACTGATTACTTTTTGGCAACGAGCGTCTTCACGGCGCCGAGTGCCTCCTTGACGAGTGTTCCGCCACCGCCCTGTCCGTTGAGCAGGCTGACAAGGGCGTCTATCATCTGCTGTGACACCAGACCGCCCGACATGGTGCGGAAGCCGCGGATCGGCATCTCGGTGATCGTGTGGTACATCATACCGCCGTTTGCCATCTCCCCGCTGCGCTTGAGCAGCGCCTTGCGCAGAAGCTTATCGATCCGGGCGCCCCACTTGGTATCCGCTGCGTCCGAAAGGGAATTGTTCGCTGTGATCGGCTGGGTGTAGTCGCGGTCAGGGCTGGGGATCGCATGGCCGAGCAGCGCTGCAAATTCACCGTTTGTAACAGCTTTAATATTTCCAGTGTAATAGTCCGGCAGCTGCGCGCTGCGGTCCTCCGGGACAAAGTCCGGGGAATCGGAGGTCACCTCGACCTCTGCCGTGAGGCGAATATCGCGGGAGGAGGCGCCGACCTCCACTGTGTACGTCCCACTCTCCGCGCGCCAGCCGCCAAATGCGGTATCATAGTACTCAAATGCACGCGGGCACGCCTCCAGCTCTATGGTCTTTTCCTCACCGGCTTTCAGGAACACGCGGGCAAACACCTTGAGCTCATGCACGGGGCGGCAGACCCTGCCCTTGGGCGGCGCGACATAGACCTGAATAATCTCGGCAGCGTCATAAGAGCCGGTATTCTTCACCTTGACACTCAGCTTTAATCCATCTTTTTCATGGACCATTTTCGCCGTCTTGAGTGCGGAATACTCAAAGGTCGTATAGGTCAGCCCATGCCCGAACGGGAAGAGTACCTCCTTCTGCACGGTGTCATAATAGCGGTAGCCGACATACAGACCCTCGCGGTATTCCACGGTCATCTGGCCGCCGGGGTAATTGCCGTAGCAGGGCGTATCGGTGAGCGCTTTGGGGAATGTCTCTGCCAGCTTCGCGCTCGGGCTGCAGTCCCCATAGAGCAGATCGATCTGCGCCTCGCCGACGCCCTCGCCGCCCAGATACGACTCCAAGATGGCAGAAACACTGTCCGCCCACGGCATCAGGACCGGGGAACCGTTGTGCAGCACGACGACAACATTCTTCTGCACCTTGCAGATCTCATAGATCAGGACATTCTGGCACTTGGGCATATGCAGGTGTGTGCGGTCATATCCCTCGGACTCAAAGGACGCGGGCAAGCCCGCAAAGATGACGGCGACATCCGCCTTTTTAGCCGTCTCCACGGCCTCCTGAAGCATGTGCTCATCAATTTTGTCCCCGCTCTCAATCTGATAGCCTTGGGCATAGGAGATATTCTTGATCCCCCGTTCATTTGCGCTCTCCCACGCGCCGACGACACGGTGGGCATTGATATGCGAACTGCCGCCGCCCTGGTAGCGCGGCTCCCTGGCAAACGCGCCGATAAAGGCGACGGATGCGTCCTTTTTGAGTGGGAGTATACCGTTGTTCTTCAGGAGGACCTGGGTCTCCCGCGCGATCTCGACGGCCTTCCGGTGATCGGCCTCACGGTCAAATACGGCCGTCTCATCCCGATTTTCCACATACCGGTAAACCTCTGTGAGGATCAGCTCAACCGCGTGATCAAGTACCTTTTCATCCAGTGTTCCGGCGTTGACTGCCTCGACGATCAGCTTGTCGTTGATTCCACCGGAGGACGGCATCTCCAGATCCAGTCCGGCCTCCAGCGCTTTGGGCCGGTTATCCGTCATGGCGCCCCAGTCGGTCATCACATAGCCCTTAAATCCCCACTCCTTGCGCAGCACGTCTGTCAAAAGCCACTTGTTCTCCGCGGAATAGGTGCCGTTAATCTTATTGTAAGAGCACATGAGCGTGCTCGGCTGCGCCTTTTTGACCGCGATCTCAAAGGCCGGCAGATAGATCTCACGCAGAGTACGCTCATCCACAACGGAGGAAATCGTCAGGCGTCTGCACTCCTGATTATTGGCCGCGAAGTGCTTCATACTGGTACCGACATGCTTTGACTGGACGCCCTGGATATAGCTTGCGGCCATCTCGCCCGCCAGATACGGATCCTCCGAGAAGTATTCAAAGTTTCGGCCGCACAGCGGGGAACGCTTGATGTTGACCGCCGGGCCGAGCAAAATGCTGACATTCTCCGCTTGGCACTCGTTTCCGAGTGTCTCGCCCATGTCACGCATCATCTCCGTATCAAAGGAGCAGGCAACGCCCGCTGCGGACGGGAAACACACGGCTTCCACGCTCTGATTGAGGCCCAGGTTGTCCGCGGCATCCTGCTGCTTGCGCAGGCCGTGCGGGCCGTCCGTCACCATGACGTGCGGAATGCCGAGACGATCGACTGCCTTGGTATACCAGAAGCTCTCGCCAGAACAGAGCCCGGCCTTCTCCTCTAAGGTCAGTTCAGAAACCAGTTTTTTGATATCCATGACCAATCATCCTCCGATTTGTTCCATTAAAAATTTTTGTAAACCGCTTATTATTCGCCGTAAGCCAGTGTATACAGTGCCCCCGCCTGCGTTGCGAACCGGACGCTCCTATCATCCACCCGCTCCGCTGTGACAGGCTGCCCATCCGCCCCGGTGACTGTCAGCACACTCCCTGCCGGACAGTACATGACACAGTCGCCGCCGCTGCGCGCGGTCATCTGAACCTGTATGAGTGCGCCTTCTTCCCAAGAAAAGTCAAACACAAAGCTGCCGCGCGCCACCAGACCCGAGACGCTTCCGGACTGCGCCCACGCATCCGGGAGCGCCGGGAGCAGCTGGATATACCCCGCGTGGCTCTGGATGAGCATCTCTGCAATGCCGGCCGTGGCGCCAAAGTTGCCGTCAATCTGATAGGGCGGGTGCGTATCCCACAGATTGGGCAGGGTGCTCTCCTTGAGCAGCTCCGAGAGCATCTTGTAACTGTGATTTCCATCCAGCAGACGGGCCCATTCACAGATCTTCTGCGCCTTGGACCAGCCCGTGCCGCCGTCCCCGCGGTCCTCCAGAGAGACGCGGGCGGCCGCCATATACTCCGGTGTTGCCGGGGTGATATAATTCCCCGGATACAGTCCAAGCAGATTGGACATATGGCGATGCTGAAGCTCTACGCCCTGGGATTTCACCCCACGGTCCTCCCAGGTGTCCTCCTGCGGCCACTCCTTGACCTGCCCCCATGCGCCGACCTGTACCGGCTGCAGACGGTCGATTTGTGCTTTCAGCTTTTCGATCAGCTGAGCATCCACCCCATCCGCATACCCGGCCTGCGTCAGTGCTTCCGCCGCCCGGATCGTATCGGAATAGAGCTGCCAGATAATCGACTGATCATACGTGTTTCCCGCTGAGACCGGTCCCTGCTCCGGCGAGTATGACGGCGAGGAGATCAGCCGTCCCGTCACCGGATCCTCGATCAGGAGCTGTGACCACATCAGGGCGCTCTCCTGCATGGCGGGATAGATCTCCTCCCGCAGCATGTCAATATCCCGCGTAAAAGCAAAGTAATCAAAGGTATTCTGCGTCAGCCAGGCACCCGCAGTGGGGGACCATCCCCATGTCCAGCTGGAACCGGGGCCGGTATTGCCCATGGGGCTGTTCTGCGTATGGACCATCCAGCCCGTCGCCTGAGCGGTATCGGGCGTGCCGTCCGGCAGATCCGCACCGATGCCGGTGTACATATTGGCCGTCTTGCGTCCCGGCTCGCGCAGGGAATCCACGTACTCAAGCAGCGGAATCGCCGTCTCGGACAGATTGGTCACATATGCCGGCCAGTAGTTCATCTGCAAATTGATGTTGGTGTGGTAATCGCTCTGCCACTGCGGGTCGTTCTTGGCATTCCAGACGCCCTGCAAATTAGCAGGCAGGCTCCCCTCCCGGGAGGACGCGACCAGCAGATAGCGCCCGTACTGGAAATAGAGCGCCTCCAGGGACGGATTGGAGCCGGTTTTCTGATAATCTTTGAGCACCTGATCTGTTGGAATCAGGGAGCCCTGCTGCCCCAGGTTCAGCTTCACGCGGTCAAAGAGCGCTGTATAGTCTGACTCATGGCGCTGAAGAAGCTGCTCATAGCCGAGTGCTGCGGCCGACTCCATCTTTTCCTGTACCGTCTCCAGCGGATCAACGCCGCTCCGGTACTCCGGATAGTCATTTGCGTAATCCGTCGCCGCGGTCAGCAAAATTGTGACACTGTCCGCATCTGACACCGTGAGACTGCCGTCTTCATTTGCTGAGACAGTGCCGCCCTGTGGAATCACGCGGACCTGAGCGGCATAGCGCATGGAGTTGGCGTCCGGCATGGCGCCCTTTTTGCCCTCCTTGCCCATGACGGTACCGGTGAGGGTGATCGTATCATTCGCCGCAGTAACGGAGCCATTCTGCGCGGATTCAAGCTGCGCGTCAAAGCTGAGCCTACCGCCTTCACTGGCGGTCAGGCGCGCGACGATCACGCGGTCCGGATAGCTGGCAAAGTACTCCCGCCGGTAGTCCACGCCGCCGCTCGTAAAGCTGACGGAGGAGACCGCGGAATCCAGATCCAGATCGCGGATATAATTCTTCCCCCGGAATGCCCCTTTAAACTTCAGGTACAGGTCGCCGAAATTCTGATACGCGCCCAGCCCGTTTTCATCGCCCTGAAGCTTTGTCATCGCTTCCTGCGCGGCGTCATAGTCCTCTGCGGCAAGCAGCTGCTGGATCTCACGGAGCGCCTCCCCGGAATCATCCCGTGAATTGCCTCCGTCGTACCCCTGTGTGCCGGGACCGCCCGACCAGAGCGTCTTTTCGTTGAACTGAATCCGCTCTTTCTTTACGCCGCCAAAGATTTTAGCGCCCATATAGCCGTTGCCGATCGGGAGCGCCTGCTGCTCCCAGCCATCGTAATTATTGGCAGCGGGTTTTTGATACCACAGGGTATTTTCACTCCGCGGAGGCACATCAAACTTTTGGCGGGGGACAACGAACCATGCCGTCAGCGCCCCTGCCGCCACCGCGGCCGCTCCGGCACAGGATATGACAGTAATCCATACTTTTTTCATGCTGCATCCCCCTCTATTTATACATACTAACTATAATATACTCCAAAAAAAATTGCAAGCCTTAACTTTAAAAAACAGACGCAGTCTCTGCTCCCTGCATGGCGGGCAAAATACTATGGACTTCACCCGGTCCGACAAACAAAAAGCCCCTCCGCTCACAGGCGGAAGGGCATGGCCGAACGTTCAGGCGGCACGCCGGTAGATCACCTGAACAAAGAGAGACCTCGGCTCTGGATTCACCTTGATAATATTGAAGCAGTCCGCGCTGAGAAGAGATATGTATCCCTCATTAACATTAGTTTCCTCACCGAGGGTCCACAGCCCAATGCGCATCATCTCCTCGGGCGGGAAACAATCGCCGGGCAGCTGTGCAACCGTCTCATTGACGACCTGTCCCACTTCGTACAGCACGCCGGTGAGGATACATAGATTGCCGAATCTGTAAAGGAATAGAGAGCCGCTGAAGCCCTGATTCAACTCCAGCTCATATTCCATGCACGCCAGATCCTCAAGATTTGTGATACGTGAACGCAGTCCGGCGTCATTGTAGTTGGAGAGGCCGGCAAGTTTTTCCTTCTCCGCGGTGGTGTAATCATTGGAGGATAGCCCCATTCCGCTGACCTGATCCACCTTCCCCGCGATGAGGGAGACCTGTTGCCTGTCCGCATCCGTATAGTCGTTTGAAGAGAGCTGTTTGCCCGCCTCCCGGTCGACCTTTTGGCCAATCAGCGTGCGCAGAGCGCTGTCATCATAGTTGGCAAGCGTGGCCAGCTTTTCCTTTTCGGCGGCGGTGTAGTCACATGTGGAGAGACCCTTACCCTCAACGCGGTCTACCTTTCCTGTGAGCTGTGACTTTACTGCGGCCACTTCCCCCGCCAGGGCGCCGACATCCGTCCCCTCAATTGCCTCAGCCGCTTTTTCCGCACGAAGGGCCGCCTCTCCGGCGGCGGACGACGCTGCTGCGGCGGCCTCCCCCTGCGCCTGTGCGGCTGCGGCGGCCTCCATGGCCGCATTGCCCTGTTCCCGGGCATACCCGGCCATCTCGTCGGCGCTGTCGCCGCTCTGGCGGGCATATTCGGCCTGCATCTCCGCGTAATCCCCCTGTGCCTGGGCCGTGGCCCCGGCCGCCAGACACGTCTCGGCGGCGGCATCGGCACGCGCCAGCGCCGCAGTGAAGCTTTCATAGGCGGGGTTTTCCTCCGCCTCCTCCTGCCGGATCAGGCATGGGTAGACCTCTACCTGGAACCAGCCCGTGGTCAGGACGGCCCCCTCGCTGTAAAACTGCACCTCACACCGCGCCGTACCCGCATAGGCGAGCAGGGATGGAATCAATGGGACAAGCACCTGCCCTGCCTCCATCTGTCCGTCACAAATTGTACAGTCGCCGTGCGCATTCCGATAGAGCAGACGGATTGTAACGCTCTCCTCCGGCAAATAGTTTTCCCCCGCAAAGACGGGCGTACACCGCACCAAACGGGAATCAATATCACCCTGCTTGGCCGTTACAGTTTGTGTCACCGGATCTCCGGACAGATCAAGCGTCACAGTTGTTTCCACTTTCATTGCTCCTACTCCTTTATGAATATTTTTCGAACAAACGTTTGAACAATTTTCATAATAGAGTGTTTTGGGATTTTTGTCAAGGCACATCTTACCTGCCGGTAAAAAAGAAAAAGGGGCCATGTGGCCCCGGATTAATTAGGTATATTAAGAGATCCAAAAATTCAGAATATTTACATCGCACAGATTTTTTCCCGCAGTGGGAGAATCGTATGCGGCGGCAGGGAGAGCTCCTCAATCCCCATGTTTAAAAATTCCTCTGTCCGCTCTGCGCTGCCGGCCATCTCCCCGCAAATCCCGACGGGAATTCCGGCACGATGTGCATGCTCCGCCGTAAGCGCGATCAAGCGCATCACTGCGGTATCGTCTTCATACGCAAATGCGGCGATCTGGCCGTCCTGCCGGTCAAGCGCAAGCGTGTACTGCGTAAGATCATTGGTGCCGATGCTGAAAAAATCCGCCTCCTGGGCCAGCTGATCGCTCAGGATGGCGGCAGCCGGTGTCTCGATCATAACGCCAAGCTCCATATCGTCGGAATAGCGGATCCCCTCCCGGTCTAAATCGGCGCGAATTCCCCGCAGCAGATCCCGAACCTGTGTGATCTCCCGAGTGGATGTGACCATCGGGAGCAGTACGGCCAAATGCCCGTAGACAGATGCTCTGCACAGTGCACGCAACTGCGGCCGGAAGAGTTCGGGACAGTTCAGGCACAGCCGGATCCCACGCGGGCCAAGGCCCAGACTCATCCCGGCGTTCAGATCCATCGCCTCCGTCCGCTTATCCGCTCCCAGATCAAGTGTACGAATAACCACACGCCTGCCCGCCATTGCCTCCAGAATCCGCCGATAGGCGGAAAACTGGTACGCCTCACTCGGGTATCCGCCGCCCGCCAGATAGAGAAATTCGCTGCGGAAAAGTCCGATCCCCTCAGCACCGTTTTGCCGGGCTGTCTCTACCTCATCCGGGGTACTGATATTAGCGCACAGGCGGATTCTGCGGCCGTCCGCTGTCGCGGTCTTACGGTCACGGTAGCACTGCAGCCGCTCTTCATCCGCGTCATGCCGGCGCGAGTATTCCCGGAAGCGCCGAATCGTCTGTTCATCCGGCGCAATGCAGATCTCTCCGGTAAAGCCGTCAACAAGCGCCTGCTGTCCATCCAGCTCCTTACATACGCCGCTCACACCGATAACGGCAGGAATTCCCATCGTCCGGGCCAGGATCGCCGTGTGGGAGTACCGCGATCCACCCGCCGTGATAAAGGCCAGCACTTTCCGCCGATCCATGCGCACCGTCTCACTGGGGGAGAGATCCTCCGCTGCGAGGATAAAAGGGCCATCATCCCCAAGCTCCGGCTGGCCCTGCCCGGAAAGGATCGACAGAATACGGTCTGCCGCATCCCGCAGATCCGCCGCGCGGGTGCTGATATATCCGTTCTCCTCACGGCCGATCATCCGGGCAAATTCAGCTGTTACGGTGCTGACCGCATATTCTGCATTGATGCGTTCCTCCCGGATCATCCGGCGGACCGCAGCACAGTATTCCGGATCTTCCAACATCATCTGGTGGACCCGGAAAATGAGGGAACCGTCCTCCCCCACCGACCGCTTGCCGCTCAAGCAGAGCCGGGTCAGATCGCGCACAGCGATCCCGCGCGCCCGTTCAAACCGGCGCAGTTCTGGGTTCGGATCCTCGACCTCCCGCCGGTGCACACGTACAGCCGCACGTGCATAGTAGCGCACTGTTCCGGTGACGATGCCGCCGCTGGCCCCTCTGCCGCTCAATGTGACCATCCGCAATCACCTACCTACAGGTTTTTATGGGTATGGATCTTTGCAGGGACGCCTTCCGGCGCCCGGGTAGCATTCAAATATAACTTTTCAGGCGTTCCGACCAATCCCGCTCATTCCGGCCGTCAAGTATGGGAGATGTATTTGATTCCATTCTCATACTAACGCGAAAACGGAACAAAGTCAATTGAAAAATCGGTATTCCCCAGCGTTTTTTCCCCGACGGCAGGGAGGCAGTTTAAAATCCGCCCGACGCAACATATTACACGCCGCCGGCGCATATAAATTACGGATTGAACCGTTCGGGAGGGATATAATTTTGAAAGGCATGGTAGAAGAACGCGCCGTGGAGCTCGGCAATTACATCATCCGCCATCAGACGACGGTCCGCGCGGCGGCAAAGGAGTTCGGAATCAGCAAATCGACTGTACATATGGATGTGGCCAAACGGCTGCAAAAAATCAATCCGCAGCTGTTCCGGGACGTCAAAGCGGTGCTGGACGTCAATAAGGCACAGCGCCATATCCGCGGCGGACTGGCCACGCAGAAAAAATACGCGCAGATGCATCAGGAATAACCTGCTTTTCTTTTCACCGGCTTTGTGTTAAAATGGAGGGGAAATCAGCAGAAAGCCGGTGTTTTATTCATGAAAACAGGATTTATCGGAGCGGGCAATATGGCCGGGGCAATTCTCCGCGGAGCGGTGGCCTCCGGAAATTTTGATCCCACGGACCTCGGCGCGTTCGATATCGATTCCGCCAAAACAGATTCCCTGCACCGGGAATTGGGGATCCGCAGCTTTGCCTCCGCACAGGAGCTGGTAGAGAACTGCGATGCCGTTGTACTCGCCGTGAAGCCAAAGCTGTTCCCACAGGTGATTGGGGGAATCCGGCAGTCGGTTCGGGAAAAGGGGCCGCTTGTCATCTCCATTGCGGCCGGTAAAACGATCGGTGATATCCAGGAATTTTTCGGATTTGAGCCGACCCTTGTGCGCGTAATGCCGAATATTAATGCACGGGCTGGTGCATCCATGAGCGCCTATTGCCCGAATGAACACGTCAGTACGGAGCAGGAGGACTTTGTCCGCCGCCTTCTCTCCTCCTTCGGGCAGTCCATCAAGCTGACGGAAGACTATTTCCCCCTTTTCGGCGTCATTGCCGGCAGTGCGCCTGCCTTTGCTTATATGTTTATTGACGCGTTGGCACGTGCCGGTGTCAAGCACGGCATGGCCAAGCAGCAGGCCCTCCGGATAGCAGCACAGACTGTTTTAGGCAGTGCGGAGCTGATCCTGAACAGCGACGAACACCCATGGTCACTCATCGACTCCGTCTGTTCACCGGGCGGTACAACGATTGAGGGAATCGCGGTGCTTGAAGAGTATGGCATGGATACAGCCGTTATGAAGGCGGTGGATGCTGCAATCGAGAAGGATTCCAAAATCTGATATAGATCCCAACAGACAAAGAACGGCAAGCCCCGGCCTGCCGTTCCTTTTTTATGCATTGTCCCTGTTATTGGGCTCCGGTACCGCTTTTGCCAGATGGATCACCCGCAAACCACCGTGACGTGCATACTGAATAATCTCTGAATTACAGTCCTGCAGGTGGGAAAAATAGGTGACACATGCCGCGCTGTGATCGGCCATCCAGTGCCTGCGCAGCTCCAACGTGGAAAGCCCTGGATAGATCTGCGGATCCAGGACGCGATTGGCGGTCTGGCGCATGGCGATGATCTTGTGCAGCTCCGCCTGCGTCCTTTTATCCGGCACATCCCCTTCCGGCGGAATGAAGAGCAGGCGCACGCCGGAATCCGGATAATGCATCCGATAGCGGATCACTGCCTCCGCAGCCAACATTTCAAAGCCCGGCTCACTGCCCGCAAAGAAATCCAAAATTCCTTGCTGCACCAGTTCACCAATAATTTCCCCCAACCGCTGATGGATCGCCTTGATCCGATAGGCTGGTAATTCCCGATCCCCGACGAAGAAGCAGCGGCTGCGTTCCAATTCTGTCATATCCCAGTCCCCCGTATCTGAACTCCCTCGACCCCCTATTAATTTTACAGGAGTGAGAAAAATGAATTCTTGGAAATTTATCGGCAATAAAATCATGTCCCTGTGCGCCCAAAAGGACCTCTCCCTACAGGAACTTTCCAGCCGGACAGGGCTGTCGCCCTCCACACTGCGCAATATTATAGGAGGCAGGCAAATCCCCCGATTAAATACAGTAAAAAGGATCTGTGATGGCCTGGAAATCCCGCTCAGTGAGTTTTTCCAAACGGAGGAAATACTCCCTACACCGCCGGAAAACAAAAAGACGTCATCAAACAACTAAACTATTCTAATTATAACCTTTTTTGCAAATATACGCAAGTGCGTATACGTGAGGTCAAATGATTCGGTAAACTTTTTTTAGGTGATAATTATGGGAGTAAAGGATGCAGTGGTGTCCAGATTCCTCACGCTATGCCGTGGACGCCATATCCGCCTCAATGAGTTGGCCACTCGTTCCGGTGTCACCCCCTCCACTGTATACAGCATGGTCAGCGATCAGCGGCACGACATTTCCATGATTACAGTCAAAAAGCTGTGTGACGGGCTGGATATTACGCTCACCGAGTTTTTTGACAGTCCGGAGTTTGAGGCTTTGGAACAGGAGATCCAGTAAAAGGGAACATTTTAAAAATCCCGGGGAATCTATAGGATTCCCCGGGATTTTGTCGCCATTCACCATTACCACCTCAGCCGCCCATCCCCGCACTTCTGTGCCCGGACAAGCAGCATCATTGGGCGGCGCAGCTCATCTGCCATCTCCGGAAGGCCCACCATCTCCGGCGACGGGACCGCCTCCTCCACCGCCTGGAGAAGAAATCCGGTATTCAGCAGCCCCATCAATATCTGCGTCAGTGTGTGGTGCTGCTTAACGACACGTTTGCCCACAAATACGGTCTCCCGCGCGCCCGGTGAAAAATAGTCGTCTACCGGCCAATAGAGCGCATGGCCCGCATCATCCCGAATCCACTGCTGACAAACGCCGGCAGTGAAGGTGGGGTGTTCGATATTGAAGAGAAAGACCCCTCTGGGGACTAGTGTACGATAAACTCTGCGATACACCTGATCCAGATCGGCGATATAGTGCAGCACCAAATTGGAGACCACACAATCGTACGTTTCGGCCGGATAGTCATAGTTGTCCAAATCACAGACGCAATAGGTAACCGAAGGGGCGGCGTTGCGCTTTTCCGCCTCCCGAATCATCTTTTCACTTGCATCAATCCCCACCACCTCCGCCGCGCCATGTGCTGCCGCATAGGCGCAGTGCCAGCCGTAGCCGCAACCGAGATCCAACACCTTTTTTCCAGTCAGATCAGGGAACAAATTTTTCAGTTGATGCCATTCCCCAGCTCCCGCCAGGCCGAGATTGCTGCGGGGCATCTGCGCATACGCCTGAAAAAAATTCTCATCATCATACACGCCGCTCATACGGTAATCCCTCCTGTTACAATTACAGCCATTGAATAAAAGCCGTCTTATCGCGGCTGTTAAATCCCGCACGGCGGTAAAAATTGAGCGTCTTTTTATCCTTGGCCCCCGTTAAAAGCATAGCCTTATAACACCCCGCCCGCCTTGCCACAGACAGCGCGTAGTCAATGCAGGCGCTCGCAAGCCCGCGCCCACGGTACGCCTCATCCGTGACAACATTTTCAATCAGCGCGTACGGACGCAGCCCGTGCGTGAGATTGGGAATGATGATGCACGTACACGAGGAGACGATTTTCCCCTCCAGCTCCGCTACAATAATATGATAACCCAGAGCCGTTAAAATACTGTCCCAGGTCCGCGCCAATGTATCAGATTGATCCGGGAATGTTTTTTCATGCAGGTGGAGGTAGAGGTGCAGCAGTGCATCCAAATCCCCATCCCGGGCCTCGCGAATTGTATGTATCTGATCTCCGGTGCAAACGGGCGGTACAGAATGGTCATACCGGTGAATATCCATACGAACCATACCGCAGGAAAAACGGCGCATCAGTCTGGCGTACTCCTCCGGAGAAAAATCCACACTGGAGGCTAGAATCTCATATCGGACATTCCGGAGCGTGTGGCCGCAGCCGGAAGCACGAAATCCATTGCGCAGGTAAAAATCCCTGCGCCGCTTGCGCTGCTCATAATTATCCGCTGTTGGGATCACCTGTTCAATGTCCAGGGCAACAGTCCGTGCCCCGCAATAGGCGCGGATCCATGCCAGCATCTCCGCACCGTAGCCCTGAGAACGGGCTGACTGTTCCACCGCCAGATACATGAGTGCACTTGTGCGCTCCCCCGAGATCAGATAGGCGATTCCACAAAAGCGCCCGGAATCATAGAAGGCAAAAAAATCAATATACTCCGCCCTGGACCGCATCAGCAGGAGTCGGAAGGGGGCTCGTTCCTCCCGCGGAAATGCGGAAAGGTAGAGCGCCCGAACCCGGTCCAGATCGCGGTGTGAGGACGTCACATGTTCTGCCGTAAGCCGACCCATACAAGCCTCCAAAAAAATATTACTGCCAAACAAAGTAACTTTTATTATAATTAAAATATCCTGTAAATTATTATATGGAATAAAGGGCAAAAGCGACAAAAGGACGTTTCGCCTCATTTCATATGATACGCATTATCACGCCAAAAACTACAGAAAAGACGGGGCGGAAAACCGCCCCGTCCAAAAAATACATGAAATTGCGATCAAACCGCAAATTAGTCCTCGTTGATCTTCGTAACAACGCCGGAACCAACCGTACGGCCGCCCTCACGGATAGCGAAGCGAAGGCCTTCCTCGATCGCGATCGGCGTGATGAGCTCGACGTCCATCTCGACGTTATCGCCGGGCATGCACATCTCCGTGCCCTCCGGAAGGGAGATAACACCCGTCACGTCGGTGGTACGGAAATAGAACTGCGGACGATAGTTGTTGAAGAACGGCGTATGACGGCCACCCTCATCCTTGGTCAGAACGTAAACCTGGCCATGGAACTTGGTGTGCGGATGGATGGAGCCCGGCTTTGCAAGAACCTGACCGCGCTCGATCTCGTTACGCTGAATGCCGCGCAGCAGAACACCGACGTTGTCGCCAGCCTCGGCGAAATCGAGCGTCTTGCGGAACATCTCAAGGCCAGTGATCGTGCTCTTGCCCTTCTCATCTTTCAGACCGACGATCTCAACCTCTTCACCGACCTTGGCAACACCGCGCTCAACCCTACCGGTGGCAACCGTGCCGCGGCCCGTGATGGTGAAGACGTCCTCAA
The DNA here is from genome assembly GCA_018712345.1 of Candidatus Onthovicinus excrementipullorum. Classification (GTDB taxonomy): domain Bacteria; phylum Bacillota; class Clostridia; order Oscillospirales; family Acutalibacteraceae; genus Onthovicinus; species Onthovicinus excrementipullorum. The sequence goes on along the minus strand of DVHG01000025.1, from coordinate 132,731 downwards.
CCGGCATCAGGAACGGCTGGTCAGCCTTACGGTCCGGAGTTGGAATATAGTTGTCGACAGCGTCCATCAGCTCCCAGATGCACTGGAGCTCCGGAGCATTGATGTCATCGCCGCTGTACTCGAGAGCCTTCAGCGCGGAACCCTTGATGATCGGGGTGTCGTCGCCCGGGAACTCATACTCGTTCAGGGTCTCACGGATCTCCATCTCGACAAGCTCAAGGAGCTCCGGATCATCAACCTGGTCAACCTTGTTCATGAAGACGACGATATAGGGCACGCCGACCTGACGGGCAAGCAGCAGGTGCTCCTTCGTCTGGGCCATCGGGCCGTCGGTAGCGGCGATAACAAGGATCGCGCCGTCCATCTGAGCAGCACCGGTGATCATGTTCTTGATATAGTCGGCGTGGCCGGGGCAGTCAACGTGTGCATAGTGACGCTTCTCGGTCTCATACTCGACGTGTGCGGTGTTGATCGTGATGCCGCGCTCGCGCTCCTCGGGAGCCTTATCGATGTTCGCGTAATCAACGAACTTGGCCTCGCCCTTCATGGCGAGTGTCTTGGTGATCGCAGCGGTCAGCGTCGTCTTACCGTGGTCGACGTGACCGATGGTGCCGATGTTGACATGCGGCTTGGTTCTATTAAACTTTTCCTTTGCCATTTGGATATCCTCCTTATGATAATTACCATGCAGTTTAGTGCTTGGATTTATTTTACCAAGTCAACCATAATAATGCAAGTGTTTTTTGTCAGAAAAACGGACAAATCGCACTTATTCATGCTTGGCGCGGCTGCTGATGATGCCTTCGGCAATAGACTTCGGCACCTCGGCATAATGGCTCGGCTCCATGGAGTACTGACCGCGGCCCTGTGTCTTGGATCGGAGATCCGTCGCATAGCCGAACATGGAAGACAGCGGGACGTTCGCATTGACCTGCGTTGCACCGGAACGTGTCTCCATGCCGAGGATCATGCCGCGGCGGGAGTTGAGATCGCCGATGACGTCGCCCATATATTCCTCCGGAATAATGACGGCGACCTTCATGATCGGCTCCATAAGGATCGGAGCTGCCTTCTTCATAGCATCCTTAAATGCCATGGAACCGGCGATCTTGAACGCCATCTCGGAGGAGTCGACCTCGTGATAGGAGCCGTCCTCAAGGATGACCTTCACGTCTACGACGTTATAGCCGGCCAGAACACCGGACTGCATCGCACCCTTGATACCCTCCTCGGCGGGGCCGATGAACTCCTTCGGGATCGCGCCGCCGACAATGTTGTTGACGAACTCGTAACCCTTCTGCGGGTTGGGCTCAATGGTGATCTTGACGTGACCATACTGGCCCTTACCGCCGGACTGTCGGGCATACTTCGTATCGGAATACGCGGGCTTGGTAATAGTCTCGCGGTAGGCAACCTGCGGCTTGCCGACGTTGGCCTCTACCTTAAATTCGCGGAGCATACGGTCAACGATGATCTCCAGATGAAGCTCACCCATGCCGGCGATGATCGTCTGGCCCGTCTCCTCATCCGTGTAGGCTTTGAAGGTCGGGTCCTCCTCCGCAAGCTTCTGCAGGGCGATGCCCATCTTCTCCTGACCAGCCTTGGTCTTGGGCTCGATCGCAACGCGGATAACAGGCTCCGGGAACTCCATGGACTCCAGGATGATGGGGTGCTTTTCATCGCAGAGCGTATCGCCTGTGGTGGTGTTCTTCAGGCCGACTGCGGCCTCAATATCACCGGCGTAGCACTCCTCAATATCCTTCCGATGGTTGGAGTGCATCTGCAGGATGCGCCCGATGCGCTCGTGGATATCCTTGGTGGAGTTGTAGACCGTGCTGCCGGCCTTCAGAGAGCCGGAATAGACGCGGAAGAAGCCGAGCTTACCGACGTACGGGTCCGTCATGATCTTAAAGGCGAGGGCCGCAAACGGTTCCTTTTCGGAGGACTCACGGACCTCCTCCTCGCCGGTCTCGGGATTGACACCCTTGATGGCCGGAACATCGATCGGGGACGGCATATAGTCGATAATCGCATCCAGAAGCTTCTGCACACCCTTGTTCTTATAGGAAGTGCCGCAGACAACCGGGACCATCGTATTGGCGATGGTGGATTTACGGATCGTCTGCTTGATCTCCTCGGTGGTCAGCTCCTGGCCCTCAAGATATTTCTCAAGGAGCTCATCATCCTGCTCGGCTACATGCTCAATCAGCTCGCTGCGGTATTTCTCCGCGAGCTCGCGCATATCCTCCGGGATCTCCTCCACGCGCATGTCCAGACCCTTATCGTCATAGTAGACGTCCGCCGTCATCTCAATCAGATCGATGATGCCGCGGAAGGTATCCTCAGCGCCGATGGGGAGCTGAATCGGGACAGCATTGCACTTCAGCCTGTCCTTCATCATATCGAGGACATTGTAGAAGTTCGCACCCATGATGTCCATCTTATTGACATACACCATGCGCGGAACCTTGTACTTATCAGCCTGACGCCAAACGGTCTCAGACTGGGGCTCGACGCCGCCCTTTGCGCACAGGACCGTCACAGACCCGTCAAGGACGCGCAGGGAGCGCTCAACCTCAACGGTGAAGTCCACGTGGCCGGGGGTGTCAATGATGTTGATTCGGTGATCTTTCCAGTAACAAGTGGTAGCCGCGGAGGTGATGGTAATACCACGCTCCTGCTCCTGCTCCATCCAGTCCATGGTGGCCGCGCCCTCATGGACCTCGCCAATTTTATGGTTAATACCGGTATAGAACAGGATTCGCTCCGTCGTCGTCGTCTTGCCGGCGTCGATATGAGCCATGATACCAATGTTTCTGGTACGCTCAAGCGGTTCCTTTCTGGGCATAATAACCTCCATTTTGCCGCACTGCGGCTGTCATTGAAAATGCTTGATAGGCAGCGGTTACCACCTGTAATGAGCAAACGCCTTGTTTGCCTCTGCCATCTTGTGCGTATCCTCGCGCTTCTTGAAAGCGCCGCCGGTACTGTTGACGGCATCCATAATCTCGTTGGCAAGGCGCTCCTTCATGGTGCGCTCAGAACGCTGGCGGCTGTATGCCGTAATCCAGCGCAGACCGAGCGTCTGACGCCTCTCGGGGCGGACCTCCATGGGCACCTGATAAGTCGCACCGCCGACACGGCGGGCCTTGACCTCGAGCTGCGGCATGACATTCTCCATCGCCTGCTCAAAGACGTCCAGGGGCTCATTCCCCGTCTTCTCTTTAATGATGTCAAACGCATCATAGACGATCTTCTGGGCGACACCCTTCTTACCGTCATACATCACGCTGTTGATCAAACGCGTGACGAGCTTGGAATTGTAAAGCGGATCCGGCAAAACATCGCGTTTTGCTGTCTGGCCTCTTCTTGGCACTTCGCTTCCCTCCTTCATATTAATGATATCATCGGTACTCGAGTGAAATGTTCCCGTGGCGCCAATGTCAGAGGCTCTCTATATGATAAAGTCCTCTCACATTGAACTGCAAGATAGAAATCATTACTCTTACTTCTTGGATGCCTTCGGACGCTTTGCGCCGTACTTGGAGCGAGCCTGCATCCTGCCGGAAACGCCCTGGGTATCAAGCGTACCGCGGATGATGTGGTAACGCACACCGGGGAGATCCTTGACACGTCCGCCCCTGATGAGGACGACGCTGTGCTCCTGGAGATTGTGGCCGACGCCCGGAATGTAGGCGGAAACCTCGATCCCATTGGAGAGACGGACCCTGGCGATCTTACGCATCGCGGAGTTCGGCTTCTTGGGGGTCGCGGTCTTGACGGCTGTGCAGACGCCGCGCTTCTGCGGGGAATCATTATCCGTGAGAACGTTCTTCTTGGAGTTGAGACCCTTGAGCAGAGCGGGAGCCTTAGACTTTTTCTCCACAGTCTCCCTGCCGTTTCTGACGAGCTGGTTAAAGGTTGGCAAATCGTTCACCTCCTGCAAAAAATAAATATATGTGATGGGAAAAAACATCCCGAATCACCTGTGAAAAAAACTCCACACAGGTTAGTATTGTATCACAGATAAAACACCTTTGTCAAGCGTTCCGTACGGCGATTTTTCGGCCGTGTATCGGGCAGACGGGCCATGGGAAAACCGGGGCGGAGCAGCCCACATACTGACGCACCGGGGCGCCTGACGGCGTCCCGGTGCGGATTGAACCATTTAAAGGCTGTCGGGCAGAGCGGCATGCCCTCACTCGATAATGCCCTCACCCTCTTCGACCTGCGGGGCTGTGCTGACGACACGCACGTCGCCGTAGCACTTCATACCCGTGCCGGACGGGAGGAGCTTGCCGATGATGACGTTCTCCTTCAGGCCGATGAGCGGATCGCTCTTGCCCTTGATGGCCGCATCGGTCAGTACGCGCGTAGTCTCCTGGAAGGACGCCGCCGAGAGGAAGGACTCCGTGGCAAGGGAGGCCTTTGTAATACCGAGCAGCACGTGCTCCACTTCGGCGTGCTTGAGGTCCTTGCCCTCTGCCGCGTTGATCTCATCGATATGCTCATTGGCGGCGATGAAATCGCTCTTCTCAATCGTAGCGCCCGGAAGCAGCTCCGTATCGCCCGCCTCAGTGACCTTGACCTTCTTCATCATCTGGCGGACGATGACCTCAATATGCTTATCGTTGATATCAACACCCTGCATCCGGTACACGCGCTGCACCTCACGGATGAGATAATCGTGGACGGCATCCACGCCGCGGATAGCGAGCACGTCATGCGGGTTCACGGAACCCTCAGTGAGCAGGTCGCCCTTCTCGATGATCTGGCCCTCCTCCACGCGCAGGCGCGCGCCGTACGGGATCAGATAGCTGCGCTCGTCGGCCTCATCCTGGCTGGTGACAACCACATGGCGGCTCTTCTTGATCTCGCGGAAGGAGACCTTGCCGCCGATCTCGCTGATGATGGCGAGGTGCTTCGGACGGCGCGCCTCAAACAGCTCTTCAACTCGGGGAAGACCCTGGGTGATATCGGAGTCGGATGTGACGCCGCCGGTGTGGAACGTACGCATGGTCAGCTGCGTGCCGGGCTCGCCGATGGACTGCGCCGCGATGATGCCGACAGCCTCGCCCACAGTGACCGGGCTGCCGGTCGCCAGATTGGAGCCATAGCACTTGATGCAGACGCCGTGCTTGGAGCGGCAGGTCAGCAGGGAGCGGATCTTGATGCGCTCCATCCCCATGCGATCCATCGCCGCTTTTACGCGGATGGCGTCATCCTCCGTCATCATCCGGTCGCAGCTCATGATGAGCTCACCCGTCTCGCTGTCCACAAAGTCGTTGAGCAGGTAGCGGCCGGTCAGGCGCTCCGTGAGCTCCTCGATGACCTCGTTGCCGTCCTTAATATCGTAGACATCGATGCCCTCTTTGCAGTGGCAGTCCTCCTCGCGGATGATGACCTCCTGCGAAACATCAACCAGACGGCGCGTCAGATAGCCGGAGTCCGCCGTACGCAGCGCCGTATCGGCCAGTCCCTTACGGGCGCCGCGGGAGGAGATGAAATACTCGAGTACCGTCAGGCCCTCACGGTAGTTGGCGCGGATGGGGACCTCGATCGTACGGCCGGCCGTGTTCGCGATCAGGCCGCGCATACCGGCGAGCTGGCGCAGCTGACTCTCAGAACCACGGGCGCCGGAATTGACCATCATGTAGATCGGGTTGTACTGATCAAAGCCCTTGGTCAGGGCGTCGGAGACCTTCTTGGTGCACTCCTCCCACGCGCTGATGACGTGGCGGGAACGCTCCGCGTCGCTGATGAAACCGCGGCGGTAGTTGGCCGTGATCTTATCGACTTTGGCCTCAGCTTCGGCCAGATACTCCGCCTTCTCCTGCGGGATGATCGCGTCACACACGGCGACAGTGATGCCGCTGATGGTGGAGTATTTGTAACCCTGCGCCTTGACATCGTCGAGCATCTTGGCCGTTACGGACGTGCCGTGGACCTTAATGCAGCGGTCGATGATTTTGCCGAGCATCTTTTTATTGACGAGGAAATCGGCCTCCAGTTTGAAGGCGTTTTCCGGATCGCTCCGGTCCACGAAGCCGAGATCCTGCGGAATCGGATTATTGAAAATCACACGGCCGAGCGTCGTCTCTACCAGACGGGAGACTGTTTTACCCTCGATCTCGCGTGTCATGCGGATCTTGCACAGCGCGTGGAGCTGCAGGCTCCCCTCCTCGTAGGCCATAAGGGCCTCGTTGACATCGCGGAAGACCTTGCCCTCGCCCATTTCCCCTTCTTTGATCAGGGTCAGGTAGTAGGAACCCAAAACCATATCCTGCGTAGGCACGGTGACGGGCTTACCGTCAGAGGGCTTGAGCAGGTTGTTGGCGGCGAGCATCAGGAAGCGAGCCTCCGCCTGCGCCTCGACGGACAGCGGCACGTGCACGGCCATCTGGTCGCCGTCGAAGTCCGCATTGAACGCCGTACAGACGAGCGGATGCAGCTTGATGGCACGGCCCTCGACCAGTACGGGCTCAAATGCCTGAATGCCGAGGCGGTGCAGCGTGGGGGCACGGTTGAGCATGACGGGATGGTCCTTGATGACGACTTCCAGAGCGTCCCAGACCTCCACGTTTGAGCGTTCAACCATTTTACGTGCGGACTTGATGTTGCCAGCGATGCCGGTCTCCACCAGGCGCTTCATGACAAACGGCTTGAAGAGCTCAAGCGCCATTTCCTTAGGCAGACCGCACTGATAGATTTTCAACTCCGGCCCGACGACAATGACGGAACGTCCCGAGTAATCCACGCGCTTGCCAAGCAGGTTCTGGCGGAAGCGGCCCTGCTTACCCTTGAGCATGTCGGACAGGGACTTGAGCGGGCGGTTATTTGGGCCCGTGACGGGGCGGCCGCGTCGGCCGTTATCAATCAAGGCGTCGACCGCCTCCTGCAGCATGCGCTTTTCATTGCGGATAATAATCTCCGGCGCGCCGAGCTCCAGCAGCCGCTTGAGGCGGTTGTTACGGTTGATGACGCGGCGGTACAGATCATTGAGGTCCGACGTGGCGAAGCGGCCGCCGTCGAGCTGAACCATGGGGCGAATATCCGGCGGGATGACCGGGATGCAGTCCATAATCATCCACTCCGGGCGATTGCCGGAATTGTGGAATGCCTCCACAACCTCCAGCCGCTTGAGCAGCCGGACGCGCTTTTGGCCTGTAGCCGTCTCAAGCTCCTCGCGCAGCTGTGCGGCGAGCTCGCCCGGATCAATCTGAGCGAGAAGCTCCTGAATGGCCTCGGCGCCCATGCCGGCGCGGAAGCCGTCCTCGTACTTCTCATACATCTCATCATATTCCTTATCCGTGAGCGTCTGCATCTTCGTCAGCGGCGTATCGCCCGGATCGATGACGATATAGAGGGAGAAGTAGAGCACCTTCTCCAGCAGGCGCGGGGATAGATCAAGCATCAGGCCCATACGGGACGGGATGCCCTTAAAATACCAGATGTGGGAGACCGGAGCCGCCAGTTCAATGTGGCCCATGCGCTCCCGGCGGACTTTGGACTTGGTGACTTCGACGCCGCAGCGCTCGCAGATCTTGCCCTTATAGCGGATCTTTTTATACTTGCCGCAGTGGCACTCCCAGTCCTTCTGCGGGCCAAAGATGCGCTCGCAGAAGAGACCGCCCGTCTCCGGCTTGAGTGTGCGATAATTTATCGTCTCGGGTTTTGTAACCTCGCCGTGCGACCATTCCCTGATCTTGTCGGGAGATGCAAGCCCGATCTTTATGGATTCAAACGTCATATCCGGCATATTACCGACCCCTTCTTTCTTTCAATATAATTTGATTATTCAAGGGTGTCCTCATCAGAGACATCATCAAAGGTCTCATCCGTGAAGAAGGCGTCCTCATCGGGTTCCTCTTCAAACAGATCGTCCGCCTCCGGTTCCTCCTCTTCGGGCTCAAAGTCCTCCTCGCCGTTATCCTCGACCATAAAGCCCTCGGAATCCTCGGCGTCATTGACATTGGAGAAGCCGGCATCTTCCGGGCGGAAGCCCTCGGTGTCGTCCCCATCGATATTCTGCTTGAGGTCGATCTCGTTGTTATCCTTATCCAGAACCATGATATCCAGGCCCAAGGACTGCAGCTCCTTGATCAGAACCTTAAAGGACTCCGGTACGCCGGGCTTCGGTACATTCTCGCCCTTGACGATGGCCTCAAAGGTCTTCACGCGGCCGACAACATCGTCGGACTTGACGGTGAGGATCTCCTGAAGGGTGTAGGCGGCACCGTACGCCTCCAGCGCCCAGACCTCCATCTCGCCGAAACGCTGGCCGCCGAACTGGGCCTTGCCGCCCAGAGGCTGCTGCGTAACGAGGGAGTACGGGCCGGTTGAACGCGCGTGAATCTTATCGTCAACCAGGTGGTGCAGTTTGAGGTAATACATGATGCCGACGGTGACCGGATTGTCAAACGGCTTGCCGGTGCGGCCGTCATAGAGGATCGTCTTGCCGTCCTCACGCAGCCCCGCCTCGCGGAACGCGTCACGGATATCGGACTCATGCGCGCCGTCAAATACGGGGGTCATGATCTTCCAGCCGAGGTTCTTGGCAGCCCAGCCCATGTGGACCTCCAGAACCTGTCCGATATTCATTCGGGACGGAACACCCAGGGGGTTAAGAACGATATCCAGCGGCGTGCCATCCGGCAGGAAGGGCATATCCTCCTGCGGAAGGATCCGGGAGACAACGCCCTTGTTTCCGTGGCGGCCGGCCATCTTATCGCCGACGGAGATCTTGCGCTTCTGCGCGATGTAGCAGCGCACGACTTTATTGACGCCGGGGCTCATCTCATCGCTGTTTGCACGCGTAAAGACCTCCACCTTTACGACAATGCCGTATTCGCCATGCGGCACACGCATGGAGGTATCGCGCACCTCGCGGGCCTTTTCACCGAAGATGGCACGCAGCAGGCGCTCCTCCGCCGTCAGTTCCGTCTCGCCCTTTGGCGTGACCTTGCCGACGAGGATATCGCCGGAATGGACCTCCGCACCGACGCGGATCACGCCGGTCTCGTCGAGATCCTTGAGTGCATCCTCGGAGACATTTGGGATATCGCGGGTGATGTCCTCCGGCCCGAGCTTTGTATCGCGGGCCTCCACCTCGTACTCCTCAATGTGGATGGAGGTGAAGACATCGTCACGCACGACCTTCTCATTGAGCAGGACGGCGTCCTCGTAGTTGTAACCCTCCCAGGTCATAAAGCCGATCAGGGCGTTCTTACCCAGGCTGATCTCACCGTTGGCCGTCGCCGGGCCGTCCGCGATAACCTGCCCCGCCTCCACGTGGTCGCCCAGGGAGACGATGGGGCGCTGGTTGATACAGGTGCCCTGGTTGGAGCGCATAAACTTGAGAATATCGTATTCATCAATCTCACCCGTGCCGTCCGCCGTGACCTGAATCCGCTTGGCGTCCAGCTTGGTAACCGTACCGGCGCGCTTTGCCAGCACGACGACGCCGGAGTCGACCGCCGCCTTGTACTCCATGCCGGTACCTACGATCGGCTGCTCCGTCTTAAGCAGCGGAACGGCCTGGCGCTGCATGTTCGAGCCCATCAGGGCACGGTTTGCATCATCGTTCTCCAGGAACGGGATCATACTCGTTGCGACGGAGACGACCATCCGCGGAGAGACGTCCATATAGTCCACGCGATCCGGCTCAATCTCCAGGAATGTGTCGCGATGGCGGGCGTGAACCTTGCTGTTGATGAAATGGCCCTGCTCATCGAGCGGCTCATTCCCCTGTGCGACGATATAGTCATCCTCGACATCGGCTGTCATATAGTCGACCTCATCCAGGACAACGCCGGTATTCTTATCCACACGACGGAACGGCGCCTCAATAAATCCGTACTCATTGATGCGCGCAAAGGTTGCCAGATAGGAGATCAGGCCGATGTTCGGACCTTCCGGCGTCTCAATGGGGCACATGCGCCCGTAGTGACTGTAGTGAACGTCGCGGACCTCGAATCCGGCGCGGTCACGCGAGAGGCCGCCGGGGCCCAGGGCCGAGAGACGGCGCTTGTGCGTCAGCTCCGCCAGCGGGTTGTTCTGATCCATGAACTGGGACAGCGGCGAGGAGCCGAAGAACTCCTTGATGGCCGCGACAACCGGGCGGATATTAATCAATGACTGCGGGGTGATCTTATCCGTCTCCTGCTGAAGGGAGAGGCGCTCGCGGACCGTCCGCTCCATCCGGCTGAAGCCGATGCGGAACTGGTTCTGGAGCAGCTCGCCCACGGAACGGATACGGCGGTTACCGAGGTGGTCGATATCGTCCGTGGTACCGATATCGTGCGCCAGGCAGTCAAGATAGTTGATGGTTGCAAAGATATCATCAACCGTGATGTGCTTGGGGATCAGGTCGTCACAGCGGGCAAGCAGTTCCTCCTTGAGCATATCCTTATTCTCGCCGCACTTTTCAAGCACTTCCATGAGGACGGTGTACTTGACCTTCTCATTGATGCAGCAGTTTTCAAGCTCTTCCCCGGTCAGATCGACAAACGGGGCGATATCCACCATACCATTGCCGATCACCTTAACCTCAATGCCCTCGGCATCCAGATAAGCCTGCGTAATGCCGTGCTGTTCAATCTCGTGCGCCTTATCACGGGAGACGACCTCGCCGGCCTCGGCTAAAACCTCACCCGTGGCGGGATCCACCACCGGCTGCATCAGCTTATTACCTGCCAGACGGGCGGAGATGCCCAGCTTCTTATTATATTTATACCGGCCCACGCGGGAGAGATCGTACCGGTGCGGGTCAAAGAACAGGCCGTCCAGATGGGACTGCGCCGTGTCGAGCGTCGGGGGCTCGCCGGGGCGCAGCTTGCGGTAGACCTCAAGCAGCGCCTCCTCCGTATTCTTGGTGGGATCCTTTTCAATCGTGGCGAGGATGCGCTCGTCACTGCCGAAAAAGTCGCAGATGTCCGCGTCACTGCTCAGGCCGAGCGCGCGGATAAAGGTAGTGATGAAGATCTTTCTGTTTTTATCAATGCGGACATAGAACAGGTCGTTCTGATCCGTCTCATATTCGAGCCATGCACCACGGTTCGGGATGACGGTGGTGGTGAAGAGGCGCTTGCCCGTCTTGTCGCGCGTCATGCCGTAGTAGACACCCGGGGAACGGACGAGCTGGGAGACGATAACGCGCTCCGCGCCATTGATGACGAATGTGCCGCTCTCGGTCATCAGCGGGAAGTCGCCCATGTACACTTCGGACTCCTTGATCTCGCCCGTCTCCTTATTGATCAGGCGCGCGCGCACGCGCAGCGGCGCAGCGTAAGTGGCGTCGCGCTCCTTGCACTGAGTAATGGTGTATTTTGGCTGCTCATCCATCCGGTAATCAAGAAAATCGAGTGCCAGATTGCCGCTGAAGTCGGTGATCTGCGCCATATCGCGCAGGACCTCCTTAAGCCCTTTCTCGATAAACCACCGGTAGGAATTCTTCTGCACCTCAATGAGGTTGGGCATCTCCATGACCTCATTGATTTTGCCGAAGCTCATGCGCTCGGTCTGGCCGAGCTTTACGGGTTTCACATTCACCATAGGCTTCATCACTCCGTCAAATTTTTTTCCCGCAGGGTGCGGATTCGGCCCCCGCTGACGACAGGGGCGGGCATCATCCAATTAAAATAGCAAAAAATCCCATCATTATCACCCGAAAAGTTGGTGGAAATTACAGCCAAAAAGGGCAGACTACCCCACACTTTTCCATAATAATAGCAGTTTGTTATTATATCGCATTTACATGCAAGTGTCAAGAGCCTTTAAAATAAAAAAAATTCCCGCGCGGAGAAAAACTCTCCCGCAGGAATTTTTTTTAATCCGTCTCAAAACCCCTTGTTCCAGCAGGGTTTATGAAGATTACCGCTGAACACCCGGATACGTTGTTACATTTTCACCATCCACCGTCATTGTGAAGCTGAACGGGACGCTCTCATGGATCCAGGTGTCAAAAGCCTTAACCGTAACAGTATATGTTCCATCCTTGATATCCGACGTGTATTGGCCCAGACGGATCACTGTCTCCGGCGCCATCCGGTCAAAGCCCAGATAGTAGTCCGAGTTATAGGCCAGCGAATCAATATACACCGGGCTGCCGAACTCATCCGTCCCTTCGGTAAAGCGGACATCCTCCCCCTGCGCATCCTTCATTGTGATACGGTACCCGTACACATAGCGGTCGTGCTGGGCCGAGGTGAAGCGCAGGACCAGCTCCCGGCCAGCCTCGTCATCATATGTTTTGAATTCCGCCGAAACGCTGGTGTTCTCCGGGAAAACGGGAGCCGCGGACTGTTCCGCGCGCGCATCCGTATACCGGTCCAGATGCTCCTGAATCGGCAGGCCGATCTCCCAGGTATCCCCCTGCTTTTGGCCGGTCAGCACGCTGTAGCGATTGATTACAAGCTGATCGTCGCTGATCTCCATGATCATGCACATCGGGTTCTGCTCAATGGCGCTGTCCGGATCCTCACCCGTGCTAAGGCCCATGCTGATATAGGACAGGCTCTGGGTGTTGAGAGCAGTATATTCCCCCTGCCAGATCGAGCGATCATCCATCAGAGAAAAGTGTGTGTGGCCGGAAATGGAAACCACCTGTGGGTACTGGCTGAACAGCTGATCCAGCAGGTCGGATTCCTCGTCGCCGGTGCTGTTGACGGTTCCGGCGGGCGGTGCATGGGTGATGACAAAGACCGGCTTATCCGGATCATCCTGAACCGCGAGCTTGATCTGCTCCTCCGCCCATCCGATCTTCTCCTCATAGGCGGTATCGTCCATATCGCCGCTCGTGGGGCTGAAGCCAATGAAGTGATAGCCGTTGACCACCTTATGCGTCCACGGGGAAGTCTCCCCCACCGCCTCCATGGCGCGGTTCTGCATCTTGGATTTAAAGGGAATCTCCCAGCAGTCCACAAAGTAGGGCAGCCAGTAATCATGATTGCCCATAATAGAGAGGGAGATCGGACGCTCTTCCGCCGGATAGACCTCATTGAGAATGCGGGATACATTATCCGCCGCCTCCTGCGTGTTGGTGTCCGTATAGTCGCCCACATTGATCATCATGTCGACATCCTGCGCCTTGAGCAGCTCAAGCGCCTGACGGTAGGAGTTGTCATATGTATCCGACCCACCCTGCGGCGCGAGCTGCAGATCGCTGATGATGCCGACCTTGATCGTATCCCCCTCCACTGTATAATTCTGAATCTCAGAGGGTTCCGGGCTGGCGCACCCTGCAAAGGAGAGCACTCCCGCCGCGGCCGCAAGGCCCAGCACAGCCGCGGCTATCCGCTTGATTTTCATCTTCTGTTCCTCCTCAAATTAATCGGCCGGTACAGCCGTTTATTATGTGTAAAAAATCAGTCAAGGAAATCCTTGAGCTTCTTGCTGCGGCTGGGATGGCGGAGCTTGCGCAGCGCCTTTGCCTCAATCTGACGGATGCGCTCACGGGTGACGTTGAACTCCTTGCCGACCTCCTCAAGCGTGCGGGGGTGGCCGTCCTCCAGACCAAAACGCAGGGAGAGCACCTTCTCCTCACGCGGGGTGAGCGTCTTGAGGACCTCAGCGAGCTGCTCCTTGAGCAGGAGCATGGAGGCGGCGTCCTGCGGGGCGAGCGCATCATCATCCGGAATGAAGTCGCCCAGATGGCTGTCCTCCTCCTCACCGATCGGGGTCTCCAGCGAGACAGGCTCCTGCGCTACGCGCATGATCTCGCGCACCTTGTCCACCGGCATCTGCAGCTCCTTGGAGATCTCCTCAGCGGTCGGGTCGCGCCCGTTCTTGTGGAGGAGCTGGCTGTTGGTCTTCTTGACCTTGTTGATCGTCTCCACCATGTGAACCGGGATGCGGATCGTGCGGGCCTGGTCCGCGATGGCGCGGGTGATGGCCTGCCGGATCCACCAGGTGGCATAGGTGGAGAACTTAAAGCCCTTGGTGTAGTCGAACTTATCGACCGCCTTGATCAGGCCCAGGTTGCCCTCCTGAATCAGGTCGAGGAACTGCATTCCGCGGCCGACATAGCGCTTGGCAATGCTGACAACCAGGCGCAGGTTTGCCTCTGCAAGGCGTTTTTTGGCCGCCGGATCGTTATCCGAGATGCGGATGGCGAGGTCGATCTCCTCCTCCGGGGTGAGCAGCGGCACGCGGCCGATCTCCTTCAGGTAAACCTTGACCGGATCATCCATAGCCACGCTCTTGGGATCAATTCCGATGTCGAGATTCTCCTGCTGCTTGGCGTGGTCATCCTCATCAAACACCATCGGGTCCAGGGACAGATCACCGAAATCATCCACAATCTCGATATTCTGGCTGTCAATGGTGTCATAGAGGGTGTCCAGCTCCTCAATATCAAAGTCGACCTCCGCGATCATGGCGTCGATCTCATTCGTGCTCAGTTTGCCGTACTGTTTGCCCTTGTCAATTAGGTTCTTGAGCGCGGCATTTCTTTTTTCGGGTGTCACTTTGTTGTCCATACGATTCTCCCAACTACATCAAATCTCAGTATGTATATTCGTAAAATCATCAGATGATTTCTACTGCCTGCGAAACAGGCGGTACCACTCCTCATCGCTGAGGGCGGATGGGTCCACCGCCTTCCTCTTATCTTTTTCAGCGAGGAGAGTTTTTATGCAGTCCGCACACACCTTGCGCGGATCAGCCCCCCGCTGCGCCAAATTGATGATGCGCGCCACCTCGCTGATCTCCTCATCCGAATACCCCTGTGCAAAGGCGGATAGGTCCGCCGCAGCCCCCGCAGCCAAACGGCCGCATACAGTGGTAAAGACACGGGCGCAGAACGGCGTGGTAAAATCCTCCGGTGTGATCTGATCGCGTACAGAGGCGTAAATTTCCGGATTGGCGGCGAGCGTGGCAATCAGCAGCTCCTCTGCGTGCGCGGCCCCCAGATTTCCGGCGCGCTCCGGGTTGACCTTGCTGCTGCCGGCCTCCAGCAGGCGCCGCTCCGCCATGCGCTCCATCTCCGCACGCTCCCGCCGCTTAACCGTGCGGGAGAGCTGCTTGACGCGCTCCAGAATGGCGTCCTTACCGGTGCCTGTCTCATCCGCCAGACGGCCCGCGTAGATATCGCGCTCGATCGGATCGAGCGTTGCCAGCAGCCCGGCCGCGGCCTCCAGAAATCCGCGCCGCCCATCCGCCGTCTGCACGTCATACCGGTCCCGCTCGCGCAGAAGCTTGTACTCGATCTCATTGGATGCCCCCTGGTACAGCGCCCGGAACCGCTCCTTGCCGTGGTTCTTAATGATCTCATCCGGGTCCTTCCCGCCGCTGAGGCGGATCACCCGCACCTTGACGGGTGACTTTCCAAACATCGCGATTGCGCGCTGGGCGGCCTTTTGCCCCGCCTCGTCGTTATCGTAGCAGAGGGCCACCTCCTCCGTATACCGGGAGATCAGCTTGACCTGTTCCTCTGTCAGCGCTGTGCCAAGGCACGCGGCAGAATTGGTAAACCCCGCCTGGTGCAGGGCGATGACGTCCATATACCCCTCACACAGGATCAGTGACTGCGCACAGTGGTCCTTGGCAAAGTTGAGTGCAAACACGGCGTGTCGCTTGGAATAGACGAGCGTGTCCGAAGTGTTGACATACTTGGGCTTGGAGTCATCCAGCACCCGGCCGCCGAAACCGATCACATTGCCGCGCAGGTCGATGATCGGGGTGATGAAACGGTTGCGGAAATTATCATAGTAATGGGTGCGGCCGTTCCGCTCGCTCTTTTTGACCAGATCGGCCTCATAAAGCTCCTGTGGGGAAAAGCCCTTTTCCCGCATGTGGACAAGCAGGGCATCCCAGCTGTCCGGCGCATAGCCGAGGCCGAAGTGGACGATCGTATCCCGCGTCAGGCGCCTGTTTTTCAGGTACTCCAGCGCATGCGCCCCCTGCGGGGAGAACAGCGCCCGGTGGAAAAAACGTGCCGCCTCCCGGTTGGCCTCATACATCCGGCGGCGCTTCCGGCCGAGCGTATCGTCATAGCCGTCCTCGGGCAGGTCCATGCCCGCCTGCTGGGCAAGCAGCTTGACCGCTTCCATATAGTCCAGATTGTTGATTGACCGGGTGAAGGAGATGATGTCCCCGCCCGCACCACAGCCGAAACAATAGTAGGACTGCGTGTCCGGATAGACGGTAAAGGAGGGCGTCTTTTCATTGTGAAACGGGCATAGGCCCTTGAGCGTGCGGCCGTTGCGGCGCAGCTTGACATAGGGGGAGATCACGCTCTCAACGTCCAGACGCATCTTCAGTTCCTGAATAAAATTTTCACTTACAGGCATGATCCTCACCTCCTGCGTTTACTGGCCGCCGCCCTCCCAGACCTCCGGGATATACAGTTTGCGGAAGATCCGCATCGCGTAAAAGTCCGACATGCCGGCTATGTAGTCGCACGCCGCGCGCTGCTCCCCCTCCTGCACACAGATCTTATCATAGGGGGATGGGAGCTGCTCCGGATGGCGGCAGAAGTGCTCATACAGCATCTGCACCAGCTGCTCCGCCTTGCCCTCCTCATGCTTGCACTCGGGGTTCAGGTAGACCTGCTGATACATGAAGGCATGCAACTCTTCAAACGCCTGGTAATCCGCCTGTGCCATGCGAATCTGCTCCCCGCTGTTCTCAATCAAAGAGATCACAAGCGTATTGATCCGCGCGGATTTGCTCTTGCCAAGCTGCTCCCGCAGGGCAGCGGGAATATCCGCCTCACACATCACGCCCGCGCGGATGGAATCGTCGATATCGTGGTTTATATAGGCGATCTTATCGGCATAGCGGACGATCCGGCCCTCAAGGGTATCCGCCTCCTTGCCGCGGGTATGGCAGACGATCCCGTTGCGCACCTCCCACGTGAGATTCAGGCCGCGCCCGTCCTTCTCCAGCTTGTCCACCACGCGCAGGCTCTGCTTAAAGTGCTCAAAGCCCTGCGGGTACACCGCGTTAAGGGCGCGCTCCCCCGCATGGCCGAAGGGGGTGTGCCCCAGATCATGCGCCAGAGCGATGGCCTCTGTCAGGTCCTCATTCAGGCGCAGGCCGCGGGCGATGGTGCGGGCAATCTGGGCCACCTCCAGCGTATGTGTCAGCCGCGTGCGGTAGTGGTCCCCCTCCGGAGAGAGGAAGACCTGCGTCTTGTGCTTGAGGCGGCGGAATGCGTTGCAGTGAATGACGCGGTCCCGGTCGCGCTGGTACGCAGTGCGCATAGCACAGGGCGCCTCTTCCCGGGCGCGCCCACGGCTCTCATCCGCGAAGGAGGCATGGGGGGATAAGACCTGATGCTCGATCTGTTCCGTACGTTCCCGGATGTTCATACCGGCCATGGTACGCCTCCCTTCTTGATTTATCTATAATATTTATACGACAAATCTTTCCGATCACCTGCAAAAAATACACTTAAATTTCAAAAAACTTTTCACCCGTCTGCTCAGCGGTGAGTTTCCCGTTCGTCAACTCCGTCAACTTTGCGGTAAAGGATGGGAAGTGCGCCTTTTTCAGGCAAAAATCTATCTGGGCGTTCTCGGTAAACAGTTCCTCCTCGATCACGCCGCCGCTTGAGCAGATCAGCGCCTTAACGCCTGAATAGGCGGAATAACCGCACACGATCCGCAGGGAGACGCCCTGCGCCATCGTCTTAATGCCGGCCTTCTGAAGTGCCAGCTGCGCCGCCTGCGTGTAGGCGCGCACCAGGCCGCCCGCACCAAGCAGAATCCCGCCAAAGTAACGCGTGACAACTACACAGCAGTCCGTGACGCCCATGCCGAGCAGCACATCCCGCACCGGGGCGCCCGCCGTGCCCTGGGGCTCCCCATCATCGCTGCTGCGCACGGCGTTGCCGGCAAGCAGGCTGAACGCATACACGTTATGGCGCGCATCCCAGTACTGGGAGCGGATTTTTTTGACGGCCGCCTCCGCCTCCTCCACCGACTGCACGGGGAACGCGTGGCCGATAAAGCGCGAGCGCTTTTCCGTAAACTCATCGTGCGCCTCGCACCGGACTGTCCGATAAGAATCCATAAACGCCTCCGGTTGAGCGATTCTTGATACAATAAAACTTATTGCTCCGGTACCACAGTGAACAGAACCAGATCTTCCGCTCCCATGTTGATAATGCAGTGAGAGGAGCCCTTGGGGCAGTACTGACAGATCCCCGGCCGGAGCTCCTCCTCCGCGCCGTCGCAGACCGCCCTGCCTATACCGCTGAGGACATAGTTGATCTCACTGCTTGTTTCATGCGGATGCATCCCGATGGATGCACCGGCGGGCAGGCGGCTGACCATAACCTTGTTGGCAGGGTCGCTGTACATTTTGGCCGATACGGCACCCTCGCCATCATTCAGATGCGGAATGGTCACTGCCGGCATCTGATCAAAATCAATGATCATTTTCAGGCACTCCTTATCAAGTGGCATTGTGTATACAAAGCAAAAGAAAATCCACTCATTCAGCGTGGACGAGGTCCGCAAACTGCGCCTGTACGGCCGTTTGCAGATCCTGCGGGGAGAGGATGACCTGCGCCCCGCGGACGCCGGCACTCACGGCGATATGGTCCTGTTCCAGCGCGCTTTCGTGAATAAAGGTCGGGAAGTGCTTTTTCATCCCAACGGGGGAACAGCCGCCGCGGATATAGCCGGTCACCGGCAGCAGTTCTTTCAGCGGCAGCAGCTCGGCCCGCTTATCCCCGGCGGCCTTTGCCGCCTTTTTTAAGTCAAGTTCCCGGTCAACCGGGATGCAGCAGACGATATAGCCCGTCCGCTCGCCCCTGAGGACGAGCGTTTTAAACACGCGGTCAAAATCTTCCCCCAGCTGGGCCGCGACATGCTCACCGGAGAGATCATTCTCATCCACGTCGTACTCACGCACCTCATAGGGGATCTTCACGCGGTCGAGCATGCGCATGGCGTTTGTCTTTTTCATGCGTGAAGCCTCCGAAAAAGAACGGCGGCGATGCACTCTGCACCGGCCGCCGTCCGTTCATTATTTGCCTTCTTTATTCTCACGGTTGAAGCGCTTATTGAAGCGGTCAACGCGTCCGCCGGTATCGACGAGCTTCTGTTTGCCGGTGAAGAACGGGTGGCACTTTGAGCAAACGTCAACGCGCATGCCGTCTTTGGTGGAAGCGGTCTCAATGACCTCGCCGCAAGCACAGACAACCTTAGTCGGCTTATATTCGGGATGGATCCCCTGTTTCATCGTTAGTCACCTCTTTCACTGCAATAGAGCATACAACATATTGAATCATACCACATCACGCGGGAAAAATCAACATCTTTTTTATCTGAATCGCGAAAACGTGCTCAAATCCACCCACCCCAGCGGAATCCTAGAATAGCAGAAATTTTTTTGAAAACCCTATTGACAAACTGTGCATACGTGTATATACTGTACATGTAACATATGTACAGTTGCGAGGGATTCCATGGAACTTTTCATCAGTAATGCGAGCGACTGCCCGATCTATGAGCAGATCGCCCAGCAAATCAAAACAAAAATCATCAGCGGCGAGCTCGCGGGCGGGGACGCCCTCCCGTCGATCCGGCTGCTGGCCAAAGAACTGAAGATCAGCGTGATCACCACCAAGCGCGCGTATGAGGAACTGGAACAGGATGGGTTCATCTACACAGTGGCCGGAAAGGGCTGCTTTGTGGCACAGCGGAACATGGAGCTCATCCGGGAGGAGCAGCTCAAACGCGTGGAGGATACGCTGAGTGAGGCCGTCAAGGCCGCGGGCGCATGCGGCATCAGCCGCGATGAGCTGATAGAGATGCTGCGCCTGCTGTGTGAGGAGGAACTCAGATGAACTTGTTAGAGGTCAAATCTATTACAAAAAAGTATAAGGCCTTTTCCCTTGGGCCGATTGATCTGGCGCTGCCGCAGGGGACAATCCTGGGCCTGATCGGGCGCAACGGCTCCGGCAAGACGACGACAATCAAGGCAATCCTGAATATGATCAATCTGGACGGCGGAAGCATCTCCGTCTTTGGAATGGATCACCGGAAGCATGAGCAGGAGATCAAGCAGCGGATCGGCTTTGTGCCGGATGAATGCTCCCTGCCGCCCACGCTCAACGCCGGACAGGTGGAAAAATTTCTCTCTCCCCTCTTCCCGCAGTGGGATTCCGCGTGGTTCGAGGAGCTGGCGGAGCGGTTTGCCATCCCGATGAATCAGAAGATCAAAGAATTCTCCAAAGGCATGAAGATGAAGCTGATGCTCGCCTGCGCACTGGCCCACAGGCCGGACCTGCTGATCCTCGACGAGGCGACCTCCGGACTGGACCCCGTGGTGCGCAATGAGATTCTCGATCTGCTGCGCGAGTACCTGATGGAGAGCGAGCGCGGGATCATCCTCTCCTCCCACATCACGAGCGACCTGGAAAAGACGGCCGACTATATCGCCTTTATTGACGGGGGGAAAATCCGCCTGTCCATGTGCATGGACGATATTCAGAACGACTACGGGATCGTCAAGTGCTCCCGCTCTGATCTGGAGAAGCTGGACAGTTCCATCGTCATCGCCCGGAGTACCGGCACATTTGGAACTTCCGCACTGGTAAGTAACCGCCGTGCCGCACGCCAGCTGCTCCCGAACGCTGTGACGGAACGCGCAACGCTGGACGACATCATGCTCTATCTGACAAAGGAGGAGTCCAAATGAAATCGCTGCTGCTGAAAGACCTGTATGTGATGAAGGGGACGATTGTGACGTTCTCTATCATCTTACTCGCGTTCATCGCCGTGGGTGTGACAAGGAACTCCATGTTCCTGCTGATGGCATTCGCCTTTTCCAGCATTCAAAGTGTCTCTGTCTTCAATCAAGAGGCCGCCTGCCGCTGGGAGACGTACGCGGGGGGACTGCCGCTCACCCGAAAAACGCAGGTGCTTGAAAAATACATCTTCATCCTGATCCCGCTGGCCATTGTAACGGCGCTCACGGCCGTGATCCTGCTGGGCATGGGCGTCTTCGCACCCGGACGGGAACGGCCAGACCTGATGATGCTCCTGATGATGGCATTCCTCTCCCTGATCATTCCGTCCGTCACCATCCCAATCCTATACAAGGTTGGCCCGGAAAAAGGGCAGCTGGTCTCCACGATTTTTGCCGGGATCCTCTTTGGCGCGATGGCAGGCGGCGCCATGGCACTGGATGAGAAATGGACGGGGATCCCCTCTTTGATTCCTATCGGGGCGATCGCGCTGAGTATTCTTATGCTGGTCGGTTCCTATTTTCTCTCCCTGCGGATCTATACCAAAAAAGATCTGTGATCAGTCCACTGCTTACAAAAAACTGTATGCACTTTAAAAATCCACACTGTTTTCAGTTTGGGGAGGCGCTGATGCGCCTCCCCAAACCTGTTACAAAGCAAACAGAATACTTGCAATACAAAACAATTAGCATTATAATACATATATCGAGAAGAATGTTTGAATTATTTGTTCAAAACATTAGTAGAATATTTTCAAGCATTTTCTTGATTTGAGGACATTTTTGCACTACTAATTTGGGGAGAGGGAAACATGAAAAACAGGAAGCTTAATTTTGCGGCTATATTATTCGCCGCACTTGGCATCGTCATTACCTGGTGCGCCAAATATGCGCTGTACTTTTTCAGAGACGATATGGCCTTAAACTTTTTACCCCTGCTTCTGGTCAACGCGGCACTGCTGCTTTTGTTCCTCATCATGTGGAAAAAGCAATTGCCAAAATGGGTCACTGTCGTTTCGCTCGTCATTCTGGCGATCAGCTTTTTGATCCCGCTCATTTTTACAGTAGTCAATATTCTCAACTTCCCACATTTCCTGAATAATCTGCATACCATTTTGCCGGAAATTGTTGTTGGGGCGGGCCTGATTCTGGTCTATATGTATTATGATAAACTGGTCAAAAGCAGGAAGGCGCGGATTACGGCAATAGTTCTGACTGCGACCGTCATCGTCTCCGCTTCCTGTACCACGCTGGCCTGCTACCTGACCTCGGGTACGGTCGTGTTCGATACGGGCAATATGTATACGGTCGAGTTCATTTCCAACCGCAATGGATTGGGCTTTGTGGAGGTCTCCAGGGACGGCCAGACTGAGACATATTATCACACGGAGCACGGCAAGCGGGTAGCACACACCACCATCCATCAGATCGAAATTCCGAAAGAAAAATTGCAGGGCGCAACGTATCGCCCCGGTGTAAAATCCGTCCTTTTCACCGTAAGTAACCAGACCTTTTTCGGTAATACCACATATGGTCAATCAATTCATTTCAAGTCACCCGCAAATGATGAGGGGGCAACGTTTTTCACCGTTTCCGATGTTCACACACAGCCCGGGGGAGCCGTAAAGGCAATCGAAAAACATTTTGATGAACTTGATTTTATCGTGTGCCTGGGCGATATGGTGTCATTCTCAGGCAACCGCTATGATTTAACCATGCTTGTCGATTCCATGGCCAGGCTGAGCAAGGGTGCCCTGCCGGTCGTGTTTACAAGAGGAAACCACGAATTGATGGGGGAAGGCGCAAATGCGATTGAGGACTATATTCCGACCCCAACCGGCCAGTTCTACTATACCTTTACATATAACAACGCCTATTTTATCGTCAACGATATGGGGGCAGATAAGCCGGACGACAACCGCGGGTTTTCGGCCTGTCCGACGGCGTAAACTACCGCTTGTCCCAGTACGATTTCTTTGAGGACGCCATACAGAACGCCTCAGGCGACTATGTCATTCATCTGTCCCATATTCCGATTTCAACAGAAAGTGAACCGTTAAAGTCCAATCTGGAGGGAGTCATTCAAATGCTCAGCGGAAAAATCGACCTGAGCATCGCCGGACATACCCATAAATTCCTGGTTGAGGAACCCTCTGAACGGATTCCGTTCACGGTTATTCAGGAGGGCGGAAATATCGGAAAATTCCCAGGCAGCTATATCGGCGGAATATTCACCCTGCGTGGCGGCCATATTACAGTCGATCAAGTAGACGCTTCCGGGAACATATTGGATACGATTACACTGAAATAGCAATTCGGCGTTTACTAACGCGTTGAGTCAAGTCCATACGATTCCTGTCCCCGTGTAAAAAAAGCTCAGAGGTCCAAATCTCCGAAGCGAAGAGACCAGAGCGGTACATAAAGCCGATATAAGCCAGCGCCCTTCAGGCGCTGGCTTTCACTGTACCCAGAGCACCGGTGTGATAGAGCGCCTGCTATCCTTGAACAGGACATATCCTCGGTAAAAAAGAACAACATGCTCGCCGATGTCCCAAATCGGCCCCTGCCGTATTCCCGTACGCAGGGCGTCAGTGGGCTGACGCCCCGCTCTTTTACTGTGTCCATTTTCTCCCCGGCAGGTCTATGGAAAATTTCCAGGCGGTAAAGGGACGTCCGCCAAGGTCGGACGCTGCGGCAGGGCTGCCGTTCTCCTGCTCAAGGGTTAACCATAGTGAAACCGCCCCGGCCTTCAATCAGCCGGGGCGGTTATTTTTGACTTTATGTGGGGTTTAAAAAGTCACGAAATTCCTTACTTTTTCCTGCGCAGCAGGACGATCGCCGCAGCGGCGGCCGTGCCCATCATGACCACAGCGCCCAGCGCCGCATCACCGGTGCCCGGGTTGGTGTTGTCACCACCCTCCGTGCCGGGCTGCGTCGGATCCGTCGGGGTTACCGCGTTCGGATCCTCCAGGATGCCAAGCATGACCATGACCGTATCCAGCAGGCCAAGCGGGCCATTCGCCGTCAGCTCTTCAATCATACCCGGGATGGAAGGAAGAATGCCGTTGATCGTCTCAACAAGGCTCGGATCCAGCCCAAGGCTCGGAAGCACGCTCGGCAGCAGGTTCAGCACGTTCAGAAGCGCTGTCTTGTTGCTCTCATTGCCAAGCAGGTTGTCATACACATAGTTGTATGCGACCATCAGCACATCCGCGCTGCTGCTCACGCCCTCGTCCGCAAAGGAGGCGATCAGATCATTGATGGAGCTCAGCTTCAGCATCGCCGTGCTCTCAGCGCCGTCAGCAACAACCGCTACAAACGTATTAATTCCGTTGTCCGTCAGCAGCTGGTTCACAAGCGCGTCAAAATCAAAGCCCGTGATAGTGCCATCCTCTGCCTTCACTGTATTGGCGGAAATGGTTTCTTCAATCGAAGTTACAGTATTCTGAATCTGGCTGAGATCAAGCTGCACGCCAAAGCCGGCAACCACCTCAGCGACACTCGCAAGAACCGAGGAAAGCTCCGAGAAGATCGTGTTCACGCACGTCATAACAGCCCCTTGGTTGTCACTGTATATCTTGACTAAACCCAAAACCTGATTCACAGTATTGGGGGCCAGCAGATCCACAATACCCATGATGTAGGCGCTCAATTTCTCCGCAGCCTCTTTGATCGCGGCCGCTTTAACTTCATCCGATGAGCTTGTATTGGACAGAACGTTATTCATGGCGGTCAGGATCGTGGTAATATCCTCTTCACCGACATCTGCGCCCAAGATATCCGCCAGTTCATCAATACCGGCAAACAGCGTCTCGCACATCGGAGTCAGCGTCTGCATCAGGGTTGCGACCGTTATACCGAATCCGGGCATAAGCTCTACAACCGTCATATTAAACAGGCCTTCCAGTGCCGCGGGAAGCACCTTTCCCAGATTGGCAACAACCTCTGTGGAAGAGGCCGCAGCAATCGGGTGCTCTGCCAGATAGGCCGCCAGAGAGTCTGCTGTGACTTCACCGGTCAAATCTGCAAAAACCTCTGCGTCAATCTTCTGATAGAACTCGGCAGTTGCAAACTCACCGCCCAGGCCCGGGAACACACCCAAAAGCGAACCGATAACGGTAGACCCGTAGTTCGCCCACACGGCGCTCTCCAGCAGGCCGTCCGCCATGGTAATGAGCTCTCCAACCTTCTCCTCTGTTACACGGTCATTGTACGTCGGGGTGTAGGCCGGTTCGTTCTCAGCCGCGGATGCCGCAAACGCGGACGCGCCAATCGAGAACGCCATAGCCGTCGCCAGTCCGAGGCTGAGTATTTTCTTGCTTTTTTTCATACCTTTACTGACCTTCCTTTCTTACATTTCACTTGTGCAAACTCGAAACGTTTCGGATTTGCACATTTTTCTTAGCCGCCCCCCACTGCGGCTAATTACAAGAGATATTATACTTTAAAAAAGGAGAAAAATCAACTATTTTATTGCAAATTCACAAAAATAAACGTTTCATATAAAAAACGCAAAGAAATCTATGCAACATAACAATACACGCTCCACTTTGTACAGGAACTCACTTCTTTATGACCTGCAAGTAAAGTTCCACGACTGTCTGTAGAATATTGATTCCTTTTTCAAAAAACAGCTGCTTGTCTCTCGTTCTTTTAAACAGAGTGGGGGCTGCAAAACAGCGCGGGCAACACAACATTCCCTCTGCCCCCCTCGCGCCCTGAACGGGGGAGCAGTATCAAGACAGTTGAGAAGCGCCATATTGGCAAGCGGCCTGCGAATAACACGGCCCATTATATTATGGGCAGTAAAATTCACAGGGTTCATTTCCCATTGCAACAGCAGGAAACCGCCCCGGCCTTCAATCAGCCGGAGCGGTTCCTGTGGACTTTATATGTGGGGTAAAAAGTCGTTTAGATTACTTTTTCCTGCGGAGCAGGACGATCGCCGCTGCTGCAGCCGTACCCATCATGACGACAGCGCCCAGTGCCGCATCACCCGTGGCAGGATTTTCCGTATCAGTGGTATTCCCGTCGCCGCCGGAAGGCTGCGTCGGATCCGTCGGGGTCACCGCGTTCGGATCCTCCAGGATGCCAAGCAACACCATGAGCGTATCCATCGTGCCGAGCGGGCCCGCCGCCTTCAGCTGATCCAGAAGGCCCGTGATCGTCGGGATCATTTCGGTGATCATCTGGACGGTAGCCTCATCCAGACCGAGCTGCGGAAGAAGGCTCGAGATCATCGGCAGCGCATTCTTGATCGTTGTATAGTTCTGGTCATTGCCGAAGATGTTGTCATACAGGTAATTGTACGCAACCATCAGCACGTCCGCGCTGCTGTCGCAGCCCTCTGCGGCAATGGAGTTGATCATATCATTGACGGAGCTCAGCTTCAGCATCGCCGTGCTCTCCTCGCCATCGGCAACAACGGCCACAATGGCACCTATGCCGTTGTCCACCAGCAGCTGGTTCACAAGACCATCAAGGTCCAGAACCTGCTCGTAAACAGGATTGCCATCGCCATCGACAACCGGGTTCCCCTCTGCATCAACAGCCTGAACATCCGTGGTCACCGTGTGAGCTGCGATCTGATCATTGATCCCGATGACAACGTCGTTGATCTGGTTAAGAGTCGGGACGATATCCTCCAGCCCAAACGCGCCCAGCAGTGTGGCGGCGTTTGTCAGAGCCTTCTGAAGATTAACAGTGACGTTATTTACAGCTGTCAGCACCGCAGCCTGATTGTCACTGTAAGTGTTAACAAGAGTGAGCAGCTTGTCAACCGTGTTGGGAGCCAGCAGACGGACAATGGCCATCAAATAGTCGGTCAGATCCTGAGCACCCTGCTCAATGACAGCTGCCTTTGCCGCGTCATCCGCTGCATCCATATAGCCATTGCCGATCTCCATGAACAGAATGTTAAAAAGTGATTCCTCGCCAATATCGGCGCCAAGAACTTTTGCAAGCTCATCAATGCCGTTGAGCGTATCAGACAAGCCGCTTATCAAGGACAGCAGGTTAATAATGCCGGCCACAGGGCCCATACCTTCCACGTCCATGCTAAGCAGTCCTCCAACTGCAGCCGGAAGTACCTTTTCCAGATTCGCGATAACATCCGTTGACGAAGCAGCCGCAATCGGGTGCTCTGCCAGATAGGCCGCCAGAGAGTCTGCTGTGACTTCTCCCGTCAAATCTGCAAAAACTTCTGCGTCAATCTTCTGATAGAACTCGGCAGTTGCAAATTCTCCGCCAAGCCCCGGGAATACGCCCAGCAGCGCCTCAATTACGGTCGATCCGTAGTTCGCCCACACGGCGCTCTCCAGCAGGCCGTCCGCCATCGTAATGAGCTCTCCGACCTTTTCCTCCGTCACACGGTCGTTATACGTCGGCGTGTAGGCGGGCTCTTTCTCAGCCGCGGACGCCGCAAACGCGGACGCGCCCACTGAGAACGCCATTGCCACGGCCAAACCGAGGCTCAGGATTTTCTTGCTTCCTTTCATACATTTACACTCCCCTTTATTTTTGCCGCTCAATTTCGAAACACGCTTCGATTTTGCGCCAGCATTTGGTACAGGTCAATTTTAACGAAGAGGTATTTACCCGTCAAGCAAAGTTCAAATAGTCTGTGATAATTAAAGAAAACACTGTGATTTTTCCTACTTAAAACAATTTTTCATGCCACTTATGGCAAATTTTGAGTAAAAATAACCGCAGGGATTTCCCCTGCGGCTGTAAACGATTGTCTTTATTTTAAAATGTCATCAGCAGCCCTTTGGAGTGGACTCTGGCCGTCTCATAGATCTCCATCAGGCTGCGGTAGAGCTCACTGAGCAACTCGTCGTCATTTGCTTCCAGATCAGGCGCAGCACCGTCCAGTTCATCGTAGATTAGCTCAATGTTATCCGGTTCAATGATCCCCATGCCCATCCCGCTGGGGTCGAGTACAAAATTCCCGGCACGGATCTCCTCACCGATAAAATAGTACTCCGTGCCGCCGCTCAGGTCCAGCTCCTCCATGGCGCCGCAGAGCGTCTCCCAGTCCTCACCGAGGCCGAGATCGGCTTCCGGATCGTAGCACAGGGTCAGGACAAAATCAGCCAGTTCCTGTACATCCCCGCTCTCCAGCTCATCGCGCCAGCCATCTGCCAGCGGATCCGCCGTATAGGGAGACTTGAGCTGTCTCAGGTGCGCGTCGATGTACTGCTCCAATGCCGCCGCATCCCCCCGGCTGCCGGCATCCAAAATCATCTGTTCAATTTCCGCGTGGTATTTTTCCGTATCAAACAAAAACGCGCGGTGCTCCATTCCTCCAACCACATCCTCTACTCAGAATTCTTCCACCCCCATTATACCCGTAATACGCACATGTTACAATGGCTTTTTCAAAAAACGGGTGTTTTCTTTTGTAAAGTCTAAAAACTTTACACAGTTTCCCTCCCGCGCTATCCAAATCCAGGCATCCATCAATTATGTAAAGGGGATTACATATAAAAATTGGCCTCCGGACAGGATCCGGAGGCCACATGTGCTTTTTTAAACAACTATTCGGAATACTTTTTATACCCGGGGTGCTTTCCCGTCACGCCGTACTGAGCCCGCATGGAGATCAGGCGGTCAATATTCTCGCGGGAGATTTCCTTTGCACCGCCGAGCAGGTGCGCCGTCAGGCTGATCTTCGCGAATAGCTCAAGCGTCTCCATCCGGTAATAGGCCGTGATGACGTCTGCCCCCACGGCGAGCGCACCGTGGTTCATCAGGAGCACGACATCGTGCTCACCGAGGTAGGGGGCGATGGCCTCCGGAACCTCGTAGGTGGAAGGCGTGCCGTACGGCGTCACCGGTACGGAACCGATGGCAATGACCGTCTCGATCATTGAGTACTCGTCGAGCGCCTTATGCGCCACAGCATAGCCGGTCGCAGTGGGCGGATGGGCGTGCAGGACTGAGTTTACGTCCGGACGCTCCTGATAGCAGCGCAGATGCATTTTGATCTCCGACGAAGGACGAAGCCCGGGCGCGCCCTCGAGCACATTCCCGTCTGCATCAATGCGCACGAGTTTATCCGGCGTGATAAAGCTCTTACTCATGCCCGTGGGCGTGGCGAGAAATGTGCCGTCATCCAGGCGGGCGGAGACATTGCCGTCATTGGCGGCAACCCAGCCCAGCTGCCACATCTTGTGACACACATCGCAGATCTGCTCGCGCAGTTCCATATAGCTTAACTGTTCACTCATAACTCTTTACTCCTTTTGAGGTGCCGGGACTCAAATGACTCCCTTTTGCAGAATGATATTGGCATAGAGCGCTTTTTCACCGGTGGCGATAACGGCATAGGCCTTTTTGGCCTGCTCATAAAAGGCAAAGCGCTCCAGATGGCCCACGGCATCCGAACCGCGGTTATCGTATTTGGCCACCGTAGCCTGATATTCCCCCCAGATGGGCGTCTCAACCGGATCGCCGGGGACGACCTCCATCAGCGTGACCGGCTGTTCCACGTACGGATCCAGCGGAAAGAATTGAAGCATGGCATCCAGCAGTTCCGGCACGCCGCAGCTGTCCAGACGGATGACCGGTTTACCCCTGCCGATGCTCTCAGCCGGGAAGTTTCCATCCCCGATGACAATCTGATCGCCGTGGCCCATCTCACTCATCACCTTTAAAAGCTCCGGGATCAAAATGGGCGGTATGTTCTTTAACATCCTGTTACCTCCTGATAATGTTGATAGGCCTCCGCCCAGCGCTGAACATCGGATGGCTCGTAACGGCGGACCGGCTCAGACGCCCGGACGATTTTACGGATTTCCGGCAGCCCGCTGATCGCGCCGAGTGCACACAGTTGGATGGCGGCATTGCCGAGTACCGTGGCCTCCGCCGGCCCGGCAATCACCGGGAAGCCGCACGCATTGGCTGTAAAGGTGCACAGCTGTTCGCTCTTTGTCCCACCGCCGATCATGTACAGGCTGTGATACGGACGGCCCGTGCAGGCGGAGAGCTCCTCCACCGCATGGCGATACTTGAAGGCGAGGCTCTCATTGATGCAGCGGACAATCTCACCCGGAGACTGCGGGACGTGCTGTCCGGTTTGGCGGCAGTAATCCCGAATGCGCTGCGGGATATCGCCTGCCGGGGTAAAGACGGGGTCATCGGGATCGATCAGGCTGGCAAACGGCGTGCAGGAGGCTGCCATCTCCTCGAGTTCACTAAAGGAATACGTCTGATTCTCCCGCATCCACTGGCGGCGGCTCTCCTGGATCAGCCAGAGGCCGATGATGTTTTTCAGGAAAGAGGTTTTCCCCGCGAAGCCGCACTCATTGGTGATATCCAGCCGGCGGGAGTTTTCATCAATGAGCGGCTCATCCAGCTCCGTACCCAGCAGGGACCACGTGCCGCTGCTGAGGAACACAAAGTCCTTCTCCTCCGCCGGGACAGCCGCCAGCGCACATTGCGTATCATGCCCCGCAGCGGCGATCACCTGCATCGCCGGCAGGCCCAGTTCCTCCCGCAGCTCTGCACTGATCGGGCCGAGTGCTGTACCAGTCGGGACGATGGGGCGGAACCATTCCGGCCTAAACCCAAAGGCCTCCAGCACGCGGGGGGACCATGTCTTTTTCCACGCATCCATCAGCTGTGTGGTAGAGGCGATGGAGAGCTCCGAACACATTCGGCCGCTGAGCAGGTAGTGGAACAGGTCCGGCATCAGCAGTACTGCGTCGGTCCGCTCCAAGAGCTCCGGGCGCTCCTCCTTTAAGGAGAGCAGCTGAAAGAGCGTGTTGATCTCCATCATTTGATTGCCGGTGATGGTGTACAGCTCATCCCGCGACAGATACTTTTGGCTCCGCTCCATCATTCCGGCCGTGCGGGAATCGCGGTAGTGAACCGGATTTTCGAGCATCCGGCCGTCCTTCCCGATCAGGCAGAAGTCCACGCCCCAAGTGTCCACGGCGAGGCTCTCCGCCCCGCCGTGCTCCTTGGATTTGATGAGCCCCTGCTTGATCTCGTGGTACAGACGCAGCACATCCCAATACATGGTTCCCTGTACAGTCACCGGATCATTGGAAAAGCGGTGGATCTCCTCCATGGAGATCTTCTCCCCATCGAACGTGCAGATCATCACCCGCCCGCCGGAGGCACCAAAGTCAAAGGCAAGTACTTTTCTGACTTGATTTTCCATATTTAAAAATCCCCGTTCCGATTATTTATAGAGCGGGCCGTAATTTGCACAGGCGCGGTAGTCGGCGCCCTCGGCGTCCATGCCAAAGGCGTTCCACGCGCTCGGGCGGAAGATCTCCTCCTCCGGGACGTTGTGCATGGCAACCGGGATACGCAGCATGGAGCACAGGGTGATCAGGTCCGCGCCGATGTGGCCGTAGCTGATCGCGCCATGGTTTGCACCCCAGTGATTCATCACGTCATAGGCCGTCTTGAATGCACCCTTGCCGGTGGTACGCGGCGCAAACCACGTGCACGGCCAGGTGTAGTCGGTGCGCTTCCAGAGCTTGTCGCTGACCTCAAAGGGCAGCTTGACCGTCCAGCCCTCGGCGATCTGGAGCATTGGGCCAAGGCCCTTGACCAGATTCAGGCGGATCATGGTCACGGGCATCTCCGCCTCCGTCAGGAAGCGGGAGGAATATCCGCCGCCGCGGAAGTAGCCCTGATCGGCCGCGTTCCAGGTAGTGGCCGCCATGATGGCGTCCTGATCGGCCTGCGTGACGTTGTACCACTCTTTCATGACGGGGTTGCCGTCCGCATCGACGGCCTTGCCGTTTGCATCCAGGCAGGCGGCGCCGGAGTTGATCAGGTGGATGAAGCCGCCGGCCTCTTTGGCCTTGCCCTCAAGCTCATATCCCGTGACGCGCTTGACAGCCTCCGGGCTCCAGTAGGTGCGTACATCGGCAAAGATCTGCGCACGGTTGGTGAGCAGTTTCATAAACAGCATGCCGAGCCCGTTGAGCACGTCGTTCTCCGTGGCGAGGACGTACGGCTCCCGTGCGCCGTTCCAGTCAAAGGAGGTGTTGAGCATGGCCTCCGCAAAGTCCGCGTTCGGATAGAAGTCCGTCCACTGGCGCTGGCCCTGGAAGCCCGCGGCGATGGCATTGTGGCCCACACGTTCCTCCTCGCGGCCCTCCGGCAGATTTGGATTGCCGTTCATCAGATCCTTGATGATGCACATCATCTTGACGACGAACTCCCAGTCCTTCTCCTTCTCCTCCGCACTCTTCTGTACGGATTCCGGGTTCTTATCAAATCCGATGATGCACTTCTCCTTGGTCCAGGCGAGCGCCTTCTGGAACTCGGCCTCATCATAGATGCCCTCCGTCATGCGGCGGATGATCTCGACCTCGTCCACGGACTCCACGCGCATGCCGAGGTATTCCTCGATAAACGCCGGATCAATGATGGAGCCGCCGATGCCCATGCAGATGGAGCCGATCTGTAAGTAGGATTTACCGCGCATGGTTGCGACGGCGACGGCCGCACGGCCAAAGCGCAGGATCTTCTCCCGCACGTCGGCGGGGATCTGAGTATCGTCCGCCTCGCAGACGTCGTGGCCGTAGATGCCGAACGCCGGCAGGCCCTTCTGTGCGTGGGTGGCCAGGACGGACGCCAGATACACGGCGCCGGGGCGCTCCGTGCCGTTAAAGCCCCAGACGGCCTTGATGGTTTTGGGGTCCATATCCATGGTCTCCGCGCCGTAGCACCAGCACGGAGTGACCGTCAGGGTGATGTCCACGCCCGCCTTTTTAAACTGGTCTGCGCAGGCCGCCGCCTCCGCAACGCGGCCGATGGTGGTATCTGAAATGATAACCTTGACCGGCTCGCCGTTGGAATAGCGGATGTTCTCCTCCAGCAGCTTGGCTGCGGCGCGCGCCATGTTCATGGTCTGCTCCTCAAGCGACTCGCGCACCTTCAGGTAGCCGCGCCGGCCGTCGATCGTCGGCCGGATGCCGATCACCGGGTAATCACCGATCAATCTGTTCTCTGCCATGGTAAATTCCTCCCGTTTTTACGCAAATTTCCGCAGTACGGATCTTTCATTTTCATTGTATCTGTTCACCCCCGTTTTTTCTTGTCTGATCGTCACTTTAAATAGTAAAATAATCATTTTTTGAAAAGAATCTCACAAATTGCAGCCAGATGGCGGAAAAATCCTTTTCTTTTACGACGGTGCATGGTACAATCATATTGGTAATTTATTCATTTTATTGCAGAGTGGAGGTGTGCTTCTTGCGGTACAGCGAATATTTCGAACGAAAGACCCACGGGACGGTCGACTTCCCCTTCGCCTTTTATGATGTGACACCCCGGCATCCGCAGTACAACATGCCCCTGCACTGGCACAGCGAGTATGAAATAATCCGCGTGATCTCCGGGCGTTTTGAATTGAGTATCAATGGCCGGCATATTCAGCTGGAGGCGGGGGAATATGCCTTTATCGGCGGCGGGTTGCTGCACGGGGGAACACCCTTTGACTGCCGCTACCAGTGCATGGTGTTCCATATGGAATTTTTCACCAGAAACCTGCCCATCTGCCCACCGGAGCTCGGTTCCATCCAGATGAACGAACTGCTTCTCCCCGAGCGTCTCACTGCCGGAGAGGAAAAATACATCCGCCCGCTGCGGGAGGCCTTTGAGGCCATGGCGCGCAGTGAGACAAGCCCTGCTGGCCGGCTGTTGGCCGTGGGGGACCTGTGCCGGTTTTTCGCCCTAATTCTGGAGGATGGGCGCTGCCGCCCACGCGCCGGGATCTCCCTACAGGTCAAAAAGAAGATCACCCAGTATAAAAAAGTCCTCTCCTATATTGAGGAGCACTATGCGGAGAAGATCACGCTCGACGAGCTGGCCGGGTGCCTGTGCATGAACAAGAACTATTTTTGCAAATTTTTTTATGATCTAACCCAGCGCTCCCCGGTCGAATACCTGAACTATTACAGGATTGAGACTGCCTGCGGCCAGCTCCTGCGGTCGGATAAGACCATCACGGAGGTCGCACTGGACTGCGGGTTCAGCGACGTGAGCTATTTTATTAAGGTATTTAAAAAGTACAAGGGCGTCACGCCGAGCCAGTATGAGGCGCAGGCCCGGCAGGATGCATCCTGAAATTTGTCTTTACAGAAAGGACGATCAAATATGACACGATCCCTTAAAATTGGATCCCTCTTTCTCTCAGGCGTCTTCCTTGCCACGGCGCTGACGGCCTGCACCGGCGGTCAGACGGGCCCCGCCACCCTGACGGTGGACCTCTCCGACCGTCACCAGACGATGGAGGGCTTCGGCGCAAGCTCCGCCTGGTGGTCTCAGGAGATCGGCGGCTGGACGGACATCGGCCAGTCCGGTAAAGAGGTTCGCGAGGAGATCATGGACCTCCTCTACTCCGATGAAGGGTTGGGCATGAACATCTACCGCTATAACCTGGGCGCGGGCACCGGTACTGGAGAAAAGCCGGGCGTCTTCAACGACAGTTGGCGCAGCGCACAGAGCTTTATCGACGATAACGGCAATATTGACTACTCTCTGGACGCGAACGCCGTGTGGTGCATGAACCGGGCGGTGGCACTTGGGGCGGATAAGGTATTCTTCTTCTCCAACAGCGCGCCGGACACCATGACCATCACCGGCATGCCGCACAGCGAGGAGCAGCGGAAAAAGGTGACCAATTTGGCGCCGGAAAATTATCAGGCCTTTGCCGACTACGCGCTTGACGCGGTGGAGCACTTCCGCGCGCAGGGGATCCCGGTGATCGCCATCTCCCCCATCAATGAGCCGCAGTGGACCTGGCAGGGCGGGCAGGAGGGCTGCCACTATGAGCCCGACGAGATGGTCGCGCTATACAAGGTGTTCTATCAGGAGATGCTCAGCCGCGGGATGACCGACGATGTAGAGCTGGATATGTTTGAATCCGGCCAGTTCGGCGGCAGCAAATTCAAAAAGTGGTTTAAAGCCCTGGCCGAGGATGAGACGCTCGGGCCCGTCCTGCATACGCTCAGCGGTCACTCCTATAACAGTTCCTTTACCGACAAGGAGAAAACAGCAAAGTGGCTGAAAAAGAATTATCCCGACCTGAAGATCCGCTGCACGGAGTGGACGGAGATGACGAGCGGGCGCGATCTGGGGATGGATTCCGCCGTCATCATGGCGGACATGATCTGCAATGACCTGAAAATCCTGGACGCGATCTCCTGGACGTACTGGCTTGCCGTCTCCCAGTACGACTGGCGCGACGGTCTGCTGTATGTGGATCCGTCGGAGCCCAAGCCGCAGACCTACACCCTCACCAAGCGCTATTACGGGTACGGCAACTTCACCAAGTTTGTCAAGGAGGGCGCCGTGCGTGTCGGCACGCAGATGGACAACGAAGGCAGTCTGAACAGCATTGCCTTCGAGCAGGACGGCAAACTGACCATGATTCTGGTCAACAGCTCCGCGGAAAATGAGCGCCAGGTCTCCTTCAATATCGCCAATGCCAATTATCAGACCATGACCACTTGGCTGACGGATAAGGCGCACGACCTGGAACAGACCGCGCAGAGCGCCTACAGCGCACAGAGCTCTGTCACGCTGCCCCCACAGTCGATCATGACCGTCGTGCTGGAATAACGGAGGGATATGCAGTCTATGGCTAAAATCACTTTTCCAAATGACAATTTACATACACTCGATGAGCTGAGCGCATGGCTCCACAGACAGACGGAGGAGACCTCCGTGGAAATTCAACCCGGCACTTATTACGGAACACTGCAGCTGGAGGGGCTTGAATGCCCCTCCCTGCTGCTGTCCGCGCCCGAGGGGGCCGTTTTTACCGGCTGCCGGGAATTCAGCGCCGATTTTATGCCCTGCGGCGGCGGAAAGCTTGCGGCACACATCGGTGCGGGGCTGTGCCCAGAGCGGCTGAAAATCGACGATCACATGAAAACCCTCGCGCGCTACCCCAAGTATAATCGCGATGCACTGCTCGGCGGGGTCACGGACTACGCGGACCTCTGCCGGCGGATTCAGGATGAAAAGGATCTCTCCGGCGCATACCTGCACGGCCTGCACGAGCACGAATGGGGCTCCAACGATTACTTCATAACCGGCCGTGATGAAAAAGGGCCGATTTTGGAGTGGGTCGGCAACAACAACCGGGGCAGCGGCTTCAAAAAAGACTGCGTCTATATTGAGAACCTGCCCTCCCTGCTGACGGAACCCGACGAGTGGTACTATGACCGGGATGCGGGAACGCTCTATGTAATGGAAGAGGCCCTCGCCCCCGGCGAACATCGCATTGGAATTCTTGATCGGCTCTGTCTGCTATCCATCCAAAACTGTATGCGCACGCAAATAACCGTACAGGGAATTTGCTTTACAGACACAGACCGCAGCACGTTTCAATCGCCGTGGGAACGCTATCTGCGCAGCGACTGGGCCTTTAACCACAGCAGCACCGTTGATATCCGCGGCAGTGCAAATATCCGGCTGCAGGACTGCCGATTTGAGAATCTCGGTTCCAATGGCATTGGGATCTTCGGGCAGTGTAAAGATATTTCCATTGACAGCTGCGATTTCCGCAGCTGCCTGACAAATGGCATCCTGATCCTCGGTGATCCAGACGCTACCTACTGTACCTCCGCCTGGGAAGGAGAACATCACATCACACAGATGGAGGCTCCCGGGCAAACGGGACCGGCCAGCGAAAATTATCCGCGTGGTATCGCCATTGCCAGCTGTTATTTTTATAACCTTGGCATGGAGGATAAGCAGTCTGCCGGGGTCTGCATCAGTCTGGCGCTGCGGGTCACGGTGGATCGGTGCACGCTGCACCACCTGCCGCGGGCGGGCGTGAACATCTGTGAGAATGCCTTTGGCGGGCACACGGTCAGCAACTGCGACCTGTTCGACTGCGTCCGTGAGACGGGCGACCACGGTCCGTTCAACAGCTGGGGCCGGGACCGCTTCTGGACGCTACGGGATGCCGACGACCGCACCGGAAAATTCGGCCTGGAAAAAAAGCCGTATGTCCTGGCGGACATGCTCGAACCCAACGTGATCCGTCACAACCGCGTGGTGGGCAATCGCGGCTTCGGGATCGATCTGGACGACGGCTCCAGCAATTATCTCATTGAAAATAATTTGTGTATCGGTGTGGGCATCAAGCTGCGGGAGGGATTTTACCGCACCGTGCGCAATAACGTGCTGATCGGCGCCCCGCTGGACTTGCATGCCACCTTTGCCGGCAATGACGATGTCATTGCGCACAACATCGTCTGCAACAAAGTCCCGCTCCGGCCCATTCTGCTCAACCGCGGGTACACCACACGGGTGGAGCACAATATTTTTCTCAATACCGTCCCCAAGGCCAAACGCCAGAAGCTCCTGCACGGGCGGGAAAACTCCTTTGATACCGCAGACGCGCATACCCTGCTTGATCATCTTGGCGAACACCCCGGCTTCACACCGTTCCCGCTGGAATTCGGTAAACCCGGAGCGGCGCAACCCAAACTTACACAGATTGCGCTCCAGACCTCGGGCAGTTCCTGGCACATTCGGAACCGGTTCGGAAAATTTTCCACCGTGGATGAACAGATCCGCTCCTACACCGGCGCGCCCGGAACAAGCGGGCTGTACGTTCTGCATGTTGGCCTTTTCTCGCCATTGCGCCGGTACGGGGTACAGCCGGAGGATATCCTGCTGGCACTTGACGGTGAACAAATTAAAGGGGCAGATTTCGATTTTACGCGGCTCTCCGGGCGTGGGCATCAGCTCACCCTGTTCCGCAAAAATCAAACCTGTATTTTAAACCGCTGAACGGTATAAAAACAGCCCTTCCAAATCGGAGGGGCTGTTTTTGTGTTTGTATTTACTTTTTATCATTCGCTTGAATGTGTCTCTTCTTAAAAATATTTATACATTTTATTGTCCCATCATGAATAAAAAAACAAAAGGGGCTAAGTAACAATTTATTCATTTAAATCAGTCATTTTAAATGAATTACATTACTTTTCGCTTATTTTTTGTTCAAAAAGCACCAATATTTCATTGAATCGTCATTTGTGGTGTGATATAATTGTAACTGTTATATATTTTTTTAAGGAGGGGCAGCATGAATTTGGGCAAAAAATTGAGTGAAACGATTTCCAAAGTGGCAACTTATTGGAAGACGCCCCCACTTGGAAAGTATGTTTCGTACAAAGAGGCCGTGTCCTACGGCATTGGCGGCATGGGTGTGCAATTTGTCATCTATTTCTCCTCTGCCATCGCACTCTCTGCAACCAGTTTCCTGGTCGGCAACACAATTGGTATTAAACCGATGGATCTCCAGTTGATGTCGATCGCATCAACACTCATTGGATTTCTGATTACAATTGCCCGCTCATATATCATCGATAACTTCCACCTGAAAATGGGAAAATTCCGCCCATGGCTGGCAATAATGGGGATCCCAACCGTTATTCTGTCCGTTATCTTTGTATGGCTTCCGTATGAGACCATGTCGTATAACGGGAAGGCCGTAGCAGTTTTTGTTTTCTACAATTTGATCCAATGCTTCTTTCCGTTCTTTCAGAATTGTTATAACGACCTCGTGAATGTTCTCTCCCCCAATTCTTACGAGAGGACCGATATCGTTGCCGTCTCATCCATCATCTACTCCGTGGCGCCCACGCTGACCGGAATGTTCGTCCCCATGCTCTCAGAACTCACCGGCGGACTGAACAACATCAATACATACCGCATTATTCATCCGATCGTCGCCACCATCGGTGTTGCGTGCGCCTATATCGCGGTTCACGGCACAAAGGAGCGAATCGTCGTCGCGAAGACGCATGTGGCACACTTCAAATTTTCCGATGCGTTCCGCGCGGTCGCAAAGAACAAGTACTTCTGGATCACGTCCATGGCGGGATGGCTCGGCTTTCTGGAGGGGGCAGTGGGCGTCATTATCGGCTGGACGTTCATTTATGGCTATCCGGACCAGATGGGGCTGTACGGCGTCGCAAGTACGCTGATCGGCAATGCCGCTCTCTGGGCCATGCTCCTTTGTCCTTGGGCAATCCGGACACTCGGCAAAAGGAACCTCCTCATCTGGTGCAACTTTGCCAACATCTTCCTCATTGGGCTTCTGCTCCCGCTGTACAAAAATATTTTTGCGCTGATTGTTCTCTATTATCTCAACGGTTTCATCAACTCATTTGCCATTGTTTACAATCAGGGCATCAATGCCGATATGCGTGATTATCAGCAGTGGTTCACGGGGGAAAGAATCGACGGAATGTTCGGGGCCGTGGGAATCATCGGCAGCTTTATCGGTATGTTCACGGGCCTTGTGCTGCCCGCCATCTATCAATACCTCGGGCTTGGCGATAACTATAACGTTCTGGAGGTTGCGTCCTTCCGCGAAGATATGTTTGAGGTCCTGATTATTGCCGCTGTTATCGGCGCGTTTTTAAACATGGTACCCTATTTCTTCTATGATTTGACCGAGGTAAAGCAGCGCGGCATCGTCAAAGTGCTCAAGATCCGCGCCATGTTTGAGGATTACGGAAACGGCGTGCTCAAGGATGAGACGCTTGTTGAAGCCATTGATATCATTGATGAAGCAAACGCCCTCTACGAGCAGCGAAAAAATATGGTTACCAAGGATGATGTTAAAAGGGCAAAGCACCTCCCCGAGCGGACGCAGGAGGAGAAGGCGTTCAAAGAGGCCGAAATTGAACGGCTCAGGAGAGCGTGCAAAGAGTGCGCAGCCGCTCAAAAGAAAAAGCTTCATGATAATATGGCAGCCGCAAAAGCTCTGCCAAAATCGACTCCCGCAGAAAAGCAGGCACGGAAAGCGGCAATCCGCGATGCAAAAAAATCCAACAGCGCCGCAAGACGTATATATGAAGACATCTCTGTGTGTGACTTCGTTATCGACGAGATGAACAAGTACAGCACCAAGCGTACGCAGGCCCGTTATGAGCGGTACGTTGAGCTGGATAAGGCCGGTTATGATGCGATTGCCAATGCCGACAAATCCGTTTTAAAAACAGCAAGGGCCATGCGCGCCCATACACATGAAGAGCGCGTCATCCGGAGCGATGCGATTGCCGATGCCCGCCTGCTCCTCAGCTGCCGAAAAGCAATGAGGAGGTATTATCCCAACGGGATCGTCACCCCCGACAGTACAGCCCTTGATAAGGCGGAGGCGCTTCCCGAGGATACCAGGGCACAGCGGCGTTACAAGAAAAAGCTCATCAAATCGCTGGTCAACGAAAAATCAAAATATACCCGCTCTGTTAAAATCCTGCTTGATGCCAGGCGTATGATTATTGAAAAAGAAAATTTCACGCATCTGGACGAGATCCGAGAACAGTATAAAGAGGCAAAGAATCGGTTGGATGAAAAGCTGGAGGTCCAGAGAATCGAGCATAAAAAGCTGGAGGAAAAGAGGAAGGCGGACCTTGAGCGGAGAAGGCAGGAGCACCTTGCAAAGAAAAACAAAAAGAGGGGTGACCGGAATGACTAAAAGAGCCAAAAAAATCATCACCGTTGTGGCGCTGGCTGCCCTCATGAGCATCCTGTTCTGCAGCTGCTCCACGGCTGATTTACTCAGCCTGTTCGCCGTGGATACCGATGCATACGACCCCGCCACCGAGATGGCGGCCGATGTGCTCGGTAAAACGGTTGCGCAGGAAAATCTGAAAAGCGGCGATTTTACCTACACCCTGTATTCAGACGGCACAGCTTCCGTCACCGCTTACGGCGGATCTTCGGAAAAGGTCGAAATACCGCCCCAGATCGACGGCCATACGGTTGTCGCGCTTGATAATAAAGCCCTCTACGATAATGATCAGATCAAAGAGTTGATTCTCGCGGATACGGTCCAGGTGGTGGGTAATTCGGCGGCAATGTACTGCGCGAACCTGCAGAAGGTAACTTTCGGCAAAGAGATCAAGCGTATCGGCGTCAGCGCCTTTGAGAGCGAGGCCGACGATTCAAACGGCGTGGGAAAAGGCTCCCTCCAGGAAATCATCTTCAACGGCACACCGGAGGTCATCGGGGAAAAAGCATTCTATTATGCGGACGATCTGACCGAAATCGTACTCCCGGACGGCATTAAGGAAATTGGGCCGTGGGCTTTCGCAAAATGTACGGGTGCTGAAAAGATCATCATCGGTGACGGCCTTGAAACCATGGGCGATCACGCCTTTCTCAAATGCAAGGGTGCAAAAGAAATCCGCATCCCGGGCTCGTGTAAAGTTATTGAGGTAAGCGCGTTCTATCAATGTATTTCGCTCGAAAATTTGACGCTGGAAGAGGGTATTGGGACCCTGCGCAAGGGGGCGTTTGAAGAGTGCACGGCACTCAAAACCGTCACACTCCCGGACAGCATCAAAACCATGGAACCCTATGTCTTCTACAACTGTGAATCCCTGACGGAGTGCGTTGCCGGCAGCCCCGAAACATTGGAAAAGGATTTGTTCACCAGGGATGACAATGTCAGAATTATTGCGCCCGCCGGAAGCTCTTTGGAAGACTACGCAAGGAAACATAAAATTGAGTTTCAAGCACGATAAAGAACCTTTCTGCCATTGATGGCTTCCAACCGCCTTGACTGCGTTCAAGGCGGTTTTCTTTGGCCCTGTACCAATCAGGTCGCAATAAAAGAGTAATGTCTTGTGCGACGGCGCCCTCATGTGCCTGAAGCACTGCCGGTATCATGCTTTTTGAAGGGACGCCATTCATGCCGCGTCCTTTAGGCGTGTTTTCTGTTTTACACGATCAAAAAACGGCTCTGTAATTTTCGCCGGTTCAGCAGTAGCAGGGAGAAAGAACTTTCAGAATTCAGCGCAAAAGTATTACCTTTTACAATGATTTCTTTTCAAAATCGGGCGGTCAGCCGGCGAAAATAAATCATCTTTCAAAATTAAAAAAGATGTTGAAATTAATTTCACAAGCGAATATACTTATGGTAGAAGCCAAAAAATGAATCAGAAGGAGATTGCTATGGATCATCTGAACCAATCCCTCAAAGGGCACCTGATCGTATCCTGTCAGGCCCTGCCGGACGAGCCGCTCCACTCCTCTTTCATCATGGGGCGGATGGCGCGCGCTGCGGCAGAGGGCGGCGCAAAGGGAATCCGCGCCAATACCTGTGAGGATATTGCCGAAATCCGAAAAAATGTGGACCTGCCCATTATCGGTATTATCAAGCGCGACTATCCGAACAGCGGTGTATATATCACCCCCACCATGAAGGAGATCGACGAACTGATGACGGTCAGGCCGGAAATCATCGCGCTTGACGCCACGGGGGCCGTCCGGCCGGACGGCAGGACGCTCGACGAATTTTATCACGATATCCGCCGAAAATATCCGGAGCAGCCTTTAATGGCGGACTGCTCCACCGTGGAGGAGGCGCTGCACGCGGATGCGCTCGGCTTTGACTTCATTGGCACCACCCTTGTCGGGTACACGGAGCAGAGCCGCGGGGACAAGATTGAAAAAGATGATTTTGCCATTATCCGCGCCATTCTCGAGCAGGTGCATCACCCCGTCATCGCCGAGGGGAATATCAACACCCCGGCCAAGGCACGCCGCGTGATTGAGCTGGGCTGCTACAGTGTGGTGGTCGGGTCTATCATCACCCGCCCGCAGGTCATCACCCGCACCTTTACAGCGGAAATGGAAAAACTCGGTTGAGTATTTATTCAGGAGCAGGAGGTATTCTCTATGAAAGACTTGGCAAAATACAGGGGAATCATCCCCGCGTTTTACGCGTGCTATGACGAACAGGGAAATGTCAGCCCGGAACGTGTCCGGGCCCTCACGCAGTATTTTATTGACAAGGGCGTCAAGGGGGTCTATGTCAACGGCTCCTCCGGCGAGTGCATTTATCAGGGCGTGGAAGAGCGCAAGACCATCATTGAAAACGTGATGGCCGTCGCCAAGGGGAAGCTCACCGTGATTGACCATGTGGCCTGCAACAATACGCGCGACAGCGCAGAGCTGGCCCGCCATGCGGAGAGTGTGGGCGTGGACGCGATCGCCTCCATCCCGCCGATCTACTTCCGTCTGCCGGAGTACTCCATCGCGGCTTACTGGAACACCATCAGCCAGGCCGCCCCGAACACGGATTTTATCATCTATAACATTCCGCAGCTCGCGGGGACGGCACTGACGATGAGCCTGTTTGCCGAGATGATGAAAAATCCGAATGTGATCGGCGTAAAGAACTCCTCCATGCCCACGCAGGATATCCAGATGTTCAAGGCTGCCGGCATGGCTGCCAAGGGCGATTTCATCGTGTTCAACGGCCCGGATGAGCAGTTTGTGGCCGGCCGGGCTATCGGTGCGGACGGCGGCATCGGCGGGACCTATGCCGTGATGCCCGAACTGTTCCTGCGGCTCAATGAGCTGATTGTCTCCGGTGAGCGTGAAAAGGCCACAGCGCTCCAGTATGACATCAACGAGATCATCTATAAAATGTGTTCCGGCAGGGCCAACATGTACGCCGTGGCCAAGGAAATGCTGCGCATTAACGCCGGGCTCGATATCGGCGGCGTCCGTGCTCCGCTGGAAAATCTGCGCGCGGACGATATTGCCATCGCCCGCGAGGCTGCAGCCATGGTCTGTGACGCGAAAAAGAAGCACCTGTAATCCCCGCCTGCGGGGATACAGGCGCCCCGCAGATCGATCCGGGAGTCCCCTACATATCAGCATAAAAAGGAGACGCTGCCTATGCGGGGATTTACCTGGATCGATCTTGTCATTCTCATTGTCTACCTGATTGCCGTGCTGTTTGCGGGCCTCCATTTCTCCAAGCGGGAGATGAAGGGCAAGGAGTACTTCAAGGGCGACGGAACCATTCCCTGGTGGGTGACCTCCGTCTCCATTTTTGCGACGCTGCTCAGCCCGATCTCCTTTCTCTCACTGGCCGGGAACTCCTATGCCGGTTCCTGGCTTTTATGGTTTGCCCAGCTTGGGATGCTGCTGGCCATCCCGCTGACGATCCGGTTCTTCCTGCCCATTTACAGCAAGCTGAAGATCGACACGGCCTACCATTATCTGGAGCTGCGTTTTGGCAGCAAGGGGCTGCGCGTGCTGGGCGCGGTGATGTTTATCGTGTACCAGATCGGGCGCATGTCGATCATCATGTACCTGCCGTGCATGGTGCTCTCCAAGCTGACAGGGATCAACGTCAATATTCTGATCGTCGTCATGGGCATTATTGCAATCATCTATTCCTATACGGGCGGGCTGAAGTCCGTGCTGTGGACGGATTTCATCCAGGGGGCCGTGCTGCTGATCGGCGTCACCTTTGCCCTGATTTTTCTGCTGGCCAATATTGACGGCGGACTGGGCGCCGTTTTCCAGCAGTTCACGCAGGGGAACAAGTTTCTGGCCCCGGATGAGCCGATCTTTGACCCGAATTTTCTGAAAAACAGCGTCTTCCTGCTGATCGTAGGGGCCGGGTTCAACACCATGGGCTCTTACGTCTCCAGTCAGGATATCGTACAGCGCTTTACCACCACTACTGACACCAAGAAGCTCAATAAGATGATGCTCACCAACGGTGCGCTGTCGATTTTTATCGCAACCGTCTTCTATCTGATCGGCACCGGGCTGTATGTATTCTATCAGGTACAGGGGCATGAGCTCCCGCCCGCGGCGCAGCAGGACCAGATCTTTGCCTCCTGGATCGCCTTTGAGCTGCCGGTGGGTATTACCGGCCTGCTGCTGGCGGCCATCTATGCAGCGGCACAGTCCACGCTCTCCACGGGGCTCAACTCAGTCTCCTCCAGCTGGACGCTTGATATTCAGGCGCGCCTGTCCAAAAAGGAGCTGAGCTTTGAATCCCAGACAAGGATCGGACGGTGGGTGTCGCTGATTGTGGGCATCTTCTCTATCGCTGTATCAATGATTCTGGCAAACGGCAATATCAAGTCCGCCTATGAGTGGTTCAATGGCTTCATGGGGCTGGTGCTCGGCATCCTG
The DNA here is from genome assembly GCA_018712345.1 of Candidatus Onthovicinus excrementipullorum. Classification (GTDB taxonomy): domain Bacteria; phylum Bacillota; class Clostridia; order Oscillospirales; family Acutalibacteraceae; genus Onthovicinus; species Onthovicinus excrementipullorum. Next base: position 88,082 of record DVHG01000025.1, on the reverse strand, counting down.
TTTGGCACATTCATTCTGGGAGCGTTCACGCGCTGTGCCAATACGTTCGGCGCGGTGGCCGGGTTTATCGCCGCCTGCGGAGTGATGATCTATATCAAATACTTTCTCCCCGCGGGGGCGGTATCCATCTGGTCCTACTCCATTATCTCCGTCGCGGTCTCGCTGGCTGTGGGCATCCCCGCAAGCCTCATCTGGAGCAGAGCAAAAGGGCGGAAAACCCTGCCGGCACCGAATACAACTATCTTTAAGACAGGGGATGCGCACGGCTCCTGACGGCTCGCCGCCGGGTTGACGGTGCGGTTTCCCCCATGGCCTTTATTTTGAAAGGGGTACAGATATGATTTTCGGAAATCTCAAGCATTTGGAGGAATTCAGTTTCCTTGAGCCAACGGTGCGCGCCTGCTTTGACTATGCCGCCGCGCACGATCTCTCCGCCCTTGACGCGGGGAGCTATCCTATCGACGGAGACAAGCTCTTTGTCAACATCAACGAATATGAGACCACGCAAGTGGAAAACCGCGTCTGGGAGGCGCACCGCAAATATCTGGATCTGCACCTGATGCTGTGTGGCAAGGAACAGATCGACTTTAATTTTATCGCCAATATGAATCAGGGGGACTATGTGGAAAAGGACGATTTCCTGCCCATGGACGGTGATCCGAACGGCCATGTAATCCTCACGGCGGGGGATTTCCTGATCTGTTACCCGAATGACGCACACCGCACCGCCATTCAGGTACAGGGCCCGGAAAAGATCAAAAAGGCGATTTTTAAAATCAGAATTCGCTGAGGCGTCTCAGGGGCCTCCCCTGCCCACAGCGCAAAAGGAGCACAGTGATGAAGGAATATATTTGCATTGATATCGGCGGTACCTCCATCAAATACGGCGTGATCCGGGAAGATGCCCAATTCCTGGAGACCTCCTCCACCCCCACGCAGGCCATGCAGATCGGCGGGCCTGGCATTGTCCGGAAGGTGACGGGCATCATTGAGGAGCTGTCCGGTCGGTATGCGGCACAGGGGATCTGTATCTCCACCGCCGGGATGGTGGACTGCGAGGCCGGCACCATCACCTATGCCGCCCCGCTGATCCCGGACTACACCGGCACCCAGTGGAAAAAAACGCTTCAGGAGCGCTTCCGCCTCCCCTGTGAGGTGGAGAACGACGTCAACTGCGCCGGTCTGGCAGAGTATCACGCCGGCGCCGCCCGTGGGAGTAAAATCAGCGTCTGCCTGACAATCGGCACCGGCATCGGGGGCGCGATCCTGCTGGATGGGAAAGTCTTTCACGGCTTTTCCGGCAGTGGGTGCGAGGTCGGGTACATGCATCTGCCCGGCGGGGCATTTCAGGACCTGGGGGCCACCAGCGTACTCTCCGGCAAGGTCGCCGCGTATAAGGGGATCTCTGCCGAAGAAGCGGACGGGAAGTACATATTCGATCAGGCCCGCGCCGGGGATCCGGACTGCATCCGCGCCATCGACGAGATGACGGATATACTCGGGATGGGGATCGCCAATATCTGTTACGTCATCAATCCGGAGGTTGTCGTACTCGGTGGCGGGATCATGGCAGAGAAGGAGTATTTAAGCGATCGGATGCGCAGCAGCCTGGACCGCTGGCTGCTGCCCTCGGTTGCAGCACACACGCGCCTCGCCTTTGCGGAGAATAGGAACCGCGCGGGTATGCTCGGCGCTTTTTATCACTTTCAGGCACGCCACACCTCGGAATAACGGAGCGGATACCTATGGAAGAATACGAGAAAAACATCATCCCACACATTGAGGCGATCTACCAGAACTTTACCCCGCTGGAGCGGACGATTGCCGACTTTTTCATCCATAATGAGGAGCGGGAGGATCTCTCCGCCAAAAGTGTCGCCCGGCGGCTCTATGTATCGGAGGCGTCGCTCTCCCGCTTTGCGCAGAAGTGCGGCTATAAGGGGTACCGGGAGTTCCTGTTCTGCTATGAGCGCAGCGGCGCCCCGGCAAACCACCCCGCTACAAGTGACCACGCCAAACTGGTGCTCAACGATTATCAGGAGCTGCTCAATAAGAGCTACTCGCTCCTTGATGAGGAACAGGTTGCCCGCATCGTGCGCATCCTGTCTGAAAAAAAGCGGATCTATGTATATGGCAAGGGGAGCTCCGGACTCGTCGGCATGGAGATGAAGCTGCGGTTTATGCGCATCGGCGTCAATATTGAGGCCATTACGGACGGCCACATCATGAAGATGAACTCCGTCCTGCTCGATGAGAGCTGCGCCGTGATCGGGATCACCGTCACCGGCAAGACGGAGGAGGTCATCGAGTCTCTCCGGGCTGCCAAGCGCTGTCATGCAACGGTCATCCTGCTGACCTCCCACAATGAAAAGGAATTCCACTCCTTCTGTGATGAGGTCATGCTCTTTGCCGTAAAGGAGTACCTGGAAAAGGGGAAGGCAATCTCCCCCCAGTTCCCGGTACTTGTGATGGTGGATATCCTGTACTCCCACCTGCTGCGGCTGGACGAAAGCCGGCGGGAAACACTGCACGACCACACACTTGAGGCACTTGAGGAAAATTAAAACAGACGCGGCCTTTTATGCCCATATTGTCAAAAACAGCCCCGCAGGGAATTCCCTGCGGGGCTGTTTAAAATGAACGGATTAATGCTCTTTTATCTCCAAGCGCTTTTCCAATACCTGCCGAACACGCTCCAGATCCGGATCGCACAGCACGGGCAGCAGTTCCAGCAGCTCCTCCGCCGGCAAATCCCACCACTTCAGCGCCAACAGCACGGCGGTCAGTTCCTCGGGAAAACGCCGCTTGAGCAGCCGCGCCGGATTGCCGCCATAGACACAGTACGGCGCCACATCCCCGGCCACAACCGAATACGCCGCCACGATCGCACCGTCCCCAATCGTCACACCGGGCAGGATTACGCTCTCCCGCCCGATCCACACATCGTTCCCGATGACGATATCTCCCTTGTGCGGCAGCTGGGAGAGGTGCGGCGGTGTCCGCTCCGCCCATGCGCCGCCGAACACATTGAACGGATATGTCGTCACACTGCTGAGCCGGTGATTAGCCGGCCCCATAATAAACTTTGTCCCCGAGGCGATCGCGCAGAATTTCCCGATGATCAGCCGGTCTCCGAACTCCGGGTAGTTAAACAGGACGTTATTTTTCTCAAAACCCGTCGGATCCTCCGCGTCGTCATAGTAAGTATAGTCGCCAATTGTAATATTCGGTGCCGTTACGACGTTTTTAATAAAGCAGGACGTCCCATATTCATTTGGAAAGACCGCATTCGGATCCGGAATTTGATGGTTCATAAATATTCTCCCTTCCGTATTTTAAAATGGCATCACACTCCTCTCTCTGCATCCTCTGGCGATGACCGCCCGTTTTTTACGCATTTCACGGATCATACGCAGCGCCTCCTTCTATTGTATCCATCACAGCCCTCAGGCTGAAATGGTGCAGTTTTGAATATCGATCCGGTCCTCCGGGTCCGTAATGTTATCCGCCGGCCGCGTATTGCTGCTGCGCGGTATCACTTCAAGCCCCTTCACATTCAGGCCGTCCACATGCCTGGCAAACAGTCCGTACACCGGCAGATCCCAGTAAAAAGAGAGCTTATGGGAAATGATGTACCGGTGCGAAACACGTGTGATCTCCGGGTAGTCCGACATGGATGCGTACCCCACGCCGCCTTTCCGGATATTCAGGTCTTCCTGACAGTCCCGGTAGCGGACCCGGATGTTTTCGAGTTTAACCTGCTCCACCCGGTATTCCTGATCCTCATGGATGGTCCCGGTGATGGCGCTGGGCAGGTCCACCCCGTCCGCCTGAATGTTGGCAAGGCGGATGTTGCGTACCGCCCCGGGCGTCTCCCCGTTGCGGTCGCCCAGCCAGATTAAAAACGGAGCGGTGATATGGTCCATCGTAATATTCTCCACGGCGATATCGCTTACCGTGGCGCCGCAGTCGGACTGGATCGAGATTCCTGCATAGCCGCCCGCTGTTCCGGAGAGGAAAAAGCGGCAGTTGCGCACGGTGACATCACTGACGTCCTGATAGACCGTGGTCCCGATCTTAAAGCAGTTGGCGAGCGACATCACCTCGCAGTCCTCAATCAGAATATCCCGCACCGGTTCCCCGCCGTCCGCCTTGATGCACAGGCCGTCATCCCCTGTGGCGATAAAGCAGTCGCGCACCGTGACGTCCTGACTGCATGCGATATCGATTCCGTCCGTGTTGGCAACGTGATAGTTATTGTTGATAACCAAGTTATGGATATCCACCTGATCGCTCTGGAGAATATGACAGGTCCACGCCGCAGACTGGTAAAATTCAATATTGTGGATGGAGACATTCTCGCAGTTTTCCAGCTGAACCAGATTGACCCTGCCGCTGTTTCTTTTTTCAAATCGGATGCGGTCCCGGAAGCCGAGGATATACGATTTCAGGTTAAACGGGTCCGGTGACGTATAGGGCGCATATACGGCCGGAGGGTCACAGAAGGTCTCCCCGCTGCCGTGGATGCGGCCGCCACCCGTTATGGTGATGTTTTTGGCGCCATTGGCATACAGGAATCCGCCGGAGAGCGGCGCGCTGCTCTCCCGGTTCTTGTCATAATCCATGCTGCGGAGCGTCCCCTGCACAAACAGCTCCACATTGTCCTTTAAGACAACGGTGCCGCTGACGAACTCTCCCTCCGGGACGAGCACCGTCCCACCGCCCGCCGCACTGACCTGATCAATCGCGGCATTGATTGCCGCCGCATTCTCCTCTCCGGATTGATCCGCTGCGGCCCCAAAATCGAGAATATTAACACTGCCGGCTGGCGGCTCCTCCTCCGACAAATACCGGTCAAAGGGGATATCAGCCAGATAGTCCACGGCATCCGACGACCGTCCCGGATTACTGCACCCCGCCAAAGACCCCAGCAGAGCCAGCGCGAGTGCTGCCGTAATTACACGTCCCAAGCCCCTCATAAATCTCTCTCCCTTACACTTTTGAATTTAAATATTCATACCGATATGTGGTTCAAAATACTCTATGCCTGATCACCTGATCCCCGCAGGCGACGCAACATTCTCAACGCTCATACGGCGTGACAACCCACTTCATGCAGCCGTTGGACTTGTCCGCAAAGGTCTCATACCCACGGATAATCTCATTGAGCGGCCCCTGATGAGTCAGGATAAATCGGGTATCCAGCCGCCCCGCCGCCAGATGCTCCAGCAGCACGTCGCAGTATGCGGAATCGACACCGCCCGTCTTAAAGATCAGATTCTTGCCATACATACGCTCCAAGGGGAGCAGCTGCGGTTTTTCATACATGGCCACAAGGGCTACACAGGCGTTTGGCCGCGCAATCTGCCATGCCGTCTGGAGGGTATTCTCCCCTCCCGCAGCCTCAATCACGCCGTCCGCACCGCGTCCGCCGGTCTCCCGCAGCACGGCATCCACCGCATCCTCCCGCGCCGGATTAATCGCGATATCTGCCGCCCTGTGCTCCAGCGCCAGCTGAAGGCGGGCTGGATTGATGTCAAGGGCAATCACTTTACCCGCTCCGAACAGACGCGCACACGCCATCGCGCAGAGCCCGACAGGCCCTGCCCCGATGACGGCGACCGTATCGCCCGGATGGATGTTGCACAGCTGTGCGCCAAAATACCCGCTCGACAGGATATCTCCCGTCAGCAGCGCGGCGCGGTCACTCAGCCCGTCCGGAATCCTGCTCAGGGAGGTGGACGCATAGGGAACACGTACATATTCCGCCTGACAGCCGTCAATTCGGCATCCGAGCTCCCATCCGCCGTGCTCGCAGTTGTTGACATAGCCGTGCCGGCAGAACCAGCACTCCCCGCAGAAGGTGACGCAGTTGGCCGCCACGCGGTCCCCGGGGCGCAGGTTTTTAACCGCATCCCCCACCTGTGTAACCACGCCCACAAATTCGTGCCCGAGCACAGTCTCCGGTACGGCGCGCGGGACCGCACCGTGTATGATATGCAGATCGCTCGTGCAGATCGTGCTGAGCGTCACCTGGACGATTGCGTCCGTCGGCGCCTGAATCTTTGGGACCGGACGGTCCATCAGTTCAATTTTTCCGCCCGCATGGCACACCAGCGCCTTCATCATCTCCTCCATGGAACAAGCACTTCCTTTCCCTGCTATTCTATCACACACGTCTATAGGGTGCAAGAAGCGAGCGTTCCACAAAAATCACCAAAATATATTTCAATTCAGTTCAATTTATGGTACAATAGCATCACAAGACTTAAGGGTGGGGAGAAACTTGAAACTGTGGAAAAAAATCGTGATCATAGTACTGGTAGTTGCCATTGTATTGGCGGCGGCTGCGGGTTGCGGGATTTACGCCTTTGCCCAGACGCTTAAACCGGATATCCAGGAGGAAAATCTTGCAAAAGATGTGACGGTCAGCGATTCAGCCGGTGCACTGCTCAGCTCGTCTCCATTTTCCTACTGGAAGGCCGAGGCGGGAGACTGTGCAGAAGTTGATTTTGGGCGGGAGGTCACCTTTAATACGGTAGTTCTGAAGGAGTCCGGCGACCACGTCTATCTGTTCCGCCTGTACAGTTATCAGGACGGCGAATGGGAAATGTTTTACGAACAGGACCGCATTATGGATTACCGCATGTGTACCTTTGAGGATATCACGACCTCCAAGCTGCGTATAGAGGTTGCCGAAGCGGACGGCACCGTCAAGCTGCACGGGCTGGAGGTCTATCAGCAGGCGAAAAAACGACCGGGAGATGAAGGTCAGTCAGTACCTCGCGATCAACGAGGATGAAATCGTTCAGCTGCGCGACAGCCATGATGAGGGCTTCAGCGGCTATTATGACGTTGTGACAGATGTCATCATCAGTGAACTGGCAATGGACAGCGATGCAAACATCATCTACAATAAGGGGCAGGAGCTCTTTGCCGCCAATTTGCAGGCGCTCAAGGACATTATTGGCGACCGGCCGGTACGCATCTGGGCCACAGTCAGATTTGACATGCAGGACAGCGCGGGGAATAATGATCTTGATCTGACAAAGGATTTTATCAACGAGAAAATTGATACCATTACGCAAAACATTAAGGCTGTCGTGGATCAGTACGGGCTCTACGGCGTCGACTATGACTGGGAGTATCCGAACACGAGCGCTCAGTGGAAGGCCTACAGCAAGATCATTGAGGAGAGCGCCAAGCAGTTTAAAGTATCCGTCGCGTTGCCGCCGTGGGGCATTCATCTTTCCCGTGCCGCTGCCCAGAGTGTGGAGCATGTGAATATTATGGCATACGATCTGTTTGATGACCGCGGCGACCACGCCAACATCCAGTGGGGGACCATCGACTCCGTCAAGCCGCTGCTGCTCGCGGGCTTTGACAAGAGCCAGCTGCTTGTCGGCATCCCGACCTATGACAAATCCGCCTATGCGTGGCCGGAATTCCGCGGAAATGAAGAGACGCTCGGTAAGTTCAACAGCATTATCCGGGATTATCCATACATTGACGAGGACGGCGCGCAGAAAACAAGCGATGCCTACATCCAGAGCTATGCCGAGGCCCGTGACAAGATGGCCTACGCCGAGGAGACCGGTTTGGGCGGCGTGATGATTTTCCGCGCCAAGTGCGACGCCCCCTATACGTATGAATACTCCATCCACCGCGCCATTCAGGACGCCATTGAACACTGATATTCTGGATCTCAAACAAGAAGATTTCATCCCCGGCCGAGGAAGCGGCAGAACGCCGCCCTTTGCCGGGGACCTTTATGCTTTGAAAAATCAGGCGGTTCCCTTTTGCGCAAGAATCGTCTATAATAAAGGGGACAACTCTGACAACATAGGGGGATTTTCATGGAGTCTTTTCGCTTTACGGTAATCGCTGATACACACTATTTTTCCAAAACGCTGGGGACCTCCGGCAAGGCCTATGAGCTGCGCTCCGGCTCCGATCAGAAATGCCTGGCGGAGACGGCAGAGCTGATCAACGCCGCTTTTGCGCAGATTGCCGCCTCGGATACGCAGGCCGTGCTGATCGCCGGGGACCTGACGAACGACGGGGAGCGTGTCTCGCACGAAGAGTTCCGGGAAAAGCTCTATGCGCTGAAACAGAAAAAGCCCGTATACGTCATTACGGCGACGCACGACTGGTGCTGCGATGAAAACCCGCGCCGGTATTCGGGGGATCAGGTCTCCCACGACGTGCCGGTGATGGCCAGCGATGAGCTGCGCGACTTTTACCGGGACTTTGGGCCGGACGCTGCGGAGGCGGAATTCACCACCCATCTGGGCACCTCCTCCTATGTGGTGCGTCTGAGTGAGCATGTCAAGCTCCTCGCCCTCAACGATGATCAGAACGGCAAGGGCCGCGCCGGATTCAAAGAAGATCACTTCCAGTGGATCGAGGAGCAGATCAAAAAGGCGCGGGAGGAAAATTGCCTGATGATCGGTATGGAGCACCATCTGCTGATCGCGCACGTCAACCCACTGCTCACTGGCGGTGGAACCTGCGTGGGCGACCGCGAGGAAGTCGCGGCCCGTCTGGCGGATGCGGGTCTGCGGTACATGTTTGTGGGACACAGCCACATCCAGCACACGGACCACTTTGTCTCCCCGGCCGGGAATCAGATCACGGAGGTCAATGTCGGCTCCCTGGTCGGATACCCAGCGCCGATCGTCAATGTCACTGTACAACCGGACCAGACGCTCCGCTATCAGGTCGATCATCTGAGGGAATTCTCCTGGAACGGACAGACGATCCCGGCGGCCCCTTATCTGCGGGAGCATGCGCTCGCCCTTGTCCACCGTGTTCTGGAGAGCTCAGATAAAAACGACTTTGCAGAAAAGCTCACCGCCCTCCAGCTCAACGGGCAAAAGATGAGAAAATTCTATCCGCTTATCAGGCCGATCCTGCGATTTGTGCGCGAGGCGACGGTCTGGAAGCTCTATAAAAAAATCCGCTTTAAGGCCAAAAATATCGACCGGGCGCTCATCGAACGCCATCGGGATGAGAAAGTCATGGACTACGTGGACGCAATGTTCCTCTCTTTTTTTGACGGCACCATCACCCCACACGCGCCGGACAGCGACTTCTACCGGCTGGTGATGTCTTTTGTGGGTGCGCTGCGCAATGCCGCTCCAGAGAAGGACACAATCAAAAAATTGCATGACACGTGTGAGACGCTCCTCACCGGCGGGGAATATGACAATCAGCAAGCGGTCATCTGAACCCGTGATAGGACAAACCTTTACGAAAAACAGCGAACCCGGAAAAACGGGTTCGCTTGTTTTGTCTTCTCATCAAATTGCGCCGGACGGAACGCCGAGGACAGCATTCCCCACAGCCGTGAGAAATTCACGGCTGTTTTTCACGTTGATCGCTTAGTCCTAAAATATAATCTGTTGTAGTTTCATAAAACCGGGCCAGTGCAATTAAAACTGCAGTCGGGATATCTCTCTGCCCCAGCTCATAATTTGAATAAACCTGTTGTGAGCAATGAAGAATCTTTGCCATCTCTTTTTGTGTCAAATCGGCATCTTCTCGGAGATCGCGGATTCGCTGAAACATTTGAATCACCAAAATTATTATATGTTACCGCAATTTGTTGTATTGACATTTACTGCAAAATGCAGTAAAATAAAAACAGCAACCCCGTTCAAATATTTTCTTTTTGGAAAAAGGAGGCCGCCGCGATGACCGTCGCAGAGATTGAACGTCTGATTGCATCCAGTTTTCAAGATCCCCTCACCACCCTGATTCAAGCCGCAGAGCGCTTCAAAGAAGAAGGTAATACTAAGGATTGGTTTGATTGCTGCAAATACTGCGCCGATACTTTAGGTGACGAAGGAGCCGCTTACGATATCGGTATATATTTCTTTCAAAATGACCAGCCCCAACAGGCCATCGAATATATGCAGCTGTCCGCCAACAAAGATTGTTATGGTGCCCTCCTCTTCCTGGGCGATGCCTATCGCGAGGGCTACTATTTTCAACCGAATTTTCATCTGGCCATCGTCCTGTACGAACGAGCTGCGCAAAATGCCATGCTGAAAACACAAACTGCCGACGCCTATCAGAAAATCGCGACGACCTACAGAAAGCTGCGGGACGGCGTGCCGGAGGGATCGGAGGCATACCGTGACCATCACCGCCAAAATATTGCCTATTTGAAAAAGGCGATCGCGGCAACCGGCGGCTCAAATCTGAACGCCGAAAGCATTCTGCTGGTCGAGTTGTCCTATGGCATCAACCCCGGGGACAGGGCCGAATGCGGCCAGATGTGTGTGGAGGCGATTCAGCAGCGCAACGACCCGATCGCCCTGACGCTTATGGCGGAGTTTTACACCAAAGAGGACGCCGAAGTATCCATCCCGAAGGATCACGCCAAGGCCATCGACTACCTCGACAAGGCCGAGCACGAGCTGTCGGAGCATGCAGAGTTTTGGAGCAATAACGGCAGTTACAGTGTTCCCGACATCACCGCGATGTGCCACGATCTCCGCGCCGCGATTCAACCGTCCCAGAAAAAACAGGGCGGATGCTATATTGCCACCTGTGTGTATGGCTCTTACGACTGCCCGCCCGTGTGGTCCCTGCGGCGCTTCCGGGACGAACTTTTGCTGGCGCATCCGCTTGGACGGGCATTCGTGAAAACGTATTACGCAATCAGCCCGACAATGGTCAAAAAATTCGGGCACACCGTCTGGTTTAACACATTGTTCCGCAGCCTGCTCAATCCCCTGGTCTGCTATCTCAACCGGCATGGGATTTCCAGCGACGCCTACCGTGATCCGGAAGTCCGGCCGTAACGGATAAAGCGCTTAGTTTTGCCAAAGGAGGTGAACAACATGGCCAGATGCCCGCATCTCGTCTACTTGGGTAGTGCCTACGACCAGTACAAATGCGACCTTTGCCCGAACAAAGTCATGGATCGCAGCAGCAGTGAGGTCAAATACGTCTGCAATCCGGATTACGGCGAGGAATACCGCAAGTGCCCGATTTGGAAGGATAAGGCATAACCTTTCGCATCGGAGAGCGTGCTCGTTTTGCGTCGTTAAAAAACAAGGGGCAGTTCGGGACTTTTACACAGAACTGCCCCATTTTTAGTTTTTGAAAGGGGATTTTTATGCAGGAGACAACCAAAAAATTTTTACAATATATGGATAAGGAACAGATAAAGTATGAGGCACAAGAGCGTGAAGGTCAAGCCGATTGGGTATGTGTAAAATATACAGGAGACAATTTGGGATCAATTGTTATGCAATTCTTTTTTAGCAAGGAGACAGAAGACTTTGCGTTGCGAGTTTTTTCTATTGTAAAGGTTCCGGAGAACAGGACAGCTGATGTGCTCAAGGTTTGTAATGACCTTATGGCCGAGTATCGTTGGCTTCGTTTTTACTTGGATGAGAACAAAGAGGTCACAGCTGCTTATGATGCAACGGTCACAGTGGAAACGGCTGATTTGATTTCTGCAGCGATAATGTTCCGGACCGTGAATATCGTAGATGAATGTTATCCGCGAATCATGAAAGCGCTTTGGGCATAGATTCGGGCATCAATACGATTTTAAATATATTACACACAAAAACAGCGTCCTTTTCGCCAAATTGACGGTGGGACGCTGTTGATTTTGTGTGCTAACAATCCTCTCTTTAGACGAAAAAAACAGCAAACACGGCTCCTTGTATCTACTATCTTTTTACCATATGCGTTAAATGTGTGGTTTTGATTACATAGATTTCACACCACCTGAAACAGGTAAAACTTTAAATAATTCGTCTCCGGGACGTTCCAGAGGATGGGGTGGTCGGGCGACTGCTGGCGCGCTTCGATCTGCTTGAGCTCCACCTGAGCGTCCCGGGCGGCGGAAAAGAGCATTTTGACAAACTGTTCCTCCGGCATAAAGTGCGAGCAGGAGCATGTGGCCAGGTAACCCCCGCGCGGGAGCAGCTTCATGGCGCGCATGTTGATCTCCTTATATCCACGGTAGGCGCCGTCCATAGTTCGGCGGCTCTTGGTGAAGGCGGGCGGATCAAGGATGATGAAATCATAGTCGCGCTTCCCGGCGCGTTCCAGCTCTGGCAGCAGGTCAAAAACATTGGCGGCGGTAAAATCCATCTTCCCCTCCAGGCCGTTGAGCTGCGCATTCTCCCGCGCGAGCTGGACGGCCGACTCCGAGATATCAACCGCGTGCACATGCTCAGCCCCGCCGAGCGCCGCGTTGAGCGCAAAGGATCCCGTATGCGTAAAGCAGTCCAGCACACGCTTGCCGCGTGCGATCCGGGCGACGGCGCGTCGGTTATACTTTTGATCGAGGAAAAAGCCCGTCTTCTGCCCGTTTTCAAAATCCACCCGGTATTTGACGCCGTTTTCCGTGATCCGCGTCACGGTCCGGGAGGGCCGCTCCTCCCCCGGCAGGTCATAAAACCCCTTGTACTCCTCCAGCCCCTCCAGCTTCCGGATGGCGACATCGTTGCGCTCATAGATGCCGCGGATGGTCTGACCATCCTCCCGGAGGACCTTGCTCAGCAGTGGGAAGATCACCGGCTTGAGCTGCTCCATGCCGAACGATAGCGTCTGCGTGACAAGGATATCATGAAACCGGTCGACCGTCAGGCCGGGGAATTCATCCGCCTCCCCAAAAATGATCCGGCAGCAGTCGAGATCCTCCGCATCCATCACCGTCTTGCGGTACGCCCATGCGTAGCGGATGCGCCGCTCCCAAAAAGATGCGTCAAACTTGTCATTTGCGTTGCGGGAGATCAGCCGCACCCGGATTTTGGAGTGTGTGCTCAGAAACCCAGTGCCAAGGTATCTGCCTTTACTGCTGACGATGTCCACCAACGCGCCGTTCTCCGTCTCCGGTGTCAAGCTGCGGACCTCCGCCTCATAGACCCACGGGTGTCCCATACGCAGGGCGCGCTCCCCCTTTTCGGATATTACGCAAATCGGATAGTTCCGTGTCTGTTTCATAATCTCTGTTCCTTTACGGTGTTTTTTAATTGGGTGAGAAATCCGATCAGCTCCGGCAAGCAATTCGCCTTTACAATAATGATCCCCTGATTGCGGGAAAGCATAATGTAAAAATTCGTCTTTGTCTCAACAATTCTGTAGATCTGGCGGTACTGAACCTGAAGAATGCTGGACACCGCCCTCTTTTCCAAATGATCCGGGTAAAAGAAAATCTCCGATCGCTGCCCACGCTGGAACTGATTGGAGCGGTATTCCCCGAGGAGCTGCCGGTTGAGCGAATATTTCAGGATCAGCGGGAGCAGCACCATGGCGATAAACAGAATCACCCACGCAATCCAGTCCTGATAAATCAAGCCCAGCAGGAGAAACAGCACCTCAGCGACCAAAACTAAGGCAATCAACTGCCGCCCGCGCAGTGCGTTATGATATCGTTTATACTCCTCCATTGTCAGCTCCACATGTGTCTGGTAAAGCGGTTCCATAGCAGACACCTCCTTCATCAGCTGTTCTCAATTTGATTGGTGTGAAATCAGGAAGAATACCGCTGCATTTCTTCTGCAGAGATAATTCTCTCTGTAGTAAAAGTTTATCATAAACCGCAGGTAAATACAACTCGCACGCCGCAGCCGGGCACACAGGACAGTGCTACAGGCCAAAAACGGTATGATACAATCCATCTATAACAACAGAAAAGGGGCGGCACAGGATGCCGCCCCAGTAAAAAGATCTGATATTACATATTGGAGTAACCGTCCAGATAGAGGTCCACCTCCCGCGCACAGGCGCGCCCCTCCGCGATGGCCCACACAACAAGGGACTGCCCGCGGCGTGCATCACCGGCCGCAAAGATCCCCGGCACGCTGGTGGCGTATTGGTCCGTCTCGGTTTGGACCGTTCCCCTCGGAGTGCGCTCCACTCCGAAAGCGTCGGAGACATAGCTTCGGCAGCCCGTAAACCCGGCCGCGATCAGGAGCAGGTCACAGGGAATGCGCTCCTCGCTGCCCTGAACAGGGGCATAGTTTCCCTTTTTATCATACGCCATGGCGATCGTCTCCAGCTCCGTCACGTTCCCCGCCTCATCGGTAATCACCCGGTTGACGGTAGTGCTGTACCGGCGCGGATCGTGGCCGAAAACAGCAATGGCCTCCTGCTGGCCGTAATCCGTCTTGCACACGCGCGGGTACTCCGGCCACGGATTGTCGGCGCTGCGCTCCTCCGGCGCCTTGGGCATCAGCTCCAGCTGGACGACCGATTTGCACCCGTGGCGGATCACCGTGCCCACACAGTCATTGCCCGTATCGCCGCCGCCCACGATGACGACATTTTTCCCGTTGGCGTTGACGTAATTGCCATCCAGCAGCCCGGAATCCAAATAGCTCTTTGTGTTTTGAGTCAGAAAGTCCACGGCAAAATAGATCCCCTTGGCATTCTCCCGACCCTCTGCCTGAATGTCGCGCGGCGTCTCGGAGCCGCAGCAGAGTACGACGGCGTCAAACTGCCGGAGCAATGTTTCGGGCAGGATATCGCGCCCCACATCCGTACCGGTGAGGATGCGGATCCCCTCTTCCCGCATCAGGCGGAGCCGCCGCTCCACCACCGATTTATCGAGCTTCATATTCGGGATGCCGTACATCAGCAGCCCACCGGCGCGGTCGCTCTTTTCATAGATCGTCACATGGTGACCGCGCTGATTGAGCATGTCCGCGCACGCGAGCCCTGCGGGGCCGGAACCGACTACCGCGACCTTTTTCTCCGTGCGCACGGCCGGGATCCGCGGCTGGATATAACCGCGGTCAAAACCCGCCTCCACGATGGCCAGCTCATTCTCCTTGATGGTGACAGGGCTGTCCCCCACGCCGCACAGGCAGGCCACCTCACACAGCGCCGGGCATACCCGGCCCGTAAACTCGGGGAAATTATTGGTCTTGAGCAGGCGGGAGAGGGCGTGCCAGGGATTGCCGTGGTATACCTCGTCATTCCACTCCGGAATCAGGTTGTGCAGCGGGCAGCCGGTGGCCATACCGTGAAGCATCATCCCCGACTGGCAGAATGGCACGCCGCAGTTCATGCACCGGGCGCCCTGCCTGCGCCGCTCCTCCTCTGACAGCCTGCCGTGGAATTCCTCAAAATCACGGATGCGTTCGAGCGGCTCGCGCTCCGGAGTGCTCTCCCGCACGTATTCCAAAAAGCCTGTTGGTTTTCCCATATCCGTCTCCTCCTATCTGCGTGTGTTCCGGCCGAACGCTTCCAGCTCGGCCTGGGCATGGTCCTTCCCCTCTTGCTCCAGAGCGGAAATGGTATCCAGCATGCGTTTATAGTCATCGGGAACAATCTTTTTAAACTGCGGCACAAAGGCGTCAAAATCCATCAGGATCCGCTTGGCCAGCTGTGAGGATGTGGCCTGATAGTGCTCGGTGATGATCCGGCGCAGCGCCTCAATGTCCTCCTGCTCCGTGAGGTTCTCAATGGAGACCATCCCCTTGTTCACCTTACGGTACAGGTCGTGATCCGCGTCGAGCACGTAGGCGATCCCGCCGCTCATCCCGGCCGCAAAGTTCTTGCCCGTCCGACCGAGGATGACTACCGTGCCGCCGGTCATATATTCGCAGCCGTGGTCGCCCACGCCCTCCGCCACGGCAAGCGCACCCGAGTTGCGCACGCAGAACCGCTCGCCCGCAACACCGCTGATAAACGCCTTACCTCCGGTGGCGCCGTACAGGGCCACATTGCCAATGATGATATTCTCCTCCGCTTTGAACCGGCTTCTGCGCGGCGGGGAGACGATCAGCTTACCGCCCGAAAGGCCCTTGCCGAAGTAGTCATTACTGTCCCCCGTGAGCACTATGGTGACTCCGGATGGCAGGAAAGCGCCGAACGACTGGCCGCCGCCCCCGCGGCACACGATGCGGAAGGTGTCCTCCTGCAGCGTGTGGCCAAAGCGCCTTGTGACCTCGGAGCCAAAGAGCGTCCCTGCCGTGCGGTCTGTATTGGTGACCTTCAGCTCCACCTTCCCGGGTTCTCCGCTCATCAGGTTCTGGCGGAGCCTGGGCAGGATAATGCGCTCATCCACCGTCTTCTTTAATTCAAAATCATAGGCGTCCTCCGGGGTATAGTGGCAGGTGCCCTGATACGGATGTGCCAGGATCCGGGAGAGATCCACCAGTGCGCCGCGCGGGGCGGCAGAGTTCTCCCGCTGTTTGAGCAGATCGGTGCGCCCGACGAGCTCGTCAACAGTACGCACGCCGAGTTTTGCCATGATCTCGCGCAGCTCCTCGGCGATAAAGTGCATAAAGTTGACGATATACTCCGGCTTGCCGGAAAAGCGCTTGCGCAGCTCCGGGTTCTGCGTGGCGATGCCGAAGGGGCAGGTGTCCAGATTACACACGCGCATCATCATGCAGCCCATGGTGACGAGCGGCGCGGTGGCAAAGCCAAACTCCTCCGCCCCAAGCATGCACGCAATGGCGACATCGCGGCCGCTCATCAATTTTCCGTCCGTCTCAATACGCACGCGAGAGCGCAGGCCGTTTTTCATCAGCGTCTGATGCGCTTCGGAGAGCCCGAGCTCCCACGGCATCCCCGCGTTGTGGATGGAGGTGCGCGGCGCGGCGCCCGTACCGCCGTCGTACCCGGAGATGAGCACTACGCTGGCCCCGGCCTTGGCGACGCCTGCGGCGATCGTGCCGACCCCCGCCTCGGAGACGAGCTTGACGGAGATATCCGCGTGGCGGTTGGCGTTTTTCAGATCATAGATCAGCTGGGCCAGGTCTTCAATTGAATAGATATCGTGGTGCGGCGGCGGGGAGATCAGAGAGACACCCGGCGTGGAATAGCGCGTTTTGGCGATCCAGGGGTACACCTTGTTCCCCGGCAGATGGCCGCCCTCGCCCGGCTTGGCCCCCTGCGCCATCTTGATCTGGATCTCTTTGGCGGAGATCAGGTATTCGCTCGTGACGCCGAAGCGGCCGGAGGCCACCTGCTTGATCGCGCTGCAATAGACGGGTGAGGAGAGACGGTCCGGATTCTCCCCGCCCTCGCCGGAATTCGACTTGCCGCCGATGCGGTTCATGGCCTCCGCCATGCACTTGTGCGCCTCCTCGGAGATGGAGCCATAGGACATGGCGCCCGTCTTGAACCGCCGGACGATGCTGTCCGCCGGCTCGACCTCGTCAAGCGGGATCCCGCCGTTTTCATCAAAGACAAAGTCCAGCAGACCGCGCAGGGTGTGTGGGCGCGTCTCATCGTCCACCAGGGCGGTATACGCCTTGAACTTTTCATAATCCCCGCTGCGCGTCGCCTCCTGAAGGGCGATGATGACCTGCGGAGAGTAGAGGTGATCATCCTTATCCCGGCCGCTGCGCAGGTTGTGGCTGCCGGAGGAATCGAGCGTGGTATCCACCCCCAGCCCCAGCGGATCAAAGGCGTGCGCGTGGCGCACGTGGATATCCTGATCGATCTCCTCCAGACCGATGCCCTCCACCCGGCTGACCGTGTTGGTAAAGTAGGCGTCAATGACGGATTTTTTAATGCCCACGGCCTCAAAGATCTGAGCGGACTGATAGGACTGCAGGGTGGAGATCCCCATCTTGGAGGCGATCTTGACCACGCCGCCGAGGACCGCCCGGTTATAATCCTCCACCGCTTCATACAGGTCCTTGTCGAGCATGTTGTTTTCGATCAGCTCGCCGATGGCCTCATGTGCCAGATAGGGGTTGATGGCGATGGCGCCGTAGCCGAGCAGCGTGGCAAAGTGGTGCACATCACGCGGCTCCCCGCTCTCCAGAATGATGGAGACGGCGGTGCGCTTTTTGGTGCGGATCAGGTGCTGCTCAATGGCCGAGACAGCCAGCAGGGACGGGATAGCCACATGGTTCTCATCCACGCCGCGATCGGACAGGACAATGATGTTCGCCCCGTTTTTATACGCCTTATCCACCTGAACAAAGAGGCGGTCGAGCGCCCGTTTGACCGGCGTGTTCTGGTAGTAGAGCAGGGAGACAACAGCAGTCTTCAGGCCATTCTGGTCCAGATTCTTGATCTTCAACAGCTCCACACTCGTGAGGATGGGATTGTCGATCTGTAAAACCGCGCAGTTCTCTGCGCGCTCCTGGAGTAGGTTGCCGTTGGTACCGGCATATACGGTGGTGCTGGTGACGATGTGCTCGCGGATCGCGTCGATCGGCGGGTTGGTCACCTGGGCAAAGCTCTGCTTAAAGTAATTGAACAGGGGCTGGTGCTTATCGGACAGCACGGCGAGCGGGATATCAATCCCCATAGCGGAGGTCTGCTCCGCGCCATCCCGCGCCATGGGCAGGATCGCCGTCTTCAGATCCTCATACGTGTAGCCAAAGGCCTTGTACAGTTTATCCCGAACAGCCTGCATGGTGGTCTCCACCTTGCGGTTTGGGGCCTTTAGATCCGCGAGATTCACCAGATTCCTGTCCAGCCACTCGCCGTAGGGCTGACGGCCCGCGTAGTCGGATTTGAGCTCCTCATCGGAGATGATCCGGCCCTGTACCATATCCACTACCAGCATCTTCCCCGGCTCCAGGCGGGACTTGGAGACGATCTTCTCCGGCGGGATATCAAGCACCCCCACCTCAGAGGAAAGGATGAGCGTATCATCGTCCGTGATATAGTACCGGGAGGGGCGCAGGCCGTTGCGGTCCAGCGTGGCGCCGACATAATCGCCGTCCGAAAACAGGATGGACGCGGGGCCGTCCCACGGCTCCATCATAGTGGCATAATAGTGGTAAAAGTCCTTCTTCTCCCGGCTGATGCTGTCCTCACTCTCCCAGGGCTCCGGGATGGTGATCATCATCGCCTGCGGCAGCTCCATCCCATTCATGACGAGAAATTCGATCGTGTTGTCCAGGATTGCGGAATCGGAGCCGCTGTCATCCACGACGGGCAGGATCTTATCCATATCCTCCTGCAAAAAGGGGGAGGTCATCGTCTCCTCCCGGGCGAGCATGCGGTCTACATTGCCGCGGATGGTATTGATCTCCCCGTTGTGGAGCAGGAAGCGGTTTGGATGCGCCCGCCGCCAGCTGGGGTTCGTATTGGTGGAAAAGCGGGAGTGCACCAGCGCCATGGCCGACTGATACGATTCATCCTGGAGGTCGTCATAGAACTCCCGCAGCTGGCGGACCAAAAACATCCCCTTGTAGACGATCGTCCTGCTGGAGAGGGAGGCGATATAGGTTCGGCTGTCGCTCTGCTCAAAGACACGGCGGACCACGTACAGCTTGCGGTCAAACGCGATGCCGGCCGGGATATCCTTCGGTTTTTTGATAAAGCACTGGTAGATTTGGGGCATGCAGTCGCGCGCCCGCTGACCCAGTATCTCAGGATGCACCGGCACCTCCCGCCAAAACAGGAATTCAAGGCCCTCCTTCTCCGCGATGATCTCAAGCATCTTCTGCGCCTGTGTGCGCAGGAGCATATCCTGCGGGAAGAAAAACATGCCCACACCGTACTCCCGCTCCTTCCCGAGAAAGTACCCGCTTTCCTGCGCGACGCGCTCAAAAAACGGATGGGAGATCTGAAGCATAATCCCCACGCCGTCGCCCACCTCGCCGGTGGCGTCCTTCCCCGCGCGGTGCTCCAGGTGCTCTACGATTTTCAGCGCGTCATCCACCACCCGGTGGCTCCTGCGCCCCTTAATATCGATTACTGCGCCGATCCCGCAGGCATCATGTTCAAATGCACGGCTGTAAAGGCCCTGTTGTACCTGTTCCATCCTGTTTCCTCCGTTTTATATCCATTTGGATTCAGCAAATCCGGCGATTCCAAATCAGTCAGCTTTCGCTCCGCCGGGAATTCCCGGCGGAGCGAAAGCAATCAAAGCGTCATTGCCTCATTCTTCTGTTGCAGCCATCCGCTTTACCGCACACCAAACAGCAGATCGCCGTAATTCGGATAGGGGTAAAAGCTCCTGTCCGTAACGCTCTCGAGCTCGTCTGCCACAATGCGCAGCTCCGTCATCGCGTGGAACACCGTTCCCTGATAGTATTGTGCCCGCTCGAGCTCGCCAAAGTCCTTCTGGACCAAATTCAGCAGCGTATCCTCCAGCGCCTGCGTCTTGCGGTACATATCGCCGCACAGGGCGGAAACCTGCCTTAGCCGCTCCGTCTCAAAGGTGCAGTCCACATCCGGGGCGGCGGCCTTTTTGGCATTCACGGTCTCACTCAGCTGACGGGCGTATGCGGAATACGCGGGCAGCAGATCCTTGTTCGCCATATCGAGCATGGTCACGGCCTCAATGTTGAGGATCTTGCTGTAATTCTCAAGCAGGATCTCGTACCGTGCGCGGATTTCCGTCTCGGAAAAGACCTTGTGCCGGGTGAAGAGATCTACATTTTTCTCCTTGATAAAGTACGGCAGGCAGTCCGGCGTGGTGCGCAGGTTCAGCAGGCCGCGCTTTTCCGCCTCGGCCACCCATTTTTCATCGTAGCCGTTGCCGTTAAAGATGATGCGGCGGTGCTTTTTGATGGTGCTGCGGATCAGGTCGTGCAGCGTACCGTTGAAGTCCGCGCTCTGCTCAAGCGCATCGGCAAACTGGCTCAGGCTCTCCGCCACCGCCGTATTAAGAACGATGTTGGCACCGGAGATGGAATCGCTGGAGCCGAGCATGCGGAACTCGAACTTGTTGCCCGTAAAGGCAAAGGGCGAGGTACGGTTCCGGTCCGTGGCGTCCTTCTGGAAGCGCGGGAGCGTATGCACGCCGACCTTCCAGAGCTCCTTCTCCTTTGTTCCATACTGCTCGTCTTTCTCGATGGCCTCGAGTATCTCCGTCAATTCAGTGCCAAGGAATACGGATACGATCGCGGGCGGTGCCTCATTCGCACCCAGGCGGTGATCATTGCCCGCAGAGGCCACGGAGATGCGCAGCAGATCCTGATAGTCATCCACGGCCTGAATGACCGCGCACAGGAAGAGCAGGAACTGGGCGTTCTCATGCGGAGTATCGCCCGGGTCAAGCAGATTTTTGCCCGTGTTGGTGGAGATCGACCAGTTGTTGTGCTTACCGGAGCCGTTCACCCCCGCAAAGGGCTTTTCGTGCAGCAGGCAGACAAGGCCGTGCTTTTTGGCGATGCGCTGCATCAGCTCCATCGTCAGCTGATTGTGGTCCGTGGCGATATTGGTGGTGGTAAAGACGGGGGCCAGCTCATGCTGCGCGGGGGCGACCTCGTTGTGCTCGGTCTTTGCCAGGACGCCCAGCTTCCACAGCTCCTCATCAAGCTCCTCCATAAACGCGGCGACGCGCGTCTTGATCGTGCCAAAGTAATGGTCATCCAGCTCCTGCCCCTTGGGCGACTTGGCGCCGAAGAGCGTGCGGCCGGTGTAGATCAAATCGGGTCGCTTATCAAACATCTCTTTTTCCACCAGGAAATACTCCTGCTCCGGGCCGACAGTCGTCTTGACCGAGGTGACCTCCGTATCCCCAAACAGGCGGAGCACGCGCAGTGTCTGGCGGTTGATTGCCTCCATGGAGCGCAGCAGGGGCGTCTTTTTATCGAGCGCCTCCCCGCCGTAGGAGCAGAAGGCGGTCGGGATGCAGAGCGTCTTCTCCTTGATAAAAGCATAGGAGGTTGCGTCCCATGCGGTATAGCCGCGCGCCTCAAAGGTGGCGCGCAGGCCGCCGGACGGGAAGGAGGAGGCGTCCGGCTCGCCCTGGATGAGCTCCTTTCCGGAGAACTCCAGGATCACGCGGCCGTCATCCGTCGGCGTGATAAAGCTATCATGCTTTTCCGCGGTGACTCCAGTCATCGGCTGGAACCAATGGGTAAAATGCGTGGCGCCCTTTTCAATCGCC
This sequence comes from Candidatus Onthovicinus excrementipullorum, assembly GCA_018712345.1. Lineage (GTDB taxonomy): Bacteria > Bacillota > Clostridia > Oscillospirales > Acutalibacteraceae > Onthovicinus > Onthovicinus excrementipullorum. The sequence continues at coordinate 66,289 of DVHG01000025.1, read as the reverse complement.
CAATCCTTCATCGCGTTGGCCACGACGTTAGCCACGGCATTATCCAGATGGCGCCCCTCCTTGATCGTGCGCTGGAGCTGCTTGTATGTCTCCTTCGGCAGCCGTTCTTTCATCACGGTGTCATTGAAAACATTCTCGGCAAACACACTTTTGATCGTATCCATACGAACAACCTCACTTCCAAAAAAATAAGCGGCAAAGGGACGGGGAACTCCCCGCGACGCCTTTGCCGCTCAAATAACTGTATTAATTTTTCGGCCTCCGTTGGCCGTAGGCGGAACAAACCGGCTGTCCGGTTAAAATAAAAAACAGTATTTTCCACTCCGCTTAAGAGCGCGGATCTGTCTTCTGCCGTTTTTTACTATCCGCTCCGCTCATAATAAAAATACGGCGACAATAAACCTCAACACCGTGACGCCATTGCCCCGTATCTGCTATGCGTATGATGATACACCCATTTCCCCGGTCTGTCAAGCAATCGGATTAAATTTTGGAATCATCGCAAAAAATCCGCCCTATCGTTCAGAAAAATCAGCCAAATACACAAACTAGATCCCTGTTGACGCCTCCTGATAAAAACTGCCACACGATGTGCAAATACGCATACATTCTCCCTTTTTATTGACAAACAACTGTGTTGAGCGCTATAATACAGGCAGATATAAATAAATTATGGGCAACGGCGTTCATACTGTTCCGGCGGGTATTTGGGCCCGTTTTCAGGATACAATGGGCGCTTTTTTGTTATTCGGAATGGAGCTTTCCATAAAAATCATCACATTGAGATAGACAGGCTGTGCCGATGATAGGGAGGAAATATAATGTATTCTTATGACGATGTAATCACCTACTGCCGTGAAGAGGACGTCAAATTTATCCGCCTCGCCTTCTGCGATCTGGCCGGAAATCAGAAAAATATCGCCATAATGCCCACGGAGCTAGAACGGGCATTCCGGTACGGGATCTCTCTCGACGCCTCGGCCATCCCGGGGTTTGGCAATGAGGTCAAGTCCGATCTGTTCCTCTTTCCGGACCCCGCCACGCTGTCCGTCCTGCCATGGCGGCCGGTCGAAGGGCGTGTCGTCCGGATGTTCTGCGACATCCGCTACCCCGACGGGCGTCCATTCCGCCGGGACAGCCGCTGGCTGCTCAAGCAGGCTATTGCGGAGGCGGAAAAGATGGACGTTTCCTGCTATTTCGGCGTGGAATTTGAATTTTACCTGTTCCAGACCGATGAGAACGGCATCGCCACACAGACCCCCTTTGACCGGGCGAGCTATATGGATATCGCGCCCGAGGACCGCGGGGAAAATATCCGCCGGGAAATCTGCCTGACGCTTGAGAGCATGGGGATTCGTCCGGAGAGCTCCCACCACGAGGAGGGACCGGGCCAAAATGAGATCGACTTCCGCTACAGTGATGCCCTGACCTCCGCGGATAACGCTGTCACGTTCAAATCCGTCGTCAAGACGATCGCAATGCAAAACGGCCTGTCCGCCTGCTTTTCCCCCAAGCCGCTGACCGCGGAGAGCGGCAACGGCCTGCACATCAATGTCTCCATCAAGAGCGCAGGGGAAAAAGCGGATACGGATGCCTTTATGGCCGGTGTACTGACGCATGCGCGGGAGATTTCCGCCTTCCTCAACCCCACAGAGGAATCCTACCGCCGCCTGGGGGAGAAAAAGGCGCCGCGATACGTCACCTGGTCCTCAGAAAACCGCTCTCAGCTCATCCGCATCCCTGCCGCCAGGGATGAATATGTCCGTTTTGAGCTGCGTTCCCCCGATCCGACCGCCAACCCCTACCTCGCCTATGCACTGCTGATCTATGCCGGGCTGGACGGCATCCGAAACGGTACGCCCCTGCCGCCGCCGCTGGATGTGAACCTGTACACGGCGGATGAAGCGGTCACCAGTGGGCTGAGCACGCTGCCCGCCTCGCTGGAAGAGGCGCAGGAACTGGCCCGCGAAAGCCGGCTCATCCGTCAGTATCTGCCGGATATTCTGGACTGAGCATGGACATTTGGAAAGGAGGCCCCGTGCGATGCCCCAAAAGAACAGCGTCCTGATCGTGTCATCGGGGCCGAAGGTCGGCGCGCTGCTGACCGAATTGCTGCCGCCCGCCAGCTTTTCCCCGATCTGCACGGTCCCGACCGCCGGAGAGGCCCGGCGGATGCTGGTGGACCGGCACTTTGACATTGCCGTGATCAACACCCCGCTGCCGGATGACTTCGGGACTCAGCTCGCCGTTGAGATCTCAGAAAAGCAGGGGTGCGGCGTGCTGTTGCTTGTCAAAGCGGAAATTCAGGAGGCCGTCGGCCTGAAAGTGGAGGATTATGGAATTCTAACACTGCCCAAGCCGGTCAGCCGGCAAATGGTCTTCCAGTCGATGAAGCTGCTCGCCGCCACCCGGCAAAAAATCCGTGCACTGGAGGAGCGGACCTCCTCCCTTCAGAGCAAGATGGAGGAGATCCGCCTGGTCAACCGCGCCAAGCTGCTGCTCATTGAACACCTGAAGATGAGCGAACCGGAGGCGCACCACTATATTGAAAAACGCGCAATGGACACCTGCGTCAAGCGCCGGGCCATCGCAGAAAACATTATTAAAACGTATGAAAACTGACGGGAAGGTCAGTCCTTTTTTCCTGTTCCAAATTTCGTCGTGATGGGAATTTTTATTATTCGTGTCTGTGTAAACATTTGATTCCTGAATAACGTATAAATAAATTACGCAAATTAAGGTTCACATAAAGGAATACGTGGTTTGCAGCCTGTGGTAGAATGAAGTTTGGACACACTGTTTTCAAAGGAATTTCCTTTGAGACTGCCATCATAGGACTGTACTGCCGTCGTGAGAGCAGGATGGAAGGCCTCTCATTCACTCTCTGTCTGAAGGGTAAAAGAAATCACTAAGCCTCTCGGGTGCTTCTGGGGGCATAAAAGAGGCCAAGGTCAGGTTGGGCCAGCTTCTTCCAGTGGCTTGGACAGCGTAAAACTTGTTGTGGGCGACAAGTTTCTGGGAATGCCGAAAGCTATGGGAGGAATACTCCCGGCAACCAAATACCAGCGCTGTACTGTCCGCTTCTACCGCAATGTATTCTCTGTAGCGCCCCGCTCAAGGGTAAAGCTAATGACCAAGATACTCAAGACGATCCATGCCCAGAAGAGCAGAACGGCTGCCCGTGCGAAGGCTAAAGCCGTGGCGCAGGAACTGCGCTCCATGGAGTTGCAAGCAGCTGACAGAAAAGAAGTTGGCGTTGAGGGACTCTTCCTGCTGCGATATTCCCGGTGAGCAATGGACCTGTATTCGTACAAATAACCTTATTGAGTGGCTCAACCGATAAATCCACCACCGGACACGAGCGGTTGCTTTTTCCCGGATAGCAATTCCGCACTCATGCCGGCCTGCGCCCGGCTGCTCCACGTGGCCTTCATACTACCGATTACTGCCCAAAAACGATTTACATCTGAAGAATCTTCCATTTCCTATAAAAAACACCCCGCTTATTACCGGCGCACTGCATCAGATAACAAGCGGGGAGTTTTATTTTGATTGCTGTTTATTCAACAGCTTATTACTGCTTCTCTTCCCCTTTTTTCTTCTTATAAACAATAAGGAATACGATTAATCCCGCGATGAAAACGGTTCCGGCAATGGAGCCAAAGAACAGCGGCTTATTTGTGTAATAGCGGACCCAGAGGTTGGTGGTTACATAGAATTCCTCTACCATTTCCGCATTGGCCGGGAGTTCCGTATCAGAAATTTTTTCTCCGTTTCCGGCCGCATCCACCGCATACACAACCAGTCTGTGCGCAGCGGTTGAATTACCCGCAATGTCAAAGGAGAAATTTCCACCATTATTGACAACCTCTTCCAGTTCCGTACCACTCCATACCCGGATCTCTTTCCCATCGAGCTCAACAATCACCTTCGCAAGCTTCAGGTTATCCTCAACACTCATCTCAACGGTTAAGTTTTCGGTGGCATAAGTGGTGTTGCTCTCCAAATTTTCAATATTGATAACTGGAAGTGTGCTGTCAACGCCAAAGCTCAAAGCGGTATTTTTGGTATCCAAGTCATTTTTAGCAACATTGCCGGCTGCGTCATCTGACTCAACAGTCAGACTGTATACGCCGTCAGCCTCAAAGTTTTTCGCAAATATGGTATAAGTATAGCGATACCACTGTCCATTACCGCCCGCAACCTCAATGACATAATCCGTTCCCTCAGTCAGGACGATTGCCTCATTATCCTTAAACAGCGTGATCTTAATATTTGACAGCTGATTCACGTTGGTCTCCGTAATAACTACGTCGACTGGCTCTTCCACGTAGGTGCCGTTCATCTTTTCAGTAGATTCATCCAGCGCGTATGTAGAACCAAAACGGTTAACGGAGAACGTGATAGTCTTAGTCGACGTGTTGCCGGCCTTGTCGGTCAAGGTAGCGGTTAGTGTGTAAATATCATCAATTTCCTTTTTCTTGGCGAAGTTTTTAAAGGTAAAGATACGCCCATTGTGAATATCGGCATATTGGCCGTCCAGCTGGACTCTCTTTCTGTTGGCACCTGTGAGAGTAATAGTAACCTGTTCCGCATCATAATTGGTGTCCGAGTAGGAGACGACCGGCACTACATCACCACTGTTGGCGGAATTGTCCGCTACACCGGTAATCTCAAGTGTGGGAGAGGTCCTGTCAATGTAGAAGGACTGGCGCTCAAAATTGGCAGAGCTGTTCCCGGCCTTATCCCTGATTTTAATACTGAAGGTATAGAAAGCGTCCGCACTGTATGTAATTGTGGCCGTATACCTGTTGCCGTCAGTTGTCCATGCAGAGACCGCAGGTCTGGTGATTGCCGTCCCGTCATCTGTTGCAGTCAGGGCAACGTCCACATGATCCCGGTCCGCGCCATTGGGATCCAGATTGTGCTCCGTGATGACAATAGTGGCGGTACGAATGTCCTTGTAATAGTTCCCGTTCGCAGCGCTGTTATTGTCATACGTCACCTGGACAGTCGGAATTGTCCTGTCGATAGTAAAAGAGGCCCCGGCAACTGTCCCGTCGGCAAAGGCGGGTTGTGTACATGCATTGTTGGCCTCGTCGGTATAGGCGATGGCGAAATCATAGTCCCCGTCCGCACTGTAAACAACAGTTGCAGTCCATGTCGTGTCATCCGGATTTCCGGAACTGGCTTTCTTTGTCCATGAGGAAACAGCCGGGATCGTGCCGTCCGTATTTTGGATCGTAATTTTCACATCGTTTGGATCAAAGTTTCTCTCCGTAATGACGATCATCGCAGTTCTCTTATCCTTAAAATAACGATTGCTGTCAGCATTATTGTTATCGTATCCGACCGTGATCGTGGGTTCCGTGACATCAATCATGAGCTCGCAAGACCGAATGGTCTTGTTGTATGCATTATCCAGCGCAGTGATTTCGACGACTACTGAATTGCTGTTGTTCGCAGCGCTGTCTACCAAAATCTGCTCAAGCTTGATGTTGAACTCATTTGCTCTAGAGGTAGACACCCACTGAACAAGATCCTCTTTCTGAGGTGCTTGATTCTCAAAACTGAACAGGGTCCCCTCCGCTGTCACTGTTTGACCTTCGGGCAGGCTCTGATTATAGATCTTGTAGGTGACAGATTTCAGCCCGGAAAAAACATCTGCTCCGGAAACGGGGTCCTGCACGTCCACGTCCACACGGACATCCGTATTATATATGCCGTTTTCGGATGGCTGAGCAGGTGCAAGCGTCACCACAGGGGCCACCTTCTCCACATCGGGGAAGGTCGAATCCACGATCACGCCGTCGGAGGAGAGATAGGCTTCATTCCCCGCCCGATCCACAAGGTGGACGTAAACTACAAACCGTTCATCCGGCTCCACCTGATATGTAAAGGTTCCATTTGCGTCAAGCTCGGCCTGAATCCAGGCGTCGCTCTCCTGAACCTCCTCCAGGGAGAGAATCTCACTGCTTCTGAAATGCTCGACAGATGCAATCCCGCTGAGTTCATCGGTGTTTGTCACTGTGACCTGCACCGTCTTATTATCCCAGAGACCGAAGGAACGGTCATCCTCCGCCGTCTCGGGGAAATCCGTCCACGTCTGTTCCCATGCTCCGATCTGAATAGATCCGGCAGGATTCGTCTTGTCAATCGTAAACGCCTCCGGAGCCTGCGTTCCCTCGGCATAAGTTACGCCCGTATTCGCCGTCCCCGCCAGATCCGTGCAGCCGATGGCGAACGTGTAATTCGCTTCCGCGCTGAAGGAGATCGAAGCTGTATGCGTGTCACCGTTGTGCTCCCAATTCGCATCCTCCCTCAGATCGGCCGCATAATCGGAAATAGAGACGTCGCCCTGCGCATTTTTCGTAGTGATTTGAACATTGACGTTTTGGGCGGTGAAGTTGTGCTCCGTAATAACAATGGTCGCAGTCCTGTCCCCTTTGAACTGATCCCCGTTTTGCGCATCGTTATTATCATAGCTGACCGAGATCTCCGGCGCAATCGTATCTACCGTAAATTGATATTGCTTTTCAGCACTCTCATTATCAGACTTATCCGTGTAGGAGATATCTAAAATGTAATCCGCATTTTCCTTAAACTGGATTTCCATCACATAGGTATCTTCTATTTCGTCAGGTTTAAACTCCGGCGCAAGGGGAGTCTCTGTATATTCCGCCTCGCCATTCAGCCGCTTTCCAACATTAATCACGACGTCGGAAGCGCAGAAGTTGGCCTCCTCAATCCTGACTGTAGCCCTGACAGGGGCGTTATAATAGCTGCTATCGGGGCCCTCGCCCTCGGGAAGTACAACTGTCACCTCCGGCGCAAGGCTGTCCACGATGATCTCATGATCTGCGTCCGCATAATCGGAATGGTTCCCCGCCCGATCGTATGCCGTAAAGGAGACATGGCCGCGGAACTGTGCGGGGATCTCAAAGCTCGCACTGGCTTTCTCTGCATCCCGGGAGAAATCCGCATCCCCCTCGGAAATGGTACCGCTGCCGCCCTGATTGACACTGCTGGCACCTTCCGAAACCGTGTATGCGTAGGCAAAGCTTTCGATCCCCGAAACCGTATCGGCGGCCTCCACCGTGACCGTCACAGGCGCTTGATAGAAGCCCAGGGTAAGCGCTTCCAGCACAACGTCCATCACGGACTTGCTGTATGTGATGGACATGGAAATCGGAGCCGTCTTATCAATCTTCAGTGTGCCGATTGCAATGGCGTCACTGATCGCGCCCGCGTCAGGCCCTTCGGTCCCCTTCAGATAGACTTTCAGGTCCTCGGTGACTCCTTCACTCTCCAGGGTGAGCCGATCCTTCCATTCGGCATCAAAGCTATCCTCCGTTGCAATCATATATCCCTCGGCTGGGACAATATCAATATTTCCGGTATACCAGCCGTTGTCACCTTGATCGCCCTCAAGATGATACAGAGAAGAAGCATTGAACCGCGTCACCTGGATGGTGGTGAAGGCGCTGATCTCATTATAATACGCATTCCCGGCCTTCACCGCCTTCACCCTGACGGAGCCGGTCATCTGGTCCACAAATGTAACCGCGCCGGAAGCAGCGTCAATGAAGGCAATTTCAGCTCCCTCTTCAATACTGTACGTAATCGCCCCGTCGGACTGCCCTCCGTCAGCGGAAACAGTTAATGTACGCGTCCCATATTTTACCTCATAAGAATTGGAAGCGAACGCAAATCCAGTCTGATCCGCCTTCACGGCAGTAATCGTATAAACCGCGCTTGCGGCCCCGTACCGACTGTCCGCAGCCCTGATCGCCTGAATGGAGGCGTCGCCGACGCCAATCGCTCGGATCGTGCCATCCGGTTCGAGCGACACCACAGTTTCTCCGGATGTGATCTGATAGGTGATCGCGCCGGCGCCCTCGCCGCCGAATGCCTCGTTTTGATAAGAGGCGCCATAGGCAAGATTTTCAGGGTACTGCTCTTGAAAGGCAAAGCCGGACTGAACGGCCCTGTTGATCGTCAAGGTGTATGTGGCGGCCAAGCCGGTCTCCGTCTCCGCTTTCACTTCAATCGTTCCCGCAGCAAGGATCGTCACCTCTCCCGTGGCAGAATTAATCGAGGCGACATCGGAAGCAGATGCACCGTCGCGCTCCTGCGAGACAATCCTGTACGTGACGGTTGCAGCCTGGGGATCGCGAACCTGATTGGTAAATGTATGATTGTTTGGGCCGTATACAACCGCTGTAGGCGCCGAAATTTCAAAACCGAACGAATTCGGCTCATACGCGGTCACCTGGTAACTTGCGGCGCTCTCGGCATAATTTTTTCCTGCCGCCATCTCTGCGGTGATGGTCACGGTGCCCGCCTGAAGAAAGGTCACTGTTCCATCCTGACCTACCGTTGCAATCGTTTCATCAGAGGATTTGTAGGTTACCGCCTGCGGCTCACAACTGCTGCTTGCGGCATTTTTCAAGATTAGGTCCTGCGTATATTCCACATCTTTCGGCGAGGGGTCTGCAAAGCCGAAATCGCTTCGCACAGCGGGGGTGACCTTCAGCACGACTTTTTGAAGGACCGGCTGATACCCCTCTTTGGACAGTTGTACATAGACTTCCTGTTCCCCCACGTCTGTAATTGTGGGGCAATTCTCCCCATAGCTGCTTCCGTCTGTGCTGTATCGGACCGTGTATCCTTCGGCGGCGACATAGGCTCCGTGCGGCTGACCATCATACGCCCCCTCATAACCGCGGATCACATAGTCTGCTGCGGGGATCTGTGCGGACGCCTGCGTCAGTACAACCTCAATATTCCGCACTAAATCTCCTTTAGTCAGAGATACTGCCCGCGTTGCAGTCCCATGATTTTCGCTGCTCACATGAATTCGGACATTCGCCGAACCCTCCTGGATTTCGGACAACGCAGCTTCAATGGTTGAAACCGCAAATGCGGCGACACCGTCCTCCCCCGTCTTTTCGGTTAAATCCAGCGGTATGTTCACCCCCTCAAGCCGTACGCCGGCACCCGCCACCGGATTCCCCGCCTCGTCTTTGACGGTGACCGTATAAGAATCCGGAACGGCCGCGTGTACCCGCGTCAATCCGAACGGCAGCGCTGTAACGGCCATTGCCAGTGACAGCAGCATCGCCAAAGCGCGGCTGAATGATTTTCTGCTTCTCTGAATCATACCTCAATTCCTCCCTATGCTTTGTAAATCAAACAGATAAATATAATTAATGCCGTTGAGCATACAGTGCATTCCAAATGCAAACACAATTCCCGCCAGCAGCGGAAACAGGATAAAGGCATTGTCTGTAATGATCCTGACAATGACTATCCCGGCAGTCAGCACAAACATTGCTATATCTGCAATCAGAGCTGCTCTGTTCTGGAAAAAGTGGATCAGTCCGAGCCTTTTCAGCTTTGGGTACCGCCCGGTGAACGCCATGCTTCCCTTGCGTTTCCTGTTGATCAGAACGCACGATGCAAGCGCCCCTGCGATGCCAAGCCAAAAGAACATCCCATCCAGAATCAGAAAGACCCGGTTTTCTTCGGCAAGCAGACTGGCGACCGGCATGAGTGCGATTGTGAAAGCACAGACAAGCATACAGCCAAGATAGAGATAAAACAGCCGCCGCTGCCGCAGGATCGCACCAATATGTTTGAAGCTGAGCCTTTTTTTCACTCGATGACCTCCGTGCTTTCCGAAAAGGAAATTTCAACATCCACTCCGAATGCGTTGTTTCTCCCAACGTCCTCCTGAGAGAGGACTGTGGTTTCAGCGGATTGATAGACCGGTCCATCCAGAACAGTCGTCTCCCCGGATTGCGGAGTTAACAGGGCGGTGTCCAGTTTTTCAGTACCGACATTCAATTGCAATCCGGACGATCGTGATTCCACCTTTCCAGAGTGCGTTATTTTATCTGTCAGCTTTCCCCGTTGCGCATTAACCATGCTCGGCCGATAGGCTTTGTTGCCAGTCTCTTCATTTTTACGTCGGATTGCCTCAATTGCTTTTTTAGCCGTTCGCCCGGAAATATCTCCGTACAGCTTTGGAACATCAAGCAGAAAAAACAATGCCACGCCAATCAGAAACAAGACCCCAGCGGCGATATAAGAGGCCAATGACATGGTCTGCATGAGCTCAATGGTCATGACTTCACGCCCCCTTTTTCCGTGCCATATGCAGTTTCAACAGCAGATTTCGTATCCGGAAGATTCGTAATGATTTTATTTTTCATATCGTCCGTCTTATCCGTCGTTGTCTGAATAGAATGAACCGTACTTTCCAATAAATTATAAAGCTCGGTTAATTCGGACTGACTGACACCATCGACCTTAAATTTGGTCGCATATTGCTGGATGGCGCTTCGGGTAAGCTCCAGCAATTCCAGCCTGACAATTTCGCTTTCACCATCATCCGTTGCGACCGTACGGACCAGTTCCGCCAAATTTTCAAATAGGGGCTTATATTTCCCCTTATCGCTTGCCTCTGTAATATTCGTAGTAATGTCGCGGTAGAAAATGCCGATGTTCGCATATACCCTCGCCATGCCCAGATTCTCAAACCCCTCCGGCGCATTATTGAGGACATCCTGAAACCACTCAATGGAACTCTTTGCCCGGGTGATCTGAGAGCCGTCTCCATAATCGTAATAATACCAGTAGAGCTTTCCGGTCTCAAAGCAGATCTCCGTATAGTCAGCGGCGTTTTCCTGTAAGGCTGCCTGATTGTTTTTAATGAGCCGTTCCAGTAATTTGGCCTCATCTACGGAAAAAGAGGAGTCGTTTTCCTTGAATGTCTGAATCAGCGCGAGATACGCTTCCTTATCGCCGGATTTATCGGGGATTGCGATACATTTTTCGTAAATCCCTACTTTTGTGGCGTAATCTGTGGTTTTGGAAGCCTCATAGAGCATAGTCTCGTAGGTATCCGTCGCCTTGTGCGCCGCCGCCAGATTGAAGCCGAACCCCGATACTGCCAGCAGGACCGCCAGCAAAAGCGTCAGGAAGAATGCACCGAGCTTGCGCTTCTGCTTTTTCTTGTACAGGGGTTCCAGGATCTCATAGTTCTCAAGATCATACATCAACTCCGCACACGACTGATATCTGTCTTCCGGCTGGTATTGTGTGCATTTCTGAATAATGGCATCCAGGCCATGCGACAGAGCGGGGTTCACCGCCCTGATAGACTTGTTATTGATCAAATTTTTACAGGGATCAATATTGGTGAGAAGATGGTACATCGTGATTCCCAAACAATAGATATCCGTTCTGGCATCTGTGCGACCTAATCCGCTGCCGATATACTGCTCCGGCGCTGCATAGCCGATGGTACCGATTCCCGTAGTCTCCCCCAGATCGATTTCATAGTTCTTGGCAGTACCAAAATCGATGACCATAATATTGCCATCCGGTTTGAGCATGATGTTTGCCGGCTTCATATCACGGTAAATGATCGGTGGTGTCCTGGAGTGCAGATAACCGAACACGTCGCACAGCTGCTTGGCCCACTCCACCACATAGGCCTCAGGCTGTGCGCCATTTTCCTCTATAATTTTATCCAGAGAGCGGCCCTCAATATAGTCCATCACGATGATAAAGCTTTCATCATCCTCGATAACATCCACAATGCTTGGCAAATTCGGGTGCTTCAGCTTCTTGAGGGTTTCAATCTCAGCCATCAGCCCCTGCCGGACTGTATTAAAATCCATCTTCGCATCCTTGCGGACCTCTTTGACTGCCCATGTTTTATTTGCTTTCTCATTAATAGCCATGTAGACAACGCTCATGCCGCCATGACCGATCTCACTGAGTATTTTGTACTTGCCGTCGACAAGCGAACCGATTTCAAGCATGCAATCCCCTCCGCTTCCAATCAAAACGTCCTGATGGAGATGACTGAAATGTTGTCCCTTTCCTGCCTCTGTTTATTCAAATCAATGAGGGACTTCATATTCTGTTTCATTCCATCGGGGTCGGTCATAACATCCGGATTGAGAAACTGATGTATCTCCTCTTCCGTGATCTCATGCCTGAACCCATCGCTGCACAACATATACACAGCATTCCATCTGGTATCCCCAAAGAACAGGTCCGGGCAGACCTCTTCAGACGCCCCGATGCACTGGAGCAGCACACTGCGGCGCGCGTCTTTTTCAGCCTCCTCGGGCGTGAGATTGCCCAGCTCCACTTCCCGCGCGACCACGGTCTGATCTTTTGTTAAAACGGATGCCCGATTCGTAATTTCATACGCCCTGGTATCCCCGACGTTGATAATGTAATATCGCTTTTCTGTCAAAAGGATTGCAGTCACGGTCGTACCCATATTTGTTCCGCGGGACTTTGCATAATCCTTGATCTTTTCATTATATTTTTCTGCAAGGCCGACCCAGTCCGAGCGAATGGCGGTATCGGTAATCTCCCGTTCGCAAAGCGCCGGGAGCTGGTGATCCGCCCAATTACAAAAGGCTCTCACCAGTGACGCGCTCGCGATTTCCCCACGGGCAAGGCCGCCCATACCGTCACAAAGAACGGCAAACGCCATTTTCCCCTGCCTGGTACTTAAAACACGAACTGCATAGCTATCCTGATTTGTGTTTTTTGTCAATCCGATGTCTGTCGCAGCGGAGACGATAAAATTCATTTTTCCGATCCCCCCGTTCGTCCGAAATAGAGTGGGAACACATGCGCATCCCCAACAGGCGATAAAAACGGATTAATAGAGCCTGAATTCAAAATCCTCGTTAGCCATTCGAATCTTATCCCCATGGGCAATCGGTGTTTCCACATTGCTCTGAATCATTACTCCGTTGACAAACGTATGATTGGTGGAGTTGGTATCGACGACGAAATATTCACCATCACGCGTGATAATGTTCGCATGGCTGCGGCTGATTGCCGTATTATCACCGATGAAGTAATCCACGTAACTTCTCTCCTTGCCCACGCGGAATACCGGCTTATTCAAAGAAATTTTTTCATTGTTTTTGGTGCGGATCAGATAGGGAGTAATCGCCTTGGCCGGATTCTGCGCCGCCGTAAGCACAGTGGTCTCCCCAATAGCTCCGCCGCCGAGTACCGTCGTCTCGCCGAAATCGGTAGGCTGCCCCTGCGGCACCTCACGGGGGATATAAGCTGGCTGCTGGGGAACATTACCACCATACGGCTGGGCCTGCGTCACCGGACTGACAGCGGGCTGCCGGACGGGCTGCACCGCGGGTTGAGGCTGAGCAACCGGCTGCGGGGCCCCCTGCCCGGGCACGGCAAAATTAAAATTACCTGCGGGCGGGGCCGCCGGACGTCCCTTTTTCTTTGCGGGCGGCTGCTTTCCTTTAGCTGCGGCGGCGGCACGCTTTTTTGCCTCTTTTTGTGCCTTATAGGCCGCCGCATTTTCCTTGTTATAATGCTGCATCAAATACAAAAAACTGATCTCCGGGCCGGGGGTCTGCGGCGCGGCCTGTCCGGCAAATGCCTTAGGACCCGGGGCCGGCGGCACGGCAGGCGTCTTTTGACTGGGAACGGGAGGCACGGCAACGCCGCCCGGGAATGCTTTAGGCAGTGTGCCGGGCGGGACCTGCACCGAATTTTTCTGTGCGGTTGGATTCTGTACCGGCAGCGTATTCTGCACAGGCATCGGATTGCGCGCAATCGCTGTTTGGGGCTGTCTGTCCGGCTGTACGGCGGGCTGCGGCGCAGGCTGTGGTGTGGGCTGCATAACTACCGGCTGAACCTTCTGCCCGTCAATCTCCTCCAAAAGCTGCTTAAAATCAGTGAGGGAAAACGAAGGCGTTCCATTCAGGTAGTTAATAATCTTTGCCACATGATCACAATTCTCGGTCTGATCAAATTGTGTACTGAATACTATGGTTTTAAAAAAGCCCCTTAAATCGACCGGATTTTGCTCTATCTTTGTAATGGGCAGACATACAAGCACGGTTTCACATGTGGAAACATCTGCAAAAATGTAATCCATATCCATAACGATCGTGCGGATATCTATCATGTAATCCTCGGCGGAGAGCATCGCGTTAACAATGCCTTTAAAAACGCCGATAAGCCTTTTTTTATTTACAGCTCCAGAAAAAAACTGTTTTGCTGACACACGGGCAGACACGTTATATTTAATATATTTTACCGTGTCCATCTGCATAAACTGCGTAGGGGCCAGCCCCAAGATTTTATTGTTTGTCAGCATGCCAAGGCTCATTGTATCTATCGTGTCCTCCGGCTGCACCGTATAGACAAGATAGGTGTTGGTCCCCTGATTTTCAAAAGTAAATTTCATTCTTCAATTCGTCCCTTCAGCTACATCCCATAAGGTGATAGTGATTGTTTGCTGCCTGTCAAATGCGGCCAGCCCCTGAAAGTTAAAAACAAATTCCTGCCTGTATTTGATGGTAATGGTCAATACTCCATCCTCCACTTTGGTTTCACTAAAGTCCAAACCCGACAGTCCGTTTTGCACGCCGATGGTTTTCAGCTTTTCGTCCGCGGCCTTTTCCACCTCGGAGGAAGTTCCGGAGCCGACAAGGTACCCGAGGAATCGTTTGCGGACTGTTGGGATCAGCAAATCGCTGTTTTCCGCATACCACTTTTCATTGGAGGAAAAGTACGGATCCTGCGAAGAAAACGCATCAGCATACATGGCCTGCACCAGATCTTTCCCGCCTTCCATCTCATCCCAGCTGATATTTAATCTTTCTGTGGCATAGGGATCGAGGGACAGGCTCTCCGCACTCTGTATTAACGAGTGGGACAGGAGCTGATGCCCTGAAAAGAAGACCATAAGCCCGTAGAAAAACATCAGCACGAATATGAAAATGGGCAGAACGATACACGCTTCCAATGAAACGACTCCATGTTCGTTTTTTTTGAATCTAAACATCGGTGTTCTCCTTCTGACGCCGCTCAATAGGTCTGCGTTCGGGTGAATCGCTTTTTGATCAGGGAATCGGAACCGCTTGTCTGAAAGATCTTGATAAATGAGTCAAATTCTGCATCCGCGGATGCGGAAATACCCGTGTAGGCTTTGGCAATATCAAAGGTGTATGACGCGCCGCTTTGCGAATAGTGGTAATTTGCCTCCAGCTGTACGATGTTGGCCAATCGGCGCAGCATATCGTCCGTCGTTGTGGTAAACATCAGGATCAGCAGGCAGTGCGTGTCATAGTCCATGGGTAATATCCCGTTCAAAAATGTCGTATTGGGAGCTTTTGTTCCCAATTTTCCGCTGATTGCCTGAGACATCGTATCCTTTGCCGAGGCCTTTATGGCATCACTCTTGCTTATGACGTCAGTCAGAGCCCCAAGAAAATTGTCCACGCCCGTCGGTGTCAGGTAGCAGGACCTTTTGATAAAATTGACCTGCTCGCTGCCGTTTACCAGCAGCACGGTATCGCACAGCGGCTCCGCAAATGCCACGATCAGATACACCGCCCAGCAGGCGATGGTGGCGGATGCTGCCATGGTAGAAACAGCCGGGTCCGTAAACACGGGGACCAGATCCAGCAGCAGGCGCAGGAAGTAGATCTGCATGAACACCACGGCCTGATTCATGACCTCCGAGGGGGTGCCGGCCAGTATGTACTCCAATTCGGCCCCGCGGAACATCTGGTCCGTGCCGCCGGTCTGCGTGCGTTCCAGAAAGCCCGCCAGAGCGCTGATATCGGCCAGACCGCCCTCAAGCTGCTTGGCGGGGGTCTGAATATCGGCGTACGGGAAGCCCGTCAATGTCTCCCCGTCCAGAATCGTCTGATAGGATACGCCGCCGTTCACAGATACCTCCTTTCTGCCCGCCAGCGTCCTGTTGGGCAGATTGTGCGTCATATAGCCGGCCATCAGCAGCAGCTCGCCGAAATTTTCCCACTCCCCGTTGGCGACCCAGCCAACCAGTTCGCCGATCTTTTCCACCGTCTTGGCCGTCAGGTTGACAATGGCCGTCACAGTTTCCTTGATGGAATTGATCAGCTTGGCGATCCCGTCGATCATCCCGAAAAAATTCAGGCTGCCGATGGAATCCACAAAAGTGTTTACCGCACCAATCATGGAGGAAATGGCATTGAGCAGGTTGACATAGGGGTTATCCTCCTCCCCGCCCCTGTAGCCGCTGTCCGACAGCAGGGTGGAGATGGTCTCGTCATCCAGGAAAGCGTTCAGGCTGCCGTCATAAAAGACATCCAGACTGAACAGGCTGGTGATGGTGTTCACGAGGTTCGTCAGAATTTCGCCAACGGATTTTTGAGCATCTGCAACAAATTGAGATTTTGCGTAATCAATCGCAGTATATAGGACATTTTTAATTTCAGAAAAATCAATTTCAAAAAACGCATTAGGGACATATTTCTCCTTTAGCAACTGAATGAGTCCGTCATAGCTGCCGTCCTCCCAGACCTCCGGCATCACACTCAGCAGATCCTTTAAATCCGCTTTGGCGTCATCCGACAGCGGCAGCCGGTAATATTCGGTCAGATTCCAGCGCTTGGCCACATCCAGCCCCAGCTCGTCGACCAATTTCTGGGCGAACCCGTCCGCCGCCGACTTCAGCGCGTCAATAGTTGAATTGCTAAAATCCTCTGCCGCATCATCAATGGCTTTTTTGATATCCTTAAGAAGCTCTTCATATAATGACGTCGCATCATCGGAGACATCCTGAACGTCGCCGCTGCCCTCCCCGGCGGAGCCGGTGTGGCTGGACTGGGAGATGTCGGAGAAGCTGTCACTCACGGCCGCAACGGCGGCGGCGGCCTCCTCATAATCTGTTTTCAGCGCCTCCAGCGCGTCCGGGATGCCGGTGACGGTCTCCTTTAAGGCGGTGACCGAATCGATCAGCGCCGCCGTATTGTCATAGATCGCTTGGATGTCCGTCAGATATTTCTCCGCCACCGCCTCCAGGGAAGAGGTCTCGCTCTCCGGCGTAGCGTAGTCGATAGTGGTCCCATCCTCCCTGATTTTCCGGCAGAGATCCGCGATGGAGGACGCAAAGGCCGTCACATTCGTTTTCAGCGTCTCCACCTGGGTGACGGCGGTGTTCAGCCTTTCAAGGAAGGCCTCGCCGCTCTCGACCAGTTCCCGGACCTTGGTGGTCATATTGCTCATGCTGTCCAGGACATCAAGCATGCCGCTGATATTCATCAGCTTGTCCAGCTCATCGAGCAAATCCTGCAGATGCAAATCCTCCAGAATGATCTCCGTGAGCACGGTGCTCTCACTGAAATCCAGAATCTGCCGCTTGATGACGTCCGTCTCGGAGAGGGGGAGCGTGCCGCCGGCGGTGATCTCATCGCCCAGAGACACCCCCTCCATCACGGCGCTGTTTTTCCGCAGGCTGTCCCCATACACCGCGCCGATATCGCAGTCCTGCGATACGGCAAACAGGCCGAAGCGCTTCTGCAGGTACGCATCATAGTTGGCCATGGTGGAGAGCGAGGCGCAGTCCATGACCTCCTGAAAGACGGACTCCGTATTCTGGTACCGGGAAAATTCCACCAGTGCGGACGCGACCGACAGGACCGGCGTCATGAGTAGGCATAAAAAGAGGGAGACGACGCCCTTGCTGCCGTTGATATATTTATGTACTTTCTTCCTTTTTTTGAACAGCTTCATGATTATTCCTCCGGCCCCGTGCCGCCCAGCAGCATATCCCCGATCGAATCGGCATCTTTAAATATGCCGAGGATGCTCGTCAGGGCCTTATCCGCATTGGTGCCCTCCAGCTTATTGCCCACATAATTTAAAAACTGGACGTGGCTGGCATACGCCGTGACGTCAAGGCACTCCGCCCTGCCGGACGCGCTGAAGGACGGCGTGGAATCAATGAGCCCCAAATACTCCAGCGCGCCGCTGAAGAGGATATCGCACTCCATGGATACGCCGACCTCCACGTGCATCCGCCCCACGTTATCCACTGTGATATCAAAGTGGTCCAGCACCGGCTCCTTATCCAGAATGCCCAGTGAGGTCAGCCGGACGCGCTCCGGCAGGTATTTCTCCGCGCGCTGTTTGTGCAGCGCCTTCATGCTGGCCATGGCCACAGAAGTTCTGTAGAGCCTTACATCGTTCAGCGTGTTGGAGGAAACCTGGCCGGAGCCCATCTCCTGATTGGTGAGCTTGTAGGAGGAGGCGATGTCCACGGCGATGTCCGAGGCGACGGTGCTCACCATCGCCTGCTGGTAAAACAGGAACCCCACGCTGATCATCGCCATCAGGATAAACAGCGTGAACGTCATGACCAGCGTTGATTCCAGCATCACTTCTCCGTTTTCATCGCGCAATCGCGCCCTTATCTTTGCCATATGGCACTTCCCCATCAATAGTAGGCTTTTTTCATCATTCCGTCATTATATCTGTCAAACTGTGTGTCCGCGGCGGAGCCCTGCTTGACATATACGGTAATCACATTTGCACGCTGGCCAAAGGAGGATGTCTCAACCGTGGTCAGGCTTGCCGGCAGATAGATTTCCGTCAGACTGTCACAGTAGGAGAAAGCCATGGTCCCCAACGAGGTCAGCGTCTCCGGCAGCTCGACCTTTGTGAACTGATGGCAGTTGTAAAACGCCCATTCGCCGATCGTTTCAAGACCGTCGCTGAAAGTGACCTGCTCCAGCAGCTCATCATAGGCAAAAGCGTGACTTCCAATAGATTTTAAAGAGGCGGGCAAGTTGACCGAGGTAAGATTCGCACAATTTGCGAAGGCATCATCTGAAATCTCTTCCACCGCATTCCCTAAATCGACCGTTTTGAGACTTTCACAGCTGTAGAAAGCCGAATCTCCGATCATGGTGACACTGTCAGGTATTTCTATACTCTCCAGTGACGTACACTCCCAGAAGCAACCTCTTGGGATTTCTGTAATATTATCCGGCAGATCCACGTACTTCAAAGCAGTGCAATCTTTAAACATGGAGTCCTTTAATTCAACATCTCCATCTTCAAAATAGATTTTTTCAACAGTAGGATTCTCCCAAAAAGCCCCAGAACCATAGGTGCAGTTAGCCGGAATGGTGATTTCCTTCTGCCTCAGTCCCTTGTCACTGTACCCTGTAATCTTATTGGGCTCAAAGTCATCCCACTCAAAATATTCCTTATTCACCGCCGCTGCCGGCTTGTCTTCACCGCCGCTGCCGGTTCCTCCGCCGTTATTTTCGTTCCCATCCCCGCCGCAGGCCGCAAACAGGCATGTCATGGATAACACCAACGCCAGGATCGCACTTAATTTTTTCATGTTCTGCACCCTTTCTATAACCCAAGATTTAATACCAATAACTGCCAAAGAATTTCATCATCGGCGTCGGGGGCATCCCCGCGCACCATACAGGTCCCGGCAGAATTAAAATAATCCGCCCCGGCAAACCTGTACTCAATCACCAGTTCATTTGAGCTGTTGATAAAGCCCCATCTGCCGCTCTGACAGACGGCAGCCAATCCACAGGAAAAGCTTTTTGCCTGTTCATAGCACGGTTCTATGACCACCTTCCCCGAAGCATCCACAAAGCCCCACTTGCCGTCCTTTTCAAACGCAATGATTCCATCGGCTGTACAGATGTCCATTTGGTCCGCAGTAAAGTCGCTCACAGGCTTTCCCTTTTCATCAAACAACTGGTATTTACCCGCCTCTTTTGCTGCCACCATCACCTCCCCGGTTAAATAGCGTCCATTATTATCCGTGACGATATCGGCAAATTTATCGCTTTTTTCCGCCCCGGATGTATCAATCAGGAACCACGCGCCGTCCTTTTGCACGGCTGCAAGGCCATCCTGAAACGTGCCCGCCGCGTCATAGCCGCCAAACTGTTCCTTTGCAAAGGAGTTATAATAGCTGTATTTTTCCCCGTTTAAAACCGGTACCAAACCATCGGCGAATACACCCGAATCCGTAACGGTGAACGGGAAAATTCCCAGCACCATGCCGTCGCCATCCAGCAGCCTGCTGCCCAGCTCCGTATCGCAGACGCGTACCTTCTCATCATTGAGAGAGCCCGCATAGAAGTATTTATAATCCGCCAGGGATTCACCCGCAGTGTCTATATACCCCCACTTTTCTCCGTTTGATACAGCATATACGGACGCCGACAGGCTTCTGAAAGCTGTGTACGTATGGTAATCCAGCTCATAGGAATACTTTAATTTCTGCGCTTCTTTGCGGATATTTTCATCTTCTACGCCATTTTCAATTGCTGTGCTTAAGCAATCATATGCGCTTTCTATATCATTTGAAACCATATGCAGCTCATACAGCTTTTGAATAAAGTCAATATTCCTTGGATGAAGAGCAAGCGCACTTTGCAGATCGGCTATAAAATCAGATAGAATTCCCGCATCCTCCTGATATCTCAGGTCATACGCATGGAACATTTTTGCCCAGTTTTCCTCCGAGTTATTCTGCGCAATCGCCTCTTTATATTTCAGGATTGCACGCTGATAGAGGCCCTCCTCCACATACTGGTCCGCTTCCGAAATACTGGACTGGTAAGAAACAATACCGGTTCCCGTATCCACGGCAAAGGTCACCCAGCCCACCGCGGTCAGGACGGCCAAAGCAACGATGGTAAATATTCGTAATCCTTTCACTTCATCCCAGCCCCCTCTTAAAATTTCCCTAAAATAATCGCCAAAACATATCCCAGGTAGAGAAACGGACCAAAGGGAAGCTCATCCTTCAACTTCTTCCGTTTTGAAATCAACAGCACCAATGTAACGATCAGGCACAGCACCGTAGCGAAAAAGAAGGAATAAAACGAAGCCGCTATCCCGCTTAAATACCCCATTGCGGCGACAAGCTTGACGTCGCCCATACCGAGCCCCCCCTTTGTGATAAAGGACAGGAGCAGCAGCACCAGAAATCCGCCCACCAGGCCGACCAAACTGCCTGCCAAAAGGATCAAAAATGATTCCCTCATATATATGAATTCAACAGCCAGCATGATCGTTCCGGCGATCAAAAACAGGATGGGCAGAAAACTGGGGATTTTTTTTGTAAACAGATCAATCACTGCGGCCGACATCATGATCAGGGCCGTTACGGCTACCTTGATAAACCCGATGGTGTCAATGCCGCTTCCGCCCCATTGAAAGATTTGGGCGCAAAAGCACACCACACCCGTCAATAAGACAGCCGCCGCAAAAACGCTCCATCGCGGAACCGGGGACACAGAAAAACCGCGCTTTAACTGCACGATGAAACCGGGCCCGCGCCCGCTGTCCGCAGGGCTTACCGCCCCCGTCCGCCCGGAGGAGCCGGACGGTTCGGAGGCATCCGCCCCCAAACCATCGGCTTGGGCGGATGGCGCTGCTCCGACCTCAAGGCGTTTATTGACTGCTATGTAAGACATCGCACAGGCGCAGGCCGCCGCTATCATACAAGCCGCCGTTACCAAAAAAACCATCACTCTTTACTCCTACGGTCGTTTTTCAGCATGATATCGCTCGCCTACAGGCTGGTATCCTGACCGCTGAACGCCTGCGAAAATTTATCCCATGCGTCACGTACCAGAGCCAGAATCTCATCCTTTAAGGCGATGAAAATAATGGCCACAACCAGCACGATGGCAAGAATGATAATGATTGACAGGAAGTTGGTGTCGCCGTCTTCGTTGGTGAGCGCCTTCTGGGCCCAGTCCCTGAAAGCAATCGCCTTAAAGCGTGCTTTCCATGCGAGTGCATTGAGCTTTTTTTCGAGTGTTTTCATAGTGATCTCTTCTTTCCTAAATTTTTTTATATCTATAAGGTCAAGGACCTATAATAGCATTCCGACCGCTGCGGAGATGACAATGATCATAATTCCAATAAAGATCAGGGCAATGGGCGCGAGAAGCTTGGAGGCTGCGGCCTCGCCCTTTTGCAGCATAATCTGTTTCTTTAAGCTCCACATTTCAGAGGATTGCCTGGTGAGGAAATCAGTCAGATCCTTACTCCCCTTTTCAAGGCCCTGAACCAGAGCGCCTGTAAATTTTTTGATTTCCGGAGTATCCGACATAACCCCGAATTTATAGATTGCATCTATTTCGGACATACCGTTCTGCATATCCGTACAGGAGTCCTTCATCAGCGAATAGACCGCCCCTTCCTTACCATAGGCGACCTTTTTCCAGGCGTCCCTTAAAACCATTCCGGAGTTCATCAGCAGCGCCATGGTGGATACGATCTCGGGCAGCTCTATCACACACTCTGACCGCCTCTTTTTTAATTGCTCTTTCATTTTTGTAAAAAAGAAAAATCCAAATATAGCTGCACAAAGAACGCCTACCAGAATAAAGAAGGGAAAATCAAAAGCTCCCGCCAAAACAAATCCAGCGCACAGCGAAAGGTGGACAGCGCTGATAACCTGTGCCCAAACTACCGTTGCATAATACTCTGCATACTGCGGATCATAAAGTAATTTAGCCTGATTGACCAATGTATGTCGAACTTTCCCTTTCAGGCCGAGCAGCTTGCCCTCATTCCAGGCAAATCCAATCCCATAAAAGGCCTTCAGGGGAAAGTCGGCGTCCTCAAGAGCTTCTAAACTGCCGTCAAATTTCTTCCCCTTTGACATTTTGATGATCAACAGCACCAGAAGTACGGAGCCCAAAATCAATGATATCAGCCGCATAATTTCACCCCTTAATATCCATCATTTTCTGCCCCATCTTATAAGCCGCCAGGAAGAAACCGACCCCAATGGTCATACATATTACGCCTACGATACTGCCAAAGGCGGCATCAAACTCTGAACTTGACAAACGCAGCATGAGAACGAGAAAAATCGGGATTACGTTCATGATCTGCATCTGCATCTTATTTGAGGTGATTTTCGTCTGAATCTCTTCAGAAATCATAATTTTTTCACTGATAATATCCGTCGTTCGCCGGATAATCTCTTTGATGTTCCCTCCGGTACGATACGCGGTTTCAAAAACAGCAGCGAAGTTTGAAATATCGTCATTGCCGCTGCGTTCCCCAAAATCTTTCAGCAGCGTTTCGAGTGGGATATTGTTTCGAAGGCCATTTATGATCTCCTGAACCTCCCGAACAATATATGCATCGTCAGAATACTGCATGGCCAAATCATGACACGAATTTGCGATCGCGTCATTCACGTTCATACCGCCTGACAGAGAATTGGAAAGCGAGTCAAGAAAATCCCTGAATTGAATTTTCAACTTTTTCAATCTTCTGTTTTTTAGCGCCTGTGTAATCACGGGAATAAAAATTTTACTTGATAACAGGCCAACCACACAGAATACGAGCACGTCGCTTATGTACGTGGCGACTGTTGCAACGCCGTCGTCATTCTTAAAGAGACCTCCGTAAAACACAAGCCCGACCAGACCGCCCGCAATAAATGTAAGCAGGAAAAACAGCAACTTCTCCCTCGGCTTCATAATGTATACCCTGTAATTTAAAACGGGATTATTGATCGCCGACATATAATATTGCGGCTGAGTGTCTGTTTTCTTTTTACGCATAACGCCCCGCTCCTTATATCTCCTCTACAATCCCGGAAAGCTTCAGCTTGAAATCATTCCGAAGCTTATTTTTTGTCCGCTTCAGACTGCCCGATACTCTGGAAAGAGAAGTGTTTTCATCCTCCTCAAACACATACAGAGGGTTTAAAATAATTTCTCCATTTTCATAGCCGACAACCTCTGTGATCTCCATGGTTTTTCTCGATTTATCCCGCAGGCGGGAAAGATGGATAATAATATCGACCGCGGAGGCGATCTGCTGGCGGATTGCCTCCAGCGGAAGGCCCGACGCGCCCTGCAGCACCATCGTCTCCAGACGGCTGAGCATATCCTCCGGGGAGTTCGCGTGGCCTGTGGACAGCGAACCGTCGTGGCCGGTATTCATGGCCTGAAGCATATCAAGCGCCTCTCCGCCGCGCACCTCGCCGACGATGATCCGCTCAGGCCGCATACGCAGGGAGGATTTGATCAGATCGCGGATGGTGATCTGCCCCGCTCCGGAGGCGTTGGCATTGCGCGTTTCAAGACTGACGAGATTTTCAATATGGGCAATTTGAAGCTCCGCAGAATCCTCAATGGTAATCACGCGTTCATCCCCGGGGATGTAATTGGAAAGCGCATTTAAAAACGTGGTTTTTCCGCTTCCGGTGCCTCCGCTTATGAAAATATTGTATTTTGCCTGAACCAGAATCTTCAGCTTATCCGCAATTTCCTGCGTCAATGAACCATATTCAATCAGCTTTTCGATCGTCATGGGTGTTTTGGAAAACTTTCGAATCGTTACAGTTGGTCCGCAGAGCGCGATCGGAGGCAGAACAACATTGACGCGCGATCCGTCCGGGAGCCGAGTGTCACATATAGGATTCGCCTGATTCACTTCGCGGCCTGCCAAACCCACAATCCGCTGGATGATGTCCTCAAGACGGCGCTGGCTCTCAAATTTTTTTTCAAGCCTGAACAGACGACCGTCCTGCTCAATAAAAATGTGGTCCGGACCGTTGATCATGACTTCTGTAATGGTGTCGTCCTTCATAATGGAATCCAGCAGGCCGAATCCGCGGATCGAACTGTAGACCTGTTCTACGATAGATACCCTCTGGTCAATGGGACAGTATGCTCCGCCGATCTTCTGAGCTGCTATTTGCTCAACCTGTTCCTGCAGTTCCTCATCGCTGATCTGGCTGAGCGGAATATTTTCTGTAACATATTGTTTAATCGCTGCTACCAATTCCTGCTCCTGCTCAAATGTCACCCCAACCACCTGCCAATTTACAGTATTTTATCAAACATCTCCATTTTGCTCAGCTGTTCTAACACCTGCTCTGTACTGGCATGCTCATACCGCGGTGCGCCGCCGACATTCCTGAAATTGATCCCTTCGATTGTTCTGCTTGTCTTATTGCTGAATTTATTATAAATAAAGCACAATCTATTCATTAAAGGCGAATCATTTCCCTGTTCCGCAATCGAAAGCGCCTGATAAGCTCTCTGTACCTTTCCATTGGAAATTTCCGAGCCATCGCCCACCCATACCAGCGCGTGGACCTGGCGAAATATTCGCAGGAAGTCGCTGTCCAGAGAAAAGTCCATATCCAGAATCACTTCATCATAATGCCCTGAAAGCGCCGTCTCCTCAATCAGTCTGATCGTATCGTTGGCTGTCAGCTCATACATATCCAGCGCCACCTTGGGTCGCGAATAAAAATATACGCCGTGCCTGTCCTGTTTGACACAGCTTTCCAGCTTCAGCGGCAGGTTGGTCTTCTGACTTTTGAGCGCAAAAATAATATCACTCATATCAAACTGCCCTTCAGCAGTAAAAAAATCGTCGGACGAGCCGAATTTTTCAAGATTAAGATACAGAACTCTTTGGCCTTTACCGGCAAAATAGATCGCTGCAGAGGCCGCCATTGAAGAGGAGCCTGTACCGCCCCCAGCGGAACAGAACGCCAGAATTTTCGCACTTTCATCCCCCAGCTTTAATCCGGATGTGCTGCCGGCCTTTTCAGAATAAATACCAAGAATTTGCTTATAAATCAAATCCGCTTTTTGAAATTTGCAGATGGCACGCTGATCACGAATGATGTCAATATCCGCCGAATCTGCGAAATATGTAAATCCACAGCGCTTGGGGATGGCAGTAACATCAATATCAAACGCATCACTGGCCACGAACACGTCAATCCGTGCGCTGTCGAGTGTGGACATCGCCATTGCAACATCTGTAAACGAGTAAATTTCAAACTTATCTGCATACTTCGTACTAAAAACAGATACTATCCTTTCCAAATAGCGTTGATCTTTTTCCAGTATTGCAAGTTTGATCCTCACAGCTCAAGTCACCCTTCTCCATTATCAGACAGAATTCCAGATCTGTCAGTTTTAGATTAAATTTAATGATTAATGAAATTTTCCCGTTATTTATGATGGTTAAGGCCTACGTCACAGGCCAGCCGAAGATAATGCCGTTCCGGTGAAAGCCGAATCCACGGAGGGCAACAATACGCCGGAGTTATACATCTGCCCGGCAAAAAATTTATACGTAAAATATGGTAATACAACACTTTTTTTCTACCAATACTCTACCGGCATACACCTCTTTGATCAAATTTCGGGATATCTAATGAATCACAAATTATTTTGATTATTAATCTATAAATATTCACAACATAAAGAATTGATTTTAAATTCGTAAAATTAGTATATCTCACTTCAAAATTGTTGTCAATAATTCACTGGTGTTTTATGAACAAAAATGTAATTTCAGCATGCATTTACTCGTTTTTTGCACTTTTTTATCAAAACTCAAATGAAAAGCAAAGATAAAAGCCCAAAAAACATTCACAAACATTGACCAAAAACTTTATTGCGACGCCAAGTTGTGTTATATTAACTGATGCTTATTTATTAAATTTAGTGTTATATTTGTTTTAATTACACTTAAAATAATAAAATTATTAAGCTCCTTCCCGTTTTTTCACTGCGATGTCGATATGAAAATAGTCGAGGCAACGCGCCACCGGGTGCTCCGCCACAATTTTTTTAACAAGCAATCCGCCAAGGAGCAATAGCAGGAACGATAATACCGGCCATCCACCCGGCCACACAGACAGGACTCCTGTCATATCCTCATTTTCTATCGGTATACCAAGCTGGAACAGAACGATTGCCACGCCGGAAATTATCAATGAAAGCAGGCAGATTCCCCGCAGTACAACTATGGCATACCAAAAATAAAAGGGCGATATCCGGCAGAGAAGTGAAAAAAGGGCCGGAACAATCATTCCCGCCAGCCCAATAAACACCTGCCCAACAGCGCCGACATTTTTTATATTGCACAGGATGCTGGGCAACGGCAGCAGTTGGACATCTGCCACCTCTGCCCCCGCCAACAGTGCCGCGATCATATGGCCCGCTTCATGCAGGCAGGGATAGATGAAAACGGCAACCAGTATACCGGTCCATAAAATACCCATGACCTTGATAAAATCGCGCATCGTCTCACCTCCCATTGATTTTGAACGCAAATTCGCCCGTTTATCACATGGATTTTTACTGGCATTGACCCAATATTTAAGATCGCCCCTGCCCGGAATGGGCAACACAAAAACACGCCCGCCGCAGACCCTTGAAAATGGGTCCGCAGCGGGCGTGTTCACACCTGCCTCACATGAGAATCGGCTGGATCTGCTCCCCGTTGAGTGCCGCGTGGATGGCGTCCTCCGTCATGGTGAAATCCGCCACAATGGAGCGCGGCTTTTTGGCCGAATCGTCCTGCCGCATGGGGACAAAATAGATGTTCTTATAATTGAGCAGCTGCCCGATATTCTTGCCCGCGGCGCCGAGCGCATCGTTTGTGGATACGGCGATCAGCACCGGTCTGGCGTTACGCAGATGGGATTTGGCCGCCATTGTGACGGACGTATCCGTAATGCCACATGCCATCTTCCCGATGGTATTGCCGGTGCACGGCTCAATAATGAGGATATCAAACATCTTTTTTGGCCCGATCGGCTCCGCGGCCTCAATCGTATGGATGATCGGATGCCCACAGAGCGCCTCGATCTTCTCCACAAAGTCGGACGCGCGGCCAAAGCGCGTATCCGTCTCATAGGCGTTCTGGCTCATGATGGGGAACAGGTCAATCCCCTGCCCCCGCAGGTATTCCATCTGGGCGATCGCCTTGGAAAACGTGCAGAACGAACCGCACAGGGCGAACCCCGCCTTGAGCTTGCTCATGCCTGTTCCTCCCCCTGTATCAAATTGGCCACGGTCTCCCCGATGATCTCCCCCGCCGTCTTTGGCGCGTATTTGCCGGGCAGGGAGAGGGCGGGGATTACGCGGATGCCGCATTCCTCCGCCGCGATCCTGTCCACCCCTCCGGGCGGTGAGGCGATATCGATCACCGGGCAGTCCGGGTGCATGCGTTTGAGGATGGGGCTGTCAATCACGCACGCGGGAACGGTGTTGACGATAAAATCAAACGTCCCGGCCAGCGCCGGCAGATTCTGGAACGGGCAGGCCGTGCAGCCCCATGCCTGTGCCTGCGCCCAATCCGTGCTCTTCCGGGCAAAGACCGTCACATTTGCCCCCACGCCGGAGAGCACGCGGACGATCGCCTTTGCCGTGCGGCCAAATCCGGTCACGGCCGCATGGCTCCACTGGACCATCCCGGGCGTGGACTCAATGATAACCTTGAGCGTCCCCTCCGCCGTGGGCACCGCGTTGGCGGTGATGAGCTCCTCCTGCGCGTAGTAGTCGAGCACTTTTGCCCCGCGCTCCTCCAGTGCCGCGCGGAACGGGCCGCCGAGCACGCCGCCAAACACGATCTGCCCCGCGTGAACGGCCTGTAACATCGTGTCCAGCGGGACCGCCCCGTCCGAGAGCGGCAGACTGAGCCGTTGCCCGTCACGGCTCACCGGGAGCGGAAGCACCACGGCGTCACAGCCGGCCAGTTCGGCCGCCAGATGCTCCACCTGGCGGAACGCCTGTGCGCGGCGGCTCTTTTCAAATCCAAAAACGGATACACTGTATCCCCTTTGAGTCAGGGCCCCGGCGGCGTAGAGCTGGCGCTCGTCCCCGCCGCAGACCAATATGTTCTGTATGTTCAAGCTGATTCCTCCAAAAAGTCATTCTGCCCCATCGTATGAAGCGGACGTCCATGGGGTGCATGGACCGGCCCCGGCGGAGAGCGCCCCCTTTGGGAAAATTTTGTAAAAAAGGTGTTTATTTATTCCGCCGCTTGCAATATAATATAGAATAGACCAATTGGAAATATTGTTCAATATGATTTTGGGGTGAAAGACGTTGAATAACGTGCAGAACATAGATACACTCTTAAAAACGGCCCGGCGGGTCCACATGATCGGGATCGGCGGTGCGGGAATGGCGCCGCTGGCGGAGATTCTGCTGGAGGAGGGGTACGCGCTCTCCGGCTCGGACAACAACCCGAGTGACACGCTGGAGCACATCAAGTCCCTGGGCATCCCCGTCTACATGGGCCATCACGCGGAGAACCTGCGCGGCGCGGAGATGGTTGTGCACACGGCGGCGCTGCTCAGTGACAATCCGGAGCTCTGCGCGGCGAAGGAGATGGGCATCCCCATCTTTGAGCGGGCGGAGCTGTTCGGGGCCATCACGCGGATGTACGGCAACTGCATCGCCGTGTGCGGCACGCACGGTAAGACGACCACCACCTCCCTGCTGACGCAGATCATGATTCTGGCCGATAAGGACCCCTCCGCGGTGATCGGCGGACGTCTGCCGATGATCGACTCCAACGGTCTGGTGGGCCACAGTGAAAACATGGTGTGCGAGGCGTGCGAGTATCAGGACACCTTCCTGCACCTGTCCCCGGACACGGCGGTCATCCTGAATATTGACAAGGATCACATGGAGTATTTTAAGACGGAGGAGAACCTGATCCGCTCCTTCCATAAATTTGCGGAGATGGCCACCCGCGCCGTCATCTACAATCTGGACGACGCCAAGACGCTGCGCGCCGTGGACGGCATCACCGGGAAGGACCGGATCACCTTCGGCACCAGTGAGGGCGCCGACTACCGCGCCGTGAATGTGCAGCTCTACAACGGGGCGTTCCCGGAGTACGACCTGTATATCCGCGGGGAATTTGCGGGGCACATCGCCCTTGCGATCCCCGGTATTCACAATGTGGATAACTCGCTGGCGGCCATCGCCGCCGCCCACTATAACGGCGTAACCGTGGAGCAGCTGACGAATGCGATCGCAAGCTTCCGCGGTGCGGGCCGCCGCTTTGAAATTCTGGGCAAGTTCAACGGCGTGACCATCGCGGACGACTACGCTCACCACCCCGCGGAGCTCAAGGTGACGCTGACCGCGGCGCTGGAAATGGACTACCGCGAGGTGTGGGCCGTATTCCAGCCGTTCACATTCTCCCGCACGTATATGCTGCTGGAGGACTTTGCGGACGCGCTCAAGATGCCGCAGCACGCCGTGCTGACGCAGATCATGGGCTCGCGGGAGCGGAACACCTACGGCATCACCACGCAGCAGCTGGCCGATAAGATCCCCGGCAGCGTCTGGTTTGAGACGTTTGAGGAGGTCGCGCAGTATATCGTCGATCATGCCAAGGAGGGCGATCTGGTGATCACCCTCGGCTGCGGCGATATCTATAAGGCGGCCAAGATCATGATGAAGCTGTACCGTGCACAGGGCGCGCAGGAG
Source organism: Candidatus Onthovicinus excrementipullorum (assembly GCA_018712345.1). Classification (GTDB taxonomy): domain Bacteria; phylum Bacillota; class Clostridia; order Oscillospirales; family Acutalibacteraceae; genus Onthovicinus; species Onthovicinus excrementipullorum. The sequence goes on along the minus strand of DVHG01000025.1, from coordinate 36,164 downwards.
GGCTGAGCGCCCCGGCGCATCCGCCTTTCGGGAGGGAAAACAGGATGTTTAATAAAACGGATAAAAAGGAAAAACGGTTTGAAAAGGTCTATGAACAGGGCACCATGGACGGCATGGAGATCTGGGTGGACCGCGAGACGGGCGTGAATTACCTGTACCACTACGCCGGCTATTCCGGCGGATTGACGCCTCTGCTCGACCGCGACGGAAAACCGGTTGTCTCCCCTGTGGTCAACCGGTAAATGTGTGACAAGGGGATCTGGTTTACAGATCCCTTTTTTCTTTTGTAGGAAGGGCTTGTGCAAACCTTTACAGCCTTTTTTAGGGGAGAAATTCGCACAGGCCATTCAAGCCTTCCCCTTGAGGGGAAGGTGGCGAGGCCGCAGGCCGAGACGGATGAGGTGTTCTGCTACGTTTTACGCTGGCTGAATGCGAGGCGCTGGCTTTCCACCTCATCAGTCGCCTTACGGCGACAGCTTCCCCTCAAGGGGAAGCCGAAAATAGACATGTACGGACTTTTGATCCCCCCATGGGAGCCGGAATAAAATTATAAAATTCGTGACGCATGAGGTATTTATATGAACAAACAGAACAACCCCAAATTAACCGAAAATGCCCAAAATCTGCGCAAAAACATGACCAAAGAGGAACGCCATTTATGGTACGATTTTTTAAAAAACCTGCCCGTTACATTCAACCGGCAAAAGGTGCTCGGCCACTGCATTGTGGATTTTTACTGCGCCGAAGCAAAACTGGTAATTGAACTGGATGGCTCACAGCATTATGAAGCTGCGGGAGTGGAAGCCGATGCAAGGCGTGATTCCTTCCTCCATCACTTGGGGCTGACCGTCCTGAGATATTCCAATCTGGATATAAACCAGAACTTTGAAGGCGTCTGCACCGATATACTGCGTCATATTTCGGGTTTATCAAAGGGGAAGAAGGATTGATTTGCACAGGCCTTTACAGCCTTCCCCTCAAGGGGAGAAACTTGCACAGACTTTTATAAGCCTTCCCCTCGAGGGGAAGGTGGCACGGCGCAAGCCGTGACGGATGAGGTGGCATGGTGCGTTTTGCGCTGGCTGAATGCGAGGCGCTGGCTTCCCACCTCATCAGTCGCCTTACGGCGACAGCTTCCCCTCAAGGGGAAGCCAATATTTGTTTGTGCGAATTCTTTAACGTCTACCGCAGGCGGGCACCCTTTTGTCCGCTCCGCGGACATTTCCCCTAACAGGGGAATTACCCTCAAGGGGAAGCCTAAAAATAAACACAGACCTTTTGCGTCTAACAGGGGAATCACCCTCGAGGGGAAGCCGAAAGGTACGGCGCGAAAGTTTGTACAGCCAAAGCCTCCTTTGTGTAAAGGGAGGGGGACCGCCGTACGGCGGTGGAGGGATTGCTATACGACTTGATTTGCAAAAAACAGGTGGATTTAGCCGACAACCCCTCAGTCACGCATACGCGTGACAGCTCCCCTTACACAGGGGAGCCGGGGCCATTCAAGCCTCTCCCCTCCCCCGCAAGCCACGTAACGCCGGGGGGCGGTGGTCCCTACGGGATACCAATTTTCCCTCCCCATCGCATCATACACGCAGAAAACAGGGGGCCTTTTGCAAGGCCCCCTGTTCCCTTGGGGTTAAAAACTCTAAAGAAGAAAGAAGGTGGATTTATTTCTTCCTTCTGGAGAGAGCGATAACACCGGCTGCTGCCGCTGCTGCTGCGAACACGACCGCGCTGAGTGCGGCATCGCCCGTATCAACCGGATCCGTGGTGCTGGGCTCCCTTCCGGGATCGGTGGGATCCTGCGTGCCCGGATTGGTCGGGTCCTGCGTACCGGGGTCGGTCGGGTCGGTCGGATCCGTCGGGTCACCCGTGCCGGGGTCCCCACCCGGGAAGGCGAGGTTGCCGGTGGCGAGGAAGTTGATGACCACATACCCGAGGGTATCGGCATCCAGGCCGCCGAGGATGGCGCCCGCCGCCGGGATCAGCGCGGTAATGGCCGCGAGGTTCTCCTCCGTGGTGATGGTATCCGTCAGGTAATTGACCGTGGCCACGGTGCGGTCCGCCATGCTCATCTCATCAAGCGCGGCGAAATCGAACGCCGGGAGGGTCAGGCCGAGGGCGGCGCCATTGACCTGCACGTTTGCAAGCACGCCGTTGACCAGCTCTACCAGATTGGCCGGAGCGGCATCCGCCGGGAACATATCCGGCAGGAAGTTCCCGAGCAGATCAAACAGCCAGCCGTACTCACCGGACTGGATCATGGCATCCAGCTTGGGAAGGAGATTGACAATTGAGGTCAGCGGCGCATCAAGCACCTGACCGACCAGATCGAAGATGGGACCGTAAAAGATATCCAGCATTTGACCGAACATTGAAACGTTACTCGCTGCCATCTCCAGATATTTCGCTTTCAAGTCTTCCAGATTCGCACTGCCGTCCGCCTTAGCCTGAACCGCCGCATCGTATGCTTTTTGCAATACGTTATCATCCGTTCCGGTCTGCCCACTCATGATCATCTCAAGATAAGCTGCAGAGGCCTCATCCGGCGTGAGGGCCTCCAGACCGAGATCCTCAAAGATCGGATAAAGCGCAAAGCGATGGAGCGGCTCCGGCAGAGAAACACCCAGCATCATGCTGAGCGCACCCTGTGTCGGCTCCGTAGGCGCCGCGCCGCCCGTTGCATCCGCGCCTGCAACACCCAATGCAGTAATCAGAACGACTAAATTAGACTTAAAGATATCCTTAATTGCCGCGACAAACGCGTCCACATCCCCGTCTGCCACGCCGTAATCCAGCTCCGTGAGCGGAATTTCTGAGACATCCAGATCAAAATATTCATCAAAGGGGTTCTCCGGCAGGCGGTCAAATGCGGCCCAGAGCTCCCTGGTATTCAGTTTAAGATCAATACCTATTCCGCCACCTATTCCGCTTGTATCAATTGAAGTCAAAAGTGTGTTGACCGTGCCGATGAACTCGCCGACCGTCTTATTGCTGACAACGGTATTCCAATCCAGCCCGACCATGCTCAGGATGGAGACAATATTCTTGTCCATATTGGTGACGGCCTGGTCCACGAGGTCCTGCGTGACGCCCTGCGGCAGAGAGGTATCCGCCTGCGTCTCCGCGGCCGAGGCCGCAAACGCGGAGGCCCCCATGGACGCGGCCATCACCGCGGCCAGTACGCCCCCGAGGATCCGTTTTCCTCTTTTTTTCAAAATAATGTCATCTCCTTTTTCATTTTTCCGGAAATACAGAGGGGCCCCTCCTTCCGAATGGTTCAAATCTAACATACGAAAAATTCATTGTCAATATGCTCTGTGGTAAATTACTAAAAATTTTTAAAAAACTTTTCGCATTTTGTACTATTTATTGATAGAATTCACGGTTTTTAGGCCCAAAAACCGTGAATTCTGTTTTTTTCGAGATGGTTAAGAGGAAGTGCGCCGCGGGATTGCGTCCCGCGGCACACCCCTCAACTGCTGAGATTTTAGATCGCGTACTGGATGCCCCAGACGAGCAGCAGGTTAACGATAGCGCCGGAATTGTCGGCAATGGCCGTCTTCAGCGCCGCCGCGCTGGTGGGCTGGAGAATCAGGGCCTCAACCAGCGGCTTGTACAGCGCGCTCGGCTTGTACTCCGGGGGCACCGGGGTGCCGTCCGGGTTGGTGGTGACCATCCCGTCGATCATTGACCAAAGATCCACCGTGGTTCCCATGAAACTGACAGGACCTGCCAGCATGCTTCTGAGGGAATTGGAGGCTGAAAGAAGGCCTCCTAAAACCTTGATCGTGAGGTTCTTATCCAGAATCGTCTGCATCATGGTGTAGAAACCGTCCGCGTCCACCTTGGAGGCGAAGTCATCGATGACGGCCTCGGTGAGGGGCTTGGTCTCGGAGTCGGACTTGAGCTCCGCGACAAGGTCCTGCAGCAGCGGGCTGACCTGCGTATTGTCCAGGCGCTGCTGGGCGATGATGCCGGCGATGACCTCATCGACGGTGGCGGTGTTGCCCTCATTATCGCCGACGACTGTCGCGCGCAGACCCGCCACGACATCATCAATGACATCGGAGAACGCATCCGTGATAGCATAGCTGCTCAGGTTGCCCAAAACAGCAAGTACATCGTCGATCAGAGTCCTGACACCGGTTTTAATATCGCCTTCCACAAGGCCGGCCAATCCACTGAGATCGATCGTCTCAACAAAGCCGTAGCCGACGTTCTGCACGATGGGGAACAGGCGGCCCAGGACGACCTTGATGCGGGCGACGGTGTCCGCCATGAAGGCGTTCATGTTGCCCTCGATGGCGGCGAGTGCCGCATCCTGCAGGGTCTGACCGCCGAGGTTGGTGACCTGCGTGCCGGTGGAAGCGCCGGTGCTGTCAATGGTGGTGTAGCGCACGGCCGCTCCGGAGGAGACGAGTGCACCTGTGCCGTAATCCGTCCAGGTGGGGACTGCTTCCTCAGCGCCCTCAGGCAGCGTGGTCTCTGTGATGACGCTGTTCATGAGGCTGTGGCCGGTGAAGATGTTCACCACGCCCGCCGCATAGAGCTGCTCCATATCTGCATAGTAGAAGCAGGTCCTGTCGGCGATCTTGAGGGACGTATTATTGAGCGCCGCGATTTCATTCTCCACGTTGCCCGTGTAGATGACGTCGCCATTCGCGTCCTTCAGGCCGGCGATGGTGTAAATGAGGCCGACGAGTGTGCGGTCCACGCTGCCGCGGGAGACACTCGGGAAGTGGGAGGCCGCCACCGTGACGCCGGAGGCCGCCTGTGCCGCCGCCGTTGCCCAGGTGAGATCCGCTGCGGGAACTGCGCCCATGCCGTCGGCTGCGACGGTGTCAAGCATGATCAGGTTAAAGCCTGCCTTGGGTGCTACCATGTAAGAAGCACCGGATTTGTTGGCGCCCGCCTCCGTGTAGCCAAAGTCGGCATACGTGGTGGCAAACTGCGCCTTGGTGATGGCACCGGTGTTGACGCCGCTCTCAGAAACGTCCTTATCACCGGGGATAACATAGACCTGCTTGCCAGCCGTCTCCAGCTCGGCGAGCTGGCCCGCCACGTAATTGTGGGAAGCCTGTGTACCGTCGGCCGTCAGGTCGCCGGTGACAACGACGATGTCCGCATCGCTCGCGCTGATGCTCTCAATCGCCGCATCCAGCATTGCCGCGCTCTGCCCGATGAGCAGATCGCCATCGACATAGCTGGAATCCGTGTGCGCCGATGAGTACTGGATGTCCGAGATCGACGCGACTTTCAGCACGCCGGCCTCTGCTGCCGCAGCACTCAGTCCAACCGCCGCCACGCTGGTGAGCATGCCGGCCGCAAGGACCACTGACGTAAGTTTTTTCAAATTTTTTTTCATTTAATATACCTCCTTATAAATTTTTTTCAGCAGAAATATCTGCCAGTTTTTGTTTTGCGCCTCTCCACCGGGAGAAGCAGTGGTTCCGGTCTCCGACCGGGGAGGAATTTTATCTACCCTTTTTACTGCATTGGCAACAATCCCTTCTCCCCCCCCAATTTCACTGTGTAAAATCAGGATGTTGATTATGAATCTCAGCCGGCGAGATCTGCAACGGTTCCCGCCGCGGCAGCTTCGCGCCGGCGGACGTCCCCACCAGATGAGAAAACACACAAGCAGGATGGAATGTTATGATCTCCGTGTGCCGAAAAATATCGCTCTGACGGCTGCGGAGCAATCAGCGGGCCAAACCGACCCACCGGGGCGGGAATCCGCTGAGCACCGCAGGGGGCCTGTGAAGTCCGCCCGGCCCCGTACTGCGACATCCCCGCAATCCTCCACCGCTGATTGTGCTGTATGATGGAATTATACCACAATCAAATCTGTTTTTGTTATTTTTTACCAAAACGATGCGATTTTCCGCAAAAGTGATGTTTGAATGTCATTTTCTGGTAATTTTGGCAAAATTATTGGTCAATTCGCCCTCCGGGGCGGGGTGTGTTTATTGCAAAATCACCATACTATTAATTTTAACCACTTCAAAAGCCGCAGCTGCGGCGCGCGGATGCTTGTCAATAATTTGGGCGGAAATCTATCAATTTTGCCGAAAATCGAAATTGAATCTAATTTTTAGTCACATTTTGGCTCCAAACTGGTATATATGTTTAAAGGGATTTGCCATATATTTGGGGGTATGGTTACTTTGGTACATATTTTAATCTACAGCGATGATCGGAACACGGCCGGGCTTTTGACGGCATACACTGAACGCTTTTTCTGTAATAACGGCACAAAATATGATATCAAGATTATATTCGACACACACGGCGATTTTAGTTGTATAAAGCGGTTTCATATCGCCTTTGTGGATATGGACACGCAGGGGATCTGCGGCACGGAGCTGCTGGCCAAAATGAAGCAGGCGAACCCCAGCCTCCTCCCCATCCTGGTGGCGGACACCGACCAGCAACTGGACGACGCGATTAAAATCGGCGTGCTGGGCTACCTTTCCAAGCCGCCCAAGCAGGCGCGTGTGGCCAAAAATCTGGACTATGCGCTGCGGGAATACTACAGCCAGCACCACACCGTGATCGCCACCTCCGACCACCATACCATCCGCATCCCGACAGAGGAGATCGTGTACATCACCACGGCCAACCGCAAGACCCGCGTGCGCACGGTGCACAATGACTTCCTGTGTGAGGAATCCCTCGCGCAGTGGTATGAAAACCTCGCGGAGCAGCAGCGCTTCGTCTACTCCCACACCAGTTATCTGGTCAATCTGGAGCACGTGGTCCACTTCGATAAATCGGAGGTGACCGTGCGGCTGGGGGACGGCACCATGGAGAATATTTACATGTCCCAGCGCAAGTACAGCGCATTTAAAGCCGCATTTCTGGAATACTCCAAGAACGCGCGGTGATTTAACAGGACATTTTCCTCCTATCCAAAAGGACCCGGCAGCAGACTGCTGTCTACTGCCGGGTCCTTTCTATGCGCTCTGCCGATTGTGCGGAAATTGGCCGAGGCTCCGGGCATGCGGAACCCCCGCCGGTTAAAAGCGGCGCGCCGGCCACCCGTGCGGGCGCTTATGCCGGCAAATTTGCCAATAAAAAACGAGCGGCCTATGCCGCCCGTCAGCTTGCAGAAAAACAGCCCCTTTTTAAGGGGCAAAAAAGAAGAATTGTGCATGGCCGGCCCTCTCCCATGGAGCAAGGGATCGGGAAGGGGATTTAGGGCTTTCCGCTTGGAGGAGAAGCCAAAAGGTACGGCGCGGAAGTTTGTACAGCCAAAGCCTCCCTTGTGTAAAGGGAGGGGGACCGCCGTACGGCGGTGGTAGGATTGTTGTGGGACTTGATTCGCGAAAAACAGGCGGATTTAGCCGACAACCCCTCAGTCTTGGCCTACGGCCAATCCAGCTCCCCTTACACAGGGGAGCCGGGATGGTCAGCACAGGCCATTCAAAGCCTTCCCCTCGAGGGGAAGGTGGCGAGGCCACAGGCCGAGACGGATGAGGTGGCATAGTGCGTTTTGCGCTGGCTGAGTGCGGGACGGAAGCTTTTCCACCTCATCAGTCGCCTTACGGCGACAGCTCCTGCTCCGCAGGCGGGACCCTTTTGTCCGCTCCGCGGGCATTTCCCCTAACAGGGGAATCGCCCTCAAGGGGAAGCTGCCGGTCAGCAGCTCTCCGCAATCTGATAAATCAGGCGCTCTGTATCCTCCCAGCCCAGGCAGGGATCTGTGATCGACTTGCCATAGACCCGCTCCGCGCCGATCTTCTGGCACCCCTCCTCCAGATAGCTTTCAATCATGACGCCTTTTACAAGGCCTTTCAGTTCCTGATTATACCGGCGGCTGTGCAGCACCTCGCGTACGATGCGTATCTGCTCCTTAAACTGCTTGTTGGAGTTGGAATGATTGGCATCGACGATCACGGCGGGATTTTTCAAATCCAGCTTGCGGTACATCTCCAGCAGGCGGGCCATATCCTCATAATGGTAGTTCGGGATGGTGGTGCCATATTTATCCACGCCGCCCCGCAGGATCGCATGGGCGAGCGGATTCCCGTCCGTAGTGACGTCGCAGCCCCGGTAAATAAAGTTATGTGCATGCTGCGCCGCCGTTATGGAGTTGAGCATGACGGACAGATCCCCGCTGGTGGGATTTTTCATGCCCACGGGGATGTCCATGCCGCTGGCAGTCAGACGGTGCTGCTGATTTTCCACAGAGCGCGCGCCGATCGCCTCATAGGATAAGAGGTCATCCAGATAGCTGCGGTTCTCCGGGTAGAGCATTTCATCCGCCGCCGTCAGCCCCGTCTCTGAAATTGCGCGGATGTGCATCTTCCGGATGGCGATAATGCCGCCCAGCAGATCGGGCGCCTTGTCCGGCTCCGGCTGGTGGAGCATGCCCTTGTACCCCTCGCCGGTGGTGCGCGGCTTATTGGTATAAATTCGCGGGATCAGAATCAGCCTGTCCGACACCTTTTCATTTACCGCGGCCAGCCGGCCGACATATTCACACACGGCATCTTCATTATCGGCGGAGCAGGGCCCCACCACGACCACAAATTTATCGGACTGCCCCGTGAACACCGCGCGGATCTCACGATCCCGCTCCGCCTTGATCTGCGCCAGCGCATCCGGCAGCGGATACTCCCGCTTCAGCTCTGCGGGCAGGGGCAGCTGCTTATTGATCTTCATTGCCATAGAAAAGTCCTCCTAAAGTGATCCGTTGCCGAACGATTTTAAGCTATGCAAATGCATTTTACAATAAAAGCAGGGCCCGTGAGGGCGCAATCTCTTAAAAACGCGGCGGTTTTACGTTATTGTACCACAAATTCGGCCCTTTTTAAACTCATTCCATCATCGCGCGTCCACACGAAGGCGGCAGTGCCGGCCGGCGAATTGTTATCCGGACCAAGAGGGCGTACGGACAGGCCGTCTTGACCGCCGTCAGTACAGTCATTTCAATCCACGCTCCCCCACGGGGAGCGGCGCGGGCCCTGTCGGTCACATACATACGACCGTTGCGATTTCAATCCACGCTCCCCTCGCGGGAAGCGACGCCGACCAGCCTGAAGGCGTTTAATGAGTTCATATTTCAATCCACGCTCCCCTCGCGGGGAGCGACGATGCAAAGGACGGAAGTTGCACTTCTTTGCCAGTATTTCAATCCACGCTCCCCTCGCGGGGAGCGACATGATCCCACGGCGGCCGACGTCCTTCTGGTCCGTATTTCAATCCACGCTCCCCTCGCGGGGAGCGACCCGCTGGCTACTCCATGGGCCTGTCTATCGATAAATTTCAATCCACGCTCCCCTCGCGGGGAGCGACCGTCGCACAGGGAGGCGAGCTCCTGCAGTACCCGCCGATTTCAATCCACGCTCCCCTCGCGGGGAGCGACGGTGCTGACTATAACGTTGAGACTTTTTTGTATGCATTTCAATCCACGCTCCCCTCGCGGGGAGCGACCTGTCAAGCGGTACCTTCGCTGCGTATAAGCAGATATTTCAATCCACGCTCCCCTCGCGGGGAGCGACCTGTTTTTAATCTTGCGCTTTTTATTTTAGATGCATTTCAATCCACGCTCCCCTCGCGGGGAGCGACCTCGAACCAGTGAGCGCCGCGCTGTGCATCGTAGATTTCAATCCACGCTCCCCTCGCGGGGAGCGACAGCGACGCCCTGATCGTCCGCGTCAGTCAGATCATTTCAATCCACGCTCCCCTCGCGGGGAGCGACAGCAAAAATGCACAAAACATCTCAGCAATATTGTCAATTGCATCCCAAAACTGTTCTTCATGCAGCTTGCATGCGTCTGTGAAGATCCGTTTTGGGTCCGCTTCCTGAAAAAGGTATCAATATTTTTGGTGCGAACCCTCCGGCAAAATCATGACCGATTCAGGTTCGCACCACTTTAAAGGATCATCGGGTCTTCCGGCAGGTAGGTGTTTTTACAGCCGAAATGCTCGATTTTCTTTTCATATTTTTTGCCCAGATAGTAAAAGCGCAGGCTGTCTTTTTCCGGATCCATAATGCTGCACAGGGAGGCCTGTAAGGTGCGGCACTGGGCGGCGTCAAGCAGGCACTCGAATACCGAGTTCTGCACCCGTTGGCCGTAGTTCACACACTGCCTAGCAATTTTTCGCAGCCGTTTCCGCCCGGCCGCCGTTTCAGTATTCACGTCATAGGTGATTAAAACCAGCATGGCTCCCTCACTTCCATAAAAACGGCGGATATTCATCCAGGTCTCCGCGCAGATAGCGGGCCAAAAGCAGCGCCTGCAGAAACGGCACCAGCCCCCAGGGCAGCTTCTCTCCCAAATAGGGGTGGGTGATCGTCTCCCGCTTTTTCTCCTGCCAGTGTTTGAGAAACGCCCGCCGCGCATCGTCCTCAAGCAGGACACTGCCGTTTTCCCGCTGAATGAAATCAGAGGATTTGATCATGCGATTATTGATCAGCGTTAAAACGAACCGATCGGCCATGCACGGGCGGAGCTCCTCCATCAGGTCCAGCGCCAGAGAGCTTCGGCCGGGGCGATCCCGGTGCAGAAAACCCACGTAGGAATCCAGCCCCACGCTCTCGAGCGCGGCGGCGCAGTCATTTGCCAGCAGGGAGTAGGCAAAGGAGAGCATCGCATTGAATGGGTCCAATGGTGGGCGGCGGCTGCGGGTATGGAAGAAAAAGGTCTCTTTATCATGGAGCACCATATCGTCCAGCACGCCGAAATAGGCAGTCGCACCCACGCCTTCCAAGCCGCGCAGACGGTCTAACTCCGTCTCCTGTGACACTGCCGGCAGCAGCTCCTGAATTGTTTGGGAAGCGTGCCCCAGCTTTTCGCCATCCAGACGCATACCGTGATCCCGCCGGGTACGCTCAATGCTCCAGCGGGCATTGTAGAGCTTCCCGAAGATCATGGTACGGGCAATCCGGCAGCTCTGTTGCACATCGTCGGCCATGCGGTACTGCGTGCGGCGCAGCAGCACATTCCCGTTGTTTTCTCCGTTGACCCGTGCAAGGAACCTGCCACGGGGCGTACAGAACGCGAGCGAGATGCCCCGCTCTGCGCAGGCACCCATCAGAGCGGGAGAGGCGCCCGCGTAGGAGAATGTGATGATCCCCGACAGCGTGTGCAGCGGATAGCGTGCGGCGATCTGTTCTTCCCGGTTGGCTACCACGTTTTCCCCGTCCAAGGACAGATAGATATCCTCCGAGGTCACAAACAGCGTATTGAGCAGATGTCTCATACTTCCTCCTCCATAGCCCCGCGCAGGTAGTCCGCCACGCTTCGCTTGCGCATCAGGACGGGCAGACAGACCTCTTTCAGCGAGCAGGCGTTACAAGATTTGGACGGCTTGACCTTGGGCGTATAGCCGCGGCGGAAGAGCTGATGCATTTCTTCCAGAAGTGTCCGGACCTGCTGGCGCAGTTCGCGTGTGAACGGGACAGATGTCCGCCGGCGCGTCTCACCGTAAAAGAGAGCCCCCTCCGGAATGGAACAGCACAGCATCTCCTCCAGACACATGGCCTGCGCGCACAGCTGCAACTCATCCGCTTCGTGCGCCTTGGGCGCGCCGCGCTTGTACTCGACCGGGAACGGCTGCCACAGCCCCTCCTCGCCGTGCAGGGGAACGCCGGCCGGGTCCGCGTGGAATTCCACCACGTCGCACTGGCCGGAGATCCCCAGCGTGCGGGAAACCACCGGAAGGCCGCGCAGGATCAGCGTATCACCCCGGCGCTCCCGCTGCGCCTCATCGTGCGCCCGGCTGTGGAACAAATCGCCTTCCACGGTGCGCAGGTTTCCCCTCCATTGATTTTCAATGTGGATCAGCGCCCACTGCCGCCGGCAGAAGGCAAAGTGCTGCAGACCGGAGAGTTGGAGGAGTTCATCGTCGGAATAATTGCCCATCAGGAGCGCCTCTCACAGGTGACACCGGCAGGCAGATCGCCCACGGTCACCGTGTAATCGCTGTAGGCGCGTGGGTCGGTAACATCGGGCTTCCGCTCCACCTGTACGGCCTCAAAGAGCTTATAGGCCGGGGCATTTCCAAGCTCGGAGTCGTGGCGGAAGATGATGAGCTCCCGCACGGCCATCTTGCCGCGGGCGGCGCTGTGGTCGTTTTCAAACATATTGAGGATTGCCTGCCATAGCAGCTCCAGATCCTCCTCGGAGAAGCCGGTGGTCTTGCGGGCCAGATTCGCGGAGACATATCCCTCTGCACGGTACAGGCCATAGGGGACGATGTGTTTATTGCCCATTTCCGTATTCTTGTTTTCGGCGTCCGCCTCCGTAGTGATGGCGATGCGGGTGATGGTGATCTCCTGCGGAGTAATCGGATCAATCGACCGTGCAAACCCGAGCTGGACTGGGCCGCGGACCTGTCCACAGTTCAGTTTTCCTGTAACAAAGGTGGTCATTACCGCGCCGAATGTACGGATGTCAAAGAAGTTTTCGCACATAAAATTACGGATTTTAAGATCAAGGTCGGGGTCTTTCTTTTTTTCCTCCTTGAGATTCTCTTTCTTTATGTGATAATGCTCCAGGGCCTCTTCATCACTGCGGTTGAGGGGGACCTGATCCTTGATATAGATCCGGTAGCCCTTTGCATCCTCCATAACGGTCTCTACATAGTTGCGGATTTTGCGCTTGAGGCATACATCCGTCACCAGGCCATGGCCGGTCTCTGGATCAACGCGCGGCATGTTGCCGGCGTCGGGGTCGCCGTTGGGATTCCCGTTTTCTACATCAAACAGGATGACAAAATCATAGCGGTTTTTGATAATCTCAGACATGTTATTTTTCCTCCTTTTTGGTAAACCGTTTCTGTGTCTGGTGGTAATAGCCGAGCTGGAACGCCCCCTGATCCGGCAAACTCAGCCGTGCGGGGTACGTCTCATGGATCAGTCCAAGCAGCTCCGTGATCTGCTTGTCATAATATACTTTTTGTCCTTTTTCGAGCTTTTTCAGATGCTTTTGCGCCAGATTGATCAGTGTGGGGAAGACGAGTGCCGGTGTTGCAGCGGCGGCGTTGAAGTACCGGTCCTTAATGGTAGTATTGATGGTCGGATTTGCGCTCTGTTGGAGCCCCTCCAGCGCGGAGAACAGCCGCCCCATCACATAGGGGGGGTAGGTAGTATCGTCGTTCAGTTTCACTTCTAAAACCTCCTTTGGCAATTTTGTGTTTTGGGTGCGTGAATAAAAAGCTTTAATAATGGCGGCGCGGCCGCGCGTGATCTCGCGCTCAGCGCGGATACGCATCGTCACACCGTGGATCAGGGTGGCGGGATAGGAACCGCCGGAAAGCACCGCAAGCAGCACTTCCCCTGTCATCTGTTCGGCAGGAACGGGGGAGCGCGCCTTTTTGTTGACGGTCTCGCGCAGGAGCTCCCATAGCGGCAGAAGTTCCCGGTTGTCATAGGACGGGCGCTCTATTTCCAGGTCCTGATAGTGCCGCATCACATTGCGCGCAAGCATGCCGAAGCTGTTCTGCCAGAAAAAACGGACCGATAGGCGCGCCGCATTCGGTGCGAGCCCCAGCACATAAAAGCGTGTACCGGGATCCAACCGCGTCTCATTCCAGTCGATGGCGTTTCCCTGGGAAAGCTGATCCAACGCGGACCACAGATCGCGGTCTGCAATTGAATCCGCCCCTCCATACAGTGCGGCAAAGCCGGCATCCTGATAGGCGCTCTGTCCACCCTCCGCCCAGCAGACTACGGTGGTATCACCGATGCAGCGGACGTGATCGCGGTCCGCAAGCAGATGGTTGAGCGCCGTCGTATAGGCAAACGCGGCATAGCTGCCGATAGGGGCGAAATCGTGACCGTAGGAGCAGAAAGACGGTGCATTGAACGACACCAGCGCGGCACCGGAGGACTGCGCCCCCTGTACCCCCTTGACCGCCGGATGGACTTTTTGGGGTACGGTGCGCTCGCCGGTCACCAGACAGCGCATCGCCGTGCCGTCCGCTTTCCGGTCGTAGTGTGTCTGCCACAGGGTACGAACTTCCGGATCCTCGGAAACAGGGGCATCCCCGTACCAGAAGATCAGGTTGACCCCTTTCATCAGTTCCTCCCACCTTTCCGTGAGGGCAGGGTGATCGGCCGCACAGGAAGGATCCCATTTTTCAAAAAAAGCAACAACGGCGCGCGCCGCCGGGGACTGCGCGGTGCCCAGCAGATTGAGGTGGAGCTTTTTACACGCGTCGAAGCATTCCCGCGTGCGTTTCGGCTTGCCCTTTCCATCCGCTCCAAGCAGATAGCCGCTGTTGTCGCACAGGAAATTCGGGGAAACGCCTGAAGAGCGCTTAACCGGCATGGGGACGATCATCTCCCGCGCGAGCACGACGTTCTTTTTGCCTCGCGTCTGAGTCTGCAGGAGGGAGAGCAGAGAGAGCACTTCGCCAGTATCGGAGAGCTCCAGCCCATAGGAGACCTTGGCGATTCCCCAGCCGGGACGGGAGATTGCTCCCAGCGCCAGCAGGCCTTCATAGTGGCGCGTGAGTGCCTGAAGGATCATCGTAACACCTCACAGTCTGCCGTATCGATCACGCCGTTCTCCATTCGGGCGTGGAAGAACATCGGCTGGATATTTGCCGGATCGCTATAATCGAGGTCATACAGCATCAACCCCAAATCGCGCGTCTCCGGGATCGTGGGGATCGGCCCACCCGGCCACCTGCGGAAATACGCGGGAAACTCCCGGCAGCCGAAATAGGGCGTGTGATAGCACTGACCGCGCTCCATGCGCCGCTTGACGATATCCTGAAATTTACCCGGATTATCGCCGGGTGCAGCGCGGTCCGTCATCTCAAAGTGCGCCTCAATGACGTAGTGGACGTCCTGCAGGATGGTGGCCGCCCGCTGGGCGATATCCTGTGCAGCGGCAAGATAGAGCGCACGGCCGTTCCCGTTCATGACGCTTCGCACCGTATCGGCCGAAATTTTACTCTTGAGCTCATTCCGGCGAATGTTAGTGAATTTAATTTCATTAATAATATGTATTTTATCCACTTTCCATTTCAGCCCTGGATGGAAGAAAATCGCCTCAATAATTCCGCGAGCGGCCGACGGTGTGGGGACGTCGTAGGACATCCGTTCCACGCGCAGCTCCGGCCGTGAGAAGCAGGCATAATCCCCCCAGACCTCTACTTGGATCATTGACTTCAACTCCTTTCAAAAAATACATATAATAATTCAACTATATGTCTTTTATAATATTTCCTCCTTGTTTATAAGGATACAGGATTTTTCGCAGTTTGTCAATAGCTAATGTAAAAATTATTTACATTTGCCTTTTTTACTTAAGTTGGGTATAATATCTCTGGTCAGCGAAAGCTGTGGGTTGAAATAACTACTTGTCCTTTATGGAGTGAAGGCGGCAGAGGTATATCCCCTGCCGCCTGAGCTTTTTACTATATAAAGAAGGCTTCACCGGATTCGGCTCTCAGGGTAAGCCCAACACGCGGGTCGTAAGCGCGGATATCGGACAACACGACTGCCTCTTCGTCCAGCCACTCGATCAGACCGGCGCGGTCCAACTCTTTTAAATGATCCGGATAGACATTCACGCTGTACTGCCCCAGTTTTCGGAAGAGGGATCGGCTGCGCTCACCGCCGCGCAGGCGCTCAACCAGTGTTTCTCCCTCTCCAACGGGGATATAGACGGTGCGGCTGTCCTGATCGATCAGGCGGAATTCCTTAGCAATCGTGGCAAAGGGATATTCGTAAGAGCGAAAACGATTGAGTACATGGAAGCGGTCGAGCTGCTCCTCTCCGGCGAGCGCACGATAAAAGGTGAAGTACCGCTCGATCGCCTCCGGAGCAGCGGGATCCGGGCAGTCGCGCAGAATGCGGCTGGCTGCATCAATGTTTATCTCTATCATTCGGGGCACCCGCTGCCCCTTCAGGCGAAAGATATAGACGGGGCTCTCCACAGCGGAACGCTTCCCCTCGCGGTTACAGCGCCCGGCGGTCTGTAAAATGGAGTCCAGACCCGCCAGCTCGCGGTATACTTCGGGAAAGTCGACATCCACGCCGGCCTCAATCAACGACGTGGAGACAACCCGGCAGGGATGTCCATCGCGCAGCCGTTGGCGGATTTCCTCCAGAAGCTTTTTACGGTCCGCGGGGCATAGGAGCGTAGTCAGGCAGTAAGAGCCCTCCTCCGGCAGGGATTTATAGAGCTCCTGAGCTGTACTACGCCGATTGACGACGCAGAGCACCTGATCCGCCCGGCACAGGCGCCGTGTGAGATCCTCTTGCGTGAGATCCTCAAGCGGCCGTAGGGACGTTCGCCGGAAGAATTCGTACTGCCCGTCCGGATCGGGGCAGATTTCCCGCATCCGCAGTTCCGGCGCGAGTTTGGCAAAGAGCGGGCTGAGCGCAGGCTGGGTGGCCGTACACAGCACGGCGGTTACGCCATAGTGCTGTACGAGCTGCGCGATGGCCGACACACACGGCATCAGCGTTGGGAGGGGGATCGCCTGCGCCTCGTCAAAGATGACAACGCTGTCCGCGATGTTGTGCAGTTTCCGGCAACGGGAGGAACGGTTGGCGTACAGGGATTCAAAGAACTGCACTGCGGTCGTCACTACGATAGGCGCGTCCCAGTTTTCTGTAGCGAGGGCCTTCCGGCGCTGCACCGGATCGGCGTCCTCCCCAAGGGCGTATTCCACACCTGAATGGTGTTCCAGTACGTTCTGAGTGCCGAGGATTTTTGAAAAAACTGCAGCGTTCTGATCGATGATGGAAGTGTAGGGGATCACATAGATCACGCGCCGCATTTTTTTCGTTCGGGCCATGGACAGCGCAAACGCCAGGGAGGAGATCGTCTTACCCCCACCGGTAGGCACCGTCAGGCTGTATAGTCCCTTTTCATACGTCCGCCCGCGTTCCAGACAGGCCTGCAGGATTTCATCCCGCCGCTGGTTCAGCGGTGTGTCCTTCCTCTCCCAAGCGGCGAGATAGGACTCCAACCGCTGAAAGAGATCGGAAATGGAGTCGTATTTCTGCTCCCGGGGATGCCCATCCATAAAGGCCTCGGTATCCAGATAGTCGGCGTCCACCAGACAGGAGTAGAGCATCCGAATGTAAAAGGCGACGGAGATTCCATCGTTTGGAATTCCTGGCGGGCGATCCGCTCTGTCCGGTAGCTGAATCTCCTCTCTCCAGTGATCGTAAGGATCAATTTTGCGCTTGAGACGCCCTATCAGGGTGGAACTGGAAGGGCCGTCCATTGCACCGCCAAAATCCGGTAGCCCCGCGTGGTGTCCGGCTACGATAAAGGCAATCTCCACCCAGTGACGATCACGCGCTTCCTTTGCTCCGGCTGTGGAGTGATCTACCTGGACATTGCTCCCGCGCAATCTGCTTTGGGCTGCGCTTCCGTATTTCCCAATGTCATGGAGTAAGCCACCTGCCCGCGCCTGCATTTCCCCATGGAAGGAAGCGGCAAATTCCGATGCCAGGGAGGCGGTGTTTTCCCCATGGGTTTTCAATAGCTGATATCGTCCGTCCTCACTTGTGTGGGCGTAAAAGATTTTTTTGATAGTATCCCTTCTTTCTAATCAGGTCTCCGCTAAACTTCCCAAAGAGCATCATGTAGAAATCATAAAAACAGATATTTTGTTAAAATTACAGATTTATTGTTGAAAATATTTACAAATATATCCTATCATGAATATTATAAAAATTCAATATTTAATCCAAAATAAATTTTATTGTTTTAATAATTCTACATAAAGGCGTTTTAAAAATCAATGGCCGTAAAATGGGGCATTGCTTCTATCGGCCAATCACAGAAAACTAAAAATTTGTATTCATTACACGATTTCGAGTCAGCACCGAAAACAGACGGTCATTTAACAAAATACGGGCGGACTGATGCAACACGAATAAGATAACAATTACAAACTCTCATCCCGCACGACAAAAAGCCTGCAGAGAGCAACTTGCTCACTACAGGCCTGTCAAACTATTTCAAAATAACGTCCAGCGCCAACTTTAAAGGTTCACGCAGAGTATAAATAAGTGCTGAAACTATAACACTTTATAAATCTACGCTCCCCGCTGGCATCCACGCCATGATAGTCAACATGTCATTTCAATCCACGCTCCCCTGCGGGGAGCGACTATCACAGTGCCAGTATTAGTACTATTTGTGTACATTTCAATCCACGCTCCCCTGCGGGGAGCGACTCACCTCTTATACTCCGAATTATACACGCAAAGTAATTTCAATCCACGCTCCCCTGCGGGGAGCGACCCTGTTCGCCAGAAACGACGGTCCCGTCGGTCAATTTCAATCCACGCTCCCCTGCGGGGAGCGACTTGTCAAGTGCGTATCCATCAACACGGGATTGGATTTCAATCCACGCTCCCCTGCGGGGAGCGACGCCCGCGCCGTGGATCTCCTCCCACACCAGCGGATTTCAATCCACGCTCCCCTGCGGGGAGCGACCACATTCGACAAACTCCCCGTTTTCCAAGCGGTAATTTCAATCCACGCTCCCCTGCGGGGAGCGACCCTTTCCACTTTTTATCCTCCTGCCGCTGTGTGTTATTTCAATCCACGCTCCCCTGCGGGGAGCGACAAAGGCAAAAGAGCCGGCTGCATTTTCCGTATGATTTCAATCCACGCTCCCCTGCGGGGAGCGACCCCGGATGCCATTGCGTTTGTGACGGTATCGATATTTCAATCCACGCTCCCCTGCGGGGAGCGACTTGGGCTTTCTGCTACCCTTTCAAATTTGTTTGAATTTCAATCCACGCTCCCCTGCGGGGAGCGACATCTTCCCAACATCAATCCCCAGCGTCGCCGGGATTTCAATCCACGCTCCCCTGCGGGGAGCGACAACATGTCGTTCAGTTTCAGGTCGATCTGGCCCAATTTCAATCCACGCTCCCCTGCGGGGAGCGACCCTCAGGTGTTCGCAATGATCCAGGAAAATCGTATTTCAATCCACGCTCCCCTGCGGGGAGCGACTTGTAATTACCTCCTTTTGAAAATCCAAAACACCATTTCAATCCACGCTCCCCTGCGGGGAGCGACTATGCAGATCATTGATGCGCTGAGAGCGCTTCACCAATTTCAATCCACGCTCCCCTGCGGGGAGCGACCACTGTTGATGACGAGGAGGCCGACCATGGACAAATTTCAATCCACGCTCCCCTGCGGGGAGCGACCGCCAAAGACAGCCTGCCGCTTGATCATCCGAACGATTTCAATCCACGCTCCCCTGCGGGGAGCGACGGTGGAGCAATGGATAGCCTCTATCCCAGATAGCAATTTCAATCCACGCTCCCCTGCGGGGAGCGACATGCCGCCATACATCACTTGTTATATGTGGCGGCATTTCAATCCACGCTCCCCTGCGGGGAGCGACTTAGGTTCCAATCTGAAGGCGAACCAACGGCAAACAATTTCAATCCACGCTCCCCTGCGGGGAGCGACTACTGTCCCATCTGCGGTGCAAGGATGGAGGGATATTTCAATCCACGCTCCCCTGCGGGGAGCGACAGCAAATATGCACAAATACATCATTGCAATAATTTTATTATACGCCAAAACTCTATAAAAAGGCAACCAATTTCTATCTGTAATACTTGTTTTACAGCGCATCCATCTATGAATTCTGCACCTATAAAGGTGCGAACCTCCAAGGAGAATCATGTTCACTTGAGGTTCGCACCTTTATGTGGTTATAATGCCATGCCACGCGTCCCCGTTTCACCAGAATCCACGGTGTAAAAAGGTTTTGTCATACAAGTTTAAGAGCGAACAGGTTAATCGGTAACAATTTTTTTAATACCCCCTATATTTTTCTCCGGATACCAAGTGACTCGGCAATGCGCATCAGATTGTCAACATCCCCCTGCACCAGCTTTCCATTTTGATCCGGCGGCAGGTTGATGACCATCATATTCTGAGTCTTTTCAAGGATCCGGTAATTCCGGATGATCTCCTGCGCGTCCATCAGCGGCTTGCTGGCATAGGTATCAGAGTAAAACCAGCTGAATTCCTTGCGGGAACAGATCGTCTGCTCAAACGGGAGATAGTATTCCTGCCCGTTGAATGTATAAATTTTCGGGTCGTCCTCTCGGCACATGTTCGGATCCCAAAGCCGAAAATCGGACGGGAACATACGCAGCGGGTCCCGGTCGCGATAATTTCGGGGCTCATAACGCTTTTTAGGCATCCCCTTCTTTTCGCTGTACTTGCCAACAGTGTGATTGACGCCGATCTGGCACATGGGCTGCATCTGCTTGACGTGGTTATACAGGCGGTCCAGCTGCCACGCGCGGCACGGCTTATCCCACGCGCCGTCAAACCAGAGCTCCACGACCTCGCCGTACCGGCCGTCCATCAGCTCCGTCAAATGCTTTTCCATGTACTGGACATACGTCTCATCGTCGTGATAGCATGCCTCATGACGGTCCCACAGGGAGTAGTAAAGCCCCAGCTTGACCCCGTACTTCCGGCAGGCATCGGCCACTGCCCGGACAACATCGGTCTTATTCGGGGAGTAGTTAACAGAATACGTAGTGGTGTGGGTATCCCACAGGCAGAAGCCATCATGGTGTTTGGTGATGATGACGACATAATTCATGCCCGCCTCATAGGCCGTGCGCACCCAACTGTCCGCGTCAATTGCGGTTGGGCGGTAGCTCTCAATCGGCAGCTTTCCATCTGACCACTCCGTGTTATTAAAGCTGTTAATTCCGAAGTGCAGAAACATACCAAACCGACGCCGCATCTGTGCCAGCTGGCCATCATTCGGTTCCAGAGACGGCTGCTGCATAATTGGGTAGGTTCGGGCGGGATAAGGGATCGTTTTCTTTTTGAAGAACATATTTTTACCTGCCTTTACTTTAATTTTGTGGCAATCTTTTTAAAGACCGTTTTACCATAATACAATAAATTTATCTGCCCGGGCTATCTTTCATCACAATTTTCCGCTCACTATCCGAAACACATAACACTGACTCTTTCCGCCGCCGAGCACGTCCGTGCGGGTACAGCCGTAAAAATATTCCGGCCTGCCGTTCCGCATCAGAACGCCCGGGCGCTCCAGCTTACCGGAGCGTTCATTCTCGTAGAATGTTGCGCCGGATGGAATGGCTGTATAGTCCGACAGAACGCCGAATCCGATTTTAGCATCCGCGCGGTGGAACACGCCGTCTTTCATCTCCCACAGGATCCCCGCACCAAAAATACCGGTATTTTTCCCGAAATTATCAGTCGTGAGCAAATAGGTTCGCCCGTCCTGCTGGAAACAGCACGCGTCCTCCACATAGCTGATATTGTCCATCCTGGGGGCATCGCACAGCCGATACGGGCCGGCAATGTGTTTAGATGTGGCATATCCGTAATGCATCTTACCGTTCTGGCCGCGCCCCGCCTTGAAAAAAATGTAATAGGTATCGCCGATTTTGGCCATCGCCGGGTTTTCCGCACCCGTGCAGCTGTGGTAGGTCCAATGATTTTTATCCTCCGACTCCTGTACGACGATTCCGTCACTGCCGGCAAAAGTCCACGGCCCGTTCAGTGATTTGGATACCATCAGCCCCGTCTTCATTCCGCCTTTTTTCACTCGCGTATCCTGCACGATGTAAAGCAGGGCGTATGTATCACCAAACTGATAAATCTGCGGATTGTGCGGCGAGCGCTGCCATGACTGGTCGGCCAGATTGTCATTGCAAAGCACGGTCTCGGCATACGTGAACGGCCCCTCCGGCGTCTCGCCGACAAAGTGGGCGATTTCGCTCTGCGTAAACCAGAGTCCCATCCCCTGTTTACTCACCGGCCAGCGGGAGCAAAACAGATGTACGCGGCCCTGCGCGTCATAGATTGGGGACACGCACCAGTACCAGTAGTCTGGATCCGTCACGGAGACGCCCCGGTATTCCAGACTGAGCGCCAAATCGGAAACCGGCATTTTCAGCCTTTTACCCCGCGCGGAGAGCAGGGGGGCGGAGGAATTCCCGCGTTTTTTGAAAAGATGCAACATATTATTCCTCCATGACCGGTGTATTGGCAAGGTCCACTTTGACAATGGTGTCGGGCGATACCGGATTCCGCCACAGACGCACTGTAAGGCGACCTTCCTTTACATGCACATTGACCCGTTCCCCTGTCAGGCAGGCTGCGTTTTTCATTGTATTTTTGCCAAAGGGAAGCGTCAGCCTGACAAAAGGCGACGGATTCATGATGTGCAGATATACGCTATTGCCCCTATAGCAGGCGGCATAGCGTCTGGCGGGCTTCCAGATTCCGCCGCGCGTGCCATAAATGCTCTCCCCGTACTTTTGCAGCCAGGCCCCCACTTCACGCATTCGCTGCGCCTCATTGGGGGCGATGCTGCCGTCGGGCCTGCACCCGATGCTTAAAAGATAGTTTCCGTCCCCGCCGGCGCAGTTGACAAGCTGCGCAATGATATTTTTCAGGCTTTTGATTTTGCTCTGCGAATACGCCCAATCCGTGCCCAAGGGCATACAGGTCTCCCACATTCGTGTATTCTGGAAAAATCCAGTGTGGCCCTCCGGCGTATCGTAATCGCCGGGCAGCCCGGCGCGGTTGTTTATGATAATGTGCGGCTGCAGTGTTCGGACCATTTTTTCCAGTTTCTCCGAACGCCACATCTCTCTGGTAAACATACCGCCGTTATACTCCGCATCCCACCACAGAAGGTCGATTTTCCCGTAGTTGGTCATTAGTTCCCGGACGGTGTTGAACATGTATTCCTGATATTTTCTATGTTTTTCCGTAATATAAAATTGCCTGCCGTCCTTCATTCTGAAATAGGGCGGTTTTTTCATCGCCACGGCATCCTGAACCGGAACCGGCTCATAGTCCGGATGCGTCCAGTCCCGCTTGGAATAGTAAACGCCAATTTTCAGCCCTGCCTGCCGGAAAGCGTCGATCAGCTCCCGCAGATAGTCCCGGCCAAAGGGGGCATTGGTGATCTTATAATCTGAATATGCCGTATCCCACATATGGAAGCCGTCGTGGTGCTTGGCGATGATCACCACGTACTTAAAGCCACCCTGCCGGGCAATTTCGGCCCACTCCTCCGCGCGGAATGCAGGAAAAGCGAGCTGTTTGGCCCACCCATCGTACTCCGCATCCGGAACCGTCTTGCCCCAATAGGGCATGTCGGGCAGTTTGTGGGTGGTGCGCGGCCAGCTGATATCCACCATCCCGATCGCGGAGATCCCGACATGGAGGAAGAGCCCGTATCTCGCCTCCCGGAACCACCGGGTGTCCTCGGGAGAGGCAAAGGGATAGGAATTCCAGTCCTCTTCGGAAAAATAAGTAAACTCCGCCCCCTGCTTTCGGCTGTCAAAGTCACTTTTTCTCAGTGAATAGCCCATTGCATTATTTCCTCCTCAATCAATTTCGATTTTAAAGCAGAGCGGTAAATCTGCGGGAACTTTTTTATCCAAGGTGAGCTTCATGTACAGCGGATTCTGAGACCAGCGGACCGGCCTACTGCTGCCGAGCAGTGAGACGCCTTTGATCCGGTAGGTAATCCCGCGGTTGTTGTCCCGGCACAGGCTTTTGATCCGGAACTCCCGGCGTGCCCTTTGCGAGAGGGGGAAGACGTAGATTGCCCCTGTCTTGTAAGTAAAGCGATAATCGCGGGTGGAATAATGCAGATTCTCACAAAACGCACCGCCGGATTGCTTCTTCCCCTCGCCAAAGACCGTAAAGGGCTCCGTATCAAAAACCGCCTCACCATTGACCTTTAGCCAGCTGCCGAGCCGGCGCAGCACTTCCCGTTCCTGCGGACAGATACTCCCGTCCGCCCGCGGGCCGACATTGAGCATCAGGCATCCGTTTTTGGATACGACGTCGATCAGATTGGTGATACAGTCATACGCCGTCTTATACTGGTTATTCTCCGTATAGCTCCACGAGTTCTTGGCAATGGATGTATCGCACTGCCACGGCTCGCGCGCGATTCCCTGCACCTGGCCGCGCTCCACGTCAAAAACAGCGGTACCCTGCATGGCGGCGTTATACTTATAGAAAACAACCGGCTCGATTCCCCACTGGGCGGCGCGGTTATAGTAATAGGCCAGGAACTTCTTTAAATACGGGCGAAACGGCAGCTGCTGGATCCACCAGTCAAAGAAAACGCCGCAGGGTTTATTTTTATCCACCATCTCGCACGCCGTGGCAAGCCAATCCCGCAGCCACGCCTCGGTGGGCACAAGCTTGCCGCTGTCATGCTTGATGCCTCCGTCCGGCTCCAGTGCACAGTCGCCGTACAGGTCGCGGTACTCCTCCCCCAGCGCCTCAGAGTTCGGAAAGTTCTTCCTGACACCGTTTAAAAACCAATAGTGCTCAGCGCGGTGGTTGGAGATTAAAAACGGCATGTTCCTTTTGTCACAGGCGTCATGCAGCTCCCGCATAAAATCCCTGTGCGGGGTCATTTCCACTGTATTCCAGCGGTTCAACTCACTCTGATACATCTTGATGCCGTCGTGATGCTCGCCCACGGGCATGATATACTGTGCGCCGGAGCTCTGGAACAAATCCAGCCACTCGCCAGCATTGAATTTCTGCGGATTAAACTGCTCCGCGATCTGCCGGTAATCCGCGTTCCTCCCATAGCGGGCTTCCTTGTGCTTGCAGCTCCTGGTACCCGGATAATACATCTGCCGCGGATACCATTCACTCTCGCACTCCGGAACTGTAAAGCAGCCCCAGTGAATAAACAGACCAAATTTACCCTTTGAAAACCATTCCGGGATTCTCCGCCGTTTCAGACTCTGCCAATCATCCGAGAAAGGACCCTGTGCAATGACTTTCTCCACTTGCTCCAGATACCGATCAATTACATTCATGCCGATTTCTCCTTTATCAAACAGAAGAGGTCATTCTCTTCCAATATGCCATTTTGACATATACTTTTCTGCCGATGGGACGACGTCGCTGTCAACCGGATCGGGATATTCGGAATAGGTTTTGCCCCACTCAAGCTCAAATGCATGGATCCTGCGGTCAAGCTCATCAAAGTATTTTTTAGCCTGAGGCGTATAGCCATTGCCCAGTAAAACAGGGGCATTTCCCATCTTCCTGAGAATTTTGACAGACTCCTCATAGAACATCTGCCAGCGCTTATAATAATACTCTTTTATCAGCCCGCTCCACTCGCGCCATGCATAGTCGTGTAATTGTGCGGTGTTCCCCCGTATATCTCCCCACAGCGTCAGAAGCGTGCGCGCGTTCCAATCAAAGTACCGCTTTTGCTCATCATCCGATGCCAGCCGATGGCTGTCGTTAACCCAGCGGGCAAAGCACAGCTCACTGCGGTGGGAAACAACCTCGTCAAGATCACAAATCAAATCAAGCTGTTTTGAGGCGATCCGCTCACACTCCTCTGCGTTTCTGTTGGTGTAAGCCCTGATAAACATCTTCTGCTGGGTATAAAACCGGTTGCTCAGCGCCTGACGCATCAGGTCACACAGATCGTACTGATAACCGTCAATGTTCCGGAACTCCTCACGGACAGAAAAAAACAGCGCAACAGCTCTTTCAAATTTAACCGGATCATAGAACAGGTTTGCATCCCCGCCCGGGCCCATTTTAAATGGGCAGACCCGCGGATAGGCGGCAACCGTTGAGCCGACAATATTCTCATGATATTTCGAATTTGTGGCATAGCACGTTTCCAGCAGCAGATCAAAAGCCTCACGCAGGGTGGCGTTCCACTTACCGTACCGCCGCGTGATATAGTGATCCAACCATTCGGATAAATTGATTTTTTCAGAAGCTGTCAGAATTTCAAACTGCAAATCATATACAATGGGATTCTGCTCAATCCCCTCCATAAACAGACCACTTCCGACCGCGTTCATACCAAGCTTTTTCATAAAGAGATAAGTATTTTTGCTGTGACGCTTCAGTTTGCCCTGCATCGCGTTCTTGCCGCCAAAATCGTGGAGCATCCCCGCTACGATCGGATATTTCCACATATATGGACGCCGGACGGTTCGCTCAGAATTCAAATCCAGCAGGAACAGCCGATCTTTTGGAACAGCTGTAACAATATATTTCCGGGGGGTCCATGCCTGCATGACCCATTTGGACTGCGGGTCAAAATCCTCATACATCTGATTGATCGCACAGCCGACATCGTGCAGGTACTTTTTTCCTTTTTTTGGTGGATGTCCCTCGTGGAACGGATCGCAGGCAATGTAGTGATAATTGCCAAAAATCTCCGTCATCTTTTGAAGATACACGGTACCGAACTTTTTAAACAGCGGATCGAGCGGGTCGAGTTGTGCGGTTTTGGGATAATAGCACCAGCCCCGCTGCATTAAAATGTGGGCGCTCGGATATTTCTCCTTCATCCGGACCGGGACATGGCCTGCAAACCCCTGCTGAATTGGGGTCATTCCAAACTCCAGATATCGATTTAAAATCCGTTTGCCGAGTTCCATGCGCTGGTAGACATACTGCTCATTAGGAGGCGGCAGATAGCTGTCAATATTCGTCATCAGCTGCCACGCCCAAAAAGCCGGACCGGAGATTGTCTGAAGCGCCTCCTCCTTTGTAAAACCGAACTCCTGCAGCGTCTCATACCAGACGGCCTCCGTACCGACAACCGCCAACGGCATATTGATCCCGTTCATGGCCATGAAATCAATTTCCTTTTCCCAGCGGTCGAAATCCCACCAGCACATGGAGTAATCCAGCGTACAGTAATTCATATACACCCGGTATTTCTGATCTATTTTCTTCGCAAAAATGCCGTCAAACATGGTGAGATTCCCAATTTTCAGCTCACGGTTCCCGCACCAGGAGAGCTGTACGCCGCAATACTTTTTCAGGTAGCAATAGATGGCATAAAATGCGCTGATATAGTTGTTGGCCCGCACATGCAGCTTCTCATCGGCTGCCGCTACAGTAAAATAGTCCTGCGTGCCGCCGGTGATCTCCACAAGAATGTCATTCTGAAATTGCGGCAGATTGCGTTTTAAAAAACCACTGACAATCCCATCCATTTTTATTCCTCCAATCAATTTTTGATTAAATAGTGTAAGCGTTTCCACTTTATCCTTCTGGCTTTTGCTGTACTTTCTGCTGTGCAATATATCTTTCCGCCCGCTTGGGGAAAAGGTACATGGGATCCTCATTAAAGGCGTTCTCCTTATCGAGTGTAAATGCCATTCCCTGCCCCGCTCCGGTGATCGTCATCCCTTCACAGCGGTAGAGCGGCTGGGCATATTCGTCGAGAAACTCCTCTAATTCCCTGCGCATGGCGGCGATGCGGTCCGCATATTCCGGCCGCCCGAAAAGATTCCGCGTCTCCTCCGGGTCGCTGCGCAGATCATAGAATTCATTATAAAAGCGCTCGTCGCGCAGCACGAGCTTGTAATCGCTGCTGCGGATCATTTTGGAGATCCCATATTCGCCCAAAATGACAACGCTGCCCGTGCGTGTCTCCGCCTCCCCGCGGAAAAGGCCGGCAAAGCTCCTGCCCGGGAGCTTCTGCCTGACTTCCCCTTTCAAATCCAGCAGATCAATCAGCGTAGACATGATATCATAGTGGCTGTAAAGCCCGCTGTTAACCGTGCCGCGTGGCACAGCACGGGGATAGCAGACGATGAACGGTATTTTCACCGACGTATCAAACATGTTGGGCGGATAGGTGGCGTTCCCCTTGCCGAACAGCCCATGGTGCCCCATACTCATTCCGTTATCGCTCGTGAAAATAATGATAGTATTGTCATAAAGTCCCTTTTCCTTAAGCCGTTCGACAATCCGGCCGACGCCGTCGTCCATGGCGGAAATGGCGCTGTAATACCCGCGCAGCAAATATTTGCGCATCGGGCCGGGGCCCAGCGGCGCTGACTTTGTAATCTGCGGGTGCAGGCGCGGGCATTTCGGTGTGCTGTCATAGGTCGTGTGCCGGTACCGTTTCCAGACCTCCGGCTTCTGCTGCATTCTGCCCCATGGCGAATGCGGCGCCGTGTAGTGTACGCTGAGATAGAAGGGCTTTTCAGGATGCGCCGAAAACCAATCAATATTATGAAGCGCGTTTTCCGTAATCAGATCCGTGACATACTCCGTTTTAACTTCGCGCTGCCCGTTTTCCACGATATCCGGACGGAAATACCAACAGCCGCCCTGACCGATGGTATACCATTTTTCAAATCCCTTTTGCGGCGTCATGCTGTCCCCCAGATGCCATTTGCCGCTGAGTGCACAGGTATAGCCGCCCTGCTGCAGGAGCTCGGTATAAGCCGTAAGGTGCGCGATATACTGCTGCGGCGGCACGGGCTTGCCCTTAAATTTCTGCCCCGGCAGATTCCCCTGTGAAATCCAGTCGTGCACGCCGTGAGCGGACGGGATGGTCCCGGTGAGAATGGACGCCCGGGCGGGGGAACAGACCGGGCTCCCGCAAAAGCAGTTTTCAAACCGCATCCCGTCCTCCGCAAGCGCGTCCAGATTCGGCGTCTGCACGTCGTCATTGCCGGAGCACCCCATTGCCCAGGCGCCCATATCGTCTGCCAAGAGCATTAAAATGTTGGGCTTTTTAATATCGTTCATTTTAAATCAAGCCTCCTCTGTCAATTCCCGTAAACGCTGATATTCCGAACCCCCGCCGAAGTGGAACGGATCACGACATATCGCCCGGACAGCCGCACCTTCTCCAGCGTGAGGACGCCGTCCCGGATGCGCTTCTTCCCTCTGGCGGGCCTGAGCTTCTCCCCGTCGGAGGACACAAAAACATCAATCGACTGGACGGACGGCGCATTGACTTCAATCCTGTCGATTCTGGCAAACCGCTCCAGATCCACTTTGACGGTCGGTCCCCCATCGTCTAAATCCGGTTTCCAGCATGTGTCGCTTCTGCCGTCATTGACATGGCTGGAGTCAAAGCCCGCCTGATTGCTGCTCGCAAAGGTCGGCCTGCTTTCGGAGATCAGCAGGGCGGATTTTATATCACGGCCGTATTGAGCAGGGGCCGGACGCATGGGAACAAGCGCGCGCTCCGGGAAATCCTCCCCCTCGATCCGGATTGTCAGGTATTCGCTGGGCAGGCCGCGCGCACTGATTTTGATTTTAGTCTCCCCGCTGTAATAACCGCGCAGCTCGATGGCGCATTTACCGTCCAGCATCCCTTTGCCCCTGCGGGAAAAGGTGATCTTTTTCCCCGTGGGGAAGAGCCCGCCGCCGGAGAACACTTCCATGGTGACCGTCGGGCAGGCGCGCAGATGCTCCCCGCGCCGGTTTAGAACCGTGACCACAATGTGGGTATCCTCGGTGCCATCATTCTTGATTACCGTCTTATCGCACGTCACACCCAGGTGGTGCGGAATCCCGAACCGGCTTTCCGGCGGCGGGGCAATACCGCAGTATTCCTGCCGGTACCAGTAATAGGCGCGCAGCGGCAGCCGGTAATAGTCGACCATGCCCATGTGCGCCAGATCTCCGCAGATACTGCCGTGGTGGAAAGCAACCCATAAAATCTGGCCGCTGCGCCAGGGGAACTCCTCATTCTGGCACTCATGGAAATTTCCACTGAATTTCCCGGGTCGCATGGAGACCACGCTGCCGTATTCAGACACGATATTTGGCACACCGGGATCAATAAACAGCTTGGCGCCGTCCCCGTTATAGCCCGCCAGATCCGTCAGCTTGTCAAAGCCCTTGCGCTGGACGCCGCCCATTGAAATGGTCCGGGTGGGATCCAGCTCCCGAGCCGCCTGATAGAGCCGCCGGGTGAATTCCTTAGCCTTTTCAATACGGCTGTTTGGCGTGAAAAAGACCTCATTTCCCATACTCCAGGTAATGATGCTGGGGTGGTTGCGGTGCACACGGATCATTTCACGCAACTGCTGCATCAGATTGTCCTCAAAGGGCTGCTCCTCCTCCTGATGCATGGGATAGGCTGAACTAAACCAGTAGCCATCGCCCTTGACGCCGCCGATTCCCCAATAAGGAAGTTCCGCCCAGCAGAGCAATCCCAACCGGTCACATTCACCATAGTAATGGCTATGCCTGGGGTAGGTCGTCGCACGGACGCAGTTCATTCCGCAATCCTTAATCATCTGCAAATCCCGGGTGAAGCCCTGCCGCGTAACGGCATCCCCCCATCCGGCGTGGTCCTGGTGCGCATTGGCGCCCCGGATAAACAGATGGCGGCCGTTGAGGAAGAACCCCTGATCCTTTGTAAAACGGTACTCCCGGATCCCGAACGGCGTCTCACACCGGTCCAGCTCTTTCCCATCCATGAATACCCGGCTGACGAGACGATACAGATACGGATCGTCAATGTCCCAGAATCGCACATTTTCCAACCGACGCGTGACCTGCCGCACCGCGGCACCGTCAAACGCCGTCTCCACACGATCCTGCAGGGCCCCCTCCCCGTCATAGATCTCACTGACAAGCCGAAGCGCCCCCTCGCGCACGTGGGTAGTCAGTTCCGTCTCTATCGCCATGACCGCAGTCTTTTTCTCAAGATCGATCTCTGCAGTGGTCACAAATGTACCGTACCAAGCAACCGCAGCTTTCTCCGAGAACAGCAGGGAGACATCGCGATAAATTCCACCGCAAAAAATGTGTTCCCCTGCACGCGGCGCAATTACCGGGCTCCACAGGTTATCTACGATTACGGCGAGCAAATTTTCTCCGGCGCGGACGGAGTTGGTGATGTCATAACAGAAGGCTGTATATCCGCCTTCGTGCAGCCCGACAAAATCACCATTCACATAGATCTGCGCCCGCTGGAACACGCCCTCAAACTCCAGAAGGACCCGCCTGCCGCCGGCAAGGCGTGCCTCCGGCAGGGTAAATCTTTTTCGATATGTACCGTACCCCACATAGAACTGATGCTCCTCAAAAAACGGGATGCTGAACGAGTGCGGAATCCCCACATCCTGCCAGAGAGCGTCATCAAAAGATATCAGGCGCGCGTCCCGATGATCACCAAATTCAAATTTCCATTCCCTGTTGATCAGCTGCCTCTCCATCCGCTAAACCTCCCCAAATTCATGAATCTTCAGCACGCCGCCGCTCGAAGTCCCGTATTTGCCGCCCTGGACGGCCAAAAAGAGATATTCCGGCTTCCCGTCCCGAAGCAGTACCTGCGGCCGCTCGAAGCGGTTATTTCCATCGTGAAAATAGTGGTCAGCCTTCTCATAACCGATCAGCGGTCTGCCCCAGTGAATGCCGTCCGCAGACTCCATCAGCAGCCCGCTGCGCCGGGAATACACGCCCATATCCCGCATGAGCATATAATACCGCCCGCCGGCTTTAAATACACAGGCGTCCTCCACCTGCCTGCCCGGCCCACGGAAGCGCACAATCGGGTTCTCGGGATGTTTGACATATTCACCGCCGATCTCCCGGGAGACCGCCAGGCCCATTTTCCGCTTACCGTCGTTATACCGGTCCCACGCCTTATAATACAGCCGGAATTCGCCGCCGTCATGGAGGAGCGCGGGGTTCGTGGTGATATAGCTGTCAAACGCCCGTCGGTCTGCGGAGATGTCAAGGATCGGCCGCTGATCCGATAACCTGTGCCACGGCCCCTGCGGTTCCTCAGCCCAGGCCAGGCCGATCCGCTGCGTTGCGGCCGTGCCGTCGCTGTTGCCCATATAGAACATGTAGTAGCGCCTATCGATCCGGTAAACGGCCGGATTGTGCACCGTCACGCCATCCCAGTATCCCGGCCCCCTGCCCTGGAAAACCGTGCCCGTCACGGTAAAGGGCGACTCCGCACTGTCCGCAACAGCATGTGCGATTTCGCTATGCGTCAGCCATCCGTTCAGGAATCCCCGTTCTTCCGGCCAGCGGGAAAACAGGACGTGAACCTTTCCGGCCCCGTCATAAACCGGCGCGCAGCACCAGACATAGTAGCCTTCCAGCTGAAGAATACGCCCAACCGGCGTCAGGCCCCGGCAAAATGCCGACCGCTTTCCCAAAAGCATTCGCCAATCATCCTTTCCCAAATGATAATGCTCACACTCCGCGGAGCTCGCCGATCTGCCGGAAGACCTCGGCGACATTCGAATCAATTCGCCCCTGCTGATTGGGCGATACATTGAGCATAAATACGACGCCCTGGCGGTTCATGGGGATCAGCTTCTCCCGCACGGCCCACTCCGCGCTCCGGAGCTTGGCATTGGGGTCGCTGTACTTCCAAAACCATGCCGAGGTCAATATGTTGCCCGCGACACCGTACCCCTGGAATCCCTTCGGAATACACTGCCCCGCCGTGTTTTCAAACATGATAACATCCGTGTGCTCATAACTGCACTCGCAGGAATGATTCAGGATCAGCGTATCCGGCTGAATGCTGTGTACAAAATCCGCAATTTCCCCGTAATCGAGCTGGGAGAACCGCGGGCCGCCCCAGGTGGAGCCCCAGCCGTCAATCACCAGATAGGGAACCGGGCCATACCCCGTCAGGAGCTCACGCAGCTGTTCCTTGATAAAAGCTTTCTGCTGCGAAGAGACGCCCTTTTCGGTTATGTTATGGTGAAAATCCATGATGGAAAAGTACAGCCCCGGAATGATTCCCGCACCGCGCATGGTATCCACATACTCCCGGACGATATCCCCCCGATAAGGAGAGTTCGCAATGCTGTGGGGGCTTGCCGCCGTCGGCCAGAGGGCAAAGCCCTCGTGGTGTTTGGCTGTCAGAACGGCAAATTTACACCCTGCGGATTTGGCCACCGCCGCCCACTGTTTAAAGTCAATTTGACTGATCCGGAACTCGGACGGGGAAAAGAAGCGGTATCTTGGATCCCGGTTATCAATCACACCGTAGGGCCAGTCCATCTTTTGATCCGCGTACTGGAAGGTTGCGCTGTTAAAGTGGATAAACATGCCCATTCCCAGCTTTTGGAACGCCTCCAGTCGCCTGATGCGGTCCGGACTCGACGGATCAAGTGACGGCTGTCTGTAAAACAGCCCAATAAAATTTAAAAAGTATTTGATTCGGGAGGCCGTCACTCGGTTATTGATACGCTGCTTTTCAAACATTGCAAATTTCCTTTCTGTTGCCATCAGTTGAGCATCCGGCGTACTGGCTTTAAGCGCCATCACGGATTTCTTTTTATGTTTTAAAAGTAATTTTCACCGCGTGAACAGCCTGGGAGCACAGCTCCAGCGTCGGGTGATATCGGATCTCCAGGCAATCACCCGTAAACTGCCATTTGCAGGAGCCACAGCCAAGAACACGGACATCCTTGATCCGTTCGCGCTCGGGGGCCAGACTGTGGATCCTGATCATTCCGCCATGCGCTTTCAGGCAGAAGGCATAGACACAGTTCCCCTTCTGCGTAAAGCGGATGTCCCGGCGGGTACACTTGAGACTGGTGAGTTTTTTTCCGGACGCTTTTGACGCCATGGGCCCCTCGCCAAAGAGCACATACGGCTCTGTATCATAAATGGCCTCCCCATTAATCTGGAACCAGCGACCGATGCCGTCCACGATCTTTTTTTCTCTATTGTCGATCGTCCCGTCCGCTTTCAACGGGATGCTCAGCAGGTAAATGCCGTTTTTGCTGACAACGTCCACCAGCTGCTGGATGACCGTATCGGACGTCTTGTACTTCACGCCCTTTTCATAGAACCAGTTGCCGATGCAGGTATCCGTCTCCCAGACGTCCGCACGGGGGGCGTCCATCATCTCACGCTCCAGATCCAGCACGCCGATTCCGTCCCGGTATGCGCCGTGGTACGGATGAAGCGTGCGGTCTATATTTTTAACCGCATAGACCCCCTCCAGCTTTCCGCCGTGGCAGGCCATGTTGTGGTTATAAAAATTGGCGATCATCGCACGTCCGACCGCTCCGAACGGCACCCCACCGTCCGTATACAAAAAGTCGGGGTTGTACTTCTCCACAAGCTCCTTGATGCGCAGATAGAAATTCTCCACAAAGCGGTCGCTCGGATTCGCCGGGTATCCAAAACCTGTATCCTGCGTGGAGCCGTCGAGATAAAGCTCCTCATATCTTTTATCATTGCCGTCATACGGGACGCCCTTATATTTTCCGCGCTTATCCGCGCCTTTGTTGGTGGAGAACCAGCTGTAGGCGCGCTCCAGGTGCTCCGATACGCCAAAACGCATACCGTACCGGCCGCAGGCGCGCTTCCACTCGCCCACAATATCCATGTGGGGGCCGTGGCGCACGGTGTTCCATCTGTTATAGGTGCTGTCCCACAGATCCACATTATCATGGTGCACCCCAATTGTGACAAAAAATTTTGCGCCCATGTCCCGGTACATCGCCATCAGGGCGTCCGGGTCAAAGTTCTCTGCTTTCCAGCGCTCAACAATATCCTTATACCCGACCTGAGAAGGGTGGCCGTAGTGCTTCAGATGATACTTATAATCCCGCGATCCCTGGATGTACATATCACGGGCATACCATCCTCCGCCGCCCTCCGGCACGCACTGGGCCCCCCAATGCGCCCAGACGCCGAACTTGGCGTTTTTAAACCACTGCGGGCATTCAAACTGCTGCAGGCTCTCCCAAGTGTTCGTAAATTTGCCCGGGGTAATTGAAATATTCATATGATTTCTCCTTTTGAAGATAAACTCGCACAGTCTTTTTCAAATCAGCCGGAGCAGTCTCCGTACGAGGGATCAACGATTTCTTTCAAATAGCCCGGTTTTACGCACGGCAGATCTTTACCCACGCCGCGGCGTTACGGGAGAGATGCAGTCTGACATGCCCGTGCTTTACCTTAAGTTCCATTCCGCTGTACATATCGATCACACGGACGCCCGATGCGACGGTGATCTCATATTGCTTCCACAGGGCTTTCCGGTTAAAAATAAAGTATTCCGTTCCGCTTTTGGTCTTTTTGGTACCGATTTCGAGCGCGTCGTCAAATTCCGCGGCCGTGTAGTCGGTATCCAGGATTCTGCTCAGCCGTGCGATATCCGCATCAGTGTACTTGCCGACGTAGTCACCCGAGAGCACCATGCCGCCGCTCGCACGCACATAGATATTATTCAGCCGGTAGAACTTCTTTTTGATCGGGCTCTTATGTATGACACCTGCGGGATCCATGATTTCCGGTATGGCGTCCGACATAATCAGGCAGTCGGGGTCGTTCACCCAGAGCGTGCGGTGCATCCAGTTGCGGCTGAAGCACTGCTCAGATAGATTTGCCATATGTGCTGCACTCCGAATTACGTCATTCGTGACGCGCATGGCCGTCACTTCACCCAATGAGGGCCACATCGGCGCGTTACAGCCGAGGATAAAGGCCTCCCCATGCACCGCTTTCCAAAGGGTGTCCATCCCACGGCGGTAGGCCTCCACAGCCGTTGCATTTTTATCATAGCGCACACCAAAGGGCAGGCCGCCCCACACGTTGGCGTCGAGCTTATAATAGCGCACGCCCCAGTTTTCATAGATCTCGCGTACAACATCGTAAATATACTGCTGCGCGCCCGGATGGGTGCCGTCGAGCATATACCATGGCCCGTCCCGCCATCCCCCGAAGGTCACCCGATCGGAGCAGAGTGGACGTCCGGCCGCGTCCTGTACGAAATATTCGGAGTGCTCTCGCAGCAGGCGGCTCTTCGGTGAGGCGATGAACGGCGCCAGCCAGATGGCGGGTTCGAACCCCGCCTTTTTGATATCCGCACAGATTTCCCGCATCGGGCGGTCAAATTTGTCACTGGTCTCCAGCCAATCACCCATGAACGGCTGAAACCCGTCATCAATCTGGATATACTTCAGCTGCGGTGTTTTCTGCTTAATAACACGCAGGTTTTCAAAAATAAGCTTTTCTGAAATATTGGGGCCAATACAGTACCAGGAGCACCAGCCGACGGGCATTTCAAAATACTTCTTAGGCGGATGGTTTTTCCCGATCAGCCGGGCAAATTTCTTCACAATTGCATTCTTTTCGCCTTTTAGCAGGACCATGTCCTCAAGTGCGACCGGTTCATCTGCCGGATAGGCCAGATCCTCCAGACACTGCACAATCTGAATTTGCCTGCCGTTTACGCGGATCTCCGTGCGGAAGCGGTTGCAGCTCGCCGCGCCGATTAAAACAGTATGCGCGCCCGTGCCGATGATGTAGGACGGATTTTGCGGACATTCAAAATAAAAAAGAATGTGGAGGTAACAGACAATGGCAAAATCATTATTTGAGGAACTGGGCGGCAAATACGAAAGGCAAGGGGATTATTTGATACCGTGCTTA
>DVHG01000008.1 GCA_018712345.1 Candidatus Onthovicinus excrementipullorum | reverse complement strand
GCGTGGATTGAAATGTTATTTCGTTATATTGTGTACTACGCACTTATCAGTCGCTCCCCGCAGGGGGAGCGTGGATTGAAATGCTGTAAGCAGTTAGCACTCAACACGGTAGGAAAAGTCGCTCCCCGCAGGGGGAGCGTGGATTGAAATATTAAGTATCCGATTATTGTCCAAATAAAAATACGTCGCTCCCCGCAGGGGGAGCGTGGATTGAAATTGTCGCTCCGAACTGAATCTGAGATACAAAGCAAGTCGCTCCCCGCAGGGGGAGCGTGGATTGAAATGGTGGTATGCTGTTCCGGTCATGGCTCATGTGTAAAGTCGCTCCCCGCAGGGGGAGCGTGGATTGAAATAACAAAATATGTACCCGGGAAGCACGGAAGTGGCGTCGCTCCCCGCAGGGGGAGCGTGGATTGAAATCGAGGTATTGCGCTTACTCCACAACACCACATATACGGTCGCTCCCCGCAGGGGGAGCGTGGATTGAAATATACATAGAGGTTCGCACTCCTTCTAAAGACGGCGAGGTCGCTCCCCGCAGGGGGAGCGTGGATTGAAATTGTTGCTTTACAAAAAATTAGTTGTTTGGTGAAAGGTCGCTCCCCGCAGGGGGAGCGTGGATTGAAATTTTCGTTGCCGCGATCCTACCGGATACCCAACCCAGTCGCTCCCCGCAGGGGGAGCGTGGATTGAAATATCGGAAAACCAGCGCGACGGATATTCGATTGAGGTCGCTCCCCGCAGGGGGAGCGTGGATTGAAATCATCGTAAAGTCTCCCATGAATACTCATTATTAAAGTCGCTCCCCGCAGGGGGAGCGTGGATTGAAATGTCGACGACGTGAACGATTTGAGGGACGAAGCAGTCGCTCCCCGCAGGGGGAGCGTGGATTGAAATTGAACCTCATCCTCCCAGCGGCCCTGATTGAGCGTCGCTCCCCGCAGGGGGAGCGTGGATTGAAATCATCGTAAAGTCTCCCATGAATACTCATTATTAAAGTCGCTCCCCGCAGGGGGAGCGTGGATTGAAATAATTTTGAAACGCTCAATCAGACGCTCGTTGTCGTCGAGTCGCTCCCCGCAGGGGGAGCGTGGATTGAAATAAAGCGAGCAATTTTTCCGCTGCTTTTTTGGAGCGTCGCTCCCCGCAGGGGGAGCGTGGATTAAAACGACGATCCTACCAGCGGATTGGATTACGGCCGCGTTGGCCGCCGTACAGCGAGTGTCCCCGAACATGCTGTGGCTGTCAAAAAGGAAAGACCGGGATTTTCCAGACGAAAATCCCGGCCTATTGTGTTGCGCAGAGGAGGCTCCTCTTTTATACGCTTATTTCTCCTCGCCGTCACAGCGCGGTTTTTCATACGTCAGTGCCATCTGACTGTCTGACATGCCCTTGGTGGTGGGGTCCGTGATGACGCCCAGCGCGGTCGGGATCATCAGGATCAGCGTGGCCGCGTGCATAACCTGCTCTGCGGTGACACTCAGCTCCACTCCGCACATCGGAATAATCGTGAACACGGCCGCCACCACGGCGGAGATCACCCCCAGCCAGAATGGGCCGCTTTTCAGTCTTGCCTTCCAATTGATCTTCATGCAAACACCTCCTTTCAAGGTTTGTGCAGTTCCTCCAGATCAGTGATCCGGTGATTTGCCGACTTCATCTGTTCTTCCAGACGATAGGTCCGTTCAACGACCTGATTATGCTTGTTAACCCTCTTTTCCAGCTGTTCCAGCCGGTGATTGGTCAGCCGGCTGGCTGCCAGAATTCCCCCCAGCGTTCCGATCAGCGTGCCGATCATCGACAGCAGCGCTACAATGACGTCCGTTCCCATACTTACGATGCCAGCGCCTCCCTCGTCTTCGGTCCGACGATGCCATCAACCGACAGCCCGGACGCACGCTGGAAGCGCTCCACTGCCGCCTTGGTGCTCGCGCCGTACTGGCCGTCGATCCCCGTGCTGCCGATGTTGTACCCCCGGCGCTTGAGCTCGTACTGCACCCAGCGGATTCCGTCGCCCCAGTCGCCCAGATAGATGTTCTGCGTCGGCTTGCGGTACGGGTTTACCGCCTTTGCGATCTGGCCCTTGAGGGCTTTGCGCGTGTCAGGACCCACAATACCGTCTATGCTCAGAGCATAATCTTGCTGCAGCTGTTTGACAGACGCCTCACAGGTGTCGCCGTACTTGCCGTCAATACCGTAGCTGCCTAGCGAATAGCCGAGCCCCTGAAGCTTTTCCTGTACCCACTTGACATCGTCGCCCGTGGTATAGTTCGCGATCAGGCGTGTCGGCTCCGGGTAGGTTGGCTCCTGCGGGAGCACCGGCGCACCGCCGCCCAGACCGTTGAGCCCCGCCTCCCGGATGATCGCCGCATAGTCCCTGTAGGCGATATCCCGGTCCACCCTGCCGGCAATCCCGTCTACGCTCCCGCTGGACGTGTACTGCCACAGGCCGATTGGGTTTTCGTACGTGGCGCCGGCGCTGCGCCACTGCGCCAACCAGAGGTCAAACCGCTTGATCCGGTCGTAGTCCAGGCGGTTGCGCAGCCAGTCCAGGCTCGAATACAGCACGGCATAGTAGCCCGCCTTTTCGATCTCCTCCAGAAACGCCACGGCGATGTCCGTAATAGTCTTCTGGCCGAGGTCGCGCTGGGAGGCATCTTCAATGTCAAATGCCACCGGGTACTCAAAGGATTTGCCCTTGATTGTCTCCAGGCACGCAGCGGCCTCCTTTTTGGCCCCGTCCACATCCTTGGCGTAGGAGTACCAGTAGGTCCCCACGGGGATCCCGACACTCTTTGCGCCCGCATAGTGGCTCTCAAACATGCTGTCTTTCTGGCTCAGCTCCCGCCCGTAGCCGGAGCGGACCATGGCAAATTCCACCCCGGCCGCCTTTACCTTTGCCCAGTCCACGTTTGACTGGGCGTATGAAATATCGATGCCCTGTCTTTCGCTCATGTGAATCCCTCTTTCTCTTTCAATCAATTCAATATATTATGATATGCCGCATTCAAACGGTGTGCCACATAGGCGGGCCAATCCTCGTTGACGTGGGAGGAACAGAACTCCCGCCGCTGCGCGCGCATGTCTGCCCGGACGGCTCGGGTAGAGGTGCGGTACTTTTTTTGATATGCCGTGCGCAGGCAATCGAGCTGTTCCGCCGGATCTAGCCCCTCAAACCAGCCGGTGTAAAAGCTGGAGCCGCTCTGCTCAATAAAATCATTTGAAAAGAGCGGGTAACAGGCGTCACAGTATACCTCCTCACAGGACGGGCAGAGGATCAGCCGACCGATCCGGTGCAGTCTGTCTCGGCTGAAGGTCAGCCCACACAAATCGCATTTCCCGGTTGGAACGGCCGGCTGTACGGTGGCAGGCACGCCGTACAGCCGGCTTTGACAGAGATCAAAAGAACGTTTTTTCACGATAAAACCTCCCTTTTATGTCCGCTTTTACAGGGAGGCTATGGACAAAGGCCTCCGTGCGGTGTATGATAATAACACGATTCTGTTTGGTATTGATTTTGTGCCGGGGCTGTGATACAATGCTTCTGAAATCAGAAGTATTCGGGGATTACAACGAAATTCGTTGCTATATTTTTACAATACTACAAAATCCGTAGCATGTCAAGAGGTAGCGCAAAGTTTCGTGTAATGTCCTGAATCGGGATGGAGGGGCCGTCTTATGTATCAGAACTTCGCACGTCTGCTCCGGGAGCACAGGGTCACGCCCTATCGGGTGCATAAGGAGACGGGCGTAGCACAGAGTACGCTGAGCGACTGGAAAAACGGAAAATCCGTGCCCAGCGTGGAGAATTTGAAAAAGATCGCGGATTACTTCGGTGTCACGATTGACTTTTTGGCCGATGCCGATCCTACTGCCGGAGAGCGGCGCGCGCCGGAAATTACCTTTGACGATTTTACCTATGCCATGTATGATGAATCGCGGGGCCTGAACAATGAAAATAAAAAACGCCTGCTGGACCTGGCGCGTTTCTTTGCACAGGAGCAGGCGCGGGAGGAAAAGAAGAACGGAAAGTGACGGCAATGAGAACAACTGAGGAGATGTACGATCTGCTCGACCAAAAGGGAATATCCGTCTATCACGCGCAGGCAGTAGAGGCCCCGGCGGTGACAATCTGTGAGCGGGGCCGGTATGCGGTTTTTCTCAATCCGGAGTTTTTGCAGGATTCGGCGTTGGAAAACGATGTGCTCGCGCACGAGATGGGGCATATCATGACCGGCGCCACCCACCGGGTGGAGAGCACCGCCGATCTGGTGGAGCGTCATGAGGAGAAGGCGGCCCGTTGGGCCGTGCGCACCCTGATCCCGTGGCAGGAGCTGCGGGAGGCCGTGCACACCGGGACGGACACCGTATGGGATCTCGCTGAATATTTTAATGTGACAGAGAGCTTAGTCCGAAAAGCGCTGGAATACTATTCCGTGCGCGGGCTGAAATTATAAACCGATCAGGCAGAAGGGATGTACAGACGATGAATCAGAAGGAACGCATGCTGGCCGGCCTGCCGTATAAGGCTTGGGAAGACGGTCTGGCGGAGGAGCGCCTGGAGTGCCGTCGAAAGGTGCACCGGTTTAATACCCTCTCCCCGGATGACGTGCAGGAGGCGGAAAAGCTGCTCCGCGAGATCTTCGGGAAGACAGGCAAAAATATTGGAGTGGAGCCGCCTATCCACTTTGACTATGGAAAAAATACCGAGGTGGGCGAGAATTTTTTTGCCAATTTTAATACGGTGATCCTCGATGTGGCCAAGGTGACCATCGGGAATAATGTTATGTTTGCGCCAAATGTCTCCATCTACACGGCCGGGCACCCCGTTCATCCGGACAGCCGCAATTCCGGGTACGAGTATGGCATCCCCGTGACGATCGGCGACAATGTCTGGATCGGCGGTAACAGCACGGTCCTCCCGGGAGTGACGATTGGGAACAATGTGGTAATCGGCGCGGGCAGCGTGGTGACAAAGGATATCCCGGACAACGTCATCGCTGCCGGGAATCCCTGCCGTGTGATCCGCACAATCACTGAGGAGGACCGCCGGTTCTATTTTAAGGATCGCGAATTCGACGTGGAGGATTATTAAACGCAAAAACGGCCCCGGACATTCACTGCTGAATGTCCGGGGCCTGTTTTTCGTTCTGCCGTATTTCGGCAAAACGGAAAACTCAGTTGTTTAATACTTTATATCGCAATCATGCCTCGCCGGAGACGTCCTCCCCCGGCTCGCTGGCCGGCGGATGGGTCTGATCCCCGCCGTCCCCCTCGTCGGGGTCTTTCTGCGTTGTATCAGGCTGGCTCTCCGTCTCAGGTTCGGTAGAGGGCGGATCGGATACCGGCTCCTGCGTAGTCGGCTCTTCCTGATAAGTCCGGCTCGGCTCATCGCCGCCGTCGTCACCGCCGTCACTGTCCCCGCCGCCGGAGCTACCGCCGGAAGAGCCGCTGCCGGAACGGCCGAGGTAGAGATCAATCGCCGTCACGCGGCCCTCGGAGAGCTCAATGTTGGTATCCCCGTAGAGGGCGAGCTGCATCTCCTGCGCGGCGAGCGGGTAATCGACCAGCCACACCCACACGTTTGAAGAGACGCTGGTGTCAACGCCGTTTTGCCCGTAGCGCGCATCTTCTGAGGGGATATCGACAGATTTGATCTGATAGTTATACCACTGCCCTGTCAATGCCTGGGTCGCCAGGGAGAGGATGCCGGTGCGGCTCATGCTGGTGGCCACATTCGGGAGCAGCACGTCAAGCATGCTGGTGATCTGGCCCATGGAGGCACTCTTGCTGGCGTTGAGCAGGGAGGTGAGCACCTTGCGCTGGCGGTCGGTCCGGGCGATGTCGCTGTCCAGATAGCGGATCCGGCTGTAGGCAAGCGCCTGCTCGCCGTTGAGCGTCCGCAGTCCGGAGCCGCCCACATTGACGCCCTCGCGGCTGAGCAGCCAGCGGTACTCGGCGTCCGTGACCTCGATCTGAACGCCGCCCACGGCGTCAATCACCTTCGGGAAAGTGTTGAAGTTGACGGCCACATAGTCGTCAATTTCAATCTTGAAGTCGTTCTCAATCGTCTCCACGGTGGCGCCCAACGTGTCAAAGATGGAGATCTCGGTCAGCTTCAGATAGCGGTCCTGGCCATTGATATTGGCGTAGGTGAGGCAGTCGCGGTACACGGAAGCGAGCGTGATGGTCTGTGTCTTTTTATTGATGGAGGCGAGGATCATCGCGTCCGAGTGCGCGGCGGAGTTGACGTTCTCATTAGAGCCGTCCATACCCATGAGCAGGATGTTGACCACATTTTTGCTGTGCATCTTTTCCCCGGTGGTGGCCCACTCCTTGAGCATTGCGCGGAAGCTCTGGGAAGTCGGATCAGTTATCATGGCAAAGTTGGACTCGTTTTCAAACACCGCGTTGCGGGACTCGTCGTCGTCCCCGCCGGTGTTCATTTTTCCCAGGATGCCGTAGGTAAAGGAGAGGATCACGATGGCCGCGATCAGGATCAGGGCGATCACCACGGTCATGGTAATCTTCAGCGGGCGCTTCGTGGAATAGAAGCGGATCACGGCCTCCTTGACTCGGATGTACCAGGGCTTGTCCGGCGTGGGCCGCTTTCCGCCGCCGGAGCCGTGTGCGCGCGCGGCGGCAGTCCGATTCCTGCCGGATGCCGGCGCTTTTTTGCGCGCCGGCTGGGATGTACCCTGTGCGGGGCGCTGGCTCGGCCGCCGGGGCACGGAGGTCCCGTCCTTTTTCTTTTGAGAAGAGGGAGTTCCTTTGCTCCGCTCGGGGTGAAGGTAAAAATCGTAATCGACAAACGGATTCCCGCCGCCTTTGATATCGTCACTGCCGCGGTTCTTCGGAGTACGGTTTGTACCCATCCGATACACCTCACTTCAATCAATTGGGGCATGCACTGTTATCTTTTAATTATACCCGCCAACCTGACCGAATGCAACAGAAAAATCATGGATTGTCGCTTTTTCGCCTTTTTATGAGTGAGAATATCACAATCCCCGCACATATTGCTGCGGCCAGCAGATCCACCCAGGTCCGCTGCGCATATTCGGCCATTCCGGCGCTAAAGCGCAGCACATCGTACACCATTTTCCCCAGTGCCGCCGCCAGACCAACCGCGCCCACGGCCAGCAGCCCGGCGAATGGCTTGGACGCACGGGCTCTTTTTTCCCCGGGTGCGGCGCAAGCGGTCTGCTGCACCGGAGCCGCGTCAC
Source organism: Candidatus Onthovicinus excrementipullorum (assembly GCA_018712345.1). GTDB lineage: Bacteria > Bacillota > Clostridia > Oscillospirales > Acutalibacteraceae > Onthovicinus > Onthovicinus excrementipullorum. Next base: position 205,504 of record DVHG01000008.1, on the reverse strand, counting down.
CGGTGCGTACCAGATAGTGGCTACGCCCATCCCCCCACACATATTCCAGCCCGCGTGCGGGGAGCACGTCCAGATACGCCCCGGCATTTTTTGCACTGGGCGCCTTTTCAATGATATATTCCGTCGGCTCACCCTCCCCCATGGTAAAGGTGTAGGCCGGTTTTTCCACCATATAGAGAAAATAGCCCTTTTCCGCCATCTCCGCGAGCCACTGGCGCTCCTGCTCCGGGGAGGAAAAACGCTTTTTGACGGTCTCATATGCCTCCGGGACGTCCTCCTCACAGCGGTAGAGGGCGAGTCCGCCCTCCTCATAAATTTTTTCAAAGGTATCCGTGAACACCTTAAAATTATAGCTTTCCCCGTTGACGACAAAAAGATAGCCGTAGCAGTGGGGTTCGCCCTTTTTAAAGGTGAATTTCCCCTCCGCCATCTCAAAGGAGATCAGGTGCCAGCCGTCCGCGGAGTGCTCCTCCAGCATCTGCTGCGTGCCGCCCAGATCGTTAAACCACATTCTATATTTTTCCGATTTTACGCTCTTTGTCTTCATGTGCGCGCCTCCGCCCGTTTTTCGGTTTTAAAGTCGCCAAAAGGATAAAAATATGATAATATAGAAACGAAAAGTTGTCAAAGGGGGCGTGCGGATTGAAACATATCGGGCTGTATATCCATATTCCTTTTTGCAGGAGCAAGTGCCCCTACTGTGATTTTTATTCTCTGACCGGGCGGGAGGATTTATTCCCATCGTATGTCCGCAGCGCCGCGGTGCAGCTGGACGCACTTGCACAAAAATATACGGTGCGGGCCGATACGCTCTACCTCGGGGGCGGCACGCCCAGCCTGATCGGCGGGGAACTGCTGGAGGAGCTCATCGCCGCGGCGCGGGCACACTTCCAAGTCCCGCCGGATGCGGAGATCACCGTAGAGTGCAATCCCTCCTCCTGTACGGAGCAGCTCTTCCGGGAGCTGGCGGCGGCGGGGGTGAACCGGATCTCGCTGGGAATGCAGTCCGCAGTGGACCGGGAGCGCAAAAAACTGGGCCGCCGCAGCGGACGGGAAGACGTAGCGCGGTGTATCGGCTGGGCGAAGGATGCCGGCATCGGCAACATCTCCCTGGATCTGATGCTCGGCGTCCCCGGGCAGACGGCGGAGTCCGCCGCGGAATCGGTGGATTTCTGCGCGCAATCGGGGGTCACCCACGTGAGCGGCTACCTGCTCAAGCTGGAGGAAGGCACGCCGTTTTATACCCGGTCCGGTTCGCTCGCTCTGCCGGATGAGGATGAGACGTGCCGGATCTATGAGACCGTCTGCCAAGGGCTGGAACAGGCGGGCTTTGAGCAGTACGAGATCTCCAATTTTGCAAAGCCGGGATATGAGAGCCGCCACAATTTAAAATACTGGAACGATGCGGAATATCTGGGTATCGGCCCGGCAGCGCATTCCTTTATAGAGGGAAAGCGCTTTTATTATCCCCGCGATATCGATGCGTTCCTCGCCGGGGGCGAACCTGTCCCTGACGGGCCGGGCGGGGATTTTGAGGAATACGCCATGCTCCGGCTGCGCCTGTGCGCCGGCCTGCGGGAGGAGGAGGTGCGCGCGCGATTCGGACACCCGATCCCTGACAAGCTGTATGTGCGGGCGCGGGAGCTGGCGGAAAACGGTCTTGCTGCATATGACCGGGGCGAAATCCGCCTGACGCGCGCGGGCTTCCTGCTCTCCAACAGCGCGATCGCCTATCTGCTGTACGGCTGAAATTCCCTTGACATGCCGAGGGCAGGATTGTAATAAATTCTTAACTTTTTTATTCCCACACTTTAGAAAATAGGGCGGATAATGTTCCTGTGAGGAGGAAGAGAAAATGTATAATATTCTGGTCTGCGATGACGACGAGGCGATTCTCGACTCAATCGAGATTTACTGCACGAGTGAGGGCTTCCATACGATTAAGGCGTACAACGGCATACAGGCCATCGAGGCATGTAAAAAGAATGAGATCCACTGTGCGGTGCTGGACATCATGATGCCGAACATGAACGGCCTGACGGCTACGCTCAAAATGCGGGAAAAGCACAATTTTCCCATTATCCTGCTCTCCGCCAAGAGTGAGGATACGGATAAAATCACGGGCCTGACCTTTGGGGCGGACGACTATGTGACCAAGCCGTTCAATCCGCTGGAACTGATTGCCCGGATCAAGAGCCAGATCCGGCGATATGTGAATCTGGGCAGTATGGAGCAGAACGACCACGTCATCACCACGGGCGGCCTGTCCCTGGATACGGCTGCGCGCGCGGTCACGGTGGACGGCGAGCCGGTACACCTGACGGCGCGTGAGTACGGTATCATGGAGTACATGATGCGCAATATGGGCCGGGTCCTCTCCACCCAGCAGATCTATGAGGCGGTGTGGAATGAGCCGTCCTTCCAGACGGAGAAGACCGTCACCGTGCACATCCGCCGCATCCGCGAGAAGATCGAGATTAATCCAAAGGAACCGACTTATTTAAAGGTGGTGTGGGGAATTGGCTATAAAATTGAAAAACTCCCGTGAGGTTCGCGTGGTTAAGATCATTTCCGTCATCCTGGCGTTTTTGACGGGAGCCTTCCTGATCTTTTCCGGCGGGCTGTTCGCGCTGGCGGGGTTTGATTATTCCTCTGAGGAATTTTCGACCGCGGATCTGGCCTCCAGAGAGAAGGCGGAGCGTGCGGATCTTGTCTATTTTGACACGAGTTCCGGCCAGAACGATATCCGAAACGTGGCCTGGGCGCTCAACGAGATGGTGAACGTCTACCGGAGTGACGATTACTTTTACAACACATATCTGCCCGAGCGCTCCGCCCAGATCGAGCAGGAGTACCAGCAGAACATGGAGAGCTATATCCGGCAGAACATGGGGCAGAACACCCCGATCTATGACGATTTGGGGAACGACGCGTCCTATGAATACTGGAAAACGGCGTATGAGAACCAAAGCGACAGCGTAGAACAGCGGATCGCATACTTAACGGAGGACTATGATCGCTGCCGGATGTACCTGCGCGGCTTTTCGGTGTACGCGGTGAATCCCAGCACCGGCGAGAGCTATACGAACATCGCGGACGGCGACCCTGTGACGGTGATTTCTCAGATGCCGTATGCCGCGCGGTATACGTGTGCGGATCGGACGCTGGAGCGGAAAGCTTTCCCCTGGGAGTCACGGGGGTACCAGGAGGTGACGACGGTCCCATTTACCCAGGCGGACGGCTCCCCTGAAGAGGGGAGCGCAGAGCTGACCGCATCGGGGGCGCTTTTTACCCCGGTGACAACCGATCTGAACTACATGGACCTCTCCGTGGACTTTTACCTCGGGGTCGATATCAATGCGCTGATGGGGACAACCGCGTGGTTTGACACGGACTTTTTCTACACCTTTACCGCGTTTCAAGGCAGGATTGCCATGACGTCCGCCGTTGCGCCGTACGCGGCGGTGTGCGCGGTGATCTTTTCCGTCTCCTTCGCGCTGGCGCTGTGCTGTGCGGGCCGCGGACCGCTCCCCGAGGCGGGGACGGAGATGTACTACAGGAAGGTGGAGCGCTTCGGCGGGACGATCACCGGGCGCGTCCCGGTGCTGAGGAATGTGCTGGACGCCATCCCGAACGATCTGCACCTGCTCCTCGGGCTGGGCCTGGCCGCCTGTTCCGGGATCGGCTTTCTGTGGTCCTATGAAAACTATCAAAACTGGAATAATACAGGGCCGTTCACCGTCTGGGATTATGCAGGAGAGTACAGCCTCCCGATGCTCTTCAGTCTGGCGGCATCGGCGTTCCTGCTGGAGCTGTGCATGTCCATCTCCCGCAACGCAAAGGCCGGGCACTACTGGAAGCGCACTGTGTTCGCCGCCGTGGGCCGCGGATGGAAAAACCTGGGGCGCAGAGTGAAGCTTTACTTCAGTTATCAGTTCAAGAGCCTGCGGACAGCCATCCGCCGGCGTCTGATCCTCTACTTTGTGGTGATGATCCCGCTCTCACTGATCCCGGTGCTGCCCGTGTTTGTCAATGTGTTTGTGGTGCTAGCCCTGTGGCGCGCCATCGTATCGCTCGACAAGCTGATGCAATATACGCGCGAGGTTCAGTCCGGCAACCTGAACGTCACCATCGACACTGCCGGATTCCCCAAGTGGATGGTCCCCTTTGCCCAGGATATCATCCACCTGCGCGACGGGATGCAGGCCGCCGTGGACGAGGCGCTCCGGAGCGAGCGGCTCAAGACGGAGCTGATTACCAATGTCTCGCACGATTTAAAGACCCCGCTGACCTCCATTATCAATTACACCGGCCTGCTTGCCAAATGCGACATCCCGGACCCGCAGGCGCAGGACTATATTACTGTGCTCCAGAGCAAATCCGACCGGCTCAAGCACCTGATCGAGGATCTGGTGGAGGCGTCCAAGGCGTCCACGGGTAATATTGAATTCCATCCGATCCGGTTGAACCTGTATGAGATGGCCGTGCAGGCCGTGGGGGAGAACGAGGATGCGCTCGCCAATCAGGGCGTCGCCGTGGTCATCAACGCGCCGCAGGAGCAGCCGGTCGTCTGGGCGGACAGCCAGAAAACCTGGCGCGTGGTGGAGAACCTGCTCTCCAACGTGCGCAAGTACTCCGTACCCGGAACGCGCGCGTATATCGACGTGCGCACCGAGGGGGCGTTCGGCGTGCTGACGGTCAAAAATATCTCCCGCGAGGAACTGAACATCAGCCCGGAGGAGCTGATGGAGCGCTTTGTGCGCGGGGACGAATCCCGCTCCACAGAGGGCAGCGGCCTCGGGCTCTCCATCGCGCAGAACCTGTGCGAAAAGCAGGGCGGACAGTTCACGATCGACATTGACGGAGACCTGTTCAAGGCCACCATGCGGCTGCCGCTTGCACCGCCAGAGGCGGCGCTGCCGCAGCCGGATGATCGCCCGGTTGATCCGCCCGGCACACAGCTGTAACGAAATCTTCCTGAAATATTAATGAATTGTACATTTTTTCCTTTTATTCGTGCAATAAAGTTCCTGTATCATAAAGACATCATCACAAAGGAGGTGAACCTAATGAAAAAGGCCCCCTGCGCGGTGGTCTGTGTGACGCAGCAGGCGTCCTGCAAACGCCTGATTGAGGCCGGCAAAAGAATTTCCGATGAGCACGGCCTGCGTCTGGAGGTGCTCAACGTACAGCCGGTGAAGGACTGCTACTCCCCGGACCCCAGGGCCATGGAGCTCCTGCACGAGTCATGCCGCGGAGCCGGCGCCCGGATGAGCGTCTATTTCAGTGACAATCCCGCGATCCTGACGGCGAGCTTTTTGAAAAAGATGAATGCATCCGTAGTTATTATGGGCTTCCCGAAGGACAGCGCGTCCCCTTTTATCGCATCCGTTCGCATGCTGCTCCCCGATTTGCCGATCACGATGGTGGATGAGGAATCCAACATGTACCATATGACGACGGGAGAAATCCCTTCCCGTATGTTCCAGCCCAAAAGGGCTTAACCACCCTTTTTTATATATTTTTTCATTTCTTTTCTTTCCTCTTTTTGCAGAGCGGCAGGTGCTGAAAAGCACCTGCCGCTTTGCATGCCCGTGCTTCTGCGGGGGATGATCGCAGGGGATCGGATGATTTTTACTTCCCCGCCGCCGTATTTTGTGATATACTGGAATCATTCGCGAAACGGAGAGGTGTATCATAAGATGACACGGGGCAAGGTCCTCACGGTAAAATCCCTGCTGCTGCTCACGGTGGGGTCGGCGGTGTTTTCGGCCGGGCTGAATGTATTTATCATCCCCCATGGGATGTTTAACGGCGGGTTCCTCGGCATCGCGCAGGTGATTGAGTACATCTGCGTCCGCTTTTTGCATCTGGAGCTGGGGGCTCTCCCGCTCTCCGGCATCATTTATTACCTGATTAATATTCCGCTTCTCTTCATGGCGTTTAAGCTCGACCGGGGATTCTTTGTCAAGACGATGATCTGTGTGCCCCTGTACGCCGTACTGCTCACCGTGATTCCAATCCCCGCGGAGCCGATTTTGCACGACAAGCTGGTCTCCTGCATTGTGGGCGGCCTGCTGGCCGGAGTCGGTGCGGGGATGACGCTGCTCTCCGGCGGCTGCGGCGGCGGGGAGGAGATTCTGGGCGTGTATTTTTGCAGTAAAAATCCCAATTTCAGCGTAGGCAGGATGCTGATCATCCTGAATATTTTCGTCTTTGGCTCCTGCCTGATTATGACGGATTTGGAGACGGTCGTGTATTCGGTTCTCTTCAGCGTGGTCACCTCCCTGGCGCTGGATAAGGTGCACCTTCAGAACGTGACGCTCGACTGCGTGATCATTACCAAAAAGCCAAATATGGAAAAGCTCGTCATTGAAACCATCGGCCGCGGCGTCACCTACTGGAAGGGATACGGCGGCTACACCGGTGAGGAGACCAATATTCTCCAGACGATCGCCTCCAAAAAGGAGGCCCTGAAGCTGCGCCGGGAGATCCTCAAGGCCGACCCGGACGCCTTTATCGTCTTTAATGAGGATGTGTCCGTTACGGGGAATTACCAGACCCGCATTTAACTTAATAAAACTCTAACACAGCCTTTACGCGGCTCTATCGCAGGCGTGCTACAATATCCTTACCATCTTAATCCGGGGCGCCGGCCCCAAAAAGAGGAGCAGTGTCATGGAGGATATTCGCAGCAGAAAATTTATCAAACCCAAGGAGAAGGTCTCGCTCTCGCTGGCCAGTGTCAACAGCTATCTGGTATCCAGCCTGATTGCATCGTACCTTCTCTATTTTTTTACGGACATCTTTCTGGTTCCCATGGCGGCGGTGCCGGTTATCATGGGTGTGGCCCGCGTGTGGGATATGATCAATGATCCCGTTATGGGTATTCTGATCGACCGTTCCAAAAGCGGCAGGCACGGCCGGATGCGCAAGTACTTTTTCTACTTCGCCGTTCCAATGGGGCTGTTTACGGCGCTGCTCTTTTTTGCGCCGGATCTGCCGAACACCGCTAAAATCATATATGCTATGGTTACATACTTTGCGTTTGACACCCTGTACACCGTGGTGGATATCCCGCTGTGGAGTTTGATTTCCGCCTCTACCCCCAACGGCAATGAGCGGGCCAAAACGCTCTCCCTTGTGGTCCTGTTCGGCTCGATCGGCAGCGTAATCCCGATGCTGGCCGTGCCGCTGCTCGCGGGCGCCATGGGGGAAAAAAACGGGTACTTTACCTTCGCCGTGATTGCGGGCCTGTTTGGCATGGCGGCGCTGCTGTGCGTCTACCGTAACGGCAGGGAGCGCCTCCGGCCCGTGCAGCAGGAGAAGGTGCCTGTAAGATCGATCATTAAGATTGCCTTTCAGAACACGCCCATGCTGCTGACACTGCTCGCCTCCATGCTCAGCTGCACGCGCTACCTGCTCCAGATCTCCGCCGTATATGTGGCCTCATACAACATCAAGTCCGCCCTTGCGCCGGAGACGGTGCAGATTATCCTGGTGGTGTTCGTGGGCGTCGGGATGGCGATCGGCATGATCCTGTGCCCGGTCCTGTACACCCGATTTGGGTATAAAAAGGTCTACATTTCCTTTGGGGCCATCGGGGCAGTGGTACTTGGCACGGCCTACTTCGTCGGCTATGAGAGCCTGGGCCGGATCCTGCCGTTCCTGCTGATCGGCGGCGTACCGCTGGGGGTGTTCTCCTCCATCACCTATCCCATGGTGGGTGACAGTCTGGACTATCTGGAGTGGAAGACCGGCCAGCGGTTTGAGGGCTTCTGTTTCTCCATTCACTCCACCATGACTAAGTTCAACAACGCCTTTGCTTCAATTGCGGTATCCGCATTTCTGGTGGTTATCGGGTTCCAGCAGCCGGTGCGCGATGCCGCCGGGGTCGCAGTCAAGCAGGTGCAGTCCGCCGCAACGCTTGACGGAATCTATGCACTCGTCTCGCTGCTGCCGGCGATCGGCTTTGCGCTGGCCATTATCCCGATGTGCTTTTACCGGTATACCGGCAGGCGCCGGGAGCAAATCCTTGCGGAGCTGGAGGAGCGCCGGGCGCACCGTTTTGCAGAGCGGGCGGCACTATGGGGGGAGACCATTTCCGAGGAGGAGGCACAAGCGGCCGCAGCCTGCCAAGTGGTTGACCCCAATCGGGAATTCTGCATTGAAATTTGACGCCCGCTGTGGCTTTTCCACCGCCGCTGTGGTATACTGATTGCATCAGTTTATCCACAGGGCGGTGGTTTTTTGTCTACAAAGGGATCAATTATAGCGGCGCTGGAGGCGGCGCACGGCGGATGGGTGACGGGCGGCAATCTGGCTGCGGCGCTTGGGATTTCCCGCACGGCCATCTGGAAGGGAGTGGAGGCGGCCCGGCGCGACGGCTACCGTATTGAGTCGGTCACGGGGCGCGGTTACCGGCTGATCGCAGCGGGGGACAGCCTCTCCCCGGAGAGTATCCGCCCCCATCTGGAGCACCCGGAGCTGGCCGGCCGCATTGTGGTGCTCCCGGTGCTGGACTCCACCAACGCGGAGGCCAAGCGCCGTATCCTTGCAGGCGATACGGATACGGCGGCCGTATTTGCCCTGCGCCAGACAGGGGGGCGCGGGCGGCGGGGACGCAGCTTTTTCTCCCCGCCGGGGGGGATCTATATGAGCGCGATTCTGCGTCCGTCACTCGATCCGGAACAGTCCGTCCTCATCACAACGGCCGCCTGTGTGTGCGTCTGCCGCGCCATCCGAGCCGTGACGGGGTATGATCCGGAGATCAAATGGGTCAATGACCTGTTCCTCCGCGGGAAGAAGATCTGCGGCATCCTGACGGAGGCCATAACCGATATGGAGAGTGGGTCGATCGGCAGTGTGGTGATTGGGATTGGGATCAATTACTGCCTGAATCAGGAGGAGATTCCGGCTGAGCTGGCGGATATCGTCGGGAGCGTCATTCCGGCGGGGGAGGCGCATCCGCCGCGCGGCCAGCTGGCAGCGGAGATTCTCAATCAGCTCTCCGGATTGGAGGGAATGGTGCGTGCGCAGGATTTTATTGAGGAATACCGTGCCCGGTCCATGATCCTTGGGCGGAAGGTGCGTGTCTTTACGCCGGTGGAGGAATATGACGCCGCGGCTATTGACATCGGGCGGGACGGCGCACTTGAGGTGCGCACGCCGGACGGCAGGATTGTCTGCCTGCGCTCGGGCGAGGTGACCATCCGCCCAAAAACGGATTCTCTGCCAAAACGGGGGAAAATTTAAAAAACCTGTTGACAAGTACGTGCGGAGTGTGATATACTAATCAAGCACTTGAGGGACGTGAAGAGCGTTCTGACAGTCGGTGTTTATTACGATGAGGGTCCACCCGTTCCCATTCCGAACACGGTAGTTAAGCTCACTCGTGCCGAAGATACTTGGCGGGAAGCTGCCCGGGAAAATAGGTCGGCGCCGACATTTTGCACGCAGCCATCCAAGAGGATGGCTGTTTTTGTTTTGATTGTAAAGGTTTTGGCGGTCTGTAAAAAACGGCACAGTGCTCACTTGAGCGCTGTGCCGCTTTTATGTTCTTTTATGTTTGCCGGAAGGACAGGGATTAAGGCGTTTTTTGAAAAAATAAATTCTGTTGACGGGATTACAGCTTCCGCTTCAGGCGCTTGTCAATCCGGGTGGAGAGATGGGTCCCCACACTCTGGAACACCTGGACAAAGATTACCAGGAACACCACGGCTACCAGCATAATCAAGTACTGGTACCGATAGTAGCCGTAATTGATGGCGATTTTACCCAAGCCGCCGCCACCGATGATGCCGCTCATCGCCGAATAGCTGAGGATGGTGGTGATGGCGATCGTAAAGTTAGAGACCAGCGAGGGGATGCTCTCCGGGATCATGACCTTGACGACGATCTGGAACGGGGTGGCACCCATGCTCTGCGCCGCCTCGATAATATTGGGGTCAACCTCCCGCAGGCTTCCCTCTACCAGCCGTGCCACAAAGGGGAAGGACGCGATCACGAGTGGGACAATGGAAGCCACCGTACCCACAGAGGTCCCCACGATCAGCCGTGCCAGCGGGAAGGCCATAATCATCAGGATCAGGAAGGGAACGGAGCGCAGCAGGTTGATAATGACTCCCAGTACGTGGATGATTCCGCGCGGCATCGGGAGGATGCCGTCCTTTCCGCCGGTGGCGAGCAGAACGCCCAGCGGCAGTCCGATCACGATGGCAAGCGCGGTTGAGATCACAGTGACATAGAGCGTCTCCCAGATGGCCAGGGGGAATTCATCTTTGAGCACCTGGAGCAACTGCTCCAGCGTCTGGGAGGAAAAAACCTGATTATTCATCGCTCTTTACCTCCTCTACAAAGATATCTGCCGTGTTTTTCAGGTAGTCGATCACGCGTTCTACCTGGGTGCGGTCGCCCGGAATACCCAGCAGCATGTTTCCATATGCTTTGCCGCCAATACTGCGCGTGGAGGCGCCAAGGATGTTGGCCGCCACATTCAGCTCCATCGCCAGTTGGGCGATCAGCGGTGTCCCTGCGGCCTGTGCCCCATTGAATACCACCCGGATACGATGCTCCCCGGGCGTCTGAATAGACGCCTCACAGGGGATGTTCGGGAAGACAAGGCGCTTGGCCGCGTCCGACTGCGGGGCGGTGAACACTTGACTCACCGGCCCCTCCTCCACCACCGAACCATGGTCCAAAATGGCAACCTTGCTGCAAATCTCCTCCACAACGCTCATCTGGTGCGTGATGACGATCACGGTAATGCCTGTCCGGCGGTTGATCTCCCGGATCAGTTCCAGAATGTTGTGCGTCGTCTGTGGGTCCAGGGCGCTGGTGGCCTCATCACACAGCAGGATCTTAGGATCCGTTGCCAGTGCGCGCGCGATGGCAACACGCTGTTGCTGCCCGCCGGACAGCTGTGCCGGATAGGCATCTGCCTTATCCGGGAGGCCCACTGTCTCCAGAAGCTCCATGGCGCGGGCACGAGCGTCTTTTTTCTTCATCCCGGCAAGCTCCAGCGGAAAGCATACATTTTTCAGGCAGGTGCGCTGCATCAGCAGATTAAAACCTTGGAAAATCATTGCGACCTCCCGCCTCATGGTCCGCAACTCCGCTTTTGTCATATGGCCAAGGTCCCGGCCGTCAATCTCAACGCTCCCCTGTGTGGGGCGTTCGAGCATGTTGATGCACCGGATGAGCGTGCTCTTCCCCGCACCGCTCATGCCAATGATTCCGTAGATCTCCCCATCCCGGATGGTCAGGGAGACGTCCTTCAGCGCGTCGACGTCTCCGCCAGACGTCTGGAAGGACTTGGACAGGTGCTTGATCTCAATCATACCGTTCCCCTCCGATCCGGCCGGTATCAGGCGTTCTTAATGGTGTCCAGCGTGGTCTGTTTTCCGCCATAGAGCCCGATGGGTTCCACGTGGATCGCTGCGACGGAGACAAGGTGCGTGCCGTTCTGCGCGTTGAAATCATCCAGATACGGCTTGTGCTGGAAGTAGTTGGCGTCCACTTCGCCACTCTCCACAACGTTGTTGGGGATAATATAGTCATTGTAATCAATCACATCCAGCGTAATGTTCCGCTGGGCCAGAATCTCCTTGGCAACGGCAAGGATCTCCGCGTGCGGGGTGGGGGAGGCAGCTACGGTGATCGTCTGTCCGGCGAGCGCGTCATAATTGACGGAGGCGTCAAAGCCGTCGGTGGGATTCTCTACGGTGCTCACAACGGAGCCGTTATACTTCTGATTGATGAAGTCTACGACCTGCTGGCTCTCCAGCGCGGCGGCGAGCGCCTTGGTCTTATCGGTACTCTCGTTGCCCTCTTTGACGGTCAAAACATTGCTATAGGCGGAAGAGGAGCCCTCAATGGCCAGTGCGTCCGTCAGCGGATTCAGGCCGGCATTAATGGCGTAGTTGGAGTTAATGACGGCATAGTCTACATCCTGCAGGATGTTCGGGATCTGTGCGGCCTCTACCTCTTTAAAAGTGATGTTGTGCGGATTGGAGGTGATATCACGGATGGTGGCGGTGATGCCGGCCGCATCGTCCAGCTCGATAATCCCCTGTTCCTCAAGCAGCAGCAGGGCGCGCGCCTCATTGGTGGTGTCATTGGGGACAGCGATGGTGAGGGTATCCTTTGAGCAGGCGGCCAGTGAAAATACGGCGGTGGCGGCAACGGCCGCAGCAAGCAGGGTGGAAATCAGCTTTTTCATGTAGATCAGTCTCCTTTTATCATTTTTACAACAAATTTAATTTTGTTCTGTGTACTGTTTTAAAGGGGGAAGACTGTTTCACATTCGCTCATTGCGGATGTTGGATTTAATCATGCGGGCGGTCAGGCTTTTCATGGCCGGCACTCCTTTCGGTTAAAATATAGAAAAAGCGGAAGGCTCCCGATAGAAACCTCCCGCTGAATCGTACCGTTGTTCGTTACCGCCTGACGGCAGCCGGTATGGGGGAAAGCGCATCGGAAAAGGTTGCACAGCAAAACATGCACATGGTGCACATGCGCATCCCCATCATGTTTTTTGTAGCGGCGCAGATCTGTTTCATGACGCGTTCTCCTTCCCTCAAATATTGGAACTTGCTGCAATTGTATCATCGATTGGCGGCCTTGTCAATAGGAAAATCAAAAAACTTGCCTTCACAGCATCCGGCTCAGGGCGGCAAATTGCTCCATCGTCAGTTCTTCGGCGCGGGAGCGATCGTGTGCTCCGCAGGCTCTCAGGGCGGACAGCACCCCTTCCTTTGGAATTCCGAGTCCGCTGCTCAGGCAGTTGACCACCGTCTTCCGCCGCTGGGAAAAGGCGGCCTTCACCACGCGGAAAAAGTGCACTTCATCCCCAACTTCAACAGGCGGCGTTTGGTTGGGAATCAGTTCGATGACCTCACTGTCCACCCGCGGGGCGGGGATAAAGCTCGTACGCGGGACGCCGAAAACCTCACGTGCGGCTGCATAATAGCGCACGGCGATCGTGACGGCGCCCGCCTCCCGGGTTCCGGGATCGGCACACAGGCGCTCCCCCGCCTCTTTCTGAACCATGAAGACGCCGCGGGTGATCGGCGCACGGGCGGTGAGAACGCCCATGATGAGCGGGGAGGTGATGTAGTAGGGCAGATTGGCGCACACGGCCACTCGCATGCCCTCAAATTTTTCACAGATCAGGTCGTTCAAGTCGACCTCTAAAAAGTCCTGATTGATAATTTCAATGTTGTCAAACTCACTCAAGGTCTCTTTGAGTACGGCGGGCAGGCGGCGGTCCAGCTCAAAGGCGACCACCTTTTTGGCCCGCAGGGCCAGCTGCTGGGTCAGCACGCCGATCCCGGGGCCGATCTCCACCACGGCGTCCGCATTCGAACACGCGAGCTCCGCCATCCGCGGGCAGACCTGCGGATCGGTGAGAAAATTCTGCCCCAGCTTTTTAGAAAAATCAAAGCCGTGCTTTTTCAGGGTGCTCTCAATCACCCGGAGATCAGACAGATCCTTCATTTTACCCCTCCTGCCCCGCCTTTACGCCTGTTTTTACCAGTATACACGATTTTGCCCCTGAATTGCAAATCTGTGGTGGAAAAGAAACCGGGCGGGGAAGTATCCCCGCCCGGCAGTCTGAGCCGAATAAAGTGCTATTTGCTGAAATCGATAGAGGAGTAGACCTCGCGCAGCAATTCGCAGGAGTTCTGGAACTTGAGCAGTTCCTCCCGCGTCAGGGAGAGGGAGATGATCCCCTGGGCGCCGTTGCGGTTGACGATGGTGGGCGCCCCAGCGTAGACGTCCGTTTGACCATACTGGCCGTCCAGCATGGTGGAGACGGTCAGTACGCTGTTCTCATCCCCGAAAATGGCACGGGTGATGCGGGCCAGCGCCATGCCGATTCCGTAGTAGGTGGCGCGCTTGGCCTCAATGATCTTCTCCGCGGCAGTACGCACCTCGGTGCTGATCTCCTCCAGCTTCCCGCTGGAATATTTGCCGCCGGACTCCCCGATGATGGACAGTACAGGCTTGGTGGCGATCATCGCCTGGGACCACGGGACAAATTCGCTGTCCCCATGCTCGCCCATGACGTAGGCGTGTACGTTGCGCGGGTCCACGGCAAAGTAGTCACCAATCAGGTAGCGCAGGCGCGCGGTGTCGAGCGTGGTGCCCGTGCCGATCACGCGGCCGGGGTCAAAACCGGAGAGCTTCAGCGTCACATGGGCCATAATATCCACCGGGTTGGTGGCGATCAGGAAAATGCCCTTGAATCCGGAGGCGACGATCGGTTCCACGATGGATTTGAACACGGCGGTATTGCGCTGGAGCAGATCAATCCGGCTCTCACCGGGCTTCTGTGCAACGCCCGCGCAGATTACGGCGATATCGGCGTCTGTGCAGTCGCTGTACTCCCCCGCGGATATTTTCATATGGGATCCGGAAAAGGCCAGCCCGTGGTTGAGATCCATGGCCTCTCCGGCCGCACGCTTCTTGTCAATATCAATGAGCAGCATCTCATCGCAGATGTTCTGGTTCAGCACGGCGTAGGCGTAGCTCATACCCACGAGCCCGGTTCCGACCAGAGCGACTTTTCTTTTATCAGTAATCATCAAACAGACCTCCTTCTGGTATCATTCTGCCCATTGGTGGGCGGAAAAACAGGGCAGTGCAAGAAAATTTTAAAAAGCACTTGCAATCTGCCGGTGATTTTATTATAATATAGTGGCATCTGAAAAACAAGATTATTTGCTACTGTGGCTCAATGGCAGAGCAGCTCATTCGTAATGAGCAGGTTGTCAGTTCGATTCTGACCAGTAGCTCCAGTTCGTCGCAGACATATTGCTTGCGACGAATTTTTTTATTTTCACAGGGAACTCATCGCATCCTCATTCTGCTGTCCCAGTCCGTTTGGCTGCCATCATAACGGCTCGCTGTTGCCGCGAGCTTTTCGCGGGGGCATCCCCACGGGCGATTTTTCGTTAGCGGGGAAAATTCTTTTCTATCTTGAAATATTGCAATATGGAGTGTAAATGACTATAATTTACTCAGATGGACACAGAGTCTGTTTTTGTGATACAAATCGGTAAGGAGGGGAAGAGGGAAATGGGGCGGAAAAGAACCTTTTATGTACTGGATTTTTTAAAAAACTTTTTTAAATGGCATAATGTACCCATGATGATTTACCTGATCGTCAACCTGCTGTTCATTTATCTTGGGACAATGATGCTCACCCAATTATATATCTCCTTCTTTGCCGGGGATCACAGCTTGCCGATTTCACTAACCTCCACGGAGTATTATGTGATTACGGCAGCGGTCATAGCAGGTGTGTATTTTATTGCGTTGGTGTTGTCGCTTTCTCCCATAGGTGAGTGGATCCTGCGCAAAAAGCTGCACTGCAATATTATTGAAGATGCGGATATCCAAAACAGAATTATTCCAATATTTGAAGAGGTGTATTCGGCCGCGCTGCGGGAGAGTTCTTCCGTTTCTGACCATGTCAGGATTTTTATTCAGGCAAGTGACGATCCAAATGCCTTTGCGGTCGGGAGGCGGACTGTCTGTATCACCACGGCGCTGTTGGCGTATTCGGATGAGGAGATTAAAGGGGTGCTTGCACACGAATTCGGCCATCTGGCGCATAAGGATACGGACCTGTGTCTGGTAGTAAATGTTGCCAACTGGCTGACCAATATCATTTTTTTAGGGGTTTGGGCGCTGCTTTTTCTGATTAGACTGATCATGAAATTGATGACCGTGGTTGTCGCTCTCCTCGGCGAAAATATCGCGGCGCTCGCCTCATCACTGGTTGAAATCATATTTACTGCACTTGCCTTTTTGTGCGTGACGCTGTTCCAGAAGCTGTGGCTGATCGTTGGCAACCTGCTGCTGCTGGCGACCAGCAGAGGGAATGAATATAAGGCCGATGAGTTTGCCTTCCGCTTAGGGTATCAGGATGGCCTGCTGGGATTTTTCTACACCCTGCCGGATGCGGTGGAGGGCCACAGAAATACCTTTAAAAAAATTCTTGAAGCAATTGCAACAGTTGGGGCAACGCATCCTGCGACCTGGAAACGCATTGCCGCAATCAAAAAATTAAGTAATGCACGCATTGCCGTGTACTGAATAAGTGTTTGGAGAGGATTTGAAATGCTTGAATTCAAATATGACACGCAGCTCCTCATCGACGGTGATAACATTGACGAAGATGTTGTAAACCGCTATTTCCGGGAGCATTTTGCCGGCGACAGCCTGCTGGTGCTCGGGGACGAGCAAACGGTCAAGATCCATTTTCACACCAACGAGCCATGGAAGGTGCTGGAATACTGCGCCTCACTGGGTGAGATCTATGACATTGTGGTGGAGGATATGGACCGCCAGTCCCGGGGCCTCAAGGGGTGAGACGCCGGATAGCCTGTGGACGGCATTTTTTGCACAGGGGCAGCGCGGGATTAACTGCTCTCAGAATTATTTTGGAGTCTCCGTTTTACCGGGGACTCCATTTGTTTTGCGCCGCAAAGGCATTCAGAATTTTTTTGCTCTCTTCCACGGTGTAGCGATGCTCCAGAAAACCGGAATCACTTTCGGAAAGATTGGCGCCAATGACCGCGGGGGCCCGCCTGCGGAACTCCGACGGCTTGTAGCCCAGCCGTTTTTCAAACATTTTGGTCATATATTTCAGCTCGGAAAAACCGCTGTTCATTGCGATATCCGACAGGGAGAGGGAACTGCTCTCCAGGAGCCTGACCGCATGTTCAAAACGAATGTTATTCAAATATTCCTGAAAGGTGATCCCAAAATTTTCAGAAAAGAAATGTGACAGATAAGTGGGTGTAATTTGCTCAAGCTCCGCAACATCCCGCAGCCGGACCGGGATCTGATAGTTTTCTTCCAGATAAGAGGAGATGCGATTCATCCGCTGAGACAGCTTTTTCCGCTGGAGATATTCCTTCTCACTTAAAATTTTATACGGGATAGTGTGGAGCAGGGCGAGGAGAATCCGCGTAACTGCTGCGATACACCGCAGCTCAAAAAAAGGCTCCATGTTGACGTAGGCCGCAGCAGCACAGGTGATCGTTTGCCACAGGGCGGCTCTCTCTGACTCCGGCAGCAGGGCGCAGATGTCGCTCCGTTTAAAGTTCAGGCTCTGAATATTGGGATAATAGTCGCGCAGAAAATGATTGGAAAATTGCAGAATCATGGCCTGCACGGCCGCTCCGCCGGCATCAATCTCATGGGCCTGGTTGGAGTTGATGAGGATGATGTCGCCGCTTTTTATATTCAGGGAGGAGCTCCTGTTATTGATCTTCCCGCACCCGTCCATCACACAAAACAGTTCAAAATCGCTGTGCAGGTGAAAGGTGCGGTAGGTGATTTTATTGAGGAAAAAATGGATGTGTTTTAGCTTGTTGTGCGCTACAATTTCATATTCGCTCTCCATGTAAAACACCGCCTTATGGCTTGTATTTTATCACATCAAATTTTAAATCGCAAGATTGTCGTCTGCTTAGAGCATGGGCGCCCTTGTGAAAAGACGGGGATTTTATACAATATAATTATTCAGGCAGAAAGGGTGATTTTATTTGTATTTTGATTTTATAAACAAAGTTCCGTATGAGGGCGCAAAAAGCAAAAATCCATTCTCTTTTAAGTTTTACAATGCGGATCAGATCGTGTTGGGCAAGCCCATGCGGGAGCACCTGCCCTTTGCGATGGCGTGGTGGCACGCGCTGGGCGCGGATGGCGTGGATATGTTTGGGAAAAGCACGGCGGACAAATCCTTTGGCGCCCCCGCGGGTACGATGGAGCACGCGCGGGCAAAGGTGAATGCCGGCTTTGAACTGATGCAGAAGCTGGGCATAGAATACTTCTGTTTCCATGATGTGGATCTTGTGCCGGAGGCGGCGGATATCAATGAAACGAATGACAGGCTGGATCAGATCTCGGACTACATATTGGCAAAGATGCGGGAGACCGGGATCCGCTGCCTGTGGGGCACGGCCAATATGTTTTCAAATCCCCGCTACATGAACGGGGCAGGGAGCTCCAACTCGGCACAGGTCTACTGCTTTGCGGCGGCACAGATCAAAAAAGCCCTCGATCTGACCGTGAAGCTGGGCGGCCGGGGGTATGTGTTCTGGGGCGGCAGAGAGGGCTATGACACGCTGCTGAACACGGACGTCCGGTTTGAGCAGGAAAACATCGCGCGGCTGATGCGTATGGCTGTGGACTACGGCAGGAGCATCGGCTTTCAGGGCGACTTTCTCATCGAGCCAAAGCCCAAAGAGCCCATGAAGCATCAGTATGATTTTGATGCCGCGACGGCGATCGGCTTCCTGCGGGAGCATGGGCTGGATCAGGACTTTAAACTGAATATTGAGGCCAACCACGCGATTTTGGCCGGCCATGATTTCCGGCATGAGCTGCGGATTGCCGCGATGAACGGCATGCTCGGCAGTATTGACGCCAATCAGGGGGATATGCTGCTCGGGTGGGATACGGACGAATTTCCGTTTAACGCCTACGACGCGACACTGTGCATGTATGAGGTGCTGAAGGCGGGCGGATTAAAAAACGGCGGCTTCAATTTTGATGCCAAGAACCGGCGGCCCAGCAATACGCGTGAGGATATCGTGCACGGATTTATTCTGGGCATGGATACTTTTGCATTGGGGCTGTTAAATGCCGCAAAACTGATCGAGGATAACCGTCTGGATGCCTTTGTCAAGGAGCGCTATGCCAGCTTTAATACCGGAATCGGGAAGAAGATCCTGGACGGCACGGCAACGCTTCAGGATCTCTCCGAACACGCCTGCAGGCTGGGGCAGTGTGAGATGCCGTCTTCGGGGAATCAGGAGTATCTGGAATCTGTTTTAAACAGCGTTTTATTCGGCTGAGGGGTTTGATATGAAATACGTCATTGGAATTGATCTGGGCACCTCAGCGCTCAAGGCCGTGCTGTTCCGTGCGGACGGACGGGAGATTGCTTCCGCCACGGAACTGCTGACCATGCGGCAGCCAAAGAACGGCTGGGCGGAACAGGACCCGGAGGACTGGTACCGCGCGGCGATCGCCGCATTAAAGCACGTGATGGCGTCGGGCGGCGTTGATCGGGAGCAGGTGGCATCGATCGGGCTCTCCGGCCAAATGCACGGGCTGGTCATGCTGGACCGGGCGGGGGCGGTATTGCGCCCCTGCATCCTCTGGTGCGATCAGCGCACCAAACAGGAATGCGAGGAACTCACGCGGTGCGTAGGCAGCGAGCGCCTGATTGAAATTACGGCAAACCCTGCGCTCACCGGCTTTACCGCGTCCAAGATCCTCTGGGTGAAGCACCATGAGCCCGAAATTTTTGCAAATTGCCGCCATATTCTGTTGCCAAAGGACTATTTGCGATATCGCCTGTCCGGTGTGTTTGCCACGGATGTGTCCGACGCGTCCGGCATGCAGCTGCTGGATGTGCCGAGGAGGGCCTGGTCCGGAGAGATGGCGGAGGTTTTGGGCATTCCTCTGGAATATCTGCCAAAGCTGTACGAATCCTGTGAGGTGACCGCGGGGCTCAGTGAAAAGGCTGCCGGGTTAACCGGCCTTGCCCCCGGGACGCCCATCGTAGCAGGCGCAGGCGACAACGCAGCTGCCGCCGTCGGTACCGGGACTGTACAGGAGGGACGCGCATTCACTACAATAGGGACCTCCGGCGTCGTGTATGCCCATACGGAAAAGCCCATGCTGGATCCCCGGGGGCGTGTGCACACGTTTTGCTGTGCTGTCCCCGGCTGCTGGCACGTGATGGGGGTGACCCAGGGGGCGGGGCTCTCCCTCCAGTGGTTCCGCAATCAGTTCTGCGGTCCGGAGCAGGCGGAGGCGGAGCAGACAGGCCGGCCGGTCTACACCATCATGGATGAGGAGGCCGGGCAAATCCCGATCGGTGCGGATCGGTTGCTGTATCTCCCCTACCTGATGGGGGAGCGCACACCGCACCTGGACCCGGACTGCCGTGGCGCGTTTTTGGGGATTTCCGCCATGCATACGCGCGCACACTTCATCCGCGCGGTGATGGAGGGCGTCACCTACTCCCTGTGTGACTGCCTGTCCGTTATGCGGGAGATGGGCCTGAAAGCGGAGACCATGCTGGTGACGGGCGGCGGTGGGAAGAGCGCCCTGTGGCGGCAAATGCTCTGCGATGCGTTCAACCTCCCGGTGAAAACGGCGGGCTCCTCCGAGGGGCCGGCCCTGGGAGCAGCCATCCTTGCCGCCGTAGGCGGCGGACTGTACAGCGATGTTCTATCCGCCTGTGCGGCCATGGTGAAAGAATCCGGTGACTGCCGGCTGCCGGTGTCCGAAAACACGGCGCAGTACCGCAGGTGCTATGAGGTCTACCGTTCCCTGTACGGGCAGCTCAAACCGGTATTTCAGGCACTTTTAAGCATTTAAATGCTTAAAGCCGGTTCTTTCACTGTCTTGTTTTATTTTTCAAGATAAAAACTCGTATGAAAGGATCAAAAACCTTCATATGCCGCTTTTATTTGGCGCAAACGTTTTGCCTTATTGAGAACTTTGGCACGTAGGGGCATGAAATATTATTTGCTGTTTGGAATCCAAAAAAAAGATTCCGCGATCCTCGGATCTTTTAGACCTGCCGGGGAAGATTCGAGACAGATCGACACGCACACGCAGCTGCCTCTCAGAGATATTGGTCAGCACAAAGCGTCCTTCAGTAAAGACATACCGGATACCGAAGCTCTCCATTTCGGTCTCTGTGTTGTCTGTACAGCAGGGACGCAGGAGTAGGTCACACTGTTCATCCAGGCCAATTCCAAGAAAATCATGCACCAGCACATCAATAAACACGTTTGGATATTCATAGTACAACGGGGAACCGTGCCAGCTGCGCGTGCCGTCTTCACCCGTATTATAGTAGACATAGTTCATATCGTACCGCTCGCCCATAAAAAAGTTTCCCTGTTCCGCTGCCTCTGACACGCGGGAGAGCTGATTCAGCAGCTGCTGAGCATCGCCGAGAGCGCTCCGGTATTTGGCGTCATGGCACCAGTACCGTCCTGCGGCGCACAGGTCGTACGGCCCGCCGCTGCCAATTTCAGAGGACGTATAATCCTCAATCCGCGCAGCGACAAAGGAGGGGAATTTCTGAAAGATATCATCGTACGTGCGGATGGCGTCGCTGACCAGCCGGTCCCGTCCATCCGGATTGAGGCCAAAGGTGACGGAGAGCGCATTGCTGAGAAGATGAATGTGGTCGTGGATATTCCCCTGCCGGTCAATCCAGTCCACATAGCGCCCATTTTGGGGATCCCAGTATCCGTCGGGGACAGGGCGAACATAGTGTACCTGCATTTTTTGCGCCAGCATAGTGTATTCGCGTGCACGCTCGCTGCGGTCGGCAAGTGCTTCCAGCCGCCCCATCAGCCGGAGGGAATGAATGGCAAAAGCCTGAGCCTGTGCCACAGCCCCATTTTTCATTACCTGATCCTCGTAGTAGACATCGCTCCACAGGCGGCCGCAGCCGTCCAGATGGCGCTTGATAAATTCCACGCCGCCCTCAAGTGTATCCAGATGCTTTTGGACAAAGGCAATGTCCTTTGTTCGGCAATAGTAGTGGTAGATCTCCTCGATGAGCTCGATGATTCCCGTCAGCGGGAACATGATGGCCCGCACGGAGCGGTCCAGGCTCCTGCGGGTTACGCGGTACTCCCGATGGCCGGATGGTTGCACGGAGCACGGAACCCGGAAGAGGCGGCGCCAGTCGGTCCGCATCATGCGGAGCTCAAGTTCCATCATTCGGCGGACGACCTGGAGATCAAAGGCGTCCCCCATTGCCATCCGGCCGCGGATGTGAAATTCGTGGTCAACAGCTGGATAAGTCCCGGCGTAAAAATCTGTTTTCAGTGTGGAGAGGACATATCCCTCCCGCAGATGCCTTTTTCGGCGCATGAGGGTGCGTTCTGCACACTGGTTCAGTAAATTTTTCCAATAGAAATGCGCCAGAGCGGTCTCAAACCGGTGGGAGCCGTCCACTCGGATGCGGAATCGGTTCCCAAGAAAGTCGCAGTGAGGGATCTCCGGGAATTCCTCCGCGGTAAACGCTGTATCAAACAGGATGCGCGTCCGCTCCCCCCGCAGGACATGGTAGCGGCCGGCGGTGCGCAGCCACAGCGCCGTTTGCCCCTGTACGCCGACCACCCAGAGAAACGAATCACCATCGAATTTTTCAGGCTGCACAAGGGGTGGAATAACATAGTCCTGACCGGCCTCCTGTAAATGGGCGAAAATTTGAACTTCCGGCCCCAATATCAGCTCATCCATAGGATCCCTCCGCATGTTGATGGTTTGATGGTGCTGATTGAATTATATCATGTTTCCGCTAAAAGGGGCGAGGAAGTGCCGAAAAAGTACGAAAAGTTTTTTTCAAGTTGCCTAATCTTGTGAACAATGATATAATATAACGCAATCAGTACCATTGATCCTTTGAGAATCCGGCAATGTCCGCTGGCGCAGCATACAGCCCGGCGGGCGCATCAATGCGAAAAAGGGGAAAATATATTATGTCGAATCTGTTGATTTTGGGCGCCGGGGGCATGGGCCATATGATCTATGAGATGGCCATGGAATCCGGAGAATATGAAAAGGTCTCCTTTCTGGACGATGCCAAAAAAGAGAGCACCGTCGTCGGCAAACTGATCGACTACAGTGACTTCCACGGGGAATACGACTGTGCTGTGGCGGCGTTTGGGAACAACAAGCTCCGCCTGAGCTGGATCGAAAAGCTGATGGCCTGCGGGTACACCGTACCGGCTATTGTCCACCCGAGTGCGGTGGTCAGCGCCAGTGCGGAGATCGGGGCGGGCTGTTTTGTGATGCCGCGCGCCGTTATCAATACAAAGGCCCGGCTTGATATTGGCTGCCTGGTCAACAGCGGGGCTGTTGTGGATCATGACGCTGTTCTGGAGAAGGGGTGCCACATCAGTCTAGGCAGTGTGATCCGTGCCTACTGCCAGATCAGCGCCTTCCGGAAGGTGGCGGATGGAAAAGTCGTCTACGCCCGCCGCCGCAAGATTGACGGCGTGGACAGCGGCGCGCTGGAGGATGCGCTCTATGCGTTCGGTTTCGGCAATAAGTGCAGCTATGTCCGCCCGTTTGGCGCAGGCCATATCAATGAGACGTACGCGGTCTATATGCCCAACGAGGGCGGTGAGGATGAGCTGATGTACGTCCTCCAGCGGATCAATAAAAATGTCTTTAAAAATCCCGATGAGGTTATGGAAAACATCTTCGGTGTGACGGAATACCTGCGGCGCGTTATCCGGGAGGAGGGCGGCGATCCCGACCGCGAAACCCTCAGCTATATCAAGACAAAGACGGGCGAAAACTACTTTGAGGATACGGATGGATTCCCCTGGCGGTGTTATAACTATATCTCCGATTCCGTCTGTTACCAGTCCGCGGAGAACGCGGACCAGTTCTATCAGTCCGCGCGCAGCTTTGGCCGCTTCCTCAAGCAGCTCAGCGGTTATCCGGCTGAGACACTGCATGAGACCATCCCAAAATTTCACGATACGGAGAGTCGCCTTGCCGATTTCAAACGGGCGCTCAAGCGCGATGTAAAAAACCGCGAGCGCACCTGCCGCCGGGAGGTGCGGTTTGTTCTGAACCGGGAGCGGGACTGCAGCGTGGTGATGGAGCAGCTGCGCGCCGGGAATCTGCCGCTGCGCGTGACACATAATGATACAAAGCTGAATAATATCCTCTTTGACGCGCATACCAAGAAGGGGCTGTGCATTATTGATCTGGATACGATCATGCCCGGCCTTGCGCTGAGCGACTACGGGGATTCAATCCGGTTCGGCGCATCGACGGCGGCGGAGGACGAGCCGGATCTCGATAAGGTGCATTTTGACCTGGATCTGTTTGAGGCGTATACCAAAGGATATCTGGAGGCGGCGGGGGACGTGCTGACCCCGGCGGAGAAGGAATACCTTCCGTGGGGAGCACGCCTGCTCACGCTCGAGTGTGGAATGCGCTTTTTGACCGACTACCTCCAGGGCGACACCTATTTTAAGACCGAATATCCAAACCATAACCTTGTGCGTGCGCGCACCCAGTTCAAGCTGGTGGAGGAGATGGAGGACCGTTTCGGCGAGATGCAGGCGATCGTCCGCAAATACAGCTGACCGGTAAAAGCCGCCGGCCCCGATTGATCGGGGCCGGATTTTTTTTGGAGGTGGCGTATGTGAAAGAGCGCAGGCGTTCCGGCGGGCGGGTTTGGCTCCGCGTACTGGCGGCCGTTGTGCTGCTGCTTGCCGCCGCTGCTGCGGTGGTGCTGGGGATCGGGATTTACATCCTGCGCGGGATCGATCGCGTACCGATCAATGAGGAAAATCTTTACATCAATGAAAAACTCAGCGGCGGAGGCACAGCCGGGACGGAGAGTGATGCATCCGGAGGCGGCGCTGTGGCCGGAACACCTGCACAGGAGCAGGCGGCGAGGCGGGCCGTGGTAAATATCGCCGTATTCGGTGTGGATACGCGTGATGTGCAGTCTTTCTCCGGCGGGGCGGATACGGTGATGATCGCAAGTATCGACCGGGAGGCGGGCCGGGTCTGCCTGACGTCAATCCTGCGGGACAGCTGGATTGATGTGGCGGGGTACGGCTCTATGAAGCTGACGGATGTGTACCGGCGCTACGGGCCGGAGATTATGATCCAGACGCTCAACCGGAAATTTCAGATGAACATCGCGGACTACGTATCTGTCAATATGTACCACCTGGCAGATGCTGTTGATTTAATCGGCGGGATTGAGCTTGAGATCACGCAGGCGGAAATGGAGCAGATCAACCGGTACTCGGGCTCCCAGGAGCTGCTCACCGCGGCGGGGGATGTCCGCCTCAACGGGGCACAGGCTGCCATGTATGCCCGCATCCGGCAGATCGACAGCGATCAGGAGCGCGTGCGCCGCCAGCGGAATGTACTGGTGGGGATTTACAGCCGTGTCCGCGAACTGCCGGCGGTCCGGTATCCGTCCATTCTGCGCACCCTACTGGAGATGACTGAGACCTCCATGACGTATTCGGAGATCGTCTCCTATCTCCCGCTGCTCTCCCGGGACTTGCGTCTGGATTCGCTGACGATCCCCGGCGCCGTGGAAAACGCCTACGGCGGACAAAATTATCCGGGCCTGGAGGGGAAGTGGGTGTGGGTCTATGACTACGATACGGCCGCCCAAAATCTGTACCGCTTTATCTATGAGGATGCTTGACAAATGATGTCCGATTCCTGTTTCATGCAGGGATACAGGGGGAAAATGCAATATTTCGCCTTTTTGCCGAAAAAACAGGCGCTTCTTCTCAAAAATTTAAGAATTTTGTCACTTATTCACGAAAAGTTAATGCTACAAATTGTGCCTGTGAAATTGACAGCGGCTATATCTTGTGCTATAATAAAAATGCAAAAATAAAAGCGTCCCATAAATAGGACTTTAAACAAATGTTTCGAACATTTGCTTGACTTTTCGCGGGAGCATGGTATAATAAAAAGCAGATAGAACAAACGTTTTGATTTGTTCCCCGAGGATAGGAGTTGTTGAGGATGTCAGCAGGTGTGATTGTCCGGACCGTGTTTGAGGCTCTGGCCGTTTTATTGTTCATAGTCGCCCTTTTGAATGAGAAAAAGTTAATCGCGTTCGAGCGTAGGCTTGCCATGCGTTTCCGCACCTACCGTGCGGCGCGCAGCGCACAGCTCCGGGAGCAGGATGTCTACTGCGTCCGGGAGACAGTCCGTCACAGTGAGCGCCAGGCGAATCCCGCAGCGGCAAGTGCGCAGCACCGCCCGCGCCGCGCCCGCTCACATTTCCGCAGGCCGGCGGCCTGATGCTTTGTATTCGGAGCAGATATCCAAAGGCACTTCCGCTGTGGGGTGCCTTTTATTTTTGAAGCGGAACAGCCCGCAGAGAAAGGGAGATGAGGTGTATGCGGCTCCGTTTTGCCGCCCCGGAGGATGGGGAGCAGCTGGTAAAAATTTATGCACAGTATCTGGATACGCCAGTGACATTTGAGTGCGTCTGCCCCACGGCGGAAGTGTTTTCTGCCCGTATCCGGGATATATCCGCGCAGTATCCCTACCTGGTCTGCGAGCGTGAGGGCGAGCCGGTCGGTTACGCCTATGCGCACCGCCAGATGGAGCGGGAGGCATACGGCTGGAACGCGGAACTCTCCGTCTATCTGGACCGGGATTCCGTCTCCGCCGGGCTGGGCAAGCGCCTCTATGGTGCGCTGATAGAACTGCTGCGTATGCAGGGTGTGCATAATGTGTACGGCGGCGTCACACTGCCCAATGAGAAGAGCAAACGCCTGCACGAGGGGATGGGCTTCCGCCGTCTGGGCGTCTACCGCCACACGGGGTATAAATGCGGCGCATGGCACGATGTGGCGTGGTTTGAGCGCGAAATTCTCCCCTGTTCGGGGGAACCGGCGCCGTTTACCCCCATTGGGCAAATCCCGCTTGCAAAGCTTGAAGAGGTCCTGCGCAGATATTCGGATTAAAGTAACGATCAAAAGCGTCCCGGAGCCAAGATGGACTCCGGGACGCTTTCTCTCTATTTTAAATTCTCTCTCAATGGATAAACAGGATGCTGGAGGCGAGCAGTACCTGCGCGCCAAAGTAGGTGACCAGATTGACCGCCTTGAGCGGAAAGGTTTTCCGCTTATCAAAATTAATATATACAAGTGTGCTGTCCGATATGACAAAGAGGGCGCCACCGATGCACAAAAGCAGGCAGACACCGATCCCATAGGGCATGCCGGCAAGAACATACCGGATGCCCAGCGAGCAGGCCTTTACAAACATGGTCAGCAGCGCCACGGTGTAGATCAGGATCGGAATTGTGGCCTTGCCCAGTTTGTGTGACATCGTACAGCGGCGCCCAACGATTCCAAAAATCAGCAGCGCCGCGATGGCGAGCATCTCCCGCCAGTCAAAGATGGATGCCGCCGGGAACATATCCTTGACGGCGATGGTGTACCCCGAAGCGAAGAAAATGTGCCCGATCAGGAAAAAAATGAGCCCGATAAAGAAATAGATCTGTTTGGGAGACACGTGCAGGAACAGGTCCCCCAGCCAGCACATGGCAAAGCCGGCCACCATCAGAATGGCATAGAGTGATTCGTTCTGCCCGCCCACCATGGCCGTTACCCCGATCGCCACGAACAGGGAGGCGCAAATCATTTTTAAAGCCAGGGACTTTTTTGTCTTTTTTGGCCACTGGGCCCGGATGAACAGTGGGACAAGGATGATTTCCGCACAGATCATGCAGATAATCGCAATTTTATAGGCACTCAAGCAAAAGCTCTCCTCTCGTTTTACCTTATTTTAAAATCCGGCCGATCAGCGTGGGCTCGATGATCTCCCCCGCGTGGCTCAACGCCTTTTTGAACGTCCGGTTGAGCGTCTCGTTCGTCAGGAGGGAGTCCATCGCCGGCGCCAGGGATTCGGCCAGCTCCATGATATCAGGGGTGCTGCCGGGCCGGATGGAGACAATTCCTTTCTCCAGATTAAAAGTGAAGAGAAGCTTGCGGGAGGCGACCGTCTCAATTGGCCGGATTTCCATTTCCAGCTGCACCTCATTTTTCCAGGCGGCGCTGGAAAGAGTCCTGTAATCGATACCGCCCAGACGCATTTTCCCCTCGCGATAGCGCCCGTCCATCCCGCAGGGCACACAGTTCATCTCGTCCCCCTCGCTCCACAGGATGCGGCAGGTATCACCGTCAAACAGAATGGCCACGTTGTCGATATTGCCGGCCTTGTCTGTCGTCATATAGGTCACGGGCAGCGGCAGCATGCTCACAGGGTAACCGAATATGTTGAGCAGTACCGTTTTGTTAAAACGCATCCGCCGCCCGTTGAGGCTGGCCTCCAGCGGTGAGTGCTGCCGGCGCGGCAGCGGCAGGATCCTGCGCGAGGCGATCAGCGCCTGATACTCGGCAGTCTCCTCCGGAGCAGGGGCCACCTTTACGTTTTCAAAGGCTTTGGGGAAGTGGCGCCAGATGCAATCGCGCACATACTGCTCATCCGGGTGCCCATCCGTAAAGATCAGCGCCGCGTCGTAATCCGGCATCAGGATCCCGAACTGGGAGAACATGCCGTCCGCACGGGAGGAGTTCTCCACATGGTAGTTGTGCCAGAAGCAGTACCCGTACCCGTTGGAGGAGTCCCCGATCTCGGGTTCATTGGGGCTGTTGTCCACCAGCGGTTTCACGGCATCCTCGGCAAACCACCGCGGGATAACCTGCCTGCCGTTGTACATGCCCTTGTTCAGATAGCAGAGGGTGAACTTTGCCATATCCTCTGTCCTCAGGTAAAGACCCCAGCCGCCGGCTTCAATCCCCTTCTGATCCGTCTCCCAGAACGGACGCTCAATGTGCAGGGGCTCAAACAGGCGTGGCGTCAGGTAATCGATCACGCTCATGCCGGATACACGGCTGACAATGGCGCAGAGCATATAGATATTCTCATTTGTATAGCGGAATTTTTCACCCGGCATGCTCTTGACGGGCGCATCAATGAAATTCTGGATCCAGTCGATCTTAGCCTTGTCGGCGATCAGGCTCGGTTCACGGCCGCTCATCATCGTCATCAGATGGCGCACGGTCAGCCTCTGGTAGTTTTCGTCCGGCCTTTTCTGCCTGTACTCCGGGAACACGTCCTTTACCAGCGTGTCCAGGGAGATTAACCCTTCATCTACGGCAAAGCCCACCGCCGTGGCGGACACACTTTTGCTGAAGGAGTAGAGCGCATGGGGGATCTCCGGCGCAAACGGCGGCACAAAGGCCTCCGCCGCCACCACCCCATGCCGCAGGATCATGAAGGAGTGGTTGGCAATATGGATCTCCTCCAGATCGCGGACAAAGGCGGTCAGCTCCGCCGTGGAGACACCTGCCTCCTCCGGATATGCGGCGCGCGGCAGATCTTCGCCTTCCCAGGTTTTTTCCATTTCGTTTTCCCTCCATCTGTTTTTGTGCATGTTATATGATGATCTGACAGAATTACTTGATACTTTGTGGATAATTATAACGCCAAGTGCAGTGATAGACAATGAAAATCAGCGGAATATCGCTTTTAAAAAGAAATATATGGATTTTATTTGCTTTTAAAAACAAAACAAATAGGATGCGCTGAAAATGGGGAGGGGTGCTAACAGTGTGAATCTGTGCGAAAATCGCTGTAACTGCATAAAACAGTACGTACGGATCGCGGAGAGAACTTAAAATCTTTCCATATTTTAAAATCAGTGTTTTTAATGATTTAAAAACATTTTGCAATCAATTTAAAAACATTGCGGCGGTAAACTGTAGACATCAAGTGGGGAACCACAAAAAGTGAGGAGCTGTTCAATATGAAAAAGAAAGATTTTGTATCCATGATTCTGGGGACTGTTGGCGGAATTCTGTTTGCCTTGGGTATGTGCATGGCTCTGATTCCGCAATGGGGCGCCATGACACCGGGAATCGTCATCGGTGTGGTTGGCGCCGTGATTCTGCTGGTCATGCTTCTCGTCCGCCGGAAAATGGACGGAAAACCGGCCATTGTCTTTAACGGAAAAGCCATCGGAACTACCCTGCTGGGTGTGGCAGGCGCTATCATTCTCGGCGTTGGAATGTGCATGGTGATGGTATGGAATATGCTGGTACCCGGGATCATCGTCGGCATTGTGGGCATTGTGCTTCTGCTTTGCCTGATTCCTGTTATTAAAGGCTTGAAGTAAAGGAGGGGAAGATATGGCAAAATTTATTGTACCGGCAGCGGTCGGAATTGTGACGGCAGTAATAATTCTTATTTGCAAGCGCAGAAAATCATCTTGAATCAATGAGCTGGGAGAAAGTTACAATGGCAAATTTTTTTAAAAATGCATTTGAGGATATGAAAGAGAGTGCAAAGGCGCAGCATGAAGTGGACAAATCCAATTTTGAGGCGGCAAGGGCTGAGTCCAAAGCGAAATTTGCAGAGACAAAATCCCGGAATTCCCTGGCAGCACACAAGGCTGCGGAACAGGCAAAACGGGAAGAAGCGATTGCCCTTGCAAAAGAAAGAACCGCTCAGGCACAGGCGCGCATTGACGCAGTAAGGGGCGGCGGCGAGGCGTAAATTCCCAACATAAAAGCACATCCCTTCGGGCCTGAGCGTTCCCCCTGCGCTCGGGTCCGGAATTTTGTGTGTTTTTCTGCAGAGAGCCTAAATACAAACAAAACTTTAACAACTCCATGTTATACTATCATAAAACAAGCGTGGGGGGCGGGATTCATGTTTAAAATATTAGTAGTAGAAGACGATCGGGAGCTGAATAAGACCGTGTGCGCCTATCTGAACCAAAACGGCTATGAGGCAGTGGGCTGTTTAAATGCCAATGAAGCCTTTGACACCATGTACGGCGGCACCCTCTTTGATCTGATTCTTTCCGATATCATGATGCCGGGGGTGGATGGTTTTGAGTTTGCCAAAACGATCCGGGAATTGAACCGGGAGATTCCCATCCTGTTTATGACCGCGAGGGATGATTTTGCGTCCAAACAGCGCGGATTTAGGGCGGGAATTGACGATTACATGGTCAAACCCATTGATCTGGACGAGCTTCTCTTACGAATTGAGGCCCTGCTGCGGCGGGCCAAAATCGCCACCAGCAAAAAGCTGAATGTGGGCAGCCTGACGCTGGATGCGGAGGAGCATACCGCCTATTTAAATGATGAGGAAATCCCGCTGACGGTTCGAGAGTTTAACCTGATCTACAAGCTGCTGTCCTATCCGAAAAAGACCTTTACGCGCTCACAGCTTATGGATGAATTTTGGGATAGCGCCTCTACCTCCGGCCCCCGGACGGTGGATGTGTACATGACAAAGCTGCGGGATAAGTTTTCCGGCTGTGACGACTTTGAGATTGTGACAGTCCATGGACTGGGCTATAAGGCGGTATTGAAATGAACGGGAAGGGAAAACACAAAAGAAGTGTTCGGTGGCTGTTTGCCCTGCGGCGGTATTTCAGCTTTTTTCTCCTGATGGCTTTTGTTATCACCTGCTGCATGGTACTGTTCCTCAATATGATGTCACGCACAACAGGGCTGGTTCTGTCTCACGACTATGTGGAAAAGGCTGCCAAGGTGACCTTTCTGAATGTAATTCTGCTGAGCCTGCTGTGTACTGTGGTTGACGGTATCCGGCGGAGATTCATGGTAGATCGTCCGGTGCGGAAAATTGTGAAGGCGGCAGATCAGATCACAAAAGGGGATTTTTCGGTGCGGATCCCTCCGCTGCATGGCCTGGGAAGTATGAGCGGGTTTGATGTAATTGCGGATTACTTCAACCAAATGGCACAGGAGCTTTCCGGGACGGAGACGTTGCGGACAGATTTCATCGCCAATGTGTCTCACGAGTTGAAAACGCCGCTGGCGGTCATTCAGAATTACGGCACCATGCTCCAGCAGCCGGATTTGCCGGAGGAAAAACGGCTGGAATACGCCAAGTGCATCACAAATGCTTCGCGGCGGCTGGCCGATCTGATTACCAATATCCTGAAGCTGAACAAACTGGAAAATCAGCAGATTTATCCGAAGGTGGAGCCATACGATTTGGGGGAACAGCTGTGCGAATGCCTGCTCGCCTTTGAAAACGCCTGGGAAGAGAAAGATTTGGAAATTGAAACGGACGTGGAAGATGACGTGCAGGTGGATGCCGATGCGGAGCTGCTTTCACTGGTCTGGAACAACCTGTTTTCCAATGCTGTCAAGTTTACGCAGCCACACGGAAAAGTGACTCTTTCTTTGAAAACGGAGGGGGAATTCGCTGTTGTGCAGGTAACAGACACCGGCTGCGGAATCCCGCCGGAGGTGGGCGCGCATATTTTTGAAAAGTTTTATCAGGGGGATACCTCTCATGCGGCGCAGGGCAATGGCCTCGGTCTGGCGCTGGTCAAGCGTGTGATCGACATTGTAGGCGGGGATATCTCCGTCAGCAGCGAGGTGGGGAAGGGCAGCACGTTCACAGTGAAGATCAGGAGAAAAAGAGATGGAGAAGTTTAAAAAAATCCTGTACCGGCTCCTGTTCCCAGGAACGACAGTTGTGATTTTGAGTATACCGATTGGGGCCGGACTGCTGGCCTATGCGTTCCTCATTGCCGGGGAAAACAGCCCTGTGGCGTATGTGTCCTATGTAGTCTCTGCGTATTCCCTGACCATTGTCTGCGCCAATTTCGTTCCCGTTATACGGAAAGGAAAGCAGTGGCTTCGCCAGAATCCGTATACGCGCCGCTATTTGGAGGATCTCCCGTTCAAGCTGCGCATATCCCTTTATCTTTCCCTGGCGATCAACCTGCTGTACGCAGGAGTAAACGGATTCTCCGGTATCTATTACCACTCCGTATGGTTTGGGACATTGGCGGCCTACTATATTTTTTTATCAGTCATGCGCTTTTTGCTGGTGCGGTTTGCCCACAAAAGCGGCTTTGGTGCGGATAAAACAGCTGAATTTAAACGC
Source organism: Candidatus Onthovicinus excrementipullorum (assembly GCA_018712345.1). Lineage (GTDB taxonomy): Bacteria > Bacillota > Clostridia > Oscillospirales > Acutalibacteraceae > Onthovicinus > Onthovicinus excrementipullorum. The sequence goes on along the minus strand of DVHG01000008.1, from coordinate 172,990 downwards.
TGCCGGCTGTGCGGGGCGATTTTAATCATGATGAATATGGCACTGGCCGGTGTGGTAATTCTGGTGCTTCATGAAAACAGAGGGTTTGAGTATGCGGGCTCCCTGATTTATGCTATGGCACTGTACACGTTTTATATCACGATTATGGCAGTGATCAATGTCGTAAGGTACTGCAAATTTAACAGTCCGGTGATATCTGCGGCAAAAACCGTCAATCTGGCGGCGGCCTTGGTCTCCATGCTGTCGCTGGAAACCGCTATGCTGATTCAATTTGACAACGGAAGCACCGCGCCGCTCTTCCGCCAGACCATGTTGGGCACTACCGGCGGAATTGTCTGTGCCATTGTGGTAGGGATGGGCGCTTATATGGTGGTCCGTAGTACGAGACAGATCAACAGGCTGAAGAATAACAATCCGGAAATATAAGTTCATTTTTAAAAATAGCAATCGTCCATTATCATCATAGATATCGGATTGAACAGAAAGGCGGAGTTTTATTATGGAAAATAAAAAAGAAGTTTTTCAATATACCTACTCGGCAAAACGGCAGGAGGAAATTCAGAACATCCGGAAAAAATATCTGCCAGAAGAGGAGGATAAAATGGAACGGCTGCGGCGGCTGGACCGGGGCACCACAAAAAAAGGCACGATTATCTCCATTATGGTGGGAGTCGTTGGCTGTTTGCTTTTGGGCGTGGGGATGTGCTGTACAATGATTTGGGCGCAGCAGTGGTTTATCCCTGGAATCCTGATCGGCATCGTGGGGATCGTGGGCATAGCCGCAGCATATCCGCTATACGCCCGCATTACCAAAAAAGAGCGAAAAAAGCTGGCCCCGCAGATTTTAAAGCTAACCGATGAATTATCAAAACCGGAATAGCCGAACAGGCTGGACGCGCAGGGATTCCTTTGCAGCCCAGCCTTTTTTCAAGACCAAGCCTTAGTGGAGAAAACAGGAGCGGAGCAATTCTCTGCACAAGGCTCTGAATCATAAAAGATCTCATTTCGCGGTGAGGTCTTGTTAAAAGGGCGGTGAGCCTGCATCCTCTATGCTCTTATAAATATGTAATAATTCGGCCTCATTCCGCCGTATATGTAGTTGTCCATTTTCCATTCAACAAAAAGCTACACTGTGCCGTCTATATTTTTAAAGGTATATGCGGAGACTGTTGATTTTTTGATGCAGCAGGAAGCCTTTCGTCCCACCTTTTAATATCCAATATTCCTCCTCCCGGGTAAAAAATAGTTTTTTCAAAATCCGCATCCGGGGCAATGTCGGGCCGTTCCGGATCATACTCGTCAAAAGTGTGGATCGTGGCCCCCATTTTGAACTATGGCATTGATCCCACTTTATTTTTTCGCACGAACCTTGCCAACAACGAACTCATATTTCTTGAAGGAATCATTCCATTTTGCATATTCAGGATCTACCCGGTGATCTGTCAGCAATCCCGTCTCTTTAAGATATTCTGAAATAAAATGGGTTACTTTTACGGCACCAGAGTAGTTTAAATGATCCCCCTTATCGCGTGTATCCATGCTCCAATCAATTTGTATCTGATCATTCATTAAATTCAGGTCAATATAGCTGCATCCGATCTCACTGGCCAAATTCTGAATGCCATTATGACGCGCGTAATTCCAGTTTACGGTGCTCGGTGTGCTCAATAAGACCAGCTGGCTTCCATTGTCATCGCAATACTTTTTAATTTTATGAACATACTGGACATTCAAGGTCGGAATCGTCGCAATCGTTTCTGTTTGTTTCATATAATCTGTATTTATACTTGGGGAGACCGTGGTATTGTACTTATAACCTTTATAGTCATCTGTCCATGTGAATTCTATTTTTCCAAAAAAATCGTGCCAGCCGAGCGATTTCCATCGATTGTGATATTGAAATATGGAAAAGTAGTTGGTAAGTTTGTTTTTTAACGCCTGACCCGATGAAATTTTTCTGTAAATCGCGTTTGTTTCCAAAATTACAATTTTAGGTTTTTGTTTTTCAAAAGCGCGATGTAGCATAACCAGGCTGTAATTGAGCGGCTGGGCGCTGGTACCACACACATAGGCGGTATATCCGGTTTCTTCCCAGATCTGCATAGGGGTGATTGAGCAGTATGACTCGCTGTCCCCTAACACAAGGACGTCAATGGTGTTTTGCTTTTCTCCAAGGATACCGTTTGCCTGGGCTTCTTCCATGCCAAATTCGGACATATTATTTTTTGGATAAAATACAAGAGAGGCTGCCAGAAGAAGAGCGGCGAGGACTACAGAGAACATCACAAAAGACAGCATTCTTTTTACATAGATCATAATTTGACTCCTTAAAATCCTGCGTAAATAGGATCAACTGGAACGTAACCTGTACCATAAGCGCCAAAAATAACAATGGACAGAATCAGTGCGTAATACGCTGCAAATCGAACCACTGCATTTTTGGAGGCAATCCGCTCCCGGATTGGAACATTGCGTTCTTTTAAAACACTGATTATAAAAATAAGAATCAGCGCAATTGATATGATCAGGCAGTCGTGCTTATCCATCCCAACGGTAAAAATAGACCGGTCCTGAACAGCGTCCAGTGAAAAGTGCGTAAAAATCCTTTTGAACATGGTAAGTCCGGCCCTGAGTCCATGGGCACGGAAAAAAAGTTCGCCAATACATACCAAAATAGCGGTGCGGACAATCTGGATGCAGCGGTAAGGCAAGCTGCTTCTTTGAATATGCAGTTTTTTTGTAACCTGTACAACCAGCGGTTCAACTATGCTTCCCGCCAGAATTAATGCAAAATGGTACATTCCAAAAAAAATATACTTCCAGCCTGCCCCATGCCAAAGGCCGTTGCAGAGCCAGACACAAAACAGCGCGATAGCCCCAGATAGAAGGGGCCCAAAGTGATTGCCCAGCCGTTTCCTTGCACGGGCGGTCAGCTTTTTTAAAGGCTTTGACATGGAAAGCGGATAAAAGATATAGTCCTTAAACCATGCTCCCAGGGTAATATGCCATCTTTTCCAGAACTCGGATATCGTTTTGGAAAAGAAAGGACGCTGAAAATTTTCCGGCAGCTTCATTCCAAAAATCTGACCGCTGCCGATAACCAGATCCATGGCACCGGAAAAATCCATGTAAAGCTGGATGGTATAACATACTGCTGCCACGGCTATGACAAAGCCATCGTAGCTTTCATATCCAGTAAAGATATTTTTTATCAGCAGGTTCAGCCGGTCTGCAATAACGATCTTTTTCATGAGTCCAAAAAGAATCCTTTGCAGGCCAAATGTAAGGTTCTGATAGCGCAGCATCGGGGCCGCCCACAGCTGCTCAGCCGTTTCAGAATAGCGGCAGATTGGGCCTTCCATGATTTGCGGGAAAAATCCCATAAAGAGTGCCAAACGCAGTAGATTGCGATCGGCAGGAATTTTTCTCCGATATACGTCAAAAATGTAGGCCACCGCCTGCATGGTATAAAAAGAAATGCCGATTGGCAGTACAAAGGAGGGGATCGTCAAGGACAGCGGGAGATTCAGTAAACGAAATAGGGTGTTGAGATTGCTCGTAAAAAATGGTGTATACTTTAGTACCAGCAGAACCCCAATATGTAAAGCTACTGCGAAAGTGACAACAAGGCGCTGCCTTTTTAAATATCGGTTTTTTATTTCTTTTCGATTTGCTTTGGGAGATGACTCCATCAGGCGGTCGCAATCCCCCTGAATGCTGGACAGCCATATGCCGATATGGTGGATAGAGAGCGTCGAAAGCAATAAATACGCGATCAGCTTTCCGCTGACCGCCCAAAAAAACACATAACTTGAGAGCAGAAGGCTCATCCGGCGGAGTTTTTGCGGCAGAACGGCATATAGCCCTACTGATATTGGCAACAGGATCACCAAGTATTCGATCGAAAAATAGGAGGAGAGGGAGAACATTTTACTCTTCCTCCTGCAAGCGCACGATCATTGCCCACAGATTTTTTGCGGAATTGAAATTATCTGGAATGATTTCCACCGTAGGAATGGTGATATCGAACTCCTCCTCCAGCTCCGCAACAAGAGAAATTATAGAGAGGGAGTCTAAATGATGCCCGTCAATCAGGTCAGTGCAGGTAAAATAGTCCACTTCCGGCTGGATTTCCTCCAGGATTTCAATGAGTCTTTCCATCATGATCTACTCCTTTAGTATAATGGGGTATTAAAAATTTCTGTCTGTAAATGATCCCGCACCGTGAGTGTGGTTCCATTTTCTTTTATCAACACAACTTCTGGAAGATCGCGGCTTAAAAAAAGCGAGATCCCTTCCGTGATGCAGTAGGCGCCTGTATTTTCGAATAGCAAAATGTCTCCAATTTGCAAATTTTTCAATGGCACCTTCTTCATGAGAATATCATTTGCCGTACATAAAGAACCGCAGATATTCCATTCCTGTTCTTTTGCTTCCGCGGCCGTATGGGAGGACCAGTGCCTGACAAAGGGATGCTTCATGGCCATAAACTGACCATAATACACCAGTTGATGCATTCCTCCGTCCACGATAGCATAATTTTCGGAATGGTTGCGCTTCAGATCGACAATTTTGGTAAAATATTTGCCGCAGCTCGCCGCAATACTCCGGCCAAGCTCAATGGTAATCGCCCCACGGAACTTCATTTCGTTCAAAAGATGAGAAAACTGCCACAGGAAGGATTCCTCGTCAAAGGGTTCCCCCTGGAAATAAGATACCGGGAACCCCGGGCCCAGTTCCAGTTCTTTGGCCTGATAGCCATATTTGCCATGCAGCGTTTCCAAAAAAAGGTCTACAGAGGTAAGTTCCCTTTTTAGCCTCTTGATTGAAGCTTTTTGGGTACCCGAAAAATACTGAATCCCCCGGATATCCAAACAGGAAGAATCCCGGTACTCTGCAAGAATGCCCTCGATCTCTGTTTTGTCAAGGCCGAACTGATTTCCGCTGGTAAGCCGAAGAAAAACGCGCAATCTCTTTTTTGCCGCTGCTGCCGCCTCATGCAGGATCGTGAACTGTGTCATGGATTCTACCGTATAGGCCCCAATTTTTCCCTCCTGGGCAATGAGCTGACTCATAAGCGCCGGCTCCTTATAAACCCCGGAAATTACAAATTTTTCGGGGGGAAGCCACAGCCTTTGGCAGATATGGAGTTCTCCGGGCGAACAAATTTCAAATCGATCGACCAGTTCACTTATTTCTTTTAAAATAAATGTGTTGGCCTTCACTGCATAACAGAGATTGACGTGGTTGGGAAGGGCCCGCCTTAATGTTTGAATCCGGCACCGCAGTTCCTCCAAGTCAAATACATAAAGGGGCGTTTCTTTCTTTTCCAGCAATTTTTTCAGCTGTATATCATTCACTTATGACTCCGCCTTTCAAGCAAATGTTTTCTGTCCACTTTACCGTTTTTGCTCAATGGAAATTCCGTCAGATGATAAAGCGCTCCCGGTACCATGTAAATGGGAAGTTGGGTTCTGAGCTGCCTGTGGAGTTCCTTTTTATCCACGCTGCCGGTATAGAAGCCGTATAGCTTTTGCCTCTGTTCATCAAAGACACAACAGCAGCGCTCTATGTCAGGCAAATTGGCGACTGCCCTTTCGATTTCTTCCAACTCAATGCGATGGCCCATATGTTTGATTTGAAAATCTTTGCGTCCACAGAAAAGCAGATCTCCGCTGTCTGTGTATTTCCCGATATCGCCTGTCCGATAAATGAGGTCCGGATAGTGCCGGTTGAGAGGATTCTGAACAAATACCGCTGCTGTCTGTTCCGGGGCCCCGTAATAGCCAAGCGCAAGGGCGGTCCCACGGACACAAATCTCTCCCTCCACGCCGGGCTTGCATATTCTCTCATCTTCTGAACCCAGCAGGAAGACCTCCTTATTGGGGAAAGCCTGTCCAATGGGAATTCCCTCGTGGTAATTGTTCTCTCTTTTCAAAATGTGATAGGTGCAATTACAGGTGATTTCCGTAGGACCGTACAAGTTGACGAACTGTGCTTTTGGCAGGCGTTCCATCCATATCTGCAAATGCTTTATTGGCATAACTTCGCCGCTGAAAAGGATCTGACGCACCGCATTCGGTTGCCTGTAATCCAGCCCATGGAAGGTGCTGATAAGACAGAGCGCGGAAACCGCCCAGATCATTGTCGTGATTTTGTGGTCACAAAGCCAGTCCAGCAAGTCCTTCGGGCGAGAAAAAAGCTGTTTGGGAATGATGGACAGCGTGGCCCCTGTTTTAAGGGCGGAATAAATGTCTTTGACGGAAACGTCAAAATCAAAAGGCGCCTGATTGCCGATTACATCCGTCCTCCTGATCTGGAAGAGCGCTGTAAACGTATCAATGAAATCAATGACGCAACGATGGCTGACTACAACCCCTTTTGGCACACCTGTTGAGCCGGAGGTGAAAATAGCATAGAGCGGATCCGTATCAATCATGCGGCGGCGGATGCTGTCCAAGGAAGCTTTCCGGATGGGGCCGGAACGTATTTCCTCTACCAGCAGGACGGTGGCTGAGGGGAAAATTTTCTGTGCATCTGCGCGGTGTTTCCGATCGGTAATAATATATGCAGCCTGTAGGATGCTTTGTATTTGTCTGAGCCTTGCGGCCGGCAGCTCCGGGCTTAGGTGCACATAAAAACCACCGGCATAAACAATCCCTAAGAATGCGCTCAGCGATGCGATACTTTTATCCATAAAAACTGCTACAGGGGTGCCCCTATCAAATTTTTCGATTATTCCAGACCCGATGCGCATACAGGATTTTTGTAATTCTTGAAAAGTGCAGGCGCCATTTTCATCTTCTGCAGCTACCTTATTGGGAAAAGAACTTGCACTCTTTTCAAGGTATTCTAATACATTTTTCATTTTAATCACCTGAAAATCCTAAAACTGAACCCTATCGATAAATCATGCTGCAGGGCATGATTTAAGTATAATGGGCAAAGCTTTATCCAATCTTCAGGCAACCTTAATGTTTCTAAAGGAAAAACCGGAGCCCAATTGGGCTCCGGTTTTGTCGGTGTTTTATTCGTTTTCTTGAATGGGGATCCGTATACAAAACTCAGTATGGTACGGCTTATGGGGAGGTCTGACAAGCTCCATGCTGCCATGATGCATCTGTACGATCCTCTGTGCAATGGACAATCCAAGGCCCGTGCCTTTTCCGGTTGTCCGCGCATGGTTGCCGGTGACAAAAGGCCGGAACAAGTTTTGGGCAATCCCCTCGGGAATACCAACGCCGTCATCGGCAATGGTCATGACAGCATCTGAATCCCTTTTCTTCATTGCAATATATATAGTTGTTCCTTTATTGTTGTACTTTATGGCATTGCTCAACAGATTTTCAAGAAGGCGGCGCATCAACCTTCTGTCAAGCATAAGCGTGATCGGGAAGTCTTCCATATCTGCAGAAATTTGAAATCCATCCTCTGCAATTTCCATATATTTTTCCGCAAAAAAGCTTTTTACAAACTCATTAAAGTCTGTTTTCTCCAAATGCAGCTGATAGTTTGGATGCTCCATCTGTGTGAACATGAAAAGGTCGTTGACCATATCTGCGGCCAGCGTTGATTTGTTAAAAATAGATTCAATATAGGCGTCCTGTTTTTCGGCAGGCACCCTCCGCTCAGAAAGTGCCTTTGCATACCCCTGGATAACCGTCAGTGGCGTTTTTAAATCATGAGAGATGTCCACAATTAGCTTTTGCTTTTCCTTGTATAGTGTTTCTTTCTCTTCCCGCGTACGCTCCAGTTCCTCTACCAAGTTTTTAAAGCTACAAACCGTCTCACGAAATTCTGAAGGAACCGCTGAGGGATCAATCTCCGCCGCTTTCCCTTTTTGATAAGATGCAATGGTCTGATTTAAAGGAGAAATTCTTTTTTTAATTCTTCTGAAAAATAATACTGCGAACACAATTATTATTAAAAAGACACTCAGAATTCCCACAAACCAAATCATGTTTACAGATTCTACGATTCGGCTATACTGTTTGTCGCTTATACTGGTGGAAAGAAAAACAAGGGTCCTTTCTTCCCCGTCCTTATTTTGGTAGACATGTTTTACAAGGGTTCCATTAAACCCGGATATTCCGCTTAATAATTCGAATTCCCTTTGTGTCAAAAACTCTTGGTCGGGAAATAATCCGCCTTCCACAATTCTGTATTCTTCATCCAGAACGCAGTAATCCAAAATTGTAGGGATCATATCGTCGCCATCATAACTGTTTAAATATACAGTGTATGCAACAGAACCGTCCGTTTCAGCATTTTGAAGAACCTCGAAAAAGCTACTGGAATTGTAATCCTCGACCATGTCCAAATCTTGAAAAAAGATCTTTTCGCTAATGGTTTGATTGCTCGCATATTGGATTCGTCCGTTTTTATCAAAAATAATGATGGCGGAGGTTTTGGAATTTTTGGCGGGAATCCTGGCGTAATTCTCTTGAATCAGATCCTCTTCATAGGAGAATAAGTCTTCTATTGTAAAAACTGATTCGCTCATTTTTTGATTTGCAAGATGAGCAAACGCAAAATAGACCAATATAATAATCAGTGTGTAGCACACAAAATATACTGCACAGGAAAAAAGCAGGCTTTTCCGTACTTGACTAATTTTCTTCAATTTTATATCCCAATCCTCTCACAGTTTTAATATATCGCGGATTTGAGGGATCATCCTCAATCTTTGCGCGGATATTGGAGATGTGGACCATCATGGTGTTGTCATCACTTTCATATAACTCCCCGCCAATACACCCATAAAGCTGTGCCTTTGTGTATACCCGACCGGGGGACTGCATCAATTTCAGCACAATTTTCAACTCTGTTGGGGTAAGTGGAATAACCCGTCCCCTTTTACGCAGGATGAATTTAAACAAATCCAGCTGCAATTCGCCTACAGTTAGTGAGGACTTTTCTGCGGTGATTTTTTCGGAACCGTGATTGCTCCCCAATTCATAGTAGCGGCGTAACGCGGATTTAACATAAGCGACAACTTCCAGCGGATTAAACGGTTTGGTAAGATAAGCGTCCGCCCCTAGATTCAGGCCGAGGATCCTATCCGTATCCAGATCCTTGGCGGACAAAATAATCACAGGAAAGTTGTAATTTTCCCGGATTTTCTTCAGCAAATCGTACCCGCTCATTTCCGGCATCATAATATCAAGGATTGCGATATCAACCTTCACAGATTCTATCAATTCCAGTGCCTGAAATCCATTTTCTGCAGGAAAAACCGTGAATCCTTCACCGGTTAGATAAAGAGAAAGCAGCTCAACAATATCTTCGTCATCTTCGGCTATAAGAATATGCTGGTTCAAGTGCTCCACCGACCTTAAAATCAAAGGTGTATTTTTGGCAAACCAATGTAGGTGTTTGAGAATGGGTTTTATTATATATCCCAACTCGGATCTTGTCAAACTTAGGAGATAAATTGAACCAGTGGTTCGATCTCCCAAAGATGGGAGTTGTATAAAAAGCTCTCAGATCCGCAGGAATATCAAGCGGAATGTGATCGATGATGCTGCTTTATTAAATGCTGAGTTTTACTATCAAAAAACCTGCGGCGCGCGAATTGCTCACCGCAGGTGTGAAAGAGACGGATACGCTGGATGTTCAATAGGAAAAATAAAATCTATTATATCGTATCAGCGAACTTTATCCTGTTTTTAATCCATCCGTTCTCAAAATATTCCTGTATTCTTTGGCTTTTATCACATATAGGATGAACCATCAAAAATTCGTTGAGATAAAAGAAATACATATGGTAACAATAGAAGGCCAACCGCTCCGGCCGCAGCTGATAAGGAATCTTGTTGGCCTTGAGCGTATCATGAAACAGCTCGCGCGCCCAGTCATAGCATCCCATCACCCATGCATCGCGCTCAAGGGGGGCATACATTACTTCATCCCAGTCCAGGATATAATTCCGCCCATGCGCAATAAAAAAATTGCCTCCCGCGTCGCCGTGGGTCAGGTAAAAATCACCAGAATCTTCCCGGCAATCCCCTGCGAACTTTGAAAGCCGTGAAGCGCAGTGGGCTATCTCTTCTTTGAAGCGCTCAAAGATCGCGAGTACCGCACAGTCGGCCTCCGCTTTGGGGGCTGATTTGAGCTTCTCCCACTGCTGGTAAAAACGTATGGCCGCATCATCGGAAAACACTGCGGTGGGGATTGCCAGCCCCGGCCTTGTCAATAGATATATTTTACACAGCATCTGATATTCCGTGCTCTTGGTTTGATCCGTCTCCACATTCTTGCCATCCACCCATTCGAACAACCCCATGACCGCAGTATCAAAATTAGAATAGAGCTCATTTCCCTGGGTTTTGATAATCCTTCCGACAAAATCGATCCCGTTTTCACACAGATACTCTATGACGGACAGACTTTGCTGGAATTTTTTCTGATGAAAGGGCAGATAATCCATTTTTAAAAAATAGAGGCCGGAATCTGCATGCACTTTCCAGGTCTCACCGTAATATCCGCGATTGGCAGGCGTTATTTTGGCCGCAGCAATCCCGTATTGCTCATATATGGCATCTTTTAACCGATGGATATATTCCTGATCCCGAAAGATTTCATTGTGCATCAGGTTCATCCTCTCACAAGAAACGATTTTAAACCGGCTGTTCCTCATAAAGCGTCAGCATACACGAAAATCCGATATGCCGAAACTATCGGATTCTGTTGTAAGGGACGGGCACTTTCAATACCGCACAGAGTTCATAAACACGTGCCTACAAAATATATCTTTTTTCGCACAAATAATCAATAAGAACTTTTGCCCTGCTTTCAAGCTTGGGCAGTTCATCCCTACTGAAATATTTCAGTTCAAGGCTCTCTCCATCATTGATTTTCAAATTGCCCGTCACGCCGTTTGCAAGATACAGTGCAATTACTGAATATAATTCATCACCGTTCGGATATTTAAAATAAAAATTCCCGCCTGAAAACACATTCAAAAGAATAAAGCTGTTTGCGAGTAAATTGGTCTCCTCTTTTAATTCTCTTGCGGCAGTATCCTCAAGTGTTTCACCGAGTTCAGCGGCACCTCCGGGGATCCCCCATGTATGCGTATCGGAACGCAAATTTAAAAGAATCTTATTATCATTTAGAACAGCGACAGTTGCACCAACACAGAGCATGGGTGCATGACCGATATATCGTCTCATATCACTTATATAACTCATGGCAACCTCCGTTGGATGTAACAAACAACGTGACGAAGTATTATTTGGTTATCAACTCTTTGATAACTCTGAATTCTCTTGTTTCTATATTTTTAACAACATATTTCCCGTTTTTCCAGAAACATTTTTGCGCAGTTGCGCCGTTCTCCAAAAACAAAATTCTATATTTATCATCGACTATTTCCAAGGCAGCATTATCAAGCGCAACCGCAGGCACTTTATGCGTTCTTTTCATCATATTTTTTAAATCTGCCATTCTAAACGGTTCTTTATTGATGTATTAGGAAAACAAAATATCAATTTCCAACCATCGTTTGATAATCATCGGATTCTGTTAAGCAATACACAATCCAACTATCGTCATAAATCCGATCGGTTAAAGGGTTTATTTCACTTTCCGTATAATGATCTATTCTATATAGCATCATCTCACTACATATCTACATTGTAGCGCATCAAATAAAAAACGACAAGCCGAAACTTGTCGTTTTTTGTAAGGGCGATACAAAATAGATCCCGCTTGCGGTCGAGCTGCGCAATGAAAAACAGCCGGCAACTCATTACGAATTGCCGACCGCAGGTGTGTCTAAGCCGCATAAAAAAGATATTTCCGGCATTTCGGCGGTGGGAGTTGAACTCTCGAACTCGCAAAAAATTGGTAGCGACAGCGAGCCGTCGTGAGGGCGTTTACAACCGAACAGGTGAGCCGAGCGTGACTTTTTGCGAAAGAGGAGGAGCAAGGAAGCGGGCGTATGGCTTATTTTCTGTCGTAGACAAAAAATAAGCCGGAGCAAAGCGAACTTTGCTCCGACGTGGTGGGAGAGGGTGGATTCGAACCACCGAAGCCGAAAGACGACAGATTTACAGTCTGTTCCATTTGACCGCTCTGGAACTCTCCCGTATTCAGTTTGTCAGCCGAGACGAACAAGAAATGGAGCTGGTGGACGGACTTGAACCCCCGACCTGCTGATTACAAATCAGCTGCTCTACCAACTGAGCTACACCAGCGAGTCGAATCAGCCTAATTAATATATCATAAAAACCGCGCTGCGTCAAGGCGGTTTTTTAATTTTTTTCATTTTCATTTCCCTTTTCCAAATGGAGCAGTTCATACTCCGCGCCGATTCCGGCAAGCTGGCGTGCATCCGCCATGGCTGTGACGGAATAGCCGGCATCGGTGTACTCCTCGCTCAGCACGGCGCAGCTCTCGCGGATTTTGGCGAGCTTGCCTCCCTCTGAAAACGGGATAAAAAAACGCACCCGGCTGAATCCGCCGAGCCGGTCGGAGATTTTTTGCAGCAGCTGATCCAGTCCGCGCCGCTCAAGCGCACTGATCATCACGCAGTCCCGCATCATCTCCGGCTCCCCGGCGGCGGAGAGGCGGTCACACTTATTCATCACGTGGATCACGGGGATCCCCGCGCACCCGAGTTCATCAAGCAGGGAGCGTGTGACGTCGATCTGGCTGTACGCCATTGGGTCGGAGGCATCGCAGACATTCAGAATCAGGTCGGCGTCCGCCGCCACCTCCAGCGTGGAGTGGAATGCCTGGACAAGCTGGTGAGGCAGCCGGCTGATAAAGCCAACCGTATCAATCAGAATAACGGTTTTCATATCCGGCAGTGTGAGCGCCCGGGCCGTGGGGTCCAGCGTGGCGAAGAGCTGATCCTTGACCAGTACGCCCGCATCCGTCAGCGCGTTCATGAGGGTGGACTTACCCGCGTTCGTATAGCCCACGAGCGCCACGGTCTGGAAGCCGTCGTGCCGGCGGCGGTCACGGATGCGCTTGCGCTGTTTTTCAATGGTGCGCAGTTTTCCCTCCAGGGATTCGATTCTGCGGCGGACGTGGCGGCGGTCCGTCTCCAGCTTGGTCTCACCGGGGCCGCGCGTCCCGATGCCGCCGCCCAGGCGGGAGAGGCTCATCCCCTTGCCGGTCAGGCGCGGGAGCATGTACTTCAGCTGGGCCAGCTCCACCTGAATGCGCCCTTCGCTGCTGCGGGCGCGCTGGGCGAAGATGTCGAGGATCAGCATTGTGCGGTCAATCACGGCCGTGTCCGTCAAATCGGCGATGTTGCGCTGCTGGGAGGGGGTCAGCTCGCAGTCAAAAATGAGAAGATCCGCCTCATTTGCACGGCAGATCTCCCGCAGCTCCGCCATCGCGCCGGAGCCGAGCAGGGTGGCCGCCTCCAGCACCCGGCGCTTTTTGATCATGACCGCGGCCACATGCGCACCGGATGCCTCCGCAAGCCCCTCCAGCTCGCGCATGGAGTACTCGGCGTCATATTCTCCGGTGTCGATCCCGGCCAAAACGGCAGTCTGCATGACTTCCCGATTATTTTCGTACAAGGCAGTGTCCTCCGCAATTTAAAATCATCCCAACTATTTTAACCCCGAAACGTGCAAAATGTAAAGCATTGTACAAGGAATTTTGAAATTGGCTGAAAACATTGTTTTACACCTGGAAAGGTGATAAAATATTCTCAGTAATTCAAGCGCCCGCTCACGGGAATGGGGGACTTTACATGCATACCGTCATCGATCAGATTAACGCACTCAAAAAAGAACAGGGCGCCGTCATTTTGGCGCACACCTACCAGTCGCCGGAAATCCAGAAAACGGCCGACTTTGTAGGCGACTCCTACGCGATGGCAGTATACGCCTCTAAACTTACTGGATATCAAAAGGCGATCGTCTGCGGCGTGCGCTTTATGGCGGAGACGGTCAAGCTCCTTGCACCGGAGCTGGAGGTCGTGCTCCCGGAACCGTCGGCGGGCTGCCCCATGGCCGAGCAGATCGCGCCGGAGCGCGTGCGCGCCTTTAAGGCGGAGCATCCGGATATTGCCGTGGCGGCGTATGTCAACACGACTGCCGCGCTCAAGGCGGAGTGCGACGTGTGCGTTACCTCCTCGAGCGCCTTGAAAATTATCCGCGCTCTCCCGCAGGAGAAAATTCTCTTTATCCCCGATCAGAATCTGGGCGCGTATGTGCGCGACATGGTGCCGGAAAAGGAAATTCTTCTGTGGGACGGCTACTGCCCGATCCACAGCCGCATCACCGAGGAGGATGTGCTGCGGGCCAGGGCGGAGCATCCGGACGCGGCGGTGGCCATGCACCCGGAGTGCAGGCCGGAGGCGCTGCGTCACGCGGATGTGATCGGCTCCACCAAGGAGATCATCGACTTTATGAAGGCGGCGGACCGCCCCGTCATCGTGGCGACGGAGCGCAATGTATACGACAAGCTGGCCCCGGAGCTGCCGGATAAAGTGTTTTACCAGCTCTGCCCGGAAAAGCTCGTGTGCGCGGACATGAAAAAGGTCACGCCGGAGCTGGTTCTCCGCGCGCTGAGCGGCGGCGGGGAGCGGATGGAGCCGACGCCTGAAGTCGCGGCCGGTGCACGCCGCGCACTGGATAATATGCTCAAATACGGCGGATAAATCGCCTTCCGGAGATGATAGATCATGGTAAAAAACTGTTATGACGTCGTGATCGTGGGCAGCGGTGCGGCCGGGTTGTATGGCGCCCTGAACCTGCCGGAGGATGTCGATATTCTGATGACCGCCAAGCAGACGGACACACTCTCCAACAGCGCGCTCGCGCAGGGCGGCGTGGCGGCGGTGCTGAATTTTGACAACGACAGCTTTGAGCTGCACGAGCAGGATACGATGATTGCCGGCGGGCAGGAGAACAATCCCGCCGCGGTGGATGTGCTGGTCCACGAGGGGCCAGACGACGTGCGCCGGATTATGCAGCTGGGCGTGGATTTTGACCGCGACGCGCAGGGCAATCTGGAAAAGACGCTCGAGGGCGGGCACTCCCGCCGCCGGATCGTCTATCACGCGGATCAGACCGGATATGAGATCGTCATCAAACTGCTCGCACAGGTTCAAGCGCGCAAAAATATCGACTATGAGGCGGGCTGTATGGTCTGCAATATTGAGCGGATCAAGGGTGGATTTGCGCTCGATATTCTCGATGGAGAGGACCGGCCGGTCAAGGTGTATGCGAGCTACGTATTGCTCGCGAGCGGCGGGATCGGCCGTGTGTACCAGTACACGACCAACTCCGCCATCGCCACCGGTGACGGCATTCGGATCGCCTATAATATGGGGGCGCGCATCAGGCACCTGAGCTATGTCCAGTTCCACCCCACGGCCTTTGCGGCGGAGGCGGAGCGCGAGCGCTTTTTAATCAGCGAGTCCGTGCGCGGCGAGGGGGCCTATCTGCTCAACGGGGAAAAGGAGCGCTTTATGCACCGCTATGACGAGCGGCTGGAGCTCGCCCCGCGCGACGTCGTCTCCCGCTCAATCATGCTGGAGGAACGGCGGACGGGCAGCAAAAATTTCTACCTGGATATTCGATATAAAGGAAAAGAATTTTTATCCCACCGCTTCCCGGCGATTTATGCCAAATGTCTGGAGGAGGGGATTGATATCTCGCAGGACCTCATCCCCGTCTACCCCTGCCAGCACTACCTGATGGGCGGGATCGATGTGGATCTGAACGCCCGCACCACCATCCCGCGCCTGTATGCAGCCGGGGAGTGCTCCCACACGGGGGTGCACGGGCACAACCGGCTGGCGAGCAACTCGCTGCTCGAGGCGCTCGTCTTCTCCCGCCGGGCGGCACAGGATATCAAAAAGTGCATGGACGCGGGCTTTTCCACTGTCACTCCGGGGCCGGAGACCACCTTTGACATTTCGGGCGCGCCGCTGCCCACGGGCCTGCGCACGGAGATCCGCAAGATCATGCAGGATGCCTACTTTGTCATCCCAAATGCGCGCAAGCTCCATCAGGGCAAGCAGCGCATTGAGCAGATCCTGACCCGGCTCCAGACCGGCGGATTTGCTGTTACACGCGCCTATTGCGAATGCCTGAGCCTCGCCACTGTGGCGGCCATTATCTTGAGAGAGGTTGATAAAGCATGAGTTTACCGCAGTTTTATGTGGATGATCTGATCCGCACCGCCATCCAGGAGGATATCAATTATGTGGACGTCTCCACCGATTATGTCATCGATCCAGACGCAGAGGGGACGGCGAAGTTCGTCTCCAAGGCGGACGGTGTGCTGTGCGGCATTGACGTCGCGATGCGCGTGTTCCGGCTGCTGGACCCGTCCTTTTCGGCAGAGGTGCTCAAAAAGGACGGCGATCTGCTGAAAAAGGGCGATGAGATCTCCATTCTGCACGGCAAGACGGCCATGCTGCTCAAGGGCGAGCGCACGGCGCTGAATCTGGTGCAGCACATGAGTGGGATCGCCACGGCGACGCATCTGGCCTGTGAGGCCGTGAAGGGGACGCGCGCCCAGGTGACCGACACCCGCAAGACGCTGCCCGGCATGCGCGCCCTGCAGAAGTATGCCGTTGTCTGCGGCGGCGGGAAGAACCATCGCTTTAACCTGTCGGACGGCGCCATGCTCAAGGACAACCACATCGACGCCTGCGGTTCCATCACTGCGGCAGTAGAAAAGGTCCGCGGCAAGCTCGGCCACATGGTCAAGGTGGAGGTTGAGACGCGCAATCTGGACGAGGTTCGGGAGGCACTCGGCGTAAAAGCGGAGATCATCATGCTCGACAACATGAGCTGCGAAGATAT
Organism: Candidatus Onthovicinus excrementipullorum; assembly: GCA_018712345.1. GTDB lineage: Bacteria > Bacillota > Clostridia > Oscillospirales > Acutalibacteraceae > Onthovicinus > Onthovicinus excrementipullorum. Next base: position 156,206 of record DVHG01000008.1, on the reverse strand, counting down.
GGCAAAGGCCGTCTCACTCACGGACGGGCGCGCCCTGCTGGAGGCCTCCGGCAACGTGACGCTTGACAACATTCGGGAAGTCGCGGAAACCGGTGTGGACATCATCTCCCTCGGTGCACTGACGCACTCGGTCAAGGCGTTTGACATCTCCATGCGGATTCAGAAATCATAATCCGCTGTTTTAAATCTTAATTTTATAAGGGCCATTCACATGTGCAATGTGGATGGCCCTTGCGCTTGGGATAAAAAACAGATATGATAAAAATATAAAGGGGGGAGCAGAAATGAAAAATCCCACAATTGACCACGGGAAATCCTTTGACTGGGGGCGGACATCTGAAGGATACGCGCAGTACCGCGATATCTATCCCCCGGAGTTTTACCGCCGACTGACGGAGAACGGCCTGTGCACGGCGGGGCAGCGGGTCCTGGACCTCGGTACGGGGACGGGCGTGCTGCCGCGGAACCTCTATCCCTACGGCGCATCATTTGTTGGGGTCGACAGTTCCCGGAATCAGATCAATCAGGCGATCAAGCTCTCCCGCGCAGCGGGGATGGCGATCGACTACCGCTGTATGCCCGCCGAGCAGATTGAGTTTCCGGATGCCTCCTTTGATACGGTCACCGCCTGCCAGTGCTTGGTCTATTTTGACCATGCCGTGCTCGCACCGAAGCTCGCCCGGGTACTGCGGGACGGCGGATATCTGGCTTTTCTCTACATGGCATGGCTCTCGGAGGAGGACCCTATCGCCGGGCAGAGTGAAGCATTGATTTTAAAATACAATCCGGCCTGGACCGGCTGCGGTGAGACGCGTCATCCTATCCAAATTCCCACGCCCTATCTGGATTATTTCACCGTGGAAAAGGCGGAAGTGTTCGACCTTGCCGTCCCCTTTACGCGGGAGAGCTGGAACGGGCGCATCCAGACCTGCCGCGGGATCGGCGCTGCGCTGTCCGAGCCGGAGATCGGACAGTTCGACGCGGAACATCGCAAACTGCTTCAGGAGATTGCCCCTGAACGGTTCGATATTCTGCACTATGCGGCCGTCACGATTCTGCGGAAAATAAAATGATGGATGTTACATGATTCTTATTTGTTTAGCACCATAAAATATTTGCGGGGCGAAGGCCAGTTGCTTTCGCCCCTATACTTTAAATATGGTTGTAAAATTGTCTCACTCTCTGCCCACCGCGCATCTTCTGTAAACATGCGCTTTAGGCATATGTAAAGCTCTGCTCAAAGGCGACATTCGCTCTTTCAAACGGGAATTTTTCTTTGTCGACAGGCACTTCAACAAACCCGAATTTATTATATAGATGAATGGCCTGTTCACATTTGCGGTTCGTTACAATCACGATCTTTTCCACATGCTTTTCCTTGGCGTAATCAATACAGGCTTTCAGGCAGGCGCTGCCCGCCCCGGTGCCGGTATACATCCCTCTTGCGCAGAATTTTTCTATTTCCCATTCGCCGTTGGGCAGTGGAGCGATCATGCAGCATGCCAGCACCTCATCGCTGTCGTCCACTGCAAAAAAGATCTGTCCACCGGCGTCAAGCGCCTGTTCAATATTATTCAGGACGGCTAAATCCTCTTCTTCAATTACAAACATTTTTGAGATCCACTCTTTATTCATTTCAATAAACGTGTTCTTATACTTCTTGTCATACGGTACGATTTTCATGGTGATCTCTCCTGATTGTCTCTGCGTTTTATGCTCTTTTAAAATATCAGTGATTGTGTTAAATGCTTGAATCAGACTGCTGCACTCTTCCTCATTCAAAGTTTCTATAATCTCTCCAATTTGTTGATTGGACTTTTTAATAAACGCCTCTGTCTGCTCAATGCCTGACGCGGTCAGGTGGATGCTAAATGACCTTGAATCCTTTGGCGATACGCTCCGTGTCAAATAGCCGCTTCTTTCATGCGCCCGAATGATTCTGCTCAGGTATTCCTTATCAATATTCATCCGCTTTGCGATATAGGCCGCGTTGCATCCGTCGGTTTCATAGACTTCAAACAGAACACCCGCTTCAGCGGGAGAATATAATGAGCCCAAATAGTGATTGCCGAGCAGTCCCAGCCTGGGTATGTAAAAACAATTGAATTCTCCGATTCGGCGTATTGCTTTCTCCCACTCCAGCATAGGTCGTCTCCATTCGGTTAGTTGATAAAAGCAACTATATATCAAGCGTATGACAAAAAGTAGCTTTTGTCAACTATAAAATGGGCAAATAAATTTAATTTCAGTACAGATCGATCCGCCGTATACCCGATTCTTCATAGCTGATCAACGTCTGTTCCAAGTAATAAACGCCCCCGTTGATGTGAACAATAACACGGAACGGGGGGATTTTTATGTGGAAAAAGCGGGCAGTGGCGCTGTGGCGGGCGCGAACGCTTGCCCTGTGCGTTCTGCTGTGCGCCCTCCTGATCCCCCTGACACCGGAATATCCGCCGATCTGGCTGGCCGTGACGCTCCTTGCTGGTGCGTCTGCAATGGCGTGTGCCTACATCCGGCTCTATGCACACACGTTTTCCCTGCGGTTCACACCGGAAAAAATTGAGATCCTATCCGGCGTGTTTTTTCGCCGGTCGATCCTGCTCCCGGCGCAGGATACCATTTTCACCGATCTCCGCTCCACCCCTCTTGAGCGGCGGCTTGGCCTGTGCCGCGTGCGAATCTGTGGGCGCGGCAAGGTGATCCGGATCTTTTGCCTGCCCCGCACGCAGGCGGAAAAAATACAGCACCATGCGGAGGAACTGTTATGAGCATACGCCCCCATTACTCGGATACGGTCGTCCACTTTTTCCGGTACGGCTATCTGCTCCTGATCCCGCTGCTGCAGCTGCTGATGCCCGGCGCGGACCGGCTGAACAGGACGGTCCTCTCACAGCTTGCCACCGCCTGCGGGATGATCCTGTTTTTTGATCTGAGGCGGCGAAAATCCGTTTTTCAGCACTCCGGCGGCGTACTGACGCTCCGGCGCGGGATCTTTTTCCGCTCGCGCATCCAAATTGATCTGCGGCGGACGGTCCTCCACCTGAAGGCCGGGCCCCTTCTGCGCCTGCTGGGAAGTGTCAAACTGATCCCGGAAACAGACATGGGCGTGCACAAGAAACCGCCCTTTTCCTTTTATATGCGGCTGGACGATGCCCGCGCGCTGGCAGACGCACTCGGGTTTTCCGCAGCGGCATTAAGACCTGCGGCGCGCTCCGGCCTCCGGCAGGCGTTTATCTGCGCCGTGTTTTCCTCCAACTCCCGCATTGGCTTTCTGGCGCTGGCGCCGCTCTTTCAGGCAGCCGGCAGGCTGTTTGAAATTGACCCGGCTGCCCCGTTGTTGGGGGCGGTCTCCCGGCTGGAGCAGTTCCTGACCGGGTTTATTCCGCCGCTGTTCACCGGGATCGCCGCACTGCTGATCGCTGGCTATGTGCTCAGCATCCTGTATCTGACAGAGCGGAACTGCCGCTTCCGTCTGTATACGGCGCCCGGCCGGTTCGCCGTGGCGCACGGCGCGCTGACACGGATAACCACGCTGCTCCCGGAGCGCGCACTTCCTGCCGTGACTACCCGGGCGACCACACTGATGCGTGCCTGCTCGCTCGTGCAGGCCGCAGCCGCCACACCGAATCCGTCCGTATCCGGCGGGCGGAATGTGTTTCTGCTGCCCGCCGCCGGGAGGGGAGAAACGGATGCGCTGCTCTTTCCGCCGCCGGGGGACGCCGTGCGTATCCCAAAGTCGACGGTCTGGCGCGTCTATCTCCCGGTGATCGCCCTCTCCGGCGCCGGATGCGGCATATCCCTCCTGGGGGGCGATCTCTTCCCGGAAATTGCCTCCGTGCTGAACATCCTTGCGCTGGTTCTCTGTGCGGCGGCGGTGGCCGCTGTACTCCCGTGCGCCGTGCGTGAGCGGCAGGCGTGGGTATCGGCTGAGGCACGGGAGCTTTGCAATCTCAGGGGTCTGTCCCTGTACCGCACGCGTCTTTTGTGCCCGCCGGCGGCGGTGATCCTGCGCCGGTCCCCGGCACAGCGCCGGGAGGGGCTCTGTACGCTCTCCCTGCGTGCCCGGTGCGGCCGGGCGCTGGAGCTCTCCATTGCCCATGTCCCGGAGCGGGACTGGGGAAAATATGTAGGGCCCGGATTTACCGGATCCCCAACAGCTGCGGCAGTTCCTGCGGGGAGCGGGCCCATTGCCCCGACGGGAGACGGTGCGGCTCCGCCTCCCGATAGCCAAAGCCATATGTGACGGGCAGGAAGGCGATTCCCGCCTCCGCCGCTCCCCGGGCGTCAAATTCGCTGTCCCCCACGAGGACGGCCTCCTCCGCGCGTACATTCAGGGCGGACAGGCAGCAGCGGATCAGATCTGCCTTTGACTGGGTGTCGCCGCCGTCCATTCCACAGACGACATCGAACAGCCCGAGCAGCTCCTGCGCTCGCAGGATTTCCCGGGCAAAGTCCTCCTTCTTCAGCGTGGCCGTCCCCAGCATAAGGCAGGCCTCCTTCAGCCGGAGCAGTGCCTCCCGCATCCCGGGGTAGGCGCGCGCCTCCCGCCATCCGTGCGCGGCGTAGTATTCCCGGTAAAGGTCCGCGGCCCGGCGCGCTGCGGAGGCGTCCATCCCGCAGCGGTCCCGGAAAACGGAGAGCAGCGGTGCGCCGATCGCCTCCCGCACCAGGATCTCTCCCGGGAAGGGGAGTCCCATCCCGGAGAACGCGGCACGGTAGGAGTCGCGGATACCTGCGTAGGAATCCACAAGCGTGCCGTCCATGTCAAACAGAACGCATCGGATCATACTGCCCCTCCTCTGCATAGGCGGAGGGCGTCAGGAAGGTGATTGCCATCTCCTGCGCCATCTCCCGGAGCTGTGTGCGGATCTTTTCCTGCCGTTCCCGTGCGCGGGAGCCGGGGATGTCCAGGCTCATCTCTCCGCTGTAGTAGAGTTCCTGTGCGCCTGTGTCAAAGCCGTCAAACCCCGCCAGCCAGACCTCCTGTGCGCCGCAGCGGCGCAGGAGCTTGAGAAGCATGAGCCCCGCGTTATCCGAGACCGAGTCCTCCCCGCTCGTGTAGCTGTCATAATCGACATACAGGCAGTTTTCCCGGCCGCTCCCCGCGAGGTTGGAGGTGAGGATCAGACGGATATCGCGCAGGGAGCGCAGCTCCTGCCCGATGATATCCATCCGTTTGTGATTGCTGACAAAGCAGGCGTCGATGGGAAAGCGGCTGTCTGCAAAATTGACGGAGACCACATAGGGGTGCTCCCGCTGGATAAAGGCCAGGATCTGTTCGTATTCCGAGGTGAGCGTGGCGCCGGGCGCAAGCAGGAGCAGGCGGCGGCCGGCAATATCCCGGCTAATGGTGTCCACGGCGGCGGAGTCATCAATTTTCCGGCTCTGGAACCGGCTGTACAGGCGCTCAATGAGCCGCCGGTCATACAGGACCTTATAGTCCTGTGGGATGGACTGGATAATCTTTTCGATATCCTTCATGGTGAGGGTCTGCCGGTCGATCAGATAGGAGGCATAGTTGGGGTGGCAGACGTGGTGCGCGGCGATATGGTAGGGCATGGAGTAGCCCCACTCATGCTCCCGGCGGATGGGGGCGATATATTCGTCGTAAATATCCATGACCATGGTCACGTCATAGCGGGAGCTGATGTTCCGGTTAATATACTGGGTGATGAGTTCGGTGGGCAGGTTGCCCGCGCCGCGCCCCATCCCGTATACGGAGGAGTCAAGGATCAGTGTGCGCTTGGTCTGGATCTTCCCGAGGACCTGCGCGTTGGAGAAGGCGAGCTGCATATTGTTGTGGCCGTGAAAACCGATGTGGATCTCCGGCTCCATGTTCTTATCGATCAGGTAAAAGCGGTGGGAGGCATCGTTGCGGTACATGCTGCCGAGCGTGTCCACAATATAGAACGCATAGGGGTTCAGCCGGTTCATCACCTCCACCAGGCGCAGCAGCTCAATGTCCGTATAAAAAACAGTCCCCACCGGCTGCATGAAGACGCGGTACCCCTTTTCCATGATGATGTGGGCCCAGTCGACCGCCTGCGCGATCTCATCCTGATGGAAGGTCAGGCGGATGCCGCCGATGCTCTTGCCGTCGTACGGGGCGAGAATATCCGGGTGCAGCTCCTTTTCGCCGATCGCGATCATCGCCACAAACATCGCCTGGCGCGCCCGCGCGGGGAGGACCTCTGCGATCTCCGCCACACTCCCGAACAGGGAGCGCTCGCGGTCCTGCACCATCCCTGTCAGGAAACCGCACTCGATGATATCGATCCGGGCGCGGTCCAGCTTGTCCAGGATGGAGGCGATCGTCCGCCGCCCGAAGTGCCAGTCATTGATATATCCCCCGTCGCGCAGGGTGCAGTCGAGAATTTGAATGCTCACAGCACGATCTCCCCTTTCTCTATTTTTTTCCCGATCACGGCGCGTACATGGTCGAGGTCCTTCGGTGTGTCCACCGAGAGGGTATCCGCCCGGACGGGGATCATTTTCAGCTTTTTGCCGTGCTCCACAAAGCGCAGCTCATTGATATCCTCAATGCGTTCGTTCTCCCCGCGCTCCGTCTGTGCGAAGAAGCGCAGCGCCTCCGCCGTGTAGGCGAGTACGCCCAGGTGCTTGTAGTATTCAAAGCGGATGCTGGCCTTGGGGTGCGGGATCGGGCTGCGGGAGAAAAACAGAGCGTACCCCTGCGCATCCGTGACCACCTTGATATTGCTCTCATCAATGGCCTGTACGGGATCGTGGATCGGAGCCATCAGGTTGGCGGCAAAAAAACCGTCCAGGCTCTGCGGAATGACCTGCTCCACCGTCTCCGGATCGATCAGTGGTTCATCGCCGTTGACGCACACGTACACATCCGCAGGGATCTGCTGTGCCGCCTCCCAGATGCGCTCCGTGCTTGTCCGGTGGTGTTCGGACGTCATCAGAGCGTCAATTCCAAGGCGGCGGCATTCCTCCAGAATAAGATTGCTGTCTGTGGCGACATACACGCCGTCGATCCGGCGGCACCTGCGCACCTGGCGGCAGACCCACCAGATCATCGGGCGGCCGCAGATGTCTGCCAGCGGTTTTGCGCGGAAGCGGCTGGAGTTGTAGCGTGCGGGGATGATGGCTGCTGTTTTCACTGCTTTTTCCCTCCTCTGTGGATGATCCGCCCCAGGGCGCGGATGGGTTTGGTCAGGCGCCAGCTGGTGGAGTGCTCATAGGCGTCCATGACCTCCTGCGTGCGCCGGTCTAGCGCGCGCTCGAGCTCAGCCGGTGAAATGCCCGTGGTCGGTGGAGGAACGGCGGCCTGCCTGCGCTCCGCGGCGGGCAGCTTGCCGAGCGCCTGTTTGTAGAGCGCCCAGTTTTCCAGAATGCGGTCGGACCACATCTTCAGCGCACTCTCCCCAACAACTTCAAACCCCTCCGGTGCGGGCAGATCGGCCCGTTTGCAGCAGCTTTCGCCGTCCTTCATGTCATAGGCGAGCACTCCGGGCAGGTAAATCTGGATCTCGTGCTTTAAAAGCTGCTTGCGGCCGTTGGGCTTGAGATGGAAGTTCAGGATCAGGAAGTCGCGCAGCCGGTCCTTCAGCGGGAGAAGCGCGCGGTTGTGGATGCACGTGCCCTCATAGGAATCGAGCAGCGCCCGGATCGCATAGTGGCCCGCCACAGCGCCGAAGCATCCCGCTGTGAGCGTCTCCTCCCCCTCAAAGCCGAAAAAGGCAGTGTTCAGGCGCAGCTTTTTCAGTCCCAGGTTGGCCCGCATCTCCGGCATGAGGACGATTCCCCCGCGCTCCGACAGAATTCGCAGGGCGATATACTCCTCCGCGTAGGCGGTGCGCCCGGCGGAGAGTGCCTCGCGCACGCTCTCCGGTAGAGATTCGGCGGGGAAGTACGTCTCATCCGCATCAATCAGCTCCGCATAGGGAAAATCGCTGCACACTTCCTCCCGGTACTCCTCCGGGATCGGCCGCCCGATATGTGCACAGATGATCCGGTCCGGAATGACCTCCTTTTTCAGAAAGTCCAGCAGCTTTTTCACCCGCGCGTCCGCGGCAATATAATGGTTCAGCAGGAAATCCTGCCGGTGTTCCTGCAAAAAGGTGATGAAATCCGCCTGGAACAGGGGGCGGGACTGCGTCATGTTCCATAGCAGCTGTTTGGCGATGCAGTAGACGATCTCCTCCCGGTAGCGGGGATCCCCGCCGGAGAGGAACATCCGGAAGGCGCGTACGATGTCGGCGGTCGCGCCCACGGGAGAGGTGGAGAGCGTGTCGGGCCGGCGGTAATAGTTGTAAAAGGGCTTGGGCACATAGCCGATGCGCGGGTGACGGGTGACCAGCGCCGGGATGAGCGCGATGTCCTCAAAGAGCATTTTCTCATACCGCACGCCCTCCCACACGGACCGGGCGAACAGCTTGTTGACGCTGTAGGTGATGTTGCTGCCGTTGGCGATGTAATCGGCCAGATCAATCTCCCGCCGCGGGTAGGTGGAGACGGTGCTCGTACGGTCCTCACCCACATAGATAATCCGCACATCGCACATCACGATCTCATCCCCGGCGTCGGCAGCCCTGCGGTACATCTCCCCGCACATGTCGGGCTCAATCGTATCATCGGAGTCCATAAACAGGAGGTATTCGCCCCGGCTGGCGTCAATCCCCGCGTTGCGCGCCATGCCGAGGCCCGCATTCTCCTGATGGATGACCCGGATTAGATCGGGGTACTCCTGGGCATAGCGGTCGCAGATCGCCGGGGAGCCGTCCGTACTCCCGTCATCTACCAGAATGATCTCCTTTTCCTCCAGCGTCTGGGCGAGTGCGGACTCCACAGCACGTTCCAGAAAGTTCTCCACCTGATAGACGGGGATAATGATTGACACCTTTGGCGTGTTCATGCGTTCCCTCCTAAAAATCTGAGTGTCTCCCGCAGCTCATAAACGGTGCGCGGTACGTAGTAGTTTTGCCCCGCAAACTGTAGCTGAAAGGTGCGCAGGTAGCGGCGGAGAACCTCGTCCTCCTTCCAGAGCACCCGGCCCTCAAAGAGCGGGTAGAGCATCACGGTGTTGATATCCATCCCGAAGACGATCCGCGGTGTCAGCGCCGCGTTGGAGCACACGGTGATCACCGTGTGGCGCGACGGGTCCTCATTGAGCAGGAAGAGCTCCCACGGCACACCGGCCAGATACCGGCGCGTCAGGCCCAGGAGGGCCGGCATATTGTCCGTATTGCGCGGATGTGCCTTTACGATAAAGCGCTCCGGCCCCACAGCGTCCCGGCACAGCTGCATTAGCTCAATATCGTTTGTACGGATGTTCTCCGCACGGAAGGACTGCTCCAGAAAGATAAAATCGGCGCTGCTTTCCGGGGCGTGATAGCCGAAGATCCCGTTGAGCAGATCGCGGAACGCCCGGTCCTCCGGTGCGATCCTGGGGATGGGGCGGTTTTCCAGATTGTCCCCCCGCATGGCAAGGCGCGGCTCATAGAGCATTACGGCCTGTACCTTGTCCGCGATCTTCCGCCCCTCCGGGTGGCGGTTGATGGGGGCGCGGTCTGCGCGCAGATAGTCGATCACGTAGGTGGAAAATCCGTCCTCATAGCAGATAAACGCGCACTGCGGCGCGTAATAGCAGCAGGCCAGCAGGCGCGTGAAGGGATCAAAGTTGGAAAAGTAGATCTCGTCATAGGCGCCAAGCGCTCCATCCACCATCCATCCGAGCTTCCGCGGGATATCGCGGAAGGCGGGGTCGAGCTGGCTGTCCTTTTTCCCGGCAAATTCCCGGTTAAAGGCGGCGCAGTCCGCACGCAGCACACGGTCAAACAGGCCCGCCTTCTCCGTGCGTCCGGCGTAGCGGTCCCGGTCCGGGAGCACGTCGGTCAGCAGCAGGTCGGCTTCGCTTTCGCGCAGCAGGGTGCGCCGCAGGTGGAGCGCCGTGAGGAGCTGGTAGATGGAATTTACCACAATTAAAACGCGTCCATTCATTCCGGATTCATCCTCTCCATTCGTCTGATTTGAAAGTGATCCCGCAGGTTTTCACAGCCGGTGGAATCAAAGGTGTAGATTTGCTCCGGGCGGCGGGTGAACACGTAGGGGAGCAGCTCGCTCGGGAATTTCTGTGCGAGGATCTGCGCGCGGGGGAAGATTTCCCGGTAGTCGAGCGTATCGTCCGGATGCGGCTTGATGACCAGCCGCAAATCGCGCAGTTCACACGCCGCAGCACGCCTGTACAGGGCGCGCTGCTCTGTCTCTCCCATGAGGCCGAGCCCCGCAAACCGCTGTGTGAGCAGGATGGCCTGCGCATGCGTGCGGATGCGGCGGCGCAGAAAGAGGCGGATGATCCGCTTGCGCTGCGCGTCCGGCAGAGCCTGAAGGATATCCTCTACGCAAAAGTCCTCCGTCCCGTCTGTGCAGAAGCCCTCCGCCTGTGCGCGGCGCAGGCATACCCGCCCGCTGACGAGGGGATTGGTGCCGTCAAACAGTCCGTGCTCCCGGGCGATGGCCGCGTGCACAGGGTATCGCCGCGCAAGGGGGCGGTACAGGTCCTGCGGCCGGCTGAGCATCCCCGCCGCGTCCTCCAGAAACACAAAGGGGACTGAGCGGCTGATCGGCAGGAGGGAGAAGTAGAAGTGTGCGCCCGCGATATAGACCGCGCCGAAGTCCTCCAGCGCGTGCGGAATATTTTGGTCATACCACCGGGCAACGGCGGCTGCAATCGTGCGTTCATCCGTATGGGAAATGTGCAGATACGGCAGCAGGTACAGCTCGTCGAAAAATCGGCCGCGCAGGAGCCTTTTGTATTTGGGATATTTTTGCGTGATAAAGTCGGGCAGGATCAGCACGGCCCGGCTGTGCGGGTAGCGGACCATCCGGTGCAGCAGCACCTCCAGGAGCTGATAGGAGCTCACGGCGTGGTATAATACCCGGTCCGCCGGCCGATCAGGAGAGGTGAATCTCATCGAGCAATTCCTCCAGTTCACGCCGGTACGCCTTGTTTTTCCGGCTGAGCACGGCGAGCATCGGGGCATAGGCATCCCGCCCGCTGACGGGGATCTCCATCCCCATCCGCCGCTCCGTATCCAGGAACAGGTCCAAAAAATCGAGGATGCCGCAGTGGATCTCCCGGATCTTATCCGGATTTGTCCGGTTTTCCCGGAATGCGAGGCGGAAGGAGCCGTCCCCGTCGGGGTAAAAGCCCTTCAGGCTCCCCTCCTCGGCGGAGAGCAGCAGCTCCCAGTAGAGATTGTGGCCCTGCGCGGGGTCGTGGAATCCCCACAGGTCGCGGTTTATCCGCTGGGAGTAGAGATAGCTTACCAGCTTCCCGCTGAACAGGAACGGCTCTGCACCGTTTGGCTCCGGGCCGGAGCGGGTGTTCGTGCCTGCGAGGATGCCGGTGATGGGGCAGTCCATTCCCCAGTCGCGATTGACCGCGGCGTCGAGCATGAGGGCGCCGCTGCCGGCCCAGCCAATATCGACTGCGGCCGCGCTGCGGCATCCGCTCAGCAGTCCGCTGTAATACAGGCGCGCTGCGTCCGACTGGGGGCGGTACCGCGCCAGAACATCCGGCCAGCGGTCCAGTAGATATTGTTGAATGCGCGGCGCGTTTTTATGCGTCAGCGCCGACTCAGGTTCAATTTTTATCGCCCGGCACAGGGCGTCTGCCCAATCCCCGAGCTCCATCCCCTCCAGCACCTTCCGGACGGAGAGCCCCTGGCCGGCCCGGTAGAGGAGAAAACGGCGAAAATACTCCTCACGGAAGTGGTCGGCCGTCACCTTTACGGCCGCCGGCCGGGACCAGTACGCATAGCAGGTTTTCTCCCGCTCCTCCGGGTACATCCGGCGGTATGCCTCAAGCAGGACGGCGCCGTCCCGTGCCAGAAAAAGAATCTTGTCGATGTGCCGTTCCCGGGTGACGCAGCGGATAAACCGGCAGTAGCCCGCCGCAAACAGTCCCCCATAAATAAAGCCGTATTCGTACTCCCGTGAAAAGACGGATGTGCCGCAGTGGATGTGGCTGTTGACGATTCCGCAGTACAGGCTGCCGGTGACGGGGGACATCTCCCGCACGCGGAAGGGCATGCCCACCGCGCCCACGCCCGGGTACAGGTGCGCGGCAAAGTCATGCCGCTGCGCCTGTTCCAGATCGGACACGCGGTTGTCACCGAGGTGACAGTACCGCTTTTTGCCCCCGAAGTGTTCGCGGATCACGTCGTAGAGAGCTCCGCTGTGCTTGGATGCCCCTGCGTCACAGGAGACGAAGAACGCCTGAAAATCGGGGTAGCCGCACCGGTGCAGCAGGTCTGTGATCTGCTTCCGGCTCAGGTACATGTCGGAGGCGGCGATGCACGTCTTACCCCGGCGTATGAGCAGCTGGACCACGGCGAGCATATAGGGATTGGCGGAGCAGCAGCGCTGTTCCCACGCCCATTCACAGGCCGCTCCCCTTGCCCGCGGGATGCCGGACTTGCGTTCCAGCACCGCCCAGATTTCGTCCAGTGTCACTTCAGGCGTGCCGTGTGAAAGCTGCTTTTCCGCCCGGGCCTCCCGTTCGGCCGCCGTGCGCATGTCCCGGAATCCGGGACAGCCGAGCTCTGCCCCCATCAGGTCAAAGAGATCCTCCGGCGCGGCAGTGGAGCGGAGAATCAGGGTGTCAAACACATCAAAGGAGATCACGTCGTACACCGCCAGCTCTTCGGCCAGCGCTTCCGGGCTTTTCCGGAGCGGGCAGGCGGATTCGCCCGTCTTTGCCGGCAAAAGCGGCTGTTCCGGCACCCGGCGGGAGGGGAAGAACAGCCAGAGGAGATTGAGCCGCAGCAGGAGGAGCAGTGCGCGCAGGCGCCCCATGCCGGGATCGGCGCGCCGCCGCTCCAGATACCGCTCCCGGATCTCCGGGTGCCGCCCGACCAGCAGCGCATAGAGCCATACCCGCATCTGCGTCACCCCCTCATCTTTTCATAGGCGTCGCAGACCTCGCGCGGATCGCCGTCGGCGCGCAGGCGTCCCTTTTCAATCCAGATCGCGCGGGAGCAGTTTTCCCGGATGACGGAGGGCGAATGGGAGACGATCAGCACGGTGGATCCCCCGTGGATCATCTCCCGGATGCGGGCCTCGCTCTTTTTGCGGAAGAACAGGTCGCCCACACTCAGTACCTCGTCCAGGATCAGAATCTCCGGAGTGTCCTGCGCGGTGGCGATGGCAAAGCCCAGCCGGGACACCATGCCGGAGGAGTAGTTGCGCACCTTTTCCTCCATAAAGCCATCCAGCTCTGCGAATGATACGATTTCCTCATATTTTCGGTCAATAAACGCACGTGTGTAACCGATGATGGCGCCGTTGAGGTAGACATTCTCCCGCCCGGTGAGCTCGGGGTCAAACCCCGTCCCGAGGGACAGCAGCTGTACGCGTGAACGGTCGGTGTACACCTTGCCGGCGGTGGGGGTCAGTGCTCCCGCGATGATTTTGAGCAGCGTGCTCTTGCCGGAGCCATTGGTCCCCACAATGCCCACCACTTCGCCGCGCTCCACATGGAAGCTGACATCGTCCAGCGCGCGGAAGTATTCGTGCTTTTTTTCTCGGCGCAGGGAGCGGACCACCCACTCCTTGATGCTGGAGGGTTCGTCCTTTGTCCGCCGGAACTGCATGGTGACATTCCGGACCAGAATATCCACCCCGTTGCCCTCCGGCATGGGGGCGCGCGGCCCCTGCCGCTTTTTACGTGCCATGATGACGCCTCCTCAGTCAGATTTTCTGCATGATCCGGTTCCTGCTCCGGCGGAAGATCAGCGTGCCCAGCAGGCAGATGCCCACGCCCCACAGGACCATCTGCGCCCACTCGTATGCGGTGGGTAGCGCCCCGTACATCACCGCCTTGCGCATGCAGTTGATATAGGCAAACAGGGGATTGAGCCCGATCACCGTGCGGATCGGTCCGGTGAGCTGATCGGCGGGATAAAAAATGGCTGAGCAGTACATCCACAGTGTCAGGAAGACGGAGTACAGGTGCCGCACATCACCAAAAAACACATATGCCGTGGCAAGGATATAGGAGATTCCCAGTGAGAACAGGAGCAGGAATATAATGATGGCCGGGGCGAGGAGCATGGTCACCTTTGGCGTGACCCGGAATATGAGCAGCATCACGACGTAGGCGGCCAAGGAGTAGAGAAGATTGACCATGGCGGTGTATACGCGCGTCAGGATCAGCAGCTCCATCGGGAATTTGACCTTGAGCAGCAGGGGGCGGTTATCCGCGAGCGCCGTCATGGCGGAGGTGGTGGCCCCGGTGAAGGTCTGCCACAGGATGTAGCCGGTGAGATAGTAAATCGGGTAATTTTCAATTGAGCGGCGGAAGAGCTGGGAAAAGATGAGCGAAAGAACGGCCATTGAGAGTAGCGGGTTGAGGATGCTCCAGACCACCCCCAGGTAGGAACGGGCGTATTTCCGCTTCAGCTCCCGGGCGGTCAACTGCCGGATAACAAACAGATACTGCCCGCGCCGCTGGGCTCCGGTCATGGCCGCACCTCCTTGCGCACCTGATACGGGCGGGACGCACGGCTGTGGCGTGCGTATTGGTAAAGCGTGTAGCGCGGGGAGGCACCCGTCCGGTTCATATATCGCACACGGCTCCCCGCGTGCCAGGGTTCTGAGCGCGGGATCAGGGCCGGTGCAGGCGGCACCGCCAGTTCCCGGTCCGCCCCGGGGAGAACGTCATCCGAAAAAGGCAGGGTGCCAAAATAGACCGCCTCCCCGTGCGTCGGTGTATCCATCCACGCCTGCAGCAGCCTGCGGACCGTACGCCTGTGTGCGGAGAAATCCGCCCGGAAGAACTCGTCCCTGCCCATCGTGTGCGCCAGGCTGCGGATATAGCGCATCATCAGCTCCCCACACTGCAGGATTCTGGTCCGGTGCGTCTCCGCCATCGGTGCGTAAACGGGGATGCAGGCAACGCCCGCGTGGGCGTAATGGGTGGTCGTCCCATGCGGGGCGGTCATCACCGCCTCAAAGAGATTGTTGCTGAAATGGGCTTTTTCCCGCAGACCGCCCTCCGGGGAAAAGTAGTAGCAGCGGTAGTCCGCGCGCCGGGCGGCACGGGGGACCTCATACAGCCCAAAGTAGAAACCCGTCACGCGCTCTTCCCGCCCGATGAGGGCGCAGGCGTCGGTGAGCGACTGCTGGAGCGTGCCGATCCATCCGCTGTCAACCACAGCGTCATGTTTTCCTGCCGCAAGGCCCTCCTGCGCCAGATAGCCGGCGAGGGCGGGAAGAGCACGGCGGGAGTGCCGGTCCGCGAGGGTGAGGAAGGCTGTGCTCCTGCCCAGCGCGGCGCGGAATTGGGGCATGTCGGCGCGCGGGATAGGGGCATCGGCACGCAGCGGGAGGGCGAGTTCCCTCAGGACGGCACTGCGCTCCTCCGGAGTGAGCCCGGCACGGGCCAGCAGCCGGTCCGGCGTTGATGCTGGGCCGGGCGCACACAGCCGGTCCAATGATGCCGCGTGGTTCCGGTGAAAGAGCGGCAGACGCAGTGCGTGACGGGAGCAGCTCAGATAACGGCACTCAACAGGGAGACCGTATTCCGCGCAGAAGATCTGTGCCGCTTCACGCATCCACCATCCGTCCCGCGCGAGAAAGTACAGGCGTTCAATCCGCTCCTGAACGGCATTTAGGAGCAGCCAGCGCGTGAATTCAGCCAGCGCCGGCCCCATCACACAGCAGAGCGCCGGCGCGCCGGGATCGCCCCGGGGGATGTCGGCGTTCTCCGCCGCACGGAGCAGAGCGGGCGACGCTTCCAGAATTTTTAAATAACGGTTTGGGTATAAAGTGCCCATCTTTGCCCTCCTCATCGGTTAAAATATCGGTCCGCGGCATGCCGGATCCCGGCGGGGATCAGTCCGGCGACGAGCGGTTTGACCACATAGGGGAGTGTCTCCGCGCGCAGAATTCCCAGGGAGCGGAACCCCTCCAGCCGCAGCCGAGCCTCCCGGATGCGGCGGCTGTAGGTGCGGCGCCGGAGCGCGTCCCGGTCCTCATGGTAGCGGAGCAGCGGGTGCTGGATGTTATAGCCCCGCAGACCGCTGCGGTACAGGCGCATAAACAGGTCGTAATCCTCCAGCAGGCGGAGCTTCCGATCTGTCCGGTATCCGCCCGCCGTCTCAAGGGCTTCCCGGCGGAACAGCACGGATGGATGGATGAACGGCGAGTTGAAGAGAAAGTCCTCGGTCCGGGGCATCTCGGGCACGCGCCGGGTTCCCCACACGCCGTTCCGGTCCGTGAGCAGGGCCCAGGAGCCGACCCAGCTGTATTGCTTCTCCTGCTCAAGCAGAGCATGTTCCTCGGTCAGGCGGTCGGGGAGCGCCTCATCATCCGCGTCCATCCGTGCGATATAGGGCGCCCTGGAATGCCGGATGCACAGATTGAGTGCGTAGGCCAGCCCGCGGTTTTCTTCCCCCTCCAGGCAGAGGATCCGCGGGTCCATGCCGGCGGCGCGCCGGACCTCCCGCGTGTGATCCGGGCCCGATCCATCGTTGTACAGCACCAGCTCCCACGCGGTAAAACGCTGCCGGATCAGTGAGCGGATGCACCGCTCAAGCAGCTCCGGCTGTGGATTGTATACCCCCATGGCGATGCTGATCTCAGCTTGTTCCATGTTCCCTCCGCGCGGCGCGCTGGGCCGCATCCTCATAGATTTGCCGCATGAGCGCGGCGGTATGTTTTTTATCAAACGGCTCCACGCACGCGCGGCAGCGCGCGGACATGGCATTGCGCTCCTCCGGAGACATGGCGCGCATGGTGCGAATTGCGTGGATCAGACCGCCCGTGTCCCGAAAGCTGAAGATAAAGCCATTTTCCCCGTGCGCCATATACTCCCGCGTGCCGCGGTTGTCGGAGGCGATCACGGGCGTCCCCACGGCGAGGGATTCCAGCCCCGCCATGCCCAGCCCCTCGCGCTTGGAGGGGAATACGGAGGCGTCCGCGCACCCGAGCAGCTGCGGGATATCCGTGCGGTGGCCGTACAGGGCTACGGTGTCTTCCAGCCCGGATTGCCTGATTTGATCGGCAAGCCTGTCCCGCAGAAAGCCGTCCCCGCAGATGCCGTACCGGATATTGAACCGCCCCGGCTCCTCCCGGCGCATCTGTTCCAGCGCGTCCAGAACGATTCGGTGGTTTTTATTGTCATTGAGCTCGCCGACGGAAAGCAGAAAAAAGTCCCCCTCCCCGATCCCGAGCGTATGGCGCATTTGAATACGTTCGTCGGGGGACAGCGGATGAAAGCGTTCCCGGTCCAGACCGATACCGGGAATGCGGTAGATAGAGCCTCCCTTTTTCAGCCGAAATTGCCGCGCGTTTTGGCAGTCCTCCCCATTGATGAGGATGAGGATATCCGTATAGCGGGCCAGCAGCTTCTCCACCCGGTAATAGATGGAGCGGTTGATCAGCGGCGCCCCGTGATAGAAGTGGAAGCCGTGTGCAGTATAGAGGATTACCGGGTCATGCCCCGTGAGGATCCGCCCCGCCAGACGTCCCAGCACGCCGCCGACCGGCGTGTGGCAGTGCAGGGTCCGGATCCCGTAGCGCCGCATGATGCGGATCAGCTGGCTGAGCGCGCGTGTGTTATCCCGCACCAGGAAGGGGGAGCGGGCGATCTCAATATGATGGGCCATGACGCCGATCTCCCGGAACTTTTCCCGATCGCGCAGGTAGGCCGGCTCGTTCAGATTGGCGGCGTAGTGGACGGTATATCCCATCTGCTGTAAAATCTGCACGTTTTCCCGTTCAAATTTCCAGAGAAAGTCACTCGTCGTCGCCAGAATTAAAAATTGCTTTTCCACACAGCCGGACCTCCTCTCCTGCCGCTCGTCGGGCGGACGGCGGCGCCCCATTGAATTCAGGACCTCCTCCTCACAGTTTCTTCCGCGACGGGGCGTTTTATTCCTCTTGCACAGGGGATCAGCGACATTCTTCCGGTTGCCAAAAACCGCAGATGTGATATACTGAATTTATCCAGTACAGTGGAAGGAAAGGAAAATATGATTCACACATTCGTTTTCAGTCCCACCGGGGGCACACAAAAGGCCCTGACGGCCGTGGCCGGCGGATTTTCCGGCCCGGCTGTACAGCATGACCTGTGCGACCGGCATGCGGATTTTTCATCGATCAAGATTTTTCAGGAGGATCAATGTGTCTTTGCCGTCCCGTCCTTTGGCGGACGTGTGCCGGCTCCCGCTGCGGAACGCATTGCGGCCGTTCAGGGGAATGGGGCCGCTGCCGCGGTGATCGCGGTGTATGGCAACCGTGACTATGATGACACCTTTGCGGAGCTTCAGGATCTGCTGGAGCGCTGCGGATTCCGTGTGAAGGCCGGGGCCGCCGTTATCGCAGAGCATTCCATTGTGCACAGCATTGCCTCCGGCCGACCGGATGAGGCCGATCAGGCGGAACTGAAAACTTTTGGGGTCAGCATTCAGCAGGCTATGGATGCGTCGGATCCGGAATTGCACATCCGCTTGCCGGGGAACCGGCCGTATAAGCCGTTTCACGGTGTTCCCCTCCGGCCAAAAGCCGGAGAAAAGTGTGTCCGCTGCGGCCTGTGTGCCGAAAAGTGCCCCGTTGGCGCCATTCCAATGAAAGATCCCTCCGCCACGGAAAAGGAGCGCTGTATCTCCTGCATGCGTTGTATTGCCGTCTGCCCGGTGGGGGCACGATCAGTTCCCGCCGCAATGGTCACGGCTACAAAGCTGAAAATTGGAGAAGCCTGTGCCGGTAGGAAAAAGAACCAGCTCTTTCTCCCGGAAAAATAGAAGATTGTGATATTCTCTCCCCCCCCTGCGGCATGAGATGCCCGCAGGGGGGCTTATCTATGGTGTGCATATCCCGGTTTTTAATTATGGAATCCTCATTCTTTATAATGTGTGAAAAAACAAAAATTTGCAATTGTAAGGAACGCCGGAACTGCAAAAATCAAGTGAAAATTCTGTTAAAAAATTGGATATATTAAATATAAAAAAATAAAAGATTGTAAAAAATGACGAATAATTTTTCAAAAACATCCGAGAAATCGGTCTTTAAAAGCCAAAAAATCGGGTAAATATCTGCTTATAAAAAATATATTTTGTGCATTATAACATTTTTCTTTTATAGTTCAATATTTTTTGTGTTTGATTTAGAAAAATTGAGGATGTATAATATGCGGTGTAAGCGTGGAGCTCTTTAATATTGTCTCCACACTGGATGAAATTATTTTTGAAAGGGGTTAAAAGTCCATGAAAACAAGAAGATGGAAACGGGCGCTCAGCGTCGTGCTTTCGGGCGCGCTGCTGATGACGTCCCTTTCCGCAGCAATGACCGCATTCGCGGCAGAGGATCCTACGGATACGGATCCGGAGTATCAGGCTGGAATCACGAATATGGTTCAGTTTGTCAAGGATAATCCGGATTTTGTTTCCAATGTTCTGGAGCAGCCGGGTATGCCGGACAAATTGGGCACATCGGTGTATGATAACGCGGACGGAGATTTCCTGACGTTTTATAACAGCATGGTTTCGACAGCGCTGAAATATGCTGAGCTCTCAGGTATAACGCCGGGATCAAACAATATGAAGCAGTGCCTTCCTCCTGTGATTGAGGATGTCAAAGCGCAGATTGAGGATGAGACTACTAAAGCTGTCCTGGATCAGATCGCTACCAAGACACTGGTATACATCTACCCTCATTCGATCATTGAGGGTGTTGATTCCGCTAAGGATCTGCCATATGCAGACGGCGACAAGGTAACGCGGTATCAATATATGTCCACTCAGTGGCGTAATGGCATAACAAGCTGTGTGACGAATGAGACGACGATTTCGATTCTTCAGACCCTCAAGAAAATCAGTCAGGCCGTGGCAGACGGTATATTGACGGCTGATGTTGAGACGATGGAGACCGATCGGTTGCTTGAATACTATGCCCTTGCGGCGGAGTGCACGAAGCTGACGGGCTCTTCCGGACTTCCGAAATCCTGGCGTTTGGATGTGAGTGATGAGATAATTGCTCAGGTCTCGGAAAAGGCGTTGGCATGTGGCACAAAGGCAGTCAGCTATTATACGGCTGCTGTGACGGAGCTTACGTCAGTTGCGTCGAATCCGAACATGATTACCTTTGATAACTATGCTGCGGCGCGGATTGCATTCCAGAAGGTTGCTGAATTCAACAAAGCTTTGAGTAGCTTGAAGGATAATGAGGATAAGGATGCGGCCGATGCCGTGTACAAGGAATTCTATAATACGACTGAGACAAAGCAGGTGCTTATAAAGCTTGTGCAGGATCGCATTGCTTATATGCTTGAGACATATCAGACTGTGAACGAGTCCAATGTTGAAGAGGCAAGGGCTGATCTGGCCATGATCGATGAGATCGTCGCAGATACAGCTTTTACCAGCAGGGCATTAAATGCGGACACCACAAGAATTGATGGCGTATATATTAGGGATATCATTGCTGCGGAGGTAGCTAAACTTGATACAATCCGCGGCGCTGTAGAGCTTGCTTCCGGTGCTGCTGACGCTTTCCTGGACGCGGTGGCAGCACTCAATGCCAAATATGAGGCCAACGGCAACAAGTTCCTCGTTGAAGAGGTCGAGACGGTTATGGAGAGTCTCAATCAGGCCAAAGCGGCGTATGACACCCTCTCTGCCGGCCTGAAAGCGACACAGACAGTTGTGGACAATCTGGCTCTCTACAACACACTGCGTACTGCCAATAACAATGCGTTCTATGAGAGAAATGTCATTCCTTATGAGGAAGCGGTAAATGAGACTACCTCGTGGCTGGAGCAGACGATTACCATGAAAGAGTTTGCGACTGTGCGTGCAATCCTTGAAAATCTCGATGAGCTGTACGCCGCGGCGATTGCAACTCCATATGATGAGTATACGGAGGAGCAGAAGGCTGCAATTACGGCGCTCAATGAGAAGCACATGGCCCTTCAGGCCAAGTATGATGCGGCTCTTAACAGTGAGGACGCTTACATTGAATCGGAGTTTGAGTATCCGGAAGGCCTGAACGAAGAAATTGCCGCGGAGGCTATTGCAACGCTTGACGGAGTGCTAAACAATCCGGAGCTTGTCAATATGCTCGGCGGTGCGCTGGGGCAGCTGCTCGGCGGTCTCCTCGGCGAGGACTTCCAGCTGACAATCCCGGCGGATGCCACCAGCTTGGGTGATCTCGTTCAGAAGATCGTCAATGAGAACCTTTACACGGATGCAACTGTTACCGCGCTGACCAAGCTCCTCTATCCCACTGTGGTTAGTCTGCTGGATGAAGCAGCTTCTGGCGCGAGCGGATCTGTCAGTTTGCTTAACATTTATATCCTCCCCGAGGATGTCGCAAAGCAGATCTCCGATGAATATCCGCTTGCCAAGGCTGCGATTGCTGCCGGCGGTAGTGCGTGGACAGACGGTGAAGGGAATTCTACAGTCAACTGGGACAACGTTAAGTGGGGCGTAGAGACCGGCAATAAGGAAGCGTTCTATACTGCGCTTGGTCAGGCGTTCAACGGTTTGAATGCACTGCTCAACACCCTTCTTAACAATACAAATGATGCTCAAATGATTGGACAGGGGATTACCGGTATTCCGGGCTATGAGACCACTATCCTTCCGTTGCTGGAAGTTTTGGGCTGTGAGGACCTGAAAACGGCTGAGGAGTACAAGGCTGATAAATCTACTAAGGCACTTCTTCAGAATATTCTGGAGCCGATCATCAACCGTGTAATTGAGATTTGTAATGCGCCTGTTCAGGAGTTGACCAGTCTGCTGCCGCAGCTGGCGTACTTCCTGAATGCGGGCGGCCTGAAGCAGATTCTCGATCCGTTTGTGATTGAGGTTGATGTCAGCATAATGGACATTTACATGAACATCAACCTGTATGATACCCTTAACGGATTGATCAATCTTGACGATTTGAATGCGGGACTTAAGGGCCTGATTACAGGGGCCATCCCGAACTTTAATTGGGTTGATATTGATTTCGTGTATCTTGCTGGTCTTGGCAATTGGAACGCTGATACTCAGCAGGTCACAGCGGACAACAGCAAGGTGACGGTAGCCCTGCTTGAGTATGTTGGCAAGGTTCTGAATGCGAATGCACAGTTCATCAAGGATTCCATCCCGGCAATTGCGGATGAGAACCTGGCGGGCGTTGTCAACGGCCTGCTGGATACGGTCCTGAACGCGGAGCCCGGCAAGATTGCCACGGCGCTGGTTCACTTCATCGCCCCGCAGTGTGAGACGGCGGTGAGCCCGTACAACTATCCGGAGATCGAGCAGAACGGCCTTGTGATCCCGGAGGGCGTCATCTATGGTGAGGATGCCTATGCACAGACCCCGGCGGCCCTCGACAACCTGCTGAAGGGCTTCGGGCTGGATCTGGCCGGCATGGTTTCCGGCGCACTGTATACGGATGACCTGATCAATCAGGTGTTTGGCCTGTATGACACGATCCGTGCAAATGCAACGGTCGCGCAGGTGTTTGGTGCGCTTGGCATTGACATCAGCGAGGAGACGATCGCCGCCCTGAAGGCGGAGGCCGGCTCCGTGACGGATCAGGCGAGCTTCGTAAAAGCGCTGACGACGGCGCTGAGCCCGTTTGACGATGTGCTTGCGATGCTGTTCGCGGGTGAGGATTACAGCGTATTTGGCTATACCGTCAAGGGTATGGACAATTACAACACAGTCGTTATTCCGCTGCTTGAGGTGCTGGGCTGCACAGACGTGATGAGCTATGCAGACTATCAGGCGGCAGTTGCAGGCGGAGCATCCCCGCTGGAGGCAATCGTGACGCAGGTACTTGACCGGCTGAATGAGATCCTGGCCTCCCCGGTGGACAATCTGACAAAGGTACTGCCGAATGTGGCGTACTTCCTGGACAGCAACAACCTGTCGGTGATGGTGAAGAACCTGCTTGCACCGCTGGATACGCTGCTGGCACATGTGGATGTGGACCTGATGGCGACGGTGAACAGCCTGCTGACAGCATTTGGCATTCCTTCGATCGACGATCTGGACAATGACCTTGCGGGCCTGCTGAACCAGGTGCTTGGGATGATTGAAGTAGGCGGAGCGCCGCTGGCACTGGTACTGCCGAACATTGACCTGCACAAGCTTGCGAGCTACGGCACGGCAGAGACGTACACGAGCGCGATGGTGATCGACGGACAGAACGTCGAGGCGAAGCGGATCGTGGCGGATCAGGCGGCCGTGACGGGAGCAGTGATCGGCTACCTGTACGAGGTACTTGCGGATGAGGCGACGATGGATCTGATCACCAGTCTGCTGGGTGACAGCGGAGCGATGGTTGAAGGGATCCTTGGCGGACTTCTCGGCAACGGCGAAGCTGGCTTCACGAATGCGCTGTTTGAGCTGCTTGGATTCACGCCGAAGGCGGATGACAACAACGGCGGCGAAGGCGGCAATGGCAACGAAGGCGGCAACGAGAATGTCGATACCGGCGATGCGATGCTGGCAGTAGTCGCAGGCGCAGGCGTGCTTGCGGCGGGCGCTATCCTCGTCCTCTCCCGTAAAAAGAAGGAGAAATAAAAACTCCTGCAATTCTGGGAGCTTCTGATCTTACATTTCATCCTGTGAGATTTTAGAAAACGTCCCTGTTCCGGAAACGGAGCAGGGACGTTTTTGCATGATTTGTATGAATAGAAAAGGCCGACCACTGATGCAACACGTGGTCGGCTGTTTTTTCTATTCTGTTTGGTATGCTTACAGCTCCCATACTGCCGGAAGCGTGCTGGAAATAGCCGTAGCTCCGGCGGACAGTGCCGTGATGACATCCTCCTTATCGGCAATCATTCCGCTGGCGATCAGTGGGCAGGGCAGCTTTTCACTCAGGCGGGCGATCAGCTTGGGCATCAGCCCGGGCAGGATCTCAATAAAATCTGCAAAGTTCTGGCTCCCGGAACGCCGCAGGTTTTCCAGTGCCAGACTGTCCAGCAGGAAGGTCCGGTGGACCGTCACGAGTCCCAGTTCCTTGGCATGGCGGACCAGTGCCGCCTTCGTGCTGATGATCCCATCCGCCCGTGTGCTCTGGTGCAGGTAGTCGACGGCTGCCTCCCGGGCAGAAAGACCATCCATCAGGTCAATATCCACAAAGACGTACTTCCCGGCCTCCTTCAGCCGGCGAACAATCTCCGGAATGGTGATGACGGACCCGTACAGCACAAAAACTACCCTTTTATCGCAGCGGATGCAGCGTTCCAATCCGGCATCGTCCTTGACAGCTATGATAATAGGCATATCCTCCAGCGTTGATAACAGCTCTTGATTCATTTCTCAGAAACTCCTGTCCTGTTCATTCTCCGGCGCGCGGTATTGTGTTACTTCATTATATCAGAAGCATGTGCGGATACGCAAGTTCCCTCTTGCCTGGGTTTCCAGCACTGGGAGCAGTTTAAAATCATTGTCCCTGTGCGTGGAAGGGGGCCGAATTTAAGCGATAGAGCGCAGCGATTTGTGCATTTGGACGGGATTTTGAGCTCATTTTTGGTCGGGTTGTCTCTTGCTTTTTGCACGGAGACCCGATACAATAAAGGTGAAAGAAAAACAAATATCCTTGCATTTCTGAAGTAGAGAATAGAGCAGCAGAAACGCGCCTGCGGCAGGCGTATTTTTGGTGCTCTTTTTGCATTTCAGGGCGGGGAAATAAGGAGGGATGGGTCCAGACTATGGTGGATGTTGCAATCATCGGCTGCGGCGTCATTGGTGCGGCCGCGGCCTATCACCTGGCACGGCGCGCGGTTGACGTGCTTATCCTGGAGAAGGAAAATGACGTGTCCATGGGGACATCCAGGGCGAACAGCGGCATCCTGCACGCCGGATATGGCGCACGGCCCGGAACGCTCATGGCGGAGATGAATGTGCGCGGGGTGGCGTTGGCGCGGGAGATCTGTGACGCCCTGAATGTGGCGTACCGGCAGACGGGCAGCTTGGTGCTGGCCTTTGACGACGCAGATCTGGAGCAGATTCACGGCCTGTACCGGGACGGGGTGGCCAATGGAGTACCGGGACTGGAAATTTTGGACGGCGGGCAGGTCCTGGCGATGGAGCCGAACCTGTCCCCGCAGGTGCGGGCCGCTCTGTATGCACCGAGTGCGGCGGTCGTCAGCCCATGGGAATATACGCTGGCCATGGCGGAGGACGCCGTGGGAAATGGGGCGCGGCTGGAACTGGAGACTCAGGTGACCGGATTGGCCCGCATCGCGTCCGGCGGGTGGCGCATTCATACGAGCCGCGGCGATTTTGAGGCGCGTTTTGTCATTAACGCGGCGGGCGTTCAGGCGGACAAAGTCCATGAGATGGCGGCTCCGGCAACCTTCCGCACAACGCCGTGCAGGGGGGAGTACTACCTGCTTGACAAGTCGGAGGGGGGCACCGTACAGCGCGTCATCTTCCAGTGCCCCACCCGGGCGGGGAAGGGCGTCCTGGTTGCCCCCACGGTACACGGGAACCTGATCGTCGGCCCGAATGCGGAGGATATCCCGGACGGGGAGGATACTGCTACCACAGCGCAGGGCCTTTCCTATGTGGCTCATGCCGCGCGCAGAAGCGTGCCGGCGCTCAATCTGCGCGCCTCGATCCGTAATTTTGCCGGGGTGCGCGCGAATACGGATGGGGGTGATTTTATAATGGATTGGGCGGCGCCCGGATTGCTTGATCTGGCCGGGATGAAGAGCCCGGGGCTGTCTGCGGCCGCGGCGGTGGGTGAACGTGCCGCGGAGATTCTCCGGCAGGCGGGGCTGAATATGAGTGAACAGGCCCGCCCCACCGTGAAAAAGAAAAGGTTACGATTCCGGGAACTGACCGCGCTGCAGAAGGAGGAGTTGATCCTGCATGATCCCGCCTACGGCCGTGTGATCTGCCGGTGTGAGACCGTCACGGAGGGCGAGATCATTGCCGCCTGCCATGCCCCCATCCCGCCGCGCAGCATTGATGGGGTCAAGCGGCGGACAAACGCCGGACTGGGACGCTGTCAGGGCGGGTTTTGCGGCCCGCGCGTGATGGAGATCCTCGGCCGCGAGTTGGGACTCAGCCCACTTGAAATCCCGCAGGATCGGGCAGGATCATTCCTGCTCACCGGAAGGACGAAGCAGGGAGGTGGCCGCTGTGAGTGAACTGATCTATGACGTGATCGTGGTAGGCGGCGGTCCGGCTGGACTGGCCGCGGCACTCAGCGCACATGAATATGGCGCTCAAAAGGTCCTGATTCTGGAACGCGACGGTGAGTTGGGCGGCATCCTGAACCAGTGCATTCACAACGGCTTTGGCCTGCACTATTTCAAGGAAGAGCTGACGGGTCCGGAGTACGCCGGACGGTTTGTTCAAATGCTCTCTGGCACGGGAATTGAGGTGCGGCTGGACACCATGGTGCTTGAGGTGGATGCAGCCCAGCGCGTTGTTCAGGCGGTCAGCAAAACTTATGGTTATCAGTTTTTAAAGGCCAAGAGTATCGTTTTAGCTATGGGCTGCCGGGAGCGGACGCGCGGTGCGATCGGCATTCCGGGAACACGCCCTGCGGGGATTTTCACGGCTGGCACGGCACAGCGATATGTGAATATGGAGGGGTACATGGTCGGAAAGCGCGTCCTGATCCTTGGCAGCGGTGATATCGGCCTGATTATGGCGCGCCGGATGACGCTTGAGGGGGCCCGGGTGCTCGCATGTGTTGAGGTTATGCCCTACTCCGGCGGCCTGAACCGGAATATCGTCCAATGTCTGGAGGACTATGATATCCCGCTGTACCTATCCCATACGATCGTGGACATCCGGGGGAGCGCGCGTGTGGAGCAGGCCGTTGTCGCTCAGGTGGATGCGGATAGAAATCCCATCCCCGGCACGGAGAGGGTTTTTGACTGCGATACAATCCTGCTCAGCGTCGGCCTGATCCCGGAGAATGAGCTCACGCGCACAGCGGGCATCCGGATGGACCCGCGCACAAACGGCGCTGTTGTCTATGAGAATATGGAGACATCCGCACCCGGCGTGTTTGCCTGTGGGAACGCACTCCATGTGCACGATCTGGTAGACTATGTCACGGAGGAGAGCAGGCGTGCCGGTGCGGCAGCGGCTGCCTTTGCCGGGAGAGATGAGTCCTGCACAGCGGCGTTGGAGATCCAAAACGGAGCGGGCGTCAGCTATACAGTTCCCCAGTATGTCCGGCCGGAAAATGTGGAGAGGCGGCTGAAGCTCTTCTTCCGGGTGCGGCGCATTTATCGCAATGCTGTAGTCATTGTGCGGTGTGGGGAGAAACAGCTGGCCCGGTATCAGCGCGATCATCTGGCACCGGGGGAGATGGAACACATTGCCTTGCCGCGCGTGCTGATGGACCGCGCTCAGGGGCCGATTACTGTTGAAGTACAGGAGGCGGAGCAATGAGGGAACTGATCTGTATTGTCTGCCCGCAGGGGTGCCGCCTGCGCGTGGAAGAGAAACAAGATTACCGGGTCACAGGCAATCGGTGCGCACGCGGAGCGGAATACGGGCGCACGGAGCTGCAAAATCCGACCCGTACGGTCACCAGTACGGTTGCAGTACGCGGGGGAATGTATCCACGCTGCCCGGTAAAAACAAGTGCACCGATCCCAAAGCACCTGATTTTTAAAGCCGTGGAGGCCCTGAGCGGCATTGAACTCCGGGCACCGGTCAAAATGGGACAGGTGGTGATGTATGATGTCTGTGGAACCGGGGCCGATTTTATAGCCACCCGGGACATGTGATACGGAAATACTATTCCAAAGAAAGCCTCCCCGGATAGCTCCTGAGAGGCCCTTTGATTTTGCGGAATTCAGATAAATAACCGGCCGATTTGATAGACGGCAAAGGTGACAATCCACGCAACGGCAAGCTGAAATGCCGCGGTAAAGAACATCCATTTCCAGCTGTTTGATTCCTTGCGGATGGTTGCGAGCGTCGCGGCGCAGGGAATGTACAGCAGGCAGAAGACCATCAGGCAAAACGCGTTGAGCGGGCCGAATCCGATGGTGCCGAGCGTGTCCGCAAAGGAGTGCATACCGGCCGCAGAACTCGTATTGATAACGCCGAACAGGACGGCGCAGCTGGTCACGACGACCTCCTTGGCGGAGATCCCCGCGATCAGCGCCACGATGATCTGCCAGAACCCGAGTCCGATCGGGGCGAAGATGGGCACCAGCCATTTGCCGACGTAGGAGCCAAAGCTTCCGGACATGTCCGGGGAATATCCGCTGGGGCCGAAGTTGAGCAGTACCCAGATAATCAGCGTCGCGATGAAAATCGTAGTGCCGGCTTTGGTCAGGTAGTCCTTGACCTTTTCCCACACGTAGATGAATACGGTGCGCGCGCTGGGCGCCTTGTATTCGGGCAGCTCAATCAGCAGATAGTTGGGGCTCTTTTTCCGGTCAATCAGGTGCAGGACCGCAGTCACGGCAATGGCCACCAGAATGCCGATCAGATACATGGAGTAGGCGACGATCATCGCCTGCTCCGCGAAGAACATCTCGGAGAACAGAATGTAAATTGGCAGCCGCGCGCTGCAGCTCATGAACGGCGTGACCAGCATGACCTTATACCGGTCCCGCTTATTTTCCAGCGCGCGGGACGCCATGATCGCGGGTACGGTGCAGCCAAAGCCGAGGATCATCGGGATAAAGGCGCGCCCGGAAAGGCCGAATTTACTCATGAGCCCCTCCATCACGTAGGCGACGCGCGCCATGTAGCCACTGTCCTCCAGCAGGGCGAGCGCAAAGAACAGGATGACGATGTTCGGCAGGAAGGTCAGGATGGTCCCCACACCGCCGATGATCCCGTCCACGATCAGGGAGGTCAGGATCTCGTTTGTGTTGATGCTGGCGAGGCCCTGCCCCACCGCGCCGGAGAACCATTCGATCCCGAGCTCAAAGTAACCCTTGATCCAGTCGCCAATGGTGAAAGTCAGAAAAAACACGACCGCCATAATGACAAGGAACATGGGAATCCCCCAGATCCGGTGCGTCAGGATCCTGTCCAGCTTTTCCGTCAGGCGGTCCTGGCGCTGTTTGTGGATGAGCACCTCGTCAATGATCTCCTGGATAAAGTCGTATTTTTCATTGATGATCTCGGACTCATAGTTCTTGTCTAGAATTCCCCTGAGATCCAGTGGATAGCGCTCGGTGATCTCCTTGTCCTGTTCCATCAGCTTCAGGGCGTGCCACCGGTAATTTTTCAGGTTGGGATATTTGCGGCGCAGCTGGTCAATGATGAGATCCAGCTTATCCTCAATCTCATCACGGTAGACCATCGCATACTCCCGGTGGTGGTCATGGCGGTGCTGAGAGGTGTAGGCGTGCTCATGAATCAGCTGGTCATGCGGGTGGTCCCGATGGTGTGCCGCCGCATGTAACAGGGATTCAAGGCCCGTGCGCTTGCGGGCAGAGACGGGGATTACCGGAATCCCCAGCATCTCGGGCAGGCGGTGCAGATCAATCTCCATGCCACGCTTCTGGACGATGTCCATCATGTTCAGCGCGAGAACGACCGGTTTGCCCAGCTCTAAAAGCTGGAGTGTCAGGTACAGGCTGCGCTCGAGCGCGGACGCATCCACTACGTTGATGATGACGTCCACTTCATCGCTGAGGATGAACTGGCGTGAGACCTGCTCCTCCATTGTATAGGAGGTCAGGCTGTATGTACCGGGCAGATCTACCAGCCGGATGTTCAGATTGTGACTGCGGACGGCGCCCTCCACCTTTTCCACCGTGACGCCGGGCCAGTTGGCCACCTTTAAGTTGGCACCGGTATAGGCGTTAAAGAGCGTCGTTTTACCGCAGTTCGGGTTCCCGATAAACCCAATGGTCATATCCTGTTTCACGCCTCACACCTCACCCGGATATTTTTTGTAATGTTATAGCCCAGGGCAAAACGCGTCCCGCGCAATTTGATGATTAAAATGCCGCGGCCCTTTCGGTTCGCAACGGAAACCTTCGTCCCAATTGTCATCCCAAGCGCCTCCAGCCGGTGCTCCATCTCCACAGGAAGTGCAATCTGTTCAATTGTGTAGCAGCATCCCGGCTTGCCGTCGCTCAAATGCATGTTGATTCCTCCCCATTCCCGCCGGTCAAACATAAAAGATGGAGCGGCTCGTGACCTGGCCGCTCCACGCATACCTTAATATATAATGATAGCACTATTGGGCCATTTTTTCAAGCAGCTGGAGCGCCTCCTCCAATTTGGGATTTGGCTCGTCCGTCTCCAGCGCCTCACGCACACAGTTACGGATGTGCGCCTGAAGGATCTGCTGGTTGGCACTCCTGAGCAGGGACTGTGTGGCCATCAGCTGGTTGGAGATATCGACACAGTAGCGGTCCTCCTCCACCATCTTCAGGATGCCGTCAAGCTGCCCGCGGGCGATTTTCAGCTTGTGCGTGATGGCCGCCTTATCCGCCCTCATGCGTTCTCAATCCCCGTCACGTCATAGCCGGCGTCTTTGACGGCGGCGGCGAGCGCCGCGTCCGTCACATCTGCGCCGGCAGTGACGGCGGCGCACTTATCCTCCAGACTAACCTGGACCGCTGTCACGCCCGGTACGGCGGACAGGGCATCCTGCACATGTTTGACGCAGTGCGCACACATCATACCTTCAATTTTTACGATTTTTTCCATATCAGACACTCCTTTTATTTTTTGCTCCGGCGCCTCAATTTCAAAGGTGCGGAGCGTATTTTGTACTTGGATCTCAGACGGTACCTCTTCGGCGGTGTGGTGTTTCGGCTTAAAGAAGCGCAGCCGCAGTGCATTGGATACCACGAATACGGAGCTGAAGCTCATCGCCAGCGCGCCGATCATGGGGCTCAGCTTCAGCCCAAATGCGGGATAAAAGACACCCGCGGCGATCGGGATGCCGATCGTATTGTAAAAGAATGCCCAGAACAGATTCTGTTTGATGTTCCGGATGACGGAGCGGCTTAACTGAACGGCCGTGGCCACATCCATCAGGTCGCTCTTCATCAGCACTACATCGGCGGACTCGATGGCAATATCCGTCCCCGCACCGATGGCGATCCCTACGTCCGCGCGGGCGAGGGCTGGGGCGTCGTTGATCCCGTCGCCGACCATGGCGACCTTTTTCCCCTCTTCCTGAAGGCGGCGGATCTCCTGCTCCTTATCCTGCGGGAGAACTTCCGCGATCACGCGGTCCACACCCACCTGGCGCTGGATCGCCCGGGCGGTCTTTTCATTATCTCCGGTGAGCATGACAACCTGCATTCCGAGCTGCCGGAGCTCCGCAATGGCGCGGCGGCTGCTCGGCTTGACCGGGTCCGCCGCCGCGATGAGTCCGATCAGACGGCCGTCGCAGAGAAAGAACAGCGGAGTCTTTCCAGCCTCGGCCAGCTCCGTCTCCTGCCGGCTCAGTTCTGGGGTGTAGAGCCCTTCACGCTCAAGCAGGCGGCGGTTTCCGGCCTGGCAGCGCATTCCGTCCACATTGCCCTCAATGCCCTGTCCCGGGATTTGGAGGAAGTCGGCAACCGGGAGCAGTGTAATCTTCTGGCGCTCGGCCTCGGCGGTGATCGCCTCCGCCAGCGGGTGCTCGGACATCTTTTCGAGTGAGGCGGCGATTTGCAGCAGCCGCTGCGTACCAATGTCATGCACGGCGCCGATGTCCGTGACCACCGGCTTACCCTGTGTGATCGTCCCCGTCTTATCGAGCACCACGGTTTTGACGCTGTGCGCGGTCTCCAGCGCCTGCGCGGATTTGAACAGGATACCGTTGGACGCGCCTCTGCCGGTGCCCACCATGATCGCGGTCGGCGTCGCGAGGCCGAGGGCGCACGGGCAGGAGATCACCAGGACAGAAATACCGATGGACAGGGCGAATTCAAAGTTGTACCCCGCAATGAGCCAGGCGATGGTGGCGACGACGGCAATCACGATCACGGCCGGGACAAAGACGCCGCTGACCTTGTCGGCCAGCTTTGCGATGGGGGCCTTGGAGCTGGTGGCCTCGTCCACCAGTTTTACGATCTGGGAGAGCGCCGTATCCTCACCGACCTTGGTCGCCTGCATTTTAAAGTAACCGGACTTGTTGATCGTTGCGCCGATGACGGAATCCCCCGGCTGCTTCTCCACCGGAATGGATTCTCCCGTCAGGGCAGACTCGTCCACGGAGGAGCTGCCCTCCGTCACGATGCCGTCCACTGGGATTGACTCCCCAGCCTTAACAATCAGGATGTCGCCCGTGCGGACCTCCTCGGCGGGGATCTCCGTCTCCTGTCCATCGCGGATCACGGTGGCAGTCTTTGGCGCCAGATCCATCAGCTTGGTGATGGCATCCGACGTCTTGCCCTTGGCGCGCGCCTCAAAAAATTTGCCCAGGGTGATGAGCGTCAGGATCATGCCGGCGGATTCAAAGTACAGGTCCATCATAAAGTGGTGCACCGTCTCCATATCGCCATGCCCGAGCCCAAAGCTGATCTTGAACATTGCGTAGATCCCATACACGATGGCGGCGCCGGAGCCGATGGCGATCAGCGAGTCCATATTCGGGGCGCCGTGGAACAGGGATTTAAAGCCCTGCCGGTAAAATTTGGCGTTGACAATCACGATCGGCAGCAGGAGCAGGAACAGCACCAGGGAGAAAGTCATCGCGTTCTGCTCCCCGAGCAGGAAGCCGGGGAGCGGCCAGTTCATCATGTGGCCCATGGAGATATAAAACAGCGGGACGGCGAAGATCGCGGAGACGATCAGCCGATTGCGCACACGCTTATATTCCTGTTTGGCAATGGCGTTCGGATCCTTCTTTTCAGCCGGTCGGCCTGGGGCAGATAACTGCTCCTGTTGGATGGCGGCGCCGTAGCCCGCCTTTTCAACGGAGGAGATGATTTTTTGCGGATCGGTCTGTTCCTCATCATAAGTGACAACCATGCTGTTTTTCAGCAGGTTCACGGAAACGTCCTGAACGCCGGAAGTGGCGGATACACTTTTTTCCACGCGGGCGGAGCAGGCGGCACACGTCATGCCGGTGACGTCAAAACATTCCTTTTTCATAGGGAAACCTTCTTTCTATCGGAGGTATTATCATTGTTTGCTACCATACCCCTGTAGGGTACTTGCCGAGGCAAAATAAAAAATACAGCCATTCACATACTGTATTTCCACTGCGGAATCTTTTATACCGATCGCTCACTGTTCTTTAATCATATCGCTTAAGTGGGAAAATGTCAAGAGGGGATTTTCGCGTGGATTAATTGCCCCTAATTGGAGAAGGGCCGCAATGAGACATTCATCGGAAAAATCGCGCTCTGCCGCACCGGATGATGCGTGCAGCCTACAGCACAGGAGTATTCTTTGTTATATTTTTAACAAATATACGCGCTGAAAAATGGAGGTTTTGCGAATTGATTTCAAAATTCGGCCGCGCTATACTAAAGGCGATCACAGGTGGGTATACTGTCTGTGGTAAATCCAATTTTTAAAGCGAGGGATCAAGCATGATGAATCGAGAAAAAATTCGTGTAGTCCAGTATGGATGCGGTAAGATGGCCAAGTACACCTTGCGCTACCTGTACGAGAAGGGCGCAGAGATCGTCGGTGCCATCGATGTGAATCCCGAGGTTGTCGGGATAGATGTGGGCGATTATGCCGAGCTGGGCGTCAAGCTCAATGTCCCCATCCGCGATGATGCGGACGCCGTCCTCGACGAATGCGATGCGGATATCGCCGTTGTGACGCTGTTCAGCTTTATGACTGATATGCAGGAGCATCTGGAAAAGTGCCTCTCCCGCGGGATCAACGTGGTCACCACGTGCGAGGAGGCCATTTACCCGTGGACCACATCGGCCGCGATCACAAACAGGCTGGATAAAATGGCAAAGGAGAACGGGTGCACCATCACCGGCACCGGCATGCAGGATATTTTCTGGGTCAACTGGATCGGCACCGTTGCGGGCGCCGTCCACCGGATAGACAAGATTGAGGGCGCCGTCAGCTATAACGTGGAGGACTACGGCCTTGCGCTTGCAAATGCCCACGGCGTGGGCCTGACGCCGGAGGAGTTTGAGGAAAAAATCGCGCATCCAACCACGCTGGAGCCGTCCTATGTCTGGAACTCCAATGAGGCGCTGTGCAATAAACTCGGCCTCACGATCAAATCCAACACGCAGAAGTGCGTCCCATATTTCTATGATAAGGATCTCTGGTGCGGAACGACCGGTCAGACCATCCCCAAGGGGAACTGCATCGGCATGAGCGCCGTCGTCACCACGGAGACTTTCCAGGGCCCCGTGATTGAGACCCAGTGCATCGGCAAGGTCTACGGTCCGGATGACGGCGACATGTGCGACTGGAAAATCACGGGCGAGCCGGATACGGTCTTTACGCTCAAAAAGCCGGATACGCCGGCGCACACATGTGCGTCCGTCGTCAACAGGATCCCGACGATTCTCAACGCCCCGGCGGGCTATATTACCGCGGAGAAGCTCGACGAGCTGGAATATCTGGCATGGCCCATGCACCTGTATGTGGAGTGAGCGGATGAATCTACTGCGCGCCCCGGACTTTTCCGGGGCGCTTTTCCATGCCGGCGGCGTGTTTGACAGCGCGCGCCGTGCCCGGTATAATGGATAGCAAGACAGATCAGGATGGGGGATTTATGACTCAGCGGAATATTTTTAACACGGGCGGCGCAGACCTGAAACAAATTGTTGTGCCACTGCTGGCGTGGTATCGGGCTAATCAGCGTATCCTGCCCTGGCGGGAGAATACGGATGCATATCGGGTATGGGTGTCTGAGATCATGCTGCAGCAGACGCGGGTGGATACGGTGATCCCCTATTATAACCGGTTTTTGGAGCGGCTGCCGAATATCAAAAGCCTGGCGGAAGTGCCGGAGGAGGAGCTGCTCAAGCTGTGGGAGGGGCTTGGCTATTATTCCCGCGTGCGGAATATGCAAAAAGCTGCGCGGATGATCATGGATACATTCGGCGGAAACTTCCCGCAGGAATATGGGGATATCCTGTCCCTGCCGGGGATCGGCCCCTATACGGCGGGGGCAATCTCCTCCATCGCATTTGGGCGCCCGGTTCCCGCGGTGGATGGGAATGTGATGCGCGTCCTCTCCCGGATCACGGAGAGCGGGGCGGATATTGCCGACCCGGCTGTAAAGAAACAGATGACAGCTGCCTTGGCGGCGATCTACCCCGCCGGCAGCTGCGGAGACTTCACTCAGAGCCTCATGGAGCTTGGTGCGATCGTCTGCCTGCCCAATGGTGCGCCGCTGTGCGGCCGCTGCCCGCTGAACGGCATTTGCCGCGCATGCCAAAGCGGACGTCAGATGGATTACCCCGTCCAGGCGCCAAAGCCGGAGCGCCGGAGAGAGCCCAAAACTGTTCTTTTGCTCTGCTGTGGTGATTTTGTGGCGCTGCGCAGGCGGCCCGAGGGCGGGCTGCTCGGCGGGCTGTGGGAGTTCCCCTGCCTGGACGGAAAGATGACGGCAAATCAACTTTCGGCCTGTCTGGCGGAGCTTGGGGTCTGTACCCGGTCCATAGAAAAAGCCGGAATACAGCGCCACATTTTTACGCATGTTGAGTGGCAGATGCATGCTTACCGCGTGGTTTGTACGGAACAGGCATCTCCATTCCGATGGGTGACCCGCACGGCACTTGAAGAGCAGGTAGCGCTCCCCACCGCATTCAGGAAGCTCTGCCGCTATCTTCCTGCGTAAGCCTGAACAGAAAAAGGAAACGGCGCCGGATCACGAGGATCCGGCGCCGCTTTGGCGTTAGGAAAAAGAGATAATGGATTACTCCGATCAAACAATACCCTGAGCGAGCATGGCATCCGCTACCTTCAGGAATCCGGCGATGTTGGCACCCATGACGAAGTTGTCCGGATGGCCGTATTCCTTTGCCGCCTCAGACATGTTGGCGTAGATATCCCTCATGATATTGTTCAGGCGGGCGTCGACCTTATCAAAGGACCAGCTCAGGCGTGCAGAGTTCTGGCTCATCTCCAGCGCGGAGGTGGCCACGCCGCCGGCGTTTGCGGCCTTTGCCGGGGCAAAGAGGACACCGTTGGCCTGGAAGCAATCGATCGCCTCCAGCTGAGAGGGCATGTTTGCACCCTCGCCCACGGCGATGACGCCGTTCTTGACCAGAAGCTTGGCGCTCTCCTCGCTGATTTCGTTCTGTGTGGCGCAGGGCAGTGCGATGTCGCACGGGACCTCCCACACATTGCCGCCCTCGTGGTACTTGGCGGACGGGCGCTCCTTGGCGTAGTCGCTCATGCGGCCGCGGCGGACCTCCTTAATCTCCTTGAGCAGGGCAAGGTCGATCCCCTCAGGATCATACACATAGCCGTTGGAATCGCTGGCCGTGACGACCTTTGCGCCCAGCTGCTGGGCCTTTTCAATGGCGTAGATGGCCACGTTGCCGGAGCCGGAGACGACGACCGTCTTACCTTCAATGGAGTTGCCGTGGTCCTGAAGCATCTCCTCCACGATGTACACCAGGCCGTAGCCGGTGGCCTCCGTGCGTACCATGGAGCCGCCGTAGCTCAGGCCCTTACCGGTCAGGATGCCCTCATAGTTGCCGGTGATGCGCTTGTACTGGCCGAACATATAGCCAATCTCACGGCTGCCCACGCCGATATCGCCCGCCGGGACGTCCGTATTCGGGCCGATGACGCGGTACAGCTGCGTCATGAAGGACTGGCAGAAACGCATGACTTCGTTGTCGCTCTTGCCCTTGGGATCGAAGTCCGCGCCGCCCTTACCGCCGCCGATGGGCAGACCGGTCAGGGAGTTTTTAAAGATCTGCTCAAAGCCGAGGAATTTGATGATACTCATGTTGACAGAGGGGTGGAAGCGCAGGCCGCCTTTGTACGGGCCGATCGCACTGTTGAACTGCACGCGGAATCCACGGTTGACGTTCACCTTGCCGTCATCGCCCGTCCAGGAGACGCGGAAGACCGTCGCGCGCTCCGGCTCCACGAGGCGCTCAAGCAGGGACTTTTTCTCATAGATCGGGTTGCTCTCCACGACCGGGCGCAGAGAGTTGAGGACCTCGTTGACCGCCTGACGGAACTCGCGCTGGTGGTGGTTCTTGGCGTCTACGATCTCCAATACTTTATCGACATAACTCATGCAAATCTCTCCAAACTGTGTGTGATTTTTTGACTGCGGGTTCTATTATAAACCGGCGTGGCTCAAATTGCAATAAAAAAATATGCAATTTCATAATTTTATAAAAATGAGCGGCCGCTCACCGTAATTTGACAAATAAATGAAAGATTTGAGAGCGATACTTTCATCATTTTTGATAAAACCAGATTATTTTCACCCTGGGGATTATCCGTGCTCCCGGGAAATGATAGGTAGGCACCATGGCCGCGGGATTGAAAGTTCGCGCCGTTTGTGATATAAATAGAAAAGATTCAGTTTATATGCAGGGGGAACTTATCTATGCAGGAGCGTTTCAAAATTGTGGCGGTCTCTACCGATATCGCCTGTACACAGGATCAGTACGGCAAGTTGGAGGTGTCACAGAACAGCCACACCTCGCTGACCGCGTGGAAAAACGACCGGGTGATCGCGCAGATCGCCGTCCTCAGCGGTGATGAAAAGCTGGCAGGGCTCTCCGTTGCAGCGCAGGGGGATTTCCCCGGGGCGGTGTCATGTGCCTTTATCCGCGAGACGAAGGCCTTCGTCGGCAACGGCAAGCAGGATAACGGCACGCGCAGCGCCTATCCGGATGTCATCTGGTCGGGCGAGCCGGTGGATGTGGACGCCAACAGCGTTCAGGCCGTGTGGGTGACCTTTTCCGTGCCCAGTGATGCGGCGGCCGGCGTCTATACGGGGGAGATCGCACTCTCTTTGGCCGAAACGGGGGAGCGGCACACGGTTACCTACACGCTCGAGGTGCTTGATCTGACGGCGCCGAACCCGCAGGATTACCAGTTTGATATTGAACTGTGGCAGTATCCGTACCGTGTGGCGGACTACTATGGAGTGGAGCCGTTTTCCCAGAGACATTTTGATATCCTGCGCCCACACATGGAAAAATACCGGGAGCTTGGCGGGCATGCGATTACTGTCAGTATCGTGGAGGAGCCCTGGAACGGGCAGACATATGGCCGTTACCCCTCTATGATCAAATGGACACGCCGCAGGGACCGGAGCTTTGCCTTTGATTTTTCTCAGTTTGACCGCTGGGTGGAGTTTTGCCACTCAATCGGGCTGGGGGATAAGATCGTCTGCTACAGCCTGATCCCGTGGGGGAACAGGATCCGCTATTATGATGAAAAGAAAAAGAAGGAATGCTGCACCGCGCCCCGCACCGGCACCCATAAATATAAAAAGGTATGGCGCCAGTTTTTGGAGGCGCTTGTGGCCCACGCTGACGAAAAGGGCTGGTTTGACGATCTGTACATCGGGATTGACGAGCGCAAGGCGATGAAAAAGGCATATGACCTGATTGACACCGTGAAGAACCGGGATGGAAAGGTCCTGAAAAAGGCCGCGGCCATGAACCATTTCAATGCCCAATATTTCCCGCTCATCGACCGGATGGCCAGCGTGAGCGTCGGCTCTGAGCCGCTCAAGGGGGCCATGGCGGATTATCGGCAGCTCTGCGCGCGCAGGGCCGCCCATCCCGAGCTGCGCACCACTGTGTACACATGTGTGGGCCACTTCCCGAACAGCTTTACCTACAGTATGCCGGGCGAGGGATATTGGACGATCATGTTCAGCGCCGCCATGGGGGCGAATGGATTCTTGCGCTGGGCCTATGACGCATGGGTCAAGGATCCCCTGCGGGATACGACGCATGTCAGCTTTGAGTCGGGGGACTGCTTCCTCATCTATCCTGATGAGCCGGATGCCGTTCAGCCCACGCCCCGCACCTCCGTTCGGCTTGAAAAGCTGGCAGAGGGCATGCGTGATATCAACAAGCTCTTCATGATGGCCGCGCAGTCCGAGGAGATGGAGCAGCGGATGCATGCGCTGCTGGAGACCGTCCGGTGCGACTACACCCAGAAGCAGGACAAAGTGGCCGTGGCTGTGGCGGACGATCAGACGCGGGCGCATCTGCCGGAGGACATGGACCGCCTGCGTGCCAGTCTCAATGAGATGGCGCGCGACTTTTTGAAGGCGAAGTGAGCCGAATATGCACGCTGGAAAAAGTACAAGGGCCGGACGGCATAAAAACCGTCCGGCCCTGATTTTTATTATGATTTTATGGGATTACTCCTCATCCTTTTTCCGTCTGGGGCGGCCCTCTTCCTCACGGGG
The DNA here is from genome assembly GCA_018712345.1 of Candidatus Onthovicinus excrementipullorum. Taxonomy (GTDB): domain Bacteria; phylum Bacillota; class Clostridia; order Oscillospirales; family Acutalibacteraceae; genus Onthovicinus; species Onthovicinus excrementipullorum. Next base: position 116,948 of record DVHG01000008.1, on the reverse strand, counting down.
CGGCTCCTCCTTCGGCAGGATCTCCAGCTTGAGCTTGCCGATGCGGCGTTCCTCCACGTTCAGGACGGTAAAGCGGACATTTTCATATTCCGCCGTGTTCATTTCCCCGTCCTCCGGCAGGTAGCCGAGCAGACTGATGACGAATCCGCCGATGGTATCGTAGTCCCCCTCCGGGAACTCGAAGCCGGTGATCTCCTCCACCTCGTCCAGATCTGTGGTTCCGTCGATGGTGAAGGTCGTGTCGTTGATCTTAGAGATCTCCTCATCCTCGTTGTCGTACTCGTCCTGGATATTACCCACGATGCTCTCGACGATATCCTCCAGCGTAACGATACCGGCCGTACCGCCGTATTCATCCACGACGATGGCCATCTGAATGTGGCTCTCCGTCATCTCGCGGAACAGATCACCACACTTTTTTGTCTCAGGAACATAGATCGGCTTGCGGATGAAGTCGCGCAGGGTCTTGTTCTCCGGCAGGTCATTGCCGATGAATTTGAGCAGATCTTTGATGTAGGCAATGCCGATGACATTGTCCAGATCCTCCTCGTAGACTGGGATACGCGAATAGCCCTCGTTGATGGAGATCTGGATGACGTCCTGCACCGGCTCATTGACCTCCACGGCGGAGATGTCGGTGCGGTGGGTCATGATGTCAGCCGCGTTAATGTCGTCAAATTCAAAGACGTTGTTGATCATTTCCTTTTGTGTGTTTTCAATGACGCCCTTCTCCTGCCCGACATCGACCATCATACGGATCTCCTCCTCCGTGACGACCTCCTCATCCGCGTTCGGGTCAAAGCCGAGGATGCGGACGACGATATTGGTGGAAAAGGAGAGCAGCTTGACAAGCGGCTTGGTAATCTTGGCGAATACCGTCAGGAAGCCGACTGCCATAAAGGAGATCTTTTCGGGCTTCTGCATGGCGATCCGCTTGGGTGCGAGCTCACCGAGCACCAGGGAGAAGTAGGAGATAATCAGCGTTACGAGGACGACAGAGATCGTATTGATCACGCCGCGCGGGATCTGAGGGATCAGCGGGGCGACGCCGTCTGTAATCATATCGGCAAAGGTCTGCGAGGCGGAGGCGGAAGTCAGGAATCCGGCCAGTGTGACGCCGATCTGAATCGTGGACAGGAAATTGCTGGAATTCTTCGTCAGTTTCATGACCTTGATGGCCTTTTTGTTGCCCTCCTCGGCCATTTTTTCAATTTTGGCGTCGTTGAGCGAGATAATTGCGATCTCACTCATGGCAAAATAGGCGTTGACGAGAATCAGAACAAACAGCAGTACGATTTGAAGGACCAGCGATAACGGGTCGTCCATTGTGGAATTTTCCCCTTTCATTATTGACACGAAAAAATATATAAAATTTTTTCTATTATACATGATTTATATGACTTTGTCAAATTTGGCGCAGCTGTGAAAAAACGAGACGCAAGACGATTTTCTCCGCTACTTTTTAGATAATACTTGTTTACATTTCCTGCCGAAAGTGATAAAATCGATAATGTAACATTATGTCTTCTTAGGCATAGAGGATGCGCGCCGTATTTTCCGGCACTGCCGCAGGGGCAGAATCGGCCGGGTCGGCTGCGCAACTGAAGGAGGAACTGTAAAAATGGCGAGAAAAACCAAGACAATGGACGGCAATAACGCAGCCGCCCACGTGAGCTATGCGTTCACAGAGGTCGCCGCGATCTATCCGATCACCCCGTCATCCGTCATGGCGGAGGAGACCGATAAGATGGCGGCTGCCGGCAGGGAGAACCTGTTCGGTCAGCCGGTAAAGATTGCGGAGATGCAGTCCGAGGCGGGCGCTGCCGGCGCGGTGCACGGCTCCCTCTCCGCTGGCGCTCTGACTACGACGTACACGGCCTCTCAGGGCCTGCTGCTCATGATCCCGAACATGTATAAGATCGCGGGTGAGCTGCTGCCGAGCGTGATCAATGTCTCGGCGCGCTGCGTTTCCACCCACGCGCTGAACATCTTCGGCGACCATTCCGATATCTACGCATGCCGCCAGACCGGCTATGCGATGCTCTGCTCCAACAACCCGCAGGAGGTTATGGACCTCGGCGCGGTGGCGCATCTCTCCACCATTAAGGGCAGGGTCCCGTTCCTGCACTTCTTTGACGGCTTCCGCACCTCCCATGAGGTCCAGAAGATCCAGATCTGGGATTATAAGGATCTGGGCGAGATGCTCGACTGGGATGCCGTCGACCGCTTCCGCCGCCACGCGCTCAATCCGGAGCACCCGGTCCTGCGCGGTTCGGCACAGAACCCGGACATCTTCTTCCAGGCGCGTGAGGCCTGCAACCCGTACTATGACGCGATCGTCGGCATTACGGAAGAGTACATGAATGAGGTTAACCGCCGCATCGGCACCGATTACAAGCTCTTTAACTACTACGGCGCGCCGGATGCGGAGAATATCATCGTCGCGATGGGCTCCGTGTGCGACACGATCGAGGAGACGATCGATTACCTCAATGCCAACGGCGGCAAGGTCGGCCTGATCAAGGTCCGCCTGTATCGCCCGTTCTCCGTCAAGCACCTGCTCAGCGTGATCCCGGATACGGTCAAGAAGATCTCCGTCCTTGACCGCACCAAGGAGCCGGGCTCCCTGGGTGAGCCGCTGTATCTGGACGTCGTCGCGGCGCTCAAGGGCTCCAAGTTTGAAAACGTGCCGGTGTACGGCGGCCGCTATGGCCTTGGCTCCAAGGATACGAACCCCGGCCACATCATCTCCGTGTACCGCAACATGGAGGCGGCCGAGCCGAAGCCGCGTTTCACCCTCGCCATTGAGGACGATGTCACGCATCTCTCCCTGCCGGTGAAGGAGAATCCGAACACCACGCCGGAGGGCACACACTCCTGCAAATTCTGGGGCCTTGGCTCCGACGGCACCGTCGGCGCGAACAAGAACTCTATTAAGATTATCGGCGATAATACCGATATGTATGCGCAGGGCTACTTCTCCTATGACTCCAAAAAGTCCGGCGGCGTAACGGTCTCCCACCTGCGGTTCGGCAAAAAGCCGATCAAGTCCACCTACCTGATTAACAAGGCGGACTTCGTGGCCTGCCACAACCCGTCCTATGTGGATAAGTACAAGATGGTGGAGGACCTGAAGCAGGGCGGCACCTTCCTGCTCAACTGCTCCTGGGATGATGCGGAGCTGGATGCGAACCTTCCGGCCTCCATGAAGAAATTCATCGCCCAGAACGATATTCAGTTCTACACGATCGACGCCACCCATATCGCCAAGGAGCTGGGCCTGGGCGGCCGCGTCAACACGATCCTTCAGGCCGCGTTCTTCAAACTGACGGAGATCATCCCGGTCGATGACGCCGTGCGCCTGATGAAGGAGGCCGCGACCCGTTCCTACGGCAAGAAGGGCGAGAAGATCGTCGCCATGAACCACTCCGCAATTGACCGCGGCGTTGCCGACGTCAAGAAGGTCAATGTCCCGGCTGCGTGGGCGAACGCGAGCGGCGAGGTCCAGGCAGATCCGGTCGAGACCGACCGCCCGGAGATGAAGAAGTTTGTTGAGAACATTCTCCGTCCGGCGAACGCTCAGCTGGGCGACACGCTGCCGGTGTCCGCGTTTGAGGACGCGGCGGACGGCACGTTCCCGCAGGGTTCCGCAGCGTTCGAGAAGCGCGGCATCGCCGTCGATATCCCGTGCTGGATCCCGGAGAACTGCATCCAGTGCAACTTCTGCTCTTATGTCTGCCCCCACGCGGTCATCCGCCCGTTCGCCTTTACGGAGGAGGAGCTCAAGAACGCGCCGGAGGGCCTGAAGTCCAAGCCGATGACGGGCATCCCGGGCATGCAGTTCGGCATCCAGATTTCCGCCTATGACTGCACGGGCTGCGGCTCCTGCGCCAACGTCTGCCCCGGCATGAAGGGGAACAAGGCCCTTGTCATGAAGCCGGCGGAGACCCAGTTCGAGCAGCAGGTGAATTTCAACTATGCGCACTCCCTCCCGCAGAAGAAAGAGGTTACCGAGAAGTTCAAGCCCACCACGGTCAAGGGCAGCCAGTTCCGCACCCCGCTGCTGGAGTTCTCCGGCGCGTGCGCCGGCTGCGGCGAGACCCCGTATGCCAAGCTGGCCACCCAGCTCTATGGCGACCGGATGTACATCGCCAATGCGACGGGCTGCTCCTCCATCTGGGGCGGTTCCGCGCCGAGCACCCCGTACACCGTCAATAAGGACGGCCACGGCCCGGCATGGTCCAACTCCCTGTTTGAGGACAACGCCGAGTACGGCTACGGCATGATGCTCGCCAACAATCAGATCCGTGCACGTCTGGCCGGCTATGTTGAGACGCTTGCCAAGTCCGGCAATGAAGAGGTTGCGGCTGATGCAAAGGCATGGCTGGATACGTATGATGACGGTTCTGCCAACGCGGATGCGGCCTCTGCGCTGCGCGCGGTGCTTGCCACTGCGGCTCTGAGCGGCGATGAGAAGGTTGCGGCCGACAAGGTGCTGGCCGATGCCGATTACCTGGCCAAGAAGTCCGTCTGGATCTTCGGCGGCGACGGCTGGGCCTATGATATCGGCTACGGCGGCCTCGATCACGTCATCGCCCAGAATCAGGATGTCAACATCCTCGTATTCGATACGGAAGTATACTCTAACACCGGCGGACAGGCGTCCAAGTCCACCCCCACGGGTGCGGTCGCACAGTTTGCCGCTGCCGGTAAGGTGGTCAAGAAGAAGAACCTCGCCCAGATGGCCATGAGCTATGGCTACGTCTATGTGGCGCAGGTGGCCATGGGCGCGGATTATAACCAGTGTCTGAAGGCCTTCCAGGAGGCCGAGAGCTATCACGGCCCGTCCATCATCATCGCCTATGCGCCGTGCATCAACCACGGCATCAAGGGCGGCATGGGCATCAGCCAGACAGAGGAGAAGCGCGCCGTTGCGGCCGGCTACTGGCACAACTTCCGCTTCAACCCGGCGCTGGCGGCCGAGGGTAAGAATCCCTTCACGCTCGACAGCAAGGCTCCCACTGAGGCGTACCGCGACTTCATCATGAATGAGGTTCGCTACAACTCCCTGCTCCGGGCGTTCCCGGACCGCGCGGAGAAGCTCTTCGAGAGCGCAGAGGAGTCTGCAACCGAGAAGTACGAACAGCTTGTGAGACTCCAGAGCTTCTATGCTCCGGAGGAGAAATAATCATTTCACTTCCTGTTCCAGCACAGTTTGCGTAAAACAGGCAGGCCCGGCACCATCTAAGTTGGGATGGTGCCGGGCTTTTCCTATGCCTCCGTCTTTGCATACGGGGGCCCGTCATGGGAATATTTTAATTTTTTATGACGGATGGTAAAAGGCAGTTGACAAATATTAAATTTTGAGTAAAATAGTTTTATATAAAACAGTTTTAATTAAAACTTAAAAGGGATGAAAAAGGTGGAACGCACAACGGATATCCTGCGGACTGTTCGGATGATGATCAAGCTGTATGATAAGATGCTCCGCAGCATCTGCGATCGGTATCAACTGACACAGATTGAGGCCGATATTATCAGCTTTTTAAAAAATAACCCAGGAAAAGATACGGTTGGGGATATTGCGGAGCTGCGGATGCTGTCCAAAGGCAACGTTTCCCGCGGCGCGGAGGAGCTGATCCAGCGCGGCCTGCTCCGGCGGGAACAGGATCCGCAGGACCGGCGGCGGATGCATCTGACATTGCTGCCGGCGGCAGACCCGATTGTGTCGGAGATCCAGCAGGTGCGCGGGCGTTTCCTGCAAAAGATGTTTGACGGCTTTGGCCCGGAAGAGCTGGAGGCGTATGCCTGTTTTAATAAGCGGATTGTTGCGAATATCAAAACGGCTTCAGAAAGGGGAGAGCAGCATGAATGAGGAAAAAGGCTTTCTTGGTACCGCGCCAATCGGCAAGCTGCTGCTGAAGCTGGCGCTGCCGACGGTGGCGGCCCAGGTCATCAATATGCTCTATAACATCGTGGACCGGATCTATATCGGTCATATCCCGGATATCGGGGCAATGGCACTGACCGGCGTGGGCGTATGTATGCCGTTGATTATGATTGTATCGGCCTTTGCGGCCTTTGTCGGCTATGGCGGTGCACCGCGCGCCTCCATCTTTATGGGGAGAGGGGATTACGAGTCCGCGGAGAAAACGCTTGGGAACTCCTTTGCGCTGCAAATTATTATTTCCGCCGTCCTGACTGCGGTCCTGCTGATCTGGAATCAGGATTTTCTGATGGCGTTCGGCGCAAGTGAAAATACGATCCAATACGCGGTTGACTATATGAATATCTACGCCGTCGGCACCGCCTTCGTCCAGATTACACTGGGGATGAATGCCTTTATCACGGCGCAGGGGTTTGCCAAGACGGGTATGCTCTCCGTGCTGATCGGCGCAGTTGCCAATATCATTCTGGATCCGATTTTTATCTTTGGGTTTAATATGGGCGTAAGGGGCGCCGCGCTGGCCACGATCATTTCCCAGGCGATGTCCTGCGTGTGGGTACTGGCATTTCTGCTTGGCAAAAAGACACACCTCAGAATCCGCCGCCAGAATTTACTTTTTAAAGCGAAAATTATCTTGCCGAGTATGGCGCTCGGGCTCTCGACCTTTATCATGCAGGCGAGTGAGAGCGTGATTTCGGTCTGCTTTAACTCCTCCCTGTTGAAATACGGCGGGGATATCGCCGTCGGCGCGATGACAATCCTGACCAGCGTGATGCAGTTTGCCATGCTGCCGCTCCAGGGGCTGGGGCAGGGTGCGCAGCCGATCATCAGCTATAACTATGGCGCGCAGAACGTGGACCGTGTAAAGGCGGCCTTCAAACTGCTCCTGAAGGTGAGCCTCTGTTACTCAACGGTCCTGTGGCTATGCATCATGATTTTTCCGCAGGCCTTTGCCGCGATGTTCACCTCGGAGGCCGAATTGCTGGAGTTCACCGGGCCGGCCCTGCGGATCTATATGGGGAGCATGCTGCTCTTCGGCATTCAGATTGCCTGCCAGATGACGTTTACCTCCCTTGGCAACGCAAAGGCGTCCATTCTGGTGGCTGTCATGCGGAAATTTATCCTGCTGATTCCGCTGATTTATATCATGCCGCTGATCCTTACCTCAAATCAGACCATGGCAGTGTACCTGGCGGAGCCGATCGCCGATTTTCTGGCCGTGTCGTTTACTGCGGTGCTGTTCACTTTCCAGTTTAAAAAGGCACTGAGGCAGATATCCACCCCTGCGCCCAAGGCGTAAAGGAACGGTCGGCAACGGCGTATCCTGCTGGCGCGTGCCGGGCCTGCAAAGGGAAAACAGCTGATAAAGAGGTGTTTGCATGAAAACAATGGATGAGGCGCGCCTGTCCGAGCGCAAAGAAGTGCTGCGCGACTTTTTCGGCGGGGCGGATGCAGAGCAGCTGTCGGATGAAATGATCCGCAACCTGTTCCAGTTTGAGGAATTAATGCTCAAATACCGGTGCGCCATCCGGGAGGTCACCACAAAGTTGGAAGTGCTCAATGACGAGCTTTCCTCCTCTCTGGCGCACAATCCGATTGAAAGCATCCAGTCCAGAATCAAGCGGCCGTACAGCATTGCCCGGAAGCTGAATGATCTGGGGCGACCGGGCACGGTGGAATCCATCGCCCAAAATTTAAACGATGTGGCCGGAATCCGCGTGATCTGCCCCTTTATCAATGACATTTATGATGTGGCGGAGATGCTCCTGCGCCAGGATGATGTCGTGCTGATCTCCAAAAAGGACTATATCCGCAGCCCTAAGCCCAGCGGATACCGGAGCCTGCACCTGATTATTGAAATTCCTGTTTTTTTCTCCACCCAGAAGGAGTCCATCCGGGTGGAGATTCAGATCCGTACCGTCGCGATGGATTTTTGGGCCAGTCTGGAGCATCAGCTCTACTATAAGAGTCGCTCCGCCGTGGATGCGGATATTGCCAGAGAGCTGTATCTCTGCGCAGAGACAATTGCCCAGACGGACCAAAAGATGCAGGAGCTGCGCGACCGCATTGAAGACGAAAAAAATAAAGGTTGATCTGCACCGCGTCCACCGTAGATCAATATTGAAACGGACGCCGAAGCGTTTTCTGACGTCTGTTGATGAAAGAAGCTATTATTGCATATCGTTCGTTCGTCCCACCGGGGGAAGCGCCCCTCTGGAAAACACGGTCTGCAGCGGAACAGATCTGCATAATGATGGCGCTTCTTGTCCGTCCCAACTCTAAAGGTGATATCCGGAGATCAAAAAAGACCTCTCACCCCATGCGGCGGGGAGAGAGGTCCTGTTTTTGCTCCTCAGACGAACAGGTAGCCAATAAACGGCATGAAGACTGCCGTGGCAATGCCGGTGAGCAGCGTGACGCCCCATTTGTCAAGATAGGAGCCCACGTAGAACACGGCTGCGAATGGGGCCAGCAGGATCTTGCCAATGATATGGATGCCGCCGTCGCGCCGATAGATCGCGTCCCAGAGCATCAGCGCGTCCTCCACGCTGGGGAAAACGTTTGCGAGCATGGAGATGCCGACCCACAGCATGATGGCGCTCAGGGCACCATCCGCACCGGTCAGACCGTTCCAGAACAGCCCGGCAGCCGCAGGGAAAGCCGTGACCACGCCAATTACCAGGTTGAACAGGAACGGCAGGAAGCACATAAAAAACCGCTTGCCCGTGGAGGCTTCGACTTCGTGCTCAATGTGGCCGCACATCTCGTCAGAGCGCATATAGCGCGGATCCTCAATCGGGGTGCCGTAGATGCGGCAGAGGATATGCTCCCACAGCGCGTGGATCAGCGCACCGGGAAAAGTCAGGAGTTTTGCAATATATCCGGTAATCATGCTACATCAGCACTCCCTTCCAGGAATAGTTGTTCCAGTGTGAGCTCGCCGTCCACATAGGCCTGCGTCCGGTCGGAGAGCTGGGTGCTGTAGCTCTCCAGGAAGTCGACCGCCTCATTATAGCCGGCGGTATCGCCAATGGCATGGCACACCACCGCGAGCGTGTTTGTCGTACTGACGGTTGCGCTGGTGTTAAAGGCCGTCTCCGCATCGGTTTTGGCGTTGGCGGTATCCCCCTGCAGCAGATACACAATGGCGCGCTGACGGATCAGTTCAGGATTGCTGGCGCTCACCTCAAGTCCCTTGGCAATCTCATCAAGGGCGGCCGTGTAATTCTGCTGCCTGCGGTAGAGCGACGCTTTGGCCGCATAGGCAGAAGGGTCATCTTTGTTGTCCCGAAGGATCTCATCGCACAGATTGAAGGCTGCATCGTATTCCCCGGCCTGCCCCAGACATTTGGCCAGTTCGGGGTAATAGAGCCACTTGTAGTCCTTACTGCCGGAGTCCTTCATCTGGTTGAGGTATCCAATCTGTGTCTGCACATCCTTGCCGCACACCTTGGCCAGATAGAATTGGTAATAGCTGACGATCATGGAATCATAGCTCTCTTCCGTACTCTCGGTCAGGGCTGTCAGCTGGTTCATCAGATCGTCGTATGGGATTTCCGACGCTGGTTTGGTTTCATAGTCGCCAATGATATTGTAGGCCGCTTCCGCCGTGGCGTTGAAGGCGGTGAGCTTGTCATTGATCTCGGACAGCGTGCGGTCCCCCTCAATTTCTTCGGAGGTGAATTCTGACGAGAGGATGGACTGTACGTTCTGAATATATCCAAATTGCCACAGGGAGCGGAGCATACGCTTGAGCATCGGCTTGCTGCTCACGCCCTGGCTATAGAGATCAAAATAGGCGTTGAGGCCCTCCACCGGATGGTGTTCCAGCAGGAGCTTGTGCGCGGCGGCCTGCGCCGTGTAGTCGGAAACGATCCCGCGCATACTGTACCCCGACAGGGCAATCACCGCAGCCACAAACAGGATCACCGGGATCATATACCAGCGCACTGGGCGGTGCTTCATGCTCTCGCGGCACTCCTCGCAGTAGGGGTAATCCTCCCCGCGCTCGCGGTTGCGTTCGTTTTTCTGGCAGCAGTAACAGAGATCCTCGTCAAAATCGTCTTCTTCATCTTCCGCCACATCATCTTCCGGCTCGGAGAGAGAATCCTCCTCAATAATGACCGGGGTGTCCCCCACGGTAATCAGGCGATCCCAGTCGCTGATACCGGAATGTTCCTCTTCTCCGTCATCTTCCGGTATGCCTTCTTCCCCGCTCGCCGGCTGATCGCTTTCCTGGGCGGCCTGCGCAGTCTGTTCGTCCAGTTCCTTTTGGAAGATGTCGCGCAGCTGCTCCAGTTCCCGGTTCAGGTCCTCCCCGTCCGGAGCGGGAGAGGCGCCCTTTTTCTCTTCCTCGGGCGTGCCGGGCTGGTTTTCCTTTTCCCTGTCGTTCAAGGCGATGCCTCCTAACTGGTTATTTGCCGCAGTGCGGCACGGATATGAAAATATTTTACCATAGCTGGACCATATTTTCAAACGGAATCAAAAAGTTTACAAAGTGCGGACAGTTTTGCCATGATTCAGACGGCGCGGTCAGTGGAATCAGGCCGCAGAACCGGAAGCATGAACCGCCCGCCGAGCATGAATCCCTGCGCAAAGGCCTGCGCACACTCCTCATAGCTCAGATCGTTGCGGGCCGCCAGTAGCTCCTCGAGCTGGTCCGCAAGCTTCGGGACGGCCGCGCGCAGCTCGCAGAAAAATCCTGCATGTGCATCATTGTATGCCTTCTGCGCCATCGCATGCCGTGCGGTGGGCGCGGGCTCCTGTTCCCAGGGGGAAATCTGCCCGTCATAGAGCGCTCTTAAAATGTCATCGTACATGTCTGTGCTCTCCCTTTCGGATAAAATTGCCGCCGGACCTTGCAAATGCCCCCGTTTTGTGCTATAGTAAATGTCGAGCAAAACCGAATACCGACAAGGGGCGCTGACGGATGTCGGCTGAGATCGGAGCTAACCCGCTCCAGTCCCTCAAACCTGATCCGGGTAATGCCGGCGTAGGAATGTTTTCCACAACAGCCTTGCGGCATGACGACGGTATCCGCATGGCTCTATTTTTTTATTCAGGAGGTTTTCCAATATGAACGCAAGTATTGCAATCCAGGTCCTGCCGAAAGTGGACAGCGACGCAGAGGTTGTCCGAATCGTGGACGAGGTAATCGCCTACATCAAGAACTCCGGACTCAACTGCTACGTCGGCCCGTTTGAGACCACCATAGAGGGCGACAGCTACGATCAGCTGATGGAGATCGTAGCCGAGTGCCAGAGGGTCGCTATCCGCGCGGGAGCGCCGTCCGTATCCGCATATGTCAAGATCGTCTATAAGCCGGAAGGCGGTGTCCTCACGATCGATGAGAAGGTTGCAAAGCATCACCAATAAGCTTGCGCCCATTCTGGCGATCGCCGCCGTGCTGCTGATCTGGCTCTCCGTGACGGAGTCCGGAGTGATGCCCGCGTACATGCTGCCCTCACCGGTAGATGTGTGCAGTGCGCTTGTGAAAGATTTCAGCACACTGATGGAGCACGCCGCCGTCACCCTGACCGAGGCGTTCGCCGGGCTGGGAATCGGGATTCTGCTGTCTTTTGTGATCGCCACACTGATGGACCGCTTTAACTTCTTATATAAGGCGCTCTATCCCCTGATGGTTATCACTCAGACGATCCCTACTGTGGCGATCGCCCCGCTGCTGGTGCTGTGGATGGGCTTCGGCATGGCGCCGAAGATCACGCTCGTGGTCATCACTACCTTCTTCCCCATCACGGTCAGCCTGCTTGACGGTTACCGCAGCGCGGACCCGGACGCCGTTGCGCTGCTGCGGAGCATGGGCGCCGGGAAATTTCAGATTTTCCGTTATATCAAGTTTCCCTCCTCAATCGGGCACTTTTTCTCCGGACTGCGTGTTTCTGCCTCCTACTCGGTGGTGGGTGCAGTCATTGCGGAGTGGCTCGGGGGGTTCGAGGGGCTCGGTGTGTACATGACGCGCGTGCGCAAGGCGTACGCGTTTGACAAGATGTTCGCCGTGATTATTTTCATCATTATTATCAGCCTGCTGCTGATGCTTCTGGTGTCCGTCATCAAGAAGCTCTCCATGCCGTGGGAAAGAAAAGGAGATTAAAACATGAAGATCAAACGGATTCTCGCGGGCGGAACCGCCGCCCTGATGGCTCTGTCTCTGGCCGCCTGTACGACGGAAGAGGGAGGGGATGCCAACAATCAGCTGGAAAAAATTACCGTCTGCTTGGACTGGACGCCCAACACGAACCACACTGGACTCTATGTGGCGCAGGCCAAGGGCTATTTTAAGGATGCAGGCTTTGAGGTGGAGATCGTCCAGCCGCCGGAGGGAGGTTCGGCCTCCATGTGCGCCGCTGGACAGGCACAGTTTGCCATTGAGGCGCAGGACACCATGGCGGCCTCCCTCGCCCTCGATGAGCCGCTGCCAATCACAGCCGTGGCCGCACTGATCCAGCACAACACCTCCGGTATCCTCTCCCGCAAGGGCGAAGGGATGGACACCCCGAAGGGCATGGAAAACCATACCTATGCCACATGGGACAACCCCATTGAGCAGGCGATTTTGAAGAACGTCATTGAGGCCGACGGCGGCGATTACTCCAAGGTTCAGCTTATTCCGAACAATATCACGGATGAGGCCGCCGCGCTCAGCGCGCACCAGACCGACTCCGTGTGGATTTACTATGCATGGGGCGGTATCAATGCAGAGCTCAGCGGGCTGGAGTTTGACTACTTCGCCCTGCGCGATCTGAACCCGACCTTTGACTACTATACTCCCGTCCTCATTGCAAACAACGACTATCTTGCCCAGCACGGCGACCGTGCCAAGGCATTCCTGAACGCGGTTAAGCAGGGCTATGAGTACGCGATCACCAATCCGGAAGAGGCCGCTCAGATTCTCATTGACGGCGATACGACCGGTTCCCTGAAAGGCTCCGAGGAGCTTGTAACCGCTAGTCAAAAGTGGCTTGCCAATGAGTACAAATCGGACGTGGAGCAGTGGGGGTACATTGATCCCGCCCGCTGGGACGGCTTCTATCAGTGGCTGTGGGACAATCAGCTGATCGCCAAAGAGCTCCCCGCCGGAACCGGCTTTACAAACGATTATCTCTCTTGATCACTATGGAAATCTTAAAGGTTGAACACGTCTCCAAACGCTTTGGGGAGAATCGTGTGCTGGAGGACATCGGCCTTTCCCTGCATAAGGGAGAATTGGTCTCCCTGCTGGGGGTGAGCGGAGCGGGCAAGACGACGCTCTTCAATGTGATCTCCGGCCTCTACACACCGGAGGATGGGCGGGTCCTCCTGAACGGGGAGAATGTCACCGGAAAGCCTGGTAGAATCAGCTATATGCTTCAAAAGGATCTGCTGCTCCCGTATCGGACGGTGGTGGATAATGTGGCGCTGCCGCTGATCATCAAGGGGACATCCAAAGAGGAGGCCCGCACCCGGGCCGGAGAGCTTTTTGCCCAGTTCGGGCTGGATGGTACGCAGAAGAAGTACCCGCACCAGCTCTCCGGAGGGATGCGTCAGCGCGCGGCCCTGCTGCGCACTTACCTGGCCTCCGACGGTGTGGCACTGCTTGATGAGCCGTTTAGCGCACTGGATACCATTACAAAGAGCGCCATGCATGATTGGTATCTGGAAATTATGGAGGAGATTGACCTCTCCACCATCTTTATCACACACGATATGGATGAGGCCGTCAAACTCTCGGACCGGATCTACATCCTCTCCGGCAAGCCCGGACGCATCACCGATGAGATCGTGGTAGACGTCCCGCGGCCCCGGCCGCACGATTTTGATCTGACACCGGAGTTTCTTGAATACAAGCGCCGGATCGCCCGGAGCCTGATCCTGTAAAGGCCAGTATAACCTTCCCTGTACACTCCTTTTTCCGTGTGCGGGGGAGGCTTATTTATCAGAAAACCTTTATATTGGTGCAGATCTGCATAAAAAGCTGCGGCCGGCGGGAATCTGAGATACGCGTAATGGCGGCCGTTCGGGCAGACAGTGAAGGGGAGAGCGGGCGAGATAATATAGGGGCTTAAAAAAGGAAGAGGGCGGGACAAAATCCCGCCCTCTTCCTTCTTCATGAATATATTTGAGTTTTACATTGCCGCGACGGGACGCTTTTTGCGTGTCAGCCAGCGGACAGTGTCCGCAATGGTCATACGCAGGTCGCGCGGCTTATAGCCTAGCTCCATGGTCGCCTTATCGTGGGAAAAGCGGTCATTGCTGGTGAGCGTGTAGAGCGAATACTTGGTGTAGAGCGGGCGCTCCTTCCGGAGCTTCGCAACACCCTCAAGGATTGGTGCGCCGGCCTTGGCCATCCACATCGGGAGCACCGGCAGCTTGCGTCCACCGCAGACGCGGCGTGTCATATCAAGCACGTCCTTGACTTCATAGTGGCGATTGGAGAGAATGTAGCAGTTTCCCTTCTGACCGTGGTCCACCGCGGACAGGCAGCCCTTGGCCACATCACGCACATCCACAAAGTCATAGCCGCCGCGCACACACGCGGGCAGGCGCTTTTTGATATAATCCCCAATGAGCTGGACCAGATGGTTCCCCTCGTCGTCATAGGGACCAATGATTCCGGACGGATGCACGACTACCGCGTCAAGCCCGTCGTTACGGACCGCTGCCAAAACGGCCGCTGTGGCCTCAGCCTTTGTTTTGGCGTAGCCGCCGTGGACCTTATCCGGGGAGAAATCGTATGTTTCCTCCAGAACGCAGCCCTTTTCCCCCTCCGGAATCGCGTGCACGGAGCTGACATACACCAGCCGCCGGACCTGATACTCCTCGCAGAGGGAGATGATATTCTTTGTCCCATTGACATTGACATCATAGACCGTCGGGGAGACATCCTCGGAGATATCGATCATCCCCGCCGTATGGATCACAATGACCTCGTGGCCATCCGTGTGCTCAAACAGCGGACGAAGCGTCTCCTTTTTGCGTACATCGCCCTGATAGTAGGTAATGTTGTCGCGGTCCTGTACCCGGGAGCCGGATAGTACAAAGCCGCGCACTTCCGCCTCACTGCCGCGGAGCATACGGACAATCGTTCCACCGAGATGGCCGTTCGCTCCGGTGATGATAAAAATCTTGCCCATTGTAAATATACACCTCGCAACATTATACGACATCGTGTTGATTTTGTTCTTCAAATGTAGTATAATCAAAAATGGCAAAAGAATCAACCTTGAATTATTAATAAAATGTAAAATATCTTAATAAAATATAAAAACTTTTTTAAACCAGGAGGCGGTACCCATTAAAAGGATGACAAATGACCACCGAACGCGCGTCACGCAGATGCTGATCCGCAAGGCCTTTACGGAGCTAATGAACCAGAAACCGATTGAAAGCATTACGATTGCAGAGCTCTGCAATCGTGCCAATATCAACCGCAGCACCTTTTATAATCATTATACGGATATCTACGATCTGCGCGACCGTATGGAGGGGGATCTGAAGGTTGAGTTCTATCAGGCGCTCAAAACAATTTTAGTAGACGAGCCAGTCACGAATACTCCGGTCAAAATCACAGCAAAGCTATTTGAGTGTATTCAGAAAAATTCTGATATGTGTTCGGTTATTCTGGGCAGTTATGGCGATAAAAGATTCCTGGAAGAGCTGATTCAGACGGGGCGGGAATTTGTGATGAAGAGCTATCACATTTACTTTGTCAATGCATCCCCCAAGCAGATCGAATACTTTTATGCCTTTGTCAGTTCCGGGATCGTGGGCCTGCTCCAGAAGTGGCTCAATGACGACCTGACGACATCGCCCGAGGAGATTGCCAAAATGGCGGAGAGTCTAATGCTCCAGGGCGCCGGATATCTGAAACAATAGTCCAATAAAAAGAGAGCCGTGCGGCGAAACGCGCACACCTATAAGGAAGTAATTTCAATATCGCAGGGCGGCATAGTCAAAAGGCTATGCCGTTCTGCTTTTTCTTTGTCGTTCAATGGTCTGTTCATCATCGCCCTGTTCCAGTTCTCCTATAAAGTTCCAGACAATTTCAATCTTCTGTCTTCGGTGTCCACTGGACTTATCCGGCGCGTGAACAATAATTTTCTTTACAAACTCATTGACGATAGCAGGCGTTAATTCCCGTATTCCTACATACTTGCGGATAATGGCGGCGAAGCTGTCAAAGTCTGTTTTATCCTGCTCGTAGGTATCAACGGCGGCTTGCTCCGCCTTAACAAACTCTGTCAGTTCCTTTTGCTCCGCTTCATACTCTGCGGATAATTTCAAAAATCGCTCATGTTTGATTGTGCCGTTGATGTCGTCCTCGTAAATCCGCTTGAAAATACGGTCAAGCTCGGCAATCCGTTTCTTTGCCTGTTCCAATTCTTTCTTTTTCCGCTTTACTGCCTTTTCTGCTTCTGCGAATCTCTGCTGATAGACGGCGTTCCGAAAGCTCTGTATGTCGTCAAAGAACATAGCCGTTACTGCAAATATCCGTTGAAGGACAAACTGTTTTAGTGTTTCCTCTCGGATAAAGTGTGCGGAGCAAGTGCCTGTATTGCTTTTGTAGTTAGAGCATACATAGTGGTCTTGATTAGGAGAAAAGCTGTTTGTTGTGCAGAAATACAGCTTCTCTCCACAGTCAGCGCAATAGAGCAAGCCAGAGAATAAACCTTGTTTGCCTGTTTTTGCAGGACGGCGTTTGTCTACCTATTGAGGATATATCAACGACGATATTCAAGACCGTTTGAAAGCACAGCTTATCAAAGCTATCCTGCAATTCCGTTTTGACAGGTAGGAAATAGCAAAGACAGAAAAAGCCGTCAAGGATAAAATGCACGCTTCGCGTCCTTGACGGCTTTCCCTGTCTTTGCTGTTGGGCGGCTAAGAGAGCGCAATCGGATAAACCGCTTACGCTCTCAATCCATTATGGAATGTTACGCAGTAGGGGTAGAATTTCCCTTGATTTATGCGGCTTGTAGAGTGTATTTAAAGTAAGGTAAGGGTTTTATATTCATATCCTCAAAATAGTGTTTCTACTGCGTAACAAAGCATCTATCTTTAAAATTATATTTTTTCAATACCAACCTTGACGTTCTTTTTCCATATCCTCAAAGTAGTCATCATAATAGTGGTTAGTTTTGGGTGGATATTTTTGGTTCAAATATTGAGCAAATTGTAACTGTACAAGATCATCATACTCGTTACAATGATTGAAACTGTATTTTTGTAAATATTCCATTTTTTTCTCTGCTGCTTCTTTACTTAGTCCAAAACATTCTACCAAAAATGGAACATTGATAGAATATCCTCGCTGGGATATGGCTTTAATTAAAATATTGGGGGCATTCGCTTGCGCAGCGAAAAAATGCGCTTCGATTTCTTCTCGCTCACTATGTTTTTTATGTCCACATTTGATATGTCCAATCTCATGCCACAAAGTATGTTTCATTCGTGGACCATATTTTTCTTTGTTATACAAAATCAGTGTTACATCAGGGCGTAAACCTTTAAGAAGGAAAGCATCTTCTAATTCATGTCCGAGTGTTATTTTTTCAATGGGTAGCCCTGTTATTTTAGCATACTTTTGATAGCTACTAATTATAACATCTTTACATTTAATTTTTTTAGCAGGTATAGGAAATTCATGTATATCAAGTTCTAATAATGTTAAATACGCCAAGGAGGTGATTTTTGCCCAGTCGAAATTCATAATCAATCCTCCTCATCGTCATCATCGTTGAGAAGAAATTTATCAATAGTTTCATTAAATATTTTAAATGCCTCCGCTCGTTTTTCCGCTGATAATTCTCCTGTTTTACGTGCTATTATAACAAACTCCTCAGGAATTTCACTATATCCACATTTTGTTAGCAACAATGCTTTGTCAATTTTTAAAGCATTAGCAAGTTTTCCGAGAGTTTTTAAGTCAGGTGTTACCAAATCTGCTTCAAGTCGGCTGATTGTTGAGTTAGTTACGCCAGCTAATTCAGCCAGTTTTCTTTGACTAATTGATTTCTGTTCTCTTAAATGGACCAGATATTTTCCAAACGAATTTTCCATACGAATACTCCTTTCAAAAAGAGTATAACATAACCGTTCCACAAAAGCAACAAAAAGGTGTTGCATTTAAGGAACGGATGTGATATACTATTGTTGCACAGATGGAACGGTAATTGCATGAAAAAGACAACAGACTATGATTCGCACTCACGCTCTGTTGTCCTCTCTAACGGCACTTTCACAAGAATTTAGCGCCAACTTCCTGTATTTATTTTAGCATTTTAATACCGAAAAAGCAATCGCTATATCTTGTGTGTTATTGTGCCTTTCTATACAAGATACCAATCTATCTGGAGATTTTTAGAAGGAGGTACACATTATGATGTACGAAAAAAATCAAAATGAAATACGGGTGTAGTAACTCAAACAATGTTCAGGAGATTGAAAAAATTTACATTGACGGTTGCAATAATCCGGGATACTCTAAAAAATCTGTTCTTTATGATTATTTAAAAAAGAATCCCAAAAGTATCAAAGTCTATATTTCTCCTTATCCTGATGTAGTGCCTGCATTGAGTTCACGTGGTGAAAAATACGTTCGGTCAGAGCCTAATGATACGGTTCGAGATAATTTGCTTAAATTACCAAGAGTTTGAAAGGAGTGAAAGAGTATGGCTGTTCATCATGGCGGAAAAGTTGGGGCTGCTGGAAAAACCTTAGCAACAAAATCTTCAAGTAAAAGTGCTAAAAGTAAAGCTGGAAAAACTTTAGCTAATCATAAACATGAAAAGCACTAAGTAATAATTTGTTACAGGAAGTTGTACGACGTCAAAAGGCGGCATCGCACTAAAAATAGTGCAATGCCGCCTTTTTGCTCCCTGTTTGTCAGCCGTTAAATTAGTTTGTTTCCAAAACTTCCTTATCGGCGTTCATCTAAGGCGCGGCTCTCTTTTTATCAATGGGGATGTGCTATTTCAGTTCCCGGTACGTCTGAGGGTCGACGGGCTCCAGCCACTCGTTGGATGCCCCCTCTGCGGGGACCTCTACCGCCAGATGCTGAAACCAACTGTCTGCCGCAGCACCATGCCAGTGTTTGACTTCCGGCGGGATGTTTACCACATCCCCGGCGTGCAGCTCCTGCGCGGGCTTCCCCCACTCCTGGTACCAGCCTCTGCCGCCGGTCACCAGCAGGATCTGCCCGCCCTTATGATGAATATGCCAGTTATTGACCGTCCCCGGCGCAAAGGTCACGTTTCCGATGCCGACGCCTGTAGTCGTAAGCATATTCAGGTAGCACTCGCCGGAAAAATATTGGGCAAATGCCCTGTTTTCCTCGCCGATGGGGAACACTGCTCCACCGCCGAGGTCTTTTTTCATCTGTTCCGTATCCATGATTCATTGCCTCCTTTTAATGATCGGTTTTGTCCACTTAAAAGCATATACCCTGGAGTGCACTCCAAGTCAAGTCCCTCCTCGCATAAAAAATAAAAATCCCCGCCATTTGGCGGGGAAAATCATACGCTGAGATATCGGCACGGAGTTTAAAGGGTCTCCTCGGGGACCGGATCACTTTCCTCCGCCGGAGTGGTGTTGCTCGCGGGGGACTCCTGTGAGGGATTGTTGTCCAGTACGGCTGGGGACACCGGGGGCTTACGGAACCCGCAGGATTTTCCGCCAGATCGGAGAGGGAAATATGAAGGATCCGGATCCGCCGGCAGAATTTTATCCGTGTCCGTATCGTAGACCGTCTCCTCACCTTAAATAAAGAGACCAAATTTAAGTGAAAACTTTTGTCCGCGGAGGATGCCCACTCTGTAAGGAGATAAATGGTTTAAAATTTTACGTAAAGTGCATAGTTGCCATTAACAAAAGAATTCTTACTTGCTTTTTCGTCAAAAATTTTTCTTGCTTTTTTATGCAGAATGTGCTATGATAATCAAGCAGCTAAAAATTGAGAAATGCGCTCGTAGCTCAGTCGGATAGAGTGTTTGGCTACGAACCAAAAGGTCGGGGGTTCGAATCCCTCCGAGCGCGCCATGTCGGAGCAAGCTTTGTATGGTTTGCTCCGATTTTTTTATTTAAATCAGAGTGCAATCGCGCCGCTGCTCTTCCTTTTCGCAAAAAGTTGCGCTCGGCCCGCCTGTTTGGCGGCAAGTGCCCTTACAACGGCCCGTCGCCATTTTTTGCGGGAGCCGCCTTGGGTCGTTTTTTGGATTTGGAAAATATTATTTTCCCCCATTTTGAGTCGGGCCAGATACACTTGCTCAATTTTTTTGATAAATATATATTCCTCTTGTGTTTTTGCTGTGCAGGGCGTACAATACACATGAAAAGATATTTGACGGAAGTGATTCATTATATGACACCGATCATACACCGCACGCCCTTAATGATGCTTGAGACGCTGGGGCTGCTGTATATTGAATCCAATTTTCAGGATCTCCGCCCACTGGAGGCTGCACTGTGGGGGGAGGACCTGATGCAGCAGGCAGAAACACAGCAGCGCCTGCGGCTCTACGAACGCTATGTGCAGGAGTTCCGGCAGTATCGAGAGTCTTCTGATGCATGGGAATTTTTTGGTGCCATCCCCATCGGGGAGTATGTCCTGCTGGGTGTGTGTTTTTTGCTGGTCCGGGAGCTGCTTTACCGCGATGCCGGATGGGAGAACGGCGAACTCCGGGGGCTGCTGGAGCAGGCCTATCAATATATCTGGGACAGCGGACTGGTTCTGATTGATTTTGAGGGCTGCGACCGCACGCTGGAGAGCTACCTGAAGCAGGATGTGTGCAGTGAGGAATTTTCCGCCCTCTGCCGGGAACCGGAGCGGTATTTTCCGCAGCTGGCGGAGCTGGTGCGGAAAAATATCCCGGCGGCGGAGATGGCGTGGGAGGCCGTGCGCCCGGAAGTTCGCAGGTTTATGGACCGCTACTGGCAGTCAAATTACTTTTTGGCCCATTCGCTGTTTTCTAAAGACGCACACGTGCGGGAGATCTATCCGGTCTTTTTCACTATCTACTCTTCCTGGATGATCGGGGATACCTGTTATTGCGGAATCTATAATATCACCGTCCCGCAGAAGTCCAGTGCCGAAGAGGAGCGGAAACTCCTGCTGAACGTCTCCAAGGCGCTCAGTGACCCCAGTCGTCTGGATATTCTGACCCTGCTGCGTGAAAAGCCCTGTTATAACCGCGAGATCGCCGAAAAACTGGGCCTCTCCCCGGCCACGGTGATGCACCACACGGATCTTTTGATTCAGAGTGGCTTAGTGGCACTCGCACCGGGGACAGAAAATCAAAAGCGGATCTATTTTCAGTTGGTTCCTGAACAGATCAAGCGGTATGAGCAGATTTTAACGGCCCAGTTTATTTGAATAATATTTAATAGACATAAAATTATATTTGACATATATAAAACGATGTGCTATGATGATCCCATAAGGAGGGAGGATCATGGCACATCGTTCTTTGCCGGATGGCAGACTTGTGGGCAATGGGGAGGTTGCCGCCTACGGGCTCGCGGGCGGTGGGCAGGTGTTTGGCTATTCCCTGGTGACAAGCTATCTGATGTATTTCTACATCAACGTGTTCCACATCGACCCGCGCGCGGTCGGGCTGATGCTCTTTATCGAGGGAATCTGGGATATCGTCAACAATCCGCTGGCCGGGATGGTGATCGACCGCACACGGACGAAGCACGGCAAGATGATCCCGTACCTGCGCATCTTTACGGCGCCGCTCGCGGTGTTTACAATTCTGCTCTTTGTCGGGCCGTATCTGATTGATGACCCGTCGGCCTTTGCGCCGCCCAAGATCGCCTGGATGTTCATCACCTATTTTGTATGGGAGATTTTTTACACGATCACGGATGTCTCCTACTGGGGGCTCTCTGCGGCGATCTCCCCGAACGAACAGGACCGCAACCGGGTGCTCACGTTCAACAATATTTCCCAGAGCATCGGCAATACGATTCCGCTGGTTCTGGTGCCGCTCCTGATGGATTATTCCGCGGCCAATTCGGCGAAGCTTGAAATGCGCAGCGTGTTCCTGATTCTCGGGCTGGTGGCCGGAATTGTGGGGATTGGTCTATTCTCCCTCGCGGGGATCTGCTGCAAGGAGCGGGTGGAGCAGTCCCGGGAGGGATCGAGCTTCCGTGAAAGCGGCCGGGAACTGGTGCGCAACCCGGGGCTGCGGCTGATCGTGATCTCCGGCCTGATCCGCTCCCTGGCGGGAGTGGGCGGTGTGCTCCAAAACTATTACTTTATCGATGTGCTCGGATATGCCAGCATGGGTGTGTTGGTGGGCATTCCATCCATGATTACATGGTGCTTTTCCTATGCGCTGCTGCCGCGCATCCGCCGCCGGTATGACGCGCGCCAGTTCTCCATCCTCGGTGCTGTTTTGATCGGTGCATCCTGGCTCCTTGTATTTGTGATCGGCCTGCGGTGGTATCGGTCTGCCGCGGTGATGGTCCCGGTGCTGATGGTGCAGAATGCGCTGTTCGGCCTGATCTCCGCCCCGATGAGCATCATCCAGAATGAGATGCTCGCCGACGCGACCGATTACTCCGAGTGGACCACCGGCAAGCGCAGCGAGGGCGTCAGCTTCTCCCTGCGGATCACCACGGTCAAGATCGGCGGCACGATTGTGCAGTCGATCGGTTCGGCACTGCTCTCCCTGATCGGCTATGTGACTTCCCCGGACAATGCGCGCGTGCCGCAGAGCGGCGTGGTGCAGTTCAGGATCTGGACGATTTTTGCCCTTGTCCCCGGAATCATCTACCTCCTCAGTGCCATTCCGTTCCTTTTCTATGATCTCATCGGAGAAAAACGCGAGCGCATGCGCCGGGAGCTGGAGGAGCGGCGGGGCGAAGGTGTTCAGAGGAGAAGAAATTGAGCACAAGGATCTCCGTTCAATTTCAGACCATATGAAAAAGGCCCCCAGGGGGGCCTTTTGTCTTTCAATCTTTTTTCAAAGCGCCATACAGCAGCAGTCGCACCAGCCGGTCAAAGCGGCGCAGATTAGAGGCTAACAGCTCTTCGGAGAGATTCTCGGGGTCCCAGTTAATATAACCATAGTCAAATTGAATACGGTTGATCGAGACGCGGACAACCTCCGCCGCCAGCTCAATGTCAACGGTCATCCGGTCGGTATAGAGCTCAAAAATACTCAAAATGATCCGGTTATTGCACGCTCTGTACAGATGAACACACTGCTCTGCCCGGCCGCTGGGATCCGCCGGGGGAGCGGACCATGGAAGCCCGGCGAAAAGTACGCGTGGATAAAAGGGGTGTTCATAAAAGAACTGCTGCCTGCGGTGAAAGTATTCATGCAGATTTTCTTCCGGCAGGAGGGTCGGCTCCGGATGGTATGCCTCCAGAAAGGTGATGAACTCCTCATAGATCTTACAAAGGCAGGCGTTAAAAAGGGACTCCTTATCACTGAAATAGTGGTAGAGCTTTCCCTTTGAGATATCCCCCTCACGGCACATGCGGTTCAGCGAAGATTTTTTATACCCGTATTTACCAAACTCGTGAATGGCCGCTTTTAAAATTTTTTCCAAGCTTTTTTCATTGCGTTCATCCTGTGTCATGGTGATGCCTCCCGCTCCTTTTTTGGAGAGCCTATCTGAAAGATATTATATGTAAAATCATTGAAAATGTAAAGCTCAAAAAACAGACCGGATGGTCTATACTATATAATGAATAAATAATATAATCAATGAAAAACAAACCGAGCAGTCTAAAACGAGGTATTTTTTGTCTAAAAGCATAATTTAAACATTGTTTTCTTTGACAATTTACAAAGAATAGATATTCTATTATAATTACAACGTCGGTAGTTTTATGGCCAAGAAAACAGACCGGTTCGGAATTTGTTGGAATTTTTTAAAGGGCATATCCGCTCCGGCGGAGATGCGATGGGAGGAAAATTTCATGAAGAAAACAAAAAAGGTGCTGAGCATCCTGCTCTCCGCAGCGATGGTACTTTCAGCGTCCGGCGGTGTCCTCTCCGCTTTTGCGGAGGAAGTGACCGCCGATCCCGTTGCAGCGGCAACGGAGGCGATCGCGGCGGTCCTGGCGGATACGACGAATATTGCCGCGGATCCCACGGAAGCAAATCAGGAGAAATACGATGCCAAGGTAGCGCTGTACAACGACGCCGTCGCGGCTTATAAGGCGGTTCCGGAGGCGGACCGCGATCAGCTCGACGCGGCGACGACGGCTAAGTTCCTGGGCAATTATATCAACCGTGAGGCCTATCTCGATGTTAAGGATGCCAATCCGGATGCTGAGAAAACACCGGCCTTAAAAGTTACAGATCGCAAAAAAATCATGGACGGCCTGAAGGCGGATCTGGGTGCGCACCCGGAGCGCGACACCGCGATGGAATTTGCGGCTACCTATTTTTCCGCCGGCACGGCCATTAACGGTGTTTACATCGCCAGAACCGGCAGCGGATCCAGCCGCTACAAGGCCACGATTGAGTCGATGAATGCCACGCAGCGCGGGGAGCTCACCGATGCACTTGATACGGCGATCACGACGCTGAAGGGACTGTCTCAGGATAGCTACACCTATCTGGGCACGATCGGATGCACCGTGGATAACATGGACTATTTTAGCACGGGCAATCCCAACTACATGTTCCTGAAAAACATCCTGCGCAACTATGCCGATGTGCTTGTAATCGAGGATCCGTGGGACGGGGAGATTCCGGAGCGGCCCACCGCGCCGGAAAATACGGCCCGGTATGAGGATGAGTACCGCGCGTACATGGACCAGATGAAGGCCTATCAGCAGAAAACGGCTGAAAAATCGGCTTATGAGGCGACCAAGGCCAGGGAAGTGCTGGCCACGCTTTCCGATGGAACGCTAGTTTCCGACGCTGTAAATGTGGTGCTGGATGTCTATGATGCGTTTGATGCGTATGTGACGTCCGGCGATCTGACAAACGCCGCTGCCGCTACGGCCGCGTATGATGAGCTCAACGCTCTGGCAGCCACCGACTTCCAGAAAGCCGTCTACACGCAGCTTCGTAGTGTGTTTGACAGCTATACGGTGGCATATATGAACACCACTCCGACGTGGGCGTATGCAAATGTCAGCGCTACCAGTTTTGTCAACTATCTGAAGGATGCGGTCAACAGCAAGGCTGCGTATGATGAATTTGTCGCATCGCTGAACGCGCTGGCGATTGAGGACGTCACCAATGAGACCATTGAGACGATCCGGACGCAGTTCAACGCCCTGCCGAACGCGTACAAGCAGTGCGCGCCGGACGAGGTGTATGCAAAGCTGTATGACGTGCTTGCCGCCTACACGCCGGAGAACCCGGCCAATGTTCCCTCCGATGATTCCTTTGAAGAGGAGATCGCGAACTGGGAGCAGACGGAGGTCACCTACCCCGACTATGAGACGGCCACGCCCGAGAACATTCAGACCTATATCATTGATTCACTTGATGACACCCTGCTCAGTCTGCTCAATAGTCTTGTCCCGGCGATCGGCGAGGCCGGCGGCCTGAATGCCTACATTCAGCAGACCGTGTATACCAATCAGGCGCTTGCCACGGTTCTGAATCTCTATCACACCATTGTTACCGCGACAGCTGATACCACAATCGATGTTGGGATTCAGTTGAATCTCGGTGATACGATTGAGGGTGTTGTAAAGCCGTCTGCACTTTCCAGTCTGCTGACGGAAGAGAAATTTGCCGGCGCCAAGGCGAAAATTGATGCTGCCAGCGCTGCAAATGGAGACAGCAGTGCGTCTTATGCGGATATCGCGTTCGCCAACGGCGACTGGGGCTTCCAGGACGGCGATGAAGCAGGCTTTATCAACGCGCTTGCGGCCGTTCTCCGTCCGGTTGTCAATGCACTGACGCTGGATGGCGTTATCATTGGCGTTCAGATCCTCTACATGCCGAACACGGTTGAAGTTGATGGCAACTACACCTACGGCGCCTATGAGTACCTGATCCCGGTGCTGGAGGGCCTCGGCCTGGAGGGCATCATCTCCTCCGAGGAGTATTCCGACGCTTTCTTTGCGGCGGAGACAAAGGGTGAAAAGCTGGATGCGGCGATCCTGCCGATCCTCAAGCCGATCTTCGGCCTGGTGGACCGCATTGCTGCCGCTCCGCTCAATGAGCTGCTCACGCTTCTCCCGCGTCTGGCCTATCTGGTAGACAGCGGCGTGCTTGACAGCAGTGTGAAAGCTGCCTTGAACACCAGTATTCTGAGCAGTCTGGCGTCCAGCCTGGATCTGAGTGCGGACGGCCTGAACAGCCTGATTGCCTCCCTGATCCCGACTCTCCTCGGTGAGGACACGGCGTTTGAACTTGCTCCCATCGACTGGTCCGCGCTCGCCCATGCGGGAACGGCAGTCCTTGCGGACAGCGTTTCCTCCACCAATCTGTACCGTGTGGATGTTCAGGCCAACAAGCCTGCGGCGTTCATGCTGGTAGCGAATTATCTGTTTGACAACCTCATTGGCAATGAGACCAACTGGAATGAGATCCGCAACCTGCTCAGCGGAATCGAGGGCATCGGCTCCTATCTTCCGATGGTTGATTCTCTGATCGCACAGGTCCGCGGACAGGGCGTTGACGGCCTGATTATCTCCTTCCTGCCGGAGCCTGAGCCGGGAGTGAATCCCGATCCCTCTACACCGCCCGCTGAAGGTGGAAATACAAATACGGGGAACGGCGGGGCAACTTCTCCGGATACAGGTGATGCAATGCTTGCCTCTGCGGCAGCAGTGTTTGCGCTCTCCGGCGCGGCACTCATTGTGCTGCACCGCAGCAGGAAATTTTCCCGCTGATAATACGTTTTCTTCCTTTTAAATATTTTTAACCCCGAAACGGGCCCCTGTGTAACGCAGGGGCCCGTTTCATTGTTTAGCGCCTTGCCAATGCCTCGATTCAATTGGGAAGGGCAAAGCGGGACACTAAAAATAAACCCACCAGTTCATTCATGGGCCGGTGGGTTTGTTTAATGTGCAGCTGCTTTGGTGAACACTACTTTTCGGCCTCCTGCTGGCGGATCCGCTCCGCCCGGTAGGCTTTGAGGATGTTCTTGCGCGCCTGAGCAGCCACGGACTTATCCAGCGCGGGCATCCCCTCCAGCGGATAGGGAATGCCAAGCTCTTTATACTTGTTCACGCCCATCGTGTGGTAGGGGAGCACGTCCAGCGCCTTCACGTTGCGCAGCGTCGCCATGAATTCCC
Organism: Candidatus Onthovicinus excrementipullorum; assembly: GCA_018712345.1. Lineage (GTDB taxonomy): Bacteria > Bacillota > Clostridia > Oscillospirales > Acutalibacteraceae > Onthovicinus > Onthovicinus excrementipullorum. The sequence goes on along the minus strand of DVHG01000008.1, from coordinate 89,781 downwards.
CCAGCCGCCGCTGCTCCTCTGGATCATCTGTATAGCCCTCCACGATCACATGGCGGATCCAGACGGTCAGCTTTTTACCCGCCTGATGGCGCTCATTTAAATACCGCGCAAAGTCGAGAATGGCGGCGTTGGAGTGGCCGGTAAGTTCGCGGTGCTTTTCGTCGTCGATTTCCTTGATATCCAGCATTACAAGGTCCGTCACGTCCAGCAGGCGGTCGAGCTTTTCCGTGTGACCACGGCGGAAGGTGATGCCGGAGGTGTCCAGGCAGGTGTGGATATTCTTTTTCCGGGCCATTGTAAACAGCTCGGTGACAAACTCCGTTTGCAGCAGCGGCTCGCCGCCTGTCACTGTGATGCCGCCCTCCCGGTAAAAAGGGGCGTTTTTGGCGTACTGCTCCAGCAGCTCACCAGCCGTCACAGGCGTACCGCCATCGGTGCGCCAGGTGTCCGGATTGTGGCAGTACAGGCAGCGCATGGGGCACCCCTGCATGAAGATGACAAAACGAATCCCCGGCCCGTCCACCGTACCGAAGCTCTCTGTGGAATGGATATAACCGATCAATGCGCGCACCTCCCGATCAGGATCGGCATTCGCGGGCCGGTCCTCCGGAATGCTGTCCGGATGTCCGATCCCGTCGTGTGCCTGTCTACTATTATTATATCAAAAAAAGTGACAAGTTAAAAGGCGGTAAAAATAATAGACTTTCCCCTTGACAAACGGCAAATTTTATTTTATGATATAACAGCGTTATATAACATTGTTATGTGAGGTGAGCAGGTGGCGGGCGAGGAAAATACGCTGGAGCGAATCCGGCAGGCCGGGAAAAAGGAATTCATGCGCAAGGGGTTTCAGGCGGCCTCGCTGCGTGAGATTGCGAAAGAGGCCGGCGTGACGACCGGCGCCTTTTATGGCTACTTCAAAAGCAAAGAGGAGCTGTTCAACTCCCTGGTGGAAGAGCCGGCCAATGTGCTGATGGAGCGGTATAATCAGGCGCAGGATCAGTTCGCCAATCTGCCGCCGGAGGAGCAGCGCGGCCATGTGGGGGATATCTCCGGCGACTGCATGGACTGGATGGTCGGGTATGTCTACGAGCATCTGGATGCCTTTCAGCTGATCCTGTGTCATTCGGATGGTACCCGGTATGAGCACTTCATCCATGAGATGGTCCAGATCGAGATCGAGGCCACGCACCGCTTTGTCGGCGTACTGAGCGGGCTTGGGCACGCGGTGCGCCGCCTGGACCCGCAGCTGGAGCATATCCTTGTCAGCGGGATGTTCTCCGCATTTTTTGAGATGGTGATCCACGACATGCCCCGGGAGCGGGCGGTGGAGTACACCAAGGAGCTGCGTGAATTTTACACGGCCGGATGGATGAAAATTATGGGGCTGTAAAGCTCTTTAATTTTTACATAGATAGTTAGCAATAGCTAACCAAAGTGCAAAAGCGCAAGCCCGTTTTTACGGGGAATCGCGATACAAAGGAGGAATTGTTGTTGAAAAAGGAGTCCAATCTAAAAAGGCTGCTGGGGTACGCCGGTGCGCACCGGTTCCTCACCTATGCGTCCTGGGTGTTTTCAGCGCTCAGCGCGCTGATGGCCCTGGTGCCGTTCTGGTACATCTGGAAGATCATCCGGGAGGTGCTGGCGGTGGCGCCCGACTTTTCACAGGCGCAGGAGCTGACGCACAACGGATGGATGGCGGTGCTGTTCGCCGTGCTCTCCATGCTCATCTATGTGGGGGCGCTGATGTGCTCCCATATCGCCGCGTTCCGCATTGCCGCGAATATCCGGCGGGAAGCCATGCACCACATCGTGCGGCTGCCCCTCGGCTTTACGGAGCGCTTTGGCAGCGGCAAGCTGCGCAAGATCGTCAATGAGTCCAGCGCGGCCACGGAGACATACCTCGCACACCAGCTGCCGGATAAGGCTGGCGCCATTGCAACGCCGATCGGCCTGCTGGCGCTGCTGCTGATCTTTGACTGGAGACTGGGGCTGCTGAGCCTGGTCCCCGTGGTGCTCGGGTTTGTCATTATGATGTTCATGACCGGCTCGCGCATGCAGCAGAAAATGACGGAGTACCAGAATGCGCTCGATGACATGTCCAATGAGGCGGTCGAATACGTCCGCGGAATTCCGGTTGTCAAGACCTTTGGGCAGACGGTTTTCTCCTTTAAGCGGTTTAAGGCGTCCATCGACAATTACGGGAAATGGGTCATCGCCTATACCAAGCAGCTGCGCCTGCCGATGCTCTTTTACACGGCGGCGATCAACAGCGTGTTCGCCTTTTTGATTGCCGGGGCGCTCTTTTTCACCCGGGACGGCGTGACGGATGAATTCCTGCTGAACCTGCTGTTTTACATCATCATCACGCCGGTCATCTCCGTCACGCTGACAAAGATCATGTTCCAGAGCGAGAATGCCATGATTGTGGATGACGCGCTCAAGCGCATCGACAGCGTCCTGAACGCCGAGCCGCTCCCGGAGCCGGATGTCCCCGAACGGCCACAGGAGTATTCCGTGGAGCTGAAAAATGTCACCTACAGCTACGATGGGGAAAAGAACGCGCTGGAGGATATCTCCCTGCGCATTGAGGCGGGGCAGACGGTCGCATTTGTCGGCCCCTCCGGCGGCGGCAAGACAACGCTCGCCAACGTGATCGCGCGCTTCTTTGATCCCCAGCGGGGGACGGTCTCCATCGGCGGGATCGATGTGCGGCGCATCGCCAAGGAGGAACTGATGGATACGGTATCCTTTGTCTTCCAGAACAGCCGGCTGATTAAGGCCTCCGTACTCGAAAATGTGCGGCTGGGCCGCCCGGACGCCACGCGGGATGAGGTGATGCAGGCTCTTGAGGCCGCGCAGTGCATGGACATTGTGGAAAAGCTCCCGAACGGCGTGGATACGGTCATCGGCGCGAAGGGTGTGCATCTGTCCGGCGGGGAGCAGCAGCGGCTGGCCATCGCCCGCACCATGCTCAAGGATGCGCCGATCATCATTCTCGATGAGGCCACGGCCTTTGCGGACGCCGACAATGAGAACCGGGTGCAGGCGGCGTTTTCCGCACTCTCCAGGGGGAAGACGGTCATCATGATCGCCCACCGCCTCTCCACCATCGTCAATGCGGATCGCATCTTTGTCCTGAAGGACGGGAAGATCGCGGAGAGCGGAAGCTTTGCCCAGTTGGAGAAAAGCGATGGCCTATTCAGCGAAATGTGGCGGAACTACCAGACCTCCATCCGCTGGAAAGTTGCAAAGGAGGCGTGAGATCATGATTCAAAAGCTGCAAAAGAAATTTGCCCTGTCTGAGCAGGGCGCAAAGGACCTGATTAAAGGCTGTATTGCCTGTATGTTCCAGAATATTTCCTTTATGTTCCCGGTTGGTCTGCTCTATCTGCTCGTCAGTGACCTGATGGGCGGCGGTGTCCACGGCACGCGGCTAGCAGTCTACATCGTGGGTTGTGCCGTTTGCATCGGCCTCATTATGCTCACCACGTGGTTCCAGTATAACGCCACCTATTTTGCCACCTATACAGAGAGCGGCGTGCGTCGAATCTCCTTGGCAGAAAAACTGCGCAAGATCCCACTCTCTTTCTTCGGCAAAAAGGATTTAGCCGATCTGACCAGTACCATCATGGCGGACTGCACCTTCCTGGAGCAAAGCTTTTCCCACTTTATTCCGGAGCTGTTCGGCTCCATCGCCTCCACTGTCTTTGTGGCCATCGGACTGTTCGCCTTCGACTGGCGGCTCGCGCTGGCGGCGCTGTGGGTGATGCCGGTATCGTTCGCGATCGTCGGCTTTTCCGCCAAGGTTCAGGAAAAGCTCAGCCGGCGGCAGATGGATGCAAAAATGGCGTGCGCCGACGGGATTCAGGAGTGCATTGAGACAGTCCGTGACCTGAAGGCAAATAATGCGGAGCAGAAATACCTCAGGGGGCTGGACCGCAAGATCAAGGCCGTCGAAAAGCGCGCGATCATCTCCGAGCTCGGCACGGCTGTGTTTGTCGTATCGGCGAGCATGATTTTAAAGCTCGGTATTGCCACTGTGGCGCTCGTCGGCTCCGGGCTCCTGATCGGCGGATCGCTTGATATTCTCACCTTTTTTATGTATCTGCTTGTGGTCTCCCGGCTGTATGACCCGCTTCAGGGCGCACTGCAAAATCTGGCGGCCATCATCAGCACGCGGACCAATATCGCCCGCATGAATGAAATCCTCGACTATCCGGTCCAGACCGGGGAGGCGCGGCTGACCAATCAGGGGTGCGATATCGTGTTTGATCACGTGGGCTTCTCCTATAACGATGGAGAGACCGTGCTGAAGGATGTGACCTTCATCGCGCGGCAGGGAGAGGTAACGGCGCTCGTCGGCCCGTCCGGCGGCGGGAAGACGACCGTCTCCCGGCTGGCGGCCCGGTTCTGGGATTCGGGCTGGGGGAGGATCACCGTCGGCGGCATGGATGTGACGCAGGTGGACCCGGAGACGCTGTTCTCCCTGTACTCAATTGTATTCCAGGATGTTACGCTGTTTAACAATACGATCCTTGAAAATATCCGGATCGGCCGCAAGGATGCTACAGATGAGGAAGTCCTTGTGGCGGCCAAGCTCGCCAACTGCAATGAGTTTGCGGAAAAACTGCCCGACCGGTGGAATACCGTCATCGGGGAGAACGGGTGCACACTCTCCGGCGGGGAACGGCAGCGAATCTCCATTGCGCGCGCCTTTTTAAAAAACGCACCCATTATCCTTCTCGATGAGGCGACCGCATCCCTCGACGTAGAGAATGAAACGCTCATCCAGACGGCGCTCTCCCGGCTGATACAGGATAAGACGGTGCTCGTCATTGCGCACCGAATGCGCACTGTGGCCGGAGCGGATCAGATCGTCGTCCTCGCGGACGGGACTGTGGCGGAGCAGGGGAGCCCGGACAGCCTGCTCCGGCAGGGGGGCATTTACAGCCATATGGTTCAGCTCCAGACGCAGAGCCAGAACTGGACGCTGAAAGGATAGAAAGCACGTGCCCGCATGGTACTCCATGCGGGCACATACGTTTTATTTTTTGTCGCTCAGATTTTTTGCGTAATATAGGACCAGCTCGCCCTCTTCCCGCTCCGCTGTCACAAATACATCGTATCCCCAGTGGAGATAGATCGCCAGATTCCGTGTCTCCCGCGCCTCCACGCCGATGGTCAGGTGCGTATAGCCGTTTTCGGCGGCGTATTGCTCCATCATGCGGACCAGTGCCGAGATGTGTCCCCGGCCCTCGTGCTTTTTGCGGATGCGCAGGGCGTTGATGTTAGCGGTGTGACAGCCGTCGGCAAGCGCCGTCCGCCCCCGGACAGCACTGCACTGCGGGGAAAAGAGCAGCGTCCCCTCGCCGACCGGTCTGCCGTTGTGAATCACGACAAAGGTCGCGCCCATGCCGTTCTGATTATATCGGATGTACTCCTCTTTCCACGCGATCCAGTGGGAATCGCCGCGGTGGTCGGCAATACTCCTGTCCCAGATGGATTCCAAGTCGGCCGGTGACGCCTTCCGATATTGATACATTGAATTTCACCGCCCTTTATGATTTCAGCAGTTCCAGCGCCTTTCCGCCGCAGCGCAGGAAGGCCTTTTTATCGCAGTACCCCACATTGAGGTAGTGCTTGACGTCGTCCCAAAAGCGGTAGTAATATTTTTTAGCCTCAAACTGATTGCTCAGTGGCACTTTTTTTACGTAATTTTGCAGCAGATGATATAAATTGCCGTTGCTGTTCTCCAACTGAAACAGCTCCAGCTCCCGGTCGGCAAAGCAGGAGCCGAACGGGTCGATCATTCCGGTCAGCCGTTCCGTCTGAGGATCGACCATCAGGTTCCACAGGTTGTAATCCCCGTGGATCAGATGGCTCTCCCGCACGGGACTGCTAAAAAACTGCGCGAAGCGTTCATAGAGCTCATCGGCCAGACCGGCGATTTTGCGGTTGATTTTAGAATCCATCAGCGCCCGATGCATGGGGGTGATCAGGCTATGGTAATATTCCTCCCAGCTGGGCTGGAATTCCCCCGTGACATAGTCTCCAAATCCCTCGTAGCTTGTAACCGCGTGGATCGCCAGCAGGTTGTCAATGACGTCGTCGGCAAATCTGTTTTTACGCGCCTCGTCCATGATTTTGATTTCTCCGGCATTGACGCCCGGCAGGTGCTCCATAAGCAGAATATCAAAGTGCCCGTTGCTGTTGCGCGGGAGCTCCGCGATGATTTCAGGAACTCGTACCAGCGCATATTTGCGCAGCATCTCGAGCTGCTGGGCTTCGCGTTCCATACAGCCGTCCTGCTTATATACCTTTGCAATCAGGTGCTTACCATCGTGCTCCACAAGGTAGACGTACCCGTAAAATCCCTGATTGATCTGCCGGACGGAGCCCCAGGCGATGTGGTTCCCGGACAGGACATTTCTCAGCCGGCTCAGGCGGGCCTGCTTTTTGAAGTCCATTGCGCACCTCCACAGTCTCCATAAAATGGATCATTTTAACGCTATTCTATCATACTTCACAGGGCTGATCAAGCGAGATCAATTGCATGGATATTGAATATGTGGGCAGGAGGTTGATAATGTGACATCAGATTATAATGAAGTGAATCTAATACTTTGTGACAAAATAAAATTAATCATATTTCTCCAGAAGTTGTTGACATATCATTTCAAATGTGATAGTGTTTAGGCAATATACGTATATTATTCTGAGCATATGCAATATTTTAAAATCATTTTGTCATAATACTAGGAGTGAAAAAATGAAATTTAAAAAATTATTGTCTACATTGTTAGCGGTTGCTATTCTTTCCGTCAGCTGTGTCACCATGGCGAGTGCTGCGACAAATGAAAATGTTGGTGTTTCCGAGGTCCCTCCCATCACATACGAGTCCGAGATTGTACCTTTTGGAGTCTCAAAACCCAGTAAGAACTGGAATTTAAGCAGTCAAGGGAGATACAATTTTTCCGGTAATTCTTATGGGCAAGATTTATATTCAAATTACAATCTCACGGGGGTCAATAAAGTTAAAATATATGTAAAAAACAATTATAGCGGAACGCTAAAAATTAAATTGCTAAAAAGTCAAACGGGTATTGACTGGGCTGTATCCAAAATGGAAATTGATGGTGGGGAAGAAGTTACATGGACCGCTTCAGGTCTGGATTCTTCGGCAAAATACATTCTGAAATTCTATGGTCCCTCTGATTTTTCAGGATGGATTGAAAAGGCATAGATCATGTTCCTCCATGAAATTTTTTCAGCGCTCCTCTACATTCTGGCCGTTGATCTGATCTACGGGATCATCCGGCTGGTGCGGCGCAAGAGGGGAAATCGCCTCCCCTGGATGCAGGAGCTGTTCCGATTGCTTCTGGTCTCCTATCTGGTCGGAGTGGCCGGCGTGCTGCTGCTGCCCCGAATCGATGCGGGAATTTGGGATTCCGGGAAACCGTATCTGGATTTTGTCTTCCCCGAGCGCCCCGAGGATTCCGGGGCCAACTGGACCCCGTTGCGCACGATCGGGGAACAGATCGGTATGATTTTGGGCGGCGATCCGAACGGGATCATCAATCTGCTCGTCAACTGCTGCCTGTTCGTCCCGTTCCCCGTGCTGCTGGGGCTCTGCTTCCCGCAGATGAAATACCGGTACCGCTTCCTGATCCCCTTCATCACCATCCCGGTGTGCGAGGCGATCCAGCCCTTCTGCGGCCGGTCCGTGGATATTGACGACGTGATCCTCAACACGGCGGGGGTTCTGGTCGGGCTGCTGATCAGCGTCCTCGTCGACCGGCTCCGTGCAAGGGCCAATAAAAAGAAATCGTAGATTCACGAATAATATCATGAATGACAAGCCTCCCAAAGCCTGATTGTCAGACTTCTGGGAGGCATTTTAAAAAGGTGTGCTTTTACTTTGAGAATGTTAAATGTTAAAGTCACGCTCCTCTGTGTAAGGAGTGATTCTCGGACAGGAAAATGCCTGCAAAGCGGACAAAAGGGGCTCGCCTGCGGAGTAGGAGCTGTCGCCGTAAGGCGACTGATGAGGTGAAAATCCAGTCGTTTACAGGTACTCTGTGCAAACCGAGGGAACCACCTCATCCGTCTCGGCCTGCGGCCTCACCACCTTCCCCTCAAGGGGAAGGCTTAAAAAGTCTGTACAAACTTTGGGATCATCGGCTGGGGAAATATCCACGGAGCAACTAACGGCTCTCCTGAGTACAAGGGGAGGCTGCGCAACATGCTGCCGGTTCATATAAAAAAGACGTACCGCCATAAACATGCGGGTACGTCCTTTTATCAATGGAATTACATCTCTGTGTGGAATGTACGGGAGATGACCTCGTCCTGCTGCTCCTTGGTCAGCTTGATGAAGTTGACCGCGTAGCCGGAGACGCGGATGGTCAGCTGCGGGTACTTCTCCGGATGTTTCTGGGCATCAAGGAGCGTTTCCCTGGAGAAGACGTTGACGTTCAGGTGATGGCCGCCCTCTTCGGCGTAGCCGTCAAGCATGGCGACAAGGTTATCAATCTGTTGCGGTGTTGCACTCATGTTAAAAACTCCTTTACTGTAAAGTGAAATACCGATGTTGTCGGTTATTGGCGTTTATTCGTCACGGTCCAGCCCCTCATGGAGTGTGGGTGTGCAGCAGGCCATATTATTGCCCTGGCAGACGACGGAATTCGTAGTTTCCACGCTCTTGACGCGCACCTGCGAATCGCCGTCCACCGTCACATTCATGTGACCGCCGCCCTTTGCCATGAACTGGTCAATCGTATTGACAAGGTCGTCAATCGTCTGTTTCTGATCCATCATTATGCCTCGCTGTCTGTTGTATCAAGGTCGAGCTCCGCGTCCACATCGATATCGCCGGCAAACACGGCCATATCCTTGCCTAGTGCGCCCGGGATGATGGAGAACGTGTTGGAGATACCGTCCTGCGCGGCGCTGAAGGGCAGCTTGGCGACGGAGGCCAGGCTCGCCACAGCGCCGTGGGAATCGCGGTGGTGCATCGGGTTTGCACCCGGGGCGAACGCCTCGCCGGCCTTGCGTCCGTCCGGTGTGGAGCCGGTGTTCTTACCGTAGACCACGTTGGAGGTGATCGTCAGGATAGAGGTGGTCGGGATACCGCCGCGGTAGGTGTGGTTGCCGCGCACGTAGCTCATGAAGGTGTTCACGATATCGACGGCGATCTGGTCGACGCGGTCGTCATCGTTGCCGTATTTCGGGAAGTCGCCCTCCACCTCGTAGTCGACGACGACGCCGTTCTCATCGCGGATGCACTTGACCTTGGCGTACTTGATGGCGGAAAGTGAGTCCGCCACGACGGAGAGGCCGGCAATTCCGGTTGCAAACCAGCGGGTGACCTTCTTATCGTGCAGGGCCATCTGCAGCCGCTCATAGCAGTACTTATCGTGCATGTAGTGGATGATGTTCAGGGCGTTGACGTACACCTGCGCCAGCCACTTCATCATGTCCTTGTACTTATCCATGACGTCGTCGTAGTCCAGATAATCGCCGGTGACGGGGCGGTACTTCGGGCCAACCTGCTTCTTGGTGATCTCGTCCACGCCGCCGTTGATGGCGTACAGCAGGCACTTGGCCAGGTTGGCGCGGGCGCCGAAGAACTGCATCTCCTTGCCGATGCGCATGGAGGATACGCAGCAGGCGATCGCGTAGTCATCACCGTGGGTCACGCGCATGAGGTCGTCGTTCTCGTACTGGATGGAGGAGGACTCGATGGAGGTCTTCGCACAGAAGCGCTTGAAGTTCTCCGGCAGGCGGGTGCTCCACAGCACAGTCAGGTTCGGCTCCGGGGAGGTGCCGAGGTTCTGCAGCGTGTGCAGGTAGCGGAAGGACATCTTTGTGACCATGTGGCGGCCGTCGATGCCGATGCCGCCGATGGACTCGGTGACCCACTGCGGGTCGCCGCTGAAGAGCTCATTGTACTCGGGGGTACGGGCAAATTTGACCAGACGCAGCTTCATGATAAAGTGGTCGACAAATTCCTGAATCTGCTCCTCGGTGTAGACGCCGTTTTCCAGGTCGCGCTGGGCGTAGATGTCCAGGAAGGTGGAGGTGCGGCCCAGGCTCATCGCTGCGCCGTTCTGCTCCTTGACCGCGGCCAGATAGCCGAAGTACAGCCACTGGATGGCCTCTTTGGTATCCTTCGCCGGGCGGGAAATATCGTATCCGTAGATCTCACCGAGCTTTTTCAGCTCCTGCAACGCGCGGATCTGCTCGGAGAGCTCCTCGCGCTCGCGGATGACATCGGAGTACATGATCACACGGGTGGTGTCCTTCTGATGCTGCTTGTCCTCAATCAGGCGGTCCACGCCGTACAGCGCCACGCGGCGGTAGTCACCAATGATGCGGCCGCGGCCATAGGCGTCCGGCAGGCCGGTGATGATATGGCTGGAACGGCAGGCGCGCATTTCAGGGGTGTAGACATCGAACACGCCGGCATTATGGGTCTTGCGGTGGGTCGTGAAGAACTCCTTGACCTCAGGATCAATTTCGTAGCCGTTCTGCGCGCAGGCTTTTTCTGCCATGCGGATGCCGCCGTAGGGCTGCAGGGAACGCTTGAAGGGCTTGTCAGTCTGGAAGCCGACAATCGTCTCCAAATCCTTATTCAGGTAGGCGGCCGGATGGGAGGTGATCGTGGAGATCACTTTCGTGTCCATGTCCAGCACGCCGCCGGCCTCCCGCTCTTTTTTGGAGAGCTCCATGACCTGATCCCACAGCTTGGTGGTGTTCTCCGTGGGGCCCACCAGGAAGGAATCGTCCCCGTCATAGGGGGTGTAGTTCTTCTGGATAAAGTCGCGTACATTAATTTCTTTCTCCCATACGCCGTGGGAGAAGCCCTGCCATTCGTTCATTGGGTACCTCCTCGTGGATCTAAACGCTGCCGCTCTATTGCGCAGCGTAAAATGTGCTTTTTATCGGTTTATTCTGTAACCTGACACCATTATAAAAGATTGTATACAATAAAGTCAATAATAATTCCTAATAAAAAACTGGGGATTTACAAGGAATCTTTTATGGATAAATGAGTGGGATCAAATATATATTGCGCACGATTTAAGAATATATACTATATCTTGTTGATTGTTGGAGCAGAATTACCCGTGTGTTTCAAGTGATCGAGACGGGTTCGGAAGAGAAAATGATTTTAAAATTCACGCTGTTTCTGTACAAAATTGCCATTGTTTTTTTAAAAAAATCCCCGCGTACGGGACGCGGGGTAAGGAGGAAAAGAGATTTATGCGGCGCTTTGCCGCCTTTTCAGCGTGTGGTGATATAGGGCCGTATCCACGATCATCAACAGTACGGTCATCCCCATGAGAATAGTCATCAGCCATGTCTCTACCAGCCCGCCGGGATCGGTGGCACTGTAATTCCCAGCTGCAAACGGGCCGAAACACAGCACGAACAGGGCGATGTACCCGGGCACTCCGATCCACGGGGAGAACATGGCGCTCGCAGGCTTCCTTTGCCGTACCACGCGCACGGCGAGCAGGCTCATGAAAAGCACACCGATCATGAGGAAGGGCATGCCAAACAGAACGGCCACCAGAATCGTATATTTGTAGTTGATCATTGCACCGGCATAGCAGGCGGCGGGGATGAGGAGAGCCACTGCCATCACGCCGTAGAAAACGCCGCCGCCCAGCCGGGTCAGGCTGTACTGTTCCCACGCTGAGACCACCAGAAAGAGCAGAATTGCCAGAAAGGCCACGAAAATCGGGATCATCATCCAGTAGGAAAAATACTCATTAAACCGGCTTTTCAGTTCATAGGCGGGATGCTCCCAGAAGTTCAGTTCCGGCTTGATGGCCTCCTGCCCATCCGCCAGAGCGTTATAGTACGCATTCATACGGATGCGGACAAATTGGCCGATATAGCACACGGCGGCCGATACGGCGGCGATGATCGTGGTGACCAGCATCCAGCGGTAACGGAATGGTCGGCTTTTAAGCTGTGACATGGAGGACATCTCCTTCCCTGCGTTTTAGGACGGCTTTGCCGGGGTCGAGACCGATGTCCCCACCTGGCGATCCCAGCGTACCACAGCTGCAGGTGTAAATCAAGGAAGATGACAGGACTGGAATCTTTTGTAACAGGATTGAAAATTCCTGTTACCATTTTGAAAGAAAAAAGCGCCCGGAACTCTCCTTATCCTGACACAAAAGCACTGCGGCTTATCAGGCGCAGTGCTTTTGTGGAAAAGTTAGAGTTTTAGTCGGGCCTTTTTTAATTGCTGATTGGCAGTCCGCTCCCGTCCTTAAAGGAGCCAACGGCGATCATGATGATATCAACCAGCCAGCCGATGCCGAAGACGCCCCAAGTCAGCAGCCAAAGGATCCCGGTTCCGATTTTTCCCGCATAGAAGCGGTGGATCCCCAACTCGCCCAGGAAGATGCACAGCAACAGCGCGACGATCTTTTTCTTGGAAGAGACCGCCGGTGTGTAGGCGCCGCCATAAAAGTTGTTCTGGTAAATTGGCTGCTGATAATTTCCGGCGGGTTGTTGATAGCCCCCCGTGGGTACCTGCTGCTGATTTACGGCAGAATAATCCATGCCGCAGTAGGGGCATACGTTCCCCTCAAAGGATGCACCGCATTGTTCACAAGTCCGCATAATAGATACTCCTCCTCCAATATTGAATATAAATAGAGGATATCATGATTTTTTACAAAAATCAACAGTAATCTTATCAAAAAAACAATAGATTTGTAAAAAAATATCAATGTTTAGTGTCGCCGTAAAGAGTGGGGCGTTCACCCATGCTACCTGTTCAAGCTTTGCCGGAACAGCCAGTCCACCCACGGCTCTTTCCGATAAAAGCGCGTGTGCATGCGGTGGCCGTACCGGTCGTAGCGGCTGTAACGCACAGCTGCGCCGAGCCTTTGCAACTGCTCCACACAGCCGTCGTCCCCCGCAATGCTTACGTTTGTGTCGTCAGCGGCATGGGCGATCCAGAGTGGGACGTCCCTCATGCGGGAAAAGTGGGGCAATCGGGATGAGCTGTTTTGTTCTAATTCCACAGCGTTCTGATAAAGCGCGTAATCCATAAAAATCCCCATTACGGCAAGCCCGGCGGCGATGAGCTGGGGATGGCGGTACGCCATTTCCCACACCATCGAGCCGCCCAGGGAGGTACCGATGAGATAGACGCGGTCCAGGTCGACCGGCTCACGCTCGGCCAGCCGCCGGATGAGCGCGTCCACGGCGTCGATATAGCGCACCATCCGGGGGAACTCGTCATTCCGATTCAGTCCATAAGGGCACTGCGGGAGCAGAATATTACAGTTTTGCCCGTGCAAATAATGCGCCATCGGCAGATATTCCAGATACTGGAGGATGTTATCCTCCCCCATAGCGCTCGCGCCGTGAAAGTAGACCACCAGCGGCTGCTTTTTGCCGCCCGGCGCCCGGCGGAACCGGTAAGGGAAGATCATACCGTTCTCCCGATCGATATATTCATAGGCTTTATACCGGACGGCGGGGATTTTCTGCGGGCGGATCTCCGTCTGTGTGCAGCTTTTCAGCCGCAATTTTAGTTTCCTTTTGCGGGCAAAGCGGCGGTGTTCGCGGCGATACCAGACCTTGAGCGGGCGGGAAGCTCTTCCGAATTCCTCCATGCCGGACTCTGTCAGCCGGCAGAGTGCCCGGTCTTCCCGATAAAACTGCGCCAGATTTTCCGGGGCAAATTTTTCACGGATATCGCCAAGATCTTTTTCCTGAAAGGCAATCATCGCGATCCCCTCCGCCGCGGAGCCCCTGATTACATAGCGCGAAAGGGCGTTCAGATCGCAGCTGTCCTCTGTTACAATATCATAATAGTTCAATCCGAATCACCTCCACCGCTGATGGATATCTCCACTCCAAAGTTTACCGCGGATGGACTGATCAGTCAATAAAAAGCGCCCCCGGCGTACGGGAGCGCTTTGGCGAAACATCGGATCAATCAGATCCCCTGATTCTGCGGGATATCGGGCAGGGAGTCGAAGCCCTTTTGTAGGTCGGCATCCGTAGGGATGTAGTCGCTCATGGAGCCATTCAGGTAGGATTCATAGGCCGTCATGTCAAAGTAGCCGGTGCCCGTCAGGCCAAAGAGGATTGTCTTTGCCTCGCCGCTCTCGCGGCACTTGATCGCTTCGTCGATCGCGCCCTTGATGGCGTGGGCGGACTCCGGCGCGGGGAGGATCGTCTCTCGCTTGGCAAAGAGCACTGCCGCCTCAAAGACCTTGGTCTGCTCGTAGGCCACGGCCTCCATGTACCCGTCGTGGTACAGCTTGGAGAGGATGGGGCTCATGCCGTGGTAGCGCAGGCCGCCCGCGTGGTTGGCCGCCGGGATGAACCCGCAGCCGAGCGTATACATGCGCGCCAGCGGTGTAACCTTGCCCGTGTCGCAGAAGTCGTAGGCGTATTTGCCGCGGGTAAAGGAGGGGCAGGAGGCCGGTTCCACCGCCACGATGCGCGGATTTTTCACGCCGCGCAGCTTGTCGGCCATAAAGGGGGCGATCAGTCCGCCCAGGTTGGAGCCGCCGCCCGCACACCCGACGACCACGTCTGGGTATTCGCCCAGCTGTTCCATGGCGATTTTACTCTCAAGCCCGATGATGGACTGGTGCAGCAGCACCTGATTGAGCACGGAACCCAGCACATACCGCTTGGTCCCGCCGCTCTTGACGGCCGCCTCCACGGCCTCGGAAATCGCACAGCCCAAGCTGCCGGAGGTGCCGGGGTTCTCCGCCAGAATTTTCCGCCCCACCTCGGTCAGTTCGGAGGGGGAGGGGGCGATGGATGCGTCGAATACATTCATCACGGCCTTGCGGAAGGGCTTCTGCTCATAGGAGCACTTGACCATGAAGACGTCGCAGCTCAGGCCAAAGTAGGAGCACGCCTCGCTGAGTGCCGTGCCCCACTGGCCTGCGCCCGTCTCGGTCGTCACGCCGGTCAGACCCTGTTTTTTGGCATAATAGGCCTGCGCCACGGCGGAGTTGAGCTTGTGGGAGCCGGAGGTGTTGTTCCCCTCGAATTTATAGTAGATTTTGGCCGGTGTTTTCAGCGCTTTTTCCAACTCATACGCACGGATGAGCGGGGAGGGCCGGTACATTTTATAGACGTTTTGAATTTCCTCCGGGATATCGACATATTCCGTCACCGCGTCCATTTCCTGATGGGCAAGCTCCTCACAGAAGATCGGGTACAGGTCCTGTTCGGTCATCGGCTGGAGTGTTCCGGGGTTGAGCATGGGGTCGGGCTGCTCTTTCATGGCGGCGCGCAGGTTGAACCACTGCTGCGGCATCTGGTCCTCGGTCAAATACAGTCTGTGTGGAATTTTGCTCATGTTCATACACTCCTTTTAATTATTATTTTTGGTTCAGGAACGGGGAGAAGGGTATGAAAAAAGCCTTCGTCCCCAAAACGTACATTTCTGGGACAAAGGCGCTAGCTTCCTCTGCGGTACCACCCGGATTGATATACCGATTGTTCGGCATACCCACTCACTTTCCCGCGTCCCAAACGGAACGCAAGCTCCCCTGATAACGGGCGGAGTCCCCGTCGCACTACTGAGGCTTAAGGCCCGTTCGTTCTGCCCTCGGAAGCCCATTCCCGGCGCCGCCGTCTGCCGCGCTCCCACCTTTTCGCGGCTCTCTGTGAGACCTTGATTCGCCGGTACTCTTCTTCTTCATCGGTTTTGGTTATTTAACTGATTACTATAATAAAGCGTGAATTTCGATTTGTCAAGTACTGATTTAAAATGAAATAATTTTTATTTCCACCGAGCCCGTGCGAGTCTTATTTTGGTAGATCCGGTACAATCCGCTCCCAGCTGAATAATTCGCCGGGATCGGTCTTGGTGGGACTGTATTCCTCATGCCCGATGATATGAGCGCGATCCATCGGGATCGCATACCGCGTGCACAGGTCCTGCACCAGCGCGGCGATCGCGTCGTACTGCGCGTCGGTAAAGCCGAGCAGCTCCTGCGGCAGCGCCGCGTACTCCGCCGGCGTCAGATACTGGGCCATATCCCGTTCGGAACCGATGGCCAGCACCTCGATCCCGATCGCATACTGGTTCATCGCGTTCGTATAGCGCGCATCCCCGCCGAATTCGCCTGCCCCGGCGTGCCAGGCCACGCGGTCCTCAGGAATCCAGCAGTGAATCTTCCCATCCCGGTCAATGATGTAATGGACGCTGATCTCACCGGCAATAAAAATTTTCCGCACGGCCTCCAGATCATACGGATCGTCCCGCTGGAGGACGACGGCGCTTGAAAAGTGAAGCATCACTTTTTCCGGCGGAAATTGACGCGCCCAGGAGAAGTCGGTCACCGGTTCGAGAAAATTTTCCTCCGCGAGCGGCGAGACGGTGACAGCAGGTTCCGGATCGTATATTTCTTCCTCCACGGCGCAGGCGGTCAGCAGGAGTATCGCGCACATCGCCGCCGATAATTTAAAGAATTTCATGCGATCCTCGCTCTTTCCCCAAAGGCTGTACAGGTACATCGGACATATGTTATTTATTCCTTGTATTCCAGAAACAATCGCTTTTCAAAGCCGCCGCGTTCCGCCTGCTTTTTCTCGCGCACGGCGTGCAGCTCTTCGACAGAATAACCGCGGGCCGTGCAGATTGCCTCCAAAACCTCTAAAATATCGGCCAGCTCCTCGAGCTCCTTGCTCTCCTGATACTCGGCCATCTCCTCGGTGAGCTTTCTGTCCAGCTCACGCAGATAGCCTTCATCGTTCAGGACAGAGAAGTGCGCCCGTTCCCCATTTTGCGCCATGATGTCCGGGATGCGGTCCCGGACGAGCTTGTTATAAACTTTCATTGTAGTTCTCCTTTTGTTTGGATGTTTTGAACCTGTTCCATCAGATAGGGCTGAATATCCGGATAGGTCCACTGATCCGGCGGATGGTCAAACAGCCGTACCTCTGCGATTTCAAAACCCGGCAGTACGCCTAACTCGTCGATTTCCGCCCAATACAGCATTCCGTAAGTCTCTGCGGCTGGGGTGACGACGGAATAGGCGCACACTGGGTGCAGACGGAAATGAAGGGCGCCCGTTTCTTCCCAGAGCTCGCGCCGTGCAGTGGCGTCAATATCTTCGCCCGGTTCCCGATGGCCGCCGGGGCACTCCCAGGTGCGCCGCTCCCGGTGCCGAACCAGGAGCCATTGGTTCTGATATCTGGCGCAGATGACGGCAAACCGGAGCAGTGAATCATCTGCGTGCTCATGGAAACGAACCATACAGAGCCTCCCCTAAGATTTATTTTCCCACGTGAGCAGCAGCTCGGATTCACCGGTGGCACTGTCCACATGTTCCTCCGCACAGGTGAAGCCCTCCCGCAGATAGAAGCGGACGGCGCGGCCGTTCTTCTGATAGACGTGCAGTTTTAACAGCGGATGCTTCTGCTTGACATGGTCGAGCAGCTTTTTCCCGATTCCCTGGCTGCGGCAGCTCTCATCCACAAAGATCCCGGCAATGTAGTCCCCATCCGTAATGCCGATAAAGCCGCATGGGGTGCCCCGCTGCTGATATACATAAATTTCGGCTTGAGGAAGCAGATCGCGCACCATCTCCAGATGGTCCGCCCAGTATGCGGCATCAATAAAATCGTGCGCCTGCAAATTGGCGCTCAGCCAGATTTTCAAAATCGCGTTCAGATCGTCCGGTAGAAAGGGGCGGATACTTATGCTGTCATTCATTCTGATTCCCTCCTGCATCGGTGTGTTTTTCAATGTGCGGCATACTCTTCCCAAGTGCAGCAATCAGGATGGACACAAGCGGATTAATCCAGCCAAAAAAGGTGTAAGGCCCATACTGCCAGGCGGAGACACCGAGAACGTCCAGTGTGAATCCGGCCCCCGTGCTGTAGGGGACAATTCCGCCAAACACCGTCCCGGCATCCTCCAGAGCACGGCTGAGATTCTGCGGCTTAAGGCCGCGCTGCCGGTAGAGCGGGCGAAAGAGCCGACCGGTCATGATGATGGCTACGTACTGCTGCCCGGTGCCGATCAGGATGCCCCACGCCGTCAGGATGGTGGCGATTACCAGCCTGCGGTCGCTATGGATGCGGCGGACCACCCGCTGCAGAATGGCGTCCGCCATGCCGGTACATTCAAAAATCCCGGAAAAGCTCAGCGCAATGAGCACGAGCGCCACCGTTTTCATCATACTCAAGATCCCGCCGCGGTTGACCAGTGTGTCCACGGCATCCATACCGGTGGAGGCGGAAAAGCCATCCATCGCCACGGTAAGTAATTCCTGTGCAGGTATGCCCTGCACAAACACGGCGGACAGCAGCCCCAAAACGGCGGCGGCGATCAGGCCGGGCAGCGCCGGGATCCGAAAGATCACCATCGCCAGTACCAGCAGCGGTGGGAGCAGCAGGCGGGGACATCTTATCGCCAAAGTAGGCGCCAGAGACAATGGCGCCCGCCGTGATAGCCGGTGGAACTCCGAGTGCTGAACCGATCCCGAACAGCGCCACCCCCACGGTGCCGATGGTGGACAGGGAACTGCCGATCGCCAGAGACACAATTGAGCACAGCAGCAGCGCCGTCACCAGAAAAAAGCGCGGAGAGATGATTTGCAGCCCATAGTACACCATGGCGGGAATGATGCCGCCGGCCATCCATGCGGAGATCAGCAGCCCAATCGTCATGATGATCAACAGGGCGGGGACGGCCGTTTTAACGGCATCCGTGATCCCGTCGAGCATTTCTCCCCACGAATAGTGGTGCATAAAGCCGATGATCGCCGCCGCGGCCGCCGCAATCAGCAATGGGATATGGGGCGTACTGCCCAGCAGCGCCGTCATGGTGACGACGAGTGCGAGCAGCAGGATGAAAACGGCCACAGCCGCCCAGAATCCGACAGGCCTCGGCGCATGCTTTCCCCGGCTCATTTTCCATCCCTCCACGTCATATAGTACTGCTTCTATTTTATACATTTGCCGGGACAAACACAAGAGGGGAGACAGCGTTTTGTGGTTTTACAAGATAGAGGCTCCGGCATCCCGAAGCCCCATCCCCGTATCTTTTGTCTATTTGACCCCGATGCGCATGCGATAGCAGAAATCCATCTCAAACATGCTGCCACCGCACTGAGCGCGGATGGCGGATTCAAATTGCCGCAAATCGTCCTCAATGAGGGAGGGCTCAACCTTTAAAATGTTTTGTAGACTGCCCTGGCTGCGGGAGAGGGTGATCAGCCGATCTGCGCTGCCCATCTCCCGGCTTAAAAACACCAGCTCCCGGCAGTAGCGGAAATAGCCGCTGCTTTGAATATTGGCCAGATGGCGGCTCTTATCCCAGCGGACATAGCGGCTTTTCAGTGCGGGGACCTCCCGCTCAAGTCTGCGCACTTTATCAAACAGGGTGCAGTAGGCCTGCTCCACCCGCCAGCTGCACACGGGCGGCCAGTCACAGTCCACCGTGGCAAAGACGCCGACGGGCTTTAAAATACGGTTGACCTCAGCCAATGTCGGCGCCGGATCCATCCAGTGGAAGGACTGTGAGCAGATCACGGCATCGGTGCACGTGTCCGGCAGTCCCGTCTGATGGGCATAGGCCTGGATAAAGGAGAGAGAATCATTTGCCTTTTGCCGGGCGACGGCCAGCATATCTCCGCTGGGCTCAACGCCGATCACTCGGACGCAGTTCCCGCACCACGCCTGTGTGGACAGCCCTGTCCCACACCCCAGGTCGACGACAGTCTCCGGCTTACGCCCCAAATAGCGGCAGATGATCTCGATGGGATCGTGCGGCAGGTGTGGCCGTGCCTGATCGTATACGTCGGCGAAGCCGCGAAAACGCTCTGCATTTTTAGAAATATTTCCCATTTAGATCCCCCGCTTTTCGTGTTCCAAATACATAAAGTTTAAATGTTAGCGCAGTAGCTTTTACTGTTATTTCTGGCTTAGGCGCTGGTCCAATACTTCCTCAACTGCCTTGTGCAATGCGTATTCGCTGCCATAGGGGATATCCACAGTGCTGCTGAAGATCATGATACCGCCCAGATCGTACTGCAGGGCAAGCGCAGTCTTGTCGCGGACCATGGCGTACCCGTTGAGGAATACGGTGGAGGTGTGCTCCGCACCGTCCGCATCAGTGTATGTAAAGTTTTCGCGGTAGTTAGTCCATTTGCCGTACTCCTCATCGTAGGAGGGCCAGATGCCGTATTCGTCGGCCGTCCGCCCATAAAACGGGATGCCCAGGCAGAGCTGCTCCTTGCTGAAGCCCAGCTTAAGAAAATATTCAATGGTGTCTGCGCCCATCTCAAAGATGGAGGAGTGATCGCCGCGCTCGTCAAACTGGTCGTATGCCATGATGTTCACATTATCGATGCAGGCACGCGCCTCCCTGGAGAGCATGACGCCATACGGCCACAGGGCGACGGAGAGGTCACGCCCCTGAATCGCGGCCTTGGAGGCGATCAGCAGCTTGCTGTAGGCATTCCACTCGTGCGGCAGCTGTGGATACTCCCAGTCGTAGTCAATGCCGTCAATGCCGGTCTCCTCCACAAAAGCAGTCAGATTCTTGCGGTAGGTCTCAAGATTGCTGTTGACGAATTTGACAATTGCCTTCTTAGTGCCATTGAAGTCGCCCGGAACAAGGCTTGTCATGATCGTGCAGCGAACCTTCATATCCGGATTAAAGCTCTTGAGCAGTGCAACATCCTTTTTGAAATTTTCCAGCCCCGCGGAACAGGAGAGCGTACCGTCCTGATTGAGGGAGACGACACCGATAAGAATTACGTCCGTCAGCATCTGGAACCGCCCGGTGTAGCCCGGATCATTTGCCTGTGTCTGAATATCCGTCAGTCCCGTATCGGCGTTGAGGTTAGAGTTTAAGTAGCTCGTCACCTTGAAATCATCCCGATGATAGTTGTTCAGCCGGTAGACCTCAATCTCCTCAATCTCCACCTTTTTATCAAAGGCATCAAATACAATTTTGATCTTTGAACTTGTAGTGTCCTCCACGGCACATAGGCGGAATTTGTCAATGCGGTCCTGCTCGTAAAGGAAGGCATAATCCGCCCCGTCCCAGTAGTAGATGGTAAATTTGCGGACACTGTCGGTCGGCTCACGGAGAGTGACGGTATTAAAGGTGACCTCCCTGCCAAAGTCAATTTCCACGCTCGCTCCCTGTTCCGCTGCCTTCCACGAAGAGCCGGAGCCGTCTGTCAGATTGGCCGCCCCATCCGGCTGGGATGCGGTGACCGAAGCACCGGCAGTCAGGTTGTCCCGTGCAATCGTTTTGTAGCCCGGCTGCGATGTGCAGGAGGAGAACAGTGTTGATAAAATGCCGATCATCAAAATTACCCCTATCATTCTTTTTTTCATTTTCCAGCACCTCTCTGCCTGTTGCTATCTTCATTTTAACAGGATGGAAAAATAAAACAAGAACGTTTCGAGTAGAAAAGGTGGGAAAAATCAGACGAAAAACGATAGGAGAATTTAGTCGTTATTTCTATTTTTTGATTTTGGAGTTTTTTCGGAAACTGACAGTTTATAAGACGCTCTCTGTTGGTCTTTTCGGAGTGGTACAGGGCTGATAATCCGCCCGGCGCCCCAAATCGAACTGGCATGCCTTGCCGGAGGCGGCAAGATCGTTCAGGTCAATATATTGAATACGCTGATTTTCGTGGGTCGTCCAGTAGAAACGCAGGGATTCCGCACACATGGCGGCGGTATAAATCGTGTAATCAAAAGGCATGCCTGTTTTATCCAGCGACGAGGTGCTCCCCTGATCGGTTACCCGAACCATGCCGAGCGGGAACGCAACGCTTCCGAGCAGGTGGAACAGATTCGTGATTCCCTGCACCTCATCCTCGCCACGGACGGCGTGCTGCTTCAGCAGCGCCAGCCGGATAAAGCGGGAGGGAGAGCTCCAGTCGCCGGGGAGCCCCTGCGCACCGCTGCCGGAGAAGCACTGCTCCAGTTTTTCTCCGCACACCTCCACGGTGTCGTAGTCGAGATCGCGGATCGCGGCGTAGTTGAGCAGATTTAGCCGGTGCCAGGAGTAGCTCGGGCTGTTGGTCATCACGCCGATCGTATTCCGATAGATGGAGAGTCCGCTCTCATCCGGCTCAAGAATGACCATCTCCCCTGAGCGGTCCGAAAACGCCCAGTGCAGGGGCGGTACTGCGCCGAACAGCGGGACGGAAGTCAGCGTGACATCCTGTTGGAGCGTCCGAACGACCTCCTCCACACAGGAGCACTGCGCCAGCAGATGATACACGGCCAGCGGGGGCTGAAGCGTATCCGTTCCGGATCGTGCCACATCGGGATAGTGCGCAAACTGCCGGTAGTAGAGCTGGCCGCCCATCAGTCCCTTTTCATTGATACCTTCATATAAGATGGGGCAGTCCGGCAGGATGGACAGTCCGGTCCCGGCCGCCGCGTAGGCAGCGGTGTACCGCGGTCCTCGTGCTACGCCATGCTCTGTGGCCGAAGTGCAGGTTGTATAGGATGTCCCGCGCGGAACACAGCACACGCGCGTCTCCACGGCCAGGCGGTTATAATCCAGATTTCTGCCCCACAAGTGTTTCCCATCCGTTGTGCTCCAGCCGAGTGCACTGCACCCGGCGGGCCAGTGTGAAATCCGTTCGTGTTCATTTTTCTGCATGATGATCCCTCCGACAGTCTGTTTATATAGAATGTTTCCCGATGGCGGAAAAGTATGTATCTGTGGTGGGGTTTGCCCGCGGGGAGCGGATGGTGACAGTTATAGTATGAAAAACGGATATACGGCCAGGGCGCCGTATATCCGTACAAACAGTATTTTGCCGATATTATGCTGATGCCGTGTGCGGCGTCAGGCCGCGACGGCGTTTTCATCCTTTCAGCCCATGACGATGTCGTGTTTTTCAATGTCGATTTTCACCGTGCCGTCGGCATCAAACAGAATGCCGTCAGCCTTTTCCCCATTATAGCAGAGCATGCTCGCAGTGATCTCACCGCCTGCGAGGAAGGCTTCCGCACAGGAGCGGTCGAGGAAGAGCTCCATCTCGATGCGGCCGCTCTCGGCAGAGCAGGAGATCCAGCGCTTCCCCGTCTCCTTCGGGTGCCGGGTAGTAGGGTAGCGGGTGTGCGTAACGTCGAATAGGAGCAGCTGATTTGTCAGATCATAGGTGATTGCCGCGCGGTTCGGACCGCTGGCAAAGAAGTTCACCGTGAAGCGGGAGGCATTGATGAAATCACACCGGATGCGCAGCACGATCGACCGGCCGCAAATGCCGGCAAACGACTTCTCACCACAAAATTGATCGTGAACGGACACGCGATTTTTACAATAGCTGCGGATTGCCTCCGCAGGGCGCTGGACGAGCTTGCCGTCCACAATTTTCAGCTTGCGGGGGAGCGTCATTGTACCGTTCCAGCCGTGGCCGAGCTCGGCCGGAATCTGCCCGCGCTCCCACATGTTCATCCAGGCGATCATATATACGGAGCTATCCGCGCCGCGGGCGCACTGCGCGGCGTAAAAATCCATACCGCGGTCAAGCTCGTGGAAATCCGTCCCCACGAAAACGCCGCTGCCGCAGTCGAGCTTGCCCACAGAATACACATTGGCGCTGTAATTGGCAAATTCGTCCCCTTGCTTTGGATACTGAACAGGGGATCCTATCAGGATATCCTTGCCGTCGGTCCGGATCAGGCAGGGACATTCGAAGACGTTGGCCCCGATGGACGGCGTGATGTGCGCCACAAAGTGCCAGTCCATCAAATGTCTGGAGCGGTACAAGCGCGGCCCCTTTTGATCCGCCAACAGGCAGTAATAAAATTCCCCGTCTTTCCAGAGAAACGGGTCACGCAGATTTTTCTGCTCAGATATGGTTTTCCCGCGCAGGATGGGATTGCGCTTGTACTTTTCAAAATGAATGCCGTCGTCGCTGTAGGCGAGATTCTGCGTCTTCCGGCCGAAGCCGTCGACCCCGGTATACATCAGATAGAGGCGGTCTCCCACAGTGATGGCGCTGCCGGACCAGCAGCCCTTTTTGTCGTAGGGGCGGTCGGGCGCGAGCGCTACGGGTAGATGTGTCCAGCGAATAAGGTCCTTGCTCACCGCGTGGCCCCAGTGCATAGGGCCCCATTCCGCGCTGTATGGATGGTACTGATAAAAGAGGTGGTATACCCCATCTTTGTAAATAAAGCCGTTGGGGTCGTTCATCCAGCCGGTGGGTGGGGTGAAATGACAGACGCCCCTATAACAGGGATCAGCGGTATTCCTGCTTTTTTCAATATGGGCGTCGGCCTTTGTGCAGGTGTGTTTCCCGGGCGCAAACCGAATGATGAGCAGCATCACAGCTGCAGCTGCCAGAAGGAGAGCCGCTGAAATCAAAAAAATGGCACCCGCATGCAAGGAAAAGTCGCCTCCGATTCCGGTGATAGCCACAGTTGAAGTTCGCTTTTTATCTTCCCATGTCCGCCGCTCAGGACAGAAGCTTCGGCAGTTTGACAGCCTGCTTTGCCAGATTTTTCAGCAGGTCTCGCAGGCCGGAACCCGCGCCGTCGTCGTTGAGGATCTTCAGGATGTCACCGCACATCTCCTCATTGACCAGGCCGCTGGTCATCATCATCATCTTGCGCACCGGCATCTCCTTGACAATGGATTCAAGCATATCGCTGCTGCCGACGAGCCCCTCCGCCGGGATGCGCGGAGCGACAGCCGCAATCACCTTATTGATCCTGCCGCCCCAGCGGGTACCGTCCGCATCGGCGAGTGTGCTGTTGATATCAAACACTGTCCCCTCCGGCAGCGTCTTGGGCGGGATCGGGCGGCCGAGCAGCGCTTCAAACTCCTCATCCGGTACATTCTGGACCGCGCCGCTGTAATAGCTGGGCAGCTGTGCAGAGCGGTCGCGGATCTCAACCGGATGGGCCGGATGGATCTTCACGCTGCCCTTCAGGCGCACGTCGCGGCTGGACGCTGCCACCAGAATGTGGTACACGCCGTCCTCCACATTCCAGGCATTGAGATCCGTATCGTAGTAGGCAAAGGCCCGGCGGTCAAGGGTTACGCTCACCTGCTTCTCCTCCCCCGCCTTCAGGAACACCTTAACAAAGCCCTTGAGCTCCTGCGGCGCCTTATAGACGGTGGACTCCGCATCCGACACATAGACCTGAGCGATCTCCGCGCCGTCCACATCGCCGATATTCTTCACCTTGAAGGTCACCTTCAGCTCCTTTTCATCGTCCATCTCGCGGGAGGAGAGCTTGAGGGCGGAATATTTGAACTGCGTATAAGAGAGGCCGAACCCGAACGGGAAGAGGACCTCCTTCTGTGCCTTGTCATAATAGCGGTATCCAACATAGATCCCCTCGCGGTACAGGGCGGTGCGCCCCTCGCCGGGATAATTGCCATAGCACGGCGTATCCTCCAAGTGCAGGGGGAATGTCTCCGCGAGTTTACCGCTGGGGTTCGCCCGGCCGAGCAGCAGATCCGCCACTGCAGCGCCACCCGCCTGGCCGCCCAAATAGCTGTTGAGGATCGCCTTGACCGAGCCGGCCCACGGCATCTCCACCGGGGAACCGCCCGCGAGCACGACGATCACATTCGGATTGACCTGTGCCACGGCACGGATCAACTCATCCTGATTCTGCGGCAGACGCATGTGGGTACGGTCATACCCTTCGGATTCATAAGCCTCCGTCAGCCCGGCGAAGAGGAGCACCTTATCGGCCTGCTCCGCCGTACGGCACGCGAGCTCAACCAGACCCGCGTCTGGTTCATCCGTGCTCTTGTAATAGCCCGGAGAATACGTCACGTTCAGCCCGCCGTCGATCAGGCAGTCAAAGGCGTTGTCCAGCCGAGTGGGGTTGATCTTGGAGCTGCCGGCGCCCTGATACCGCGGAGAGCGGGCCAGCGCGCCGATCACGGCCACTTTTTCCTTACCGGAGAGCGGCAGGAGGCCGTCGTCATTCTTCAGCAGAACCATGGACTCGCGCGCGATCTCCCGCGCCAGCTCGTGGTGGGAGGTCCGGTCATATTCCGTATCTGTATTCTTCTCCAGTGTCTCGGCGGCGCGGTAGATCAGGTCGAGAATCGCATCCACGGACTCATCCAGCACCGCTTCATCCAGTGCGCCGCAGCGCACCGCTTCCACCAGCTTGGCATCATTGATGCCGTCGCACGCGGGCATCTCCAGGTTCTGCCCGGCCTCAATCCCGCGGACGCGGTCATTCTCCGCGCCCCAGTCGGTCACAACGATGCCCTTAAAGCCCCACTCTTTACGCAGGATATCGTCAAGCAGGCGCTTATTCTCCGCGCAGTAGATCCCATCCAGCAGGTTATAGGCCGCCATGACCGTCCATGGCTGGGACTGACGGACCGCCCGCTCAAACGGTGCCAGATAGATCTCACGCAGCGTGCGCTCATCCATGACGGACTCGGAGATATCGCGGCGCGTCTCCTGACTGTTGGCCGCGAAGTGTTTCAGCGAAGTCCCCACGCCCTTGGACTGCACGCCCGCGATATAGGCCGCCGCCATCTCACCGGCAAGGTAGGGGTCCTCGGAAAAATACTCGAAGTTCCGGCCGCACAGGGGGGAGCGCTTGATGTTGGTCCCCGGCCCGAGGATAACGCTCACACGTTCGCTGAGTGCCTCCTCGCCGAGCGCTTCTCCCATCCTGCGGATTAGATCGCGGTCCCAGGAGCTCCCCGTGGTGACCGCCGTGGGGAAACAGGTGGACGGGACGCTCTCATTCAGGCCGAGGTGGTCGCCCTTGCCCTGCTGCTTGCGCAGGCCGTGGGGGCCGTCCGATACCATGACGGACGGAATGCCTAGGCGCTCGACGCCCTTTAGATGCCAGAAGTCCAGGCCGGAGCATAACCCCGCCTTTTCCTCCAAAGTGAGCTGACTGATAATATCCTGGTATTTCATTGTTTTCCTCCAAATATTCTTAGAATATTTTTATGTATTGCAGTGTACAAAAGCGCACATAAAAATCAGAATCCGTAGTGCAGCAGCCAGCGGTTGCACAGGTCGCCCCACACACACGCGAGGTCGTCGGCCCGCTCGCCCTTATCCGCCAGGGCCTGCCCATGGTCGCCATAGGGGAACAGGTGCATCTCCACGGGGGTGTTCAGCTTCTGCTTGAGCGTGCGGCACAGGTCGAGGGAGGTCTGATAGTTAATCAGGCCGTCACTCATGGACTGCCAGATAAACGCGGGCGGGAACTGCATCCCATCCCGATAGACAAACTCAAAATATTTCATAATATTGAACTCGTCGTCATCATCGTCAAAATCCTCTTCACTGACAAAGTTGATCGCCGCGTAGCCGAGCACCGCCGCATCCGGGCGGGAGGAGACACGCTCCACAGGATCCGCCGCATTCGGATCCCCGTCATCCCCGAGGAAGCAGGTGACCGCCGCCAGATTCCCACCGGCGGAAAAGCCCTCCACCCCGATTTTATCAGGTAAAATGCCGAATTCCTCCGCGTGGCAGCGCAGGTAGCGTACGGCGCGCTTGGCATCGCCCACGATCACGGAGTGCGCATAGGGGATCACCCGATAATCGAGCACCGCGGCATGAATACCGACCTCATTGAGCTTTTTGGCCACATCCTCCCCCTCAGGCACCGATTTGTGCGTATAGGAACCGCCCGCCATTACCACTATACAGCCGCGCGGCTGCTCCGCATTGGAGCGGAAAAAGGTGATCGACGGCTTGCGCTGGCCGAGGCTCTCATCATAATCCGGGACCTCCCCGTCATACAGCGGGATCTGCTCGTATTTGGCGAGCATCTCGCGCCACGGCTTATCCGCGTCCACCACTCCGAAAATATCCACCATGCCTTCCATGGAACTCACCCATCCTTTACGGTAAAATCAAATCGCTTCGCTTTTGTCATTATATTATAAAACAGTGCTTTATTCAAGGGACAAATTGTGAAGATTGTTTTCAGATCTCTGCCTTTTCCGTGTCATCTGTTTCACCGGCAAAGGTGTCCGGCAGCCCGAGCAGCTCCTGTGCGCGGGCGGCGTCAATCTCATCGGCATTTTTCAGCTTGCGGCTGATGAGGGTATTGCGCCGCAGCGCATCGTCAATGGTGCCGCCGGCCTCATCTATCTTTTTGCGCGCTTTCTCAAGCAGGCCGCCGAACTTCTCATACTGGAGCTTGACCGCCCCAAGCAGGGCGCGGATCTCATTGGCCTTCTCGTTGATCGTCACGGCGCGGAAGCCGATGGAGAGCGAGTTGAGCAGGGCGGTGATGGTCATCGGCCCGGCGAGCATGATATTCTCCCGGATGAGCTGCTCCGGCAGCCCACTGTGGGAGGAGGTAATCTCTGCATAGAGCCCCTCCGTGGCCAGGTACAGGATGGCAAAGGGCGTGGTGTCCGGCACGTGGATGTACTCCCGCACAGCCTTTGCCTCCTCCCGAACCCGTTGCTCGAGCGCCTTTTTGTACTGCTCCACGGCCGCCGCGTCCCCGCGGTCCGCCGCATCACACAGGCGCGAGTAGTCCTCCATGGGGAACTTGGAGTCGATGGGCAGGTATGTAAAACGCCCCGAGCCGTCGCTCTCCGGGATGCGCACGGCGAACTCCACCCGCTTATTGGAGCGCTGGTTAGTGGCGACATTTTTATCGTACATGTGGGGGATTGTCTGCTCAAGCAGGCCCTCAAGCTGCACCTCCGCCCATGTGCCGCGTGCCTTGACATTCGTCAGTACGCGGTTGAGGGAGTGGATATTGTTTGTTACACCGCTGGAGAGCTCACGCATCTCACCGAGGGATTTATTGACGCTCTCGAGCTGGGCCGCCACCGCCTGAAAAGAGCTGTCCAGCCGCTCGTTGAGCGTGGCGGTCAACTTTTCGTCAACCGTGGCGCGCATCTGTTCGAGCTTCTGCTCATTGCTCTGCGCCATGCGGGCCACGGACTCACTGAGGACCTGGCTCTGACGGCGGGCATTCTCCGTATTGTCGTTCCGGATGTCTGCCAGGGATCGGCTGAGCGTGTCCGTCATCTGTTTCAGCTCGCGTGAGGTATCCTCCCGCTGCTCCTGAAAGCGGCGGGCGTTCTCATTCCGGCTGTTGGAGAACTCGCGGCCCAGGGCGTCGATCAGCTGGCGTGACTGCTCACTCAGCGTTGCGAGCTCCCGCTCCAGCCGGTCGATCTGCCCCTGATCGCGTCGGGTATTTTCCCGGGCGCGGCGGCGTGAGACGCGCTCTGCGACCAGTAAAATGACAGCGGCGGCTGCCAGAACCGCCGCTGTCAGGGATAATATTTCTGCAATCACATTGACTCCTCCCGGCGATCAGAGGTTGCTGCCGTTGAAGCCCCAGTTCTCCACTTCCTCGTACTTGACGTAGACGCGGCCGGGGTCGATGGCAAACACATCGTGCACGGCGTCGGTGATCTTTCCGGTCAGGGCGTCGAACACCTCCGGCGACGCATGGCCGTAGATCTTCACCTCAATAAAGGCCGCCGGGGTATCGCCGTCGCCCTGAAAGTAGACGTCCAGCCCGTCGTCAATGACGACCATCAGCCACGCCTCACTCTTGCCGGGGATGGTGCGGATATCCTGACCCAGGCGGGCTTTGAGCTCATCCTTCTGTTCCTTGGTCGCTTTCACACTTGTTTTCACTTCGATACAGGGCATAGTGATTCCTCCTTAATGGTTAAATAAATAATGATAGTATTTAAGTCTGCACAAACCACACGGCTCCCTTGTGTAAAGAGAGCTGTCATCCGATAGGATGACTGAGGGATTGTTGCAGAAAAGAGATCACAGAATAGCCATTGGTTCCAACCGACAACCCCTCCACCGCCATACGGCGGTCCCCCTCCCCTTACACAGGGGAGGCCTTTTACAGTACTTACCGATCCGAACTAAATAGATATGCTCAACATCTACAAATTGCGTTATTCACCAAGCATAAAGATGCTACTATAATTTCTCAATAGATGCACATCGAAACTTGTTTTTTCGTACGATGAATGAATTATTCTCGTCAATAAACACGCCTTCTCCATCGTTGAGACGAATAACCGTACTGCGACTTTCTTTTTCATATTTAGAACATCTTTCTTCAAAAGCGTCGTAACGGTTGAGAAACCTGCTGTAGTGTGGAAGAATTTGTCTATTGGTAAAATTCAATGCCGACAGTTCCTTTAACTCCACTATATTCATTTCAGGGGTATAGAGATCGATCAATTTCAGACTCGGCGTAAGAACAACAGACCCGGCACTGCACCCGATCAAGCACCTGCTTTCTGCAAATGCCTTTAAGGCATCGGAAAAATGATGGACCTTTATGGAATTCAGGAGGTAGTAGGGATTGCCCCCCCATTATTTCCACCACATCATACCGCATCAGTTCAGATGGGGATTGGGTATCAAAATCGAAGCAATCAACACAAAGCCCAAGTACCTGAAGTTCACGAGTGAGCCTCTTGACATGATAATTTTTTTCTTTATATTCATGATCGGCGGTCACTACGAGAGCAGCTTTTCCGGAATCGATATATTTCCCCGCCTGTCTCAACAGGAACCGATTGGACAATCCATTTGATGTCAAAAAAATCATGCTATCTATTCCCCGCTTGCATACGCCGACAAGAATCAACCGGAATCTTTTACTTTCCGATCTCCTTTTTCAATTCTTCCAGATCCGCCAGCCACACAGACGAACAGGCGTCGCCAGGCATACGCCAGTCCCCGCGCGGGGAGAGGGAGACCGAGCCGATCTTCGGCCCCTCCGGTAGGCAGGAGCGCTTGAACTGCTGCGTAAAGAAGCGGCGGTAGAATGTCTCCAGCCACTTTGAAATCGTCGCGCCGTCATATGCGCCGCCAAAGGCGTACCGTGCCAGCCGGTAGATCTTATGCGGCGCAAAGCCCCAGCGCACCGCATAATAGAGGAAGAAGTCGTGCAGCTCATACGGGCCGACGAGCTCCTCCGTCTTTTGTGCGATCTCGCCGTCCTTGGCGGGCAGCAGCTCCGGGCTCACAGGCGTATCGAGGATGTCGTTTAAGACTGCCCCCAGATCACCGCCCGCGCGGTCGGCCTCATACTGCACCAGATAGCGCACCAGCGTCTTGGGCACGGAGGCGTTCACCCCGTACATGGACATGTGGTCGCCGTTGTACGTTGCCCAGCCGAGCGCCAGTTCGGAGAGGTCGCCGGTGCCGATGACGATGCCGCCCGTCATATTGGCGATATCCATGAGCACCTGCGTGCGCTCACGCGCCTGCGCGTTCTCAAAGGTGACGTCGTGGTTTGCGGAATCAAACCCGATATCCTGAAAATGCCGGTCCACACTCGCCTTGATATCGACCACGCGCAGATCCGTCCCCAGCAGCTCGCACAGCTTTTCCGCGTTAGATTTGGTTCGCGCCGTAGTGCCGAAGCACGGCATGGTAACCGTCTTGACCAGCTTCCGGTCGCGGCCGAGCAAATCCATCGCCCGCACGCTCACCAGCAGCGCCAGCGTGGAATCCAGCCCGCCGGAGATGCCGATTACCGCCGTGGGATTCCCGATGTGTCGCAACCGCTTGGCGAGCGCGTGAGTCTGCATATCGAGGATCTCCGAGCAGCGTTTTTCGCGGTCGGCGCCGCCCGCCGGGATAAACGGATGGGCGCTGACGGGGCGCGTCAACTCCGTCTCACGCAGTTCCAGTGTAAAACCGATCTTCTCATAGCCCGCCGGGCACTCGCGCGGGAAACCGGTGATCCGCTCCCGCTCATACGTCAGCTTTTCCACATCCGCCTCGGAGAAAATCAGCCCGCTCTGATACGGGATGCTCTCCGCGAGGACGGTGCCGTTCTCGCAGACAAAGCTGCGGCCGGAAAAGACCATATCGGACGTGGACTCCCCGCTCCCTGCGTCGGAATAGGCGTAGCAGCTGACCGTCTTGGCGGAGTGGGTGTTCACCAGCTCGCGCCGGTAGGCGTCCTTGCCCACGGCCTCATTGCTCGCGGACAGATTCAGGAGCACCGTCGCCCCCGCCGCCGCATGGTACAGGGAGGGCGGGAACACGCTCCACACGTCCTCACAGATCTCCACGCCGAGCTTGAGCATGGGGAGGTTTTCACAGCAGAAAATCAGTTTATTGCCAAACGGGATCGCTTTCCCGCCGATGGTGATCGTCCCATTCTCCGCCGGTGCGGGCGTGAACTGCCTGCGCTCGTAGAACTCGCCGTAATTGGGCAGGTGCGTCTTGGGCACTACGCCGAGGATCTCCCCGTCAAAGCAGACGGCGGCACAGTTGTAGAGCTTGCCGTTATTGACAATCGGCGCGCCGACCGCCACGAGCAGATTCAGCCCGCGTGTGGACGCGGCAATCTCCTTGAGCGATTCATAGGCCGCCGACCGCAGGGCGCTCTGTAAAAAGAGATCCCCGCACGTGTAGGCCGTCACCGCCAGTTCCGGCAGCACGAGCACATTCACCCCTGCCGCCGCGGCCTCCCCGATCATTTGAATGATCTGATCCGTATTGTACGCGCAGTCCCCCACGCGCACCTGCGGCGAACCGGCCGCAATTTTGATAAAAGAGTCGCGCATAAAAGCTCCCCCTGACATTGTCCTTCGTTTTTATTATTCTACCACACTTTGCCCCTGCGCAAAAGAGAAAACTGCCAAAAGCGTATTTTTTCATGTGGACATCGCCCTTTATTTGTGGTATAATGATTTTCGCAATTCAAAATCGCATATTTCCGCCCGTGGCGAAGCTGGATATCGCAGTGGATTCCGATTCCAAAGGACGGGGGTTCAAATCCCTCCGGGCGGGCCACGTCGGAGCAAGCTTTGTATCGCTTGCTCCGATTTTTTATAAAAATCAGAGCGCGCTCACGCCGCTGCTCCTCCTTTTCGCAAAAAGTCACGCTCGGCTCACCTGCTCGGTTGTAAACGCCCTCGCGACGGTTCGCTGTCGCTACCAACTTTTTGCGAGTACGAGAGTTCAACTCCCACCGCCGAAATGCCGGAAATATCTTTTTTATGTGACTCTCACAGAAAGAAACGACAATTTTCGCAAGAAAATTGTCGTTTCTTTCTACTCTCTTCTCTTTTCACTCTTCTCTTTTCACTTCCAAAATTGTCGTTTCCAGTGAAAAGTGAAGAGAGAAGAGTGAAGAGTTCCTTTACAAAGTACTGTTGTTTTTCATCTGATAGGTCTGCATTGTTTTGTACAAATGACACAGCGGTAAGCCGCTACAGACAAGACGCGTACCCAACAAAGTGAGGTGCGTTATGTTTTGCTCGTGTTTTACATGGGTATCTTTTCATCGACGCCCTCCAACAAACATATTTGTCCATACCTGCAAACAGAATTTCCCTTTCCAGAGCACAGAGGAACTTGACCCCAAAACGGCGGTGAGCACCCGCCTGGCTTGACTTTTTGAAGTCAACAATATATGATTAAGGTCGATAAAACGTATAACGAGGAGAGTTTGGGGTTGAAAAAAATCAAGCTGTGCCGCTGCGCGGCCCTGCTGACGGGTATATGCCTTCTGCTTACGGCCTGCGGCGGGCCAGGCATGGAAGAGGATACGTCTCCGTCCGAGAGCGCGGCGGGGAACACCCTGTCCGGTCAGGCCGGAGAAATGGGTGGGACTTCCCCTGTTTCATCGGACGGCTCGTTGGCGCCATCTGCCGCCGGGGGCGATTCCCAGAGCGTGAGCGGAGCGGGGAACCAACAGGGCGGCGCACAGGGGAATAACACTTCTGGGAACAGCACGGCGGGCGTCTCTGCGGAAAGGCTGCTCAATTCCGCGAATCTCAAGCCGATGCGGACCAACTGTACCGCCCTGGACCGGAAAGTGGACCAGATATTCGCGCAGATCCTGAACTCCGGGATGTCCACTTATCAAAAGGTGAAGGCCTGTTTTGATTATCTGGTGAAAAACGGAATTTACAGCTATGATCACAAAGTGGAGGATCCGACGCAGGGGATCCTGTACAATTCGTCGCTGGACGCCAATATCGTACAGCTCGCCTACGGCATGCTGACCACCAACCGCGGAGTCTGCGACGACTATTCGGCCGCCTTTCTGGTGATGACGCGGGCGATCGGCCTGGAGTCCTATCTGGTGACAGGTCAGGTCCGGAGCACGTCCGGCGGCTATACAGGCCACACCTGGGTGAACATCCGTCTCAGCGGCACCTACTATATCTTTGATCCGCAGGTCCAGCAGGACAACGCCGGCGCACCCTATTCTTATTTCTGCAAAACGGATGCGCAGATGGGGGATACATACCGGTATAACGATCGCGCGGGAATGATCGCGCAGTTCAACGGCTTCCGGCATTCTACGGAGATTTCGGCGACTATCACCGTGCGCAGCGGCGGGAAGACGTATCAGGCATCCCTCAGCCAGAGCAATGCTGCTAACGGGGGCGCCGTGTTCCCGGAGGGGGTTTCCGTGGGCGGCGACGGCACTTTTTCCATCGACATCGCCCCATCGGGCGGCGACGGACGGTATCTCTGCCAGATCGGCTATTTTTGGAAGCCCGGCTATTATGCAGAAAAGACAATCAGCGGCCGAGAAAGCTTCACCATCCGCGCAGATCGCGGGACGAATACCATTCAGGTGGCCGTCCAGAGCAGCTCTGCGGATCTGTCGCAAAATGCCGTGATCTTTGAATTCCCCGTGACCTATATGGGGTAATGCAATCCATAACGAATCCAAACCGGGACCGCGCGAAGTGGCCCCGGTTTTTGCATAAAAGAATGGCCGCGCGAGAAGCAAAGAATAACATCAATAGAGCCCCCTCTTCGGGCTTCCTCAATTGTGCGCGGCCTGCGGATTCGTTTTGGACCGGCTGCAAAGTGAGCGCTGTACGGCAATCGTCGCCAGCGTATCGCCCAGCTGCGTAAAGAGCGCCGCAGCCAGCTCCAGCTTCTCATCCGAAAGACTATTGGCGAGCACATTCGCGAGCGCCGTTACACTCACCGTCCATTCACACGAGTTCATCTGATCACCTCGTTATAGAATATGCGGCAGACATCTGTCTGGGGATCGCCAAAAGATATCGCTGAACATCCATATCGGTCATTGTGCTCCCAGAGGGTTAATGCTATAATGAAAAACAACATACCAAAACTATTTGCGGAGGGAAATCAAATGATTACGAGGATCTATGAGACGCCGGACGGCGATCTTCGGGCGACTGTAGAGGACAGAGGGCAGTATGTCAACTACATCCCCTGCCCGGAGCTGGTCGTCGACGTACTGGGAGATGGTTTCATCGCCGATGCGCGCGCGGGATTTCTGGAGGCGCCCCTGTATGACCACAATCCGGAATTTGCCGCACGGAAGGAAGAAGAGGAAAGCGCTCTCATTGCGGAATTCGGGGACGGGATAGTGCTCTATCCCAGCCGGATGGGCGAGTATGCGCAGGAAATCTTCGCCCTTGATCTCGGGGACGAAATGTGGGCGGACCTGCTGGAGCGCGACACCGGAGAGGGCGTCACCGTCGAGTTGGACTGACAGATTCCGTTCGCCATAATTGTGACTATATCGTATTGAGGGGGCAGGCAAATGAGAGAGAGCGAACGCGTTATTTTGACGAATATGTGCATGATCTGTAACGGGGACGAGATCCTCGTGCAGGATCGCGTGAATCCCGGTTGGCCGGGCGTGACATTCCCCGGCGGCCATGTAGACCGGGGGGAATCCTTTGTCCGCTCCGTGATCCGCGAGGTCAAGGAGGAGACGGGGCTCGGCATCTCGAATCTGGAGCTGTGCGGCATCAAGCAGTGGATTCAAAAGCGTGGCCGGCGCCGCTATATCGTACTGCTCTACCGGACGAGCCGGTTCAGCGGAGAGCTGAAGTCCTCCGAAGAGGGAAAGGTCTTCTGGATCAAGCGGAAAGATCTTGATCAGTACAAGCTGGCCCCTGGGTTTGAGGACATGCTCCGGGTGTTTGAAAACGACGATCTGTCCGAAGATTATGAGACCTTTGACGGGGTGTGGATTTCTGAGACTTTGTAAATCAAACGGGAACAGGAGGAGTCCAAATGGCCGAATTCTGGGATGTGCGGGATGCACACGGGGTCAAACTGGGCCGGTTGCATGAGCGCGGAACGCCGATGCGAGAGGGGGAATATCATCTCTCAGTCACTGTCTGGATCGCGAACAGCCGCGGTGAATTTCTGATTTCAAAGCGCGCGCCCGCTAAAAATAGCCCCAACATGTGGGAGCCCACGGGCGGCGGCGCGCTCGCCGGGGAGGAGAGCCTGGATGCTGCGCTGCGGGAGACAAAGGAGGAGCTCGGGCTCACACTTGATCCTGCAAAAGGGCAAATTTTCACCAGCTACACCTGGCCGCACAGCGACGGCTCCGGCGCAGCCTATATCGACGCGTGGCTGTTCCGGCAGGACTTTGACCTCTCCTCCGTCATTCTCCAGCCGGAGGAGACGTGTGACGCCCGGTGGGTAGGCCGGGCGGAGATCCATCGCTTGATCGCCCAAAAGCAATTTGTTCATTTCACCTATCTGGACGAGCTGTTCGCGCTTACCCATCATTAAAAACTATGATTTTTGTTTTAGCGCCCCGGGCAAATCGCCCGGGGCGCTGTGTCGATCGGGATTCAAATACTGTCTGCGAAAAAAGAGCCGGACCATTCTGTGCGTATGAGTGTGCGGAACGGTTCGGCCTTTTTATAGGTACAGCAGGCGGCGCTATTTTACCTGTGTCTTTGAGACTTTTGATAAATGCTTTCGCCTCCACAGCAGATAGGTTTCAAAGTCTCGCAGCGCCGTCTGCTCGGTCTGTGTCAGGCGTTCCGCCGCCCTGCGTCTCTCGTAAACCGGATCTATGTCGGAAAGCCCCAACAGAAAGTCGGCGGAGATACCGTATAGGCGGCAGATCTCCACGAGCATCTCGTGGCTGGGGGAGCTCTTTCCCTGCTCCCATGCACGCACGGCGGGAAGGGATACTCCCAAGCGTTCAGCCAGATCGGCCTGTGTATCCCGGTGATCCTTCCGGACCTCAGCCAGACGTTCTCCTATCATTTTTATCACCTCGCCTGTTCAGTATATTGTTTTTTATTACTTATAATGGCAAAGTGATAAAATACTTGTTATAAATGCAAATAAGTGATATAATATTTGTTACCAAATTTGTTGAGCTTAATAATTTAAGGATGTATGGAAAGGACAGCTTTCAACCGGCAGGGGGGATTTCTTGATGCAGGATCATCGGACAGAGACGATTCTTGTCGTAGATGACAGTGAGATCAACCGCGCTGTTCTGGCCAATATCTTTTCGCCCTTCTATCACATCGAAGAGGCGGAAAACGGTCAGGAGGCCATGGACAAGCTCCTCACACGGCAGGATAGCGGGATCTGCGCGGTGCTGTTGGATGTTATAATGCCGGTGATGGACGGCATGGAGGTCCTGCGCAGGATGCAGGCGCTGGGTTGGATGGAAAGGATCCCGGTCTTTCTCATCACAGCGGACGCAGAGGACCGCACGCTCCGGGAGGCGTATGCGCTGGGCGTGATGGATGTGATCGCCAAGCCGGTGGTTCCCTTCGTTGTCCAGCGGCGGATCGAATCGGTCATCGAGCTCTTCCGCGCGCGGAAGAGCCTGCGCTGTCAGATAGAGCAGCAACAGACTGAAATTTTTCAGCAGGCGCAGCAGATTATCCAGCTGAATATGGGCATGATTGAAGCGCTGTCTACAGCCATTGAATTCCGCAGTGGGGAATCGGGCGGACATGTCCGGCGCATTCACGATATTACGCATCATATGCTCACCTGTACCGAGCTTGGGGAAGGTCTGACTGCGGAGGAGATCACGCAGATCTCTCTGGCGGCCATCATGCATGACGTGGGCAAGATCGCCATTCCGGACGCAATCCTGAATAAGCCGGGCAAGTTGACGCCGGAGGAGTTCGAGGTAATGAAATCCCACACCGTGCAGGGCGGGCTCCTGCTGCAGCGGATCCCGCAGATGCGTGATCATGCGGCCTTTGCGTATGCCTATGATATCGCGCGGCACCACCACGAGCGCTGGGATGGCCGGGGCTACCCGGATGGCCTGAAGGGGGACGAAATCTCCATCTGGGCGCAGATCGTCTCCATTGCCGATGTCTATGACGCGCTTGTCAGTAAGCGCGTGTACAAAGATGCCTATGCGCCGGAGACGGCACTCAAAATGATCCGGGAGGGCGCGTGCGGGGCTTTTAATCCCCGGCTGCTGCGTTGCTTTTTCGGAGCGGCGGCACAGCTGCAGAAGATTTATGCGGGAGGTGCGCCGACATGACGGAGGAGAGAAAATATATATTAAAACAGGCCGGAATATCGGTGGAAGAGGTGCTGGGGCGCTTCATGGGCAACGACGCGCTTCTGGAGCGAATGCTGCATAAATTTTTGGAAGATCAGACATATGCGCAGTTGGCAGAGGCTATGGAGCAGGAGGACCGTGATCGGGCCTTTCAGGCAGCGCACACCCTTAAGGGCGTATGTGGAAATTTATCCATGGACCGTCTATTCCATCTGGTGAGTGAGCAGGTGGAGTTGCTGCGCAGCGGCAGCTGGGGTGCGGCACAGGCGATGATGCCGTCTGTTACACGGGCATATGATGCCGTCTGCTCGTCCATCGGCGGGAACTAATTTGTACACCACTATTTTTCGGGAAAGGGGACAGCAATTATGCGGATTTCATTTTCTGAGAATATACGCGTGGATTTCATGCAAGAGGCTGTTCGGCTGAACCGTATGCTGCTGCGGGTGGTCTGCGGCGGCTCTATCCTCGTAGAGCTTTTTAATATTGTACGGGTGCTGTTTTTTTCCAATTCCGGACTGAGTACACTGAACAATCGCCTGTACTTTGGCTTTTATGTCTTTTTGGCCGTATCGTGTGCCGTGTTTTTGCTGACGGATCTGCTGGCAAAGCTCAGTACGCGGCAGCGGTACTACCTGCACATGACGGCGGCCAGCGTAGTGGTTCTGTGGCAGACTGTGTTCAATATATATGATATCTATCGTTCCAGTGCGGTCGGAAATATCACGGTTGTCACGTCCCTGGTGGCATTTTCCTCTCTGGTCACCATGCGGCCGGTGTACGCCATGTGCAACCTGTGGGGGAATTATCTGCTGTTTGTGCTGTCTCTGTGGCGTGTGGGCTCCTCGGGCGAGGTGATCAATTTCACCATTACTGCAATACTGTGTGCGGCCGTATATGTCGTGCGGTACCGCCATCTGTGCACGGAGCTGCGGCAGAAGCGTGAGATCCAGCACATGAATCAGGAGCTTGAGGAGAGCAGGCACCAGTTCCAGCTGAGTCTGGAACAGTATGAGCTCATCCGCGAGAATGAGCAGTTCGTCACCTTTGAGTGGGATATTCGCAACCGCTGGATGCGGATGTCCAAGGGCTGGGAGGAGATGTTTGGTTTTCCCGGCCTGATTCAGGAGTTTGAAGCGTTCATTGGGACGCTTACGGAGCTGACTGATGAGCAGCGCCGGGAAATCCTCGACTGCCTGGAAAATGTCCGATCCGGAGTCGAACACCAAAAGCTTGAGCTCTGCCTTCCACTGAAGTCCGGGGGAAGACGCTGGTTTGAGGTGACGGTGATCGCACAGGCCGATCAAAACGGGGAGCCCGCTTTTGCCATTGGGATGCTGACAGATATCATGGATAAAAAAGCGCGCCTCTTCCGGCTCGAACGCGAGGTCAAGATGGATACTTTTACCGGTACATTCAACAAGGCGGCCATCGAGACCTATGGAGAGCGAAAGCTTCAGGAA
The DNA here is from genome assembly GCA_018712345.1 of Candidatus Onthovicinus excrementipullorum. Classification (GTDB taxonomy): domain Bacteria; phylum Bacillota; class Clostridia; order Oscillospirales; family Acutalibacteraceae; genus Onthovicinus; species Onthovicinus excrementipullorum. The sequence goes on along the minus strand of DVHG01000008.1, from coordinate 50,056 downwards.
CTGGGGAGCGGCGAGCGGCTGGCCATGTTCATTCTGGACATGGACGACTTTAAACATATCAACGATACTTACGGCCATCCCGCTGGCGATCAGATCCTCAAATTAGTGGCGGATCTGCTGTGGGATGCTGCGCCCACGGGCGCACGCGTGGGCCGGGTCGGCGGAGATGAGTTCGTCGTACTGTTCGTTGTTGGCGACGGGACAGATGTGCGCCGGTATGCAGAAGCCGTCGTCAGCCGCGTGCCCGCACTGCAATACCGCGGGGCTGGCGTGGGCGCCGGATGCAGTATCGGCATTGCACTGTCCCCTGCGGGGGGATCGTATGCCCAGCTGTATGAGACGGCGGACAGAGCTCTGTATGAGGCGAAAAAGCGCGGAGGGAATCAGGTATTTCAGTTGGGTCGAAGTCTTACGTCCGCCCATACCTGATTTTTCCTGCATTAATTTGTGTCGGACTGCTTGACAAAGGGTTTTGGATTGTTTATACTATTTTTACCTTATTAAAGGGATAAATGAAATATCTGAATCGAATTTGGCAAACTTGATGAAAATCAAGGACGCAAAGTCGAGAGGCTAAGGTGGTTACACTACGCTCGTCTGGCTGCAGCTGCTCGGGAGAAACTCCTGAACAGTTTGCAGCTTTTTTGTTGCTGAAAAACGGCGGCCTTTTCAGAGGCGCGGCCAGTGGGAGGGGCCCAAATGCGTAATACTGTCAGTAAAAAGAATATCGGGGTCGCAGTGGCCTGTGTGCTGGCCGTGGCCGTGTGTATCGGCCTGGCTGTCTATTTTACACAGGGGCGCGGTTACCAGACCGTGGACGGTTCCCAGATGGAGGGGAGCGACTCCTTGATCAATGCGGTTCAGGAGGACGGCGGCGCGGCGCAGTCCGTCCGGGAGGAGGGCGGTATCTCTGTCACTCTCCAGGCGAATGTACCGGAAGCGCTGGATCCCTTCCGCTATATTAAGCAGGGATATGAACTGAAGAATTTTATGGCGATAACCTCTTTTTCCTCCGCGGAGGAGCTGCCGGTGAGCGCCGTGGTCCAGTACGCCTTCTGCTACCTGTACGCAGGAAACGGCTGTCTGGTGGACTATGCGCCGGCGGCCATGACCTACCGCCAGGCGACCGCGGGGGAGATCCGTGCGCAGGTGGCCCGGCTGTTTGGATCCTGCCCGCAGAATGTGGAGGAGAGCGATCTGTACGTGCCCGGCGCGGGATATTTTGAGATGTGGCAGCCCGATTACAGTGCTGAGGTGTACGCGGCGGCCACGTTCCGTGATGCGGGTGGCGGCGCCTATACGCTGGAGGTCCGCTATTATGAGGACGCCGGAAAGACACAGGCAGCGGGTACATCGGTGATTACCGTGCGTCAGGCGGACGGTGTCTATTATCTGGCTTCCATGACGTGATGCCGTCGGCGGGATCAAAATACGCCATTCAATCCGAGATTACGAGTTAACAGGAGAGATGCTTATGCCGCGTAAACATGACGTTCCCGGCGCACGCCGCAAATCTTTTGAACGCAGGATGCGTAATATGCCCGGAAGGACGCGAACGGCCATCATTGTCGCAGTGGCACTCTTTTTAGTGACTTTTTTAGTCCACTTTATGGTTCAGACGATCCTGCCCGCCCGGGAAAACGAGATCACGGACTGGCGGTTTGTCTGCGCCTCCGAGGCCGGGGCGATCGAGGGGGATCTTTCCGCCTATCAGCAGGCCACCGGGGAAAACCGGGTGGCCAGAACATTCGGATCCCCCTATATGCGTCTGCAGTACACCCTGCCGGCCTCTCAGGAGGGGGTTCGTCTGGTGTTCAGGACGGCCCATAATCCCCTACGTGTGGAGATTGATGGTGAGCGGGTGCTCAATAACGGTTACGGGGAAGAGAACTTTACGGGCAGCAGTTACCAGAGCGTAACGGTGGCGGCGGGCGAGTCCCGGACGCTGGATATTTATCTGTATGCACCGCTCGCCTTCTCACTGGAGGCGTATGTGGAGCCGGTGGAAATTTCCGCTTCGGAGAGCTTTACCCGATATATCGGATTTGGCCTGTCATCATCGCTGCTCCTGCTGGGTGCAGGACTCTTTGTACTGGGATTGTGCCTGGCCGGAAAAAGCGGACACATCCGGCGCCTGCTGCTGCTGTCTGCCACAGTTTTTTGCGGCGGTGCGGCGGCCATGCTGTACACCTATACCCAGACTACGGCGCTGCTGTCATCTCCGTACTGGTTCGCCGTACAGCTGTTGACCGAGCTGCTGCTGATGATGCTCGCCTATACCACCATTCTGGCATGCCATAACAAGGCACTGCGCAATGCGGCGATCTGGATCCCGGTCGCCATCGTCTGCGCGCTTGTCCCGCTTTTTCAGACGGCCTGGGCCGTGCGGGTGGCTGCGGTGGTAATGACAGGGGCACAGCTGTTCATCGCCATCCGGGCCAATGCCGTCTTTGCTGATTCAGCCACGGAGGAGGCCCCGCATATGGGGGCAATGCGTGGGTTGCTGATTTATGCCGCCCTTGTCGGTCTCTATAATACGTGCGGCCTGTTCCTTGGGCTGGGGCTGATGTCGGGATATCTCTTCGCCGGGAGTATTGCCCTGATGTGTACGGCCATGTTTGTGATCTATTGCCGGCAGGTCGTCTATCTGGACGTAAAAAAGCAGGAGCGTGTGCAGCAGATGCATGCGGATAGCGCGTGGCTTGGGGATGTCACCAATCTGATCTCGGACGCCTTCCAGCAGAAGGATGAGAGATCCTTCCTGATTGAAATTGCCCGCAGCCTTTCCGGCGTTGTTGAGAAAAATGCGGAGCTTGGCGGCGAATCGGTCGACGTGCACGCAAGTGTGGGCGTGCGGACCGGGAATGAATTTGTGGAGATCTTCAACGACGGGCAGGTGGAGAACTGCGATTATCAGCTGATCTACGATCATCTTGACCGGCAGGAGCAGAAGATCCTCATCGGCCGGACATCAGCAGATATGCTGTTCCAGCAGGACGGCCACAGCGCGGTCATTCATTTGGAAAACATCCTGTATGGCATCACGGCCGAGGTAGAAAATGTTATGAAGGCTGCATTCCTGAACCTATCCACCGTATACCAGAATTTCAGCCTGAAACATGATGTGAGCGATATTCAGGAGGAGCTTTTCATCAATCTGGCGACGGTGGTCGAGCAGAAGAGCAGGGCAACCAGAAGTCACTTGGTTATTGTCTCCGCCCTCTCCTATGAGCTGTGTATGGAGATGGGGGTGGAGGAGGAGCGCGCCAGGCTGATCTCACTGGCGGCCATGACCCACGACATCGGAAAGATCTCCGTTCCGGAGAGCATCCTGGAAAAGGAGGGCTCGCTTGATCCTTCGGAGCTTGAACAGATGAAGCAGCACACGCAGGTCGGGTACAATATTCTCTCCCTCCAGAATGGGGAATTCTTTGAAACGGCCGCCATTATCGCACTTGAGCACCATGAGAATTTTGATGGTTCGGGCTATATAGGCCTTCGGGGCAGCCAGATTGACCCGGCGGCCCGTTTGGTCAGGGTGGTTGACGCGGTGGATGCACTGCTGTCCAAGCGCAGCTATAAGGAGGCGTGGCCCGCAGAGGAAGTCAAGCGATATATTGCGGAGCAGAAAAACATATTGTTTGATCCGGCCGTAGCCGATGCGTTCCTGGGCTGCGCGGATGCACTGCTGGCCCTGCGGGAGCGTATACTGTCAGAGGAAGAGGCGTCATGAAAAAGTTTAAAGCAAAATATCTGCTCAAGCCCTATTTCCTGATTCCGCTGTGCATCGTGGCTTTAGTGGCATGCTCGTTTATCGTCTGGCTTCTTATGCCCAGGCGGGAGCTCTCCGTGGCCGTGGTGGACAAGACAGTGCCGGCCACGGCGGCCGACAGCTGGTCCTATCAGGGCGACGTATCCAACAATTACAGAAAGCATCTTGGGCTGTACTGGCTGATGGATTACCTGAAGATTGTCAATCCGGACACCGGCAGCTACTATGACCACACCACCGATTACTTCGGCCCCAAGCTTGATGAGAACGATCGGATCACAGGGAGTGACTCCCTGACCGATTTGGAGAAGATCCCTGACCTGCTGTATTTGTCCGATACATATGGTGTGGAGATCTATGACGATCACGGCATCACAGGCGAGGAGATGAATGAAATCTCCCTGTGCCACTCTTCCGGATCGGTCGTCATCGGGGAGCAAGATATCCTCACTACCGCCACGAGTGACGAGGTGCGCGCGGAGCTGGAATCGCTCTTCGGGATCTCCACCACCGGATGGGTTGGGCGGTACATTTATGACTTACAGGATCTGACCGATGTTCCCTACTGGGCGCCCGACATGTGGCGGGCCAAATATGGGCAGGAGTGGAATTGCTCCGGCCCCGGAATCCTCCTGGTCTCGCGGGACGGTGATATCCTCGTCCTGGAGGAAAAGACGGACTTTGAGAGCAAGAACCTGCTGAAAATCTCCGTTACAGATGAATATCGGGGGGAGTTTGGCCGCCATTCGCTCAACTACTATAACTGGTTTGAGCTCATAGAGGCGGACAGCAGCACAGAGGTGATTGCCACCTATTCCTTTAATGTCAACGCCACGGGTGCGGAGGAACTGGCTGCCGTCTCCGATACGACCACCTTTGCTGCCGTAACGCGCCAGCAGCAGGAGGGGGAGGCCCCTGCATATTATTTCGCCGGAGACTTTAACGACTATACCACCAAGCGGCAGATTTCAAACTTTATGTTCGCCGATGTGTTTTTTCGCCTCCTCTCTTTCGACAGGGACGGCGATATCACCAACTTTTACTGGAACTTTTACGAGCCGCTGATGAAGCACATCTTAAAAGATATCCTGAAAAACCCCATCACCGCTCAGTCGGATGAGGAGCAGCAGAATGCGCGTGTATCCGAAAGCGGGCTTCAGGTGCTCGCGGACGGCTCCTGGCAGGATTTCGACCTGAAGGGCTTTAATATCAACGGAGAGGCCCCGGGAGACGAACGGTATCACTACTCACGGGATGCATCCTACTATTCCTCCCTGCTCCAGTCGCTTGGTGATATGGGTGGGAACTGCGTGCGTACGTATGATCTGCTCCCGCCTGAATTTTACCGTGCGCTGGGGGAGTATAATCAATCTGCGGAAAAACCGATCTATCTGATTCAGGGGATTATGACGCCGCCCTCCATTGAGCCGGCCCAGACGCTTGAAAATCTGGATGCGGTCAAGGCAAATATTGCCGCCGCAATTGCCGCCGTGCACGGCGGCGGGGAGATCGCGGGGAACGGGACGCGGGAGACTGCCACCTATGCCTATAACGTGGCGTCCTATGTCATCGCCTATATTGTGGATCCCCGTCTGGATGACGCGGCCGCGGATGCCCTCCTGAGCGGCGACGGGCAAACCAGGGCCTATACCGGAACCTATATCAGTTCCTCGGCCAACGGTGTGGAGGCGCTGGCGGCGGAGCTGTGTGACTATGCGCTGGACTATATGCAGAGCACCTACGGCTGTATGCAGCCGGTCAGTGTCTGCTCGGGCGCGGAGCGTCTGACAGGTGCCCCCTGGGTGGCAGAAGGGCGGACGACCTATAACCTGTCCAATCTGGTGCCCTCGGAGGCCGCGGCACAGCTGTACTTCACCTCCTGCTCGCTGGGATCGGACGACGCGGCCCTGCTCAACGACGAGCAGTCCTTTGCCGGCGCCTATTCCGATAACACGGGAAGCTTCGCCTGGGGCGGTTACATCGGTACCGTGCGGACGCTGTGCAGCGGACCTGTGCTGATCGACCGGGCCGGTCTCTCCACCAACTCCGACATGTTTGAGCAGGAGAGCTCAGTCAACGGCCTGAGCGAACAGGAACAGGGAAACGGCATCGTGCGGATGCTGCGCGCGGCGGAGGATCAGGGCTACATGGGCATGCTCATCGCGGACCTGAACGACAACTGGAGCGCCGCCTCCCCGGAGGCAGAGACATACACTCTGCCCCTGTCCGACAACGGGCTGTGGCAGAATCCCACCGACCGGGCAGAGACTACCGGTGTGGTGGCGGTGGAGTCCCGCACACCGTCCGAAGTCGCTATGCAGCTGGTGGACAGCAGCGAGGCGAGTGTGATGCAGCAGATGCAGGTGTCTTATAATGAGACTTATATCTATCTGACGATCCTGCTGCGCTCCGATATTGACTACGATCTGAACGAGATGATTATCGGTCTGGACACCTATCAGCGTAACGACGGCGAATATTATTACGACGGGAACTACTACGCCAACAGCCAGTCCGGTATGGAATATGTCATTAAGTTCGACAGCCGGACGTCGGCCTCCCTGTATGTAGCCCACAGCTATAACCGCAACGCAGGGCAGTATGACTCTGCGGAGAGCTATACCGCGAGCTATGATCTGGTGTCGGCGCTCCATTATGGAAACTTTACCGAGTCAAACACCCACTTTTATCAGGCAGGCGTTACCCTGTTCCTTCGGATTCCGTGGGCGATGCTGAACTTTGCCGACCCGGCCGCCTCTCTGGTTATCAACGGGGCGGAAGACGGCGCCCTGAAGACGATGGCCACCGACGGCATGATTTTCTCCGTTCTCGTGGGCAGCAAGGAGAGCATGGATACGGTGTACATTTTCCCGGAATCGAAGCAGTCGTCCGGATACAAGCGGCTGGATCTGACGCCGTGGACAGCGCAGGATGTGACCTATGACATCCGGGAGAAGGAGAGCTGCGAAATCCTGCGCCGGTACTTTACACAGGGGACCGATTGAGGGCTCCTACATGATTTTTAAAAGAGAAGGGGGGCGGATGCATGGCGGAATTTTCCTATGAGATACTGGCGGCCATTCTGGTGCTGGTTTTTATTCTGGCGCTGTGCTTTGAGTATTTGTGGCTATATATCCTGTCCCGAAAAAACGAGGAGACAGATCTCCAGATGGGGGAAATCAATGCCCGCATTCATTCCATGCTGGAGTCCTTTCTGTACTCTCCTACACCGGCCTCCCGGGAGGCCGAGCTGGATGCGCTGTTCGAGTATATCGGAGAGGACGCGTTCAAAAAGAATGAGACAGTCGTCCAGTTTATCCAGCTTATGCGCATATCCGCTGATCTTCCGGAGGAGAAGCAGGCCTCTCTGGGGCAATTGTATGATCGGCTTGATCCCATCCCGTTTTACGCCGAGCGGCTGGAAAAGGGAAACCGCTATGAGAAGAGCTATGCTGTGCGCAGGCTGGCGGACTTTATGGCCCGGGAAAAGATTGGGGATATCCGTCCCCTTCTTGAGGATAAACATGCGGATCTGGTGTACAATGCGGCCATGGCGCTGTCCGAACTGGGGGACGAGGAGTCTGTGGTGACCTTTGCGAAAAAGTGTGAGTCTAACCACCTGTATTCCCACCGGGTCCTCCTGGAGCTGCTTCAGGCCTACAGCGGGGATCGTGTGCAGATGGTGCGGCGCCTTTATGAGTCGTGCAATGACTACATCCGCGCCACCGCTGTCAAGGCCTATACCGGCGACCGGCTGGAGGCGCTGGCCGGACTTTATATGGATGGCATGGACAGCCGGGACGGAAACCTTAAGATCGCCTGCGTGAAGGCACTCGCCCAGTTTGGTGACCCGCAGTACGAGCACACCATGGCCGTTGCCCTGAACGATAAGAACTGGATCGTGCGGCTGGCTGCGGTGTCCGGGCTGGAAAAGATTGGCACTCCGACCGCGCTTGAGGCGTTGGTGCACGCGACGCAGGACGAGGAATGGTGGGTGCGCAGCGCCGCGGCACGGGCGATCGTTCAGATTGATGAGGATCTGGTCTATGTGGAAAAGGTCCTGGGAGGCTATGATAAATACGCGGCGGACGCCGTGAAAAATGCGCTGTACAAACAGGTGAAAATGAACGGGGGTGCTCTCCAATGACTATACTGAATATCGTGCGCCTCTTTATTCACTTTTTCAACTATTTCTGCATGGCCTATACCCTGCTGCTGAGTGTGATTTATCTGATTCAGCTGCTGATTGCCCTGAAGCGGGTGCGCCGGCAGGATAAGCAGAAGATCTCCGAGGACTATATGCGGTATGCGGACTCCCAAAATTTGCTGCCGATCTCCCTGATCATACCCGCACACAATGAGCAGGAGAATATCGTCAATAACGTCAAAAATCTGCTCAAGCTCGACTATCCCGAGTTTGAGGTTATTGTGGTTAATGACGGCTCCACGGACAGCACCCACCGCAATATGATCGAATCATTTGGGCTGTATCCCATTGAGGGCGCCGTCAAGGTGAAGATTCCCACGCAGGAAATTTTGGGCGTGTATTATAACGCGGATTATCCAAATCTCTATTATATTGATAAAGAAAGTGGCGGCAAATCCGACGCACTCAACGCCGGCATTAATCTGTCCCGGTATCCGCTTTTTGCCTGTCTGGATGCGGACTCCCGTATTGAGCGCGACGCGCTGCTGATCCTTGGCAACGAGTTCCTCAAGGATACGACGACGGTGGTGGCGGGCGGATTTGTCCGCATTGCCAATGGCTCGCTGATCGAGGATGGACAGTGGAAGCGGTTTGAGCTGCCCAAGCGGATGGTAGAGCGCTTCCAGATCGTTGAGTACTTCCGCTCTTTTCTGGCGGGGCGGCTCGCCTGGGGTAAGGCGCTATTGATCGTATCAGGTGCTTTCGGCGTATTCAATAAGCAGGTCGTTATCGACGCCGGTGGATATAAGACCAATACCATCGGCGAGGATATGGAAATCGTGGTGCGTATCCACCGGTTTATGCGTACGCATAAGCGAAAGTATACCGTCAAGTTCTGCCCGGAGGCCATCTGCTGGACACAGGGGCCCATGAGTCTGCGAGACCTGCAGGTCCAGCGGCGCCGCTGGCAGATCGGCCTGTTTGATACGCTCAGAGCGCACATCCTCATGACCTTTAACCCTGTTTTTGGGTCTGTGGGGCTGCTCTCCCTCCCGTACAGCTGGCTGTTTGAGTTTCTTGGCGCAGTGGTGGAGACGCTGGGATACTTTATTATTCCACTGTCCCTGCTGCTTGGTGAGCTGAACCTGTACTTCTTTGTCCTCTATTTCTGTATGGCGACGATTCTGGGCATTATGCTCTCCGTGGGGGGCATCATTCTGGAACAGAATACGCGTAAAGGATGCATGTCCTCCCGCCAGGCGATGAAGCTGTCCCTGTACGCTATTCTGGAAAACTTCGGATACCGCCAGCTTATCACGCTGTTCCGTTTTGGCGGCGTTGTCCGGTACCGCAAATATAAGGGAAGTTGGGGCAGGATTCAGCGCAGGGAATTCAATGCCCGTGTTGAAAGGAAAAGCTCATGAAAAAGTGGCTGATATATGTGGGAAGTGTGTTGCTCATCCTGGCGTTTATGGTTCAGATGGGCTGGCTGGAGATCATCGGTATCCACAGGATCTCCTTCGGGGGGGATCAGACGGAGGACACCAATACAGTGGATACACTGGACTATGTCAATGAGGACGGTGTCTCCTACCGCATAAAGGCGGAGGGGGAGAGCTTCTATGTCTATTCCCGCGACAGCGGCGAGTGGGAGACGATCTTCTGGAAAGGAGTCAATATCGGCGCGGGCGAGCCGGGCCTGTTCCCCGGCGAGCTGACCATCAGCTATGAGGACTACCTGCGCTGGTTCGGCTATATCGCGGAGATGAATTGCAACTGTGTGCGCGTATACACTACCATGCGGCCGCAGTTTTATCAGGCGCTGTATGACTACAACAGTCAGGCGGAGCATCCGATCTACTTGTTTCAGGGCGTGTGGATGGATGAGGATGACATTGCCACCTACGGCGACGCATACGCTGAAAACGAAAAAATCAAAAATGAGTTTATACAGGATGCGCTCAACTGTGTGGACGTGATCATGGGCAACGCCGTGCTTGAGGAGCGTGCTGGCTTCGCCTCCGGCACTTATACGGCGGATGTATCTAAATGGTTTGCGGGATGGATTCTGGGGATCGAAAATGATCCGAAGTTTATCCAGACCACCAACGAGGCAAATCCCGACAAAGATACATATGAGGGAACCTATCTCTACACCTTTGGCTCCACGCCGCTGGAGGCGTTCTTCTGTGAGGCGGGGGATAAGGTCATCGCCTACATGACAGAGCAGTATGGCATTCAATGTCCCGTGGCCTTTTCCAACTGGGTTACCACGGATCCGCTTTCCCACCCGGAGGAGCCGTATGAGGATGAAGACAGAGTCACCTTCAATACTGAGAGTATCAAGAGCCGGGCAGCCTACAAGTCCAACCTGTTCGCCTCCTACCATGTGTATCCCTATTATCCGGATTCCATGAATTACCAGACTGACTATCTCAATTACGTTGATCAGGATGGAAAAGTAAACACCTACAAGGCATATCTGGAAGACCTGAAGTCGGTGCATACCATGCCAATCATAATTGCGGAATTCGGCGTGCCCACCAGCCGCGGCGTGACGCACACGAGCGTCATGGGATATAATCAGGGCGGTGTGGATGAGACCGCTCAGGGCGATATGCTCGCGGATATGTACCGCTCCATCCATGACTGTGGATATGCGGGTGCCATCATGTTCTCCTGGCAGGATGAGTGGTTCAAGCGCACCTGGAATAACGAGGCGCTGGATGATCCGGACTCCCGCCCCTACTGGTCGAATATTCAGACATCCGAGCAGAGTTTTGGCGTGCTGGCCTTTGACCCCGGGGCTGTCGATACGGTATGCGTTCTGGACGGTCAGGCTGGTGAGTGGACGGACGCTGACAAGGTAACTTCGGCCGAGTGCGGCGATCTGTACATGGCCAGTGATGAGCGGTATGTCTATTTTATGGTGCGCTTTAACGGGGATTACGGCTATCAGTTTGACACCGATACCCTCCTGATTCCCATTGACACGATTTCCGGGCAGGGGAACAGCCGGATGAACGATACAGGGGCCTCTTTTGACCGCGAGGCAGATTTTGTCCTGTGGATTAACGGGGAGGGTAACTCACGCATTGTGGTGGACGCCTACTATGACTCGTTCTATTTCCTCTACGGAGAGCAGTACAAGATGATCACCGAAGTGAACGAAAACACGGTTAAAAACAGCGGGCGCTTCAATCAGATGATGCTATGTACCGGATATGAAATGACCATCCCCACCACCAATCAGACGATCCCCTTCAGCAGCTATGAGACGGGGAAGCTCACCTACGGCAACGGGGACCCGGAGAGCGGGGACTACCAGTCCCTTTCAGATTTTATCTACAACGCGGAGACGGGTGTACTGGAGATCCGGATTCCCTGGCAGCTGCTCAATTTTATGGATCCGTCTGGGAAACAGATCATGAGCGATCTCTACACCGCACAGAGTATTACCCCCGCGGATTTCAGCGGAATGCATGTGGGCCTTGGTGTGATGCGCAGCGGCAGTGCAGTCTCGCTCAATGGTGTCTATGACTACGAGCCGTGGACGGCGCCGACCTATCACGAACGGCTTAAGCCGTCTTATTACGTTTTGCAGGAAGCGCTGAAGGAGTTGAACTGAAGCTTGTCCAAAAAGAATGTGATACTCCTGTCGGCTCTGGCCGCACTGGTCGTGCTGACAGCGGTTCTGGCCCGGGTGCTGCTGGCAGCGCCGAACGCACCCGGGGATTCGGAGACGGATGATCCCGTCCCAACGATCCCGGCGGTGGACAGCGCCGGTCTGGCCCTCCATTTCCGCGCCGTGGACCCGTACTTTTATACGGTGCGGGACGATGTGTGGGAGCGCGCCTACCTCAAGGGCGTCAACATGGGTCTGACAGAGGCGACCACCGACCTTGCGAACCCCAATGTCTCCTATGAGACCTATCGGGAGTGGCTGACCCAGATCTCCCAGCTGCACGCCAATACCGTACGGGTGTTCACCGTGATGCCCCCACAGTTTTATACGGCGCTGTATGACCACAACGCCACCGCGGAGGAGCCCCTCTATCTGGTGCAGGGCGTCTGGTTTAGTGAGGACGAAATGTACAACGGCGACCACGCCTTTTATGAAAACGGGCGGATCGTTGACGCCTTTAAGCGGGCGGCCCGGGAAACGCTGGATATCGTCCATGGGAACAGTGACTATACAGACTACGGACAGATCAAAAACGCCGTCTATTCCCACGATGTCTCGCCGTATGTGGCTGGATATATCCTGGGTTTGGAATGGGAGCCCGGCTTTGTCGAACGGACGAACGCACAGACCGGACGCGCCGGCTATACGGGGGAATATCTCACCACGACTGAAGAGGCCGGTGCATTTGAGAGCTTTCTGTGTGAGGTGGGGGATTTCCTTATCAGTTATGAGACGCAGACCTATTCCGCTCAGACACCGGTGGCATTTCTGAATTGGGCCACCACCGATACGCTCACCCACACCAATGAGCCGTTCGAAGAGGAGGATCGGGTGTCGGTTAATACCGAGGCCATTCAGGCAACCGGGCGGTATTACTGCGGGCTTTTTGCCGCAGTGGACGTCTACCCCTATTACCCGGAGTTTATGAACTATCAGCCTGAATATCTCCAGCCGGATGCGTCGGGGGAGATCGATCCGTATGCGGCATATCTGGCGGATCTGCGCACGCAGTACAGCGTGCCTGTCCTCGTCGCGGAGTTTGGCACCTCCACCAGCCGCGGCGCCGCTCACCGGTCAGCCATGGGCATTGATCAGGGCGGTATGACCGAGGAAGAACAGGGGAAGGCCATCGTGAAGATGATGGAGGACATCGCCCGGGAGGGCTATGCCGGCTCCCTAATCTTCTCCTGGCAGGATGAGTGGTTCAAGCAGACTTGGAATACCGTCTCCTACGCGCCGGACAATCCGGCTGCGCGCACGCCGAATGTACAGTCCGCGGAGCAGAGCTACGGTCTGCTTGCGATGGAGCCCGGAGAGCGCGATATCTGTCTGATAGACGGTCTGACGCAGGAGTGGGAAAATACCGCGCCCGCAGCGTCGTACGGCGGCAATACCGTCTCCGCCATGTGGGATGAGGGCTACCTGTATCTGAAGATCGAGACTGACGGCTTTCACTTCGCGGAGGATACGCTGCTGATTCCCATTCAGATCACGGGGCGGGGCAGTTCCTCAGCATCGGCGTATAACGTCTCCTTTTCCGGGGCGGCGGACTTTCTCCTGGTAATCAATGGGGAGACGGGGACCCGCCTGCTCACGGACGCCTATGAGGATCTGTTCTATTATACCTACGCCTGCGAGCGGGGGGTGTTTGAACGGGACAGCAGGTTTGAGCAGCCCGGCAGCGGGATTTACAACCCCATCCGGCAGTTCCTGTCCAATGAGATCGTGCTGCCCCTTACCGGGGAGGTCATCGATCCGCAATATATGGAGAGCGGCTTGCTGACCTATGGGATTACGGATCCGGACAGTGAGGCGTATTGTTCACTGGCTGATTTTTACTGCCGGGATCAGGTGATTGAGGTGCGCATCCCGTGGTACCTGTTAAACGTGATGAACAGCACCGTTGGTGTCTGCCTGGCGGACTTCCACCGTGCGGGCGGTGTGGAGATGGCTGATATCCCGGGGATTCAGATCGGGATCGGCGCTCCGGGCGCCTCCGATATCCCGCTGGCGGATATCGGTTATGCGACAAAGGAGCACTCTTCCTTCCACACCCGGCTGAAAAAGTCGTATACGATCGTACAACAGGCGATGGAAGGTCTGATGGAATAAATCGATCGATTATCCGATATATGTGACTGTTACGAAATCAGGAGGTTACTGAATATGAGCGAATTGAGAAAGGCCTTTCGTGGATATCACGTGGGTGATGTGGACCAGCGGCTCTCGGAGCTGGAAAACCAGCTGGCCGCCGCCACGTCGCGCTGTACGGAGCTGGAGCGGCAGCTGAGTGAGGCCCGCCGGAGCGCCGATGAGCTGCAGTCGCGCCTGAGTGCGCGCGAGGCCGAATTGCACCGTGTGAGCCGGGCATACGAGCAGATCACCGCAGAACAGAGCGGAAAAAAGAGTGCAGAGGAATCGATTGGACACATTTATATCAAGGCGTTTGAAAACGGCCGGGATGTGGTTCTGTCACCACGTGAGCATGTGGACCAGTTCCTTTCCAATGTGGAGGGCGCTGCACAGCGGGCACGCGTGGATTTGGCGGCGGCCCAGCGTGATTTTTCCGGAATATCTGATCAGATCGTCAACGCCGTCTCTCAGATCAACGGCCAGACGCAGGCAATTTTGGAGCGTCTGAAAGAACTTAGCGCACATGTTGACGGGATTGATCACGCCTATGCGGGGTTTGACCGCGTTCGGCAGGCAACCCATGCGGAAATTTGTGAGATTCAGTCGGCCTATGAACAGAGTGTCGGCCTCTATCTGGACGGTTTAAACGATTCCGGCCGCCCTGCGCGCACAGCCGTCCCCGCTGCCGCGCCCTCTTTCCATGCGGCCCCCGAACAGATGACGGAGCCGCCCGTGAAGAAGACACGTCAACTGGAAGATGTGCGTCCCACAGCCCCGGTGATTGCACCTGAGGTCCGGCCGACGGCTGTAGGGGTCGGGGCAGCAGGGCAGGTCCCGGCAGCCGAGATGACACCGCAGCAGGCTTCAATTCCGACTCACACCCCACCGGCAGAACAGGCTCCGTCCCCTGCCGCGGAGGAGGCCCGGCATCCCGCACCTGACGGAACGCCGGCTGTGGAAGCGGCACCCGCCACCGTTGATTCCGGGCCTGCCACGCCGGGGGACGTAGGCGCTCAGGGCGGTACCCCCGCGTCTGCGCCTGAGCCGGAGGCCCCGCCCGCTGCGGCAGCGAAAAGTACAGCGCTTCCCATGCACGGGGAAAAGGCGGATGTACGTGGCCAGCATATTTTGGATCTGCTGCACAAGTATCAAAAACGGTGATGTTTCTCTGACCCGGGAGCGTGCTGAGACCGTCGGTTCGGCTCCCGGGTACGAAAATAAAATTAACAATTTGTTCATATTTGCTGATTCGTCTATGGTATAATTGAAATGTAGTAATGCATGTATTTTGAAGTAAAGTGAAAAAGGCAAACTGTCAGAAATGGCAGGACGCAAAATCATGGGCCTAAGGCTTCCCGAATGGGAGACGCTATGGTCGCCAGACTGCTCCTTTATCTAACGCAAAATTAGAGGGGAGTTTTTTTTATGAAACATCGCAAGTTCCTGGCACTGTTCACTACGATAGCGCTGTTGATCTGCTGTGCGGTTGGGGCGGTGCCCGCATCCGCCGCAGGGGAGGGCCAAACGCTGGCAAAGGCTTACATCCGCACGGATGGGGTACCGGAGCATCTTGCGGATGGGGCGGACCTGAGCAGCGGGTTTGAATTTGTCACCAATGCCTATCTGACAGCGGCGGAACCATATTACAGCCTGGAGGGTGTCGAGGATCATCTTGTGCGGAAGCCGTCTGCCATAGTTGGGGAAAATGAGACCGTCCTCTGGTATGAGATCGTAAATGCCGGCGGCAGTTGGCGTGTACACGGTGTGGTCCTTCCCACATACTCCGTGACGTATGATGCCAACGCTGCCGACGCGCAGGGGACGACCACTGACGGTGCAAAATATCACATGTACAGCACCGTTATCGCCCGGGAAAACGGCTTTACGCGTGATGGATATGTATTTGCCGGTTGGAACACAAAGCCCGACGGCACGGGCACCGCTTATCAGTCCGGCAACGTGATCAATGAGATTGATATGTCCGCGGGATCCGTCCAGAATGTGACACTCTATGCCCAGTGGCAGAAGGCACCCGATTCAGGTACGGGTACCGGGGAGACGACTACGCTCGGTATTGTGACGCCCAAGCGGATGTCTGTTCGCTTTGGGGATGGAACGATTTACAGCAACGGCGATTCTCTCCAGATCGAGATTGGAAAGACTTACTACTTCCAGATGTGCTCCAACAACTGGGAGAATGACACCTACGATGATGACGGGAACGGCCTGTGCGGAACAGTCGTGTACAAGGTCCGCGTTTCCGACCGGTATGACGAACGCAGCTATGACGAGAGCACGCATACCTTTGTACTGCCCAAGGGAGATCCGGTCCTGCGTACGGACGTCAATTCCTGTTTTATGGCTTACCGTTTCCATTTCACCAAGGGCGACTACAACAAACAGACGGGAATTGAGCAGGTGGTTGAGCCTCCGCTGGAGAGCCTGTCCGTCAACCTGCCGCTGGGATCCACCATTTGGGCGGATGCGTACATAGCGTCCCAGTGGAAGGATACGGCTCCCGTGTTCATCGCGCGCGATGAACAGCATCTGGACCGCTCCTACACGGACTATTATTGGAATTATTGATCGGAATGTAAAAGACGGCCCACAATCGGATGATACGGGGCGCTCCGAAAGTTCAGTTGCGGCTAAGTGCTGCCGGCTTTTGGGGCGCCCTGCTGTGTTACAGGATGGGGTGTGTTTGATCAGGGGCGTGCAAACGGCGTTTGACGGGGCACGGTGTGGAATATACGGCTTTTCATTCAGTGCGCTGCTGAATCGAAAACGGCCGGACGGAACGGGGGATTTGCAGTGACGATGGTTAGAAAAAGGCGCAGGGCCATGATGCGCGAACTGTGGAGGAGCGTGGTACTATTTGTCGTGTTGATCACGGTAATGCTCGTCAGCTATCAGGTGCTGCGTACGGCGCTGCTCAAAAACTCGCAGGAGATCGGGACGGCGCTGGCCGAGGACTGTGTATCTGAGGAGCAGAATAATCTCACCGTCTATGAGACGCTGCTCGCCTATGGTACCGATACTCTTAAGTCTCATCGGGAGAGTGGCAGTTCCGCCGCCGAAATAGAAAGCTGGGCGCACACCTACTTTCAAAGCGTTCTGGAAGTACTCGGGGAGGAGGTGGATCCCTATGGCGTCATTAACGGGAAAATTGTGGCCGCCAACCCGTGGGAGGGGGACGCCGGCTATGATTTTTCCCGGACGGAGTGGTACCGCCAGGCCATGGAGGCGGCCGGCACCGTGATTTTTACGGATGTCTATATGGACGCCGTCTATAACCGGGAGGTTATCACCATCGCGCAGCAGTGCAGGGGCTCGGACGATGTGCTGGCGTTTGATATTTTTCCGGAAAATTTTCTATTTACTCTGCAATCACTGGAACTGCCGGAGGGAGCATCGCTCTTCCTGTGTGACGGAAACGGTACGTTGATGTACCGGCAGACGGATATGAATTATTCGGATGCCGAGATGCAGACCTATGTGCACAGGTTGCTGGAGGAGATTCAGCGCGGAGAGCATGAGCGGTACGATGCGAGCATCCTTGATCTGGACGGGGCACAGCGGGGCGTGTATTACAGCTATATGTCCAATGACTGGATAGCGGTAGTGACTATTCCCTATACCAGTATTCTGGCGGATCTGGAGATCCTGACCATAGGATTTGCGATTGTTTTTGCCATTCTGCTACTGATATTCGGGCTGATGAGCTGGAGGGACATGAGGGTCCGACGGAGGATGGAGCGCACGAATGAGACGGTCCGCGTTCTGGGCAATTCCTACTATGCGCTCTACCGGGTAGATGTCGCAAAGGGCAGTTATGAGATGATCAAGGGGTCGGACTACATCCGCGGTCATATCGGGCCGACGGGAGACTACACAGAGCTTCTTAATGTCATGGGCGATGTGATTGAGGAGGAGACGCGGGACGAATACATGCAGAGCTTTTCCCTCGAGAGCATCCGGGGGCTGGTTGAGCGCCGTGTACGCAACTTCGGCGGCGATTTCCTGCGCCGGTTCGGGGAGGAGTACCGCTGGGTAAATATTCGCGTGCTGTTTGACGAGTCGCTCCAGCCGGAGGAGGTTGTGCTCTGCTTCCGCGAGGTGGATCAGGAGAAGCGGCGCCAGCTTCAGGAGCGCCGGCTGCTGGAGGAGTCCCTGAAGACCGCACGGCAGAATGAGCAGTCTAAACAGGCCTTTTTCAGCAATATGTCGCACGATATGCGCACGCCGCTTAACGCGATCATCGGACTGACCGAGCTCGCGTCCAGAACGGTAGCGGATCCGCAAAAGACAGCGGATTATCTGAAAAAAATTGACCGGTCCAGCCGCCAACTCCTCGAGCTGATTAATGAAATTCTGGATATGTCCCGTATGGAACAGGGCAAGCTGGTGCTCAATAACCGCCGTTTTGACCTGAAAAAGTGCATGGAGGAGTGCGCTGATTCCTTTCGCTATCAGGCGGAGCGGGAGAATAAGGAGTTTGCAGTTGCGATTGATGTGCGCGATGCGCTCGTCATGGGCGATCCCTTCCGTCTAAATCAAATCCTCAATAATCTGCTCTCCAATGCGTTTAAATTTACCTCCCCCGGCGACAGTGTGTCTCTCTCAGTGACGCAGGCTGAGGGCAGGGATTATGCCGCCTATACACTGGTGGTGGCGGATACAGGTATCGGTATGTCCGAGGAATTCCTGAAAAAGATTTATGAACCCTATGCCCGAGAGAGTCGGTTTGGCACTCAGCAGGTGGCCGGTACAGGGCTGGGGATGGCGATTGTCAAAAGCCTTGTCGATCAAATGGACGGGCAGATTTCGGTAAAGAGCGCCCCCGGGGAGGGGAGTGCCTTTACCGTGATCCTCCCGCTGATGGCAGTCCGGGGGGAGAACGAGCCCGAGCAGGAAAAGGCCAGCGGGCGCAGCGCCCCCTTCTCCCTGGAGGGGCTGCACATCCTGCTCGCCGAGGACAATGCAGTGAATATGGAGATCACGACCGAGATGCTGACCATGAACGGTATTGAGGTGACGCAGGCCTGGAACGGCAGGGAGGTTCTGGAACGGTTTAAGGCCGCGCCGCCGTATTTCTTTGACGCGATTCTGATGGATATGCAGATGCCGGAGATGGATGGCTGTGAAGCCGCTGAACACATCCGCCATCTGCACCGGCCGGACGCTGCTGGGGTGCCTATCATAGCGGTCACAGCCAATGCCTTCGCCGAGGACATCGCCGCCACGGCAAAAGCGGGTATGGACGCGCATGTGTCCAAGCCGATCGATTTCAGAATACTGTACCGCACACTGGAACAACTGGTAAAAAAAGAGGAGCCGGGTGGGTCTGAATGACCCTCCGGCTCCTTGGTACGTATGGAGCTAAATCGGGATTTCAGCAGTGACTGGCAGCGGCAGACGAGAAAACAGCAGCGTTTCCCTGCGCGATTTTAAGTCCTCAACCTGCTGTATAAAAATGTCACGCCGGCCGGAGACGGCATAAAAGACGGCGATGCCCGTAAAATCGGTCATAATTTTACGCAGGGCCTCCTGCGTGGCCGAATCGGGTAAGTGTTCCCGGATGATTTCACCGATCATCCTGAGAATCTGAAGCTTACAGCGGCAATATTCCGGCATACAGCGTAGCTGAACCATCTGGCACAGGAGCGCAATGCGTTCCCGGTGCTCGCAGACAGAGTCCGCCATATAGTCGAGAAATCCGCCCAGCCCTTCCTGTAATAAGTGATCCTGAAAACCGATGTTTAGGGTTTTATCAATCGCCGCAACCTCTCGGTTAATAATTTCCTCCAGCAGGCCCTCCTTACCGGAAAAATAGTGGTAGATCCCGCTGGGGACCAAATTTGCCTCCCGGGCGATCATCTGCATCGTGGTGGCGGTGTAGCCGTTGACGGCAAACAGCTGCATGGCTGCCGCCAGGATCCGGCGGATAGAGTCTTCCCGCATTTGTTCACATTTGGCTTTCTCTTTATAATGGACAGCCATTGCCCGTGCTCCCTTCAAAGATCCTGTATTTATTATAATGCCGGACGTAAACGGTATTCCATATGCAAAATTGCAGGTAAATTTTACCTGCAATTTTGCGTATATTTTTTTCTTTTATTATGCACTAAACTTGAAAGTGCAGAGGTGAGAACATGTTTCAGATTAAAAAGGCGCAGCAGTCTAACAAGACGATCCGCATGCCGGACAGTTTGATCGACCGCCTTCAGAAGCTCGCCGATCAGAACGATATTTCGTTTAATCAGCTTGTCGTCCAGTGCTGCGAGTACGCGCTTGATAATATGGCAGATCAGGCAGAGTCGCCCCAAAAAGAACAGAAAAGTGCAGCTCCAGCTCAAACAGCGCCCCGGCTTTAACGCCGGGGCGCTGTTAATCGGGAGGAATTTTGTATTGCTTATAAAGGGAATGCCACTGATGCGGTGCAGTGTGCTTTGCGCGGAGGATCAGGCAGGGGATACCATAGCTTTTATTTTTTGGTCGGCAGATTCGGGAGCGGGAGGTTTTCACGCGCGATCCGGATCAGCGCGGCGATGACCTCACGCAGGATGTTGCGCGTCTCCTCGTCCATGTTCTTATACGCCCGCGCGAAGGTCAGGGCATTTTTTCCCCAGGAGGCGGAGAATTCCCGCACCGTCTTTGCGTCAGTAGAGCTGACAATCTCATATAGCGTATCAATAAAAAACTTGCGCTTTTCCGCGTCCACCTGGGCCACCCAGCCTTTGAGCGTCTTGTCGATAAAGCGGCTGCCATCGGTCAGATGTCCGTCGGTGACGAAGTCGCAGCGCAGCACCTCCCAGGAGTATGGGTCGTGCTGAGCCATGCCGCTCTGTGTGCTGTGGACGATCATATAATCTTCCTCGTGCTCAAGCATCATCCCGACGATGCTCGACTGCGGAACAAAGGTGAGGATCCGATCCTTCACCCGTTGGTAGCCGTCTTTGGAGATCGTATTCTGATCCAGCCCCGGCCCGTCGTTGTTATAGACGCAGAGGATCTTTTTCTGCACTTGCTCCGGGCAGAAAGAGGAGGAGTAAACGGCCAGATTCCCGCCCTTGGAGTGGCCGCCCACGCGCAGGGGGAGGTCCAGCATCCCGGCGATTCTCGTCAGGTGGCGGACGGACTCCGTCTGTGCCGGTACGGGCGTGGTGAAGGACATGTTAAAATCCTCCTTCCAGCCGACGATGGTGTTGTCCGTCCCGCGGAAGGCCACATAGGCCGTCGAGTCCCCGGGCAGCACCGTCAGGGCGGAAAACTGCTTTTCAGCATCGGGGTCAAAGTCATTGACATAGCCAGTCAATATCATTTTGCTGAAGCGCTCGCTCTCCTCCAGCAGGGCGAGCAGCGCCTTGTCGTCATCCGAGAGGGGGGTAAAGTGGACGGCGTACGGGTTGGCCGGATCGGGATCGCACAGGATGGAGACCGCCTTGCCCAGTTCAATCCCCATCTGATCGCCGATCCCGGGTACGATTCCGTCAAATTTAATATAGGACAGCCGCGCGAGGATCAGATTGTCTACGTCATTGAATGGGGACTGTGCCAGAGAGATATCGCCGCGCCAGCGCAGATAGTCGAGAATATTGGCCATTTGCAAGCACCTCCGCCGCAGATTTCTCTACCATTATAAACCATTTTCCGCCGGGATGCCACTGGTGGGCAAAAAAACAGCCGCCCGCGGGCGGCTATACCGGCTATTTTCTCCGCCGGCAGAAGTACGTGATCATAAAGACGACTGCGCAGATCAGGACGATGGTAGCACCTGCGGAGGTGTTCAAGGCGTAAGAAACCATCAGGCCCGCGACGCCGCACGCCGTGGCGATCCCCACGGAGAGCCACAGGTAGCTGCGGGAGGATCGGGCGATGTTGCGCGCCGCGGCCGCCGGAAGAATCAGCAGCGAGTTGATCAGCAGGATGCCGACCCATTGGATGGAGAGCATCACCACAACGGCCACCATCACCACAAAGATGTTTTCCACCAGTACCGTCCGCACGCCGCGGCTCGCTGCCAGATCGCGGTTGATGCTCAGCAGCATCAGCTTATTGTAGAGAAGCGCCCAGACGATAACCACTACGGCCAGCGTGACGGCCAGCAGGATCAGCTGGCTGCGGCTGATGCTCAGAATATCGCCGATCA
This sequence comes from Candidatus Onthovicinus excrementipullorum, assembly GCA_018712345.1. Classification (GTDB taxonomy): domain Bacteria; phylum Bacillota; class Clostridia; order Oscillospirales; family Acutalibacteraceae; genus Onthovicinus; species Onthovicinus excrementipullorum. The sequence continues at coordinate 28,170 of DVHG01000008.1, read as the reverse complement.
GGTAGCGGGAATAGCTGGAGAACTCCCCGTTCATGGACAGGATGACAAGTCCGAATGCAATTGCTGCCGAGGAAAAGACGCTGATGATCGTATCCGTGCTTGCGGAGCGCGCGCCCTTGACGCGCGTGATGACCAGTGCCATGAAGATGCCGAACGCCACCATGCTCAGCAGCTCATTGTGGATGCCGAGCAGTACGCCCAGCGCGATGCCGGTCAGCGCGGAGTGGCCGAGCGCGTCGGAAAAAAAGGCCATTTTATTGTTGACGGCCATGGTGCCGAGCATCCCCATCATCGGGGAGATCAGCAGCACGCCCAGCAGCGCATAGCGCATAAAGGTGAATTCAAACATCCAGCCCACCTCCGAACATCGTGCGGTACTCCTCGGAGGAAAAGACCTCCTCCGGCGTGCCGCTGCGGATGACGCGGCGCTTGAGCAGGATTACGTGGTCCGCCTCCCGGCGCATTAGATCCAGATCGTGGGAAACCATCAGCACCGCCATGTGCGTCTTGCGGATCAGCTCCCCGATCAGGCGGTAAAAGAGCTCCGATCCCACGTTGTCCACGCCGGAGATCGGCTCATCCAGGATCAGCAGCTCCGGGGTGGGGTAAAGGGCCTGCGCCAGCATCACGCGCTGGAGCTCGCCGCCGGACAGATCGCCGAGCATCCGGCGCTCAAGCCCCTGAGCCCCGCACAGTGCCAGTGCCTCGTGGATGGCCGCGCGGTCCTTATTCCGCCCAAACAGCCACACGGGCAGATTCGTGCGCCCTGCCAATAAAAAATCCGCCACGCTCACAGGGGAGCTTGCGTCAAAGTCGAGTTTCTGCGGGACATAGCCAATGTTGATCTTGTGCAGCTTTTGTCCGTCGTGCGTGGCGTAGATGACCTGCCCCGTATGCGGGATCTCGCCGAGGATCGCCTTGAGCAGCGTCGTTTTACCTGCGCCGTTGACGCCGATCAGCGCCGTCAGCTCCCCGCACCGTGCGGTAAAGCTCACGTCCTCCAAAATCGTGTCATGGCCCCGCCGGACGCCGAGGTGATCGATCTCTACGTTGCACAATCCGCATCCGCAGGGCTGTAATTCATTCTGATGTCTCATGCGCCCATCACCTCCGCGATCGCCTGTGCGTTCTGCCGCATGGCGTTTTCATAACTGTATCTGTCGCCGTCCCCGCTCACGATGGTGGAGAGCGGGCAGATCACGGCGCCGGTCTCCCGTGCGAGGACTTCAGCCGAGACGGGCGGCTCGTCCGCGTCAATGGCGAGCAGCTGGATCCCCTCCGCCTCAACCTCCTTTGTCACATGCGCCAGTTCCTGAGCCGAGGGCTGTGCCCCGTCGTGCGTTTTCACCTCATGGGCAATGCTCAGGCCGAATTCCTCCATTAGATAGTCAAATCCTTCGTGAAAGGAGACGATCGGATCCCCCTGATACGGGGCCAGCAGCGTGTGAATATCGGACTGCAGCTGACGCAGGCGCGCCAAGTAATCGGATGTATTGGCCTCTAACTGATCCCGGTACTCGGGGAAGGCCTCAATCAGGGCGTCAGAGATATTCTGTACCTGAATCATCGCATTGCTGATGCTCAGCCAGATGTGGGCGTTGTCGCCATGATCGTGCCCGTGCGTTTCGCCCTCCCCGTGCTCATGTGCATCCCCTTCGCCGGAGAGAATGGAGGCGCCAGTACTGGAATCACAGATTTTTAATTCCGGAAGCTGCCCGGTAATCATATCCAGGAATGTCTCAAGTCCTGCGCCGTTGATGATAAACAGCTGCGCGGTGGACAGCAGCCGCATGTCGCCCGGCAGCAACTGATAGTCGTGCAGGCAGCCGCCGCGGCTCTGCGTCATGTTGGCCACCGTCAGGCCGTCAATGCCGTCGGTGAGGTTGAGCGTCAGGACGTACACCGGGTAGAAGGAGGTGACGATCTGTGCGCTTTTCTTTTTTTCCGCCCCGCCGGAGCAGGAGGAGAGCAGCAGGACGGCGGTGAGCAAACACGCCGTCGCTGTGAAAAAAAATTTTTTCAGTCGGAACATGATAAATAACCTGACCTTATTCCCAATTTACAGCAATAACAGTTTTCCCGTTCAGATTGATCTCGTTTCGTTATTGCAAACAATTTGCAATAAGAATAACACAGAATCCTGACATGGTCAAGGGGCCCCTTGATTTTTTTGCCGAAATGCGTGATAATAACGGGTAGAAAAACGCCGGAGGGAGGAGATCGGCTATGGCGCAGGCAAAGGGGCGGCAGACACCGCAGAAAAAGTGTATATTGCAGATCATTCAGCAATCCTCCATGCCTCTGACCGCCGAGCAGGTCTTTGAGCAGGCGCGTACAGGGTTCCAGAGCCTGGCACTGACAACCGTCTACCGGAATCTGGAGGCCTTTGCCGCGGATGGCATCGTCCGCGCGAGCGTGTATGACGACGGTATCAAGCGGTATGAGCTTGCAGCGCGCCACCGCCACTATATGACATGTGTGGAATGTAAAAAATCCGTGGAGATTCCGGAGTGCCCTTTTGAGGAGCTCAAGGATAAGCTGGCCGCGGAGACGGGGTTTTCCATCTCCGGCCACAGTATGGAGTTCTTCGGCACCTGCCCGGAGTGCCGCCGCAGGCACGAAGAACAAAAGGGTTGACAAATTTCCAGCAGATTGATATAATTAAGAGCACTGCAAATTTGCGGTGATCCTTGCTGCTCCATCTTCAGGGGCGGCCAAAGTCCAAAAGGAGGTGCAAAGACATGGCACAGAACAAGTATGAGGCAATGGTAGTCTTCTCCGTCAAAAACGGCGAGGAGAACGCTCAGGCGCTTGAGGAAAAGTTCAAGGCGCTCATTGAGAAGCACGGCGCGCTTGAGAGTGTTGACGAGTGGGGCCGGCGCAAGCTTGCCTACGCGATCAACTATGAGGAGGACGGCTTCTATGTCCTCTATAACTTCACTTCCGCCCCGGAGTTCCCGGCGGAGCTGGAGCGCGTTCTCAAGATCACAGACGGCGTTCTCCGCTGGCTTGTGACGACTAAGGCGTAAGAGGTTGAAGGGGGTTTTTGAATGCTCAATTGTGCAATCATCATGGGCAGGCTCACAGCCGACCCGGAATTGAAAACCACCCAGTCCGGCATTAGCGTGACATCCTTCTCCGTTGCGGTGGACCGCAATTACACGCCCAAGGGGCAGGAGAGGCAGACGGATTTTATCAACGTGGTCGCGTGGCGCCAGACGGCCGAATTTGTCACCCGATATTTCCATAAGGGCTCGATGATCGCCATTGAGGGCTCCATCCAGACCCGGAAGTATCAGGACAAGAACGGCAACAACCGCACGGCCGTGGAGGTTGTGGCGAATAACGTCAGCTTCTGCGGCTCTAAGGCGGAGAGCGGGACCGGATCCCCGGACGGCGGCTATCAGCCCGCCGCACGCCAGACAGCTTCCTATCAGACGGCGGGTGCCGATGATTTTGAGGAGCTGCCGGACGACGAGGACGATCTCCCGTTCTGATCCCTGCCCGGCTGCGGGCAGTTTGAATTGATAAAAAGGAGGCTTACCAGCATGGCTTACGATAGAGATGACAGGCGTCCGAACAGGAAAGGACGCAAGAGGGTCTGCTCTTTCTGCGTAGAGAAGGTTGAGAATATCGATTATAAAGATACTCAGCGCCTTCGCAAATACGTCTCCGAGCGCTCCAAGATCCTCCCGCGCCGTGTGACCGGCACCTGCGCTTTCCATCAGCGCGAGCTCACACAGGCGATCAAGCGCGCACGTCACGTCGCCCTGCTCCCGTACACGAGCGACTGATCCGCTTTTTTCAGAATTATTGAAGCCGCGTGTGTCCGTATGGACACACGCGGCTTTTTTGAATTGTCAGGGCGGCGGGTTTGAAAAGCGTCTTTTTGTGACTTCCATGTGCAATGAACGCGGTACAGCGAGAGCCCGGCAGAATGAAAAAGCGGAGAAAATAGGTTCTGTATAGGATTAACAATAATAAACAAAATTTTTCTGTTTAATGCACTGAATACACATTCTTCGTTGAAAACAATCTCACACAATGCTATAATGAACCCGTACCCATGGAAAACCCAAAAAGGAGGAAAACGATCTATGAAAAAGGGTAAAAGAATCGTGAGCCTGGCTCTTGCGCTCACGATGGCTTTCTCGGCCACGGCGGCTGCATTCGCAGTTTCCGCTGCTGAGGAAAAAGAGCCCGTCTACACGCCGACGTATAACGACCGTGTGACGGAGGAAAAGACTCAGGAACTTGTCACATTTCTGGACACGACCATCGAGGGCCTGATTGCCCCGGAGGCGGGCAAGCTGCTCACCACCATTTATCAGGCGCTGCCGGGTCTGACAAGCATGATCACCATGGATGTAGAAGATACCTTGAACGTCAGCAAGGTGGATTTCTACAAGGATTTAGACCCTGCATTTACCGATCTGACGGATGCGGATGGCACGGTGACTGCCGAAGAGTTGATTGCCTATCTGGCGGATCATCCCGTGACGGTCAAGGATATGGCCGATCTCAGCGCCAAGCTGGATAAGTTGGTGGAAAAGGTTGTCAACAGCGTTATGTGGGGCGTCGGTTTTGCTCTGTTTGGAGCCCCCAAAGCACTCATCACCCAGTGGGGTCTGGTCGGCACCATGATCCCGGATCTGCTCAATGGCTTGGATGGCCTCGCGGCCGCTCTGGAAATTGACTGCGGTGACTATACTTTGTTTGAGATCCGCACAGAACTGACTAACAATCAGAAATATCAGGAGGGCGTGGATGTCTTCGTCGATTATATTCAGGGGATTCTCCATGCGCTGATTCCGAATACAGTTGATAAAGTCCTTGGTCTGGTCAAGACCTATGCGGACAATCAGGCGGAAGTTTTGTCTGCGGCATCACTGCTTGTCAAAGGCCTTGGCAAGGCCGGTGATCTGCTCTCCAGGGTCGGTGTTGATCTTGGGACCATTGACCTGGCGGCAATCGGTAATTGGTGTACAGCGGCAATCAATGCCTATACGGTTGAGACTGATGTACAGGCGGTCGATGCAGAGGGCAACCCGATCGTTGACGATACCACTGGGGAGCCGGTATATGAAAAGGTTCTTGATCTGGATGGCGTAATCAACACTATCCTTGACGGTGCGACGGGCGCATTTGGCGGCCTCGTCGATATCCCGGATGTGAGTGAAACGGCCTATATCATGACGGAGGGTGTCGAGGGTGTTGCCCCGAAAATTGCGCTGACATCCGTGAATGATCTTGTAGCCTCTATCGCGGATGAGGGCGTGGAGAGCACTGCAGACGTACTGATGGTTGCGCTCAACTATGTCTATGCCAATATTTTTGCGAATCAGGACAACATGAATGGCCTGTTGGAGCTGCTGGGAACGATTCCCGCGTTGTCCGATTACCTGCCGATGATCGAGGGCATGCTTCCCACGCTGGCGGGCACAAGCACTCTTGATCTGCTTGACACAGTGATGGTCCTTGTCGGCATTCTGCCTGAGAAGCCGAGTGAGGTACCCCCGACGGATCCGACACAGCCGTCCGGTACGACGGACACCGGCGACAACACCAATCCGGGCACGGGTGATGCGATGTTCGTGGTAGTCGCGGGCGCGGGTGTGCTCGCTGCGGGTGCAGTCATTGTCCTCGCGAAGAAGCGGGAGCACTGAGAGTCCCAATAATACAGCCTTTTAATTCCTATTTTTCATCCTGAGAGAGTTAAGAAATTCCCCCCTGTTCCAAGCGGGACAGGGGGAAGCTTTTATAGTATGGCATATAAGTTTTGTGCCTGATCTACAATCGGGCGGCAGCTGCATGTTTTTTAGGGACAACTTCAGGCCGCCGGAATTCCGGCGGCCTGATCACTTAAATTATCATCTATGATCTAATCAACGAATTTTCCCTTTAAATCCGGATCGACAACCGGCGTGGCCAGCCTGTTCCCGAGTTTTCCGGCCAAGCGGGCAAAGGCACCTTTCTGGATGCCGGACTTTATCCCGATAAATCCCAGATAGAAGGTGATCAACCGACGCAGGCTGTGCTCCGCCTTGCTGTGGATCCGCACCCGATCGCCGTCAAAGCGGAAAATCATGCGGCGTGCCTGAACGAGCTCCAGCGGGCGAATAAACAGCTCCAGGGAGCCGTCCTCCCGCCAGGCGGCCCTGCTCACCATGGTCAATTTCATCGCGCTAAGCTGGACGGTGCTCTTGCGGTATTGCCCGTCCATTCCGGCGAGCAGGGTGTTACGCGGGCTGTTCTGCTCCTGCCAGGAGAATTCCACGCCCTCCGGCGTAAAGTGCAGGGAGAGATCATTGATCCTGCCGGGCTTTTTTGCCATGAGCAGCAGGTTGACCGGGCCCATCACACTGGCAAATCGGCGGCTCTTCAGGCGGATTGTGCGCCCGTCAACCGCCTGCTCCGCCTCGGCGCGGCGCGGAGCCGCATCCACGGATGGCAGCTCAAAGGCGTCAATCGTCTGCCGCAGTTTTTCGTGTTCCTGCGCGGTCTGCTCCAGCGTCCCGTTGAAAAATCCAGCGGGGAAGTGGCGCCAGAGGATCTCCAGCGTTTTGGGTTCCTCGGGCTCACCGCCGTTGATGACAATGCAGGCGTCGTAGTCCCGCAGTGCAATTGCAAACTGGGAGTACAGACCGTCCGCCCGGAAGGAGTTGGCGATGTGACACTGCCAGAACTGGTAGCCGTAGCCCACGCAGTTGTCGGGGGTGCCGGGCGCATTGTCAATCTGGCGGGTGGTTGCCGCATCCAGCCACTTTTTGGGGATGACCTGCCTCCCCTCCCACATACCGCCGTTCAGGCAGCACTGGATAAATTTGGCCTGATCCTCCGTGCGGATCTGGAGGCCCCAGCCCCCCGTCTCAGTACCGGCGGGATCGGTCTCCCAAAAGGGGATGGCGATCCCCAGCGGCTTAAACAGGCGGGGCGTCAGGTATTCGGTCACCGTCTTTCCCGTCACCTTGCGCACGATGGCGCAGAGCAGATAGGTATTTGCGCTGGTGTACAGGAATTTTTTTCCCGGCTTAAAGAGAAAGTTCCGCCTGAGGAAGTCCCGCACCCAGTCCGGGTTCTTTTTCAGGAACAGGAAGGGATTGTCCATCTTCCCGGAGGACATCATCAGCAGGTGGCGCACGGTGAGGGATTTGGCCGTACGCCTCTGCTTCCCGACATGGGGGAACAGATCGCAGACCTTTGTATCCAGTGTAAGGAGGCCCTCCTCAATGGCGAACCCGACCGCCACGCTTGTAAAGCTCTTGCTGTGGGAAAACATGGTGTGCGCCACGCCGGGCTCAAATGGCTTGCGCCATACCTCCGCGGCCACTTTCCCGTGGCGCAGGATCATGAAGGAGTGGATTTCACACCCGCTCTGCTCACAGTCCCGGATCCAGTCAATGACAGCTTGTGTACGCACGCCGACCTCCTCCGGCGACTTTGCGCGGGGCAGGGAGGGGATGGTATGTACGTTTTCCATTCTCGCTCTTCCTTTCGGTTGTGATGGGGATGAAAACACGGGAAACACACGCACCGGCACAAACCGGCGCTGGAATATTGATTTCAGAATTCTATTATACACCACTTTGGCCGTTTCGTCATTCTTTTTTAAACAAGAGGAAATTTTTTGTGATAGAGACGGGAGGCGGAGGCGATGCTTTTTATGTATGGCCGCGGATGCGGCCGCGGCTAAAGATCGTCGGCGTCCTGCTCCGGGACGTCTCCGCTGTAGGGAACGCCTGTGTAACTGCCCAGGACATCGCTCTGGATGCTCTCCGCCTTGGAATGGTTGTAGGCGATTGTCGCCTTGCGTACTTTGTCGTTCTTTTTGTTCTTTTGGCTGCGATTATTTTTGGCCATGCAAATCACCTCCGCAGTCATAGTATGTGCGGAAAAGGGCGGGATAACGGGCTGCGCCGCTGGGAAAGGCTCCCTCTGTCAGTCCCCCAGGCAGATACCGATATCCCGCGCGCACCGGACGGCGTCGCAGTCGACGGGGACGTATTTCAGCTTCCCGGCGACCTCCCCCAGCGGAACGGGCAGAATAGCCTCCCCGCGTACGGCGACCATATAGCCGTATTTTTCCTCCCGGATCAGCTCTGCCGCGGCCGCGCCCAGTCGGGTGGACAGCGCCCGGTCAAAGGGGACGGGGCTCCCGCCGCGCTGGATGTGGCCCGGGACGCAGACGCGGATCTCCTGCTGGGTGTATTTGCGCAGCTCCTCCGCCAGTGCGTAGGCCTTGGAGGGGCAGGGATGTGCCGCATCGTGCTTTTTGCGCTCCTTTTTGCCCATGGCGGCGTATTCTCTGGTCATGGCGCCCTCGGCCACGGCGATGATGGAGTAAGTGCGCGCGCTCTTGCCCAGACGTGTTTTGGGCTTGAGCGCCTTGGCGACCTCCTCCACGGAGTATGGGATTTCCGGCAGCAGGATGATATCTGCCCCACCGGCGAGCCCCGCATACAGCGCCAGCCACCCGACCTTGTGCCCCATGATCTCCACAATGAAGATCCGCCCGTGTGAGGTGGCCGTCGTGCGGATACAGTCGATCACATTCGTCGCCACGTTCAGCGCGCTGTGGAAACCGAAGGTCACATCCGTCCCCCACAGGTCGTTATCGATCGTCTTGGGCAGGGTGACAATATTCAGCCCCTCCTCCCACAGCAGATTGGCCGTCTTGTGCGTCCCGTTGCCGCCGAGGATGGCGAGCGCGTCCAGCCCCATCTCCCGGTACGTCCGCTTCATCGCCTCGACCTTATCACCCGGTTCATTTTCCGCGGTGCGCATCAGCTTGAATGGCTGGCGCGAGGTCCCCAGAATGGTCCCGCCCTGGGTGAGAATGTGGGAAAAGTCATCGTGATGCATCAGCTTGCAGTCGTTCTCAATCAGCCCGCGATAGCCGTCCGCAAAGCCGTAGAGCTCCACATCCCCCAGCCGCTCATACAGCGCCTTGGCCAGGCCGCGCAGCGCGGGGTTGAGGCCCTGACAGTCCCCGCCGCTGGTCAGAATGCCGATTTTTTTCATCGTCGTCAGTCCTCCTCATTCCGGATTGGCCGTCCATCGGGGCAGCCGGTACAGTTATGGTGTTTTTTTGCCTGCCGGTGCGCAATTTCGGACAGCAGCCGCTGGCTGTTGACCTTTTTTTCGCCATCTGGGCAGCGCAGGACATATCCTCCGTCCGGCTGCATGACCCGGGCGTTGACATTGTCCGCGAGCGCCAGCGCCAGTATGGCTTCCAGCCGTTTTTTTACCGGCTCCTCCTCCGCGGGGAAGATCAGCTCTACCCGGCGGTCCAGATTGCGCGGCATCAGGTCTGCGCTGCCCAGGTAGAGCTGTGGGTCCCCACCGTTTTCAAACCGATAGATGCGACTGTGCTCCAGCAGCTGCCCCACAATGGACACAACCTGGATATTTTCACTGTACTCCGGGACCCCGGGAATCAGCGTACAGATCCCGCGGACAATCAGCCGGACCGGCACGCCTGCGCAGGACGCCTCATACAGCAGCCGGACAATGCCCGCATCCGAGAGGGCGTTCACCTTCAGGGTAATGCCAGATTTCCTGCCGCTGTGCGCGTTGCGGATCTCATTTGCGATCTTCTCCTCAAAAAAGCGGCGCATGCCGTCCGGGGCAGTGATGAATTTGCGATAGGTGATACGGCCGGAGGAGCCGGTCAGCGCGTTGAACAGGAGGGCGGCATCCTCCCCATAGTCCTCGCGGCAGGTGAACAGGCCCAGATCCGTGTACAGCCGCGCGGTGGAGTCGTTATAGTTCCCGGTCCCCAGGTGGAGATACCGGCGGATCGTGTCCCCCTCCCGCCGGACGACGAGCAGGATCTTGCAGTGCGTCTTCAGCCCCTCCACGCCGTAGATGACGTGGCATCCGGCCTGTTCCAGACGTCTGGCCCAGTGAATGTTATTCTCCTCGTCAAAGCGGGCCTTCAGTTCCACAAGGACGGTGACCTGCTTGCCGTTCCCGGCGGCGCGCTCCAGCGCCCGGACAATGGGGGAGTCCCCGCTGACGCGGTAAAGCGTCTGTTTGACGGCGAGCACATCCGGATCCTCTGCGGCACGGCGCAGGAACTCCGTGACACAGGTAAAGCTCTCATAGGGGTGGTGAACCAGGCGGTCGTGCTCCCGGATCGCCTCAAAGAGATCCCGGCAGCCGAGCAGATTGGTCGGCTCTGCGGGCAGAATGGGTTCCAGCCGCAGGTCGGCGCGGTTCGGCAGCGTTGCCAGCGCCATCATGCCGGACAGGTCGAGGGGGCCGGGCAGCTCATAAATGTCCTGCTCCTTGATGCCGAGCCGGCGGCGGAGAAATTCGCGTGTTTTATCGTCGCACCCGCGGACGAGTTCCAGGCGTACCGGCCGGCCGCGCTTGCGCTTTTTAATGGATTTGCTGATCTCCTGCATCAGGTCCTCGGCCCCCTCGTCAATGGAAAGGTCCCCGTTCCGGGTGATACGGACCAGGGCGGAGGACCGGATCTTCCTGCCGGGGAACAGCCGGTCCAGATGGCGGCAGATCAGGTCCTCGATCAGGATAAAGGAGCCGTCCCCGGGCGCCGTCGGGATCAGCCGCGGAAGTACGGGTGGGACCTGCACAAGGGCAAACTCGCTGCTGCCGCCCGCGTGCAGCCGCACGGCGATGTTGACGCTCCGGTTGACCAGGGAGGGGAAGGGGCGGCTCGTGTCGACCGCCAGCGGCGTGAGGACCGGATAGACCATGCGGCTGTAGTAGGTGTCCAGCAGACGGCGTTCCCCACCGGAGCACTCGGCATACTTTTTTACGGTGATCCCGTGCTTGCGCAGCGCGGGCAGGATAGACCGCAGCAGGCAGGTGTACTGGCGGGCCATGAAGCGGCGCACCTCCGCCCCGATCAGCTTGAGTTGCTTTTGCGGAGACGGACCATACGGACGCCTTTTTTTGACGCCCTGCCGGCACTGCTCGCGCAGGCCCGCCACACGGACCATGAAGAACTCGTCCAGATTGGAGGCGGTGATTGCCAGGAATTTCAGCCGCTCCAGCGGCGGGTTTTCCCGCTCGCAGGCCTCCTCCAGCACACGTTCATTAAACCGGAGCCAGCTCAGCTCCCGGTTTACAAAGGGCATATCCGCTTCACTGATGATTCGATCGCTCAATGCTACCCATCCCTTTATCCCGTCGAATTCTCTCATTTAGCATTATGTGCAGTCTTTTTGCGATTAACAGGGCCGTTTTTTTTACGGAGCTGGAATATTTACACTGCGTTCATACTTATTTGTTATTTGTGCAAAGATGGGACGATATAATACAGCCATAGAAAACAAAGAGCGTTTTCTATAAAAATCCCCCTTTACTTTTTCCTCTTTTTCATGTTTTTCTTCCTTTCTATTATTTGTGTTTTTCTTTCTTGAGAAAAGGCCGTGCCGCACGCACGGCTTTTTCTTTTGTCCGGCCCTTGATTCCCGCCCGCGGAACCGATATAATAAAAGAGGAACTCAAGTTTGATTTAGGGGGAAAAGAACATGGCAATCAAGGCAAAGCTGTTCGCCGGCACGGCGCTTGCGCTGACATTTTGTATGGCGATGGGGGGCTGCGCCTCCAATGTACATAAGGTAGGCGGGTTTGGCGCGAAGGAGCTGGACCTCACTGGATATGAGCTAACCTTTGAGGATAACTTCGACGGGGACAGCTTCAATACCGAGTACTGGCGCTATCCCTATGCAGAGGAGGGCGTGCGCAAGGGCGGCTACTGGGTCAATGACGCCGTGAGCGTACGCGACGGGAACCTCTATATCACAACGGACTACCGGGAGGATGGGAAGTTCGGCCCCGGTTGGTACTCCGGCTGTATCGAGACCTCCGTGGAAACCTACGGCGGCGATGAGACAGGCGCGGCAGAGGGACATAAAGGCTTTTCTCAGACCTACGGCTACTTTGAGGTGCGCTGCAAGGTGCCGGAGGTTGTCGGCTCGTGGGCGGCGTTCTGGATGATGCCGGACAACAATTTTAAGGACGATACTTTTGGGACCGGGGAGGACGGCGCGGAAATCGATATCTTCGAGTCCGCAGATGCCTATCTCACCAATAACAGGATGCACAACAGCGTCACCCACGCCATCCATATCGATGGCTACGGCGAGGAGCTCAAGTCCCTGGGGTCTGACTATTACTACGTCAAGGACCTGTATGACGATTACCATACGTATGGCCTGCTCTGGACGCCGGAGGAGTATGTGTTCTATGTGGACGGCTATGAGACGTGGCGCACCAAGGATAAGGTGGGTACGGTGGCCCAGGTCAGCCACTACCTGATGCTCTCCATGGAGGTGGGCGGCGGCACGGACGATGATGGGAACCCCATCCCCGGCAAGGATAAGGACGGGAACGTCTGGTGGTGTGGCGATGTGACGACGAATGACAAGACAAAGAAGTATGATTTTGTGGTCGACTACGTCCGCGTCTATCAAAAGCAGGCGTGACGCTTCGGCCCCGGAAGGTCCCCTCCCGCCGCAGACAGATTCGGCCGGGCGGGGACATTTTTTCTGGGAAAATACAATTTTCTGTTCTTCCATCCGACGGGGGGATATGATAGAATAGGGGCAGAAAATGATCGATGGGAGGGAACGCCATGCGCATCCTGGTGGCAGAGGACGAGCGGGATCTGAACGCCCTGCTCCGCAAGCGGCTGAAGGAGGCCGATTACAGCGTCGATTCCTGCTATGACGGGGAGGGGGCGCTCGATTATCTGGACGGCGCGGAGTATGACGCAGTTGTCCTGGATATCATGATGCCCAGGCTTGACGGGCTCACCGTCCTGCGCACGCTGCGCCGGCGCGGCAGCAGTGTCCCGGTCCTGCTTCTCACGGCCAAAGACAGCGTGGAGGACCGGGTGCGTGGGCTGGATGCCGGCGCGGATGACTATCTGGTCAAGCCCTTCGCCTTTGAAGAACTGCTGGCGCGGCTGCGCGTCCTGCTGCGCAAGCCGGACGACGGCAAGAGCACCATCCTGCGGGTGGGGGATCTCACCCTGCACCTGGATACCCGCAGCGTGTTCCGCGGGGAACGCGAGATTGCACTCTCATCCAAGGAGTATTCTCTGCTCCGGTATATGATGCAGAATGCGGGGATCGTCCTCTCGCGGGACAGGCTGGAGCAGCATATCTGGAATTATGATTTTACCGGCGGCTCGAATGTGATCGATGTATATATCCGCTATCTGCGGAAAAAGATTGACGACGGACAGGAGCCCAAGCTGATCCACACCGTCCGCGGGCACGGCTATGTGCTGAAGGAGCCGTCATGAAGAGATTGTCATTGAAAACGCGGCTCGTCCTGCTGCACACGGGCCTGATGACGCTGATCGCCTGTGCCGTGCTGGCCCTGCTGTTCTCCCTCAGCTCTCATGAGATCCTCACCAGCGTGCAGCGTCAGCTGGAGGAGCGGGTGTCCGAATCGTTCGATTCGGTCCAATATGTGGCCGGACGCCTTGATTTTGATTCCGATCTCATGGAGCTGGAGAACGGGATCTATCTCTCTGTCTATGAGGAGGACCACGAACTGGTCTATGGCAAGATCCCTTACGGATTCCCCTATGACCTGGATTTTTCAAATGGCGAAGTTCGCACGGTCTCCGGGGAAGGGCGTGAATTTTACGTCCTGGATTTGTCCTTCCCAGTGGAGGACTACCATACGCTCATGATGCGCGGGATCGTTTCAATCAGCGACGCGGAGCAGAACTTCCGCTATACGCTGCGCGTGGCGCTGCTGCTTCTGCCGGCGCTCATCGTGATCAGCGCCGTGTGCGGCTACTTCCTGAGCCGGAAGGCGCTCGATCCTGTGGACAGGATCACAAGAACGGTGCGCCGCATTCAGCGGGAGCATGATCTGTCCGCCCGTGTCCGTCTGGGCGAGGGAAAGGATGAGATCTATACCCTTGCCGGGACGTTTGATGATTTGCTCGACGCGATTGAGGTGGGCGTCAAGCGTGAAAAGCAGTTCACCAGCGATGTGTCCCATGAGCTGCGCACGCCGGTCAGCGTGATTCTCATGCAGTGTGAGGAGGCGCTGGAGCGCAGGGATGTGGACGAGGGAGCGCGCGCGGCATTCGAGGTTATCCGTAAAAAAGCGCAGTCCATCTCCAATATGATCTCTCAGTTGCTGCTGCTCTCCCGGGCGGATCAGGGGCGGGCACAGCTGCACATGGAGGAACTGGACTTCAGTGAGCTGAGCCAGATGGCGGTGGAGGAGTTTGAGGACATCGCCGCGGAGAAAAAAATCCAAATCCATTCGGATATCCATGCGGGGATCCGGATAGAGGCGGATCAGACGCTGATGATTCGCCTGTGGAGCAATCTGCTGCGCAATGCCGTCACGTATGGGAACGTGTCCGGAAATATTTGGGTGTGTGTCATACAGGAGGGGGAGCGTGTCAGCCTCAGCGTGCGTGATGACGGGATCGGGATCAGTGAAAAGGATTTGCCCCACATCTGGGAGCGCTTCTATCAGGCGGATCCCTCCCGAACGGACTCGGAGAGCAGCGGCCTGGGACTCTCTCTGGTCCGCTGGATTGTGGAGGCGCACGGCGGCACGATCAGTGCACAGAGCACGCTGGGCGTTGGCACGGAATTTATCTGCCTGCTGCCGCTGCGGGGTGCGGAGGACGGTTCTGATCCTCCATCCGCCTGAACTAAAATACGGTTTTACAGTTGCCGGCCCGGGCTTCCGGGCCGGTGTTGTTATCTCACGGTGAAAGCTGGAGAAAGATTTGAGCAAATTTATAAAATTTAAAAAAGTTTTTACGTTTAATCTTCCTTTAATCTTGACCGGATAAAATACACCTGTAAAACAAAAAAGGAGGTTGAATCCCCCATGAAAAAAGTCAATGTAAAGATCATCATCACTGTGGCCGTGGCCGTCATTCTGATCATCGGATGTGTCACCATGGCATTCGCTTTGCAGGGGAGGGGAACCAAAGACATTACAGAGCAAAAGGCCAAGGAAATTGCTTTTTCTCATGCGGGTGTTCAGGAGTCCGACATCTCGGCCCTGCGGATTACCAAGGATACGGAAAATGGCTCCGCCGTCTATTCGGTTGAGTTCAACGCCGGCGGCAAGGAGTATGATTATGACATCCGCATAAGCGATGGCGACATTGTCAGCTCCTCCTATGAACCACTTCGTGAAGGGCAGACAGCTCCGGCACAGACGGAGAATGCGGATTCCCAGACACAGCCGGCCGCGTCGGATAATCAAGCGCTTGATCAGTCCGGCAGCGCTCAAGCGGCCGGCAGCGGTGGCAGTAACTCCAGCTCCAACACCGGAAGCAGTGGTGCGGCACAGTCATCCGGAACCGGGAGCGGCGGAACAGCCGTGACTGCTGATCAGGCCCGGGCGATCGCTCTCCAGCACGCGGGTGTCTCGGAGGCGGACGCAAAATTTGTTCGGGTTCAGGAGGACTATGAGGATGGCATCGCGGTCTATGAGGTGGAGTTCTACGTCGGAAACCGTGAGTACGACTATGATATTATCAAGAGCAGTGGCAAGGTCCTGAAGTATGACCACGACATAGAGGGCTTTTACGCTGACGGCAACAGCTCGGGCTCCGGAGCAGGAAGCGCACAGGTGTCCATCTCGCTGGAAAAAGCCAAAAGTCTGGCACTGGCCAAGGTGAGCGGCGCTACTGAGCAGAACATCCGCATTCACCTCGAGTGGGATGACGGCCGGCCGGTCTACGAGGGCGAAATTTACTACAATCAGATGGAATATGAGTTCGAGATTGACGCCAATACAGGCACCTTCCTTGAGTGGGGAATGGATTACAAAGACTGATTCCCATCCGCGGTGAAAGGAGAGCTTGAACCATGTCAAAAAAGAAAGTCATCGGGCTGGTTGCCGGACTCGTTCTAGTGGTGCTGATCGTTCTTCTCGCCGTGGCGCTGATCCTGCGCGTGGACAGCGTGCAGGCGAAGGAGACGGCGCTGGAGCGGTCGGGCGGCGGTGAGGTCGTCGCAGAAGAGATCGGGAGCGAGGGGCTGTGGAATGAGTACAGCTATGTGATCCGCAACGGGGACCAGTGGTATGAGATCGAGGTCAACGGATTCGGCCGGGTCACGGAGTTTAAGAGCGGAACCGGACAGCCAATATTCGATTGACCTCCCCGGCAGGGCAATTGTGAATATTTGAAGTGTGCGCGGGAGCTGGTGTTACAACAGTTCCCGCGCTTTTTTCTGCGGAAAAATGAATCCGTCGCGGGGAACGGAGCGCAGCGGTGAATCCTGGAATATTTGACGTTTTACTCCTTTTATGCTATTATGTTACAGATCAAAAAATGAGTTTTGGTACTTTTGATTAGAGTTGAAAAAGGGCTTAGACTATTCGTTCAGAAAGTTATTATCACTTCCTCGGGAGGCGAATCAAGATTTGCAAATTGCTGTCAGCGTGATCGTTCCGGCCTATAATGCGGAGAAAACTTTGGAAAGGGCGCTTTCCAGTATTCTGGCACAAACCCTGAAGCAGATTGAAGTGATCGTGGTGGACGACGGCAGCCGGGACGCCACGCGGGAAATAGCACGCAAATTTTCCGCGCAGGATAGCCGTGTCCGCGTAATCGAGAAAGATGTCAACGAAGGGCTCAGCGCGGCCCGTAATTCTGGTATCGCGGCGGCAACGGGGGAATATATCGGATTTGTCGATTCCGATGACTGGATCGAGCCGGATATGATGAGCAAAATGTATGAGGGCTCTGGCGGCGCGGATATAACTGTGTGCGGAATTTACCATGACTCGTTCGGCGAGAGCGGGACACTGGCTGTTTCCACACGGGACCAAACGGGAACAGACTGCATTGTCCGGGAGCGCTCTGAGGTGATTCGATGGGCGGCCAGGCTGGATCGGGCGCGGTTGTTCGCTTATACGTGCAACAAACTGTACAGGCGTGAACGGATTGAAAAATCCGGTCTTTTCTTTGAGCAGCAGACGCTGATTGAGGACTATTTGTTTAATTGCAGGATATGGCAGCAGCTGCAGTCGCTCGCTCTTATAGACGGCTGTTATTATCACTACATCAAATTTTCCCAGGAAGCCCTGACACAAAAATTCCTGCCGAATTATTTTGAAATCATTACGCAGAGATATCTGTTGATGCGTGATCTCTTTGTGGAGGAGGGCCTTTTTGACGGGGAGTACCGCGGGATTATTTGCAGCATGCACATCAAGCATGTGCTGGCCGGAATGGTAAAGAATTGCGGTGAGAAGTCCGGTTATACACCCAGACAGCAGAAAGAGAAAATTCGTGAAATCCTACACGATCCCAGCTGCTGTGAAGCAAAGAAATATGCCGTGGCATCGCGCAAGCAGGAAAGAATATGCAATTTGATTTTTAAGAGCGGGAGCGTGTTGCTAAACTTTTCTTTTGCCAGGCTCCTCTTTAAGATGCAGACGTCGCGCGGGAGACTGTTTGATAAGTTGAAATAAAAGGAGTGTTTGCCTTGGCGCCTGTTTTGAGTATCATCATACCAGCTTATAATGTGGAAAAATATCTTGCCCAGTGTCTGGATTCCATCGTCAATCAGGACAATGGTCGGCTTGAAGTTCTCCTGATGGATGACGGGTCGACGGATTCCACTTGGGAGATCTGCTGTGACTATGCGCAGCGGTATTCGTTTATTAAGACTTTTCGGGGGGGGAACAGAGGCCCGTCTTTTGCACGGAATATGGGAATTCAAAAATCTTCCGGGCGCTATATTAATTTTTTAGACAGCGATGATTATCTACCGGACGGGACCATCTGCAGGATTACCGAGAGGATTGAGAAAGACAAACCGGACGTAATTCTTGGGTTATATCAAAATTTAAATGATGCCACGGGGGAGATTTCTCCGTGCGGATATCGCTTTGAACGTGAGAAAATTGAGAGTCTGAGAGGAGAAGAGCTCCTTGGCTATCTCATGGATGGCAGAGTGTATGACTGGTACAGTGTTTTGGTAACGGTGCGCAGGGAATATCTCGTCAGCCACTCCTTGTTTTTTGATACGCAAATCACATTTGGAGAGGATGCCTGCCTTTCTCCACAGATATTATTTTTCGCCTCCAGTCTTTCTTACATTGATGAACCGGTTTATGTGTATAGACGAAATCGGAAGGGAGCGGCAACTTCAAAGTTTTCGGAAATCAATTTTAAAAGCAAATGGGGCGTACTGGATTTTATTGGGGATTTTTCCAAACAGAACCATCTCTCGGCGCAGACCACTGAAAAATTATACGCTAATATATCTAATCTCTATGTGTCGATGCTGTTTGACGTATGGTCACTGGACCGCGGAAGGCGCAGGAAATATCTGCGCATGTTAAAGCCCTACAAATTTATTTTGGAAAAATCGGTCCGAAATTATCACCATCTGCTTGCAAAAATCTGGAGCGTTTTCGGGATCACAATTGTTTCCTATTTGCTCTATCTCAGGGCGCAGTGGGTCAGGAAGAGAAAGAAAATTTAAAATTCGGAAATAAGAATTTGGGAGAACAATATGGAAAAAGTTACAAAAATTTTTTTAGGGGAACAGTCCCTCCAGTATGAGCGAAAGATATCACTTGCTTATAAGTTCTTATTGTTTTTTTATCTCTTTGCGCAGTCTCTGGCGGTTTTTCACCGTACCTTTGTCATCTCGATCTTTTTATGGGGAATGCTTGCTGTGGGTGCGGTCAATTTCGTGTTCAGGGTCACCAGACTGAACCGTTACGTTAGAACGCCGTATTTATGGCTGCTGATCCTGTTCTTGTGCAGCGATGCGTTCTCAATCATTGTCAATATGCGCTACGGCTTTTCACAAAATTTTTCCCATTTTGTTGTGCTGGCGCTTATGTTTGTACTTCTGTACGCCAATGACGTTCGGCGCAGTTCGGCGGAAGTTTTTGATGATTTGCTTAAAATCGGAAAGACGCATATTGTCCTGATGGATATCAGTATAATTGCGAGCCTTGTCATGCTGTTTTGCAATTACGGGGAAACAATTGAAATTGAGGATTACAGAATTAAAATTGGATTTGTCGAAAACAGGCTCTGGGGTGTTTTCCGCGATCCGAATCATGCGGCGATTTTTGCCATCATTGCGATTGTACTTACTTTTTATGTGTTTTATAAGACAAAGAGTAAGTGGATGCGTGCATTTCTGATTTTTTCAGATGTGCTGATGTTCATTTATATCGCTTTTTCGGATTCCAGGACTGCACGCTATGCGCTGCTGGGCTGTTTTGCCTGCCTGATTTTCCTGCTGCTATCCCGCTTTGGCTTTAAAAAGCTGCATCAGGTTCTGCGGCAGATACTGGCAGTTGTGATCGCCGTGTTTGTGGGGATCACAGCCTTTATGCTGCCGAATATCCTGATTGAGACGTATAATGAGATCGTCATCACCGTGGAAGAGAACCAGCCGCCGTCAGAGGATGGAGAAGACGAAGAGGGATCACGGACCATTTTCAGAGGATATGATCTGGAAAAGGATCCGATGAACAAGCGTACTGAAATCTGGAAAAATGGCCTGGCCCTGTTTGAGGAGAAGCCGCTTTTTGGTGTTACCTTCTTTGATATCAAATCGTATTTGAGGCAGGAAATGCCGGATGCCTTTATCATTCAGGAGGGGCAGACATTCAGTCACTTCCATAATGAGATCCTGAATGTTGCAGTATCGCAGGGGATTTTGGGAGTAGCCATTCTGGGGATATTTGCAATTTGTCTGGCAGTATCCATTCTTAAATACTATTTCAGAGCACCGAACCGCACCTATTTGCAGATGACCTTTGCACTGGTTCCTCTGCTCGGCCTGTGTTGTGAGATGCTCGTCCAGCAAGGCCCCATTTACAATTATTCCCCCAGTGTGTTTTTCTTCTGGGGTTTCCTGGGATATCTGGCGCTTGCCGCCAGAGAACTTCGGCACCAGAAGCTGGCGCAAAAAAGCGAGCGCTTTGCCTTTGCGTGCGATACGCCCTTGCAGGTGGTCAATTGTGCCAGCTTTGTGCTCAATGATGTTCAGGGAAGCAAGGGCCATTCGGACATCTACATCTATCATCAGTTTAAAGGTTCCAGAGAGTTGGCTGAGCGCCTGCAGCAGGCCGGCATCTTCAATCACGTCTACAATATTGGCGTTTATCAATCACATACTTCTCTTATCGGAAAGCTGAGCACGCTCCTGCGGCTGCTCTTTGCCAAGCATACGATTCAGAAAAATGCCTCTGAAAAAATCGGGATGAATCGAAAGGCCTATTCTGCCATATGCACCAGCTTCCCCACGACGTTTACTACCGGCCTGCACGACGCCTATCCAGAGGCGGAAGTCTACCTGATTGAGGATGGGGCGGGTTCCTATTTTGGAGATATCGTCAATGACTATTCCACTGGATTTTTCAAATTTGTGGATCGCTTCTTCTGCGGGAACGAATTGAGCATTCAGCCGCAGGCAATCTATTTATCTTCGCCTCAACTGTCCAGAAACAGTCTTTCGTGTGAGATACGTCAGCTCCCTGCTCTCTCTGAGGGGGATATTGGGAAAATTGAAAAAGTATTTGACTATAAGGAGAATGACCTCTACCGCAGCAGCCGGATCGTCTACCTGACACAGCCGATTGCGGAAAAGAAGGGCTTTTTGCCCGAACGCGAAAAAGAGCTTGAGGCGCTGCTCAGTACGCTGGGCAATCAGGCTGTTGCACGCATCCATCCCCGTCAGGCGGACAAGCAGGTGCCGGGTTTGCAGCGGGACACGTATGCAAATCTTTGGGAACTGGAGTGCATGGAGCAGATCGGGAGCGATCACGTCCTGATTGGGGCGTTTTCCACGGCGCAGTTCATGCCCAAGCTTCTGAAAAACGCGGAGCCTGTGGTAATCTGTACATATAAGCTGCTTTTCAACGATCTGACGGATCCCTTCTGGCAGGGCGCGGAAAAGTTTATCGCCGATTTCAAGGCCATGTATTCCGATCCGGAAAAGATTCAGGTCCCCGAGACGCTGGATGAGCTCAAAGAGCTGCTGTCCCGGATCCGGGACGGCCGGTAATGACAGGGGATTTTAATGAGTAAGGAAAAGACGGGAATCAGGCGCCTGCTCACGGGCACCAGCGCCAACCAGATGGCTTTCTTCAATATTCTCGGCCCGGTGATCCTGAACGGCGTCAACTTTTTCACCGTTCCGGTTTTCACGCGTCTTCTGGGCGCTGAAAATTACGGCGTAATCTCCCTGTATACCACATGGGTGCAGATCATGACGATCGTCATGGGCATTCAGACGAGTGGGACCATCGCGGCCGCGCGTGTGCATATTGAGGAGCGCGAACAGGATGCCTATTATTCCAGCATCCTGTCGCTGTCCTGCGTGGTATCTGCGGGTATGACGCTCCTTGTGGCCATCTTTATTAATCCAATCTCAAAATTCCTTCAGTTCAATCATCTTGCCGTCTTTCTGATCCTCGCGCAGAGCTTTGGCGCCTATGTGATCAATTTTGCGACGATGAAGTTCATCTATCACAAGCAGGCGTCGCTGAACTTTTTGGTGTCCGTGGTGGTAACGGTCACTTCGGTTTTGTTTTCCCTGCTGCTGATTATGGGGATCGACCGGTTTGAAGACCGGTACTGGGGCCGCATCATCGGATATGTGATCCCGAACGTGGCCGTGGGGATCGTGTTGGGGGTCGCCATTTTCGCCAAGGGGAAAAAAGGCTTTTCCAAAAAATACTGGAAGTTCTGCCTGCCCCTCTGCCTCCCGCTCATTTTCCACAATCTCTCCCAGATTATCCTGGCGCAGTCGGATCGCATTATGCTGCAAAAGCTTTTGGATGATACGGCCGCAGTCGGAATCTACAGCTTTATCTTTAACTTTGTCCACATTATCAACGTTATTTACGGCGCGCTTAATAACACTTGGGTCCCGTTGTATTATGACCACATGAAACAGGGGGAGATGGATGTTGTAGCGCGCAGGAGCAAGAATTATATCGCCCTGTATACGGTGCTAACAATGGGATTCATGCTCCTTGCGCCAGAGGTCGTCAAGATCTTCGCTTCGGAGGAGTTCTGGTCCGGGATGGATCTGGTCCCGATCATGGCGGTTTCTTATTACATGGTATTTCTTTACAGCTTCCCGGTCAATTACGAATTTTATTACAAAAAGACAAAGATTATCGCCATCGGGACCTGTATGGCTGCCGTCGTCAATATTGTGGCAAACTATTTTATGATTCCGGTCTGGGGGATTAAGGGCGCCTCCATCGCGACGATGATCTCCTATATCATGCTCTTTGTCTTCCATCATATCATCGCGCACTTTGCCGTCAAAGAGGCCAAGTATCACTATAAATTCAGAACCTTTGTGCCGGGGATTATTGCCGTTGCGGTGACGGGTGCTGTATTTTATCTGCTGCTGGACTATGCCTATGTCCGCTGGGGCCTTGGTGTGGTGCTGGGAATCTATATTTTAGTGCGCATGATTCGTCAAAAGAGTATTTTTTAAATATTCACCATCATTCAGAATTAAAGGAGTTGTCTATGGAACAGGTCATTTTAAACGGAATGAAAAGTGGTAAGTTCGTTCTCATCGCAGAGGTCGGCGTGAATTATTATGATATCGCAAAGGAGCGCGGCATTACGCCCATGGATGCCGCCAAGCTGATGGTCCGCGAGGCGCGCGATGCCGGGATCCACGCGGTCAAATTCCAGACGTATAAGGCGGAGACACTGGCCGCCAAACAGTCCCCGTACTATTGGGACATCACGGAGGAGCCCACGCGCTCGCAATACGAGCTGTTCCAGAAGTTCGACTCCTTTGGGGAGGCGGAGTATCAGGAGCTGGCCGATTACTGTGAGGAGTTGGGGATTGAATTCTGCTCCACGGCGTTTGATTTTGAGTCGGCGGATTATTTGGATAAGATGATGAATGTATATAAGATTTCTTCATCAGATCTGACTAATATCCCGTTTATTGAGTATCAGGCAAAGAAAAACAAGCCCATCCTGCTCTCTGTGGGCGCCTCCAACGCAGATGAGATCGAACTGGCCGTCCAGACGATCCGCAAATATAATGATCAGCCGCTGGCACTGCTCCACTGTGTGCTGGAATATCCAACGCCGTACACGGAGGTCAACCTCAATAAGATCGCGTCTCTCCGGCAAAAGTATCCGGACCTGGTGATCGGGTATTCCGACCACACCAAGCCGAAGCAGGGGTTCGATGTCATTAAGACCGCCTATCTGCTCGGTGCTACGATTGTTGAAAAGCACTATACCCTTGATAAAACGCTCAAGGGGAATGATCATTACCATGCAATGGACCCCGATGATGCGCGCAATATTCTCAAGGGAATTGAGTTTATCGATATGATTCGCGGCAGCGGAGAGCTGAAATGCCTTGAGAGCGAAAAGGTTGCCCGTCAAAATGCGAGGCGCTCCATCGTATCGCGCGGGGACATCCCCAAGGGGACTGTGATTACGCGGGCGATGCTTACCTATAAGCGCCCGGGGACAGGAATCGCCCCCTCGCAGATTGAAACAGTGGTAGGACGTACCGCGGCGGTTGACATTGCGGACGATACGATCCTCCAAACCCAAATGTTTGAATAATATGTAATATGATGGGGCCCGCCGAAACATCGGCGGGCCCATATTTTGCCAATAAATTTGGGAAAATCCGGGAACCAAATGATGAATTTTCCAGATCCGGTATGTGCATATTCAATGTGTTATTACTTATAATATTTTTGACAAATCGAGGAAAAGGACCCGTTCGACGGGACCCGATTTTTTGTTCAAAAATACAATCCCATGGGGAGGTAACGGATACATTGAAAGCAACAGGAATTGTGAGGAGAATGGATGACCTCGGCAGGGTCGTGATCCCAAAGGAAATCAGAAGGACAATGCGGATCCGTGAGGGGGATCCGCTGGAAATTTATACGGACTCGGACGGGGAAGTGATTTTTAAAAAATACTCTCCGATTGAGGAGATGACGCCCTTTGCTGAACAGTACGCACAGACACTCGCGGCGTGCACGGGGCTGGCCGCCGTGATCTGCGACCGGGATCACGTTGTGGCGGGGGCGGGTGTCCCACGGCGTGAGATCTCGGACAGGCGGATCTCCCAGGCGCTGGAGGAGTATATCGAGCGCCGGGAGAGCTTTATCGCTCAGGAGGGCGGAGAGCAGCTCCGCCCGGTGGAGGGGTATGACAGGGCAGCAAGCGTTATGTACCCGGTGATTGCCTCCGGAGACGTATCGGGCTCGGTTTTCCTCCTGATGCCGGAGAGCGGAGCGCTTCCCACTGAGACGGAAATCAAGTTGATCCAGGCGGCGGCCACACTGATCGGCAAGCAGATGGAAGGCTGAACAGACACATGGGATCCCGGGGAGACATCTCCCCGGGATTTGCTCGTATTTAACGGGCGATCGGTCCGCTCTGCGCAACCTGCGTCAAATGAAATAGAAAAAGCAGTGAAATTCCGGCTGAATTCTTGCGGAAGGCACAAATCAGCCACATGCTCTGGAATTTCATTGAATTTTTTGCCAAAAGATACTATAATAAAAGCAAGATCGCCCGAATGGAGAAAGCGAGGTGCGGTATGGGAAGATACAGTGGGCAAAAGTGCGCGGTCTGTTCCGAACGATTCCGGGACGATGAAGATGTTGTCGTGTGCCCGGTCTGTGGGACACCCCATCACCGCCAGTGCTGGATTGATTACGGCGGCTGCCGAAATGCGAATCTGCATGGGACAGACTTCCAGTGGAAGCCGACGGCCACCGCCTCCGACCGCCCGGATTTTGATGAAAAAAAAGATCTTGGGGAGATCTGCCCGGTCTGCGGCAGAAATAATCCGCCGAACACACTGTTTTGCCCCGGCTGTGGTACGCCGCTGGGAAAGGGGCAGACTCAGCGCGGCCAGGCCGGCCGCCAGCCGTTTGCCCCGTTTGGGATGCCATTTTCCGTACAGTTCGACGATCAGCAGACGATCCGTGGGGTCCCGGTGCGGGAAGTTGCCGCGATCGTCAAGGTCAACACGGTGCCGTACATTCATAAGTTTTTGAAGATGGAGCGGAAAAAGTTCCCGGTGAGCTTTAACTGGGCGGCATTCCTGTTTGCGCCGTTCTGGTTCATCTACCGCCGGATGTACGCGGCGGGGACCATTCTGATTGCACTTTTTCTGGCGTTTGGGATTGCGATGGCACCCGCGGTCAATGCCGCCTATGATGAGCTTAACAGCTTTTATACCGCCCAGGCGAATGCCTCTGTGGAACAGATGGAGTCGGGGGCTGTGCAACTTTTAAAATCCGCGAATATTCAGGCGCTGCTGATCGCGCAGGCCGTCAATTTTGCGGCGATGGTGGCCATGGGATTTGCGGCCAATCCGCTCTATCGCCGGTGCGCCGTCCGCAGGGCTAAAAAGGCCCGGGCGGTGGAAGAGCCGCTGGCGCGGGAGAAGTTTATGCGGCACTGGAGCGGCATCAACATCTGGGCGGCCATTGTGGTGTATCTGCTGTACCGGCTGATCGGTATGGCGGTATCCTATTTATTGTTTTAGTTTATTATTTTAAGGGGGTTCCTGTTATGCAGAAAATCAAAAAAGCCATTATCCCGGCAGCGGGCATGGGGACACGTGTCCTCCCGGCCTCCAAAGCCGTCCCGAAGGAGATGCTCAACATCGTCGACAAGCCCGCCATCCAGTACATCGTGGAGGAGGCTGTGGCGGCCGGTATTGAGGATATCCTCATCGTGACAAGCCGCGGCAAGGGCGTAATTGAGGATCACTTTGACCACGCCTATGAGCTGGAAGCAAAGCTCGAGGGCAAAAAGGGTAAGGAGAAGATCTATGAGGAGGTCAAGGCCATTGCGGACCTGGCCAACATCTGCTTCATCCGCCAGAAGGAGACAAAAGGTCTCGGCCATGCCGTCCTCTGCGGTAAAAGCTTTGTCGGGAATGAGCCCTTCGCCGTGCTCTATGGCGACGATGTAATCATCTCCGACGATCCGGTCACCGGGCAGCTCTGCCGTGCGTATGAGAAGTATGGCTGCGGCACGGTTGGTGTAAAGGAGGTCTCCCGCGAGGATGTCAAAAAGTACTGCTCGCTTGATGTCACACCGCTGGAGGGCAATGTGATGCAGGTGCATAATATTGTCGAGAAGCCCACGGAGGAGCAGATCATGTCCTGTTATGCGATTCTTGGCCGTGTGATCCTGCCGCCCGAGGCATTCCGCATGATCGAGGAGACGCCCTACGACGCCAAGAGCGGTGAGCTGTATCTGTCCGACGCGATGGTGAACCTCGCCAAGGCCGGCAAGCTGACAGCGGTCGATTTTAACGGCGTCCGCTATGATATGGGAAATAAGCTCGGCATTCTGAAGGCGAACTGTGAGGTCGCCCTCAAGCACGAAGAAGTCGGCGAGGACTTCAAGGCGTACTTAAAGGAGCTTGTCAAAACATTTTAATCGCAAAATCAACGGGGGCCGTCAGGCTCCCTTTTTTTGCAGGAGGTACTGCACGGGTGTTATCACCTTTTGCCATGCGGCCCGCCATACTGACTGATAATGATTTTGGCATATTTCGCGTTTGGATTTTTAATTTTGATCGGATATTGCAGCCGCTTATCATAAGTCCACATTCAGCAAGTCGCCTCCTCGATATCCCACGGCCACGGATCACAGATCCAGTCGGCTCCGCGGACAGATGCGCTTGGGGTCAGCGGGCCGTATTGGCGCTCGTACTCTGCTTTCAAAACCTTGTATTCCCGCTCGTGCTTCTTGTAGCTCGCCATGGCCTTCGGATCGTTCATATGCGTATCCAGGTACATGTGCAGCTCCCACATTGAGAACTGGTGGGCGCTCAGACGCTTGAGCAGCTTTTCACGTTCATTCATCTGCATCCCGCCGCCTTTCCGTAGAACGGTCGGTTGAGGTCCGGGAAAGCTGTACCGCACATGAGGGCTTTTTCCGAATCGTACTCCGTGATGTCCTCCTGAAAGGGTACGTATGCCATCGTCACCGTTGGGTTTGGGGGCAGCTTGGAGACGGGTCTGTATACTGTATCCATATTGCTTTTGCATCCACAGCCCACGTCGATTTCAGGGATGGGGATGGAGCAATAATTGGCAGCGTCAAATAAATCGCTCAAGTTAAAAACTCCTTCTCTGTAAATTGGGTTTACCCCATCAACATCATATGAGTACCCGGGGCGGAAGGTGCGCCGGGGTGTATTGACTTTTTGCCTGGAGTATCCTATAATTATTGTTACTGTCGGAGACAGGCCGGTGTGGCGAAATCGGCAGACGCAAGGGACTTAAAATCCCTCGGTGGAAACACCATACCGGTTCAAGTCCGGTCACCAGCACCAGAAAAATTGTCAAAATAAGTCGATTGTTGTAAAACAGTCGACTTATTTTGCGTTTTATGATAAGATATAACGGTAAAATTAAGAAAAGGGGGCATTATTCTATGAAGGTATTGTTCTTAATAGGAAATGCGGCAGTTGGTAAAATGACTGTTGGCCAAGAATTGATGAAGATTACTGATTTGCGATTATTCCACAATCACATGACCATTGAACCGGTTATCGAGATATTTGGGTATTTTAATACTAAAGCCATACTTCGTTTAAGGGAAGTTGTTTTTGAAGAATTTGCGGAAACAGAATGTTATGGATTAATATTTACTATTATGTGGGCATTTGATATGCAATCTGATTGGGATTATATTGAACATGTCAAAGATATTTTCAAACAAAAAAACGAAAAGGTAGAATTTTATTATGTCGAGCTCGTCGCCTCAAAAGAAATTCGATTAGAACGCAATGCTACAGAAAATCGTTTGAAAAATAAGGCGTCAAAGCGTGATCTGGATGCATCCATGCAAAGGCTATTAACTGATGATGCAAACCATCGTTGCGAAAGTCTTGAAGGTGAAATCACTTTTGAGAATTATATCAAAATAGATAATTCATATCTTGAGCCAGATGTTGTTGCGCTTAAAATAAAAGAACAATTCAATCTATAGCAACCACATGTAATATGCATAAATTTTCATTTCGAGCGTTCATGTCCCTGCTCTGATTTCCAAGGCGATCTTTTTTGTACCACCTTTACACACCTGCGGTAAGCAAGTCGCTCACCGCAGGTTTTTCTTTTGGTAATTTTGCCGCCCGCATTTCCAGTAGGTATCTTTTTTGTAGCGTAAAC
>DVHG01000024.1 GCA_018712345.1 Candidatus Onthovicinus excrementipullorum | reverse complement strand
GCCGCACGTGAGCGGCTGCCTGAGATGGTAATGCGGTGTCAAGCTTTCAGAGCCCCTTCTAGGGGCTAAGTCCGTAATTGCCCCTTATAGGGGCTAGTCAAACCTCCAGTTGAACTGGTGGTTTTGATTTTTGAATCAGTATAGTGTAGGCCCAAAAGAATCAAATGGATGTTCTAATTTGTATAACAAGTATAGTAATAATAAACAAAATAAACATAAATAAACGATTTTGTAAAAATCGAAATTGTATTTCTTTTATTCAGGAGTATAATAAAAAAAGAGCTTATTTTTATTGGAGGGCCGTGTTCCCGTATAAAAACCGTTTTTCTCTGCTTATGTATGGATTCAGGCGGTTCGTACAGATACCGCTGAAAATAATGAGGCCATGTCAAAGGAGGAGAAATGATGAAAAGGAAAAAGGGATTCAAAGTACTGGCACTGTCCGCCGCGCTGGCGGTGGGCTGCGCCCTTCCGTCATTCGCGGCGGAGGAGATTACCATCACTGCCGTGGGGGACTCCATCGGGCGTGGGTTCGGCTGTGAGGATGTTGTGGATTATTCCGATTGTACGGAGACGGATATCCGCAACGCCCACCACCTGGCCAAGCCGTCCGAGCACGCATATGGCGCCGTATTCAGCCGCCTGCTGGCGGAGCAGACGGGCAGCACGGTCACCTTCCGGAACTATTCGGTCGATGGCTACCGTGCGAATAACGTGATGGAGGACCTTGAGGCGAACGCCTCTGTCTACGACCAGAACGATGTCGGCCTTGCGGATGCGCTCCGGGAATCCGATGTGGTGCTGGTATCGCTGGGTGGGAATGACTTTTTTGCCTTCTGCATGGAGGCCATTGCAAAGAGCTGCGGCGTGGAGACAATCGATGACCTGCTGGCCGGCTTTGAGGACGGGAGCATCAATATGGACGGTCTGATCACGGGATTTGTGTTCCCGCTGCTCGCGGTCGATAAGGAGGATGAGACTGCGGCGGAGATCCGCACGATCCTGGAGGCGAACTGTGCGGAGAGCTATCAGAACGATAAGGCCCTGCTTGACAAGATCCTCGCGCTCAACCCGGATGTACGGATCATCCTCAACGGGATCCCGAATCCGCTGCTTGAGGAGACCGCTGATGCACAGGCATACCAGCTGCTCAGCGCCCCGCTCTCCTATCTGCTGGGCAGGTATAACGATATCATGATCCGTCTGGCGGAAGAGTATCCGAATCAGGTCGCCTATTCGGACTCCGACAGCGCCTATGCCGCCTATGAGGGAGAGGACTGCCCCAGCAGAGTCAGGATCAATCTGGGAGATATCATCACGCGCCTGACCGGTGGGGAATTTAATGATGAGGCCGGAACGCTGGATATTGATCTGCTGGGCGATTACCTGTGGAATCCACAGAATTTCTATGTGGATCCGCACCCGGCCGCACTGGGGCATCAGCTGATGGCGGAGAATACGCTGAAGGTCTATGAGACGTTTCATGCTCAGGAAGAAGAGGTTCAGGAACCTCTGCCCGCCAAGGAAGAATCGCAGGCCGATCTCAACGGGAATCCCTCCACCGGGGATATCGGAACGGCCGTGGCGGCCTGTGCGGCGCTGGCGGTTGTGTTTGGCGGCTGTGCCACGCTCCTGCGCAGGAGAGAGAGGTAAGCGCGCCATTCTCACTGCAAATTGTAACCTTGCCCCCGCGGTATTGCCGCGGGGGGATTTTTGCGTGCTCCGGCAAAAATTAACAATTTTGTCATTGTATGCCCGTCTGCGCCCGGCTATAATAGGGGCGGAGGTGGATGCTGGCAATGGATCGGATTTTTCGGGAGGGAACCCGTTTCGTCGATGAACACGCACGGCAGGTCTTTTTTAATGGGGTAAATATTTCCCTGAAAGGGGAGAAAAAAGGGGACAAGACCGTATATAAATTCGACTCGTTTACGGAAAAATCCGTCGCCGCATTGCACGCGCGCGGGATCAACCTAATTCGGCTAATCCTGACCTGGGACGGTGTGGAGCCCCACCCGGGAATCTATGACGAAATCTATCTGGATCACTACCGGGAGATCGTCTCCTGGTGCGAAAAATATGGGATCTATTTCATTCTGGATATGCATCAGGACCTGTATTCCAGCCGGATCGGGGACGGCGCACCGGAGTGGGCCACCCTTACGGACGGCTACCCGATCGAAAAGCCGGTCGCGATCTGGGCGGAGGGGTATTTCTATTCGCGTGCGGTCGCGCACAGCTTTGAGCATTTCTGGAACAACACCCCGGTTTATGGAAAGGGCCTTCAGGACTGGTACGCCGCCATGTGGCAGCATGTGATCCGCATTTTTGCGGACAGCCCGGCGCTGCTGGGGTATGACTTTATTAACGAGCCGTATCCCGGGCTGGATGGTCCGGTTGTCTTTACCGGCCTGGTGAACGCTTTTATGGATCGGCTCGGCGGCGGACGGGAACTGCCCTTTGACGCGGCGCGGTATCTCAACCGGGAGAATCAACGCGCCGGTTTTATCCGTCTGGCCGCAGAGATCGGCCGGCGGGTCCGGCGATGCGGCTTTGGCCGGATGAGGCACCTCGGGGAGAACCGTGCGGCGCTGCGGGAGATCTTGATGCGGGTGGAGCCGGTCATCCGCCGGTTTGATGTGGAGAAGTATTCCCCGTTCCTGTCTAAAATGACGGCCGCCGCCCGGGCAGTGACGGACCGTGGGATCATCCTGATGGAAAACTGCTATTACTCCAATCTGGGAATCCCCTGTGCCGTCCGGATCCCGACGGTGGACGGCGTCCCGGAAGCACAGGTGGCTTTTGCCCCGCATGGGTATGACCTGTTTGTGGACTCACCGCTCTACCGCTTTGCCAGTGAGGCGCGTGTGGGGATGATTTTTGAGGAGCACCGCCGCACGCAGGAGCGGCTGGGCGTCCCGGTACTGGTAGGCGAGTGGGGCGGATTTTCCGGCCCGACCGGCTATCATCGCCACGCGGAGTTCCTGCTGGAGCTGTTCAACCGCAACGGTTGGAGCCGGGCGTACTGGGCCTATGCATCCAATCATTTTTCTCTGCACCCCGTGTGGAAGCTGCTGACGCGTTCCTATCCACAGGCCGTGGGCGGTACGGTGAAGAGAATTGAGGCGAACGACACTGAACTGATGGTTTCATATAGTCAGGAGAGCGAGGCCGAGGCGAACCGTATCTGGCTCAATGGGGAGCTGGAATCCCTGACGGTGGATGGATGCGCGCTCATGCCGGGGCAGTACCTGCTGGAGATGGCTGATTGCAGGGGCGGCATCTTAACCTTCTCCACCCCGCCCGGGGAGCATCAGGTGCGGATTCAGACGCGCACCTGAAGGCCGGGAGGAAGATATTACAACTGGCGGCGCGCGGGTAATCTCCCGCGCGCTTCGTTGTTATACATTTGACAGAGGGCTGAAATGTCCGTATAATAGTGCTTAAGAGAATAGCATAAACAGAGCGCCGCAGAGCGCTTTTTGTTTGCACGGAAAGGGGTGCTCCGGTGGACAAAACCGAAACACTGCAAAAAGAGAATAAAATGGGTGTCCTCCCGGTCAACCGCCTGCTGGTGACCATGTCAATCCCGATGGTCGTCTCCATGCTGGTGCAGGCGCTCTACAACGTGGTGGACAGCATGTTTGTCGCGCAGATCAATGAGAATGCGCTCACAGCCGTCTCACTGGCGTTCCCCGTGCAGAACCTGATGATCGCCGTAGGGACCGGGACAGGCGTCGGCGTGAATGCACTGCTCTCCAAGAGCCTGGGGCAGAAGGATTTTGACAAGGCAAATCGGACCGCCAATCACGCCGTTCTGCTTGCCGCGTGCAGCTATCTGGTATTTGCGCTGCTGGGCGGCTTTTTCTCCCGGTGGTTCTTTGAGGTGCAGACGGATGTGCAGGAGATCATTGATTACGGCACCTCTTACCTGGTGATCTGCTGTGTCTTCTCGTTCGGGATGTTCGGGCAGTTTGCATTCGAGCGTCTGCTCCAATCCACGGGGAAGACGTTTTACACCATGATCACCCAGGGGATCGGCGCGATCATCAACATCATCTTTGACCCGATCCTGATCTTTGGCCTGATCGGGTTTCCGGAGATGGGCGTGGCCGGCGCGGCGGCTGCCACTGTGTTCGGGCAGATCGTGGCGGCAGTGCTGGCGATCATTCTGAACCATTATAAAAATGATGAGGTGCGCATCTCCCTGAAAAAATTCCGACCGGAGTGGAAGATCATCCGGCAGATCTACGGCGTCGGCGTGCCGTCCATCATCATGTCGTCAATCGGGTCAGTGATGACGTTCGGCATGAACAAGATCCTGATCGCCTTTTCCACTACGGCGACAGCCGTATTTGGGGTCTATTTCAAGTTGCAGAGCTTTGCATTCATGCCCGTCTTTGGGCTGAATAACGGCATGGTGCCGATCGTGGCCTACAACTTTGGCGCGCGCAAGCCGAAGCGGATGATGAGGACCATCTGGCTGAGCATCGCCTATGCGCTCGGGATCATGGCAATTGCGATCGTGATCGCCCAGACGATCCCGGATAAGCTGCTGCTGATCTTTAACGCATCGGAAAACATGATGGAGATCGGCATCCCCGCGCTGCGCATCATCAGCCTCGGTTTCCTGTTCGCGGGGTTTGACGTTATCATCGGATCAGTTCTTCAGGCCCTCTCGCACGGCTTTATGAGCCTGTCGCTCTCCCTGCTGCGCCAGCTCATCGTGCTGCTGCCGGTGGCGTATTTGCTCTCCCTGACGGGGAACCTTCAGATCATCTGGTGGGCGTTTCCGCTGTCAGAGATCGCCTCTGCAACCCTGAGTGCGATCTACTTTGTCATCATCCGGAAAAAGGACATTCAGTCGATTCAGCCGGCAGCAAACGATCATTGACTGAAAAAGGAAAAGGACGCCCGCGGGCGTCCTTTTTTTATGCTGTGCTATGTCAGGGGTTCAGCTCAATCCGTCCGTTGTCCGACTGGAAGCGGAGGCCGATCCCCATGGAGCCATCGGCCCCGTGGTGCTCGTAGTGCAGGTCGTCCCCGCGGATCGTCTGAGCGGGGGTTGCGAGGTTATTGATGATCCTGCCGTTGTCTGCGGA
Source organism: Candidatus Onthovicinus excrementipullorum (assembly GCA_018712345.1). Classification (GTDB taxonomy): domain Bacteria; phylum Bacillota; class Clostridia; order Oscillospirales; family Acutalibacteraceae; genus Onthovicinus; species Onthovicinus excrementipullorum. The sequence goes on along the minus strand of DVHG01000024.1, from coordinate 18,185 downwards.
GGCGTCAATCACATAGGAGGTGAGGGAACCGGCGCTGAACTGAATAGAGCCATTGTCCGATTCGCAGTTAACGGAGGCCGAGCCCAGCAGACTGTTCAGCGTAAGGGAACCGTTGTCCGTGGAGAGATCAATCGCCTGATCGACGTTCAGGTTCTCCGCCGTGAGGGAGCCGTTGGCGGACTCCGCGGTGAGGACAGAGCAGTCGATCCCCGAGAGCGTCACAGCGCCATTCCCGCTGTCGACATCCAGCCGGTTGATAAAATCGGCCGGCAGCGTGACGTCCAGCTGAGCGTTTACCTGCGCGTTCGTCCAGAGATGGGAGGTGAGATCAAATACCAGCACATACCGGCTGGAATTCTCACGCGAGCGGAACAGTTCAAACCGGTACTGATCTGTGCTGAGGGACTGGGATCCCCCGGCAAAAGTCAGCTGCGCCGCAGCCGTATCACCGGAGCGGACTATTAAGGGGATATTGTCGCATTCAATTTCCAGATCGCTGCCCTGCGGAATCACAGAGAGGTCAATCCGGTTGTACGCATCCGGCGTCTGGACGGATGGAATGTTGTCATAGTAGTCCACCGCATAACCGGGAATATCAAAGTGCACGCTCAGGTGGTAGCGGTCTGCAAATTCCCGCACGGCCTGTTCAATCCTGCCGTTGTCGAGGTCTGTAAAAATGGTGAACATACAGGTGATGCCCAGCGCGATCGTGGCGATAAAGGAGACGACGCACACCACGATAATTGCGATCAGGCCCTTTCTCTTTTTCATGCTTTGGCCTCCTTTCTGCCCGGTTTATCGGAAATTTTTCGCACCAGATAGACGATCAGCGCTACAATGCCGTACAGGATCAGCACGGCGACGGAGATCAGCAGTACGGCCAGCGCAATCATGAAGGCCCCGAATACCGCCAGTCCGGAGACCGAGAAAAAGGCAAATGCCGCTAAGAAAAGGATAGCTCCCGCCAGAATCAGACCGACCGCCGCCGGCACGAACGGAACGGCCAGAAAGAGAACCGTCAGGATCAGCCCGACGACATAGCCGGTTTTGTCCTCGCGCTGCGGCGCGGGCTGCTGATAGTAGGGCGCCTGCCCCTGCGGCGCGGCATAGCCGAAATTCTGGGGTGGCGTCTGCGTGTAGGGGGGCGGTGCGCTCTGTGCGGCATTCAGATAAGGGGCGGCACAGGACTCCGGTGAACCCAGAGAGGCACAGATCTCCTCCTCCGCCTCGCCGGCGGAGAGCCGGCTTTCAAATTTATGGGTGAATTCTTCCACGATCTCCTGCCGCCGTGCATAGGGCAGCGGGGCCAGCGCTGCCGTCAGGCGGTCGAGGAACTCTTTTTTGTTCATAAAGCAACGCGCTCCTTTCGTCTAAATAATATCATAATTGTAGAGCAAAAAACAAGCAAATCCGCCATTGTTACAAAATTGTAAGCCTTTTGTCAATAAACGCTCATTTTCTGTTCATGGATCGAGCCGCTTTGGCAGAGAACTGGCATTATGATATGAATTTTGAACGGATTTTTCGGACATCAGGGATTTTCCCGATACATGGGAGATCATGTGGCTGAGGGAGAGGGAACCAGAGAGAGGCACCCGTGTAAAGTTCACAGTCTCTTCATTGACCTCACGCCGGTTTTTCGCTACAATGGAGAAAATACGGTGCGGTCAAAGGAGGAATCGCAATGGGCTGTATCGGGAATGCGCTGTGGTTTATCTTCGGCGGTGTGTGGATGGGCCTGAGCTGGGGCCTGATGGGCGTCCTGTGGTGTATCACGATCGTGGGGATCCCGGTGGGCGTGCAGTGCTTTAAAATGGCCGGGCTGGCCTTCTTCCCCTTCGGCAAGGAGGTCGACTATGGCGGCGGAGCGGGATCCCTGCTGCTCAATATTGTCTGGATCATCTTCAGCGGTCTTGCTCTGGCGCTTGAGGCGGCACTGATCGGTGTGCTCTTCTGCATCACGATTGTCGGCATCCCGTTCGGCAAGCAGTGCTTTAAGATCGCCAAGCTGGCCCTGATGCCCTTCGGCGCGACGGTGCGGTGATTTCTGCGGAACGTCACGTGGTATTTAAACCAATCAGGCGAGCTGAGCGTGACCTTTTGCGTGCACCTTGGCGCACCTGGAAGATTATCATGGGGTCGCTCTCTGCTGTGCGGAGGCGTGCCATCTTATCCGGCTCGGCCGTTGGCGTCGCCACCTTCCCCTCAAGGGGGAGGCGGAAAGTCTGCGCAAACTCCCCCGGCATCCCCTTAAAAGCCGGAGGAACTGTAATATGAAAAAGCAAGAGGCGTGCCACTGAGTTTCAGCGGCACGCCTTCTGTCATTATATTTTACAGCGTCGCGATATCCGTCACGGAGATCTGGTCCTCACGCACCCTGCGCGCGCTCTCCATCAGGACGCGGGCGGCGTCGAGGGAGGTGATGCAGGAGGTGCCGGCCTCCACGGAGATGCGGCGGAGCTTAAAGCCGTCTCGGCTCTCCACACGGCCGTGCGTGGGCGTGTTGATAATCAGGGACACGCCGCCCTCGTGCAGCATGTCGATGATGTTCGGGGATTCACCGGAGATCTTGTTGACCGGTTTGGCCTCAATGCCCGCCTCAGCCAGCGCCTTGCGCGTGCCGGGGGTGGCGTACAGGTCGAACGGATCGTCCTGGAACTTTTTGAACATCTCACAGACCTCGGCCTTGTCCTTATCGCAGACAGTCACGATGATCTTGCCATTCTTTTTCAGGGAGATGCCTGCTCCGTCAAATGCCTTCAGGAGCGCCTCATCATAATTTTTGGAGATGCCCAGTGCCTCGCCGGTGGACTTCATCTCCGGGCCAAGGCTCGGGTCCGCGCCCAAAATCTTCTCAAAGGAGAAGACCGGCATCTTGATGGCGTAGTAGCCGCTCTGCTTGTAGAGCCCGGTGCCGTAGCCCATATCGCGGATTTTTTCGCCCATCATGGCGCGGGTCGCCAGTGCAATCGCCGGGACGCCTGTTACCTTACTGATATATGGGACGGTACGGGAGGAGCGGGGGTTGACCTCGATGATGTAGATCTCCTCATTCAGGACGATGAACTGGATGTTCATCATGCCCACGACCTCCAGCGCCGAGGCCAGGCGGCGCGTGTAATCAATCAGATTTTCGACCACCTTGTCGGACAGCGTGATCGACGGGTAGACGGAGATTGAGTCGCCGGAGTGGATGCCCGTGCGGTCAATGTGCTGCATGATGCCGGGGATGAGGATGTCCGTGCCGTCGCAGATGGCGTCGACCTCCACCTCCGTGCCCATGATGTACTTGTCGACCAGCACCGGGTGCTCCTGCACCGTGCGGGTGATGATACCCATGAACTCGCGGATGTCATCATCGGAGACGGCGATCTGCATGCCCTGGCCGCCCAGAACGTAGCTCGGGCGGACGAGTACCGGATAACCGAGCTCGTGTGCGGCGGCGAGCGCCTCCTCCTCGGTGAAGATGGTGTGGCCCTTCGGGCGGGCGATGTCGCACGCCTCAAGGATCTCGTCAAAGCGCTCGCGGTCCTCGGCGGCGTCCACGTGGTCCGCATCCGTGCCGAAGATGTGCACGCCCAGATCGTGCAGGGATTTTGTCAGTTTGATGGCCGTCTGGCCGCCGAACTGGACGATCGCGCCGTCCGGCTTCTCAAGCGCGACGATATTGGCCACATATTCCGGCGTGAGCGGCTCAAAGTAGAGCTTGTCCGCCACGTCAAAGTCCGTGGAGACGGTCTCCGGGTTGTTGTTGACAATGATCGTCTCATACCCGAGCTTTTTCAGCGCCCACACGCTGTGGACGGAGCAGTAGTCAAACTCAATGCCCTGACCGATGCGGATGGGGCCGGAGCCGAGGACGAGGACTTTCTTCTTTGTGGTGGCGGGGTCTACCTCGTTCTCGACGCAGTAGTCGGAGTAGTAGTAGGGGGTCTGCGCGGCGAACTCCGCGGCGCAGGTATCAACCACGGAGAAGGCGGGGATGATGTTCCACATCCGGCGCATATTGAACACGGCGCTCTGTGCAATGCCCAGGTCCGTGGCGATCACGTCGTCCGTAAAGCCGATGCGCTTGGCCTCGCGCAGGGTGTCCTCATCGCAGACGCCGCCACGCAGCTTCTTCTCCATATCGGTGATATTCTTGATCCGGTTGAGAAACCACATATCGATCTTCGTGATCTCGTGGATCTCCTCCAGCGGGATGCCCTTGAAGATGGAGACGGAGACCGTGTACAGGCGCTCGTCGTCCACATTGTGCAGCTTCTCGCGCAGCTGTTCGACATCCAGCTTCATGATGTCCTTGTTCAGCAGCGTGGTGCGGTTCTCCTCCAGGGAGTGGACGGCCTTTTGCAGCGCGCACTCAAAGGAGCGGGAGATGGCCATGACCTCTCCGGTGGCCTTCATCTGCGTGCCGAGCGTGCGCTTAGCGGTGACAAACTTGTCAAACGGCCACTTTGGGATCTTGACTACACAGTAGTCGAGCGCGGGCTCAAAGCTCGCGAAGGTCTTGCCCGTGACGGCGTTCGGGATCTCATCCAGCCCCATGCCGAGCGCGATCTTGGCCGCGACGCGGGCGATGGGGTAGCCGGTCGCCTTGGAGGCGAGAGCGGAGGAGCGGGACACGCGGGGGTTGACCTCGATGACCGCATACTCAAAGGAGTCCGGGTTCAGGGCAAACTGTACGTTGCACCCGCCCTGGATGCCGAGCGCGGAGATGATGTTCAGCGCGGAGGAGCGCAGCATCTGGTAGTCCTTATCCGTCAGGGTCTGGCTGGGTGCCACGACGATGGAGTCGCCCGTGTGCACGCCGACGGGGTCAAAGTTCTCCATGTTGCAGACCGTGATGCAGTTGCCCTTGCTGTCACGCATGACCTCATACTCGATCTCTTTCCACCCGGAGATGCAGCGCTCGATGAGCACTTCATCCACGCGGGAGAGGCGGATGCCGTTGGAGGCGATCTCGTGCAGCTGTTCGCGGTCGTAGGCGATGCCGCCGCCGGTGCCGCCGAGCGTGTAGGCCGGGCGGACGATGACGGGGTAGCCGATCTTGTCGGCAAAGTCGATGGCGGACTGAACGTCGTGCACCACGAGGGAGTCAACGCACGGCTCGCCGATGCGTTCCATGGTGTCCTTGAACTCCTGACGGTCCTCCGCCATGCGGATGGCGCGGGCGGAAATGCCGATCAGGCGGACGTTATACTGCTTGAGAATCCCCTTTTCCTCCAGCTCCATGGCCAGGTTCAGGCCGGTCTGGCCGCCCAGCGTCGGGAGGATGGAGTCGGGGCGCTCCTTTTCAATGACCTTGGTGAGGGTGGGGACGTTCAGCGGCTCAATGTAGACCTTGTCCGCGATATCCTTATCCGTCATGATGGTGGCGGGGTTGGAGTTGACGAGGACGACCTCGCAGCCCTCCTCGTGCAGGGAGCGGCAGGCCTGCGTGCCGGCGTAGTCAAACTCCGCGGCCTGGCCGATGATGATCGGGCCGGACCCGATGACGAGCACTTTTTTAATGGACTTATCAATCATCGAGCTTGCCCTCCTTAATCATTTTAATGAACTTGTCGAACAGGAACGCCGTATCGTGCGGGCCGGGGGAAGCCTCCGGGTGGAACTGCACGGTGAAGATCGGCTTGCCGTGGTAGATCACGCCCTCGACCGTCTTGTCATTGACGTTGATGCAGTTGACCTCCGCATTGGCGGGCAGGCTGTCCGCCTTGACCATGTAGCCATGGTTCTGGGAGGAGATGTAGGTCTTGTCCTCATGCAGGAACTTGACCGGGTGGTTCGCGCCGCGGTGGCCGTACTTCATCTTTTCCGTATCGCCGCCCGTGGCGAGCGCCATCAGCTGGTGGCCGAGGCAGATCGCAAACGTGGGCATAGCATAGTCATACAGCTTTTTAACCTCCGCAATGATAGAGCGGCAGTCCTGCGGATCGCCGGGGCCGTTGGAGAGCATGACGCCGTCGGGCTTAAAGTTGATGATCTCCTGCGCCGTAGTGCCGCAGGGGAACACCGTGACCTCGCAGCCGCGGTTTGCCAGCGAGCGGGCGATGTTCGTCTTCACGCCGTAGTCGAGCAGGGCGATCTTTGCGCCCGTGTTGCCTGCGCCGAAAACTTCCTTCTCCGTCCGGCTGACGGACTCAACCAGCTTTTCCTGCTTGAAGTCCTTAATCATCTTCATGAGTGCGTCCTTGTCGGAGATATCGTCCGTCAGGACCCCGCGCATGGCGCCCTCTTCACGCAGGCGCTTGACGATGGAGCGCGTGTCCACCCCGGTCAGGCAGGGGATGTGGAACTCCTTGAGCACTTCCTCCAGCGTGGCCTCGCAGCGGAAGTTGGACGGCTTGTCGCACAGCTCATGCATGATGAACGCGCACGGCTGGAAGCGGATGGATTCATAATCCTCGCGCTCGACCCCGTAGTTGCCGATCATCGGGTACGTCATCACGACGCCCTGCCCCGCGTAAGAGGGATCGGTGAGGATCTCGAGGTAGCCGGTCATGGAGGTGTTGAACACGATCTCACACACCATCTGCCGGAAGTCTCCGCGGGCCTCGCCCTCGTAGACTGAGCCGTCCTCAAGATAGAGGTAGGAAGTTTTGCTCATCTCTTTACCTGCCTTTCTGTTATAATAGTTCATTGCGGATGCTTCGGGCCGGGAGCCTGTCCGGTCCATAGAAACGCATGCGGTGGTTCGGACGTCCGGCGCAGCCGGGAGCCTCATCCGCATGCGGAGGGTAAAAAAGGGTAAAATTTTTTTGCGCTTTCGCGCAGCCGGCTGAAACCCGCCCCAGCCCGGGGAGCGGAGAAAAGCGGCGCCGGCAGACCGTGCATATTTGGCTTTTCCTAACTTAAAATGATACCATAAGCGACTTTTTATTTCAACAAAAATATTCTTATTTACAAAAAGCCCCGCCAATTTTGGCGGGGCCTACAGATTATTCCGTAAAAATGGCGAAGCTTTCGGGCGTTACGCTTATGGTGTTGGTATTGCCGTTGCGTGTGACTGCCATCGCATCGCCAATCGCATAGAGCGGATCCTTTAATGCATAGCACGTATCAAAGGCGACGGTGCACGGTCTGGCACTCGGATTGACGACGATATAGCAGCGTGAATTCTCGTTATACCGCTTGTAGACAAGGGGATATTCGCAGAATTCCGCATGCATAATCTCAAATTTTCCATCATTCCCCAGTGCGGATAGATCCTTGCGCAGGCGGATCAGGCGGCGCAGGTTATTCAGGATGGAGTCGGGGTCCTTTTCCTCGTTCTCGACAGTGGGGCGGTTTTCATCCGGATCGATGGGCAGATACAGCGCGGCGGGATCATCCGCAGCGGAAAAGCCGGCGTTCTTGGAGGAATCCCACTGCATCGGCGTGCGGGAACCGGTCCGGTACAGGCCACCCTCCTTGCTCTCAAGCTCCAGGTACTTCATGCCGATCTCGTCGCCGTAGTAGATCACGGGCAGGCCGGGCAGCGTCATGTCAAACGCGTGCATCAGCTTGATTTGCCGCTCACTGCGCCCATAGGACATGCGCAGCACGTCGTGGTTGCCTGTGGGGGTGCTCACGTAACTGCCGGGGTACTGCGCGGCGGTGTTCAGGTACGCTGTGTATTCTTCCGCAAAGCCCTGGCAGCTGCCGTCCCCGGCTGGGTTAAAGAATGCGTCCTCCCCCGTCATGGCAAGTGCCATATAGCTCAGGTTGCCCTGCAGGTAGAAGTCCGCATGAAAGCCGCAGGCGAGCGACTGGGAGGGATTGAACCACTCGGAGACGATTGCGGCGTTCGGATATTCCTCATCGAGCATGGCACGTACATTGCGCCAGAGCTTCTGGGTCTCCTCATGGCCGGAGCCGTCATTCTTGACAAGCGAGAAGGCCATATCCACCCGGAAGCCGTCTGCTCCCATGTCCAGCCAGAAGCGCATAATATTTTTCAGTTCCTCACGCGTCTCGACCGCCTCGGGGGAGTCAGTCGCGCTCTGCCAGGACTTGGTCGGGTGGGCAAAGCCATAGTTAAGTGCAGGCTGGATGTCATAATAATTAAAATAGTATTTGCCGCCTCGGCCGGCGCTGGGGTACTCGGCCAGCTTTTCCCGCGTCTCCGCGCTCAGGTCCGGGTCATCGGCCTCCTCCCTGGTGTGGGTCCAGATATACCGGCCGGCGAGCGGTCCGCAGTCACTCTCGGCGGATGCCTTAAACCACGGGTGTTCAATTGAGGTGTGCCCGGGTACCAGATCCAGCAGAATGTGCATGCCGCGCGCGTGGACATCGTCAATCAGGGCCTTCATATCGCCGTTGGTGCCATAGCGCGGAGCGATCCTGCGGTAGTCACGCACATCGTACCCCGCATCCTGAAAGGGGGAATCAAAGCACGGGTTGAGCCAGATTGCATTGCACCCCAGGGACTGGATATAGTCGAGCTTCTGCCGGATCCCGTTCAGATCGCCGATCCCGTCCCCGTTGGAATCATAAAAGCTCTGCGGGTAAATCTCATAAAAAAGCGCGTTGCTGAGCCATTTCGGCATACGTAAGCCTCCCTTTTCAATTCTCTCTGTGCGCCCGAATATGGAAACGGACACTCTATTTGCTATTCTACACCAAAGTGCGTTTTGGGTCAACGCATATTTGGCAAAAATGTATAGAAAAGTCGCCGGAGATCCGCCGGCAGGAACGGGCGGGTTGTACAATTTTGCGGCCCCTCCGGGCCTGTCTGCGCACGGATTTTCCTATTGATTTATGCCCGGTGCGGTTTTATAATAATAATGTTGAGTGTTTACAGGCGGCGGGAGATGAAACAAATGAAATTTACAAAAATGCACGGCGCTGGGAACGATTATATCTATGTCAACTGCTTTCAGGAGCAGCTCCATAACCGCAGCGCCGTGGCCAGATTTATCAGTGACCGTCATTTTGGAATCGGCTCGGACGGCCTGATCTGCATTGAGCCGTCCGATGTGGCCGATTTTAAGATGGACATGTACAACGCGGACGGATCGCAGGGCAGGATGTGCGGCAACGCGACGCGCTGTGTGGCCAAATATGTATGCGATAACGGGATGACCGACAAGGACGAGATCGCCCTCGAGACGCTCAGCGGCATCAAGTACATCAAGGTTACAAAGGAAAACGGCAGGGTGAAGACGGCGCAGGTCAACATGGGCGCCCCCATCCTGAGGCCGGCAGATATCCCGGTGCGCTTTGAAGGCGAGACGGCCGTCGGGCGGCAGATGACCGTAGGCGGCCGGGAATATACGGCCACCTGCGTCTCTATGGGTAATCCGCACTGTGTGACGGTGATCGACAGCGTGGACAAGCTGGAGATTGAAAAGATTGGCCCCCTGTTTGAAAACGATCCGCTCTTCCCGGACCGCGTAAATACGGAGTTCATTGAGCGCGTCAGCCCTGGGGAATTTAAGATGCGCGTCTGGGAGCGTGGCTCCGGCGAGACGCTCGCCTGCGGCACTGGCGCGTGTGCGTCCGCCGTGGCGATGATCTTAAACGGCGAGTGCCGGAAGGATGAGGATATTAAAGTCATCCTGCGCGGCGGAGTGCTCACCATCCGATGGGACTCCCGGACAAATGACGTATTTATGACCGGCCCGGCAGAGACCGTCTTTACCGGTGAGATCGATATCACGGCCATCGACCAATGACAGGAGTGGAATTGCACCATGCAGATCAATGAAAATTACTTAAAGCTCAAATCCAGCTATCTGTTTGCCAATATCGCCAGAAAGGTGGCCGCTTACGGTGCGGCGCACCCGGAGGCGGATATCATTAAGCTGGGCATCGGCGATGTAACGCGCCCGCTGGTTCCCGCGGTCATTGACGCGCTGCACAAGGCGGTCGATGATATGGCCCATGAGGAGACCTTTCAGGGCTATCCGCCGGAGCTCGGGCAGAAATTCCTGCTGGAGGATATCCAAAAGTATGACTTTGCCAACCGCGGCGTGCAGCTCGATCTGGACGAGATCTTTGTCTCCGACGGCGCCAAGAGCGACACGGGCAATATTGGCGATATCTTTGGCGTGGATAACAAGGTCGCCATCTGCGACCCGGTCTATCCCGTGTATGTGGACACGAACGTCATGGGCGGCCGCGCCGGTGCGTACCGCGAGGATGGCCACTGGAGCAATATCATCTACCTGACCTGTACGGCGGAGAATAACTTCCTGCCCGAGCTCCCGGGCGAGCGGCCGGATATCATCTATCTCTGCTTCCCGAACAATCCCACCGGCATGGCTATTGATAAAGCGGGCCTCAAAAAGTGGGTGGATTACGCGCGGGAAAATGAGTGCGTCATCCTCTACGACGCGGCCTATGAGGCGTTCATCCCGGAGGACAGGGACCTGCCGCACTCCATCTATGAGATCGAGGGCGCCAAGGAGTGCGCGATTGAATTCCGCAGTTACTCCAAGACGGCGGGCTTCACGGGCGTGCGCTGCGGCGTCACCGTGGTCCCCAAGGCGCTGAAGGTGAACGGCGTCGCCCTGAATGCGCTGTGGGCGCGCCGCCAGACCACCAAGTTCAACGGCGTCTCCTACATCACGCAGCGCGGCGCGGCGGCGATCTACACGCCGGAGGGGCACCGCCAGATTATGGAAAATATCGAATACTATCGCAATAATGCGCAGGTGATCGCAGCCGGCCTGAACGAAGTCGGCCTGCGCACATGGGGCGCGGAATGCTCCCCCTATGTCTGGCTTCAGACGCCGGACCATATGAAATCCTGGGATTTCTTTGACCTGCTGCTGAATGAGCTGCAGGTCGTCGGTACGCCGGGCGAGGGATTTGGCCCCGCGGGCGAGGGCTACTTCCGCCTGACGGGCTTCGGCAATGCGGAGCGTACAAAAGAGGCCGTGGAGCGCATCAAAAACTATTTTGGCAGATAGCACTTCCATTCGGGTGTGGAATTTTTCATGCCCGGGGTTACAAAATCAATCATTATGTAAGGAGAATGGGTCATGGAGAAAAAGGAACTGCTCTACGAGGGAAAGGCAAAAAAGGTTTACACCACGGAGGATCCGGATGTTTTGATCGTGGATTATAAGGACGACGCCACCGCCTTCAATGGCAAAAAGAAGGGCACCATCAGCGGCAAGGGCGTCATCAACAATAAGATGTCCAACTTCATGTGCCGCCTGATTGAGAAGGAAGGCATCGAGACCCACTATGTCGAGGAGCTCAGCGACCGCGAGACCGCCGTCAAAAAGGTGGAGATCGTCCCGCTGGAGGTCATCATCCGCAATAAGGCCGCCGGCAGCATGGCCAAGCGCCTGGGTCTGGCGGAGGGCACGGAGCTGCGCTGCCCCGTATTTGAGCTCAGCTATAAGAATGACGATCTGGACGACCCGATGATCAACGACTCCCACGCGATCGCCTGCGGCTTTGCCACCAAGGAGGAGATTGACGACATCCGCGCCAAGGCGCTGAAGATCAATGACATCATGGTCGCCTATTTTAAGACGAAGAATGTCGATCTCATCGATTTTAAGCTTGAGTTTGGCCGCTATCACGGCCGGATCATCCTTGCCGATGAGATCTCCCCCGACACCTGCCGTTTCTGGGACAGCACCACGCACGAGAAGCTTGACAAGGACCGCTTCCGCCGCGACATGGGCAGTGTTGAGGAGGCATATGAGGAAATGGCGAGGCGCCTTGGCCTCCAGTAATTTTACGGAGTGATTGTTTTTGGCTCAGCAGGAGCGTAAAAATCGGATACTCGACGGCTATATCCCGCACGATGAGTGCGGGGTATTCGGCGTCTATTCCAACGGCGGGCTTCACGCGGCCTCCGTCTGCCGGGATGGGCTGTATGCCCTGCAGCACCGCGGGCAGGAGAGCTGCGGTATCGCCGTGTCTGACATGGGCGTGATCGACGGGCGCAAGGGGATGGGCCTCGTGGGCGAGGTGTTCCGTGAGATTCCGGCGGATCTGGACGGCCAGATCGCCATCTCCCATGTGCGTTATTCCACGGCAGGCAAATCCGTGGTGGAGAACGCGCAGCCACTCATCATGCGCTATCTCAAGGGCCGCTTTGCCGTGGCGCACAACGGGAACCTCGTCAACGCGGAGGAGATCCGGGAGGAGCTGGCTCAGGGCGGCGCAATGTTCCACACCACGATTGACTCGGAGGTCATCGCCCATCTGATTGCGCGGGAACGTGTGAAGGCCCCCAATATTGAACAGGCTGTTATCCATACCATGCACAGGCTGCGCGGCGCATATTCACTGCTGGTGATGAGCCCTACCAAGCTCATCGCCGCGCGCGATCCGCTCGGCTTCCGGCCGCTGGTGCTGGGCAGGCTGGGGGATTCCTGGATCGTCGCGTCGGAGACATGCGCGCTTGATACCATCGGCGCGGAGTTTATCCGCGATATTGAGCCGGGCGAGGTGGTCCGGATTGATGCGCACGGCGTGCAGAGCTTCCGGGATAACTGCACCGGCAAACGGCGCATCTGTATTTTTGAATACATCTATTTTGCCCGTCCGGACAGCGTCTTGGACGGTGTGGAGGCTCATGCCTCCCGCGTCATGGCCGGGCGGCTGCTGGCGCGTCAGTACCCGGTGGAGGCCGATGTGGTCATCGGTGTGCCGGACTCCGGGCTGGACGCGGCGCTCGGGCTCTCGCGTGAGAGCGGTATTCCGTTTGAAATGGGCTTTGTCCGCAATAACTATGTGGGCCGTACCTTTATCAAGCCGAACCAGAGCGAGCGGAAAAAAAGCGTCAATATCAAACTCAATGCACTGGCGCAGTCCGTCGCGGGCAAGCGCGTGATCATGGTGGATGACTCCATCGTCCGCGGCACCACGAGCGCGAACATTGTCTACGCGCTCAAGCAGGCCGGGGCCAGGGAGGTCCATGTGCGCATCAGCTCCCCAACCATTCACAACCCGTGCTACTTCGGCACTGATATCCCCACCCGGGAGGAGCTGACCTCCAACCACCACACGGTGGATGAGCTGTGCAAGCTGATCGGCGCGGACTCCCTTGGATTTTTGAAGGCGGAGAGCCTCGGCGAGCTGATCGGCGAGGGCGGCGCGCCGGAAAAGACATTCTGTGACGCCTGTTTTACGGGCGATTACCCCATAGCCTGCAAGGGCTGACAAATCCATCACGCAGGAGGAATGGACCATGCATGACATTTATGAAAGCCCCCTCAACTCCCGCTACGCGAGCAAAGAGATGAAATATATCTTCTCGCCGGACTTCAAGTTCCGCACCTGGCGCAGGCTCTGGATCGCGCTGGCCAGGGCGGAGCAGGAGCTTGGGCTCGACATCACCGATGAGCAGATCGCCGAGCTGGAGGCCCACAAGGACGATATCAATTATGAGGTCGCACAGGCGCGCGAAAAAGAGGTGCGTCACGACGTGATGAGCCATGTTTATGCCTACGGCGTCCAGTGCCCCAAGGCCAAGCCGATCATCCATCTGGGTGCGACATCCTGCTACGTGGGCGACAACACGGATGTCATCATCATGACGGAGGGTATGCGCCTGATCCGCAAAAAGCTGATCAACCTGATGGATGTCCTCAGCCGTTTTGCACTGGAATATAAGGATATGCCGTGCCTGGCGTTCACGCACTTCCAGCCCGCGCAGCCGACCACCGTGGGCAAGCGCGCCTCTCTCTGGCTGCAGGATGTGCTGCTCGACTTTGAGGAGCTGGAGTTCCGTCTCTCCCAGATGAAGCTGCTCGGCTCCAAGGGTACCACGGGCACCCAGGCCAGCTTTATGGACCTGTTCGACGGCGACACCGACAAGGTCAAGGCGCTCGATCAGAAGATCGCGGCGTTCATGGGCTTTGACAGCTGCTATCCCGTCTCCGGCCAGACGTACTCCCGCAAGGTGGACACGCAGGTGCTCGCCGTGCTCAGCGGGATCGCCCAGTCGGCGGCCAAGTTCTCCAACGACCTGCGCCTGCTTCAGCATCTAAAGGAGATAGAGGAGCCGTTTGAGAAGAACCAGATCGGTTCCTCCGCCATGGCCTACAAGCGCAACCCCATGCGCAGTGAGCGGATCGCCTCCCTGGCGCGCTACGTGATGGCCGATACGCTCAACCCGGCCATCACTGCGGCCACCCAGTGGTTTGAGCGCACGCTTGACGACTCCGCCAACAAGCGCATCAGCGTGGCGGAGGCCTTCCTGGCCACGGACGCCATTCTGGAACTGTACATCAACGTGGCGGACGGCCTCGTTGTCTACCCGAAGATGATCGAGCGCCGCCTGATGTCCGAGCTGCCGTTCATGGCCACGGAGAACATCATGATGGAGGCCGTTAAACGAGGTGGTGACCGGCAGGAGCTGCATGAGAAGATCCGTGTCCACTCCATGGCGGCCGGCAAGGTCGTCAAGGCTGAGGGCGGCCAGAATGACCTTGTCGACCGGATCGCGGCGGATCCCGCATTCGGCATGACCAAGCCGGAGATTGAGGCCATGCTCAAGCCGGAGAACTTCGTCGGCCGTGCCCCGCAGCAGACGGAGGAATTCGTCCGCGACTTCATCCGCCCGATTCTGGATGCAAATGCAGATGAACTTGGATTAAAAGTTGAGATCAACGTGTAAAAACAGAGCGGATTGTGAAAAGCCCTGTGCAGAAGTTTCTGCACAGGGCTTCAGTCTGTCGGAAAACTTTTTGCCTTATCAAAAACAAAATGAACAGACCGGTAATTTGTATAATCCAGCCGCCCCAGTGTAAGGGGATGTTGGCTTATGGCGGACCTTTACGGCCTTCCCCTTGAGGGGAAGGGGGACCGCCTGCGGGGGATGAGGTGGCTCCTGAGAAGTGAACAAAGTTTTCTGTAAATAGTGGATTTTCCGCCTCGTTAGTCTCGCTCCGCTCCGCATAAGACCTCTTTAGTCTGCTTTGCAGACAAATTCCATAAAAGGGGAATTACTCTTACACGGGGAGGCTTTTTTAACGTGCTACTCATTCTAAAAAATCACACTTTATCGGCAGTATCAAACCGTGTGCAGAATTTCTGCACACGGCCTTTTGTCCGTCTTTTAAATTAGGTGGTGTGTCACTCCTCCGCGATGTAATAGCGGTGTCTGCTTCTTGATTTGGCGCCGTATTCAATCGCCTTGGCCGGGCAGCCGCCGATACAGGCCATGCAGTGTGTGCAGTTGCCGTGCCAGACGGGCTTTCCATCCTCCAGCGTAATATTGTTCAGCGGGCACCGCCGGGCGCACTTTCCGCAGGAGACGCAGGCGTCTGTGACGGTGAACTTTTTGTCGTGGACAAACAGGGCATAAAACATCCCATTTACCGGGCCGCTCATGATCCGGTCGGCCGGGGAGATGTGCTTTTGGGGCAGGGGTTCTCCATTTTTGATCGTTTTGGAGATCGCTTCAATGACAGGGTCCGCTTTTTGGAGGATCTCGCGGCACTCCGCCCCGCCCGGGGTGGGGAACATCGCCAGATAGTTCTCGGGCATCGCGATCTGCGCGAGCCCGCGGAAGTGGAACCCCTTGACCGCGCAGAGCTCATGTACATATTTTGCGGCGTTCCCGCAGTTATCCCCGCAGGTGAGGACAAAGTAGGCGTCCCGGTTCCCGTCAAAGCGGGTGTCCCGAATCCACTCCTCTACGATCCGCGGGATGCGCCACGCATAGGTGGGCGTGACGAATACAAAGGGGCGATCGGAACAGAATGCGCCTGTTTGATTTTCTCTGAGCTGTTGATTGATGGATATGAGCTCATCTTCTGTGATATCGGCAATTTTTTTAGCGGCCAGCTGGCTGTTTCCGGTTCCGCTGAAGTAAAAAATCATCAGTGTTTCCTCCCCGTTTCTTTCCTAAAGGATACGGCTGCGCGAGGGCAGGCCCGTACCGGCAGAATTCATCCCCTATTGTACCACGAATTTTCGCCTTTGAAACAAGATTATGCAAATATGGCGCCCTGATTTCATGCCAGGGCGCCATATTTTAGAGGATGTGATTTTGGTCCGTGGATTTTTAGCAGAACAGGCACACAACTCAGACAATGGACATGAACCACTCCACTGTCTCCGGGTCGTAGTGCGAGAAGAACAGGCTCTTCCCGCCGTCGAGCGCCTCAAGCCGTGCCATTTCCTCCGGTGTAAGCGTGAAGTCGAAGATGTCAAAATTTTCCCGCATCCTATTCTCGTGGACGGACTTGGGGATGATCACCACATCGCTCTGCACCAGGAAGCGCAGCGCCACCTGCGCGGGCGTCTTGTCATGCGCCTGACCGATCTCCTTCAGGGCAGGAGTATTGAAGTAGTCGTTGCGTCCCTCTGCGAACGGTCCCCAGGACATGATCTGTGTGCCATGCTTTTTCAGATACTGCTTTGCGATCTTCTGCTGCTGGAACAGATGTGTCTCTACCTGGTTGACGGCGGGCTTGATCTGTGCGAAATGCGTCAGATCCAGATAGCGGTCCGGGTAAAAATTGGATACGCCGATCGCGCGGACCTTGCCGGCCCGGTAGGCCTCCTCCATCGCGCGGTAGCTGCCGTAGTAGTCACCGAACGGCTGGTGAATCAGCAGCAGGTCAATATAGTCTGTCTTCAGTTTGCTCAGGGACTCATCAATAGAGGCGCGTGCCTTTTCGTATCCGGCGTTGCTGATCCAGATTTTGGTGGTGATAAAGAGCTCCTCGCGAGGCAGACCGCATTTGGCAATCGCGTTACCGACACCCTCCTCGTTGCCGTAAGCCTGTGCGGTATCAATGCTGCGGTAGCCAACCTCAATTGCCTTGGCCACGCAGCGCTCCGTGTCCTCCGGCGGTGTCTGGTATACGCCGTAGCCCAGCTTCGGCATCTTAACCCCGTTATTCAGTGTTACATATTCCATGATAAATCCTCCTTTTATTTCAATTTTTGAAATAAAATAATCTTTACAGGTACCAGTTTACAGCATTATAATGGAATTGTACAATATCAAAACTGGAATATATATTTCATAAAATGAATAGTAAAGGAGAACGCGTATGCTGGATTTAGTGGAATTGGAGCAGTTTGTTGCGTTTGCGGACTGCGGCACGTTGTCCCGGACGGCGGAGCGGATCCATATTTCGCAGCCCACCCTTACCCGGACAATGCGCCGCGTGGAGGATGCCTTTGGTGTCTCCCTGTTCCACCGCGGAAAAAACAGGATCGAACTGAATGAGACCGGTCAAAAGGCAGTGGAATACGCGCGCAAGCTGCTGTTTGATGCGGAGAATGCCGTGCGTGCGGTTCAGGCGTTTGACAACGGTTTGCGGGTTATTCATGTGGAATCCTGCGCGCCGGCACCGCTGTGGTCGCTGTTGCCGGCCATCTCCCACAAATACCCGCAAAACACGATTTCCACCAAAATTGTGGATATTGACGTCATTCTGGCGGATGTCGCGGACGGGGCGTGCGATATCGGCATCCTGCCGTATCACTGCCCTGAAGATGCGCTTATCGACCGCCCGTATATCCGGGAGCGGCTGGCCGTCTGCGTCCCCGTGGGCAGCCCGCTGGCCGCAGAAAGGGAATTGATGTTTGAACAACTCAATGGCTACAACTGCCTGTTGCGGGATCAGATCGGCTTCTGGACGGATCTGTGCCGGAGGAAGATGCCCGCTTCACGCTTTTTGATTCAGACGGATGAATTCGAGTTTCAGGAGCTGGTGCGGACCTCCACATTGCTTTCGTTTGTGACGGATCTTGCCAATCCGAAAAACCTCATCCCATCCGGCAGGAAAATCGTCCCCATCACGGATCCGGAGGCGGATGTCACCTATCACCTAATCAGCCGGCCGGAAAAAAGAAAATGGCTTTTACAGTTCGGCATGCCGTCTGCTCAGGAGATACATTGATCGCTGTCCAGAGGTCCGTATTTGTGTGAGTTTTGCCGCAATGTCAGCTTTACGGGACAGATTTCCCGCCGAAATTGGTAGATTTTTTGCTTCACGATCCGGTATAATGGGAGGCGTAAGGAGGGACGCAAATGGCATTTGCAGATAACCTGATGCGCATGCGGAAAGAAAAGGGCCTCTCACAAGAGGCGCTGGGGGCAAAGATCGGCGTGACCCGGCAGACCGTCTCCAAGTGGGAGACCGGAGTTTCCCATAGTTAAAGATACCACACCAGATATAACAACGCCACGCTTATATATACCCATATTGAGAAAACGAGTTCCGTAAAGTATTAGGGAACTCGTTTTCCAATGTAGCTACATATCACTACAT
>DVHG01000007.1 GCA_018712345.1 Candidatus Onthovicinus excrementipullorum | reverse complement strand
CTTGTCTTGCTGCTGTTTAATTTTCAAGGTCCGCTGCGCCCTCTCTCGTGAGCGCTTGACTATCATACCAAATCCAGCCCTTTTTGTCAACTCCCTTTTTTCCCCTTCTTTACACCCCCCCGCGCGTGTCGACTCAATTTTACAAAGTATAGTGTCTTTAACTGGGTCATACCCCAATATTTGCAAATGCCGGCTCTTTCTCTTTTTTATCCCTCTATTTTGTCCCGCTTCGCCTGCAAACAACTGATTTTGACATGTAGTGCTTTCCCAGCACGATCGTGTAAAAAGGGAGTGAAAAATGTGAGATATTTTCTACATGAAAAACCCAACTTTTTTGCATGGTGGCGGTCAGATCGCTGCAGCGCGGCATTTATATCCGCTGCCTATAATATAATGAAAAAAGAAAAGGCCGCGGCGGATGCCGCGGCCCGATTGCTGTAGCCGGTATATTTATGCCTTCCTCACAAGGTCTGCTACCAAATCGCCCATCTCAACAGTGTTGACCTTTTTATAGCCCTCCTCATAGATATCGGGCGTGCGGGCGATGGTCAGCGCGTCATTGACGGCCTTTTCGATCGTATCGGCCGCCTGTGCCTCATCAAAGGAGTAGCGCAGCATCATCGCGACGGAGAGGATCGTGGCCAGCGGGTTGGCCTTGCCGGTGCCCGCGATGTCGGGCGCGGAGCCGTGGATGGGCTCATACAGGCCCTTAGCGCCCTCTGCCAGACTGGCGGAGGCGAGCATTCCAATGGAGCCGCTGATCATGGAGGCCTCATCGGAGAGGATATCGCCAAACATGTTGGAGGTCAGGATGACGTCAAACTGCTTGGGATTGCGGACCAGCTGCATGGCACAGTTATCCACATACAGGTGGTTAAGCTCGACATCCGGATAGTCCTTGGCCACCTCCAGCACGATCTCGCGCCAAAAGCGGGAGGACTCGAGCACGTTCGCCTTGTCCACGTTAGTGACCTTATGGCCGCGCTTGCGGGCCAGATCGAACGCCACACGCGCGATACGCTCGACCTCGGGACGGGAGTACATCTCCGTATCATAGGCGGCCGGGACGCCATTCTTCTCGCAACGGCCGCGCTCACCGAAGTAGATGCCGCCCGTCAGCTCGCGGACAACCATGATATCGAGGGAATCGCCGATGATCTCATCCTTGATGGGAGAGGCGCTCTTCAGGGGCGCGAAGATCTGTGCCGGACGCAGGTTGGCATACAGGCCAAGCGCACTGCGGATCCCGAGCAGGCCCGCCTCCGGGCGCTTGTTGCCGGGGAGGGTATCCCACTTCCAGCCGCCGACGGCGCCGAGCAGGACGGCATCCGCCTTTTTGCACGCGTCCACAGTTTCCTGCGGGAGGGGCTCGCCGGTGGCATCGATGGCGCAGCCGCCCATCAGGCGGTCGTCATAGTGAAACTTGAATCCATACTTTTCCCCTGCGGCATCGAGGACCTTGATGGCCTCGCCGACGATCTCCGGGCCGATGCCGTCGCCCCGGAGGACGACGATCTGATACTCTTTCATGATAAAAGCCTCCAATGATATAGAATCTGATATCTAAATATACCACAGAAATTCAGTTAAGACTGTTTCATATGATGCTTTTGGATATCACGATTGATTGCGCAGATGACGCCGCGGATGGACGCGTAATAGATATTGTGGGACATACCGACGCCGAAGATCGTCTTGCCCTCTTTATTTTTCAGCTGGATATAGGAGACGGCCTTTGCATCTGAGCCGACGGAGATCGCGTGCTCCGAGTAGTCGATAAACTCATAGCCCGTCACGCCGATGTGGGAGAGCGCATTGAAGAACGCATCAATGGGTCCATTGCCCTGCCCCTCGATCGCCCGGGGCTCATCACCGTTATACTTGATCATGCCCTCAAAACGGCCGCCGCAGCTGATGCCGGGAGCCTCGCTGTCGTCGTGATACTTCTGTGCGGTGAGGACATAGGGGCCGTGGATATCGATGTACTCACGCTTGAAGATCTCAAAGACCTCCTGCGCGGTGATCTCCCGCCCGGCCTTCTCACACTCGGCCTGAACCGCCGCGCCAAACTCAGGGTGCATGGCTTTGGGCATATTGTAGCCGAAGCAAGTGCTCATCACAAACGCCGCGCCGCCCTTGCCGGACTGGCTGTTAATCCGGACGACCGGCTCGTACTCGCGCCCGACATCCTTGGGATCGATCGGCAGGTACGGGACCTCCCAATAGCCGGTATCATGGTGCATCATATACTCGCGGCCCTTGTTGATCGCGTCCTGATGAGAGCCGGAGAAGGCGGTGAACACCAGATCGCCGGCGTACGGCTGGCGCGGGGGAACCTGCATCTTGGTATCCTTCTCATACACCTCGCGGATATGGCGGATGTTGGAGAAGTCGAGGTGCGGGTCAACGCCCTGGGTGAACATGTTCATGGCAAGGGTGACGATGTCCACGTTGCCGGTGCGCTCGCCGTTGCCGAAGAGCGTGCCCTCCACGCGGTCCGCGCCCGCCATCATGCCGAGCTCCGCACAGGCGACGCCGGTTCCGCGGTCATTGTGCGGGTGCAGGCTGATGATCGCATTCTCGCGGTTTTTCAAGTGCTTGATGAAGTACTCAATCTGGTCGGCATAGCCGTTGGGGGTGCTCATCTCCACCGTGGACGGGAGGTTGAGGATCACCTTATTCTCCGGGGAGGCCTCAAGCGCGTCCATCACCTTTTCGCAGATGAGGACGGCGTTCTCCGGCTCCGTGCCGGAAAAGCTCTCCGGAGAGTACTCATAGGTGATATGGATGCCGTCGCGCTCGGCGTCCTTTGAGAGCTCACGGATGAGCTTGGCGCCGTTGACGGCAATATCAATGATGCCGTCCATATCCTTTTTAAAGACCACCTTGCGCTGAAGGGTAGAGGTTGAATTATAAAAATGGAAAATGACGTTCTTTGCGCCCTTGATGGCCTCAAACGTCTTTTTGATGAGGTGTTCGCGCGCCTGGACAAGCACCTGAATGGTCACGTCGTCCGGGATGTGCCCGCCCTCAATGAGCGTGCGCAGGATCTCATACTCCGTCTCCGACGCGGAGGGGAAGCCCACCTCAATCTCCTTAAAGCCGATGTCCACGAGCATGTGGAACATCTCGAGCTTTTCCTCCAGGTTCATCGGGTCAACGAGCGCCTGATTGCCGTCGCGCAGGTCAACGCTGCACCAGATAGGGGCCTTGGTGATCACCTTGTCCGGCCACTCGCGGTTTTCAAGCTTTACGGGTGTAAACGGCACATACTTTTTGCATCCTTCGTACATGTAAAATTCTCCTTCCATTTCAATCTGATGATCGGTTCCTGCGGAAGCGGAGAAACAAAGAACCCCGCCCCCAGTTCATAGGGGCGGGGACAAGAATCATCCACGCGGTACCACCCTAATTCAGCCGCCGAAGCGGCCCTCACCGACCTCCAACAAGGTCTCGGCCAATAACGCTGCCATGCGTCCCGCCCTATGATTTCAGGTGGGCGACTCAGGAACGAGTTATACGCGCAGGCCTCTCAACCGGCTTACACCAGCCGCCGGCTCTCTGGGTGCAGGGACAAGCGCCTTTTTTCCGTCACAGTCTTTTTAAAATGGTAAAGTATGCGATTTGGTTATCATTATATGCCCTACGGGGAAAAATGTCAAGCCTTAAAATTTTTCCCCCGACGATTCAAAAATTCATGTACCCTGTGTTTATATATTTTTCTTTTCATTGGCCACCCTGTTGTGTGGAGAGCGCAACTTCTCATCCGCCCGGCACAGGAACCTGCCCCACCCGGAAAATATGGAATTATTTAAGAAACAATCGTATTCTGACAATTTTTTCCGCTGTAAGGGCTTATAATCCTTTTACAAAATATTCAAGGGGAATAACCCGAAAAAGTGGTGAGGAAGTTGAAAGCAAAGGATTTAAAGCTCCCGTTCGGGAATCCTGCGGCACTGCGCCGGAGGAAAATCAAAAACATTGAGCTGCCGGATTCCGTCCGGGTTGTACTGGAGCAGGCCATTTACGGCGTGATCGGCCTGGTGCTGTCCTTGCGGACGTTTGACGGGACTTGTATGCCGTTCGGCATCGCGTTTGCGGCGGCGGCCCCGGCCCGGACATGCCTGGCTGCGGCACTGGGCGCCTCTGCCGGATATCTGATCGCCGGCACGGTCACCCAGGCCCTGCAGGCCATTGCGGCGCTCGCCGTGGTGACGGTGGTCGCGCGCGGGCTGGGCCGCATTGCCCGCAGCGTTTCGCCGCGCGCCTGCGCCGTGGCGGCAGCGGGTGCAGGCTGCGCGGTCACATCGTCCGCACGTGTGGTGATCGATGGAGTCACCTCCGCAGGGGTAACTCTTGCCCTCGCGGAGACGGCGCTTGCCGCCGGGTGCGCCTATATTTTTCACCGTGTAACGGAGCTCAACCTGAAAAAACTCCGCACGGCGGACAAGACCTCCGTCGCCTGCCTGGTGATCCTCACCTGCGTGATCCTGATGTCCCTTGCGCCGTTTGAGCTGGCCGGTATTTCCCCGGCGCGCATCGCGGGTGTGCTGCTCATTCTGCTGGCCGCCCGTGCGGCGGGTGTCTCCGGCGGTGCCGTCGCCGGGATCGCAGCGGGGATCGCAATGGCGGCAGGATCCGGCTCGCCCGCCTATATCACGGCCGGGTACGCCCTCGGCGGCCTGCTTGCGGGCATCTGCGCCCCGCTCGGCTCATTCGGTTGTGCTGTCGCCTTTACCGCGGCCAACGGTGTGGCGGCTCTGATTGCCGGGGCCGCTGTCCCAGATACGGCCCTGCTGATTGAGACAGCGGCGGCCGATGTGATCTTTCTCCTCGTGCCGTCAAAGGCAATTGAGCGCCTCCAGAGCTGGACAGTCATCCGCGATGAGCAAAGGGAGGATGCCGGCGAAGAGGACGGCCTGCGGCGCTCACTTGTTATGCGGCTCAAAGGGGCGGCCAGCGCCATGGAGGATGTCTCCGTCTGTGTGGACAAGGTGTGCGCCGGGCTGAAAGAGCGCTGTGCTCCGGATATGACCGGCGTCTATAATAAGGTGAGTGACAGTGTCTGTTTCAGCTGCACAATGCGCTCCTTCTGCTGGACAACTGCATTTGACGATACGATGAATGTTTTTAACGACATTGGAACGGCCCTGCGCGCCCAGGGAAAGGCCACGCTTGACAATGCGCCTGGCTATTTTCTCTCCCGCTGCACGCGTAAGGAAAAGCTGATCGACGCCTTTAACTATGAGTATACCAACTATCTGGAGAGTCTCAGCGCCCGGGATGAGATTGGGCGGATCCGTTCCCAGGCGGCCGAGCAGTTCGGCACCATCGCCCAGATGCTCAGCGATCTCTCCGGGGAGTATGCGCAGACACGCACGTATGACGATAAGGCGGCCTACCGCGTGCGCACACATTTGCAGGCCAATAAAATCCCGGTGACGGAGGCAGACTGCATCCTGGATAAGGACGGACGCATGACAGTCCACGTGATGTGTGATCCCGTGCGGGGAGCAGACCGGCGGATGATCGCGCGGGAGGTGGGGGCCGCGGCCCGGCGAATCTTTGAGCTGCCGTGTGTGAACACCTGCGCCGGCAAGACGATCATCACCCTGAGCGAGAAGGCGTGCTTTACCGCTCCGGCCGCCGGGACACAGATCACCTGCTCCTCCTCCTCCGTGAGCGGAGACTCCTATGAGTGCTTTAACGACGGGCGGGGCAGGCAGATCCTTGTCATCAGTGACGGGATGGGCACCGGCGCACGCGCCGCAGTGGACGGAGCCATGGCCAGCGGTCTGCTCGCACGGCTCATCAAGGCGGGCTTTGGCTTCGACTGCGCGCTGAAGGTCGTCAATTCCTCCCTGCTGGTCAAGTCGTCTGATGAATCTCTCGCCACACTGGACATCGCATGCATTGACCTGTTTACGGGCCAGGTAGATTTTCTCAAGGCGGGCGCCCCGGCTTCTTTTATCCGGAAAAACGGGAAGGCCCACCGGTTGGAAAATGCCTCCCTGCCGGCGGGAATTTTGCAGGAGGTCTCCTTTGCCCGGAACTCCGCCATGCTTGGGGCAGGGGATATTGTCCTCATGGCGTCGGACGGCGCACTTGAGGGGGATACGGAATGGATCTGCGCCCATCTGGAGGATTGGAAGGACGGGGACGCACAGGAGCTCGCCCGCCACATCGCGCAGGAGGCCAAGCGGCGCGTTGCCGGGATCCACGATGACGATATCACCGTTGTAGCCGCGATCATCGGGAAATAACGGGCTAGAAAGGATACAAAATCCGATTTTTCTGTTTCGGATTGGTTTCCTTTTCAAGCACACGTGATCAGGAGGGTGCAATTGAACGCAGATTGTGATATACTGAATCCATCAACAAGGAAAAGGAGTTTTACCCATGATTGAAATTACGATGGAAAACGGCGGAAAAATTAAGATTGAGCTTGATCCGTCCGCAGCCCCGATCACCGTTGAAAATTTTGAAAAGCTGGTGCGTGACGGCTTTTATGACGGCCTGACCTTCCACCGCATTATCCCCGGATTCATGATCCAGGGCGGGGATCCGGAGGGCACCGGTATGGGCGGCCCCGGTTATGGGATCAAGGGCGAGTTTGCGCGCAACGGCGTAAATAACCCGATCAGGCACACGCGCGGCGTAATCAGCATGGCCCGCAGCATGATGCCCGATTCCGCGGGGAGTCAATTCTTCATTATGCACGAGGACGCGCCCCATCTGGACGGCAATTATGCCGCCTTTGGTCATGTGGTGGAGGGCATGGACGTCGTGGACGAAATCGCCGGCGTGGAAACGGATGCGGGCGACCGCCCCCTGGCCCCTGTGGTGATGAAAACCGTACGGATTATTGGGGAATAAATAAGTTTGCAGCTAAAAAGCTCTCCCCGCAAAAAATGGGGAGAGCTTTTCCTTTTTTATACGTATAAACGGCTCAGTACCGGCCCTGTTTTTTCAGTCCGCGGACCAGCAGAAGGGTGCACCCCGCCATCAGGGCGAACATCGCGGTGAGAAAATAGGGGAACAGCCCGATGCCCACTGCCTGTACCAGGAGTCCAAAAATGGGCGGCATGATCATGATGCCCGTGGAGGCCGCCGCCATCTGTGTACCCATCACGGACTGGGAAATGTCCGAACCAAAATTTTTTGGGGTCAGATGGACCAGGTTCGGGAATACCGGCCCATTCCCGAGTCCCACAAGGAACAGTGCAGCCACCGCAGCCGGCACGGGGAGAGGCAGGAGCAGCAGAATCACTGCGCCCAGTACGATCCCCTGTCCAATATGGATCAGGCGCCAGCTGGATATCCGGTTGGCCAGCACGCCGGACAGAAAGCGACCCAGCGTCATCCCCACATAGTAAAAGGTGATGACCCCTGCGGCCTCATCCACCGCCATACCCTTGATGTCCACAAGATAGGTGCTGCCCCACGTGTTGCAGGTGTACTCAATGGCACACGAACCGATAAAGACCAGCCACACCGTCCGCACGGTCGGCATGGCCGCCATCTCCCGGAATTTGAGTGTACGCACGGGGCCGTCCTCCCCATCCGGTGCGGAATCCTTGATTTTTTTCCACATCGGCAGGGAGAGAATGGTGATCAGCGCAATTGCCAGCTGGATGAAAAAGACGATTCTGTATCCCCTGTGCCAGTCATTTTCCTTTCCAAGTGCCAGTGACATTAAATAGGGGCTCAGCGTAATCCCGACGCCATAAAAGCAGTGCAGAAAGCTCATGTGCGTCGCCTTATAGTGGAGCGCCACGTAATTGTTCAGTGCGGAGTCAATCGATCCCGCTCCAAGCCCCAGCGGAATTGCAAACAGGCACAGCCAGACCATCCCGCCGGACAGCGAGAACCCCAGCAGCGCGAGCGCCGTCACCGATGTGCACACGGCGGTGATCTTTGCAGTTCCGAATCGATTGATCAGCCGCGCACTCATCAGGCTGGAGATCACCGTGCCCCCGGAGATCAGAAAGGTGACAAAGCTTGCGTACGATACGGGAATATCAAACTCCTGATAAATCGCAGGCCACGCCGCCCCGAAAAGGGAATCCGGAATGCCTAGACCGATGAAGGCAATATAGATGACAACGAGCAGAATTGTCGCCACAGAAATTCCTCCAAAATGATAAATTATCCGTTTTCTTATCAACAGACCCCGGCCTGCAAAAGTCCGCATCAATACCGGCCCTGCTTTTTCAGCCTGTGGATGAGAGCGAGAGTGGGGAGCATCATGATCAGGAACATCGCCAGCAGGAACCACGGGAACAGCCACATCCCCAGCGCCTGCCCAAGGAACCCAAAAACCGGCGGCATGACCAGAATCCCTATGTTAGAGGCCGCCATTTGTGTCCCCATGACGGACTGAGAAATATCAGCGCCAAAATTTTTAGGCGTCAGATAGTTTAAATTTGGGAATACCGGTCCATTGCCGAATCCGATCAGAAACAGCCCCACTGCACAAAAAGCCGCGGGCAGCGGGAGTAACAGAAGCAGGATCGCGGTCAGCACAACGGCCTGCCCAAACCGGATCATGTTCCAGCTTGTGACTCTGTGGGAAAGCATGCCGGCGAGGAACCGCCCCAGCGTCATTCCCAGATAATAGCAGGTGATCATCTGTGCCGCGTGGTCCACAGCCATCCCCTTTACCTGTACCAGGAAAGTGCTGCCCCACGCATTGCACGTGAATTCAATGGCACAGGAGCCAATGAAGATCAGCCATACCAGCCGGACAGACGGCATGGCCGCCATCTCCCGGAATTTGAGCGTGCGTACGGGTCCTTCCTCGCTCTCCGGTGCGTTTTCCCGCACTTTTTTCCACAGGGGGAGTGAAATAATGGTAATCAAAGAGATCGCCAGTTGGATATAAAAAATCGACCGATAGCCGCCGCGCCAGTCATTCTCCGCCCCCAACAGAAAGGACATCAAAAAGGGGCTCAACGTGACCCCCACCCCGTAAAAGCAGGAGATAAAATTCATGTGTGCAGCCCTATAGTGAAGTGCCACATAATTATTCAGCGCGGCATCAATGGCTCCCGCTCCGAGCCCCAATGGGATGGCAAACAGGCACAGCCAGACCATACTGCCGGACAGAGAAAAGCCGAGCAGGCCGAGTGCTGTCAGGGAGGTGCTCACAGCGGTGATCTTTGCCGCGCCAAATCGGTTGATCAGCCGCGCGCTCAACAGGCTGGATACCACGCTACCGCCGGAGATCAGGAATGTGACAAAGTTCGCATAGGAGACGGGGATATTCAGCTCCTGATAGATCGCGGGCCACG
The DNA here is from genome assembly GCA_018712345.1 of Candidatus Onthovicinus excrementipullorum. GTDB lineage: Bacteria > Bacillota > Clostridia > Oscillospirales > Acutalibacteraceae > Onthovicinus > Onthovicinus excrementipullorum. The sequence goes on along the minus strand of DVHG01000007.1, from coordinate 17,492 downwards.
CCGTCCCGAACAGGGAGTCCGGAATGCCCAACCCGATAAAGGCAATATAGATTATCACGAGCAGGACGGTAGCCAATAAAATCCCTCCCAAACTGAATGCTATCTGCTATTATATCGCAAACTTTTCCTTGTTTCTTGTACTTTTATGTCTTATAATAAAACAAAACCGCCAAACCATATAATGATGCAGGAGGAGTTCGCATGAGAATACAGGAAAATATTAAAAATATTCCCGGGTTCCCGGACGATGCGCTCCTGCTGGATGCAAACAATCAGGAGCTCACCCAGCACGGGACGGATGATTTCCCCTTTGCCTGTTATATGGACCGGTATCGCGGCACATTTTTCCCCTGGCATTGGCATGATGAGCTGGAATTCGGCTGGGTGGATCAGGGCACGCTGAATGTGGCCGTCAATGAGCGGCGCCATACGCTGGAGGCCGGGTCCGGATTTTTTGTCAATTCCGGTGTTCTTCACTCCTATACTGGCATGGGCAGCGCAGTGTGCCTGGTACCGAATATCGTCTTTCATCCCGCTCTGATCTACGGGACGCAGAAGTCCGTATTCTGGAGCCGGTATATGCGGCCGATTCTCGGGTCCGCCACGCTTTCACATGCCATCTTCTCTCAAAAAATTCCGTGGCAGAGAGAGGCGCTGGAACACATCCGCACCGCGTATGCACTCGGATGCGCCGGCGAGCCAGGCTTTGAATTAAAAGTCCGCAATCAACTCTCAGATTTAATGCTGCTGATCTTTACGAATTGTTCGAATTCAATTTCTGCGCAAAATGATCCTATCCCACAGGAGATCAATCGTATCCGCCGGATGATTGACTTTATTGAGTGCCACTACACCGAACCGATCACCCTCGCCCAGATTGCGGAGGCGGCGGCGGTGAGCGAGCGGGAGTGCCTGCGGTGCTTCCGGCATGTAATTGGGCAGTCCCCCAAGCAATATGTCCTCGACCGGCGCATCCGGCGTGCATACAGCCAGCTGCTGCACTCCAACTGCTCACTATCGGAGATTGGGGAGGCCTGCGGATTCCAGAGCCAAAGCTACTTTATTAAAATGTTCCGCCGCGCAGCGGGGATGTCCCCCGGGGAATTCCGCAGGGGGCAGAGGAGTCAAAAATAGCCATAGTAAATCAACGAGGAAAAATATTCATGATTACAATAGAGAAGTTTGTCGACGCCGATACAAAAGACGTGATTGAGCTGGTGCTCCACTTTCAAAATGATGGGACAAGGCCCGCCGTCTCAGTAGAGGATCAGCCCGATTTGCTTCACATTACAGAGAAATATATCAATACCGGCGGTTTCTTCTGGGTGGCAAAGGATAACGGAAAGTTCGCCGGCTCTATTGGATTAATGCCCGCCTCGGGTAAAATTGCCCTTTTGAAAAAATTTTTCGTCTATGAAAAATATCAGGGTGCGCCGCATCATCTGGGGCAAAAGCTGTATGGGGAGCTGCATCATTTTGCAAAGCAAAGAGACTTTCAAATTCTTTTGCTTGATACGCCTAAAAACACCCATCGGGCCCACAAATTTTATAAAATGGCCGGATTTGAAAAAATTGAAGAAAAAGATCTGCCCGTGGCCTTCAGTCATCCCTATGAGGACTGCGATTTCTTTTTACTCCGCCTGTGACTTCTTTTGCAACATGGACAAAAATGTTCCCCTCCCCTTTTCTTTACTCCGGGACATACCCACACTATATCAACTTATATTCTGCAAAAAAGCCCGGTGATAACACCGGGCTTTTACATAGGTTTTATTACGAGCAACAGATTCCCTCGTGCCACACTGTTCATCGCGGCCTCACGGCAGTGGATATCTGTTTTTTAATTCTCTGTCTCCGCCTGTTCCGCGATCTCTTCGTCCGCGGTCTCCTCTTCCGGCTGCTGCGGCTCAAGCTCCTGGGCCTCTTCCTCATCGTGCTCGGCGCGGGCGACGGTGACGAGCTTTTCACCCGCATTCACCTTCATCACGCGCACGCCTTTGGAGGTGCGGGAGAGTGTGTTAATACCATGCGCGGCAATGCGGATAATGATCCCGTCGGACGAGATCATGATGATATCGTCCGTATCCTCCACCACGATCACGGCGGCCACATCTCCGTACTTCTCCACATGGTAGTTAATCAGGCCCTTGCCGCCCCTGTTTTGCAGGCGATATTCACTAAATGGGCTGCGGCGGCCGTTGCCCGTCTCGCTCACGGTGAGAACCTCTCCCTCGCCGGAGAGGACGGCCATGCCGATGACCTCATCACCCTCGCGGAGCGTAATTGCCTTGACGCCGCGCGCCACGCGGCCCACCTCGCGGGCATCCGCCTCATTGAACCGGATGCTCATACCTTTGCGGGTCGCGATGAGAAGGTCGTCATTGCCGCTCGTCAGGCGTACCCAGGCGAGCTCATCACCCTCGTCGATATTGATCGCACGCAGGCCGACTTTGCGGATATTCTGGTACAGGGACAGGGCGGAGCGCTTGATGATACCCTTCCGGGTGACCATGCAAATATTGCGCGTATCCTCCTCACCTTCAGCCAGCTTCGGGACGCGGATCATGGCCTCGACCTTTTCTCCCTCTTCAATGGGCAGGAGGTTTACCACATTCATGCCCTTGCTGGTGCGCCCGCTCTCCGGGATCTCATACCCCTTGAGACGGAACACACGGCCCCGGTTGGTAAAGAACAGGACGTACTCGTGCGTGGAGCCGATGAACATGGTCTCCGCCACGTCCTCCTCCCTTCGGGCCATGCCGCTGATCCCGCGGCCGCCGCGTTTCTGCGTACGGTAGGCGTCCACGGGCTGGCGCTTTAAGTAGCCGAGGGTCGTCATTGTAAAAACGCAGTTCTCCTCGGGGATCAGGTCCTCAATATCAACTTCACCACTGACATTCTCAATCCGGGTGCGGCGCTCGTCCCCAAATTTATTTTTGATCTCAATGGCCTCGCTCTTGACAATTTCAAGAACTCGGCGCTCGTCGCCAAGAATTTCCAGATATTCCTTGATCTTTGCGGCCAGCTCGGCGAGCTCTTCCTCAATCTTCGCGCGCTCCAAGCCGGTCAGGCGGCCGAGCTGCATCTTGACGATGGCGTCGGCCTGAATATCGTCCAGGCCAAAGCGCTCCATCAGGCGCTCCTTACCCTCTGTGATACTTCTGGAAGAGCGGAGGATGGCAATCACCTCATCGATGAAGTCAAGCGCGATCTTCAAGCCCTCCAGAATATGGGCGCGCTCCTGCGCCTTTTTGAGGTTGAACTTGACGCGCCGGACGATGACCTCTTCCTGATGCTTGATGTAATTCCACAGGATATCCTTGAGCGTGAGGAGCTTCGGCTCGCCGTTGACGAGGGCCAGCATGATCACGCCAAAGGTAATCTGCATCTGCGTGAGGGCATATAGGTTATTCAAAACGACCTGCGGGTTTGCCTCGCGCTTGAGGTCGATCTGCACCCGCATCCCGGCGCGGCCGGAGTAGTCGTTGATGGCGGAGATTCCCTCAATCCGCTTATCCTTGACGAGGTTTGCGATGCTCTCTACGAGCCGCGCTTTATTGACCTGATAGGGCAGCTGATCGACCACAATGCTGAAATAGCCGTTTTTACGCTCGATAACCTCCGCCCGGGCCCGGACAATGATCTTCCCGCGGCCGGTGGCGTAGGCGGCGCGGATCCCGGCGCGGCCCATGATGATGCCCGCAGTGGGGAAGTCCGGCCCCTTGATGACCTCCATCAGCTGGGCGAGCTCCGCATCGGGATTATCGATAAGCAGGCACATACCGTCCACGACCTCATTCAAGTTGTGCGGGGGGATATTGGTGGCCATACCGACGGCGATTCCCGTGGATCCGTTGACCAGCAGGTTTGGGAAGCGGGACGGGAGCACTGTGGGCTCTTTTTTGTTGTTGTCATAGTTGGGCATAAAGTCGACGGTGTCCTTATCAATATCGGACAGCATCATCATCGACATTTTGCTCATGCGCGCCTCCGTGTAACGGTAGGCGGCCGGCGGGTCTCCGTCCACGGAGCCGAAGTTGCCGTGCCCGTCCACGAGCGGATAGCGCATGGAGAAGCTCTGTGCCAGACGGACCATCGCGTCGTAAACCGAGGCGTCGCCGTGGGGATGATAGTCTCCGAGCACGGCGCCGACGGTGGCGGCGCACTTGTGATAGGCATTATTCGGCGTCAGATTGCGCTCAAACATCGTGTACAGGATGCGGCGGTGGACGGGTTTGAGGCCGTCGCGCACATCCGGCAGCGCGCGGTCCACGATGACGGACATGGAGTAATCCAGGAAGCTCTTGCGCATCTCCCGGTTGATATCCACGTCGATCAGCTTTTCCCTGAATTCAGCGGACGAAGTCACACCTTTTTCAACACTTCCCTCCACCACGGCGCGGCTCTTTAAAAATTCCGCGTCGCTCTGGGAATTTTCCCCCTCCGGGAGGTTCTTGTTCTCAATATCACTCATTCGGCGGTACCCACCTTTTCTTCAAGTATCAATTCAAACGGTCGGCGCGGACATGCCGCGCATCCGGTCAGATATCCAGATTCTGTACATAGCGCGCGTTTTTCTCAATAAATTCGCGGCGCGGCTCCACTTTATCACCCATGAGAATAGTAAAAGTCTCGTCCGCCTCCATCGCATCCTCCATTGTCACGCGCAGCATGGTGCGGTACTCGGGGTCCATCGTCGTTTCCCAGAGCTGCTCCGGGTCCATCTCACCAAGGCCCTTATACCGCTGGACGTCACAGGCGTCCGTACCACCGAGCGCCTCAATAAAACGGTCGCGCTCCTCATCGGAAAAGGCGTAGTAGTGCGTCTTTTTCGCGCTCTTTTTCGTCACTCGGTAGAGCGGCGGCTGTGCCAGATAGACATGCCCCTGCTCAATCAGCGGGCGCATATAGCGGAAAAAGAACGTCAAAAGCAATGTGCGGATGTGTGCGCCGTCGACGTCGGCATCCGCCATAATGACGATGCGGTCATAGCGCAGCTTAGTGATGTCAAAGTCCTCATCAATTCCGGTGCCCAGCGCCAGGACGACGGGCATCAGCTTCTCATTGCTGAGCACCTTGTCCAGTCGTGCCTTTTCCACGTTAAGCATCTTGCCCCACAGGGGGAGAATCGCCTGTGTGGCGCGGTCGCGCCCCTCCTTGGCCGATCCGCCTGCGGAGTCGCCCTCTACGATATAGAGTTCCGTCTTGGACGGGTCGCGTTCTGTACAGTCGGCCAGCTTTCCGGGCAGGGTGCTGCTGCCGTCGAGCGGCGTCTTACGGCGGGCCAGATCACGGGCTTTCCGCGCGGCCTCGCGGGCGCGGGAGGCATCGAGCGCCTTGCCGAAAATCACCTTGGCCACGGCGGGATTCTCCTCAAAGTAGGTCATGAGCTTGTCATAGACCATCTTGGAGACGAGGGGGGTAATGTCGGTATTGCCGAGTTTTCCCTTGGTCTGCCCCTCAAACTGTGCCTCCGTGAGCTTGACACTGATGACGGCCACCAGACCCTCACGCACATCGTCACCGGTCAGGTTTTTATCACTGTCTTTCAGAATTCCATAGCGCCGGCCATAGTCGTTGAAGACGCGGGTCAGTGCATTTTTAAAGCCGGTCTCATGTGTGCCGCCATCAATCGTATTGACGTTGTTGGCAAAGCTGAGAATTGTCTCATTGTAGCTGTCATTGTACATCATGGCCACTTCCGCCGAACGGTCGCCGGATACAGTCGCAAAATGCATGGCATTCTCATGCAGGGGTGTCAAGCCGCGCACCTTTGTGATGTACTCCGCAAAGGATTTGATGCCGCCCTCATAGCAAAAAACTTCTTCCCGGGCAATGCCGTTCTCGTAAGGGAGTCCCTCCTCTTCCGGCGGACGGCGATCGGTCAGAGTGATTTTCAGCCCGGCATTCAAAAAGGCCTGTTCTCGCAGGCGTTTTTCAAGCACCTCAAAATCATAGTGGGTCGTCTCGGTAAAGATCTCCGGGTCTGCCTTAAATTTGATGAAGGTCCCCGTCTGATCCGTATCGCCGATGATGGTCAGATCCGTCTTGATCACACCGCGCTCAAAGCGCTGGTGATGGATATGCCCGTCCTGTGAGACTTCAATCTCCATCCACTCGCTCAGCGCGTTCACCACGGAGGAACCGACGCCATGCAGACCGCCGGATACCTTATACCCACTGCCGCCGAACTTACCGCCCGCGTGCAGCACGGTGAGTACGAGTGTCACGGCGGGGATGCCGGACTTCTCATTGATCCCAACGGGGATGCCGCGGCCATTATCGCGCACAGTTATAATATCATCCGGGAGAATCTCCACCTCAATATGCGTACAAAAGCCTGCGAGCGCTTCATCAATGGAGTTATCCACAATTTCATACACCAGATGGTGAAGGCCGCGCGGACCAGTGGATCCAATATACATACCCGGGCGCTTGCGAACAGCCTCAAGCCCCTCAAGCACCTGAATCTGATCGGCTCCATATTCCTCGGTGACCTTTGTGTCCATCTGATCTTGATCATCAAAAATAACGTCTTCCGTAACAGGCGTCACCTTAAATTCTTCATTCACTTTTTCATTTTTTTCTTCCATGAACCAATTGTCCTCCTTGATTAAAGCGCCAAACAGAGAGATGGACGCCCATTATAGAGAGCCTACGATCCCACGAACCATCGCGCGGTTTGTGAGTGTCCGCGGGGAGATCTGGGAAATATAAACACGGTAATTGACGGGATTTTCCCGCTTGCTGCACAGGGAAAAGGAGCGCGGCAGCTCATAGGAGACATTCTGCACCCTCTTTTCCCGCTCACTGCGGGAGAGAAAATCGCGTGTCGCCTTACCGATTGTTGTATTTTCAATATCAAAGATCCCTATGAGATCCTCTGTGCTGATAACCGTGTCCCCGCCCAAGTGGAGGTACATAATAAATCCTTCCCCTCAGATTTTTTTCTGTTCAGTAATCTTTCCATCCTCCATCCGGAAAGAGGATCCGCCGCTCAGACGCATCAGGCCGGACGGATCACAGCATGTGATGAATACCTGACTCTCCTCAATCCGGTTGAGCACATAGCTCTGACGTGTATCGTCAAGTTCACTGAGCACATCATCGAGCAGCATAACGGGCTGTTCGCCGGTGATCCGTTTGATGATGCCCGCCTCTCCGAGCTTGAGGGAAAAGGCCGCGGAACGCTGCTGCCCCTGAGATGCATACACACGTGCGGGCATGGAACTGATTTTGATCTCCAGATCATCCCGGTGGGGGCCAACTCCTGTCGTCCCCATTGAGACATCCTCTCTCCTGAATTTCCGCAGTGCCGCCAGAAGCTCTTCCTTGATTTCCTCACGGGTGTTTCCCTCCAGAGCGGCGGAACAATCATAGGAAATCTCCATCTCCTCACGGCCGGCGGAAATATCACGGTAAACGGGGAAGCAAATCTCAGAGAGTCCGCGGATATAGGAAAGGCGCGTGTAAATCACTGCCGCGCCGAAAGAGGCAAGGCGATCATCCCAGATATCAAGCATGTCATACAGCTCGCTGTGATAGGGAATATCCTTTAAAAGTGCACCGCGCTGCCTGAGTGCCCGGTTATATTTTCCGAGCACCGCGGCATATCCCGGCTTCAGGTTACACAGGGCCGCATCCAGAAAACGGCGCCGCAATACCGGCGCCCCTTTGATTAAATCGAGATGGACCGGGGAAAAAATCACTGCGGAAAAAGCTTCCGCCAGCTCGGTGGGACTGCGCAGCGCTACACCATTGAGTAAAGCAGACTTTTTTTCTCCGATTTTCAGGCTGGCCTGCTGTTCCCGCTGCTGCGCATAAAATCCAAGCTCCGCTGCCGCCTCGGCCTCCCCGATCCGAATAAGCTCCTGATCCCGCGCACCGCGAAAGCTGCGCGATCCTGTGAACATCCAGATGCATTCAATCAGGTTTGTCTTGCCCTGTGCATTGCTGCCGTAAATGACGTTAACCCGCTCATCCGCATAGAGCTCAATTTCCGCCAGATTGCGGAAATTTCCAGACCGGAGATACTGAACCCTCATTGCTTTGCAACCTCAAAGACACATCCGTCAAAGGTGACACGGTCCCCGGGTATGAGCTTTTTCCCGCGCTGGAGGCAGATCTCGCCGTTGAGTGCAACTTCTCCCCCCTGGATAGCCATTTTGGCCATTCCACCCGTACCAAAACAGCCACACAGCTTGAGAAAATCGTCCAGACGGATAAAATCACTCACAATTTCAACTGTTTCCACCGTATTTTCCACAGGAATTTTTTTTAATTTTCGTTGATTTATGGCGGTTCCAGCGTCGATCCCGGTCAATTTTCCACGTTTTACCGGCGTGACCTTTAACTTTTTAACACTTACTTTCATGGGAACTCCCTCTTATTTGAGGACTACGGGAAGAATCATATACAGGAAGCTCTCTCCCTGCGGCGGCAGGATAATGATGGGATTGAGCGGCCCGCTGAGGAGCAGTGTGACCTCATCCACATCACAAGCTTTGAGCGCGTCAAGCATATATTTATTATTAAATCCGATCTCAATCCCCGTACCTTCACACTGGGCGTCAATCCGGTCATTTGCACTGCCAAGCGCCGTCGTGCTGGAAATCCGGATCGATTCAGTATCAAAGATGCATTTGATCGGGCTCTTCACGCGGTCATTGATCAGCAGGGAGGTACGCTCAATGCTGTCAATAAACAGCTTGGTATTTACCTTTACTTTCAGATTATTGACGGAGGGGATGCTCTCCCTGTAATTGAGAAATTCACCGTCCAGCAGGCGGGATACCACACTGTAACCGTCAATTTCAAAGACGATGTGGCGCCTGCCGACGCCGATACGGATTGGCTCATTCTCCTCCCCTGTGAGCTTAACCACCTCAGAGAGTGTCTTGGACGGGACGACGAAGCAGAGTTTTTCCCCGGTATAATCAATTTTCTCCGAGCGGATCGCCAGGCGGAAGCCATCCACGGCCACCAGGCGCAGCCCGTTATTTTCAATCTCAAATTCGATCCCCGTATAAATGGCCTTGGACTCCGTCGTAGCAGTGGCAAAGATTGTCTGGCGGACCATATCGCGCAGGATCTCCTGCTCAACCAGAACCGGCTCACCTCCGGTAACAGACGGGAGCTCCGGATACTCCTGTGCATCAATCCCAATGAGGGAAAATTTCGTCTCCCCGCAGCGGATCTCCGTCAGGAAGCGGTCATCCGCCTCAATCTCCACAAATTCACCGGGGAGTCTGCGCAGAATATCACACAGCAGCTGATCATTGAGGATGATCGCACCCTCCTCGTCAATCTGTGCTTCAATTGCCGTCTTAATGCCGACCTCCAGATCGTACCCCGTTAAGTAGAGGCGGTTCCCGCGCGCATCAAGCAGAATGCCCTCTATGGCGGGGATGGAGGAATTTTTGGAGGCCACTGCGCGCTGAACATTCTGGCACGCCTTGGCGAGCTGGGCGGTATTTGCTGTAAATTTCATACGTGATCTCCCCATTCAAATCTGAGATTTTAAACTTTCTGTTTTCACACAGCGGCCTTTCCTCCAGGAGCGGACGAAATCTTACGGGAAATTGCCCCTGTGCAGTACAATAAAATTTTATTCTTTTAGTAGTGTTATTAGGGGGTGTGGATCTTGTGGAAAAAGGAGAAATGCCTTGTCCAGCCCCTGAAAATACCGCTGAATTTTCCAGAATTCACCTGTTCACGAAAAGTGAATGATCGGGAAAAATTTTGGATTTTTCACCCCGCTGTGGAGTTTTTAAAGTGGAATGTTTAAAAAAATGTGAAAGACGGCGTCAACTGAAAACGCGGCTAAACGGGCATTTTAAACCGGACATTCACCGGTTTCCGCCGTTTTTCAACAGGATTTTTCTACTCCTCGCGGATATTGCGCGTGATGTCGGAGATCATAGCCCGGAGAGAGGAATTATTTTTCATCTCTTTTTCAATCTTTTTCAGCGAATAGATGACCGTGGAATGGTCCTTATTGCCAAAATTCTTTCCGATTGCCTCGGTGGAGAGACCGGTGATCTCACGGACGATGTACATGGCAATCTGCCGGGCGCGGGAGGTCTGTGCGTTCTGTTTTTTGGATCGGATATCCTCCTCGGAAACAGAACATACCTTTGAGACCTCGGAAATGATATCATCTACGGTAATGGCAACCGGCTTTTCATCGCTGAGTACATCGCGCACGGCGTTCTGTGCCAGAATGATGTAGGGGAGCTCAGTATCCACGGACTTGAGCGCCTTCATCTTTTTAACTGTCCCCTCAAGCTGGCGGATATTGGTCTTTATTTTCTCTGCGATAAACTGGATGACGTCGTTCGGAATATTCAGGTTCAGCGCCGTCGCCTTGCGCTTGAGGATAGCCATGCGCGTTTCAAGATCCGGCGGCTGGATATCGGCGATCAATCCGCTCTCAAACCGGGAGCGCAGGCGCTCAGACAGGGTGAGAATTTCCTTTGGCAGCCGGTCGGATGTCAGGACGATCTGCTTCCCCATGCGGAAAAGGGCATCAAACGTATGGAAGAATTCCTCCTGAGTGGAAATTTTCCCGGAGATGAACTGGATATCGTCAATCAGGAGAATATCGGCATTCCGATACTTGTTGTGAAATTCAATCATATTTTTTTCCGCCAGATAGTTGATCATCTCATTGGTGAAATCTTCACCGCGGGTGTAGATGATATTGGCGTTGGGATCGCGTTTTTTGATCTCATGGCAGATGGCGGAGAGCAGATGTGTTTTTCCCAGGCCGGAGTTTCCGTAGATAAAGAGGGGATTATAATTTTTTCCCGGGGCAGTGGCCACGGACTGGGCCGCCGCGTGGGCAAATCGGTTGGAGGAACCGACGACAAAAGTGTCAAAGGTATATTCCTCATCCCCGTTGAGATCTCCCTCCAGATTGATGGAGCCGGACGATTCCCCTTCACGGATATATTCTTCTCCCTCTTCAACGACAACGATCTCAATCTTTACCGGAAAGCCAATCGTATTTTCAAAACCGCTGTTGAGAAGTCCCATATATTTCTGTGTAATAATTTTTTTAGGGAATTCGTCGATCGTGCTGATGGTGGCGGTCTCACCGTCAAAGTCCACCAGGTTCAGAGGTTCCAGCCAGGTTTTAAAGGCTACCTCCGTAATCTGCCCTCTGCAGTAGTCCATGACAGAGGACCATGTGTCGGAAAGCGATTTCATAACTTGCTCCATTCTCCTTGCGTGTGAATAATTTTTTTCAGGGAAAAGCCCCCTACAGGCGCTAAAAAAGCACTATATATAATGTAATACGCATATATTTAATAATACCATAAAAACGACTTGTTTTCAACTTCTAACCTCCCTTTTTGTGAAAATAAAGGGGAGGTTTTAAATATTTGTCAGATTTTTCAAAAATGACATTGTGAATTTCTGAAAAATCCGTTAAAAGTGAATTTTATGGCAGATTGAGCTGTATCAATCCTGAAAAAACGGCCAAAAAGGATAAATCCGGCCCGAAATCCCTGAAAACAGTTGACAGAATTGCAGATTTTATTATATAATAATTCCCTGCAAGTTTATCAAAAGTACACGTATGCCCTTTTGCTCCCGGAAGCGGAGTATTTTACACGTGTACCTGCCGATTAAGCTTAAGAATTAAACCTTTTATAAGGGAGGGTTTTCGATGAAGAGGACTTATCAGCCCAAGAAGCGCCACCGCAAGATGGAGCACGGCTTCCGTAAGAGAATGGCTGACCGCAACGGCCGCAAGGTTCTGGCCCGCCGCAGGGCGAAAGGCAGAAAACGCCTGACTTACTGATTGTACCCGTGATAACTGAGGATGTCTTGCTCCGATGAAATCTTATGCCACCCTGAATCTCAACGGTGATTTTCGCCGTGCATATGCCCGCGGCAAATCGTTTGCTGATCCCGCACTTGTGACATATGCCCTGAAAACAAGGAGCGGTGTCTGCCGGATGGGGATTACTGTCAGCAAAAAAGTCGGTTGTGCCGTGGAGCGTAACCGATGCAAAAGGGTGATTCGGGCCGCATTCCGTGACTGCTGTGAGGAGATCACAGGCGGTTGGGATCTTGTTTTTGTGGCCAGGGGGCGGACAAAGTATCTGAAAAGTACAGTTATCAGAAAAATCATGCGCCGCCAGCTGATTCAGGTCGGCGCCATCAGGGGAAAAAGCGAAAATGTCGATATGGGCCGCTGAGGCGGCCTGTCTGCGGAGCCGTCATTGAAAGATTCTCATGGCGGCCCGTATGCTATCGGGGATGATATGGTATGAAGACTGTTTTACTCGCATTGATCCGTTTTTACAGAAAGTATATCTCCCCCCGCAAGCCCTCCGTGTGTAAATATTATCCCACATGTTCTACTTATGCACTGGAGGCGGTGGAGCGTTTTGGATTTTTCAAGGGCGGTGCACTTGCCTTCTGGCGGATTCTGCGCTGCAATCCCCTGAGCAAGGGCGGATATGACCCCGTTCCGGAAAAAATTCATAAACTGAGATAGGACAGCCTCCTGATCCTTCAGGGGCGGGGTTCTGTTTTGTGATAACGGAGGATGAAAATGAGTGAGTTTTTTAGTTTTCTTTATATTCCGTTTGGCTGGCTGCTGCACTGGATTTATGAATTTATCGGCAGCTACGGCTGGTCACTGATTCTCTTTACCATACTCGTTCGCCTGCTGATGTTCCCGCTCTCGGTCAGCCAGCAGAATGGCTCAGCCAAGCAGGCGCGTCTCCAGCCCAAGATTGCCAAGATCCGCCAGCGGTATGCCGGCAATCAGGTAAAGATGAACGAGGAGATGCAGAAGCTCTACGACCGCGAAAACTACAATATGATGAGCATCAGCGGCTGTCTTCCCCTGCTGATTCAATTTCCCATCATTATCGGCCTGTTTGGCGTGATTTATCGTCCGCTGACATATGTGCTCCAGATTCCGGAAGAGAGTGTCACCGCACTTACGGGAGCGGCTCAGAGTATTATGGAGGCCGCCGGTACCTGGACTAGCCGTTCCGTATCCTTTGTGGAGGTATCCGTGCTGAACATGAAGGATGAGGTGATTGCCGCTTCCGGTGTGACTCAGGATGTGGCGAATATTATTCAGAATTTTGACTTCAATTTTCTCGGATTCCCGCTCGGCGAGGTGCCGGAATTCAAAAATCCCAGCTATCTGTGGATCATGCCTGTCTGTTCGTTTCTTTCCTCACTGCTGACAGGAATTTATACCTTCCTGCGCCAGCGCAAGCTGAACCCGGAAATGGCAAAGAATCCGATGATGGGCTGCATGTCCTTCTTTATGCCGTTGTTCTCCCTGTACCTCTCCTTCCAGTTCCCGGTAGGTATCAGCATTTACTGGACCGTGTCCAACCTGATCGCCTTTGCTCAGATGGTTCTGCTCAATCATACCCATTCCCCGGAGAAGGTTATTGCTAAGCAGATGATCAAGGAGGAAATCTACCGCCACTCGCGTGAGAATAATGTGAAGCAGATCGTAAAGACCCACAGTGGGGAATAATCTAAAAATAACAGGTGGTGTAACCATGATCAAGGAAGTTATCTGCACCGGTGCAACGATCGATGAGGCGCGCAGCAAAGCGATTGAGGAGCTGAATGCGCCGGAAGAGGCGGATGTGAATACAGAGGTGATCGAGCTCCCCGTAAAAAAAATTCTCGGGTTGTTCGGTGGTTCCCCGGCAAAAGTACGCGCCTATTATGAGTATGAAGAGTGCCCGATCCGTGAGACAATCGACTATGTCGCCATGATGATCGCCGGAATGGGCCTTGAGGGTGCGGAGATTGATTATCAGCAGGTTGATGGCGGTTATGTACTTAATATCAATGGCATTGATCCCGCCCGTCACGGTGTAATTATCGGTCGCCGCGGAGAGACGCTTGATGCGATCCAGTATCTTGCAAGCCTTGTGCTCAATAAGACGTCTGAAAAATATATGCGCGTGAGCATCAATATCGGCGATTATCGAGAAAAGCGTGAGGGCACCTTGAAAAATCTTGCCATCCGTAGTGCAAAAAAGGCGGTCAAGACCGGCCGCAAGGTGATCCTGGAGCCGATGAATCCCTATGAGCGCAGGATCATCCATAACGCTGTACAGGAAGTGGAGGGTGCATCTTCCCACTCCGTGGGAGAGAATATGAACAGGCGCGTTGTCATCACTTCAGATGCACCGCACAAGCCAGCGGGCAAAAAGGAAAACAGTGGAAACCGCGGACGAGGCCGCAGGCCCCGCAGAAATGACCGTGGAAGCCGCCCGGAGCGCAGGAGTGAGGAACGGCCGCATATCAATGATGCCGAGATCCCGGACGAACTGATTAACTCCTTCACCGCACAGGCGGAGCAGGCGGCAGCAGCTGCCGAGCCGGTAACGCAGGAGGAGCGCCCACCCCGCAGCGATGCCCCGGAGACGGGAAGCCTGTACGGTATGATTACCCCGAAGGAAGACGAAGAATAATCAAAAAGACCGGTTCAGTTGAACCGGTCTTTTTCTTTTATTGAGCTTCAGATATGCTTTTACAGAGCTAGGAAAATTCTTCAAGCCAAAAAGAGAAAAGAGGCTTAGTTGGTGTATCGGGACTTTAATACCACACTATTGCTGTCATGAAGACCAGATGGAATGTCAATCAATTTTTACTCATTTTAATAAATCGTCTGTGAGTGTCCAGGTATTGCCCCAAATTTTGAGGCAAAAGAATCCCCCAATGTGGCAGAATTATAAATCTGCCCATTAGGGGATTTTGCAATCATTGTTTTTTCAGCATTTCATCAGCTGAAAGGGAATATGATTTGCAGTAAAAGGATTTTTCATTATTCCTCAGAGAAATTATCCTTGCTCACGCCGCACAGCGGGCAGACAAAATCATCGGGGAGATCTTCCCACTTCGTGCCGGGGGCAATGCCGTTATCGGGATCGCCAAGTTCCTCATCATAGACATAGCCGCAGATTTCACAGACGTATTTTTTCATGGTGTAATGGCTCCTTTCAAAATTAATTTACTTTATTGTTACCGCGAAAAAAATATTTACACGGTATAATGACTGATTCATTCAGATCAGACTGCCTGTGTCTCCTGTACGGAGGCCGCAATCTGATCGGCAAGTGCATTGAGTGCCTGACGCTGCTCATCCTTGACGGAGGACTTGAGCGTAACTGTCTCACCGATCTGCTCAAATCCCTTAAAGGATGCGATCATCTCACCCATCAGTTTCCCGGAGGCCGGTGCCCAGGAGCCGTTCTGAATCAGGGCATATTTCCGATTTTGCAGATTATGGGCCTTCAGGTCGGTGAGCAGGGTCTCCATCGCGGTAAAGATACCGTTGTTATAGGTGGAAGAGGCAAAGACCAGGTGGCTGCACCGAAACGCCTCGGAGAGGATAACAGAGGGGTGTGTGGCAGACGCGTCATACATGGCGATATTTTGAATGCCCAAATCCGCCAGCCTGGCCGCCAGAATATTGGCCGCGTTCTCTGTGTGACCATAGACAGAGCCATACGCGATCAGAACAGCGGTCTCCTCAGGCCGATAGCTGCTCCAGCGGTCATACTTCTCAATAAATTTGGCAATATCTGTGCGCCAGATGGGGCCGTGGAGCGGGCAGATCATGCTAATATCCAACCCAGCGGCCTTTTTGAGCAGCATCTGTACCTGAGGCCCGTATTTGCCCACGATATTAGTGTAATAACGGCGTGCGTCGTCCATCCAGTCGCGGTCAAAATTGACCTCATCTGCATAGAGATTGCCGCTCATTGCGCCGAAGGTGCCAAATGCATCGGCAGAGTAGAGAATTTTATCTGTTGCATCATAGGTGACCATGACCTCCGGCCAGTGGACCATTGGCGCCATGACGAAGGTAAAGGTGTGCCTACCGGTGGAGAGCGTATCCCCCTCCTTGACCGTTACGGCGCGGGAGTCCACCTCAAAGTCATAGAACTGCCTGATCATTGTAAGCGTCTTGGCGTTGCCAACAATCTTCAGCTCCGGGTGGCGGAGTGCCAGTTCCCCGATAACCGCGCAGTGGTCGGGCTCCATATGATTGACGATCAGGTAGTTGAGTTCCCTGCCACCCAGTACATGCTCAATATTTTCAATAAAAATATCCGAGACAGCGCGGTCCACGGTGTCCAGAAGGACGGTTTGCTCATCCATCACCAGATAGGAGTTATAGGAGACGCCGCGCGGAATGGGATACATATTTTCAAACAGGGCCAGCCGCCGGTCTGTCCCGCCAACCCAGTAAAGATCCTCCCGCATCTGTTTTACGCAATACATAGAATCCCTCGCTTTTTACAAGTTACACACGGTATTTGAATCGTATCAAAAAGATGTAAAGAAAGATTGACCGTGCTTTAAATTTTTATCTGTCTGCGGGCAAATAATGAAAGCCCCATTTCAATGTGGGCCCGGCATACCTCGATAATCAGTGATGAAAATTCCATCCATCGCATATGGTAGTGTCAGCCTCATCCGCCCTCAGAGCGTTATACGCATAAAATTGAGAATGAGTCTCATAATTCTAATCAATGATACCACATTGACAATTCTCTGTCAATGATTCGAAAAGGATCCGGTGCAGAAATAAATGTGTCCTTTCATTATAAACTGTGAAAATAATATCCATAAATATTATCATGCGGTGTGAATGGTTTTATCCAAAAAAAGCCTCCCGGCACAATGTCGGGAGGCAAACCGCTCTGAGGCGGCCCAATGCCAATATTCCTTGAAAATCAGCGCTTGGAGAACTGCGGAGCACGGCGTGCGCCCTTGAGACCGTATTTAACCGTTCTTTCGTCCGATTTTCCTTGATATTCCGGGCTTTTTGTCCCCTGTCCTCAAATGTTGCCCCACTATTTAATCATAAAATGGGGACACAGGATACTTTGATTCTATTGTCGAAAGGCGTCATTTACCACACCTACAAGTTCTTCAGGTTTATTATACTTTACCTGCGCGTAAATGTCCATCGTTGTCTTGCTGTTTTCATGCCCAGCAAGATATTGGACAGTTTTGGGATCAACGCCAGCGTACAGCAGGTTAGTAATATAGGTGTGGCGAAGTTGATGTGGGGTCACATCAAAGTCAATGGCATACACCAACTTAGGATTGTTTTTCTGGTGTTCCCCAGGGGTGGGTGTTACGGTGCATTTGATGCACTGGCCATTTACATACTTATAATAGTTATGGGGTTTCGTAGAGCGAACGGTTACATACTTCCAAACTCGCTGGAACTGCGAATACGAAAGTGGCTGCCCAGTACGGTCTGCAATCACATATTCAGATACGGCTGTTTCCTTGACTTCGCGCAGACAAGCAACCAAGCATTTGGGAATGGGAACATCTCTCCGGGCCGCCTTCGTTTTCAGCGTTGTGGAAATCACCGGCCTGTTATTTTCTGAGCGCCATGCTCTCCGTACAGAGATGTACGGCGTAGGAACATCCAGAAATACGCAGTCCCATTGCAGTCCCAAAATTTCTTC
>DVHG01000006.1 GCA_018712345.1 Candidatus Onthovicinus excrementipullorum | reverse complement strand
TTGTGCATGAAGCGGCCAAGGGCGAGGACGGCAGCCGGGAACAGGAAGTAGAGATTTTCTATCGCTTTATAGGAAAAATCGACTGACACATCTTTTTTTACCCAACAATATCTTTAACTAAGGGAAACCGGGGAAACGACGCCCGAGCTGAACAAGCTGATTGAGCTGTCACAGTTTTTGGGGACCTCCATCGATGAGCTGGTGGAGAAAGAACCTGTGGAGAAAAATGCCCCGATCCGCTATATCGGGATTCCGTTCCATTATGAATATGTCAGTAAAAGAAAGATCAGAGGAGTACCGCTGGTGCACGTCAATTTGGGCATCGGGCTCAGGAAGGCCAAGGGGATCATCGCGATCGGCAACATTGCCCGGGGCGTCATCGCCATCGGCGGCGTCTCCATCGGCCTGATTGCCGTCGGCGGCGTTGGGGTCGGACTGGTGGCGCTGGGCGCGCTCGCAGTTGGTCTGCTTGCAGCGGCCGGGGCCCTTTCAGTGGGCACGATTGCCGTCGGCGGGGTGGCCGCGGGGCTGCTGGCCATCGGGGGTGTGGCGGTCGGCGTCTATTCCCTGGGGGGCTGCGCTTTCGCCGGTCAGATTGCCGCCGGGGGTTATGCGAGCGGCGCTGTCGCCATCGGGGATGCGGTAAAGGGCACCGTGACCCTGGATGTGAATACGTGCACCGGGACGGAGATCGAACAGGCGATCCGCACGACCCTCCCGCACACGGCAGAGTGGGTCGTCCATATGTTTTCCGGCATTTCCGGGCATGTAGAGACACACTTTTAATGAGATTTGGCAAAAGGGAGACCAGCCTGAATACGGCGGTCTCCCTTTAATCCATACTGCGGTATTGTTTAGCTTCCGGTTCGATTTTTAGATTTTTTCTGCGGCCTTTGATAGAACACATAGAGCCCTGCGCCCAGCAGGGCGACCAGCAGCTCCGTCAGCGGGAAGGCGAGCCACACCCCAGTCATGCCCCAGAGGGCGGACAGGGTGAATGCCATCGGGATAATGACGATGAACCCCCGCAGCAGGGAGAGAATCTGCGCCGGCAGTGCCTTTTCAATGGAGGTAAAATACATTGAGAGGACTGTATTATACCCGACAAAGGTCACGGAAGTAAAGTAGAGCTTGAGTCCGGCCTCGGCGATCTGCTGCAACTGGGCGCTGTTTTCGCTGTTGAAAATTCGGACCACCGGCTCCGCAAACAGGAAGAGCACCAGATAAATCAAGCCCGAGAGGATCAGCATGGCGATCATCGCATACCGGTGGAAGCGGTGTGCTTCCTTAATGTTCTGTTCGCCATACGCCCGGCTGACGAGCGGCTGCATCCCCTGCGCAATGCCCGTATAAATGGACACTACCACCAGCGAGATGTTTGCAATCACGCCGTACGCCGCCACGCCGGTGTTCCCGGTCAGCCGCAGGATGATGGCGTTGAATACGATCATCACGATCCCGGAGGAAACCTGCCCGAGCAGGGAGGGGAACCCCAGCGAGAGATCGGCCTTAACGTGCTCCGCCCGCAGCCCCGTTTTGACCGGGCGGAAGCCGGCTGTCTTTTTCAGCGCGTGAGGGAGCATCATCAGGATACCGAGTACGGGGGAGACTCCGGTGGCCAGCACCGCGCCGAAGATTCCCATCCCGCAGGGGAAGATGAAAATATAGTCCAGCACGATGTTGGTCAGGCTGCCCGCTACGGTCGCCGCCATGGAAAGCCGTGGACCGCCGTCGTTGCGCACAAAGCAGAGCAGGATGTCGTTCAGAATAAAGGCCGGGGAAAAGAGGAGCAGTACCCGCAGGTAGGTGTCCGTCATCTCAAATACGGTGCTGTCCGCCCCCAGCAGATGGGCGAGCGGCCTGGACAAAAACAGGCCGATAAGCATGAAGAGGATGGAAAACAGGGCGGCCAGATAGAGCGTGTTGGTGTAGAGGGCATCGGCACTCTTGTGGTCGTTCCGGCTCTTGTAGATCGAATATTTCGTCGCGCCGCCCATGCCCAGCATCAGGCCGGTGCCGTGGATGAAATTGTAGGCCGGGATCGCAAGGTTCAGCGCGGCGAGCCCGTTTGTTCCCAATCCCCGCGCGACAAAAAATGTGTCCGCTAAAATATAGCAGGAGATGGCGATCATCCCCAATACGCTCAGGGAGGCGTATTTTGAAAATTCACGAAGCGGCTTGGCTGTACTCATCTGTCAGACCTCCATTAAAAATCAAAAAAGAAAGCGTTGCATTTTGTATCTTCATGGCCTATCGATACAAAATCAACGCTTTACCCGGCGGCAAACTTTTTTTCATCTGGTACACAGGATATCAGAAAGCGGGCTGCTTGTCAATATCCGTGTGCAGTTTTGGCGGCATGTTTGAATCCGGCAGTCGCGCCGCCCGGTTAAAAATACCCGGAAATCCTGCCGGAATCTTGGTTATTTTGCGCTCCGGCTTTTAATTGACAGGGGCCTTGCTTCTATTGTATAATTAATTGCGGTGTTTGGAAGGACACCGCAATTTTTGTTTATACAGACAGCAGCCCATTATTACTTTTTAACGGAGGCGGTCATTTTGGTAAAAGCGATTGTAGGCGCTAACTGGGGCGATGAGGGCAAGGGGAAAATCACGGACATGTTCGCAAATGAGGCGGACATTGTCATTCGTTTCCAGGGCGGAGCCAACGCAGGCCATACTATTATTAATGAGTTTGGTAAATTCGCGCTGCATCAGCTGCCGTCCGGTGTGTGCTATTCCCATACGATGAATATCATCGGTAATGGCGTGGCGCTGAATATCCCCAAGTTTGTTGAGGAGATCAAGACCGTCACGGACGCGGGCGTCCCCGCGCCGCACATCATGGTGTCCGAACGGACACAGATCATGATGCCGTACCACGTCCTGCTCGACACGTACGAGGAGGAGCGCCTGGCGGACCGGCAGTTCGGCTCCACCAAATCCGGCATTGCGCCGTTCTATTCGGATAAGTATGCAAAGATCGGCTTCCAGATCAACGAGCTGTTTGACGAGGAGAGCCTGCGCGATAAGCTGGAACATGTGCTGGAGGTCAAAAACCTGATGCTTGAGCACATCTATCACAAGCCGCTGCTCAAGGTGGACGAGATTTTTGACGAGCTGATGCGCCAGCGCGAGCTGATCGCCCCATATGTCGGCGATACGACGACTTATATCCACAACGCACTCAAGGCGGGCAAGAACATCCTGCTTGAAGGGCAGCTTGGCTCCCTGAAGGATCCGGACTTCGGCATCTATCCGATGGTCACCTCCTCCTCCACGCTCGCGGGGTACGGCGCCGTCGGCGCGGGGATCCCGGCGTATGAGATCAAGGATATCGTTGTCGTCACCAAGGCGTACTCCTCCGCAGTCGGCGCCGGGGAATTCGTCAGCGAGATCTTCGGCGAAGAGGCGGACAAGATGCGCACCCACGGCGGAGACGCCGGCGAGTACGGCGCCACAACCCACCGCCCGCGCCGCATGGGCTGGTTTGACTGTGTGGCCACCCGCTACGGCATGATGGTGCAGGGCGCGACGCAGGCTGTCCTGACTGCGCTCGACTGCCTGTCCTACCTCGATGAGATCCCGGTCTGCGTCGGTTACGAGATCGACGGCAAGGTGACAAAGGACTTCCCCGTGACGCATCTGCTCAGAAAGGCCAAGCCAGTGCTCAAGGTACTGCCGGGCTTTAAACAGGATATCAGCGGCATCAAGGAGTTTGACAAGCTCCCCAAGGCCGCGCAGGAGTATGTGGAGTTTATTGAGCAGGAGATCGGCGTGCCGATCACCATGGTCTCCAATGGGCCGCGCCGTGAGGATATGATCTTCCGGAAGAAATAAGCCGCGGAGGTTCACTTTATGTATGAGAAAATTCTGGTGCTTGACTTTGGCGGGCAGTACAACCAGCTGATCGCGCGCCGCGTGCGCGATAACAACGTGTATGCAGAGGTCCTGCCGTATACCACGCCGCTCGAAAAGATCCGGGAGGCGGGCTATAAGGGTATCATCTTCACCGGCGGGCCGAACAGCGTCTATAAAGAGGAGTCCCCGCACTACGATCCGGCCATCCTGAAGTTGGGCGTCCCGGTGCTGGGCATCTGCTACGGTGCGCAGCTTATCACCTATATGGCGGGCGGCGTGATCGAATCTGCCCCGGTGAGCGAGTACGGCCCCGTGGAGCTACGCGTGGAAAAGAGCGTCCTGTTTGAGGACATCCCGCCCCAGAGCAGCTGCTACATGAGCCATACCGACTATATCAAGCAGCCCCCGGCGGGGTATACCGTCACGGCCCACACGGCGGACTGCCCGTGCGCCGCGATGGAGGACCGCGCCCACAGCATCTACGCGGTGCAGTTTCATCCGGAGGTCACGCACACCGAGTACGGCAAGCAGATCCTGCGCAACTTCCTGTTCCGCGTCTGCGGCTGTAAGGGCGACTGGATCATGAGTGACTTCGTCGCACGGTCCATTGCGGAATATCGGGAGAAGATCGGCGACCGCAAGGTCCTGTGCGCCATGAGCGGCGGGGTGGATTCCTCCGTGGCGGCCGTGCTTCTGCATAAGGCCATCGGGAAGAATCTGACGTGTATTTTTGTTGACCACGGCCTCATGCGTAAGAATGAGGGCGACGAGGTCGAATCCGTCTTTAAAAAACAGTTTGATATGAACCTGATCCGTGTCAATGCCGAGGAGCGCTTTTTGAGCAGGCTGGCCGGCGTTGTCGACCCGGAGCAGAAACGTAAGATCATCGGCGAGGAGTTCATCCGCGTCTTTGAGGACGAGGCAAAGAAGATCGGCTCCGTGGACTATCTGGTGCAGGGGACCATCTATCCGGACGTGATCGAGAGCGGCCTCGGCGCCTCGGCCGTTATCAAGAGCCACCACAACGTTGGCGGCCTGCCGGACTGCGTGGACTTTAAGGAGATCATTGAGCCGCTGCGCGACCTGTTTAAGGATGAGGTGCGCCGGGTAGGCACGGAGCTGGGCATCCCGGACTTCCTCGTCTGGCGCCAGCCGTTTCCGGGCCCGGGGCTGGCCATCCGTGTGATGGACGACGTCACGCGCGAGAAGCTCGATATCCTGCGCGATGCGGACGCCATCTTCCGGCAGGAGATCGCCAATGCCGGGCTGGACCGCAGCATCAGCCAGTATTTCGCCGTGCTGACCAATGTTCGCAGCGTGGGCGTGATGGGCGATGCGCGCACCTATGAGTACACACTCGCCCTACGCGGCGTTGTCACGGATGACTTTATGACCGCCGAGTGGGCAAAGATCCCGTACGAGGTGCTCGAGCGGGCATCCAAGCGCATCACCAACGAGGTCAAGCATATCAATCGCGTTGTCTATGACATCACCACCAAGCCGCCCGCGACGGTCGAGTGGCTGTAAAGGATAAAAATTAATCCCCAGGGAGGCATTATTGTGAGAAAAATCAGAATCGGAATTGTCGGTTACGGCAACCTTGGCCGCGGCACCGAATATGCGCTTGAGCAGGCGGCGGATATGGAGCTTGCCGGTGTCTTTACCCGCCGCGATCCGAAGAGCCTGAAAGTGCGCACGGATGTGCCCGTCTACGCCATCGATCAGGCGGCCAATATGCGTGACAGCTTTGACGTCATGATTTTGTGCGGCGGCAGCGCTAATGACCTGCCGGAGCAGACCGTGCAGTTCGCAAAGGACTTTAACGTGATCGACAGCTTTGATACCCACGCAAAGATCCCGGAGCACTTCGCGGCCGTTGATGCGGCCAGTGAGGCGAGCGGCAAGGTGGCCATCATCTCCGCCGGCTGGGATCCGGGCATGTTTTCCCTCAACCGCCTGTATGGACAGGCCATCCTGCCCAATGGGTCGGACTATACCTTCTGGGGCCCGGGCGTGAGCCAGGGCCATTCGGACGCCATCCGCCGGATCCCCGGCGTGCTGGATGCGCGTCAGTACACCATCCCGGTGGAGGCGGCGCTCGAGCGCGTGCGCAGCGGTGAGCAGCCGGAGCTGACCACCCGCGAGAAGCACACGCGTGAGTGCTACGTTGTCGCTCAGGAGGGCGCAGATCTGGCGGCCATTGAGAACGCGATCAAGACCATGCCCAACTATTTTGCCGACTACGACACCACGGTACACTTTATCAGCCAGGAAGAACTGAATCAGAACCACGCGGGCATCCCCCACGGTGGCGTGGTCTTCCGCACCGGAACTACCGGGGAGAATCAGAAGCACAAGCACGTCATCGAGTACCGCCTGAAGCTCGACTCCAATCCGGAGTTCACCACCGGCGTGCTCGCCGCGTGCGCCAGGGCGGCGTTCCGCCTGAATCAGGAGGGTGTGTCCGGATGTAAGACGCTCTTTGACATCCCGCCGGCCTATCTGCACCCGGAGAGCGGAGATGCACTCCGCAGGAAGCTGCTGTAAAGCCCGGAAGAATTGATTGATTCACAATAAAACGGAGGAATGGTTATGGAAAGCTGCAAACGTCCCGATACGATGGAGCGGATCACAACAGCGAGCCTTGCAGATGCGTTTATTGATGAGCAGGTGCAGGCGCTTAAAAAGCAGGTGGGCGATAAGAAAGTTCTCTTAGCCCTTTCCGGCGGTGTGGATTCCTCGGTGGTCGCCGCACTGCTGATTAAGGCAATCGGCAAACAGCTCGTCTGTGTCCATGTTAACCATGGCCTCCTGCGCAAGGGCGAGCCGGAGCAGGTGGTCGAGGTCTTCCGCAATCAGATGGACGCCAACCTGATTTATGTCGATGCCGTCGACCGCTTTTTGGACAAGCTGGCAGGCGTGGCGGACCCTGAGCAAAAGCGCAAAATCATCGGCGCGGAATTCATCCGCGTCTTTGAGGAGGAGGCCCGGAAGCTTGAGGGCATCGAGTTCCTCGCCCAGGGCACGATCTATCCCGATATTATTGAGAGTGACGGTGTGAAGGCGCATCATAACGTCGGCGGCCTGCCGGAGGACCTTCAGTTCGAGCTTGTCGAGCCGTTGAAGTTCCTCTATAAGGATGAGGTCCGTGTCGTCGGCAAGGCGCTCGGCCTGCCGGATGGCATGGTCTATCGCCAGCCGTTCCCTGGTCCCGGCCTCGGAGTGCGCTGCCTGGGAGCCATCACGCGCGACCGGCTGGAGTGCGTCCGTGAATCCGACGCGATCCTGCGCGAGGAGTTTGCCAGGAACGGCCTTGAGGGTAAAGTGTGGCAGTATTTCACCGTGGTGCCGGACTTCAAGTCGGTCGGCGTTCAGGACGGCGCACGCACCTATGCATATCCGGTAATCATCCGCGCGGTCAACACCAAGGACGCCATGACCGCTACGGTGGAGGATGTGCCCTTTGCGCTTTTGCAGCATATTACGCAGCGCATCACAAGCGAGGTGCAGGGTGTCAACCGCGTGCTGTATGACCTCACGCCGAAGCCGAGCGGCACGATTGAGTGGGAATAAACTGAGAGATTTCGAGGGGTTTGTGGATGTATAAAGTGGGATTTGACAATGACAAGTATGTAAAAATGCAGTCGGAACACATCCGGCAGCGGATCGCCTCGTTTGGGGGGAAGCTCTATCTGGAGTTTGGGGGCAAGCTGTTTGACGACTACCATGCCTCCCGTGTGCTGCCGGGCTTCCACCCGGACAGTAAGATGAAGATGCTCCTCCAGCTCAAGGATCAGGCTGAGATCGTCATTGTCATTAATTCCAACGATATTGAAAAGAACAAGGTCCGCGGGGATCTGGGCATCACCTATGATCTGGATACCCTCCGGCTGATCGACGTCTTCCGGGCGCGCGGCCTCTTTGTGGGGAGCGTGGTGCTCACACAGTTCAGCAACCAGCCCTCCGCCGTCCGGTTTCAGGAGCGGCTGGACAAGTTGGGTGTCCAGACCTACCGGCACTATCCCATTGAGGGATATCCCTCTAATGTGGAGTACATCGTGAGTGAGGACGGCTTTGGGAAAAACGACTTCATTGAGACCTCCCGGTCTCTCGTTGTCATCACCGCCTCCGGCCCCGGCAGCGGGAAGATGGCCACCTGCCTCTCCCAGCTCTACCATGAGCACCGCCGCGGCGTAAAGGCCGGGTATGCCAAGTTTGAGACTTTCCCTATCTGGAATCTGCCGCTCAACCACCCCGTCAACATCGCGTATGAGGCCGCCACCGCGGACCTCAACGACGTCAATATGATCGATCCCTGGCACCTTCAGGCGTACGGGGAGACCACGGTCAACTACAACCGGGATGTGGAGATCTTCCCGGTGCTCAACGCTATTTTTGAAAAGATCTATGACGTATCGCCCTACAAGTCCCCCACGGATATGGGTGTGAATATGGCGGGCAACTGCATCATCGATGATGAGGCGGTTCAGTCCGCTGCGCGTCAGGAGATCATCCGCCGCTACTATACCGCCATGTGTGACGGCGTCAGGGGGACGCTGCGCGGCGATGAGATCTACAAGACCCAGCTGCTTATGAAGCAGGTTGGCTGTACAGCGGAGGATCGCCCCGTCGTGGGTGCGGCGCTGGCGGTGGAGGAGCGCACGGGTGAACCGACATCCGCCATCGAGCTGCCGGACGGCCGCATCGTCACTGGCAAGACTTCCCCGTTGCTGGGTGCCTGCTCGGCCATGCTCCTCAACGCGCTCAAAGCGCTGGCGGGCATTGACGACGGCGTATTGCTCATCGCTCCGCAGGTGATCGAGCCGGTGCAGGAGCTCAAGGTCAAGCACCTGGGCAACCACAATCCGCGCCTGCACACGGACGAGATCCTGCTGGCACTGTCCATCTCGGCTGTCTCCGACGAGCGGGCGAAGCTGGCCCTCGACCAACTGAAGAATCTCAACGGCTGCGAGGTACACTCCACGGTCATCCTCTCCGCAACGGATGAGAATGTCCTCAAAAAGCTCGGCATTAACCTGACGTGCGAGCCCAAATATCAGACCAAACGGTTTTACATGAGTCACTGACGGCGTCCAAGGGGCGCCGTCCCTGTTTTTTGCCTGACAGAGAAGAGAAAAGAGCACCACTATCCAGAAAACAGGAGGAATCAAATGATGGACACCAAATACATCTTTGTCACCGGGGGCGTGGTCTCCGGCCTTGGGAAGGGGATCACGGCCGCATCGCTCGGCCGGCTGCTGAAGGCGCGCGGCCTGAGCGTCACGGTCATGAAACTGGACCCATATCTGAACGTGGACCCCGGGACGATGAACCCGATCCAGCACGGGGAGGTCTTCGTCACGGACGACGGCGCGGAGACGGATCTGGACCTGGGCCACTATGAGCGCTTTATCGATGTCAGCCTGTCCCAGAACAGCAACTTGACCTCCGGGCGCGTCTATCACACGGTTATTTCCAACGAGCGCAAGGGCGTCTATGGCGGCCAGACCATTCAGGTGATCCCGCACATTACCAATGAGATCAAACGCCGCATCGCCCTGAATAAGAATACGGATATCTGTCTGGTGGAGATCGGCGGCACGGTGGGTGATATTGAGAGCCAGCCGTTCCTGGAGGCGATCCGCCAGTTCTCCAATGAGTACGGCGATGAGAAGTGCATGTTCATCCACGTGACACTGGTCCCGTATCTGAGCGCGTCCATGGAGCTGAAAACAAAGCCGACACAGCACTCCGTCAAGGAGCTGCTGGGCATCGGCATCAAGCCGGATGTGATTGTCTGCCGGACGGAGCATCCGATCGACGACGGCATCAAGGCGAAGATCGCCCTGTTCTGCAATGTGCCGAAGGAGTGCGTAATTGAGAACCGGGATATGCCCACGCTCTATGAGATCCCGCGCGCGCTGGAGGAGCAGGGGCTGGATCAAATCGTGCTGCGTCACCTCGATATTCAATGCGGCGATCCGGATATGAGCGAATGGGACCGCATGGTTGAAAGTCTGAAACACCTGAACAAGCAGGTCCGCATTGCCCTCGTAGGGAAATATATTGACCTGCACGACTCGTACCTGAGTGTGGCCGAGGCCCTCAAGCACGGCGGATTTGCCTGTGATGCGGATGTCCACATCGACTGGGTGGACAGCGAACAGATCACGGATGATGCCGCGGCGCAGGAACTGCTTGGCGCAGCCGATGGAATCATTGTCCCCGGCGGGTTCGGCTCCCGTGGGATCGATGGCATGATCCGTGCCGCCAAGTATGCACGGGAGCACAAAGTGCCCTACTTCGGGATCTGCCTGGGCCTGCAGATCGCAATCATCGAATTTGCACGCGACGTTCTCGGGATGGCGGATGCGAACTCCACGGAGATGGACCCCGACACGCAGCACCCGCTGATCGATATTATGCCGGATCAGAAAGGGGTCGATATGGGCGGTACCATGCGTCTGGGGCAGTACCCCTGCACCTTGCAGGAGGGGACACGCGCCTATCAGGCGTACGGGCAGCAGCTGATCTATGAGCGCCACCGCCACCGCTACGAGGTCAACAACGACTACCGTGAGGAGCTTGAGAACGCCGGTATGATGCTGTGCGGCGTCTCTCCCGATAAGCACATTGTGGAGATGGTGGAGCTGAAGGACCACCCGTGGTTTGTCGCCTCCCAAGCGCACCCGGAGTTCAAATCCCGCCCGAACCGCCCGCATCCGCTGTTCGCCGGTTTTATCCGCGCGGCGCTGGAGCGGAGAGAGGGTGAAAATAGAGCCAGGAGCTGATAAGATGAATCTTACAATCGATCCCGCCGGCATCTGGTATCACGGCTCTGATCAGATTTTTGCTACCTTGGCGACTGGGAGCACTATTACACAGTGGCGGGAACTGGCGGAGGCCTTTTCTCATAAGCCGAAATATTTGTTTTACACCAAAAAAGGGAAGATTCATCACACGGGGCGAAAGCAGGGGTTCCTGTATGTGATTGATGAACCCGTGGTAATTGGTCGGGATATCCATCCGCACCCCCGCACGGCGATGGATAAAGATGCAGAATACGTAACAGACCGCCCGCTGCGGGTGCGGATGATTCACAAAGGATAGTCCGTACAAGGTTCCCTTTTGCGCAGGTGAAAGGGAATCTTTTTTAATATGTCGTTAAAAAGTGTTGTACAGCTGCCCCTGTTTGGTGTATCATGAAAGCTGCATCGGAGAATTGACGAGAGGTGAAGATGAAAAATGATAAACAGGGAGAACATGCGATTTCATGAGGCGTTTGGCCGGGATCTTGCCGATCAAATAAACCTGTTCCAGCTCGCCTCCCAGCTGAAGCATTCGGCAAAGGCAATCCCGAAGCTGCATATCCAAAAATATAACTGGTGGAACGAGAGCCTGCACGGCGTGGCCCGCGCGGGGATCGCCACCGTGTTCCCACAGGCTATCGCCATGGCGGCCACGTTCAGCGAGGAGGTGGTGTTCCACACAGCGGAAATCATCTCCACAGAGGCGCGCGCCAAATACAATGAGAGCCAGCGGAAGGGCGATTACGGCATTTATAAAGGGCTGACAATGTGGTCCCCAAACATCAATATTTTCCGCGATCCCCGCTGGGGACGCGGGCAGGAGACGTATGGGGAGGACCCATACCTGACGGGCCTGCTCGGCGTCGCTTTCATCCGCGGTTTACAGGGGACAGATGACAAATATTTAAAGACCTCGGCCTGTGCCAAACACTTCGCAGTGCACAGCGGGCCGGAAGACCAGCGCCACTATTTTAACGCGGTGGCCGGCAAAAAAGATCTGTTTGAGACCTATCTCCCGGCGTTTGAGCGGGCCGTGCGGGAGGGAGCGGTCAGCGGCGTCATGGGCGCCTACAACCGCACAAACGGTTAGGTCTGCTGTGCCTCGTCCACGCTGATGCAGAAGCTGCTGCGGGGGCACTGGGGCTTTCAGGGCTATTACGTCTCCGACTGCGGCGCGCTGATCGATATTGTATTCCACCATAAACTGACGCGTAATCCGCTCAAGGGAGCGGCAATGGCGCTGAACACCGGATGCGATCTGGAATGCGGCGCTCTGTATCGGCTGCTCCCGCTCGCCTGCCTGTTCGGTTACGTGAAAAAGGAGACACTGCGTAACGCGGTTGCACGCCTGATGATGATCCGCAGTGAGCTCGGGATGTTTGACCCCGACTGCGCCTATAACCGCATTGACCCGAAGGAGAATGCCACAGCCGAGAACGAGGCATTTGCCGTCCGCGTGGCGGAAAAAGGGATTGTCCTGCTGGAAAACGATGGAACACTTCCGCTGAAAAAGAACGCCCAGAAGATTCTGGTCACGGGATACAATGCCGAGAACGAGATCGCCTACCTGGGCAATTATTTTGGCGAACCGAGCAGCTATGTTAAAGTATTTGAGGCTGTCAGGGAGAAAAACGCGCAGACGCAGCATGTCGGCGGGGTTCTGCTCTGGCAGCGGGCCGACCCTGTCCAGCGTGAAGCGGCGCTCCAGGCAGCGCGGGAGAGCGATGTCATCCTGTTCTGCACCGGTCTGGATGCCTCTATCGAGGGGGAGGCAGGCGGCGAGGCATTTGCAAACGCCGGCAACCTCGGCAAGCAGGGCGACCGGCCGGATCTGGAGCTGCCGCAGGTGCAGCGGGAGTTTCTGGACGATCTGGCCGCCCTCGGGAAAAAACTGATCCTGCTGAATTTTTCCGGCGGATGCGTCAATCTGAAAAAGTACTGCGATCGGGCAAACGCCATCCTCCAGTGCTGGTATCCCGGCGGCAAGGGCGGCCAAGCGATCGCCAATATCCTGTTCGGCGAGGTCTCCCCCTCCGGGAAGCTACCGATTACCTTTTATAACAGTGTGGACGATCTGCCGCCGTTTGAGGATTACAGCATGGAGAACCGGACGTATAAGTATTTCAGGGGTGCGGTGCAGTATCCCTTTGGCTATGGGCTGACGTATACGGATTTTCGGCTGGAAAACGCGCAGCTGGATATGCAACAGGAGCGCCTGACTGTCACGGTGCACAACACGGGCGCCTTTGACAGCGACGAGGTGCTTCAAATCTACGTCACCCCGCCGGCGCGCGACTACCGCACGCCCGCAAAGGCGCTTGTCCGGGTCAGGCGGTTCCATCTGAAGTGTGACGGGAGCCAAACCGTGGAGATCCCCCTGCCGGAGAGCGTGTTGTACACAATTGACGGCGAGGGCAATAAGGTGTACACAAAAGGGGAGTACTGTATCCGGATTGAGGACGGCCAGTCGATTGATCAGGTGCTCACGTTCCGGAACGGGGCAGAGGACCGCATCGTGGAGCGCTGCCCTATTTGATAATCAAAGTTTATCATAAACAGAAGGCGGGCACAGCCAGTGCCCGCCTTCTGTTTAATAGGAGGAAATGTTTTTTAATATTCAGGCTGACTGTGCCGGGGCAGTCTCTGTCGCCGGGGCCTGCGCCGCGGCGTCCGGCCGCTCAAACCCGTGCATAAAGCCGTCGAGCGCCACGGAACACACATCCCCGCCGATGACCACGCCGTCATAGACCAGAAGATTGGCACGGATGGAGCCGTCGGTGGGCTGCACTCCGTTTTCACCTGGGTAATTGAGAACGGTATAGGTCCACCGCTTGGCCCGGCACCCCTTATACTGGGTCAGATCAAACCCCTGGCGTAATTGAATCTCATTATATTGGGTGTAGACGTCATCAAACTCCTCCGGGATCAGGACTTCCTCCACACGGACCGGGTCTTCGGCCACATCCCACCCGTACTGGGAGAGGAAGGCGATCCGCTCCTCATCATTTCCCGCGCGGACACTGGCCTCGCCGGTATTGGTGGAGGAAGGGGCGGCACCAGCGCGGACCAGAACGAGGATGAGTAGCGCGATCAGAGCGGCCACGGCGATGCCGATGACGGCCAGCTTTTTTTTGGACGATTTTACAGCATAAATAAACATAAAATTCACCTGCCCTGGGTCATATATATGCCGTATAGCATACAACTTATGACGCAAAAAGGGCAGTGGAATTCGCCAACTGTTGACACAAAGGTTACAAAATGTTACAATATGGTTACAAAAACGACGGGAATTGCCCGCCGCAGGAGGGAAGGTGATGACCGAGAGACTGGATAAAATCGTCGCAGATACGGAAAACTGCACGCGTTCCCAGGCACGGACCCTGATCCGGCGCGGAGAAGTTGCGGTCGGCGGACAGACTGTGCGCGACATCGCACGGAAAACAGATCCCGCATCGGAAGAGATCTCCGTATCCGGCAGGATTCTTGCAGCGGGCCGGTGCTACATTATGATGAACAAGCCTGTAGGCGTCATCAGCGCAACGGAATCAGCGGGGGAGAGAACCGTGCTGGATCTGCTCCCCCCACGGTTGAAAAGGCGTGGACTCTTCCCGGCAGGGCGGCTTGATAAGGACACTACGGGCTTCATGCTCATCACGGATGACGGCCCGTTTGCCCATGAGATCCTGTCCCCGCGGCGCCATGTTGAAAAGGAGTATGAGGCGCTGCTGGAGCATCCGGCGAATGCGGCCGATATTGAGGCCTTTGCATGTGGGATCCGGCTTGGCGACGGGACGGAGTGCGCCCCGGCGGTGTTGGAGCTTGATGACGCGCGCACAACGGCACGGATTGTAATCCGGGAGGGGAAGTACCATCAGGTGCGGCGGATGTTTGAAGCCGTGGGTAATCGGGTGGCGGCGCTCAGGCGCCTGCGCATCGGCGGCCTGTATCTGGATGATACACTGGCCCCAGGGGCGGCGCGGCTGATGACGCCGGAGGAGGTCTCCCAGATCCGCAGGGGATCAATCCCATGAGCTGTGGATAACCGTTGTTTAATCTACACAAGTGTGAATTCGACAGAAATACAGCCCGAATTTTGTCATAAATTGACACAAAATCGGCGTTTCAATTAAAAATTGAAAAGAAATCGTGAAATAATTACAGAAATCATCGCGAAAGTTCTTGCAATATTCTGAAAGATTGTGTAAAATGTATAGTGCATGAGTGGACAAAGTGTATAAATTGATCGGGGGCGATTACATGTCAAACAGATTGTTCCAGAGTGTCATCCACCAGATGAAGGAAGCAATCGAACGCACTATCGGAGTTGTCGATGAGACAGGCACAATCATTTCCTGCAGTGAGCTTGGCAAGATCGGGGAACTTCAGGGTACCGCCGTGGCGGAGGTCATGCAGTCGAGTGATGTCAAAGTGCTCGGTGGCTGCACCTACAAGCCGTTTGGCGCACATATGCATCCGGAATATGCGGTCTTTGTCGAGGGCACGGATGAATCCGCGCTCCACTATGCGGAGGTCATCGCAGTTGCGCTGGCAAGCATCAAGCAGTATTATGATGAAAAATTTGACCGTGGCAATTTTATCAAAAATGTCATTCTGGACAATATCCTGCCCGGGGATATCTACCTCAAGGCGCGGGAGCTCCGCTTTAACAATGACGCCACGCGCGTGGTGCTCCTGATCCGGATCCCGCAGCATAACGATGTATCCGTCTTTGATGTGGTTCAGAACCTGTTCCCGGACAAGACAAAGGATTTTGTCATCAATGTCAATGAGACGGATATTGCACTCGTCAAGGAGGTCCGCTCCAATACGGAGACAAAGGATCTTGAGAAGCTGGCGCGGTCCATTGCCGACTCCCTGAGCACGGAGTTCTACACACACGCGCTCGTCGGCATTGGCACTACGGTCAGCGGCATCCGCGATCTGGCGCGCTCCTTCAAGGAGGCACAGGTTGCGCTTGAGGTCGGCAAGGTGTTTGATACGGAAAAGACGATTGTCAGTTACGATAACCTGGGAATCGCCCGCCTGATCTATCAGCTGCCCACCACGTTGTGCCAGATGTTCCTCAATGAGGTCTTCAAGCGTGGCTCCATTGACAGCCTTGATCAGGAGACACTCTTCACCATCCAGAAATTCTTTGAGAATAACCTGAATGTCTCCGAGACATCCCGGAAGCTCTTCGTCCACCGGAACACACTCGTCTACCGGCTGGAGAAAATCAAGAAACTCACCGGCCTGGACCTGCGGGAGTTTGACGACGCGATCGTGTTCAAGGTTGCGCTCATGGTTAAGAAGTATCTGGATGCCAATCCGGTCAAGTTCTAATAGCCTTTGATTTCTGTGGCGCGGGGATGACCCGCGCCTCATGTTCAATACAGGGAAAAGAGGAAGGATTTGTGCCTTGCTCTCCCGCCCCTAAATTGTTACAATCAAATCAAGGCGCAGTTTTTGCGCTCCCCCGTGATCAATTAGTAAAGGTAGTGCTATCTTGATAGAGTTCAAAAATGTCTCAAAGACGTATGACAACGGCACAAAGGCCCTCAAGGACGTGAGCCTGAAGATCAATAAGGGCGAGTTTGTGTTCGTCGTCGGTGCCTCCGGGGCTGGTAAGAGCACTTTCTTGAAGCTGATTATGCATGAGGAAGTGCCGAATTCGGGCACCATCATCGTCAATAACCAGAATTTGATTACCATGCGGAAAAAGGAAATCCCCTATTTCCGCCGCACGATGGGGATCGTGTTCCAGGACTTCCGGCTGATCCCCAATATGACCGTCTATGACAACGTGGCGTTTGCCATGCGCGTCATCGGCGCGTATGAAAAGGATATCCGCAAGCGCGTACCGTATGTGCTCGGCCTGGTCGGCCTGAACACCAAGGCGCGCAATATGCCCAATCAGCTCTCCGGCGGCGAGCAGCAGCGCGTTGCCCTGGCACGCGCGCTCGTCAACAATGCCGGGCTGATCATCGCGGACGAGCCCACGGGCAACGTCGATCCGGAGATGTCCTTTGAGATCGTCGATCTGCTCAACCACATCAACGCAAACGGCACCACGGTCGTCATGGTCACCCATGAGCATGAGCTGGTGCGCAGCTTTAAGCACCGGGTTGTCGTCATCAATAACGGCACCGTCACCTCGGACACGGGCCCCGAGGACCTGAGCACCCGGGAGGCGAACAGGCGCGCCATGTCCCGTCAGGGGCGCAGCACGGCCTATTATCACGCCGACGAGGGGCGCGCCCGCAGGGAGAAGGACTTTATTCAGACGTATGAGCCCAGCTCCGCGGTGCACGCATCCACCCGGAAGAAGGCCTCTGGCGGGGAAAGCAAGCCGTCCGGTGAAAAGCACGGCTCCGCCCTGGATATCTCCGCCGGGAAACGGCCGGAGAAAGCGCCGGAGCAGAAGGCGGTGCCGGCCGAAAATAATAAAAAGTCAGAGCGTGCGCCCGAGCGCCCGGCGGACAAGCCCGCGGATCCCATTCGGACGGGGACTGTCTCCGCCGCGTTTGCCCGGGATGACGAGGATAACATCGATTATTCCATTTATCTTGAGCACCTCTCGGAGTTAGGAGGCGATCAGGATGAAAAATAGCAAAAAAAAGGTGAGTGTCAAATATCTCACCAAGGAGGGCTTTCGGAACGTCTGGCACAATAAGCTGATGAGCATTGCGAGTGTTGCAGTGCTGATGTCCTGCATGATTATCATCGGATGTGCCGCGCTGGTGTTTGCCAATATCAACAAGGTCCTTGACAAGGTGGACGATCAGAACGTCATTGTCGCCTTTATTGACGACGGCGCCGCACAGGATGTGATTGACCGTGTGGGTGCGGACCTGAAGGCGCTGCCGAATGTGGGCAGTGTGACCTTTGTCTCCCAGGAGGAGGGCCTGGCCCAGATGGCGGAGGAGATGGACCTTTCCGACTATCTCAACGGCATGGAGAACCCCCTGCCGGACAGCTACAAAATCACAGTGGACGATATGGCGCTCTTTGACCAGACGGCGGAGAGTATCCGCAATGTGGATGGGATCCAGAGCATTGAGGAGAGTAGCGACCTGGCCGGCAGCCTGACTACGGTCCGGCACGCCGTATCCATCGTGAGCATCGTGATCATCGCCATGCTGTTCGTGGTCTCCCTGTTCATTGTATCCAATACGGTGCGCGTGACGATGTATTCGCGCCGGCTGGAGATCAGCATTATGAAGGCGGTTGGTGCCACGCGCTGGTTTATTCGCTGGCCGTTCATGATCGAGGGCATGCTCATCGGCCTGTTGGCCGGCATCCTCTCTCTGCTGGCCGTCTGGGGCGTATATGCGCTGGCGGTATCCCTGTTCGGGGATATGTTTGCATCGCTGCTCGGCGGCGTGACGCTCGTGCCGTTTGCGGACCTGTCGTGGAAGCTGCTGCTGGCGTTTGTGGCGATCGGCATCGTCACCGGCGGCGTGGGCAGTATCTTCTCCATGAACAAGTACCTCAGGGAGGAAGAGGGCGTCGTACAGATCGAAAAGTAACCAATTGAACGCTCGTGGAGCGGAGGAAAGTCCATGAAAGGGAAAGTTTCATTGAAAGCGGTCTGTTCCGCGCTGGCGGCGGCAGTATTCAGCCTGACGCTGATCGCCCCGTGTGCCGCGGAGGTCACGCAGGATGATCTGGATGATCTGGACCGGCAGATCCGGGAGCAGGAGGAGGTCATTGCCGGCATTGAGGATAAGACCGCATCCAATCAGGAGTACCTGGATGCGCTCCAAAAGGATCTCTCCCTTGCGGAGGAAAAGCTGCAGCGCACGCTGGACAGTATAGGCGAGCTCAACGATCAGATCGGGCAGACGGAGGATGAGATCGCGCAGCAGCAGGAAAAGATCGACAGCACCTATGCGCAGCTTGCCGCGCGCCTGCGTTCCATGTATATGAACAGCCAGGCCTCCCCGCTGGCAATGCTTTTCAGCGCAAAGGATTACTCCACGTTTCTGATGAGTATGGAGCTTGTCAGCCGCACCTCGGCATACGACAGCAAAATGATCCGGGAATATAAGGACCTGATTGACGAGCAGAACCGGCAGAAGGCGGAGCTCGATGCGCAGAAGTCCGCACTGGAAACCCAGCGTGCGCAGGAGCAGCAGGAACAGCAGGATATGGAGACAAAGGTGAGCCGCCAGAAGGAACTGCTCGCCCAGCTCGATGCAGACAGTCAGGAGGCCATCGCCATCCAGCAGCAACTGGAGGACCAGATGGACGCGTACGAGGAGCAGATCCGCCAGCAGGCCGCATCCGGTTCTCACGGCGACGGAAAGCCGAGCGAGGAGGAGAGCGGCGGAGAAACCGGTGGAGAGACCGGTGGTGAATCGGGCAATACGGATATCGAGGGGGCTGATTTTGCCTGGCCGCTGATGGATGTGGCCTATGGCAGCGGCGCCTATATTTCCAGCGATTACGGTCCCCGCACCGATCCCTATACCGGGTTCCACAAGGGGCTGGATATCACCTGCGGCGGCGCACAGGGCAAACGCATCTGCGCTGCCAGGGGAGGGACGGTCATCGTCGCAGCCTACGGCTGGAACGGCGGGTACGGCAATTACATCATCATTGACCACGGCGACGGCCTGAGCACGCTCTATGCCCACTGCGAGAGCCTTTCCGTCTCCGTGGGGGAGCAGGTTTCCCGCGGCCAGTTTATCGCCAACGTGGGAAATACGGGGAATTCGTTCGGCCCGCACTGCCACTTTGAAGTGCGCATCAACGGGGATCACACCAATCCCCGCCCCTATCTGAGCGCGTATCTGGGGTAGTGTGGACATTGACAAAGTTGAGGCAATATAGTAAGGTTATATAATGTATCAGGTATCAAGGTACGGAGGTAATCACATTGAGACACAGCAGCTGGTTCAAACGGATTTTGGCCGCCGGGATGGCGGCGGCGTTCTGCTTTGCGCTGGGAGCACCGCTGGTCTACGCAGTGACGCAGGACGATATCGATGAACTCCAGCGGGAAATTGACGCCCAGCAGGAAAAAATCGATTCCATCAAGGATAAGACGGCCACCAATCAGGAGTATTTGGATGCCCTGTCTGAGCAGCTTGATCTGGCCAATGAAAAAATTCAGCTCACACAGCAGAAGATTGAGGAGCTGGACGCGCAGATCGCCGAGCAGCAGAAAAAGATTGATGACACCTATGCGCAGCTTTCTCAGCGCCTGCGCTCCATGTACATGAACAACCAGACCTCCCCGCTGGAGATGCTTTTCAGCGCCAAGGACTACTCCACCTTCCTGATGAGTATGCAGCTTGTCAGCCGTACCTCGGAATATGACAGCAAGATGATCCGGGAGTTCAAGGATCTGATTGACCAGCAGGAGGCCAGCAAGAAGGAGCTTGAGGAGCAGAAGGCTTCAGAAGAGGCAGAGCAGCAGGAGATGCAGAAAAAGGTCGACGAGCAGAAGGCCATCATGCAGGAGCTCGGTGAGCAGTCTGCGGCTGCGCAGGAGATCCAGCAGCAGCTCTACGATCAGATGGACGCCTATGAGGAACAGATCCGCCAGCAGGCGAGCTCGGGCTCAAGCGGAAGCGGAAACTACACGGGCGGGATTTTTACCTGGCCGATCTCGGATTCCTCGGCCTACATTTCCAGCTACTACGGCCCGCGGACGAATCCGTATACCGGCTTCCACGGTGGGATCGATTTCACATGCTCCGGTGCCATGGGAAAGAGCCTGCATGCGGCCGGCAGCGGTACCGTGATCTATGTCAACTCCACCAACACGTGGGGGAGTGGCTGGGGCTACCATATCATCATTGACCACGGGGATGGCCTGACAACGCTTTATGCGCACATGGGGACAGTCGCCGTCTCCGAGGGGGAAACGGTCACGCAGGGCCAGTACATCGGCACCATCGGCATGACCGGGAACACCACCGGCCCACACTGCCATCTTGAGGTGCGTATCAATGGTGACCGGACGAACCCGGCCCCCTATTTCGGCCTTTGATTGTGCAGAAAAATTACAGCCCGTTAGGAGTTTGCCATGAGTAAAAAGATTTCAGTCGGAACAGCGATCGCACTGATCTTCCTGGCGATCGCGGCGAGTGTGGCGGCGACCTTTGCCGTCTCCATGAGCATGTATAACAGGCTCATCCCCAATCTGACCGACCGGTCGGATATGTACAACAAGCTGGAGAATCTAGACTCCATCGTCAATGAGAAATACTACTATGAGATCGACGGCTCCGCCCGCAACAATGCAATGGCCGGCGGCTATGTGGATGGGCTGAACGATGCGGGCAGCTTTTACATGTCCGCGGATGAATATGTGGAGTACGACTCCATCCTGCGCGGCAAGAGTGTCGGCATCGGCGTGGACGCGGCATATTCGGCGGAATCCGGCGGCCTGCTCATCAGTGAGGTGTACACCGGATCGCCGGCGGAGTCCTCCGGGCTCAAGCAAGGCGATGTCATCACCAAGGTGGAGGATGAGGCTGTGACGGCTCAGAATGCCTCCGAAAAGCTGGAGATGCTCCAGGGCAGCCGCCTTTCGAGCGTGAAGGTCAGCTATGTCCGCGGCAGTCAGGCGGAGCAGTCCGTCAGTGTGGCCAAGGGTTATACGGCACAGACCGTCTCCTATGAAAAGATTAATAACACGGGTTACATCCGCATTACGCACTTCTACCAGAACACCGTCTCCCAGATGAGGGAGGCGCTCGATAAGCTGGCGGCCCAGAATATCCTGAGCCTGGTGATTGATGTGCGTCAGGCTTCCGAGGGCGATA
Source organism: Candidatus Onthovicinus excrementipullorum (assembly GCA_018712345.1). Lineage (GTDB taxonomy): Bacteria > Bacillota > Clostridia > Oscillospirales > Acutalibacteraceae > Onthovicinus > Onthovicinus excrementipullorum. The sequence goes on along the minus strand of DVHG01000006.1, from coordinate 56,907 downwards.
CCCAGTACGCCGTCAGTACGGCGGATCTGATCGTCCCGCTGACGGAGGGGAGCGCGCTTGTCACGGCGTATGATAAAAATGAGGAGGTCTATCGGACCTTCGCCTCGGATGCGAACAGCGTCTCCTATCCCATGGCGGTGCTTGTGGACAGCGGCACGTCCGGCCCGGGCGAGATCTTTGCCGTGACGCTGCGCGATTTTGGCGCACAGCTCGTCGGGCAGAAAACGGCCGGCGTCGGGACCATGAGCGAGGTCTTCCAACTCAATGACGGCTCCGCGGTGCGGCTGACCGTCGCGGTGCTCCAGCCGTATAAGAGCGAGCGCTATGATGGCGTAGGGCTGACCCCGGATATTGAGGCCGAGCTTACGCAGGAGCAGCGGGAAAACCTGAAGCTACTCTCCCATGACGCAGATACACAGCTTCAGGCGGCGCTCTCCTATCTGAATGCGACGGGCACCTCCCAGGCAAATGTCCAGTAGCAGCCGTGAGTGGTGAATATATACTGTAATTTCTCCAAAAAGATTGACAATCTATTGACAAATTACAATCGAAGCGGTATCATATTCATAGAGACCATATTAATAAGCTGCCAAGAGAGGCTGACAGGCGAAGAGTAAAGGGCAGATCAACCGGCCGGTTCGGCAGGTTGTATCTGCCTGTTTTTCTTTATGTAGGGGAATCCTCCGCCTGTTTGCTGGACAGCATCTTGATCAAGGGAGGAATGAGTTTGGCAAAGTACATCTTGTCCCTCGACCAGGGGACGACGAGCTCCCGCGCCATACTGTTTGATAAGCAGGGGCGGATCGCGGGAAAGGCTCAGTTTGAATTCAACCAGATCTACCCACAGACCGGCTGGGTGGAGCACGACCCGATGGAGATCCTGTACAGCCAGTTCCAGTCGATCACCTCACTGCTCTCCTCCGGCAATTTCAAGGCGGAGGATATTGCAGCTATCGGTATTACCAATCAGCGCGAGACCACCATCCTGTGGGACAGTGAGACGGGCAAACCGGTGTATAACGCCATTGTGTGGCAGTGCCGGCGTACGGCCCCCATGTGTGAGGAGCTCAAGAGCCGCGGTCTGGAAAAGTACGTGAAGGAGAAGACGGGCCTGCTGATCGATGCCTACTTTTCGGGGACAAAGATCAAGTGGATCCTCGACCATGTACCGGAGGCGCGGCGCCTTGCCGAGCGCGGGCGGCTGCTGTTCGGCACCGTGGAGACATGGCTGATCTGGAACCTGACCAACGGCGCCGTCCACGTGACGGATTACTCCAACGCCTCCCGTACCATGCTCTTTGATGCGGACCGCCTCTGCTGGGATCCGCGTCTGTGCGAGGAGCTGGATATCCCCATGGAGATCCTGCCGAAGGTGGTGCCCAACAGCTGCATTTACGGCGAGGTGGCGCACGGCGTGCGCGGCCTGGAGGAGCTGGCGGGTATCCCGATCTCCGGCGCCGTGGGCGACCAGCCCGGGGCCCTGTTCGGTCAGGCCTGCTTTGAGAAGGGGCAGGCCAAAAACACCTATGGCACGGGCTGCTTCCTGCTGATGAACACGGGCGAGGAGCGCGTCCAGTCGCGCAACAACCTGGTATCCGGCGTGGCATGGGGCATTGGTGACAAGGTGACCTATGCGCTCGAGGGCAGCGCGTTTAACGCGGGCAGCGTGATCAAGTGGCTGCGCGATGAGCTGCACCTGATTGATAACGCCCACCGCTGTGATGAGCTGGCGGAGAGTGTGGAGGACGCCAACGGCATCTACCTTGTCCCGGCATTTACGGGCCTGGGCGCGCCGTACTGGGATATGTACGCGCGCGGCTGCATTGTGGGCCTGACGCGCGGCGTCAACACTAACCATATTGCCCGCGCAGTCATTGAGTGCATCGCCTATCAAATGACCGACCTGCTCAAGGCTATGGAGAATGACTCCGGCATTCACTTGCAGGAGCTGCGTGTGGACGGCGGCGCGAGCGTCAGCAACATCATGATGCAGATTCAGGCGAACATGATCAATGCCCGCGTCAACCGCCCGAAGACTGTCGAGACGACGGCGCTCGGCGCGGCGTATCTGGCGGGGCTGGCCGTCGGCTTCTGGGATAATCTGGAGGAGCTGGAGGCCAACCGCGAGGTGGAGCGCCTCTTCACCCCGGATATTGACCCCGCCCGGCGGGAAAAACTGTACCATGGCTGGCAGCGCGCAGTGGAGCGCTCCCGGAACTGGGCAGATCCGAACGAGATGGATTAAACCGATTCACACCCCCGCTGCACAGGGGTAAGGATACAGATAACATAAGCAGGAGGTATTTCTTATGGCAAAAAATATTGTCGATTGGAAAACGATCACCGATTTTGTGACGGACGCCTTTGTGGGCGTGGGCGTTCCGCGTCCGGACGCGGAGATCTGCGCGGATGTGCTGCTCGAGTCCGACAAGCGCGGCATTGAGTCCCACGGCGTCAACCGCTTTAAGCCGATCTATATCGACCGCATCAACGCCGGCATCCAGAACCCGGTCACCAATTTTGAGATCGTCCGGGAGACGCCGACCACCGCGGTCGTGGACGGGCACGACGGCATGGGCCAGGTCATCGGCTACAAATCGATGAATATGGCGATCGAGAAGGCCAAAAAGTACGGCATGGGCATGGTGGCCGTCCGCAACTCCTGCCACTACGGCATCGCGGGTTACTATGCCACCATGGCGACAAAGGCTGGCATGATCGGCATCACCGGGACGAACGCCCGCCCGTCCATTGCCCCCACCTTCGGCGTGGAGAACATGCTCGGCACCAACCCGCTCACCTTCGGTATGCCCACGGATGAGGACTTCCCCTTTGTGCTCGACTGCGCGACTTCAATCACCCAGCGCGGTAAGCTGGAGTATTACTCCCGCATCGGCAAGTCCACCCCCGCCGGAATGGTCATCGGGCGTGATGGCTCTGCGATGACGGATACGGATGATATCCTCGTCAAGCTCAACACCAAGGAGGCGGCACTCGCCCCGCTTGGCGGCATCGGTGAGGAGCTGGCCGGCTATAAGGGGTATGGCTATGCGACAGTCGTGGAACTGCTCTCCGCGGCACTCCAGCAGGGCAATTACCTGACCATGCTCACCGGCATCGGTGCCAACGGGGAGAAGGTTCCGTACCATCTGGGCCACTTCTTTATCGCGATTGATACCGAGGCGTTCATGGGCCTTGAGGCATTTAAAAAGACGGCGGGCGATATTCTCCGTGCGCTGCGCGCCTCCCAAAAGGCACCGGGTGAGGATCACATCTACACGGCGGGCGAGAAAGAGTGGAATGTCTGGCTCGAGCGCAAGGACAGCGGCGTGCCAATCAATGACGCCGTCCAGAAGGAGCTGTGCGCGGTGCGCGACAGCCTGAACCTGACCCAGTATAAATTCCCGTGGGAGGAGTAATCCCGCTGGAGGTCATATCGCTGAATCATCATAAGGAGTGTTAACATGGATTACGCAAAGGAATCATTACGTCTGCACTACGAGTGGAAGGGCAAGCTGGAGGTCACCCCGCGCGCCACGGTCAACAATCAGGAGGAGCTCTCCCTGGCCTACACGCCCGGCGTCGCCCAGCCCTGCCTGGAGATCCGCGACGATATCAACAAATCGTATGAGCTGACCCGCCGCTGGAACACGGTGGCCGTCGTCACGGACGGCACGGCGGTCCTCGGCCTGGGCGATATCGGCCCGGAGGCCGGCATGCCGGTTATGGAGGGCAAGTGCGTACTCTTCAAGGCGTTCGGCGATGTGGACGCCATCCCGCTGTGCGTCCGCTCCAAGGACGTGGACGAGATCGTCAACACCATCGCGCTGCTCGCGGGCAGCTTTGGCGGTGTGAACCTGGAGGATATCGCCGCGCCCCGCTGCTTTGAGATTGAGCGCAAGCTCAAGGAGCGCTGTGATATCCCGATCTTCCATGACGATCAGCACGGCACGGCCGTGATCGTATCCGCGGCGCTCATCAACGCGCTCAAGATCGTCAATAAAAAGCTGGAGGACTGCACGGTCGTATTCAGTGGCGCGGGGGCGGCCGGTGTCGCCATCGCAAAGCTGCTCATCAGCCAGGGGCTGAAAAAGGTCCTCATCTGCGACCGCAAGGGCATTATCAGTGCCGATGATCCGAACCTGACTCCCGCCAAGCAGGAGATCGCCGCCTTCACCAACGCGGAGCATAAGCACGGCACGCTGGCCGACGCCATGGTGGGTGCGGACATCTTCATCGGCGTCTCCGCCCCCGGAATTGTCACGCAGGATATGGTGCGGTCCATGGCCAAGGATCCGATCGTCCTCCCGATGGCGAACCCCGTGCCGGAGATCATGCCCGATCTGGCGCTTGAGGCGGGGGCCAAGGTGGTCGGCACCGGGCGCAGCGACTTTGCCAACCAGATCAACAACGTGCTCGCGTTCCCGGGCATCTTCCGCGGCGCGCTCGACGTGCGCGCGAGCGATATCAATGAGGAGATGAAGATCGCGGCGGCGCATGCGCTCGCCGACCTCGTCAGCCCGGAGGAGCTGTGCCCCGAGTACATTATCCCCAAGGCGTTTGATAAGCGCGTCGGTCCCGCCGTTGCGGCGGCGGTCGCCAAGGCGGCCCGTGATTCCGGCGTAGCCAGGATCTGAGAAGAGCTTTAGCAATCATCAAACAATAGCGGCCCGCATCGGAGAAAACCGGTGCGGGCCGCCCTTTTTATATGGAATGATCCCAATTCAATCAGATGCTTTATCCGCATGCCGCCGAGTTGGTGAAAGCAGCCGAAAAACGGCGCCCTGAAAAAAATTCAGAGCGCCGATAACAGCGGATGCGAAAATTTGACGTTTTTGATGCGTGTCCTTATTCAGCAAGGCTTATCGTTGACTTCACAGCACGGTAACCGGAGGGCCGTTGTAGACCCAATCGGGAAGTGTATCGGGAACAGTCAAATTTTCCTCTCGAATCACAAAGCTGTTAGTTGGCACAGTGGTATCTAAAATGAAAAAGTTCCACAGCCGTTGATACACAGTGAATTGTGGCACTAAAACCACGAAATCACCTGCATTCATGCTGTTAACATGTATTTTTAATGTATTCATATCACTTACACTCATAAGCGCACTTGTGAAATCGGAAATGGCTGCATCCTCAGCAAAATATGCCGAAATAATTTGTGCCAATCCCATGAAAAAGTTCCCCGCCTGGCTTAATTGAAATTTTGGATCGTTAATAACAGCCGTCCAAAATGGCTTATTCCCAGCGATTAAAGGAATGATATAAGATTGCGATATACCCGCTACTTTTCCTGAAAAGCTACCCCGGAATTCATACGCTTCCAGTCCATTTGCATTATGAGCTTTAACTGTAAGGTTAGTAAGTTCACCCTTGGCTACATCGCCCGGGATAACCCGATTGTTCATGTAGGTAAAAAAGGCAGCACGGTAAATAATATTCGCAAATTCAGAAGCCGCATAGGACGTAATTGTTTCCTCATCTGGTTCAGCAGCTGCCTGAGCAGATACGCCGCTCAAGAACCCGATCTGTCCGAGTAAAACAATAGACATTGCAAGGGATAACAGTCTTTTTTTTAGATTCCTTTTCATTGGTTTTCCTCCATTGATCCATAGGATTTATTGAATATTGATTTGATCCACGGAGTGAATGGTACATCGGAATCATCCCCTTGCAGATGGTTCTATTTTAAATAACCTGTACATTTTGATTATAGCCGATTGTGCTTAAATTTCAATATTTAAATTACATAATTTTACACTCTATAAATTTGTTAATAATCACTAGTTGGGACTTTTGCCCATAAAAACAGGGCCCTGAAATACTTCAGGGCCCTGCATATGAAAGGTTCAGTTATTGCTGTTGTGAATTCGAGCTTTCGCGGCCACACTGGCAAGATCTTCGGAGACGGGCTCCAGATTGATACCGGATTTCTCGGCCGTTTCAATCACCTCAGCCTCAGTCACCTTGCCAACATCGATCCCTTTCTCCTTCGCGACAATACGGCGCACGCGCAGGAACTCAAGGATCTTGGCGTGTTCCTTATTGGTGAGCGGATATTTCCACGTCGGAATGATGGAGAGCAGGCAGCCGATCGCCGGCGGGATGGAGACAAGGAAAAACATCGCCATGGCGATTTCAGGATATGCCTCTTTAAACAAAACCGTGGAATCTTTTGGGAGAAGTACCTCGTTGACTCTGGCAACGCCGTCACCGCTGAAACCGATTAGCGTATAAACAACGCCCTGAATAATAGAGGAGAGACCGGAGCCGAACTTGGTGGCGAAGGACTGGCCGGAGAAGAAGACGCCGTCCGGACGGACGCCGGTCGTGTACTCCTCATAGTCCACGCAGTCGGCGATCATGACGGACTGCAGCACGTTGACCACGCCGGTGCCCGCGCCAGCAAGGGCGAACAGTACAAACAGAACGCACAGCCAGCTCCATTTATCAAGATCCTGCGGCGCGATCAGATAGACCACAAAAATGAGGGCAAACGGAATACCGCTGAGGAAGTTGCAGAAGTTAAATACTTTTTTCTTTTCAAACTTGCTTGCAAGCGCAGGGGCAAACGCCATGGCGATAAACTGTCCGCCGAAAATTGCGGCACCAAGGAACAGCAGATAGAGGGTGTAGTCGTCACGGCCGCCGTTGCCGTAGTAGTAGGAGAGCAGCGTGATCGCGATCAGCGTCAGCAGCTGGAAGGGGCTGCGCAGAATAGCCGAAATCAGAATTTTACGGAAAGGCTTGTTGCGCCACATGACCTGAAAGTTTTCTTTCAGTGTGTAATGGCGCTCCGATTGTGGTACGCGCTCCTTGACGGCACCTGCGCACTGGAAGAGCGCAGTGGAAATGAGCGTCATCACGACGGCTACGATGATGAAGCCGTACTGCATGGCCGTCGCGGGATCGTCCATCCGCTCCATCAAAACACGACCGAGCGCCTGGGACACATTCACAATGGTCAGCAGCGCAAGACCACCGCCAAGCCCTGCCGCAATGCGGGCGAGGGAGAGCAGATTAGCGCGCTGTTTTTCATCGTCTGTCATCAGCGCCGTAACGCCCCACAGCGGGATATCGCCCGCCGTGTAGGACATACCATACAGGATGTAGGACAGTCCGGCCCAGCCGATGATAAACACCTTACTGCTGAGTGATCCCGTCTCTGAATACTGTGCGTTGATGAATGTTAGAATGGTGATGATGCATACCACACCGGGCACAAACATCAGATAGGGCTTGCATTTACCCCACTTGGAATGTGTGTGATCGCAGATGGTGCCCATCATTGGGTCATTGATGGCGTCCCAGATACGCGCTACGGCAAAAATGACGCTGGTCGCCATTGCGGGGATGAAAATTACCTGGCCGAGGTAGTAAACAAGCCCCGTATTGATGATGTTGTAGATCATGTTCTGGCCGACCATACCCAGCAGATACAAATTACGCTCTTTTGGCGTATATGTATTGGGGTTGCGTGGTGCCTTTGGTTTTTTACTCAAAAAAATACCTCCCTTTCACGGCTCTTTTCTATACCCAACTATTATAAATCACTTCTTGAAATTAGTCAATATATACAATATCTAATTGCATGTGATTTCTTTTATAGAGTTTTGGCGCAAAATATTTTACAAAATTGTTAATTGGTATTTGTGGATTATACCCAAAACAAAACGTGGCCTACCCGGATAAAGCCGTATTTGGGCGCGGGAATGCGCCGTCTATATCCACAACATTACGTGGGAAATTGAAAATGGGATTGTCCACTTTATTTCTTGATAATAATGCGCCGGAATGATAAAATAAAGTGATACATGTTTAACCGATATAAGGAAGGGTCTCTATGGAAGGAATCAGAGAAGATATCAGGAATGTGGCGATCATTGCGCACGTTGACCACGGCAAGACGACGCTCGTGGACGAACTGCTCAAGCAGAGCGGTACTTTCCGCGCGAATGAGCAGGTGGATGAGCGCGTGATGGACTCCAACGCGCTTGAGCGCGAGCGCGGGATCACGATCCTGTCCAAAAATACATCCATCCACTACAACGGGGTGAAGATCAATGTGGTTGACACGCCCGGCCATGCCGATTTCGGCGGCGAGGTGGAGCGCATCCTGATGATGGTGGACGGCGTGCTGCTGCTGGTGGATGCGTTTGAGGGCTGCATGCCGCAGACGCGCTTTGTGCTGCAAAAGGCGCTCAACCTGCATAAGAAGGTGCTCGTTGTCATCAATAAGATTGACCGTCCCGGTGCACGTCCGGCGGAGGTCGTGGACGAGGTGCTGGACCTGTTCATCGAGCTGGGGGCCGATGAGGATCAGCTCGAATTCCCGGTGGTATATGCCTCTGCGAAGGAGGGCGTCTCCTCCCTGAAGGCCGATGAGCCGGGCACGGACATGCGCCCGCTGCTCGATGCCATTCTGGAACATATCGACGCCCCTCGCGGCGATCTGGAGGGCCCCACTCAGGTGCGATTTTCCTCTCTGGAGTATGACGACTATGTCGGCAGGATCGGGATTGGCCGCGTGGAGCGCGGGATGATCCGGGAGGGTCAGGCCGTCGTACTGTGCAAGACGGATGGGCGGCAGGAGAACCAGAAGATCTCCCGCCTGTACCAGTTTGAAGGTCTCAAACGCGTGGAGGTCAAGGAGGCGCGTCTGGGCGACCTGATCGCGGTCTCCGGTATCTCGGATATCAACATCGGCGAGACGGCGTGTGATCCGTCATGTGTGGAGCCGCTCCCGTTCGTCAAGATTGACGAGCCGACGATCTCCATGAACTTCATGGTCAATGATTCCCCCTTTGCCGGGCGCGAGGGGAAGTTTGTCACCTCCCGCAATCTGCGCGACCGCCTGTACAAGGAGGTCGAGACGAATGTCAGCATGCGCGTGGAGGATACGGACACGACTGATACCTTCAAGGTGTCCGGCCGCGGCGAGCTGCACCTCTCCATCCTGATCGAGACCATGCGCCGCGAGGGGTACGAGTTCCAGGTCTCCCGCCCGAAGGTCATCCTCAAGGAGGAGAACGGCAAGGTGCTCGAGCCCATGGAGCTGCTGATCGTTGAGGTGCCGGAGCAGTACAGCGGTGCCGTGATTGAAAAGCTCTGCTCCCGCAAGGGCGAGATTGAAAAGATGGGCACGCGCGATACCGGAACCACGCATATTGAATTTAAAATCCCGTCCCGCGGCCTGATCGGCTATCGCTCGGAGTTCTTGACGGATACGAACGGCAACGGCATCATGAACCAGCTCTTTGCAGGCTATGAGCCGTGGAAAGGCGATATCACCATGCGTGAACGCGGCTCCATCGTGGTGCATGAGGCCGGCGAGACGACGGGCTACGGCCTGTTCAACACACAGGACCGCGGCAGGCTGTTCGTCGGTCCCGGTGTGCCGGTGTATGAGGGCATGATCGTCGGGGAATGCTCGAAGAGCGAGGATATCGTCTGCAACGTCTGCCGTAAAAAGCAGATGACCAATACGCGCGCCGCGGGCTCTGACGACGCCCTGCGCCTTGTCCCGCCCACGATATTGAGCCTGGAGCAGTCCATGGAGTTCATCGGGGATGATGAGCTGCTGGAGGTCACGCCCAAAAGCCTGCGCCTGCGTAAAAAGATCCTCTCCAAGGAGCAGCGCATGAAGCAGGCGCACCGCAAGAAATAACCCGGCCGGCAGTATTACAGCCATTCCAAATTACAGTCATTCTGCATCACCCTTTTCGGGGCTGCTTTGTGGGACGGCCCCGCGTGCATTTGCGCGGAGCTGTCCTGCTTTTTATTGAAACCGATCGATCGGATCACAGGAAGGAGAATCAGCGATGATTATCGATTTCCATACCCACGCCTTTCCGCAGCGCATTGCGGAAAAGGCCATGCGGAATCTGGCCCATACGGCCGGCGGCGTGCGTCCCAACCACAACGGCACGGCGGAGGACCTGCTGCGCGTGGTGCGGGATGGCGGCGCGGACCGCGCCGTGGTGCTGAACATCGCCACAAATGAAAAGCAGCAGCACAACGTCAATGACTTTGCTATTGAGACCAACCGTACCTTCGGCGGCGCGCTCATCGCCTTTGGCAGCGTCTATCCCGGCTCGGAGTCGGCCTTTGAGGAGCTGGACCGGCTGAAGGCTGCGGGAATCCGCGGAATCAAGCTCCACCCGGACTATCAGCACTTCTTTGTGGAGGAGGAGCGCTTTTTCCCGCTCTACCGCCGGATCGGGGAGCTGGGATTTATCACGGTGTTCCATGCCGGGATCGATATCGGGTATCCGGAGCCGGTCCACTGCACGCCGCAGGGGCTCGCGCAGATTTTGCCCCAGTTCAGCGGCGCGCCCGTAGTGGCGGCCCACATGGGCGGCTGGATGATGTGGAAAGAGGTGCAGGAGCATCTGTGTGGTAAGGATGTCTATCTGGATACCGCCTTCTCCGCCGGGCGGATGCCGCCCCACTATGCACGGGAGATCATCCGCCTGCATGGAGCGGACCGCATCCTGCTCGGCAGTGACATGCCGTGGGGGAACACGGCGGAGGAAATCTCTTTTGTCAGGTCCCTTGATCTGACGGATCAGGAGACCGCGGGGATTCTGGGGGAGAATGGTGCACGCCTGCTTTCTTTGGCGGGCGGATCGGAATGAGGAGGAATAAATGCATGGATGAGACCCTTTTCTGCGTACCGAACCCGAACCACGCCTGCCGGAAGGGGGAAGGCGTTTACCTCACGGCCTCCTACCGGCCGGAGCAGGTGAAAACTACAAGGGACCCCGCCATCGGGCATCCGGAGGGGTACCGGATCCGCATTCAGCACGGGGAGATCACGGTGGAATCCGCCGCGCCGGCGGGGGAGTTCTATGCCTTCCAGACACTGCGGCAGATGATGCATGGCGCCCGGGCGCTGCCGGAGCTGTGCCTGTGTGATGAGCCGGTGTTCCCCTACCGCGGCTTTATGATCGACTGTGCGCGTCACTTTTTCACAGTGGATGAGTTGAAAAAGATGATTGATGCGGCGGCGCTCTATAAACTCAACAAATTTCACTGGCACTTGACGGACGACCAGGGCTGGCGGATCCAAATTGACAGCTTTCCGCTGCTCACACAGATTGGCTCCAGGCGCGCGGGATCCCACTTTAACCGGGAAAAGAATACGGGCGAGGAATACGGCGGATTCTATACGAAGGATCAGATCCGCGAGATCGTTGACTACTGTACACAGCGGTTCATTGAGGTGATCCCGGAGATTGATATTCCCGGCCATACCAGCGCGGCCATCGCGGCCTATCCGCACCTCTCCTGCACACAGGAGGCGATCCCGGTGCGCATCTGCGGCGGCATTTTCCGCGATATTCTCTGCGCCGGGCGGGAGAGCACGTATGACTTCGTATTCCGCGTGCTGGACGAAGTGATTGAGCTTTTTCCGTCCAAGCGGATCCACATCGGCGGGGATGAGGCGCCCAAGGACCGCTGGAATAAATGTCCGCACTGCCGTGCCGCCATGGAGCGGGAACATATTACGGACGCCGAGGGGCTGCAGGGATATTTCATGAATCGCGTAATTGATTACCTGACGGCAAAAGGGGTCCGCGCCACCGTCTGGAACGACGCCCTGAAGAGCGGGAACCTGAAAAACGGCGCTACCGTCCAGATGTGGATGGACCGCGGCGGCTATTCCGTCCGCCGGGCCAACCGCGGCGGGCAGGTGGTTGTGTCCGACTTTTCTCACTATTATATGGACTATCCCTATGGGCTGACGCCGCTGGAGAAGACCTACAATTATCGGCCCCTGGTGCCGGAGCTGACCTTCGCCGGGGAGAAGAATATCCTCGGGGTGGAGGGAGAGCTCTGGACGGAGCACGTGCCGGATTTTGCCCGGCTGTGCTATCAGGCGTACCCGCGCTTTGCCGCGATCGCGGAGACGGGATGGACGCGGGCGGAGCGGAAAAATATCTATAACTTTGAGCGCCGATTCCAAAAGAGCATTCCGCTGCTGGAGGAGATCGGCGTCACACCCGCGCCCCTTGGGGAATGGAGTCCGCGCGGGCTGGCCGGGAGGCTCGGGGCAGCGCGCTTCTTCCTGCGCAGCATCAACGCCGATACCGTCAAAAACCAGCTTGATATCAAATAATTCCGAACGCGAAAGGAGAAGATGGTCACAGTGAAATGGATGATAGCATCCGATATCCACGGCTCGGCCTACTACTGCGCCCAGCTGCTGGAATCCTATCGCCGGGAGCAGGCGGACCGGCTCCTGCTGCTGGGGGATATCCTCTACCACGGCCCACGCAACGACCTGCCGGAGGGGTATAATCCCAAGGCAGTGATCACGCAGCTGAACGCCATCCGGGAGGATATCCTCGCCGTGCGCGGCAACTGTGACACGGAGGTGGACCAGATGGTGCTGGAATTTCCCATTCTGGCCGACTATGCAATTTTGTGCGCCGGGGAACGGATGATCTTTGCCACGCACGGCCACCTGTTCCATGAGGGGCAGCTGCCGCCCCTGCACGACGGCGATATCCTGCTGCATGGGCATACGCATGTGCCCAAATGCGTGGAGCACGGGACCTATACGTACCTGAACCCCGGCTCCGTCTCCCTCCCCAAGGAGAACAGCTGGCGCGGTTACATGACCTTTGACGGCCAGACGTTCCTCTGGAAGGATCTGGCGGGGGAAATCCAAAACCGGTGGATGATATGATGGTACCCCGCCTTCCTTGTGTAAAGGGAGGTGGTGAGGCGGAAGCCGAACTGGAGGGATTGTTACAGGGGTGAGGCCAGTGAAAAACCGATGGTTCCAGCCGACAACCCCTCAGTCTCACTACGTTCGACAGCTCCCCTTACACAGGGGAGCCGTTTGACCGCTGCGCAATCTCCCCAAGGTGAAATGTCCGCGCAGTGGGTAAAAGGGTAGTCCATCTGCGGAGCAGAAAGGCATCGGCTGAGACGAATGAGGGAGGCCTGGATATCGCATCGAGTGAAGGTTTCTCCCAACCTTGCCTCCCTTGTGTAAAGGGAGGTGGATCGGCGAAGCCGAGACGGAGGGATTGTCATGCAGTCAAAACATAATAAGCAGTTGGTGCCATTGGCAAAGAAGCTGCGTAAAGAAATGACAAAAGAAGAACGCCGTCTTTGGTATGACTTTTTGCGTTCCTATCCGGTCCGTTTTTCCAGACAGAAGGTGCTGGGGAAATACATTGTGGATTTTTTACAGTGCGGAAGTCAGATTGGTGATCGTATTGCACGGCTCGCAGCACTATGAAGAAAATAATATGCAAAAAGATGCGGAACGTACCGCTTTTTTGGAAACCTATGGCCTCACAGTTATTCGCATCCCAAATAATGAAGTCAGCAGCAACTTTCCGGGCGTTTGTGAGTATATCAATGCAGCAGTGAAACAATCCCTCAGTCAACTTCGCTGACAGCTCCCTTTACACAAGGGAGCCTTACGACATCGCAAAAACCTCCGTGTGATGGGATTCATTGGAGGGCAACTGTTTGGTGGAGCTCGATATTTTGTGATAGGCCTAAGTGGCAGGATGCTCTGATTGGTGTTCAAGGAATAGAGAAGAGTATAGAGGAAAAAAATACCGCCTCCCTTGTGTAAAGGGAGGTGGTGAGGCGGAAGCCGAACCGGAGGCATTGTTACAGGGGTGAGGCCAGTGAAAAACCGATGATTCCAGCCGATAACCCCTCAGTCTCACTATGTTCGACAGTTTCTTTTACACAAAGGTACCTCATATCATAAACCCTCCGCGTGAATTCCATCACACGGAGGGCTGTTGTTTTATGGGGCAATATTGTATCACGCCTGCTCGGCAGTGACATAATACTTGGCCTGCGCGTTCCAGAGCGCGCTGTATGCGCCATCCTGGGCGAGCAGCGCCTCGTGGCTGCCCTGCTGGACGATCTGCCCCTCCTGGAACACGATGATCTTATCGCAGAAGCGGCAGGAGGAGAGCCGGTGCGAGATGTAGATCGCCGTCTTGCCGTCGGTAAAGCTGTTGAAGCGGCGGTAGATCTCAAACTCGGAGATCGGGTCGAGCGCGGCGGTGGGCTCGTCGAGCACCACGAACGGCGCGTCCCGGTAGAGCGCCCGGGCGATGGCGAGCTTCTGCGCCTCGCCGCCGGAGATCTCCACACCGTCCTCGTCAAAGTCCTTGTACAACACGGTGTCCTCCCTGTGCGGCAGCTCCTGCACGCGTTTGCCGATGCCCGCCTTGTCGAGGCAGTCGAGCAGTTTTGCCCGGTCAAAGTCCACGGACGTGGTCACGTTCTGCGAGAGCGGGACGGAGAAGAGCGAGAAATCCTGGAACACGACGCCGAACAGGGACATATATTCGTCCATATCGTACTTGCGGATGTCGATGCCGTTGAGTGTGATCTCCCCCTCGTCGGGGTCGTACAGGCGGCACAGGAGCTTGATAAAGGTGCTCTTGCCCGAACCGTTGTGTCCCACAAAGGCCAGATGCTCGCCGATCTTTAATTGGAGAGAGACGTCTCGGAGCGCATAGGCGTCCGTGCCGGGATACTTGAAGCTGACGTGCTTGAACTCGATGTCGTACTGGTTATCGCTCCGCTTTTCGACGGGCAGCGTGCCCATGTGGCGCTCGGTGGGGTATTCGCAGACCTTACGCAAATAGCCGATTCTGGCAAGAGCGTAATCGAACAGATACGGGAGGTTGCCCAGCTCTGCAAGGGAGCTGAGGATGATGGGGACGCAGCCGATGATTTTGACGAGCTCTTCGGCTGTCAGTGCGCCGTCAAAGGCTCGGACGGCGACGAAAACATAGACAATGCCCGTGATAACGCCCTGTAATGCGCCCATTCCGCCCATCATCGGGGCGAGTTCTTTTTTTCTACGCGCTTGATGTTCAATTTCCTTGTCCGCAAGACTCTCCTGACATTCCCGGAGTACCATGTTCTGGGAATTATACAGCCGGATATCCTTACCCGGTTTATACTGTTCCGGGAAATTCATCCAGTATAGGAACTTTGCGTAGGAATCTTGGTAAAAGCCT
This sequence comes from Candidatus Onthovicinus excrementipullorum, assembly GCA_018712345.1. Lineage (GTDB taxonomy): Bacteria > Bacillota > Clostridia > Oscillospirales > Acutalibacteraceae > Onthovicinus > Onthovicinus excrementipullorum. The sequence goes on along the minus strand of DVHG01000006.1, from coordinate 41,893 downwards.
TCAAGATGAATCTGCCTTTTGGCATTGCGGTCAGATACAAGGGCGCTAATGACGGCGCAGACAACCACAGCCGCTAAGATCACAAGGGCAAAGTACCACGAGGAACGGAAAGTACTGTTATCAAAGGTCAACAGCCCTTTTACGGCGGGGGCGATCGTCACCAGCGCAAAAATCATGCCGAACGCGCCGTTTGTAATCGATTGAAGACTTACATAGAAGGCACCTAAAGCGCCGCCGTTATTTTGCAATACCGTCTGGTAAAAGTGAAGCGCCTCCTGAAAATCGGACTTCTCCAGCAGGGCGTAATCCTTACCCGTCAGCGCCTCGCTGAGGATTTTGTTCTCCGAAAAAGCAACTCGATTGAGCGTGTTTTGATAGAAAAATTCTGTCAGCGCCTTGCAAATCAGCGAGAGGACGAAAACCGACACGGCGAGGAGGGCGGCGGTCTGCATGATTTCCACGGCCGGTGCGCTGGCGGAAATGAGCGCGGTCATGTGCGCCGAGAGCCAGACAGCGACGACCTGCGCGGCGTAGGTGAAAAGGGCAGATAGGGGAATCAGGAAAAACGCCGACTTATCCGTTTGTTTTAGTAGATGTAAGGTAAAGCGCAGGTTTGCCTTGGTCTCCGCCCGTTTTTCAGACTGCTTTTTCATCGTGCGCACCTCCCTCGTGTTCTTCATTGTAATAATAGCTCTGCATGGAATACATCCGGAAATACTTGCCCTTTTGCGCCATCAGCTGATCGTGCGTGCCGGTCTCCACGATTTTGCCGTTCTCCAGGAAGAGGATTCGGTCGCAGAATGCGGTGCTCGCCAGCCGGTGGGAGATGTAAAAGGACGTGCGGTTTTGAGTGATCTCGTTATATTTCATATACAACTCGTTCTCCGCGATCGGATCGAGTGCGGCGGTCGGCTCATCCAGGATGATGATCGGCGCGTGCTTGTAGATCGCCCGGGCGAGCAGCAATTTTTGCGTTTCACCGCCGGAGAGGTCAACTGCGTCCGGGTCCACGTCCTTGCCGAGCCGCGTTTTCACGCCGTCGGGCAGCTGTGCCACGCGCTCGCTCAGCCCGGACAGGCGCAGCGCCTCTTCCAGCCGGGCGGCATCGGTGCAGTCCTCCTCCTGCATGGTCACATTGACCTCCAAGGGGGCGGGCAGGAGGAAGACGTCCTGGAAAATCGCCGAAAAGAACTTGAATCGCTCCTTATCGGCCAGTTCGCCCGCATCACGTCCGTTGATGAAGATCCGGCCGTGCGTAGGAGCATAGAGCCCGCTGAGCAGCTTCATGGCGGTCGTTTTGCCCGCGCCGTTCTCGCCGACAATGGCAATTTTTTTCCCGGGCGCGACTTGGAAATTCAGGTGGGAGACCGCATTGTGTTCGCCGTCATAGGAGAAGCTGACGTCCTTGAATTCCACCGCACAGGAGTTGGGCACTGTTTCAAGCTTCTCGCCATTGACGTTGTTCTCCTCTTTTTCAATGCACTTCCGATAATCATCTGCCATCAGATGGTCGTCAAATAATATGCCGACCTGTTCCGCAAACTGCTTTAACCATGCGTTGGCGCCCTGAATGATAGAGTAGTAAAAGATGAAATCGCCTGCCGCCAGTTCGCCGTGGCTGTAGAGGAGCGCCAGAATGGCGAATATGCCCAAATCGCGTACACAGTAGATGAGCAGCTGTAGGGTACTGAGCAGAAGGCACTTTTGAAGATAATCGATGTCCATTTTTTTATATTCGGCTGCAATCAAATCGAACAGCGGTGAGAACCAGTTTGCAATATTATAGATTTTGATATCCTTTGCGGCTTTCAGCTCACTCGCCTTGCCGCAGGAGAAATACCGCCCCTTTTTGAATTCACTCCAGGAAAAACGGCCTTTTTGGCGGTTGAGGCGGGATTTAGCGAGCGCGGCGATAAAATCAAGCGCAGTGGCTGCCAGAGAGATCAGGATCAGCCAGGGATTCGCTACGGTGAGGATGGCGAAAAACGATGCAATGCCGGTAAGCGAAACGAGTATCTCGATCAGCCGACTCCAGAACGCGTGCAGCCCCGAGCCACCATTACCTATCACAGCGGATGCATTTTCAATCGTTTTGCGCCGCTCGTGGTCCTCCACATCCGCATAGGGCATAACGAGCGATGTTGCAAGGATATTTTTGAGCAGAAGGCTATAGCGTATGTTTTCATTGAGCCCACTAACGGAAAACCAGTTTACTTTTTTAACCACTTCACAGATGATGCTGCCCCCGGCGAACAGCGCCAGCGATAGCAGCAGCTGCTGCCACGTAACTGTGCCCGATACGCAGTCGATCATCACCTTGAGAATGTACGCGCCCAGCAGCGGGGCAATTACCGCCGGCAGAACGCCGCCGGCCGTCATCCGAATCATGTGGTGGTGATGCTCCCGCCCATATGTGTAGGAGAGTTTTATCATATACCACACGTTCTGGGAAAATTTGTATTTTGTCTTTTTTTCTGTATCTTTGCTTTGAGTCAAGGATGTCATCTCCTTTCTGCTGCTATCATATACCGGAATGGGCCGGAAAAACAAAAACGCGCACGAACGGTATCGTTCCGTGCGCGAACGGTCACAGCGGGAGCATAACCTCTGTGGCAAAGACGTCGCCCTCATCCTGCCGGTTGATATAGCCGCTGTATTTTTTGACGACCGTGTCCATGCGCTTCAGGCCGAACCCGTGTCCGGCGCCTTTGGTGCTGGCATAGTCCCCGCGGCCGCGTTTGTTGATCTTTCCGCCGACGGAGTTGCTCACGGAGATGTACAGCTGCCCCTTGAACACCCCGATATATACCCGGATAAAGCGCTCTCCGGCGTCCGGGCACTCCATCGCGGATTCAATGGCGTTGTCGATCAGATTCCCGATGATGACGCACAGGTCCGTCTGGCTGACGGTGAGCTTCTCCGGTACGCTCGCGGCCGCGTTGACGTTGATGTTTTTATTTTTGGCCAACGTCAGCTTACTGTTTAAGATGGCGTCCACCATCACATTGCCTGTCTTGATGACGGTGTCGATCTCCATCAGATCCGTATTTAAGGTGTTCAGGTAGTCGTCCAGCAGTGCGTAGTCCCTGTTTTGCAGGTGGACTTTCATGGTCTGGAGGTGGTTTTTATAGTCGTGCCGCCACCCGCGCACCTGGCGGTACATGTTTTCTACCTCTTCATAGTGGCGGTCCAGCAGCTCCCGCTGATAGGCGTCCAGACGTCTGTCGGCATAGCGCCGCATCAGGTGCCGCACCAGAAAGACGGCGCACACGGCGAGCACAATCAGTATTGCCGCCGTGATGGGAATCCAAATTTTCATGATCGGTCACCGCCGTTTTTATAGAATGCGATAAACGCCCGGTTGACGTCGCCGTATATCCGCCGGCTGACGGGGATCGCCCTGCCGCTGTCGAGCGCGATTTCATACTTTCCAATGCGCCGGACCGCACGCAGGTTGACCACGTAGGAGCGGTGGCACTTGATGAAGCTGCCGGAGGGCAGTGTGGAGACGGCCTCCCCAAAGGATACGGGCAACTGAAAATCTCCGCCCGTGTAGGCGAGGAGCGTATCGTGCGAGCGGGCCTCGAGATACTCCACCTCGTGCTCCGGCACAGCTACAATTTCATCCCCCTTACCCTTGAAAAGGAGCTTTTTTTCCTGCGTACCCATGCGCGTCAGCGCCCGGTCGAGAACATCGAACAGTTTGGATTCCTCCACCGGTTTTAGAAGATAGTGGATCGCGTCCACGTCGTAGCCCTGCGCCATCTGATCGACAATACCCGTGATGAATATGATGCCGATATCGTCATTGCGGCTGCGCAGCTCCGCAGCCAGCTCCATGCCGCTCTGCCCCGGCATCTGGATATCTAAGAGGGCGAGGTCGTACCGCTCTTTTTCGTATTCCATCCACAGGGCGTTCGCGCTCTGAAAGGCGGAAATGCTGCAGTCGATCTTCCGTTTTTCGCTCCATCTTTTGACGCACGTGCACAGGAAATCAAGCTGTGCCTGCTCGTCATCACAGATTGCAACGTTCATAAACCCGCCCCACGTTTAAAGAGATAAGTTGATTATAACACAATTCCCCTGTGCGTGAGCACAGGGAGCGGCAGCGCCGCGTGGGGCGTCAGCCCTGAATTGATGTAACAATGTTCTCCGGAACACCCAAAATCTTTGATTTTGTTGGTGTTCGGTGAGGTTATTATTACGCGGATTGGACGCTATCAGCATTCCGCTGTCAGACGGAGCCGGACGCAAGTCTGGACTGATCCAGCGTAACAATGTTCTCCGGAACACCCAAAATCTTTGATTTTGTTGGTGTTCCGTGAGGTTATTATAGCATAACCGATTGTATTTTTCCAGAGGAGGGGAGGGCTCGCGCCTTGAATGGCTGATCTCACGGGAGTCTTTCGCGTTGACTGGCGGAACGCCGGGGGCGGCGTTCCCTACGGATTTGTGCGGACTTGCGGTTTGTGCGTGCCCAAGGCCTCCCTGTGTAAGGGCGCTTCCTTTGAGATGAGAAATGTCCGCGGAGCGGACAAAAGGGCCTCGCCTGCGGCAGATGAGGTGTTTTACTGCGGTTTACACTGGCTTGCGGTGAACAGCCGGTTTTCCACCTCATCAGTCTCACTTTGTTCGACAGCTTCCCCTCAAGGGGAAGCCAGAATAAAATTTGTACCGCCCTTTAAGGGGCCTTCCTCTCGAAGGGGAAGGCTTTGATGGCCTGGGCTGATCCTTTTTTCTTGAAACGGGAATATACTTTTTAACAATCGAAAAAGGGCGGGGAATCAAATTCCCCGCCCTTGCCGTTATGCATGTTTTAATTTGTCACGGACTTTTTGGAGGAAGCTCTTGTGCCCCCGTCCTTTTCAATTGATATCAATGTGCGTGCCCTTGGGCGCCTGCGGCTCCTTCTTGGGCATGGTCAACTCCAGAATGCCGTTGTTGTAGGAAGCGGAAATCTGATCCGTGTCCACGCCGGACACATTGAAGGAGCGGACATAGGAACCATAGGAGCGCTCGCGGCGGATGAACTCGCCCTTGTCGTTCTTCTCCTCATTTTGAGATTTGTGCTCCGCCTTGATCGTCAGGATATCGTCGTTGATATCGATGGAGATATCGCCCTTGTCAAAGCCGGGCATTTCCGCCTGCAGGACGTAATTCTTACCCTTGTCGATAATGTCCGTGCGGCCGCCGCCGAAGCTGCTCAGGCCGCTCATGGCATTGCCGAAGAAGGAGTCAAAGAAGCGTTCCATACTGTTATTGCTGTGTTCAAAAGGCATCATGTCAAACATAATTAAAACCTCCTAAAAGTTATGTTGTTTATTTTTCGGGTTTTGGGGGACTTCCGGAGGGGGAACCTCTTTCTGTCTTTCCCTGACCTTCTGACTATAAGTATACTCAGGAATTATGAAAAAAGATCAGATGTAAAATGAATAATATGTAAAGAATTAGCACTCTGATAAATAGAGTGCTAAAATAAGCTGCGAAACTTTTTCAATGTAAATGGATGCGTAACGCAAATATTATCCAATCACGAAAAACAAAATGAACAGACCAGAAGTTTGTGCAGTTCCAGGCTCCCCCGTGCAGGGGTAGAAGTTTGCGCAAACCCGTAGGGAACGCCTCCCCCGGTGCCCCAGAATAAGTGAATAGTAATTTCGGGAAAACGTTACGCTATCGGGCGTAAAGGGGAATGAAAACTATGCCATCCTGTCATACCAGTGCAGTGCCACCTGTTCAAGCGACTGAACAAACGGAGCCTTGCCGTCGCAGTAGCCGTCGATATCCTCCGGATAGCGGGTGGCGAGTCTGCTCTTGAGCTCTCCGTAGACGGCGGCGGCCTGCGGATGACTGCGCAGATAGTCGCGGAAGGCGAGGTGGCGGCGGATCTCTGCTTCATTCTGAGCAGAAAAGAGATGAATCTGATGCGTGCGGTCATCGCCACCCTTGCGGTAGTACCGGCGGCCTGGGATGCCGAACTCGCCCAGGCACTCGTAGCCGAGCGCTTCAAACTGGCCGTTGAGTTTGTCGACCGGATCCAGCTCCCGGACCACGGGCAGGATATCAATGATCGGCTTGGCCCTGAGCCCCGGGACGGCGGTGCTCCCGATGTGATGGATTGCCACGGCGTTGGCCCCGAGGATCACGCGGATCTTCTCCGCCTCCTTCCGGAACATCTGCTCCCATGCAGGATTGTAATCGACTACACGAATATGCTGTGCCATGAGTCCAGTCCCTCCCTGTGAATTGATACCATTGTAACACGAATTGCGCCAAAATAAAACCGGCCGGTCAATCGGGATTGACCGGCGCTGTAGCTTCATTGCGTATTCTGCGGCGGAGTTCTCTCCGGAACCGGATCAGGATAACTGCCGCCAGCACGGCCGCCAGAACAGCCGACACGGTGGAGTTGAGCCAGATGCCGGTCAGGCCCAACGGCCAGAGGACGGCGAGCAGGAGTACGGGGAATACGAGTGCCGTGGAAACGGAAATGACCGATGCCGGAAGGGGCTTTTCTACGGCGGTCATATAACTCTGGGTGGCAAAGGAGAACCAGCGCGTGAGATAAGTGAGACTGAACAGTTGCATGGCAAAGGCCCCCGTTTGGATGAGGGTACCATCCGCGCTACCGATAAACAATCCCACGATCTGTGCCGGGAAGATCAGCGCACACACGGACAGTGAGATTGAGATCACCGCCCCGGCGATAAAGCAGCACTTCTCAATAGCCTTGACCCGCTTGTATTTCTGGGCCCCCCAGTTATAGCCGACTGCGGGCTGGAGGGAGTCACACACGCCGTACAGCAGCGGCTGGACGATCTCGCCCGCATACATCAGGACCCCGTAGATGGATACGGCGTTTTCACCGCCCAGGCGGATCAACGCCATGTTCATCAGAATAGAGGTGATACGCCCGGCGATGTTATTCAAAAAGTTCGGCACGCCGCAGCCCAGGATCTGGCGGACCATTTTTACGGAAAAGTGCGGCTTGCACAGGTGCAGTAACAGTTTGCCACGCGCAAAGGGATAGAAGGCGATCAGCGCGCACACGAGCATCCCCATACAGGTTGCGAGCGCGGCGCCCCAGACGCCCCAGCGGAACACGTAGAGGAAGGTGAATTCCAGAATGGCAGTCAGGGCGGACATAAAGATATTCAACCACATGCTGGGGCGGATCTGCCCGCAGATGCGCAGGTAATTGTCCATCGCAAAAATGATTGTCGTCACAGGGGAACAGATGGCGTAAACCCGCATATACTGCACGGCCAGTGTTGCCAGTTCTCCCTCAGCCCCCAGTGCGGTGAGGAGAGCTGGCGCTGAAACGTACAGCACGGCGCCGATGACAGCACCTGTGGCCACGATCATCAGGCAGGCGCAGGTGAAAATATTATTTGCCTCCGCGTGGTCCTTTTTCCCCAGGGCGATGGAGATCGGGACGGCGGAGCCGACGCCGATCAAATCCGCCAGGGAAAAGTTGATGACCACGAAGGGGAACGCGAGATTCAGCGCCGCGAAGGCGGTCTCCCCCAGGATCCGGCCTACAAAGATGCCGTCCAGCAGCCCGTACAGGGAGGAGGCGAGCATACTGACCGCGCCGGGGACGGCCGCGATGAAAAACAGTTTGACAGGCGGCGTGTTAATAAAAAGCTTATAGGAATTATTCATGAAGGATATCGTCCTCCGTCTCTTGATTTTTCGATGTACAGCCTGGTACATGGTGCTGGAGACTGTCTGCAAACTGTTCAACAGCCGCGATAAAGCCGTTGTCAAAGGCGGCGATTGTGTCCGCCATGGCGGATTCTTCCGCATCATAGATTTTTTGCAGCAGCTGCTGGGCATATTTCCGCCCGCTGTCCGTGAGCAGGATGCGCTTTTCTCTGGAGTGATCGGTGTGGAGCAGGGTGATATATCCCTTTTGCACGTACTCCCGCACAATTGTATTAATCGTCGTGCGCGGGATCAGCCACTCGTCGCAGATCTGCTTTTGGGAGTGGGGCTTGCCGTCGTCCAGGGCGTACAGCAGGTAGACAAAATTATCCTTAACGCCAAACGTTTTGGCAATCTGGTAGTACATGCCGTCAATCCGGTTGAGTGCAATGACAAACCGGCGTATTTCCGTGCGGTAACTGTCCATAGGGCGCCTCCATGGCATGAAATCCGGAAAGTATTATAATACGAATTCGGATTGTTGTCAACAGAAAGGTTTGATCTGACTTTAGTAGACACAATCGTCCGGATTCAATACGAAAACAAAGGGGGCGGCTTTTCCCCAGTTGAAGTTGTCAGAAATCTATGGTATCCTTATTTTCATTCAAGGTTTGATTTAGGGGGGATAGAGATGATCATCAACACCGCGAATCAAAAAATCCGGATTGATGCCGTTGCGGAAAATATTTTTCGCATTCGGCGCAATTTGTGCGACGCGTTTGAGGACGTGAGTCTGATTGTCAAACCGCGGGAGGCTTATACCGGCGCTATTGAAACGGACGGCGTTCAGCTGAAAACGCCCGCCTATGCGCTTCGTGCAGAAAACGGCGCTGTCGTTATCAAAAACGCGAAGGGTGGTGCCGTGTATCGCGAAAAGGAATGTATGCTTTATCCAACTATACTGCAGCCGGATCCTCGAACAATTCCGACACAGCTGTGTGGAAAGATTGGATCTGTAATTTTCAGTTATGATCTGAAACTGGATTTTACAGACGATGAGATTCTCACCGGCCTGGGGCATCACCGGATTGGATGTATGAACCTGCGCGGTCAGTATGTGCCGCTGGTTCAATATAATCTTTATCAGCCTGTCCCTGTGCTGATGTCAAGCCGTGGCTACATCCTGTTTATAGATGCCTATAGTATCCAGTATTTTGACGATCGGGGCGGCCGGGCAGTCTGGCATGTGGACGCATCCAGTTGCGCTGATTATTACGTGATCCTGGGTGAGGACTGTGACCAGCTGATCCGCGGTTACCGCTCTCTTGTGGGGAGCACATCATTGTTCCCCAAGGCGCTGTTCGGTTATATTCAGTCCAAGGAGCGCTATAAAAGTCAGCAGGAGCTGATCGGTGTTGTGGAAAAGTACCGCAAGCTTCAAATTCCCTTGGATGTCATCGTACAGGACTGGATGTACTGGGAAGAGGAAAAGCAGGAGAACTGGGGGGATAAATCGTTCTGTTTCCGCCGGTATCCCGACCCGCAGGCAATGGTGGATGAACTGCACCGGCATGATGCTGGAGTAATGATTTCCATCTGGCCCAAGCTGGGGGAGCGGGCGCAGAACGCGGCGGCGTTCACCGGAGAGCGCGGTCTGCTCCCGGGGGGATACTATAATGCATACCGCGAAGATTGCCGGGAGATTTATTACCGCCAGCTGTATGACGGGATCATGAAATACGGGTTTGATATCCTGTGGACGGACGACACGGAACCGCTGGAGCCGGAGATGGGATTGACCGAGGAGCCCTCCGGGGAAGAACTGGTTGAGATGATGCGCAGGGCATACAGCGGATTCTGTGATCCACGCTTTTCAAATGCGTACGTGCTGCTTCATAACCGGGGACTATATGAGCGTCTGCGCCGTAATTTCCCGAATGAGAGGAAAATGATGCTCACCCGCGCCTCCTACGCCGGCATCAATGCCGTCGGAACGGTGAGCTGGACGGGGGATATCCGGTCTTCGTTTGATGAACTCAGGCTTCAAATACCGTCCATGCTCAACCACTCCATGGCAGGGGAGGCGTATGACCACTTTGACATCGGCGGTTTTTTCCCGGAATATCAGCCGGTTTATAAACGGAGCAGCGGTGATTATGTCCTGAAATTGCCGTTTCAAAACCGTGCCTACAGTGAGTTTTATGTCCGCGCACTTGAGCTGGCAACGTTTTTGCCAATCATGCGCTCCCACGGTACCCGCCTGCCGCGGGAAATTTGGCGCTTTGGCAAAAAAGGCGGGAGGTTTTATAATGCCATAGAAAAATTCATTCGACTGCGTTACCGATTGCTGCCGTATCTCTACTCGATGAATTACCATGTCGCCATACAGGGAAAATCCATGATCTACCCCCTGTGTGCTAAATTTCCGGATCCGGTCGCGGCACGTGAAAACGAAAGTTACCTGTTCGGTGAGGAACTGCTGGTTTGCCCTGTCCTGCGCCATATGTACTATCGGCCGCCGTACGGGAAAAAAGTGTTAAAGCCACAGACGGCGGTAGATATGTATCTGCCCGCGGGCACTGACTGGTATCATTTTGAGACCGGCCGGTGGTTCCAGGGTGGACAGCGAGTCCGGATTGATGCACCGCTGGACACCATCCCGGTTTTTGCCAAGGCGGGCGCGATCCTACCGTTGAATCAGACGAAAATCCAGTCTACCCGGGAGTACAGTGCGTTGGAGGTATCTGTCTACCCTGGAGCGGACGGCGCCTTTGACTACTATGATGACGACGGGCATACGAATGCTTTCCTGCAGGGGGAATACACCTTCATTCATTTTGAGTATCGGGATGCAGAGGGGATACTGACTGTGTCCGGCAAGGTACGCGGGAACCTGGAATTTTCCGTGCAAAATATGGCTACGCACCAGACACAGCAGGTTCACTTTTCCGGCAAAACACAAACGCTCCGGATATAACAGCAGAATAACAGAAAGCCCTGCATGAATTGATCATGCAGGGCCGATTTATATCCAATTTTTCAGGACTATCCGCGGATGAATCAGTCCACGATCAGGCTTTCGCCGGTCATCTTCTCCGGCTGCTTGAGTCCGAGGATCTTGAGCATGGTCGGGGCGATGTCGCACAGCCTGCCGCCCTCACGCAGCTCGGTGCGGTAAGTTCGTGCCATAGGCGTGCCTCCTATTAGACAATCCGAATTCGTACTATGCTATTTTAATACGGATTCGGATTGATGTCAAGGGCATAATATGAAACGACAAGTATAATTCCTGCGACGGGAAAGCTTTTTGCCGCCATTAAAAAATCATCCGTACAGCGTCTGCTGCACGGATGGGAAATACGTCGGTTTTGTTTTAGTTCGAGGGCGGGTGTTGACGGCCGTCTTTTAGGAGCGGTTCATTCTCCTTTGGCGGATGCTTTTTCTCCCACAGCCAGAGGATGAATCCGACAACAGCCTCTACTACGATGATTGCGAAAAAGATGTGAGGTTCCATGTCCCACAGCGTGCGCAACACCGAATTGCCCATCACGGTCTCCTCGCCCAAAATGAGCATTACGAGATCAAAGATGGTGAGTAGGACCCATGGGATTGGGCATAAAATACGATAGATTTTTTGGGCCTTGGTTCGCGCACGTTTCATAACGTATGTCACCTCAATTTGACTTTCAGGAGAAGTCAGCATCACTGTAGGAAGTAAACGGTCCATAGCGCTCTCCTGTGGTGGGGGCGATAAACGTCCAATCCCAACGGTATTGGATCCTTCCGTCCGTGTAAATGTGGTAGTATTCCTCTATCTCCACGGTGCCACCCACAGCAGCATTAGCGAGCTCTTTCAACCCTTTCAAACCAATAGCCAAAACAACCTTTAGTGCTGTATACCCCGGAATTACTGTGGAAACAACCGCGGAAATGGCTCCTGCTACAACGAATACAGTTGCTTTATGAGCCCATGTCACTTTGAAAGAAGATTTCCCCTTATAAGTCCAGTGTTCCGCCGCGAGCAGACTGATTTCGGATCCCGGCTCTGCCACAGTGGTGGACACCTTTTCAATATAGGCCATCGGTTCCCCGTTCCAATAGATGGTTCCGTTTGCCTCATCGTAGTAGACGACGTCCCGGGTGTTTTCGGTCAGGTTATTGATATATGTCGCCGGCATCCCGTTCCAGTAGGCCTCCTCAAACTCGTACACCGAACCGTCGATCACGATCGTCTCGTTTTGGCCCGTATTGTCGTTGCTTTCAGCGGCAAGCGCTGTTGTCGCGCCCAGTGAACACGTAATGATCAGGACCATTGCCAGAGCAATGCTTGTAATTTTTTCGCCATGATAAACCCTGTTTTTCTATATTATGATTTCATTCGGCTTTTGTTCCTTCCAAGCCTTTCCTTGTCCATTGGAATCCCCTCCAGTTCTATAGAAAAGGTGATTTGCTCTTTCTATTTTCAGGCGCCGCATGCCGGAAAATATTCAAGCCTGTGCGGAGATTTTTACGCAAATCGCGTATTTTAAGGCGGTTTTTAGATAAATATTGTCTTATAAGAGAATATAGCTAACAAGTTTCTGTTTTCAAACATATTATAATATTTTCTATAAAAATTGTCAACATACAAAACTAAATTATACGATAAGCAACATATTTTTTGATATGATTCAATACAAAAAGGCCGTGCGGCGAACACCGCACGGCCTATCAGGATTTGATTCTGTCTCAGTCCACGATCAGGCTTTCGCCGGTCATCTTCTCCGGCTGCTTGAGTCCGAGGATCTTGAGCATGGTCGGGGCGATGTCGCACAGCCTGCCGCCCTCGCGCAGCTTGCACGGGTGGTTGAAGACGATGAACGGCACCGGGTTGGTGGTGTGCGCCGTGAACGGGGAGCCATCGTCCTCGTACATCTTGTCGGCGTTGCCGTGGTCGGCCGTGATCAGCATCACGCCGCCGACCTTCCTGACAGCCTCCGACAGCCTGCCGACGCCGGCGTCCACGGCCTCGACCGCCTTGACGGCGGCGTCAAAGATGCCCGTGTGGCCCACCATGTCACAGTTGGCGTAGTTGATGATGACCACGTCGTACTTGCCGCTCTCCACGCGCTCCACCACGGCGTCCGTGACCTCGTAGGCGCTCATCTCGGGCTTGAGGTCGTACGTCGCAACCTTGGGGGAGGGGATCAGAACGCGGTCCTCGCCCGGGAATACCGTCTCCACGCCGCCGTTAAAGAAGAAGGTTACATGCGCGTACTTCTCCGTCTCCGCGATGCGCAGCTGCGTCATTCCGTTCTTGGAGAGGTACTCGCCGAACGTATCGTCCAGGCTCTCCGGCTTAAAGGCGATATCCACGTTCGGCATGGTGGCGTCGTACTGCGTCATGCAGACATAGTACAGCGGGAAAAAGCCGTTCCTGCGCTCAAATCCGCTGAACTCCGGGTCCACGAAGGTGCGGGTGATTTCACGCGCGCGGTCGGGGCGGAAGTTGAAGAAGATTACGCTGTCGTTGGCCTTGACGGTGCCGTCCTTGCAGCAGACGGTCGGGACGACGAACTCATCCGTAATGTTCTTCCCCTCGGCGTCCTTCTCCTCATAAGAGGCCTTGATCGCGGCCACCGGATCGTCCGCCTGAATACCCTCGCCGTAGACCATGGCGGCGTACGCCTTGCCCACGCGCTCCCAGCGGTTGTCGCGGTCCATGGCATAGTAGCGGCCCATGACGGTGGCGATCTTGCCCACGCCGATCTCCTTCAGCTTCTCCTGCAGCTCGGCGACATAGTCCGCGCCGGAGGTCGGCGGTACGTCGCGGCCGTCCATGAAGCAGTGGACGTACACTTTCTCCAGCCCGGCATCCTTTGCCAGCTTGACAAGCGCATACAGGTGCGTGTTGTGGGAGTGGACGCCGCCGTCGGACATCAGCCCCATCAGGTGCAGGGCGGAGTCGTTCTTTTTGCAGTTCTCCACTGCCGCGAGGAAGGCGGGGTTCTGGAAGAAATCGCCATCCTCAATGGACTTGGTGATGCGGGTGAGCTCCTGATAGACGATGCGGCCCGCGCCGATATTGGTGTGGCCGACCTCGCTGTTACCCATCTGGCCATCCGGCAGGCCGACATCCAGTCCGGAGGCGCCGATGTAAGTCATTGGGCTCTCGGCAATGATCCTGTCCAGATTAGGCGTATTGGCGGCTTTGATGGCATTGCCGTAATCGGAGTCGTTTTTGCCAAAGCCGTCCATGATGCAGAGTACAAGTGTGTGTTTCATAGTGTAAAGATTCCTTTCACAGAAGGGGAGTGCCGTTTTTTTGCGGCACTCCCGTCAATTGATGGTCAGTTCCAATTATTTGGAGGCCGCTTTGACGATCTCCGCAAAGTCAGGCGCCTTCAGGGACGCGCCGCCGATCAGGCCGCCGTCCACATCCGGCTGTGCCAGCAGCTCCGCCGCGTTGCCCGCATTCATAGAACCGCCGTACTGCACGACGAACGCATCCGCCGCCGCGCTGTCATACAGGTCCGCGATGATCATGCGGATGGCATGGTTGACTTCATTGGCCTGCTCACTGGTGGCGGTGCGGCCGGTGCCGATGGCCCACACGGGTTCATACGCGATGATGATGCGGGAGAGCTCCTCCTTGGAGACGCCGCCCAGCGCAATCTTCGTCTGGATGCCGACGACCTCATTGGTGATGCCCTGCTCACGCTGCTCAAGTGTCTCGCCCACGCAGAGGATGACGGTCATGCCCGCATCCAGTGCTGCACGTACGCGCTTCTGAACCGTGGCGTCCGTCTCGCCGAAGTAGGTGCGGCGCTCGCTGTGGCCGATGATGACGTAATCCACGCCCATCTCGCGCAGCATGCCGGTGGAGATTTCGCCGGTATAGGCGCCGCTCTTCTCCCAGTGGCAGTTCTCGGCGCCAACCTTAATGTTGGAGCCTTTTGTGGCCTCCAGAGCCGCCTGAAGATCTACATAGGGAACACAGACGACCACGTCGCAGTCCGCATCCTGGACAAGCGGCTTGATCTCATTGATGAGTGCTGTGGTCTCAGACGGGGTCTTGTTCATTTTCCAGTTGCCGGCAATGACCGCCTTGCGAAGCTGTTTGTTCATGGTAAACACTCCTGTAATTTTATTTCATTCCGCATACGGGGCGCATGGTTTAGATGCGCCCCGTCCTGTTGCCTGATCTGATTATTTGTCGTTGAGTGCGGCAATGCCGGGCAGTTCCTTGCCCTCCAGGAACTCGAGGGACGCGCCGCCGCCGGTAGAGATGTGGGTCATCTTATCGGCGAAGCCAAGCTTCTGCACGGCCGCTGCGGAGTCGCCGCCGCCGATGATGGAGATCGCGCCGCTGTCCGCGACGGCCTTGGCCACGGCAATGGTGCCCTCGGCAAAGTTATCCCACTCGGAGACGCCCATCGGCCCGTTCCACACGACGGTGCCTGCGCCCTTGATTGCATCGGCGAACATCTTCTGCGTAGCCGGTCCGATATCCAGGCCCATCCAGCCGTCCGGGATGTCATCGGAGTCGACAACCATGCTCTCGGTGTTCGGGTCATACTCGCGGCCAACCTTGTTGTCGGTGGGCAGGAGGAATTTGACACCCTTTTGTGCCGCCTTGTCCATGGTTTCCTTCGCAAGGGCGATCTTATCCTCCTCGCAGATGGAGGTGCCGATGGTGTGGCCGTTGGCTTTAAAGAAAGTATAGGCCATGCCGCCGCCGATGATGAGCGTGTCTACCTTGTCCAGCAGGTTCTCAATGACGCCGATCTTATCGGACACCTTGGCGCCGCCCAGGATGGCGACAAACGGGCGCTTCGGATCGGCCAGCGCCTTACCCATGACGGAGATCTCTTTCTGGATCAGATAGCCGCAGACAGCCGGCAGATAGTCGGCCACGCCCGTGGTGGAGCAGTGCGCGCGGTGTGCGCTGCCGAACGCATCGTTGACATAGATATCCGCCAGCGCGGCAAATTTCTTGCTCAGTTCAGGATCGTTCTTCGTCTCGCCCTTCTCATAGCGGACGTTCTCGATCATGACGGCCTCGCCCTCTTTAACGGATGCGGCCAGTGCCTGCGCACTCTCACCGACGACATCGTCCGCGATCTTCACTTCAAAGCCGAGCAGCTCGGAGAGGCGGGCGGCGACGGGCTTGAGGGAGAACTCCGGCTTGAACTCGCCCTTCGGGCGGCCGAGGTGGGAGCAGAGGATCACCTTAGCTCCATGCTCAAGCAGATACTTTATCGTGGGGAGGGAGGCACGGATCCGCTTGTCATCCGTGATGACGCCGTCCTTGAGCGGGACGTTGAAGTCACAGCGGACAAGGACGCGCTTGCCCTTTACGTCAATATCTTCAATCGTCTTTTTGTTGAGTGCGTTCATTGGTGTAACATCCTTTCTTCCTGTCATGTATTTACCGATTCTCAAATTGAATCAACATGGACCTTAATTTACAGAATTTATTGTATAACACCCGGCCTGTTTTTTCAAGTGTCAAACGGAACAAACATCGCTCCCATGCGGCGCAGCGCTTTGTTAATTATTTGTCATACTCGCGAAAAAGGCAAAAAAATGCCGCCCCCGGAGGTGCAAAAACGGGGCGGCATCCTGTTGATGGCAAAATTGAATTTTAAGGGATGGGTACCATACACGGCGGCGGGGTGACTCCAGTCTCCAAAAGGTCCGAGCATGCGGTGAGGAACGCCTGCTCCAGCATCTCATAGCTGTATTTTTCCAGCTCCGCCACGGTCACGAGGCGGCCGGAATGGTCCGCGCGGACCTTTTCAAAAAAGTTCTTCATCCGTGTGAGGTAGGAGCCGCCCTTCTCCGAGGATACGACGGTCAGCACATAGTCCTCCACATCGGCAATGCTGTAGTTCCCCGCACATACACGCATAAAGGTGGTGATCATTGCGGCGTTGTTATAGGTATCCACCGGAGAGAGCGCCGGCTCGTCTCCGAGGGAGCCGCTGATTCCGGCCAGTTCCTTCACGTTCCTGCGAACATAGCCCTCAAACCACGGGATAATCTCCCGGTACTCCTGCAGATGCTTCATATGGGTCTCCTCCTTGCCCTAAGGGCCGGTAAAATTCTCTCACCTTTATTATACCGGATTCAATAAAAAAGTCAACAACATAACATCATATTTGTTTAAGTTGTTTAGATATATTGCCAAAATTTTGGATTCTTTAGCGGCCATAATGTCCTTTTTTGCAGAACGGAGCGGGAATCAGGCGGAAAAATGCCTGTTCATTTGAAAAAAATGGATGCAGGCGGGAGAAGAGCATTTTTTTTCCGCACGGTTTGTGGTAAAATAAGACAGGTGTATTCAGTTGGTGCGCGGGGAGGAGTATTATGCGCGTTCTGTTCAAATATTTAAAGGATTACCGGAAGGAGTGCATCATCGGCCCGCTCTTCAAATGTACGGAGGCGGTGCTCGAACTGATTGTGCCGCTCGTCATGGCGAAGATCATCGATGTCGGAATTCCAAATGGGGATACCATGTATATTCTGAAAACGGGCGGGGAGATGATCGGCATCTCCGCGCTGGGGTTCGGCTGCGCGATGATCTGCCAGTACATGGCATCGCGTGCGTCACAGGGGTTCGGGACTCAGGTGCGCAACGCCCTCTTTAAAAAGATCAACACTTTTTCCGACCGCGAGCTGGACCGGTTTGGGGCCGGATCACTCGTCACCCGCATTACCAACGACGTCAACCAGCTGCAGGTCGCCGTCGCCATGACGATCCGCCTTGTCTCCCGTGCACCGTTTTTGATTATCGGCGCAGTGGTCATGGCCATGATCCTGGATCTAAAGCTCTCGCTTGTGTTCCTGATCGCCGGGCCGGTTGTCGCGCTTGCGCTCTATCTGGTGATGAGCCGCTGCGTGCCGCTGTATAAAAAAATTCAGAAAAAGCTCGACCGCCTGGCCACCGTGACGCGGGAGGAACTCGAGGGGGTGCGGGTGGTCCGCGCGTTTTCCAGGCAGGCGGAGGAAAAGGAAAAATTTGACGCCATTACGGATGACGCCGCCCGCGCGAGCGAACACGTGGGGCGCATCTCCGCCCTGCTCAATCCGCTCACGTTCCTGGTGATGAACCTGGCCATTCTGGCGATCGTCTGGTTCGGCGGCTTCCGGGTGGATTCCGGGGCCCTGACGCAGGGGGAGATCATCGCCTTTGTCAACTATCTGACGCAGATCTCCCTTGCGCTGATCGTGGTGGCGAATCTGGTGGTCATCTTCACCCGTGCGGCGGCGAGCGCCTCCCGCGTATCGGAGGTGCTGTCCACGGATTCAAGCGTAACGGAAAAGAAAAACGGCTTTGCACAGGCGGATCTCAGCGCCCCGGCAGTGGAGTTTCAGGATGTGGACTTTTCCATCGGTGCGGAAAACATCCTCAGCGGGATTCGTTTTCAGATTCATCCCGGAGAGATGTTCGGAATCATCGGTTCCACCGGCTCCGGGAAGTCAACCATTGCCAATTTGATTGAGCGCTTTACGGATGCGACCGGCGGTGAGGTCCGCGTTTTTGGTCACAACGTAAAGGATTACAGTTTTAACGAGTTTCGTTCCCAAATCGGGCTTGTGCCCCAGAATGCACAGGTGTTTACCGGCACGGTGCGGGAGAATCTGACCATGCTGCGCAGCGATGTGACGGAGGAACAGCTCATCGCCGCGCTGAAGACCGCGCAGGCCTATGATTTTGTCATGGAGCGGGAGAATGGGCTGGACTCAGTGATTGAGCAGGCGGGCCGCAACCTCTCCGGCGGGCAGCGTCAGCGGCTGACAATTGCCCGCGCGCTCGTCGCCCGGCCGCGTCTGCTGATTCTGGACGACAGCGACAGCGCGCTTGACTTCGCGACCCAGCAGAAGCTGCGCACGGCCATCCGGCGTGATTTGGAGGGGATCACGGTGATCGTGATTTCCCAGCGTGTCCATTCGGTGCGCTGGTGTGACCAGATTCTGGTGCTCGACGACGGAGAAGCCGTCGGCCTTGGGACACACGGTGAGCTGCTGCGCGAAAACGAGGTCTACCGTGAGATCTGTGCCTCCCAGCTTGATGAAAGCGAGGTGGCGGCCAATGAGTAAGCGCCGATTGCGCCGCGGCGGAAAAAAGGGAATCATCCGCCGTCTGATGCATTTTACAGGCCCCTATAAAAAGTTCCTGATCCCTGCGCTGCTCGCCTGTGTCATCGGCGTCTCCCTCTCCCTGCTGGCGCCGGTCATGGTCGGGCACGCCGTCGATTATCTGATCGGCCCCGGCGAGGTGCAGTTTGGCCCGGTGGCCAGATATCTGATCGCCCTCGTGGCAGTAATCGTGCTGAGCGCACTGTTCCAGTACCTGATGGGGATTTTGACAAACGCGGTCACCTACCGCACGGTGCGCGATATGCGCAAGGCCGTCTTTGCCCGGCTCAATATTCTCCCGCTCAAAACGCTCGATGCCGGCGAACGCGGCGACACGATTAACCGTGTGGTCACGGATATGGATCTGATCAGTGACGGGATCATGCACTTTTTTACCCAGCTGTTCAACGGCATCGTCAC
Organism: Candidatus Onthovicinus excrementipullorum; assembly: GCA_018712345.1. GTDB lineage: Bacteria > Bacillota > Clostridia > Oscillospirales > Acutalibacteraceae > Onthovicinus > Onthovicinus excrementipullorum. The sequence goes on along the minus strand of DVHG01000006.1, from coordinate 22,702 downwards.
CGTGGTGATGACGCTGATCTTCATGTTCAGCCTGAACATTCCGCTGGCGCTCGTCGTCGTCTGCCTGACGCCGCTCTCCCTGCTCGTCTCCTACCTGATTGCCAAAAAGACGGGGGGCAAGTTCCGCGAACAGGCGGATCTGCGCGGGGAGATCGGCGCCTTTGCGGAGGAGCGCATCACCAATCAGCGCCTGACGCGGGCCTTCTGTTCGGAAAGGAACGCGCAGAATACGTTTGAGGAAATCAATCAGCGGCTGTACAACTGCGGGTGGAAGGCACAGTTTTACTCCTCCATCACCAATCCCGGCACACGCTTTATCAATGCGATTGTCACGGCGGCGGTGGCGGCGTGCGGTGGTCTGCTGGCCGTCCATGCCGGTGGGGGCATGTGGGCGATCACCGTGGGCGAACTCTCCTCCTTTATTCTGTTTGCCAACCAGTACGCCAAGCCGTTCAATGAGATCACCGGCGTGGTCACGGAGCTCCAGAACGCCTATGCCAGCGCTGTGCGCATTTTTGACACACTGGATGAACAGCCCGAGTCCGATGACAGCGCCCTGCCCGCTTTGCAGATGAAGCAGGGGAATGTCCGGCTGGAGCATGTCTGCTTTTCCTATGATAAAGAGCGCCCGCTGATCCGGGACATCAATCTGGATGTGCAGAAGGGCGAGCGCGTAGCCATCGTAGGGAAGACGGGCTGCGGCAAGACGACGCTGATCAACCTGCTCATGCGCTTTTATGATCTGGATTCCGGCCGGATCCTGATCGATGGGCAGGATGTCTCCCACATGACGCGGGACAGCCTGCGCGCCGTGTTCGGCATGGTGCTCCAGGATACGTGGATTTTCACCGGTACTGTCCGGGAAAACATCGCCTATGGCAAGCCGGACGCCACAGAGGAGGAGATTGTGGCGGCGGCCAAGGCGGCGCATGCCCACTCCTTTATCAAGCGGCTGGAAAATGGCTATGACACCATGCTCTATGGCGACGCCTCCCGCCTTTCACAGGGGCAGCGGCAGATGATCTCCATCGCTCGGGTGATGCTCGTCTCCCCGCCGATCCTGATCCTTGATGAGGCAACCAGCAACATCGATACGCTTACCGAGCGCCGCGTACAGCGTGCCTTTGATAAGATGATGCAGGGGCGTACTAGCTTTGTGGTGGCGCACCGTCTGTCCACCATCAAGGAGGCGGATGTCATTCTCATGATGGACGCCGGGCAGGTTCTCGAACAGGGCACGCATGAGGAGCTGCTCGCAAAGGACGGCGCTTATGCCAGGCTCTACCGCAGTCAGTTTGAGGGCGGCGGAAAGTAAACGGTGGCTGTAAAAGGCAAACTCCGCACGGCGTTACTGCCCGTGCGGAGTTTTTGTGTACGCAGATTTTCGTCAGCCAGGGCTCAAAGGGGCGCTCTGCGTCATAGTGGGAAAAGTGTTGCAGTGCCTTGAGCCACGTGTCCTGATACAGATCATCTGCGTCATCGGCATTGGCGCACAGTGCGAGGCAGAGGCCATACAGCCGCCGTCCGTATTGCCGGATGTAGGGGTCGAGCATTCCCTCCGCCTCCTTCCATATACAGATACCATCTGAAAGGCCAAAAGGTTCACTAAAATATCGGGAAGTCAGTAAAAAAGGGCGTGCTGAGATCAGCACGCCCTTTGATGCATATTTAGTCCTTTTTATCCTGATACATGACGGTGGGATTGTTGTGCTTTTCGTAGTCCGTGTTCTCCCAGATCTCATTGGCGACCGGAGCCCAGGCCTTGGCGGCGGGAATCGTTTTCTTAATCAGGTCATCGACGCTCTCGGGGGCGAGCATCTCCGTGGAGTGGGCGCCGGAACGCTCGACAGCCGCTTTGATCTTGCCCGGATTGTCGAGGATCGGGCAGGGACGCAGGTGGTTGTCATTCCACGGCTGACCGTGGTAGAACTCCATGAAGAGCGGGGACTTGAGCGCGTCAAGCAGGGAGCACTCCTTGATATTGACGTTGGAGTAGTGGACGAAAGCGCACGGCTCCACGTCGCCGTTGGCGTTAATATGGAAGTAGTGACGCCCGCCGGCGATGCAGCCCTGGACATACTCGCCGTCATTCCAGAAATCTAGCGCGAAAATCGGTTTGGTATTGCGGGCCTCGCGGATCAGGCGGTAGGCCTCCTTGCGCTGCTCGGCGCTGACCATCAGCTCCGGCACGGCGTCCACGCCCAGCGGCATGTAGGTGAAGAACCAGGCGAACAGGCAACCCTGATCCACCAGGAACTGAATGTATTCGGGCGAGCAGACCTCCTCTACGTTCTTGGAGTGGTAGCAGATGGAGGCGCCAAATGCAAGGCCCTCGTCCTTGAGGATCTTCATCGCCTTGATGACCTTCTGGTAGGTGCCCTTGCCGCGGCGCATATCGGTGGCGTCCTCGTGCCCCTCAATGCTGAACGCCGGGAAAAAGTTGCCCACGCGGCGCATCTCCTTGGCAAAGGCCTCGTCGATCAGCGTGCCGTTTGTAAACGCGAGGAAGCCGCAGTCCGGGTTCTCCTCGCACAGGGCAAGGATTTCATCCTTGCACACCATGGGTTCGCCGCCGGTGAAGATGTACATGAAGGTGCCCATCTCCTTGCCCTCTTTAATGATGCGGCGCATCGTGTCCAGGCCGAGGCGGGCCGTCTTATCATACTCGCACGCCCAGCAGCCGGTGCAGTGCAGGTTGCAGGCGGAGGTCGGGTCCATCAGGATGGCCCACGGCACATTGCAGTGGTGCTCCTCAATGGTCTTGGTGCGCAGGGAGTAGCTGTTGAGCGCAAGGTTCAGCAGGATGGGGACAACCTTATCCAGGACATCCGGGGCAACGTTGTTCAGAATGTTCTTCACAAAGATGCTCCAGTTATTGTTCGGGTCCTCCAGAGATTTGTGCAGGTTGGCGTATGTAACCTTATTAACGCCCTTTTTATCCAGTTTTTCAACAATATTCAGCAGTTTGATCAGGTTGGTGTCGGGGTCCTTGCGCGCCCAGTGCAGAGCCTTCTTCACGGCAAAGGAAGCCGCCGATTCCTTAATGGAACTCATCTGATTTCCTCCTAAAATAGTAGATGTTATCATTTGTACAGGTACTTATTATAATACCGGAGTGGGGAAGTGTCAATCAGAAACGGAATTTTGTATCCGCTTTGTAATCTTTTCTCAGGGTTATTTGCCCGGAAAACCGACAATAAAAGGGAGGATTTTCCAGTGCCTGATTAAAACATTAAAAATCCTGTTGCAATCAACCGTGTTTTCTGCTATTATTAAAAGCAGAAATAGAACAAATGTTCTAAAGGAGCGGATAAAAATGGAACAGACGTTATATGAGCTGGGGCAGCAGTATTTGCAGCAGGCAGGCGTGATCCGGGAGCGGATTGCCCGTGAGCGGCGGGAGCTCAAGAGCCTGCATGGGGAGGCGCGCCACCGGGCACAGGTCCGCCTGCTGAAGCTGTATGAGATGGTGCGGGAATGTGACACCACCGGGGAGTACCTGTGTACTTATTATGATGAAAAGGGGGATTCACCGTGCATACCTCTTCAATGACGCCGGATGAGATCGGTCGTCTGGCCGCCGTGTGGGAGGAGGCGGAGATGGGGGAAGGGGAGGGAATGCTCTCCCTGCGGCGCGCCATTGAGGGGGAGCTGACCGCCTGCCAGCGGGAGTGCCTGATTGATTACTGTATGCGCCGCAAGCCCCTGCGTGTGATTGCAGCGGAGCGCGGGGTGTGCATCTCCACCGTGTGGCGCCACGTACAGGCCGCCAAAAGAAAGCTGGGTGCGCAGATTTCCTATCATTATAATTATAAGTTGTATTTTTAGCGCCGCTGTTGTAAAATAAGTAAAGAGCATTCGTTTTTTCGAATGAAAGGGGAAAAATTCCCGATACTAAATTTTGAAATAGGCGGCGCGTGTACCGTTCCCTGCCGGGCGGCGCACTGCAGCATTGGAGGAGCAGTTCAAACATGGACATCAGTACGCTGAAGGCCAACCAGGGCAAGCAGATCAACATCACCACCAAGGACTACGGCACCTATGCCCGCTATCCGGTGAAGACGCACGTAGTTGTTTCCGGGGACTCTCTGGAGAAGATCATGGACGACTATGTGCGCCCCTATCTGGAAAAGGGGGATATGATTTTTATCAGTGAAAAGATCGTGGCCATCAGCCAGGGGCGCGCGTTTGATATTGACGATATCAAGCCCTCCCGGCTGGCTAAATTCCTGTGCAGGTTCGTCTATAAATCCCCTTATGGGATCGGCCTGGGAAGCCCGTGGACCATGCAGCTCGCCATTCAGGATGTCGGTGCGCCGAAGATCCTGTTTGCGGCGCTGTGCTCCGCGGTGACCAAGCCGTTCGGCGTGCGCGGTGTTTTCTATAAAATTGTGGGTACCAAGGCCCGCGCGATTGACGGCCCGTGCGACTACACGCTCCCGCCCTACAACCACTATGCAAAGCTCGCCCCGCTTGACCCGGACGGCGTGGCAAAGCAGCTGGCCAAATATACCGGATGCGGTGTGGCGGTCATGGATGCGAATGACATCGGGCGCGAGGTGCTTGGGACCTCCGGCGGCGAGGTAACGGTGGAGAAGTGTAAGCAGATTTTTGACGATAATCCCCTGGGTCAGGCCTCAGAGCAGACACCTATCGCCATTGTGCGCAAGGTGAGCGAGTAACGCAAAAGATCAGATGCACCTGCCTGCGGGCGGGTGCATTTTTTATGCTTCTTCACAGATAGTCTGCACTGGGGAAGGTAAAAGTGACATTTGTGGGAAAGTGTGCAACAAATGGGATTATCAGGGAACAAGCGCGGAAAAAGACGGAATTACAAAACAATTTTTGTACAAGATATACAGAGTTTTGCGGCAAAATTTCGGCATCAAAATATTGAATATCCATTGACCGAATATTCAGTCAGTGTTACAATAAGGGCGTGGACTTACCCATAGATAATTTCAAAAGGAGGAAAACGATCTATGAAAAAGGGTAAAAAGCTCGTGAGTGCGGCTCTTGCGCTCACGATGGCGTTCTCGGTAGGCGCTTCGGCATTTGCGGTATCCGCTGCCGAGGCAGAAGAGCCGGCCTACACGCCGACGTACAACGACCGTGTCACGGAGGAGAAGGTGGGAGAACTTATTACCATGGCGGACGGCCTGCTGGAGAGCGCCGTCTGGGCGAACTACGGTTCAACCGTAATTGAGGCGCTTCTGGGCGTATTCCCGGGCCTTGGCGGAGAATTTGCAACTGCCGAGTTCTATCAGAAGATTGACGCAGAGGTTTTTGCAGATTTGACCGGCGAAGTTACAGCCGATTCCCTGACGGCCTATCTGGCGGAGCACCCGATCGCAGCTGCTTCCTCAACGGATGTTATTGCGAATCTGGAAAAGGTGCTTCCGGCTGCGCTTGAGGGCCTGTTCAATATGGATGTAGGCGGCATGGGTTCGCTGGCTAACCTCATTAACCTGCTGGTTCTGATCGGCGGCCTGTCCGATACCCTCAACGGCATTGACGAGCTGGCAACGGTTCTCGGCGCTGACATCGGCGAAGCAAAGCTCAACACGATCATATTCTCTACTCTTGGTAATGGCTATCAGAATGCAGAGACTCCCGAAGAGAAGGCTGCTGTCGTTGAGCAGGGTGCTCAGGAACTGACCGACTATTTGATGGCGGTTATTCGCCTGTTGGCTCCCAACACCGTTGATAAGCTGCTTACCCTTATCAAGACCTACAGCGATAATCAGGCTGCTGTTCTGACAGCTGTAAATAATGTTACGGTAAACCTTCAGACAGCTCTGACCAACGCCGCTAGTCTGCTTGGAAGTTTCGGACTGGCTGATATCGTCCCGACTCTTAACCAGATCAATGGCGTTGTCACTTGGATCAACGGCCAGATTGCCGCTCACACAATGGATACCGATGTGCAGGCTGTTGACGCCGAGGGAAACCCGGTTGTTGATGAGGAAGGCAATCCTGTTTATGAGCAGGTTCTCGACCTCGACAGTACGATCAACGGGATTCTGAACGGCGCAACAGGCGCATTTGGCGGCCTTGTCGAGATTCCGGACCTGAGCAAATTCGTCTTTGTAACCACTGAGGGTGCGGAGAATACGGCGATGATCAAGCTGAGTTCCGTAAACGATCTGATTAACTCCATCGCGGCAGAGGGCGTGGACAGCAACGCGGATGTGTTGATGGTTGCGTACAACTATCTGTATGACAACATTTTCGGCAATGAGAGCAATTATACAAAGATCAAGAATGCGCTGCCTCTGATTGTGGATTTCCTTCCGGATCTGGGTCTGGATGAGGCTACTGTTGAGATGATCACCGGTATGATCCCGACGATCACAGGCCTTCTCGACCAGCTGAAGGCGGCGGGCCCGCTCGGCACAATGGATACGCTCATGGTCCTGCTTGGCATCCTGGAGGATCCGAGTGCGGTGCCCCCGACGGAGCCCACACAGCCCGGCACAGATGGCGGCGACAACACCAACCCGGGCACGGGTGATGCGATGTTCGCGGTAATCGCGGGCGTAGGCGTGCTCGCAGCGGGTGCGGTCCTTGTCCTTGCAAAGAAGAGGAAGGCCGACTGATTTAAGAGATCTTTTAACCGCCCTTGTGTAAATGATCCTGTGTAAGGGCAGTTATATAGGCAATGCCCCCTGTTCCAGACAGAACAGGGGGCATATTTATTAGTAACCCGAAGTGGATTGGGAATACTCTCCATACGCGCCTTTAGGCGCAGCCGATGTTATGCCCTTTAGGGCTGGTCATTCAAGCTACGTCCTTTGGAGGCGATTACTGACTGTCGAAAAAGGGAAGTAGGGACTGTCCCTTGTACAAACGGATTTTTTAGGGAATCACTTGAGAGGGCCTTTAGGCTGAAACAGCCCGACATACTGTTTCGGCCTCCTCCTGATCTTTTTCAGTGATTTCGTACTCTTTGGAACACGACCAGAGGCTTTGTCCCTCAGAATCCCACCATCTTTTGAAAAAGGTGGACGAAAACTTGATTTCTCCTTGTGCAATTTTTTGCTTTAATTGGATTTTTTACAAGCTGATCTGGCTATCTCTTAATGTACAATCAGGTTTTCTTAATTTTCGGGAAGTTTGAACCCTGGGCGTGCAGCGGTTTTCGCCCGCTTCCAACTTTTTGCGGATTCGGGTTTTGAGCGTAATTTTTGGTTGACGTTTTGTTAGGGTGCTTTATCAATCAAAAATCCACCGACGAGAGCCGGTGGATTTTTGATTTGTATACTTCAATTTTTTATCCGAAAAGCGTCGTTCCCCTATACCAGCGGGATCCCTTTAATTGAAAGCAGTATCCGCCTGCTCCGGGGAAGCGACAATTTTTACATGGAAGTCGTTTCATTTGATGTAGAACTTCCAATACAAACATGACATGTGTTGTTGGACCATGTGATCCGCAGACCGTGTCCGTTATTAAGGCTATATACGGGACACTGCGCGTGGACCGTGCCTTCTCGATGCAGCGTCTGGCGCATACGAATGGCTCCTGTTGTCTGCTGGACATGGCTGCAGTCATAACAGTGAGCATATTGTAGGACATTGGTGCGATGTGTGATGTTCTGAGCGACTATGGTGCCTGTCACGCAGCCGGTGAGCCGTAAGCTAATCCCTGCCGTAGCGTTATTATCTGAGGGGTCGATTCGCAGGACGTTGTCGTTCCTGACCATCAAATGGTCAGAATCCTCGTAAGTGTACGTCTTCTGATAGGTTTCAAAATAAAAGTCATCGAGTGCGGCCATGCGCACCAGGGGCTCTTTAAAGCCCTCTTTCATCTTCCGATAGAGGACAACCACCTTCGCAACGTCCCAAAACACGACGTCCCGATCGTATTCGCTCTGTTCATATCGGATGTCCACCACGCTGGTGCGCCTGTCTTCGGTAGCGTACTCGCTCACCGTGGTCAGTTCAAACGAAGCTCCAATGTGTGCCATGACACTGCCCGCCTCGCTGAAACTGCTGCCATCCAGGGCGGCGTCCAGTCTTTCCGTTGAGGAGATACTTTCGCGCAGAGATGAAGTGTGTTCAATCGTTTCGCTTTTTTCAACGGACTGCTGAGCCGCGATAGAAAGCATCCCTACACGCCGAAGCACATACACGCATACGCAAAAATAAGAATCGACCGAAGAGGATTTTGCATAGGGATCGGGGAGGGCCGCATCATGAATTTCATTCCATTGCGCGGGCGGAATGACAAGGGGCTCCGAGCGCAGCACGGGAAGCTCATCCTGATACACATTTGTCTTCGGGATCAGATTGCGGATCGGGATCTGAGAGGCGAGGGGCAGCTTTTCGATATCGCCCCAGTTGCGATAGGTGTCGACCATAAAAATTCCTCCTACTTCTTTGTTGCGTTGACGCTTCTTGAAACTGTGACGGACGTGCTGAAATCGTGGGCGCCGTCCGGTACATACTGAAAGCCGCTCTGGCTTAAAAGTCCTGTCGTGGTACAGCTGCTTGTATTTCTGTGCTTCCAATAGGGCATATCCACGTCGATCTGCATGGTGCCGTACATGTTCTGGCCTGCAGGTGCAATATCGTTAAAGGTCAGATAAAATTCGATCCCATACGATCTGGCTGCCGGAGAATAAACGTAGAATTTCCCGCTCGTTCCGGGATCAATCTGGCTGGGAAAATTCCCGGGATAATCTTTGCTGCTCTCCTTTTTCCCCCAGGCGATATTTTCTGCCGAGAGCTTCAGGGGACGATCCAGTTGGTTGTATATTGTTAGATAATAGGTCCATTTTGGCATACTTATTCCTCCTTAAGTGATTAAAATTTACACTTCAAAGTGATGTTTATAGTTTATCATTTCAAATTTAAAATTTCAATAATACAAACATACAAATTGTGAAAAGCTTTTTTGACAAATTTCAACGGATATAAATCACGATATTTGAATGCCGGATCTTTGATCTGCTTGCCTTTTTCCATGATTTTGGATATTATTGCAACTATTTTTTCGGAGAACTTGTACGGACATGTTGTTCGAAAGCTGTCGCAATTCGTCTGAAAAAGGCGTGGGGTGTAACTTTATGCAGCGTTTCGCGTAAAAAGGGCAGTGTGGATTTCCTGGCAAGGCTGTATTCTCCGTTGACGTCTATGGAGGGTGCAGTTTCTATAATAAAAAAACAGCGCGGGTATTCCGCGCTGTTTTGGGATCACTGGGACAATTTATTTTATAGGATGGGCGGCGCCCCCTGCGCTGCCAGGGTTTGTAGCTGCGCAGATTGCCGCCACTGTCTGCTCGACTGTGCCACCGTCGCAGTCAATGATAAAGTCAGCATATTTTTCATAGAGCGGGCGGCGTTCCTCATACATATCGCGCAGGGTCATGCCCTCTTTCATGGCGATGCCGCGGGTGGCCAGATTGTGGATGCGGGCGCTCATTTCCTCATAGGTCAGGCGAAGATACACTACTTTCCCAATGGAGCGCAAGTGCGCCATTGCACTCTCATAGTACACGGCGCTGCCCCCGGTAGAGATAACGCTGTTTTCACAGGAAAGCGAGGTGAGGACCTTTTCCTCCAGCTTAAGGAAAAAGTCCAGCCCCTTTGTGTTAATGATCGTCTGTAGTTTAGCGTGCCCCGCATGTTGGAGCAGCAGGTCCGTGTCAATAAACTGCATACACATGGCTTTCGCGGCCAGTACGCCGGCGGTGCTCTTGCCGCATCCGGGCATGCCGATCAGGATAATATTCAACAGGATTCCTCCTTGTGTGGGATTACCAGCTCCGGATGACCGACGGATCGGCAAAGATCTCATCCAGCCGCCTCATGAATGGGATAATCGCATCAAAATCAAGGGCACGATGGTCAAAGGCAATCGTGATTGGGAGCTTCTTGACCACATCCACCCGCTTTGTGCTGTCCTCGTCCGTGACGACACCCGGCGCATCCATTACAGCGCCAATCCCGATGGCCACGCACTGTGGGGGGATGATCTCCAGCAGGGAGACGAGACCGGTCTGATTCTTATCAAGCGAACCGATATTGGAGACCGTGATCGTACCGGGGCGTAGGTCCTCCTTGGTGATACGCTCGCTCTCTGGGATCTTATAGTAGTCCTTTTTCTCCTGCCCCTTGAGCAGACGGATCCTGTTGCGGCCAACCTTGGCGCCGAACAGCCGGCCAAGGAGTGAAGGGATTTTTAAATCCTTGAGCTCGAGGAGCGATTTCTCCAGGGAGACAGAATACATGGCCTCGCTCATATTTGTCTTTTCCACCTTACGGCCGATCTGGGCAATATAGTCGGTCAGGTTATCGAGGGAGCGGTTCTCGCAGTTGCGCAGATTGATTGTCATCATTTCACCGCTTGGGAGCATATAGGGCATTGTGATATCAATATTGTCATAGATATCAAATTCACCTGTGACGAAAAACGGGTTAAATTCCAGATGGGAATTCATGGAGGGGGCGGCCTTGAGCCCCTCGACAATGGTGCGCAGCATCAGCGTGTTGAAGGTGATCTTCTGTGTGCGGCTGCCGTCGCTGTTCATGCTGCGGAACTCCTGAAAAAATTTGCTCACGTCCGGTTCATACACATATGCCACATGCGGGATTTTCTGCCAGGATTCGGAAGTCATGTGTGCCACTATTTTACGCTGGATATCGAACACCTGGCGTTCCCGTGGCTCTCCGGTGCAGGACGAATATTTCATGATAGATTCCCCCAATCAATTTCTTGATTACAAGAAAAATCATATCATGATTTTTAAAACGAAATATGAACAAATATATGAAATAATATGAATTATAAAATACAATGTTACACGGTTTTGAAAACCGTATTATGCAGAAGGGATGTTAAACCGATAGCCGGCGCCCCAGACGGTCTCGATGAAGCGCGGTTTTGTGCTGTCCTCCTCGATCTTTTCCCGGATACGGTTGATGTGGACCGTGACGGTGGAGGTGTCACCAATCGCGTCCATGCCCCAGATCCGGTCAAAGAGCGTCTCCTTGGAGAAGACGATGTTTGGATTGGAGGCGAGGAAGAGCAGCAGCTCAAATTCCCGCGTGGTAAATTTGACCGGCTTTCCGTCCACGTATACACGCCACTCCTTGGGCAGGATTTTCAGATTGCCAATGACAATGGCGTTGCTGCTCTCATGCCGGTCCGTGGAGGTCAGCCGCTCATACCGGCTGATATGCGCATTGACGCGTGCGACGAGCTCTCCGGGGGAAAAAGGCTTGACCATGTAGTCGTCTGCCCCAAGGCCGAGCGCACGGATCTTATCAATATCCTCTTTTTTGGCTGTGACCATAATGATCGGCGTCTCCTTGACCTCGCGGATGCAGCGGCAGATATTAAAGCCGTCCATCCCGGGGAGCATGACGTCGATCAAAACCAGATCATACTGCTCCTGTATGGCGCGTTCGCATCCGGTCTGGCCGTTGGTGCAGATCTCTGTCTCAAAGCCGTTTGCCTCCAGATAGTCGCGTTCAAGCTCCGCGATGCTCTCATCATCCTCAATGATCAAAATTCTCTTCACTGCTGTCTCCACTCCTGTCCATATCCCCTGAGCGGGGGAGTTCGATAATAATTGTCAGGCCGCCGCCGCCTCTGGCATAGATGCGGCCTCCGTGTGCCCGGATGATATGCCGGGCGATCGCAAGGCCGAGCCCGCTGCCGGATCCCGGATCCATCCGGGCCTTGTCGGTCCTGAAAAAGTCGCTGAAAATATTGTCAAGATCTGTGTCCTCCACACCGCGCCCGTTGTCACTCAGGGTGAGGATCAGGCGATCTCCCTGCGTGCGGGCGGTGATGCGGCTGACACCGATCGGAGCCGTTTTGTACTTGACGCTGTTGTCAAGGATGTTTGACAGGACCCGGTTGATCTCCTGGACATCCATCCGGACGGTTTCCGCGCCGGTGAGGCGGTCCTCATACTGGATCTCCAGACCGCGGGCGCGGTAATCCTCCTGCCGCTGGGCGAGGAAATTGGTCAGGTACTTTTTGACCGGAACGGTTTCAAAATTAAACGGAAACTGCCCGGAATCCAGCTGTGTGAACAAGAAGAGCTTGTCCACCAGATTGTCCATATCGCACGCCTTGCGGTAAATTGTCTGTAAATACTTTGTGCGCATCTCCGGTGTGCTGGCCACGCCGTCGCGCAGCCCCTCTACGTAGCCCTTAATGGCGGTCAGCGGCGTGCGCAGATCATGGGAGATCCCGGCGTACAGCTGCTTGCGGCGTTTTTCCGCATCCATCTGAGCCTGGACGGAGCGCTTCAGCCGCAGGCGCATATCGTCAAAGTCTGAGCACACGTGCTCAAACTCGTCCCCCTTGCCGCGATAATAGATCTTATAGTCCAGGTTGCCGTTTTTGATCTCCTGCGAGCCCTTGCGCAGCAGATTGAGCGGGCGGGTGATGGCATGCGCCGTCCTGCTGGAGACGAACACGATGGAAATAAAGATCGCCGCCACGGCGCAAACCAGGATCATCAGCGTGTAGATCTCCACATAGCGGGATACCTCGCCGGAATCAAGCCGATCCCCGGACACACTGCCCTCCGGGGAACCGAGCCTGACAGCATCAAACCGGATGTGTACGCCCTGGACACTGGAGTCATAGTGGACAACGGCCGCCGTATCATTTTCCATAGCGATCGCATTCCCGGCGGCGAACATGTCTGAATGCCCGCTGAGAAACTGCTCCTCATCCGCATCAAGATCGGCGTAGATGGTCACGCCGTCACATTCCAGCCGGGAACTAAAGCCGAAGTACGCCACCTGATCTTTCAGTTTCCGGGCAATTTCTGCTTTTTCCGCCGGGTCCTCCTCCCGGCAGTATCTGCCGATCCGATGGACGGAGAGCGTCTGGATATTGTTGGCGACGCCGTCGCGCTGCTCAATGTCGCGCACTGTCACCCCCACCACGCTGAAAAAGGCGAGGAAGGTGACGAAAAAGACGAGCAGGATAAAAATAATGGAGAGCAGGATGACAAGCACATTGGAAAAAATCAGTCTTTTTTTGACAGTCATGGCATCCCCTCCCGCACGAACGGTAAATTTCGTCTATTGAAGTTAGTATACCATATATGATAAAATTTTTAAAGAGAGGACGTGATGGGATGCCGAAGGACCGGAACCAGAAATTGAAAATTCTCTATATTGCCCGCCTCCTGCTGGAAGAGACGGATGAAGAGCATACCCTGACTACGGATGAGATCATAGGTCGTCTGGCGGAGTATGGAATCACCGCGGAGTGTAAGAGTATTTATTCGGACATTGAGGCGCTCACCCGCTTTGGGCTGGATATCATCTGCAAGCGCGGCCGCAGCGGCGGGTACTGCATTGTTTCCCGCTCCTTTGAGCTGCCGGAGCTCAAGCTGCTCGTCGATGCGGTGCAATCCTCCCGCTTCATCACACAGAAAAAGAGTGAGCAGCTTGTGAAAAAGCTGGGTGGACTGGCCAGCCGCTATCAGGCAGTGCGCTTTGGCAGCGGTGTCTATGTCCCAAACAGGATCCGCTCCATGAACGAGAGCATCTATTACAACATCGATGAGATCCATGCCGCGATTGTGGCGGACCGGCAGATCAGCTTTGACTACTTTGAATATAATGTAAAAAAGGAAAAGGTCTACCGCCATGGTGGGGAGCGCTATCACGTCAGTCCCTATTCGCTGATGTGGAATGAGGAAAAGTACTATCTGATCGCGTTCGACGGGCGTCAGGGGACGGTCAAGCACTTCCGGGTAGACAAGATGGAGCGCATCTCCCCGGAACGGGAACACAGGGAGGGCGATCAGGTATTAGAGGCGCTCGATCTGGCAACGTATTCCTCCACATTATTTGGTATGTTTGGCGGTGAGAGCAGTGTGGTAACGCTGCGTGTACGCAATGAGCTGGCCGGTGTCATGATTGATCGCTTTGGGTATGAGGTTCCCATGCGGGAGCAGGGGGACGGCAGCTTTTTGATGGAAGTGCCAGTGGAACTGAGTCCCCAGTTTTACGGCTGGTTGCTCGGATTTGGCGCTGAAGTGGAACTGATCTCCCCTGCCCCCGCGCGCGAGGAGTACCGGAGACTGCTGCTCTCTGTGCTGCGGCAGTACCCGGCCTGTCAGATGAAAGAGGAAAACTGACGCCCCACGGTGAGAGAGGTTAAAGGCTCTCCAATCTGCAGAATTTAAAGAAAAGGTGCGGCCGCAAGGCCGCACCTTTTCTGATCGGAGTGTGTGGAAATTTATTGGAGGGCAAAGGTCTTGACGACTGTCTCATCATGGATGCCAACCCAATCAATCACTTCAACCTCAACGTTGGAAGTTGTGTTAGACAGGCTGTAGAGAATGATGACATCCGTCGTCACGCCAGGTTTGACATCATTATACTGGTCCCACGTGGAAATGTCGGAGGAGGAGCTTGGGATGGCGCTCTGCAATTCCACGCCGTCCTGATAGGCTTTGGCGCTTAAAGCCACGCCAAAGGACTCCGCCTTATCGGAATTGTTAGTGAAGCTGTAGGTGATCTGGAGAGCGTCATCGCCCAAATAATCCTTAGTGAGCTTGGCATCCTTAATTTCAATGGCGAAATCCCCAATTGTACCCGATCCCTGCTGTTTTTTGGAGTCTTCCTGCTGCGCTGTGCCGGCAGAATTGCCGCCATCATCAGTGCTGCTGTTATCATTGCCGCCGAAGACTGCGCCCAGAATGATCGCGATCACAATGATGCCCGCCACAATACCGGCCGCGATGCCGCAGCCCTTTTTCCTGCTCTTTTTCTGCGGAACCGGGGGCTGCATCGGCGCCTGATAGGCCGGCTGCTGTGGTACTGCCTGCTGGGGAGCAGTCTGCTGAGGTACGGCCTGCTGTGCTGAACCTACCGGAAGGGCTGCTCCGCAGGAGGAGCACAGGACCGCATTATTGCCGTTTTCCGTTCCGCAAGATGGACATTTCATAATTTCTTCCCTCCAAAAAGTGATACGAAAATTTTACTGAAATAAAGTTTATCACAGAGACAAGGAAAAGTATTATTCTTTCAGCTAACTAATAATGGAGGAAAGGGTGCCGGTCAGGCGGAGGGTATTCACCACGATGAGCAGGACGAACCATACGCCAAAATACAGCATCCCGAACAGGATGCGCCAGGGGTCCTTGCGCATGGGCGGGATCGGCGGGCGGGTGCGCAGCTTAAATAAATCGACGATGTAGATGACGGGCGGCAGGATAATCAGCAGATCAAAGCAGTAATCCGACAGCGTTTGGAGTGTAAAAGGATTTTCCGTGAACTCAACGAAGAAATAGAGCAGGGCAAAAATCCCGGTTACCAAGATGCGCCACCACTCCCGCCTGCGGTACGCAACAGCGGGCACTGGAACAGGCGCCTGCACGGGAACGGAAGAGGGTGCCGGCATCGGTATCGGCGCCGGATACGCCTGCGGACCGGCAGGCGCCGGCACAGGTGACGCACTGAGATCTGTGAGGATCTGCGAGCAGTCGGCATAACGGAACTGGGGGTCAATTTGGGTGCATTTACGAATAATGCGGGACAGGGAACCCGCAGCAATCTCATCGCCAGGCATTTTTCCGTTTAAAAGCCGGTTGATCGTGACCCCCAGCGCGTAGATGTCCGACCGGAGGTCCGCCGGCGCGTAGCCGTATTGCTCCGGGGCGGCATAGCCCTTTGTCCCAAGCAGAACGGTGTCTTCAGCGTCCGGACGTGTGTACTGGTGTGCGGCATCAAAATCAATCAGGAAGAGGGCGCCGCCGGGGGAGAGGATAATGTTGGCCGGCTTGATATCGCGGTGAATGATGCCCATTTTGTGGATCGGGATCAGGATCCGGCACAGCACTGCCAGAATGCGGCGCGCCTCGGCGTCGGTGAGAAAGCCGTTAATCCGCACATATTCCTCCAGCGTTTTCCCGTTGAGGAACTCTTCAATAACCTCAGTTTTGCCGTTTCCGGTCTCCACATGGTAAATCCGGGGGATGCCCGTTATTTTGCAGTTCCTGAGCACGGAATAGGCCGGGATCTCCCGGTTGACCGCCTTCCGAACATATAACTGGTTGGAGGAGGCCTTGCGGACAAGCTGGGTACATGCCCGCTCCGTATCGGAAAGAGTTTGCATCACCGTATAGCGGTCCTGTTCCATTTTTATTAAACTCCCCCCTAAAAATGGCTTGAAATTCCAGTCATAATTTGTTATATTTATTATAAAATAAGTTGATTTGTTTGACAAGGGGGAGAAGATTAGATTATGGCTCAGTATCAGAAGACAACGCTCGAAATGGAAAACAACCTGGACAGCTGCGATAATATTGAATCGTTTTTGGCGGAAAATCAGGAACGGTTTCTGGATGTAAATGCGTCGCAGTTTTTGGCGGATTATTTAAAGAAAAAGAAACTGTCCAAGGCGGCTCTGATCCGTGACAGCGGCCTGAATCAGGTGTATGCCTATCAAATTTTTTCCGGGCTCAAGCACCCTGACCGGGATAAGCTGATCTGTATTGCGATTGCCGCCGGCATGACTGTGGAGGAGACGGATCATCTGCTGGCTTCTGAGCGCAAATCCTCGCTCTATCCGCGTATTGTGCGCGATGCTTTGATTGAATTTGCCCTCAATCATCACTACACGGTGGCCCAGACGGATGATCTGCTGTACGATCATGACTGCAAAACGCTCCTCAATGAGTAAGGTCGGTACAGTTGGCGGGCAGCCCGATGGTTTTTACAAGGAATTGGGTTCTATACCTCATAGTGAGATAAAAATCGGAGCTTCAGCAAACAGCTGAGGCTCTCGCTTTTTTATTTTTCTTTATAAAAGACTTGACTTGGAGTATACTCCAGCATGTAAAATAAATAACAGAGTATGGCGCTGCGTATCCTGTACTGTTGACCTTGGCACCGGTGCGGCCGGCGGTTGGGCAGGAGCGGCGTGAAAAAGGGGGAATTATATGGAAGCTAAAAAGTTGGGCTTTGGCATGATGCGGCTGCCGCTGACGGACGAGAGCAATGCGAGGAGCGTGGAGCTGCCGCAGGTCTTCCGCATGGTCGACGCCTTTCTTGACAGGGGATTCACCTATTTTGATACGGCCTATATGTACCATAATTTCACCAGTGAGGAGATTGTGCGGGAGGCCGTCGTCAAGCGCCATCCGCGGGATTCCTTTACCGTGGCGACGAAGATGCCTGTAGTCTTTCTGAAGCGCGCGAAGGACCACGACCGTATTTTTAATGAACAGCTGAAAAAGTGCGGAGTCGATTATTTTGACTATTATCTGCTGCACGATCTTGGCAGGGCGCACTATAAAATTGCCAAGCGTCTGGATACGTTCGGCTACGTGGCCGAGCTCAAACGCAAGGGCCTGATCCGGCAGATGGGATTTTCTTTTCACGATACGGCAGATGTGCTTGAGGAGATCCTCACCGCGCATCCGGACGTCGATTTTGTCCAGCTTCAGGTCAACTATCTGGACTGGGAAAATGAGGGCATCCAGTCGCGCAGATGTCTGGAGGTCGCCCGGGCGCACCACAAGCGCGTGATTGTTATGGAGCCGGTCAAGGGCGGCTCGCTCGCCAAGGTCCCGCCGGAGGCGGAGAAGCTGTTCCGCTCGATTCATCCCGATATGTCTGTCGCCTCGTGGGCGCTGCGTTTTGCCGCCAGCCAGGAAAATGTGATGATGGTGCTCAGCGGCATGTCCTCCATGGATCAGCTGGAGGATAATATGGGCTTTATGGCTGACTTTAAGCCGCTCAATGAGCAGGAGTATCAGGCTATCGCCAGTGCGGTGGGGATTATCAACGGAACGATCGCCATTCCGTGTACGGCCTGCCGCTACTGTACGGACGGATGCCCCCAAAAGATCGATATCCCCAAGTATTTTGCCCTCTATAATGCCGACAAGCAGTCGGTCAACCAGGGGTTTTCGATCCAGCAGGGGTATTATGAGACATATTCGCACGGCCACGCCAAGGCGTCCGACTGCATCGCATGCGGGAAATGCGAGCAGATCTGCCCGCAGCACCTGCCCATCCGCCAATACCTCAAGGATGTTGCCGCAGCGTTTGAAATATAATATTAAAACAGGAGTTGACTAAATATGGAAAATACATTGACTGCAAGAAAACCGCTCGTCTTTAAAACGCTGAAGACCAAGACGGCCGCCACGGCCGTTGCCGTAGTGGCTGCTGTAGCCCTGCCGCAGCTGTTCCATGCACTGGGGGCTGTCTCCGGGCTCGGTACGGCGCTGGGCGAGACCTTCCTGCCGATGCACCTGCCGGTGCTGATGATCGGCCTGATGGCCGGTCCTGCCGCCGGGCTGATCGCCGGCATCCTCAGCCCGCTGGTGAGCTTCGCGCTCTCCGGAATGCCTGGCGCGCTGATGCTCCCGTTCATTACGGTGGAGCTCGCCGGATATGGCCTGATCTCCGGCCTGATGGCAAAGTCCAGGCTGAATACCTTCCTGAAGCTGCTCATCGCGCAGATCGCCGGCCGTGCGCTGCGCTCCGGTGCGGTGCTTCTGGCCGTCTATGCATTCGGGAGCCAGGTGGCTGTCTCCTCTATCTGGATGAGCATTGTCACGGGTCTGCCGGGCATCCTGCTCCAGTGGGCGCTGCTTCCGCTGCTGATGTTCTGGGTGGAAAAGGGAGTCCGGAAAAATGGCTGATCTGGAGCGGGCATGTGCACTCCTGCGGGACGGTGGCTATACGTGCGTTGTGTGTAAAGGTGATTGCATTTACACGAGTTCGGCGCGCGGCGTGCGGCCCGTGCTGGATTGGCTGGACAGTGGCCTGGATCTGAAGGGATTTTCCGCTGCCGATAAAGTCGTAGGCAAGGCCGCGGCCTTTCTGTTCGTGCGTGCGGGGGTCACGCGCCTGTATGCCGGGACAGTCAGCAAGCCTGCCCTTTCGGTGCTGCGGGATCATGGGATTTCGGTGGAATATGACCGCTGTGTCCCCGGCATCATCAACCGCTCCGGTGACGGCCCCTGCCTGATGGAGAACGCAGTGCGCGGGACGGAGGACCCTGAGGAGGCGCTGCTGCTCATCCGCCGGAAGCTGGCGGAGCTGCGCGCGCATCCCAATTAAAAAGACGGACGAACAGCGCTCCGGCCATAGAAGCCGGAGCGCTGTGTTTTATCCGTTATTACGGGTGCGCACTGGCAGGGGAGCAAAACCGGTAGTCATAAATCCGCGCCCGGTGCGAGGCCGCGTTTTATTTTTTCTCAGGCAGCAGGAGGGTGCCGTATTTTTTCCGGTTCCGGATGCAGCTGACTGCGGCCCCGATCCCTGCACCTACAGCCGCGGGGATTAGCCATACCAGACCGGAATCATATAAGGGCATTGATTCCACAAGGGTGCTGATCCCCGGGATGCGCAGCCCGGCTGTATTGAGCGCGTAGAGGACGCTCGTCACGCCGGTAAAGGCGATGGCAACCGGATAGCACAGTGGCATCCGCCCGGTCACCCGATTGGCGAGCCCGAGCACAATCAGCACGAGCGCCATTGGATAGAGCGCGTGGAGGATCGGGGTGGAGACCTTCAGGATGGTATTCAGCCCCAGAATGGAAATCAGGTAGCTGAGGACAGCCATGATGAGGAGCCAGACGCGGTAGGGGAGCCTGGGGGCGATGCGGTGAAAATATTCGGAACAGCTGCTGAGCAGCCCGATGCAGACATTCAGGCACGCGATGATGAAGATCAGGCCCAGGATTACGGAGCCGACGGGACCATACAGCCAGGAGACCAGATTGGTCAGCACCTGTGCGCCGTTGGCCGCTCCGGGGAAGGCAGCCCCGCTCACCGCCCCGATATGGGCCAGCGCGCAGTAGATGACCAGCAGCAGGCCGCCGGCGATCCATCCGGCCGTGATGGTGTAGCGCACAATGCTTTTCTCCTGCTCGATCCGGTGGTTTTTGATATTCAGCACGATGATGATGCCATAGTTGAGTGCCACGAGGGTGTCCATGGTCTGGTATCCGTCGGCAAACCCCTGTGCAAAGACGTTCTGCGCGTAGCTTCCGCCCGGCTGCCCATATCCGCCGGGGGACCGGATGAAGCATCCGATCACAATCACCAGAATCAGGAGCAGCAGGCACGGGGCCAAAATCTTCCCGACGCGTTCGGTGAGCTTTTCCGGGCGCAGGGCGACAATCACGGCTACAAGGAAGAAGATCAGCGAATAGACGGGCAGCATCCATCCGGCGGGCGCCTCCATAAAGGGGGTGACCGCCATTTCAAAGGAGGTGGAGGCCGTTCGTGGGATGGCCAGCCCGGGGCCGATGGACAGATACACCAGGATGATGAACACGGCGGCGAATTTTTTCCCCACCCGGCCGGCAAGCTGCTCAAAGCCGCCGGCCTTGGCCACGGCGACTACGCCCAGCACCGGAAAGCCGATGGCCGTGATGGCGAACCCGACCATAGCGATCCAGGTATCCGTCCCCGCCTGTGCGCCGATAAACGGCGGGAAGATCAGATTCCCCGCGCCGAAGAACAGGCAGAACAAAGTCAGCCCCAGGAAAAAGATATCCCTCTTTTTCATTTTTTCAATTATCATTTTCATTTCTCCCCGCTGTTTTAAATTTCAACCGATTAGCAGACGCCCTATCGTGCAAGTGCTGTGTAAAAATGGAGTTTCCCGCGTCTCCGTCGGGCGATGTGGGTACGGCTCAGGCAGTCTCACACACTGAGGACTGGATTTGATGCGGAGCGGGCCTGTCCACGGGAACGGTTCAGCAGCCTTCACGCTGTGTCAGATGTGCCAGCAGCGCACGGCACCCCTCCTGCACATCCCGCCATGTCCGGTCAAAATCCCGGGTGTACCACGGATCGGAGATATCGCGCGGCGCCTGTGCATCATCCAGCAGAAGCCGGATTTTTCCCGCGGGGTCCCCACCGCAGATCCGGCGCATATTCCGGATATTTTCGCTGTCCATCCCGATCAGCAAATCGTAGGAATCATAGTCGGAGCGCCGCATCTGCCGCGCCGTTTTCCCGGCGGGATCAATCCCGTGCCGGAGCAGCAGGCGGCGGACCGGCGGATAGACGCCATTGCCGATCTCCTCGGTGCTCGTGGCCGCGGAGGCAATTTCAAATTGATCAGCCAGCCCCGCCTCCTCCACGAGCTGCTTCATCACAAATTCAGCCATCGGGCTGCGGCAGATATTGCCGTGGCACACGAAAAGCACTCGTATCATATTTTAAAGTCCTCCTGACTTGCTGATATTTGCCCTGTTTTGCCGCGATTTGCCGGGTATGTAGCTGCCGCTGAGATTGTTAAAACAATCACAGAATGAGCAAAACGGGGCAAATCGGGGCAAGTTGAGGCCGTCAAAAGTAGTAAAAACGTAGTAAGAATGGGGGTGTGTTACTACTCATCATTATTAGGCACTAGGCAATTCTTCTTATTTTTCTATTGGTGCTATTATTTGATAATTTAAATCTAGTTTTGTAATAGAATAAACTTTCGATTCTACAATTTCATAATCTTTACTTTTGGTTGTGGGGTTTCTCTTAGTGTTAAATAAAACTATATTTTTCCCAGGCGGATTTAATGAACTGTAAAATCTTATTCCATCAAAGCCTAATTCCTTAATAAACTCGCATAAATATTGTGTCGCATAATAGTCATTTTCATTTCCAAAATTTGGAGTGGAGAAGGCAGTTGATATTATGCTTAAATCCAAACTTTTTCCTGCTTCCTCTTCAGGATCCACATAGCAAAAATCAAATAATCTTAATGTTTTCAGTATTTTGATAGTTGCTACACTTACCTCCTGAGTTAAATTAGGTCTAACTTCCATCATTGCAGTTTTTAAGTCTTCCGCAATATATAAATAGCTAATATTTTTAGGATTCGCTCTTCCCCCTAAAGTTTTATCTTTCGGAGGCGCATCCGATTGTTCTGCATCATACCCCCAAAATTTCTTTTCTTTTTCAAATATTAGTTCAATTTCTTCCATGATAGATTGGCTGTCATTTTTCATACATAATAACATAGCCAAGCAAGCTTGCATATCTGACATATTATCTAAATTAAAAGAAGATTTTCCATTTTCAATATCCGGAAAATGCTTTAAAATAATTTGACGTATTTGCTCCAATTCTTCCTTAAAACACTCCCAAGGGGTACTAAACACCCTGGCCCTATAATAAACTTCATCAGCATGTATTTCATGAACTGCATATTTCTGTATTCTTTTCAATTCATCTAATATCTGACTTTTAGGAAAATACCGATTATTATATTTAATTTCTGTTTCAAATTCTCTCCATTGTCTTTCTGTTTGGTGAAACAAGAAAAGTAAAAGCATCATCCACTTATTATTTTCATCCATAAATTTACTGTTCTCTCCTCATCCATTGCTTTCCTTAGTATATCAAAATATTCCCTTTTTTACTAGATTCGCCTGCTAAGTTATAAGAAAAACGCCCTGCCATAGCAGAGCGCCTTCATCCTTTCCATATTATATTACCCGGAACATTTTCTGCGAAACTGTCCCCTCTCCGTTTATCTTTTCCATTTCCTTTCTGGCGTTCTCCAGTTCTTCCACCCGCTTTAACTCATCCACTGCATCCTCCAGACCCAGATGGGTATAAGTGTTCAGCGTTACACCAATATCGCTATGCCCCATCAGATACTGGAGCGTCTTTGGATTCATACCTGACTTCGCCATATTGCTGCAGTAAGTGTGACGGCAGACATGAGGGGTGATATTCGGCATCTGAAC
>DVHG01000023.1 GCA_018712345.1 Candidatus Onthovicinus excrementipullorum | reverse complement strand
TTGGTGCCTTTAGGCGCGGAAATAAACCCCCGGTTCTACCGGGGGAAGAGAAAAAGCGGAGCAAAAGAAATAACCGCCGAGGTATAATGGTAAAGGTTTGGCGACCGCATTACCAAAGAACCAAGGAGGTTATCGACAAAATGAAACAGACAGAAGAAAGAGTCAGAAAAACGTCACACAGTACATTCAGATGTGAGTATCACATCGTGTTTGCACCGAAGTACCGCAGAAAAATCATATATGGGAAGTTGAGAAAAGATATAGGAGAAATACTGAGGAAATTGTGTGAACAAAAAGATGTAAAGATCATCGAGGCAGAGGCATGCCCGGATCATATACACATGTTGGTAAGTATACCACCGCACATCAGTATAGCACAGTTCATGGGGTATCTCAAGGGGAAAAGTACGCTGATGATATTCGATAGGCACGCAAACCTGAAGTACAAATATGGAAGCAGAAGTTTCTGGTGTCGAGGATACTATGTGGATACAGTGGGAAAGAATCGCAAAATAATAGCAGAGTATATCCAAAACCAGTTAGAAGAGGATTATGCATCAGATCAGCTGACGATTCGAGAGTATATGGACCCGTTTACGGGTAGCAAGAGAAAGTAGGCAAAAAAAGACAGCCGCACGTGAGCGGCTGCCTGAGATGGTAATGCGGTGTCAAGCTTTCAGAGCCCCTTCTAGGGGCTAAGTCCGTAATTGCCCCTTATAGGGGCTAGTCAAACCTCCAGTTGAACTGGTGGTTTTGATTACATAAATAGTCGACAGCATTTAGCTGTTATAGCTGCTGCGATTAATCGCAGTCTGGATGGAATCGTCGCACTTATCGGCGGTCTTCTGAATCTTCGCGGTATTCTTATCCGCAGTAACGGCACCGGTGATCTCATCAATGACGGAATTGATCTCCTCAGAGCCCTTGTTGGTACGGATCGTCTGCTCATAGTGCGGCGTTTCGTCCTTGGAGATAAAATACATCACGTGGACCCCGTAACTACTCTCCACAAGGCCCGTATCGCCGGCCTGACGAGCATCGTCAAAGCACCAGTCCTCAAAGGGGATGACCATCTGGCCGCGGTAAATATCCTCATAGAGGCCGCCGCTGGAGGCCGATCCGGTATCCTGACTGTTCTTGACGGCCAAATCCGCAAAGGCGGACTCCGTTTTATCACCGCTGTTGAACTCGTCCAGGATCTTCTGCGCCTGCTCCCTTGTAGACTGTTTGCTGGCGGCGTCCGCGCCTTCCTCATAGTTAATCAGGATGTGGCGCACCGTGCGTGTGCCATCCATATCGAGATATCGCGGCTTGACAAGATAGATAGCATACACCGCATTATCGCCGGTGATGACAGTCTTATCGCCCGCCTGACGATCCGAGCTGAATACCCAATCCGCCACATCCGAGCTCGTCCTGCTGGAGAGGTTGGATTTGGTGACGGAACGCATCAGCGTGGCATTGTCATCCGCGTAGGTTTCCTGCTCGTCCTCAGAGGCCGTATCCTTTACAGCCTGAATATATCCGGCCTCATCGGCTGCGGCCACAATCTGATCGGCCTTGCTCTCGGCATCACTCTTGGCCTGCTCGGCGGCGGATTCGTCATCCGTGGAGGAAGTAGCCGTGGAGAAGGTGCGCACACGGACATCGGCTACATCATAGCTGTCCTTATCCTCGTCATAGGCTGCCTGGACCTCGTCCGCCGTCATTTTGCTGCCAAGTTCTTCCGTCTTGGCATCCTGATACTTGGTGACAAGCGCATTGCGCTCCAGCGCCTTGCGGAACACCTTTTCACCCACGCCACGGCCATAGACAGCGCGCAGATAGGCGTCCAGGGAGTAGTCATTCTGCTGGGCGTTCTCCTCAATCTGGGCCAGCTGAGCATCAATATCAGCCTGATCCGTCTCATCGAGCGTGATCCCCTCTTCCGCCGCTTTCTGGCAGATGGCGATCTGCTGCGTCAGTTCATCCGTGGCCTGCTTGATAAAATAGTCCTGCCACGTATTGGCCTTACCATCCGCCCGGGCCTCCAGCTCCGTGCTGCCGTTGTACTCCTGCGCAGAGGGCGCCTTTGTGGTATCAAGGCCGCTGTCCGAGGAGAGGCCATACTGGGACAGATAAGAGTTCATCTGCACCGTATAGTTATAGGCGGACTTGTAATAGTAAGTGAACTCCGCCTCACTGACCTTTTCACCATTGATGGTCATGACTGTGTTGAGCTGCTGCGGAACGCCAAAAAAGAAAATCAGGCCAACCGCCACAAGCAGGGCTGCCAATATGATGATGACAATGCTGATGATGCGGTTGCGCTTTTTATTGACGGGGGGCAGCGAAACACTGACGCCCTTCTTTCCGGCTGCGGCATTCGCCTTAGCAATGCGCGCTTTGCGCTCCTTGCGGTACTGCTCAGCAGCGGAAAGCTCATTGTCTTTTTTTGCCATATAACTCCATCCTTTACAACATGTACTCGGGGCGGTGCGAATCGGGTAAAACACACAGACTCCCCTGCCCCGCAAAAAAGTAACAGTCATATTTTAAACTATTTGACGCAATTTTACAAGACATTTCTGCTAAACTCCGCTCAATTTTATGGGATTTTTCATAAAAATCCCCTGTTTTGCGTGTGTTCAGCCGTCATTCCGGGCAAACTGTCACTTCAAAAGGATCCCTCCCGCCCGGGAGGGCAATCTCCAGAACACCGCTGAACCGCTCGGAAAAAGCACCTGCCCTGCCATCAATGCAGACGCAGTAACGCTGCCCCTCCGCCATCACCAGCAGAAGTGTCCCGCCGGGCGCACCATAGCTGTGAAACACCCCAGTAAAGTCGGTGCAGTCCTTGGAAAAATCCGCCTTTTCACAGTAGGTGTCAAAGCCCGTATTATACGTACCTGGGCGGAAATAGGCGGCGGCCCACAGGTTGACCGGCGCGGACAGACCGCCAAAATTGTGGAACCAGCCCCCGCGTCCGGTCACGATGCTGAACATCTCAAAGGTGTAGTAGGAGTACTCCACCTCCCGCTTCCACGCCTCCAGCGCCGTGCCGGCAATCCGCCAGGCAAAGTCATTCTCCCCGAAGTCAAGCATGGCTTTCCACACGAACCACTGGTGGGACAGCCAGACGTTGCCGTTCCAGTAGCCGTTGGTCACATAATACCCGGCCGTGCGGTCCACGGCGCTGATTCCCACAGGCGTAAACATCTCATGCTCGCTTTTCAGGTGGCCGAGGAGACGCTCCCGCTGAGCGGGCGTGACAGCCCCGGCGATCAGCGGATAGATGCCATCCATGGTCTTATTGAGGTTCTCCCCCTCCTTTGTCCGGAACTGCTGTACCGGATTCCCGTGTGCATCGTGGATCACATAGGAGAAATAGCCGCTCTCCTCATCCCAGGAATACTTTTGCAGGGCGTCCGTCAGGCGGTTGATATCCGCCTCATAGGCGCGGACATCCACCTCCCGGTCTAAGTGGGCGGCAATGATTTTCAGCAGTTTTGCACACCGGATGACCTGAGAGGTAGAGATCGCCGGCGCACACAGGCGCTGGATCCCCTCGCGGTACATGGCTTTCTGCGGTGGGAGGTCGTCCATGCCGCTGCAATTATAGAAGTAATCAAATGTCGTTGTCAGGCCGCTTTTAAATTTGGCCGTCGTGGAGCCGCGGATCTTCCCGGCGAGGAAGTCATAAAACAGCTTAGCCCGGTCGTAATAGGTATACAATGACGCCTTATCATTGGTGTGGTTGAGCATTTCAAAGTACTGGTACAGGTGGACCGGTACGGGCGAGCCGTGCAGCAGGAAGGCGTAGTCCGGATTATCCTGCTCGCTCAGATACAGGTCGAGGATTGCATCGGCGATCTTTGGCTCAAACAGCGCCATATCCAGCCCGATGAAACCGGAATCCCACGTATAGAAGGAATCCCACCGCTTGCCGGGGGTGTGGTGCACAACGTACTCCCCGTGGCAGTAGAGCGGATAGACCACATTCTGGAACATGGCGGCGCGCAGCAGCTGGTTGGAAAAGGTATATCGCTGCCCCGCCTGTGTGTATCCGAGCGGCTCCAGGGAAGATTGCGCCCGTCGGTAGAGCTGCTCGTATTCCTCTACCGTGCGGTAATCACACGGGCCGCAGGAGATCACCGCGTACTCGACATGCGCGGTGTGGGGCTCAATGTAGATGGTGTGGACCACCGTGTTGTGATAAAAGCCGTCGTCGCTGTGCTTCTCGGAGAAGGAGCCGGAGAACTGCTCCATCATATCGCCGAAGCTCTCATCCGGCTGCGTAATCCGGGAGGTCGGGCTGTCCTCCAGCGAGCCGGTCGGGAAGTTCCGGAAGCGCGTATCCGCGTTGAATGTACGCAGCACAAAGGATTCCTGCACACCGTCATAATGGTAGACAGCCTGCGCGCCCTGTGCACCGGCGGAGGATTCGATCTGCGGAACAAAGGCGTGCTTTCGCGTGGAGACCTCAATCTGGTTGGCCTGATCCGCCTCCACCACAGCGAGGAAGTCGAGCTCAATCCCGCCCGCGCCGCGGGAGACAAACGTGAGCGTGCACAGATCCGCGCCATCATCTTCCAGATCAAGTACGGCAAGACGCAGCCCCTCCCCGGAGGTGGGAAACCGTATCTCCTTCCCGTTCAGATCAAAAATTGCCTCCCGCTCCCCGGTCGTGCGGTAACGCACCGCGAGAACCGGGTGCGCAAATCCGGACAGCTCCGGCAGGGCGTAAGTGACCGTATCGCCGCACTCCTCGCCGAATTTGGGGTACTTGGGTAAAATATAGCGGTTATTATCCCGGTCCCCGAGGCCGCGATGACCAGTGAAGGCGTCGTCTAAAAACTCCCCCTTTTTCATCGCGTCCATGCACTCTTCGTCCCACGGGCGCGGCGTATGGTAGGAGTAGGAGCAATAGTCAAGCGCATCAATCAGGATATGCTTTTCCGGCAGACGGACGGATGTTGTTTTCCGGGTGGGATATTCAATGGCGGAAAAAAAGTTGACCAGGCAGTTCTGCGTCATCTCGGAGTTGTTGACAATCTCCGTGCGCACGAGGACGGCATCGCCCTCCAGCCGGGTAAAGGAGACGTCTGCATAGATGACATTCTTCCACTCCAGATCACAGCGGTAGGAGTAGTGGGAGTAGTCGCTCTTGGCCGTCCAGGGATGGATGCCAACGGGAATCGTCACATTTGGAGGGCAGGTGTTGGTGTTGGAGACCGCCGGACTGACCACCAAATCAAACCGAACCCCCTGCTCCGCTTCATGCCGGACGATTCGGGAAATTCCGCTGTATTTTTTGGAATAGGGCCCCCAGAGGGGCATCACCTGCATCATCTTGTTCATGGACTGAAACCGCCTTTCCGCTCATCGTTCTTTGAAACAGAATGCAGGGCTGAGCGCCGCGGCTCCGCCCTGCTGTCTGCTGATTTTCATTTTAATAATCTTTACAGGAGATCAGGCGTCCTGCTCCCGGGACGCGCGCTCCGCACTGCGCTTTTCGCTGATGTAGTCGTGCACCTTCTGCGCAAGCTCACCGGAAAGCTTGAACTTCCTGCTGAAAATGATCAGGGAAACCAAAATCAGTACGGCCGGGAATCCAAATGCAATGAAGCCGATCGTATTCTGCGTCACACTGTTGATGGCGCGGTCGGCAGACTGGATCTGCTCATTATAGTTGACGAGGCCGAGTCCACCGAAAAGGATGATCGTCTGAATGGTATAGGCCATCTTCTGGAGGAATCCCTTCATGGAGAATGTGATGCTCTCGCTCCGCTTGCCGGACTTATACTCGCCGTAGTCGACGATATCGGCCAGGAAAATCGTCTGGGAGACGAACATGGCGCCGATGCCGGTGGACGAGATGATATAGGAGATATCCAGCAGGATTGTGATCCGCAGGACCGGGCCAAAGAGGTACATGAGCACATAGCCCACGATGGCAATGATCAGGGTGATCTGATAGATCCGCTTTTTGGAGAACCACTTGGACAGGACGGGAATCACGAGCAGCCCGAGTGCACTGCCGACCGCGCCGATCGTCTGGAAGAGCGACTGTGCCGTCGGATCGCGGAGGACGTCGGTGAAGTAATAGACAGCCGTGCCGGAGGTTAGGTACCAGCCCGCATTGGAGAGCATGGCAAAAATCATAAAGATTACCAGCTGATCATTATTTTTAATGACCGCGAAGATCTGCTTAAAGCTGAACTTCTGTTTCTCATTATAGACTACATTGCGCTCTTTGGTAGAGAGGACGCAGATCAGTGCAAAGCCCACCAGAGCAATGGAGCAGATGATCGCCCACCGGCTGAAGCCGCTGGCACTGTAACCATCCTCTGTGGTCATACCGTCGCTCAGCAGCGGAAGGACAAGAGGCGTGAGGATCGTAATCAATCCCTGCCCGATGCCGGAGAATGTGCGCGCAACGGTGGAAATCATATTGCGGTCTTTGGGGTCATTGGTAAACGATGGCACCATGCTCCAGTACGGGATATCCGCCATGGTGTTCGTCATGCCCCACAGCACATACATAAACGCGATATAGATGTACAGCTTGGTCCCGCTCATCCCAAAGCTTGTAAAGAGCAGCGAGAGAACAATTGCATTGGAGCATGTCCCGATGATAATCCACGGACGATATTTCCCCATACGAGTCCGCGTATTATCCACTATCGTGCCCATCATCGGGTCATTGATACCGTCCCAGATCCTCGCAAGCGGCGTCAGAATCAGTAAAAATGCCTCTTTTAATCCAAGAACTGAGCTGAGATAATAGGAGAGAAACGAATAGAACATGCCGTAGCTCAGGTCCAGCCCGACCGCACCAATGCCGTATCCGATCTTCTCCCGCCAGGTGGTAATATAATCCGCCATACTGTTTTCTCCTCTTTCCCCTGAACGCCGAAGCGTGTGATAGTAAAAGTATACCATATTTGGACTGTGAACTCAATCATTAAATAAAGGGCAGAATACGGTTCAACGGCTTATCTATCCCCAATAGGAGTTCACGATCGGGAGGATCACATCGTATTTGTCCGTGTGATCAATCAGATAGTCCAGGAAAAACTGCTCAATCTCCGGATCGTTCTTCATATGGGCTAAAATCCGGTATGCCAATACTACAGCCTTACTGTGACGCGGGCATTTTTGCGCACAGGCCATGGCTGTGTGCTTTAAGCGCGAATCCTCCTGAAACCGCATGACGGTCAAAATCGCCTTGAGCCTTTGCTGATTTTCTCCATTCGGAAGCGCCAGGCACGCTTCAATAATTGCGTCGTCTACCGGCTCATCATATTGATACTTGGCCGCTATCACCTGGGCATATTCCTCTACAGTGGGATAGCACCAAGCCGACCGGAGATAGCGGTTATCCCATGCGCAATGATTGATGATTCCCGCCGACATGTGATGAGAAGAAGCCGTTGCCCGCTCCGGTCGGTTGCGGGGAATATATTGGCGCGGGATGGACGCAACGGGAACAGAGATCGAAGAGAAATACAGGCGGTGCGGCTTCATTTTACCGTTTACCTGTTTATATCCGGTTCCATCATATGGAATGATCACAATACAGTTCAGCGGCCTTTTTAACAGCGCCGCCGCACAGGCCCTGTGATGCCCATCAAGAACAAAGTTAATAAACTCACCGAAATTGTACACGATGGCGCGCGGCGGCTGCTCTCCCCGCCTGAAAAGATCCATATAGTAACAGACGCGCTCTTCGTTATAGCAATTCCCGTTCTGGGTCGGATACAGATATACGGGCTGACCCGAAACGTATTCATAATCATCATCGGTGAGCAGGACCGCGGCCGTCGCCGGGCTTTCCGTCGGTTCATTGGGAGCATTCCAGAAAAAATTGCCATCCCCGCCGGTTGGAAAACAGACAGCGTCAGCAATGACATACAGGCCGCTTTCCAGCAGGGTTAGAATTGGAGATAGATCATCAATAGATCGATCCAATGATACGAAGGGCGCATTGACAGCATCCCGGACCTTTTCCAGCTCCCTGCAATTTGCCTTTTCAATTCCATATCCGGTCGCCAAAATACTGGCGCAGGTGGGGCAGCCCGGAGAACTGATTTGGACCAGTGGAATGCCGTTCAGGCGGATTGAAGATAAGTACCGGTTCTCAAAAGATGAATCGGGCACAATGTGTGCGTGCCTTTTCAGTGCACCTTTTCCACTGATATAAACCAAACGGGCGGATTGAATTGTGGGAATGGCAGCGGTATCCATGCCACAATCCAGCTTTTTAACGTTTAATTTTTTACCAAATAACATTTTCCCCTCCTATAAGGCCGGTTCAGATAAAAAAGCCGGCTCCGTGCGGAACCGGCCTGAAAAATCAATTTATTGCTTTTCCGTTTCCCTGTTCTCCACATTCCTGACGAGCTCCGCCGCGCTGGTGACAAGGCCGGCAAGAGACTGGATCTGGGAGGGAATGATGATCTTGGTCGCTTTGCCGTCTGCGGCCTTGGCAAACGCCTCCAGCCCGCGCAGGGCGATCAGGGCGTCACCGGGCGCCGACTCATTGATCATACGGATGGCATCCGCCTCCGCCTGCTGGACAGTCCGGATGGCCTCGGCCTCGCCCTCCGCCTCACGGATCTTGGCCTCCTTGACGGCCTCCGCGTGCAGAATCGCAGCCTGCTTATCGCCCTCGGCGGCGAGGATCTGGGATTCCTTCTGGCCCTGAGCGACAAGAACCTTACTGGCCTTTTCGCCCTCCGCACGGAGGATAGCCTCACGGCGCTGGCGCTCCGCCTTCATCTGCTTCTCCATCGCATCCTGAATCTCCGGCGGCGGGAGAATATTTTTCAGTTCCACGCGGTTGACCTTGATGCCCCAGGGATCCGTCGCCTCATCAAGGATGGAGCGGATCTTGGAGTTGATGATGTCGCGGGAGGTGAGCGTGTGGTCAAGCTCCATCTCGCCGATGATATTGCGCAGCGTGGTGGCGCTCAGGTTTTCAATCGCCTTGATGGGGTTCTCCACGCCGTAGGCGTAGAGCTTGGGATCCGTGATCTGGAAAAAGACGATGGTGTCAATCTGCATGGTCACGTTATCCTTGGTGATAACAGGCTGCGGCGGAAAATCCACGACCTGCTCCTTCATGGAGACAATCTTGGCAATCCGCTCAATGAACGGGATCTTGAAGTGAATGCCCGTTCCCCACGTCTGACTGTACGCACCCAGGCGCTCAATGACATAGGCCTTCGACTGCGGGACAATCTTGATATTGGCTACCGCGAGCGCGATCAGGCCAATCGCAACGAGTACCAAAATAATAATGCCGATGATTCCGCCGGTTTCCATGAAAAAACCTCCTCAAAAATCACTCCGTCTCCGCGGCCGCCTCCACGATCAGCTTAACCCCCTCAATCGATTTGACAACCGCGAGCTTCCCCTCTTCGATTGCGCTACCATCTGCGCTGCGTGCCGTCCAGATGGTCCCATCCAGCTTCACCTGGCCCTTGCCGGCCGTGTTATCGATCGCCTGCGTAACAACGGCAGTCCTGCCGATCGCGGCGTCCACGTTTGTGGGCTGAACCTTCTTCTTCATGCGTCTGGCAAGCGGCCTGGTGGCAATCAGAAGGACGGCAGACAGCACAATAAACACCACCCACTGTGCCCATTCCGGCGCGTGGAGCAACTGCGCTATGAGTGCCCCGCCCGCCCCGATGGCAAACCAGATCGTGACAAGCTGGGTGGTAAGCGCTTCAATAATCAAAAAAGCGACGATCAGGGCAACCCAGAAATATACCATATCCATCACACCCCATATGTATGATTGCTCTGCAAGTCTACTATAGCATATCCCGCCGTAATTTACAATATCACGGCAGCATGCGAATCAGACGTTAAAGCGGAAGAGGACGATATCCCCGTCTTTCATCACATATTCCTTGCCCTCACTGCGGACAAGGCCTTTCTCCTTGGCAGCGGCCATAGACCCGCAGCGGATGAGATCCTCGTAGGCGATAACCTCCGCGCGGATAAAGCCGCGCTCAAAATCGGAATGGATTTTTCCGGCCGCCTGCGGCGCTTTGGTCCCGTTCTTGATTGTCCAGGCCCGCACCTCCGGCTTGCCCGCCGTTAGATAGGAGATCAGGCCGAGCAGTTTATAGCTCTGCTGGATCAGGCGGTCCAAGCCGCTGTGCTCCAGCCCGATATCGGCGAGGAAGAGTTGTTTTTCGTCCGGTTCCAGTGAGGAGATCTGCGCCTCAAGCTCCGCACAGATCGGCATCACCTGCGCCCCCTGCTGCTCTGCGATGGCGCGGACGGCCGCCACGCGTGCGTTCGACTCAATGCCGTTTTTAAAATCCTCCTCACTCATGTTGCAGGCGTAGATGACGGGTTTGGCGGAGAGCAGGCCGATCTCGTTCATCAGAGCCTGCTCCTCATCGCTCTCGGGCTCAATGTTCCGCGCGCCGTTCCCCTGCTCCAGCTCCGCCTTGACCTTTTTGAGAAAATCCACCTGCCACGCCAGGGATTTATCCCCTTTTGCCGCCTTGGCCGTACGGTCAATCCGGCGGTCAATCACTTCCAGATCGGCCAGAATGAGCTCAAGATCAATCGTCTCAATATCGCGGGCCGGATCGACACTCCCCTCAACATGGATGATGTCGTCATCATCAAAGCAGCGCACCACGTGGACCACGGCGTCCACCTCCCGGATATGGGAGAGGAATTTATTCCCCAGACCCTCACCCTTGGAGGCGCCCTTGACCAGTCCCGCGATATCGACGAACTCAATGGTGGCCGGGGTGATCTTGTCCGGATGGTACATCTCCGCCAGCTTGTCCAGCCGCGGGTCCGGCACGGCCACGACACCGACATTCGGCTCAATGGTACAGAACGCATAGTTGGCCGACTGGGCCCCGGCGTTCGTAATAGCGTTAAACAGTGTGCTCTTGCCGACATTCGGCAGACCTACGATTCCTAATTTCATAATTCAATCAAACGTCCTTTTTTAATTGATGCATGTTCATTATACTCGTTCCGTATAGATTTTTCAATTCCCATCCATTATAATGATGATATTGAATGAGGAGGGAAATTATGATGAATGAATTCTCCCGGATGGAGGCAATAATAGGTACGGAGAACACGCGGCGGCTGCAGGAGGCGCATATTGCCGTAATTGGACTGGGCGGCGTGGGCTCATGGACTGCAGAAGCGCTTGCCCGGTGCGGGATCGGAACACTGACGCTGGTCGATGGGGACACGGTGGATCCGACCAATATCAACCGCCAGCTCTACGCCCTGCACTCAACCGTGGGGCAGAGCAAGGCGGATCTGGCCAAAGCGCGCGTGCTTGACATCAATCCCCGGTGCAAAGTGCACGCTGTGCGCGCATTTTACACCCCGGAAACACAGGCTGATTTTGATCTGGCGCGCTGTGACTGCGTGATTGACGCCATTGACATGGTCACCGCCAAGATCGCTCTCGCCGTCCGGGCACAGGAGGAGGGCTTCTCGCTCCTGAGCGCTATGGGGACGGGCAATAAGCTTGACCCCACGCGCTTCCGGGTGGCGGATATCTATGAGACACGCGTCTGCCCCCTGTGCCGCGTGATGCGGCGGGAACTGAAAAAGCGCGGCGTGGACAGGCTGCGTGTGCTCTATTCGGAGGAGGAACCGCGCCGCCCGGAAGGGGCGGACGGTGCGCCGGGGAGCATCGCCTTTGTGCCGCCCGTTGCCGGATTGCTGCTCGCCCGAGAAGCGGTAAATATAATTTGTGATTTCGAATAGAAAACTTTTTGTATATTTACTATAAAAATTCTGTCTTTTTATATTGATTGACCTGGAAAACAATGGTATACTAAAGAGGTAATAACCGGCGGATGGACCCGAATTGAGTGGAACCGCCCGGACGTAAAACAGAACGATCAAGGAGTGATACCATGGATATGCTCATGATTGCGGCGCCCGTCGCCGCAGCGCTGGCTCTGCTCTTCGCCCTTGTCAGTGCGCTGAGGATCCGCAAACAGGATCCCGGCACGGACCGGATGCGGGAAATCGCCGCCTCCATCAGCGAGGGAGCAAACGCCTTCCTGACCTCGGAATACAAGGTTCTGATCGTCTTTGCGGCGGTACTCTTTGTGCTGCTGTGGGCCGGGCTGCAAAGCCTGGCGACGGCAATCTGCTTCCTAGTGGGCGCGTTGTTTTCCACCTTTGCGGGCTACATCGGGATGAACGTCGCCACCAAGGCGAATGTCCGCACCGCCAACGCCGCCCGCACCAAGGGCATGAACAAGGCGCTCTCCATTGCTTTTTCCGGTGGGTCCGTGATGGGCATGTGCGTGGTCGGCCTCGGTCTGCTGGGCGTATCCGTGATCTATCTGATCACCAAGCGGATTGATGTATTGACGGGCTTCAGCCTGGGCGCCTCCTCAATCGCCCTGTTTGCCCGCGTGGGCGGCGGCATCTACACCAAGGCCGCCGATGTGGGCGCCGATCTGGTCGGCAAGGTGGAGGCCGGGATTCCAGAGGATGACCCCCGCAACCCCGCCGTCATCGCCGATAACGTGGGCGACAACGTGGGCGACGTCGCCGGGATGGGGGCGGACCTGTTTGAGAGCTACGTCGGCTCCATCATCTCCGCTGTTACACTCGGCGCAGTGGCCACTTTCACAGCTGGAGACGTAATTGGGGATGCGGGTGTAATTTTCCCCTTGGTCCTCTCCGCGATCGGCATCATCGCAAGCATCCTGTCCACCTTCTTTGTCCAGGGCAAGGGCAATCCCAGCATGGCGCTGAAGGTCGCCACCTATGTATCTGCCGCACTCGTGCTGATCGGCGCAGGCCTGCTCAGCTGGTTCATGCTCAAGGAGCTCAACGCCTTTTTTTCCGTACTGGCAGGCGTCGTGGTCGGTCTGATCATCGGCTTTGTCACGGAGATTTACACCTCCGGCGACTATAAATCCGTCAAGGAAATTGCCAAGCAGTCCAATACAGGGGCCGCGACAAATATTATCAGCGGCATCGCCGTAGGGATGAAGTCTACCGCTATCCCGATCATCGTCATTGCGGTCGGGATTCTGGTCTCCTATAAAGTGAGCGGCCTGTTCGGCATTGCACTGGCCGCGGTCGGGATGCTGTCTACCACCGGCATCACCGTAGCCGTGGATGCGTATGGCCCGATTGCGGACAACGCGGGTGGCATTGCGGAGATGGCCGACCTGGATAAGGGCGTCCGCGAAATCACGGATAAGCTCGACTCTGTGGGCAACACGACGGCCGCCATCGGCAAGGGATTTGCCATCGGCTCCGCCGCGCTGACAGCACTGGCCCTGTTCGCCTCCTATGCGGAGAGCGTCGGGATTACGAGCGGTATCAGCATCCTCGCGCCGGACGTAATCGTCGGCCTATTCGTCGGCGCCATGCTCCCGTTCCTCTTCTCCGCGATGACGATGAACTCTGTCGGCAAGGCGGCCAACCAGATGATTGAGGAGGTGCGCCGGCAGTTCAAGACCATTCCCGGAATTCTGGAGGGGACCGGAAAGCCCGACTACAAGCGATGTGTTTCTATTTCAACCCGTGCCGCCCTGCGTGAGATGCTCATTCCCGGGATTATGGCGGTCGTCGTTCCGCTGGCGGTTGGCTTCCTGCTGGGGCCGCAGGCACTGGGAGGACTGCTGGCCGGCTCCCTTGTGACAGGCGTGATGCTGGCAATCTTCATGTCCAACTCCGGCGGAGCCTGGGATAACGCCAAAAAGTATATTGAGGAGGGCAACCATGGCGGCAAGGGCAGCGACGCCCACAAGGCTGCCGTCGTGGGCGATACGGTCGGCGACCCGTTCAAGGATACCTCCGGTCCCTCGCTGAACATCCTCATTAAACTGATGACAATTATTTCCCTCGTCTTTGCCCCCGTGATTGCACAGGTGGACGGACTGCTTCATTTTTAACCAAACCATTAATGCCCCGCCCGGTTCAGGGCGGGGCATTATATTTATCCAAAAAGTTTAAAAGCCTATGATTTTATAGATTTCATTTGCCGCTTTCTGGGGCAACGTCATTTTGTGCAAATACATCTGTTGCTCAGATCGCACATCGGTTCAGGTGCAAAAGAAGTCATCGGCATGATATCAGACGTCCGAAAGGCGCCGGTGCAGCGCACGCAACCGGACCGCTCCGACAGCGCATGCGCAGGCGTTTGATAGGACGTAAGCCACCCAAACGCCGTTGAGCCCGTACAGGCCTGGCAGTACCGCGGCCAGTGGGACCAGAAAGATCAGATTGGCCGCGTATAGGAACAGTGCCCACCCCTTATTGCCGACAGCCTGAAAGAAAGCGCCCAGCAGCATCGGCAGCGGCATCAGGACCAGCGAAAATGCAATCACGCGCAGACCGCCTGCGGAGAGTGCCGTGATTTGGGGATCCGCAGTAAAAAGCCCGATCAGCGGTGCCGGAATCGCCTCCAGAATCACGAAGGCCGCCAGCGCATAGATCAGGCAGATCAGCAGACAGAACCGCAGCGCATCACGCACCCGTGCCCTGTTCCCCGCGCCGTAATTATAGCCCACGATGGGCGCGAGCGCCTGTGTGACGGCGGTAAACGGGATGATGGCAAAGGTGATGATCCTGCTGATGTAGGCGAAGGCGGTGATTCCCAGCGTACCGGATACATTCCCGAGGAAATGGTTGACCAGCGCGGAGATCACTGACAGGCTCCCCATCTGAACCAGGGAGGGCGTTCCGATGGCGAGGATCTCCCATGCCGCACGCCATCTGAAATGCGCTCCCCGGAGCTTCTGCGTCGTCAAGCGCAAAAAGAAGACCACGCACATGACAAAGCTGGCAAACTGGCAGACGACCGTCGCCCATGCGGAGCCGCGCACACCCCACCCAAGCCCGAAAATAAATACGGCGTCCAGAACGATATTGATTGAGACCGGAATCACCCAGATCATCAGCCCGTAGAGCATTTTCCCCTCTGCCCGGATGATGGAGGAAAATCCCGTGGAAAAGACGTTGCCGAGCAGGATGATCGTCAGATAATCCCGGGAGTAGGAATAGATCTCCTCCGTCACGCCCATCAGGCGAAGCATGGGATCCATCAGGAGCAGGCCCAAAACGGTGATGAGCACGGCTGATCCGTAAAAGAAAACCATAGCGCTGCGCGTCGCCTCGCCCGCCTTCTCGCGCTCCCCTGCGCCGAGCCTGCGGGCAACGATGGAGGCCGCACCGCCGCCGATCGCCGTGGAGATGGCCCCCTGTAAGAGGACGAACGGAAAGGCAATTGAAACACCGCCGACAGCGTCATCCCCCACGCCCCAGCTGACAAACAGTGTATCTGTGAGCGTATAGGCGGCGTTGAGGAGCAGGGCAGCCAAGGTAGTTCCCGTAAATTTCAGGACGAGCCGCGGGATCTTCTCCTCCGCGAGCGGCCCGCCGCTCTTCCCCCCGCTCATTTGAGCGCTCCGAACGCTTGCGTATAAAAGAACCTGGCGGAGAACACATTGCGCCACCAGCCGAAGTTGCGCGGCGTGTAGCGGTAATACTTCTCCACCTCCTGGATCAGGGCCAGATATCCCTGTGCGACGGCATAGCGGATTTCCGTCTCACGGGTCACCTCAACCGGTTCATCGGCAACGCTGTTATAGGCGGCCAGGCTGGCCTTCTTTTCCCGCAGGGGCTTTGCCAATTCCAGACAGACAAAGTCCGCAATCCGATCCCCCCAAAAGCTGCGCTCGGGGTCGATCCACGCGTATTCAATCCCCCTATCCCCGCGTGTGCAGAGAATATTGGGCGCCCAGATATCAAAGTTGACCATCCGGCACTCCGCCCGCTCCAGTACGGACTGATAGCGGTCGATGTACCGGAGCAGCTTCTCACCGCGCGGCGAGCGTTTGCCCACTTTGGCGGCATCTGCAATCACATTGGAGACCATTGCGCGGATGGCCAGATACCAGCTGTCATACAGGCCGTTCTGGATATAGCCGAAGCGGTCATTTTTAATCCGATGGATCTGAGCCGCCATTTTGGCCGTCTGAACGGCGGCGCCGGCCTTTTCCGCCGGCGTAAAGTCCATCTGGTCCAGCTGTTTGCCAGCCAGCTTCTCCATGATAAAATAGTCAGACGGAATCCGCGCATGTTCAAAGCCCTGCGCATAGACCTCCGGGACGCGGATATCCGTTCCCTCCCGCATGCGCTGATACCAGAAGACCTCCGCGCGCATAATATCCTTTTCATACGTCAGGATCGGGATCTCCGGCGGCGGAGCAATTTTAATCACATATGACTTTTCGTCCGTCCGCGCTTGAAAAACAGCATTATACTCCCCTGCCCCAAGCGGAGACACCTCCCGCACACCGTGGATACCCTCGGCCGCAAAAAGGGCGCACACACCGGCGGCGTCGATGGGATACTTTGTCCTGCTGATCATGCGATCGACCTCCTATTCTGATGAACGCACAGTTTGTTTTCACCTCTATGGTACAGGAATAGCAGGGCAAAATATATCATCATTCAGACTAAAATTTAAATTTTCAGTTGTATGTAAATAAATATGGCGCTATAATAACTGCAAAGGGTGATTTAATGGGAAATGAGCAGAAAATCCGGATCAAGGTTCTCCCCTACGCCAAAAATCCGGAATTTGAGCAGCGCGAGAGTGGGATCGCCCACACCTCCTACGCCGAGGAGGAGGCGTTTTATTCATTGATCGAGCGCGGCGACACGGAATCCATCCGGCAGGCGCTTCAAAATTATATATCCGCTACCGTTGTCGTCGGACATCTGTCGGACAACGCCACCCGGCAGATGCAGTACTGGGCTGTGTGCTGCATCACGCTCGGGATCCGGCGCGCAATCCGCGGCGGACTGGATGAGATGACTGCCTTTAATCTATCCGATCAGTACATCATGCAGATCGACCGTCTGTCCTCTGCGGAAGAGATTCTTGCCTATCTGGAAAAGATCGTGGTGGAGCTGACACAACTGGTTCACGAGCGCAGCGTCAGCCGCTATCCGGCACAGATCCGGCAGTGCCTGCATTATATCGAACAGCATCTGCATGAGTCCATCGGCATTGGGGACCTAGCCGGGATCGCCCATTTCAGTACAGACTACTTTCGGAAATACTTTAAAAAATATGTCGGCGTGACGCCCGGGCAGTATATCATGGAGCAAAAGCTACGGTATGCGCGGGAAATGCTTGAGAAAGGGTTCGACCAGCGCACAATCGCGTACTATCTGGGATTTTGCTCCCAGACCTACTTTATCACCTGCTTTAAAAAGGCGTATGGCCTCACACCACATCAGTATGTGGTGCGAAGCGCAAAATAATCCGGCTGTTCAGCTAATCCCAAAATATCCCACCGGCGAATCCGGTAGTTTTTGAATATCCCTAAAGGCATGATACCAGCCACTCTTAAAGAGGCACGGTGTTCACTGAAGCTACCGACTGCATCGGTTTTGCTTCTGAAATGGATCTGTGTACTCTTTGATTGTTACTCGAAATAACATCATGTCCTCAGCAGACAATCCGGTTACAGCGGAATCTAACCATCCCATATTGACGCAAGTTATATCTGGACACTCTGCCTTTATATTCCACTACTATGGTTTTGTCTTCTGTCCGCGCCAAATCCATCTGATACAATCCGTACCGAAGAATTTCCGCCAGATTGGTATCGGGACGCCGCAGCATCAAGTCACTGCCAAGGATGCCAACCAAGATAAACAGCCATTTTTCTTCATGATTCCAATACTCGGACAGTTTCTTCTCGTCCATCGCTCAAAGTAAACTTGTCTGCGATCCCTTCTGTCAGAATAACCTCCTTTTCATCGGTGACCAGCAGCATATCAAATCCACCATTTTTCCGCCAAAAAGCTTCTGCTTGTTCCGCTCCCATCACAAACAAAGCTGTGGAAAGCGCATCGCACAGCCTGCCCTCTTTTCCAATAATAGTAACAGCCTGCAGACCGTTGTTTGCAGGATAACCGGTAGATGGATTGAGAATGTGCCAGTAAATGTTCCCGTCCTCATCTTCAAAATAGTTTTCATAGCCGCCGGAGGTCACCACTGCCGCATCGCTGATCTCCAATACGCCCAAGTTACCTTCTTCCCAAGGGGTACGAATGCCGATGCGCCAGTCGCTGCCGTCCGGCCGGGAACCAACAGCCTGGATATTTCCACCCAGGCTGATGATAGCGGATTCTACGTCATGTTCCTTCAATACTTCTGTTACCAAATCGGCGGAATACCCTTTTCCCACAGCGCCCAAATCCAGTTCCATCCCCTCCGGAACAGTCAGGCTTGTGCCTTCCAACTGGATGCGGTCATAGCCTACGTTCCAAAGTAATTCTGCAATCTGTTCAGGAGCCGGAACCTGCTTGCTATCCGTGGTGAAGCCCCATGCGGTCAACACTGGATAAATCGTCGGATCCAGAGCGCCGTCTGTTTTCTCTGCCATTTCAAGGGCAAAGGAAATCAGCTCCGCTGTTTCTTCGCTGATGGAAACAGTCTGGCCGCCGCTGTGATTTGCTCGATAGATTTCACTTTCATCGTCGGTAACAGACCAACGAGACTCCATCGTCTGAATCAATTCTACGGATTCATCCAAGGCTGCCTGGGCGTTTTCACCGTATGCCGTAAAAGTCATGTATGTATTCATGGCAAAAAGAGAGGTTTCCACCGGCTCTTTCTCCGTGGCACAGCCGGATAATGCAAGCAGCATTACCGCTAACACACCAGATATCCATCGTCTCACCGCTGTCCTCTCCTTCCGCCAAGATTTGTTTTCTATGTCTATGACAATGCAATTTATATAATCAGGTTTACAACCATTCCTGTAATAAATGAAAACATCATCACATAGGCCAGATATAGCAGAAACCGCCGTATACCAAGCACAATTTTCAAAGCACCTAAATTGGTGATTTTCGTGGAAGGCCCAGTGAGCATAAAGGATGCCGCGCTTCCCACGCTCATACCATCCCACAACCATTGCTGAAGCAAAGGGATAGTCCCGCCGCCGCAGGCATAAAGAGGAACACCAATGGTGGCGGCCATCAATACACCCAGCGCCTCGTTTCCTCCGAACAGAGCGGTCATGACTTCTGTGGGGACATACCGCTGAAAGAGAGCAGAAAGCAGCACCCCGATGAGGAAATAAAGGCCGGTGGCCCTTATATTGCGCCAAAGATTTTTCAGATAGCGCACCAAAAGATTTGGATCGTTATCCCGGCTTTTCGGTTCGGCAAACCCGGAAAAGTTAAAGAAGGACTTGTCCCTGAAAAAACAGCGGATTAGCAGCCCTGCAACGATTCCGCAGAGAAAGCAGGAAACGATACGCACAGTTAGCACGGCCCCACCCAACGCTGCACTGTAAATAATCAACTGAGGGTTCAGTAGAATGGAGGACATCATAAACGCAGCCAACCAGTCATCTTTCATGCCTCCGCGAGAAAAAGAAGCGGCAATAGGGATTGTGCCATACATGCACAGAGGCGAAGCAATTCCCAATACGCTGGCCACGACTACGCCCAGAATCCCCAGCCGTTTTCCCTGCAAAGAACGGAAAGCACGGTGGATATAATCTTTGGCAAAGACAGAAACTGCCGAGCCGATCACCATGCCCAGCACCCACCAGCCGAAGATCTGCTCAAATTGGACACTGAAGTAGTACCAAAGATAAATAAGCTCCCGTCTGAGAATCTCCACCTGTGCCTTCCCTCCTCTATAAAATCAGATATTTTCCGTCTGCATGGTCAGGTAAATAGTAAAATTCACTCTTTTCATCATCGTCAAATAATTCCATCATGGCCGCCATATCATGGGCCATATTGGAACGGGGGATATCCCCGCGTTCCAACCAAAATACGCGGCCTTCTTCAGAAGAGCGCAAAAAGCCGTCAAACTTATTTGCCTTATAAAGTAAAACGACGTATCTGGCACCACTTTCCATCTGAAACTGCTTGATTCCGCATAAGACGGGATTTTTTATCTGATAACCAGTTTCCTCATAGACTTCCCGCATGACGGATTTTGTAAAGGACTCGCCCGCCTCTACATGTCCCCCGGGAAATGCCAGTCCGTCCCAACCTGTGCCACTGCGTTCCTGAACGAGAATGCGATTTTGATCAT
Source organism: Candidatus Onthovicinus excrementipullorum (assembly GCA_018712345.1). Lineage (GTDB taxonomy): Bacteria > Bacillota > Clostridia > Oscillospirales > Acutalibacteraceae > Onthovicinus > Onthovicinus excrementipullorum. The sequence continues at coordinate 4,851 of DVHG01000023.1, read as the reverse complement.
CGTATACCATGCATAGGGTGGTAAACACAGCGTTTTCCATATGTCTTTCTTCTAATGGCAATTACTTTCTTGATTCCGCCGCCTTATTAATACAGGTAACGGCGTTCAGGCTGCGGGGATAGCCAATATAGGGCAGGCACTGGGAAACAACTTTCACAAGAAAATCCTTGTCATTCCCTAAATTCATATTGCCGCCTGCATGGGCAATCAGCTGCGGCTCACAGCCGCCCTGAGCCGCCAGGAAGCAGAAGGTGATCATCTCCCTCTGAGCCAAATCAAGACCAGTGCGGGTATAATAATCCCCAAAGCAGTTGTCCGCCAGCCAACGGTTGATGTGGCCGTTTTTCCACGCTTCCTTCATACCGTCTCCGAAAATATCCACCTGTGCCTGAATTCCCTTTTCCAGACGGTTCTCCATGGTGGTGGTAGCCTGTCCTTCCAATGGCAGCTTTACACCGCGTTGCGTCAAAATGTTGTTGGTTGCATCCAGAAACGGTTTTACTCGGCCGATACCCAAATAGTCTACCGCCTGATAGACAACTTCTTTGGCCATGACAGGTGAAATCCCTGCGTCAAGGGCACGGGGCAGCTCCAGCTTAAATTCATCCACTCCCTGGCAGCCCAGCAGCGTGGCCAGAATCGCCAGATGGCGGGTCACCTCGTCAAGCTGCTGTCCTTCTTCATTAGGGACTTCCTCAAAAGCAAACTGTTCAAAGCGTTCTGCAAATTCCGGATCAGTTTTTCGATAGTTCATGATAACATCCTCCTTATGCCTTTTCAATTTTCTGATTGCCGGTGGACCATACATGCTGTTGTTTTGCGGCCGCCGGCGTGTTCTGCGCCATCACTCCTACCAGCTTGTGGGGAACATAGGGCTCTTCCAGGTAGGCGCACTCTTCCGGCGTCAAGATAAGCTCCGCGGCTTTGGCCGCCCCTTCGATATGATGCAGTTTGGTAGCCCCTACCACGGGGGACGTTACTTTGGTGAGTAGCCATGCCAAAGAAATTTCGGTCATGGATACGCCCCGTTTTTCCGCCAACTCCGCCACCCTGTTGATAATGGCTGCATCCTGTTCCGCGGTAGCGTCATACTTGAATTTGGCATAGCTGTCCTCTTCCAAGCGCTTGGAGGTTTCCCCTGGGCGTTTGGAGAGCCGCCCTCCCGCCAAAGCGCTGTAAGGGGTCATGGCAATGTTGTCCTCCGCGCAGAGCCTTGCCATCTCCCGTTCCTCCTCCCGGAAGATCAGGTTGTAATGTCCCTGAATGGAGACGAATTTCTGAAAGCCCTCCTTCTCGGCCAGAGCATTGGCCTTGGCCAACTGATAGGCAAAGCAGTTGGAAATGCCGATATACCGTACCTTTCCCGCTTTCACAATGCGTTCGAGCCCTTCCATAATGTCGTAGAGAGGCGTCTCATAATCCCACATGTGATAGATATACAGGTCAATATAGTCCATCCCCAAATTCTTCAGGCTGGTGTTAACCATTTGCTCAATGTGCTGCTGACCGGTGATGCCGGCTGCGATCTCCCCCTGAGTGCGGGGTAAAAATTTGGTAGCCACCACCACATCTTCCCGCTTTGCAAAATCCCGGAGCGCCCGGCCCAGATACTGCTCACTGCTACCGCTCTGGTAGCCGATAGCAGTGTCAAAGAAGTTGACCCCCAGTTCTAGCCCCCGTTTGATGATTTCGCGGGAATGTTCCTCATTCAGTGTCCAGCTGTGCTGTCCATTTTTTGCGTCGCCAAAGCCCATGCATCCCATACAGATGCGTGAAACCTTCAATTCCGAATTACCAAGCTGTGTATACTGCATTTCAGTATTCCTCCTTATTCCAAACCGGCGTAGGCTTGTTCATCCACTGCCTCCAGCCACTCGTTGGAGGTCTCCTCACCGGGCACCTCCACAGCAATATGGGAAAACCAGCTGTCCTTTTTGGCGCCGTGCCAGTGTTTGACTTCAGCAGGAATCGTGATGACGGTGCCAGGGGTGAGGCTAACGGCCTTCTTCCCCTCCTCCTGATACCATCCTTCACCAGCCGTGCAAATGAGCAGCTGCCCGCCGCCACTCTTGGCATGGTGGATATGCCAGTTATTCCGGCAACCGGGCTCGAAGGTGACATTGGCCAGGAATACCGGGCACTTGCCAGCTTCTGTCAATGGATTTAAATAAGAATTGCCGATGAAATACTGGGCATAGGCCGCATTTGCATTCCCGAGGCCAAAAACATTTTCCTTGTCAAATAGACATTTGTCGTTGATACGCATAGAAAACACTCCTTAATTCTGTTCAAATATGAAAAAAACAATTGATGGCTTAACCAGCACGAAACAGCCAGGATTCCATTATGCCGGCCTTAACAAGCCATTTGCGAAGCATATCTGTCAATTCGTTTTTGCCGTCTTCAATTATACTGAGGGCTTCCCGTACATCCGCTTTGGGGCACAGCTTGGCGATATCCCCTCGAAGATCGCCCGACACTCCACCACAGTGGGAATAAAATGGGAGAATGATTTTCCCAGACAAGTCGTTTTTGCAAAGCCATGAAGCCAGCGGCGGAGCAATGGTTCCACACCAGTTTGGTGTGCCCACCAGAATAACGGAGTAGGAATGCGGCGAATGAGACACTGGCAAGAGTCTTGGCCGATAGTGGGATTGTACTTCCTTTTTGACCTGCTCCAACAATTCAGGAAAAGCCATCGGGTACGGCTGCCACGGATAAATTTCGCACCAGTCGCCTCCTGTAATCTCTTGAATTCCCTGTGCAATGCGATGGGTATTGCCCGAATAAGAGTAGGAAACGATCAACGGCCGCTCACAATCCGTTTTCCCATCTCTGTTCGTGATGTTGTTCTTCATCGGTTCCTACCTCCTGACCTTAGAAATTTGTACGTGTAAGCCGCAGGTCCTCTGACACTATTTCCCGAGAGACATGCACTTTCCAATCACATCACCAGTTTTCAGGTACTCATAGGTGGGCATCTCAAACAATATCGGCTTGAGCGTGCGGTAATCCAGTTTGCCGCCTTCAGTCAGCACATTTTCCTCTGCGTAGGTGTTATCGATGGTGCAGATGAAGTTGTCAAACCCTTTTGTTTCGTAAACATCCTCCACGCTGCATTCCATTGTTACTGGTGCATCTGTAATCATAGGAACGCCACCATCAGCGAGCATTAAATCAAAGAGTTCCGATTTATCTTCTTTACTGCCGCTGATGCAACCGGATCGGTCCGCCTTCGCCAACAGTGCTTCGTCCACAATGTTAATGGACAGTTTTTTGCTCTCCATGATGCCCTGATTGGTATAGTGAGCTTTTGCCAGACTGACCATCACATGATCATGGCCCATAATGCCCAAATGCCCTACCAGCAGCCAGTTGGGTTTCCCGTTTACCATCGCTCCAACCACCACAAGAGGAGTGGGATACAATGCCAGTGTATTTCCGATGTTCTTTTTCATGATTCATGACCTCCTGAAAATAATAATTTATTATCTTTCGATTCCATTGGCATCCAACCATGCCGCCACATCGTCCGGCATACCGGAGCCGCCTGAATAATTGATGGCAAGTCCCTCCGCCATACTGGCCTCCGGTGCCAGCTTTGCAATGGCGGTTTGGCTTTGCCCCAATCCGCCGCCTCCATGACTGCAGAACGGTAAGATAGTTTTACCGGAGAAATCATATTCCTCCAGGAAAGAGGCAATCGGCATGGGGATGGAAGCCCACCAGTTGGGGTAGCCCAAAATAATTGTACCATACTGGTCCATATTCTCCACATGGGTAGAGAGTTCCGGCCGCGCCTGTTCATTCTGATCTCTCTGAGCCTGCTCCAGCACGGTATTGTAGTCTGTAGAATAGGGCTCCACCATCTGAATCTCGAACAAATCGGCTCCCGTCTGCCGATGGATTTCTTCTGCAATCCCTCGTGTATTACCGCCCCAGGAAAAATAGGCAATCAAGATGTTTCCGCCACTGCTTCCTGTTGTGTTTGTCCCAGTTCCGGCGATGCTTCCGGTACCGACAACTGCGTTGCGCACCAGCCGCAACCCGATATTATAGCTGCTGTTTACCTGCGGCAGTGCAGCTCGGTAGGCACTGCGGAGATTTTTTGCAAAGTCGTTCCAGCCACCACCGCGATATACCCGGCGGGTGCCGGTTTCCGGCCCGGTAGGGTCGGTCTGGACCTGGGCGCTGTATTCCCCATAATAATCCCAGACCCATTCGCCCACGTTTCCATGCATATTGTAAAGGCCCCATGCATTAGGCGAAAAGCTATTCACTTCCATCGTAGTCTGACGATACACGCCGGGCTTCGTTTCCAGATTTCCCTGATTGAAGTAATTGTCCTCAATCATATACGGATAGTCGCCCCAATAGTTAGATTCCTCCGCGCTGATAGAGGTTTCCGTATTGAACGGGGTTGTTGTCCCAGCGCGGCAGGCGTATTCCCACTCCGCCTCGGTGGGCAGCCGGTAGCCATTGGCACTGCGGTCCCAGCTCACGCTGGTGCCATCAATGGTATACACAGGGGTAAGTCCTTCCTGTTCGCTGCGGGCGTTGCAGTAGGTTACCGCATCCAGCCAGGAGATATTTTCCACCGGCAGGTTTTCACCGGAAAAATTGCTGGGGTTATCCCCCATCACCTCTTGGTATTCCTTCTGTGTCACCTCATAGGGGCCCATATAAAAATCGCTTACTGTGACGGTATGCTGGGTCTCATCTTTGCTGGGGTTAGATAGCGATACTTTTTACATCTACCATGTTGCGGCGGTCATGGTTGACAACTTGCGTCGGCTCCTGCTCGGTATCAACCTGTCCGACAAAGCTATAATGGATTTCGATTTTCCGGGT
>DVHG01000022.1 GCA_018712345.1 Candidatus Onthovicinus excrementipullorum | reverse complement strand
CCCGCTTGACAATATCGAAAAGCTCGATTTTACGCGCGGCGCGGCCAAGTATCCAATCTTCTTCCGCGGGAAATTCAAGGCAAATTCCCAGGCGGAGAGCTTTGTACGGCTGGACGGGTTTACTAAGGGCGTGGTCTACATCAACGGCTTCAATCTGGGACGGTACTGGAAAAAAGGTCCGCAGAAGACGCTCTATCTGCCGGGCGCACTTCTGAAAGAGGAAAACGAGATTGTAGTGCTGGAGCTGGAGCACTGCGACAAACCGGTCGTAGAGATCACCGATCATCACGATCTCGGGTGATCCGCGGGCATTTGTGGCGGGTGATATAAATTCCGGTCCTGCCGGCAGAGGAGGGATTTTATGAAAAAAGTCATCGTTGTCTCCAAAACACATCTGGATCTCGGTTTTACGGACTATGCGGAGAACGTCTACCGGATGTATCTGGATACTTTTATCCCAAACGCGATTGAGCTCGCGGAGCAGGTCAACACGCCGGAACAGAAAAACTTTATCTGGACCACGGGCTCCTGGATTTTCAAGGAGGCGTTGGAACACGGCACGCCCACACAGCAGGAGCGCCTGCTCGCCGCACTCAAAAGAGGAGATGTTGTTCCGCACGCGCTGCCGTTTACAACGCATACGGAGCTGATGGATGAAGATACGTTGGATTACGGCCTCTCCATTGTGGACCGGCTGGATGTGCTGCGCGGGCGTAAAACAGTTGCAGCCAAAATGACGGATGTACCGGGACACACACGCGGCCTGGTCCATCTGCTCGCGCGCCATGGCATCAAAATGCTGCACATCGGTGTAAATGGGGCATCGGCTGTGCCGGAGGTTCCGCCGTGCTTCCGGTGGCGCAGCGGGACGGATGAGGTGGTCGTGGTGTACTCCGGCGATTACGGCGGGGAGTTTCGCTGTGATCTGATCGAGGAAGTGCTCTATTTTGACCACACGCATGATAATCACGGGGCGCCGGAACCCGCGCGGGTTGTGGAAAAACTCGCCAAAATCCAGCAGGAATTCCCCGGCTATGAAGTGTCGGCGGGGACGCTGGACCATTTTGCCGAGGCCATTTGGGCAAGGCGGGAGCATCTGCCCGTATTGGAAGGGGAGATCGGCGACACATGGATTCACGGCAGTGCGTCGGATCCGTATAAATCTGCCGCATTGCGGGAGCTTATGGCGCTCAAGGGCAGGTGGCTGATGGACGGCTCGCTTCAGAGGGGCAGCAAGGAGTATGTCGCGTTCACGGATTCCCTGCTCTGCGTGGCCGAACACACCTGCGGCATGGATGTGAAAAAATTCTTTGCGGATTATGAGCATTATTTAAAAACGGATTTCCAGCGGGCTCGGCAGGCAGATCGGGTGCGGATCAGCCACCCGCTCCGCGATTTTCCGCACAATCTTCTGACCCTGTGGAACCGCAGGATCGGCGGCTACCGCCGCGGCTCCTACAGTGTCATTGAGAAGAGCTGGGCGGAGCAGCGCGCCTATCTGGATCAGGCCGTGGCCGCGCTTTCAACCGCCCACCGGCAGGAGGCCAATCAGGCGCTCGCATGGCTGCGGCCCGCAGCACCGGAAACGCTGTCCGGAGCACAGGATCCGTACGCGCCGTGCCATTGCGGGGGCTGGACCTTCCGCCTGAATCAATACGGAGGGATCGGCGCGCTGACTTATAACGGGCAGCCGGTAATCCGTGAGAACGAGGAGCCCATATTTGAGTACCGTTCCTATTCCGACTCGGATTATGATTTCTGGCTGACGCACTATACCCGCAATTATAAGGAGACCTTCGGCTGGTCCGTACCGGACTTTGCGCGCCCACTGCTGAAGTACGTGCGCGGGAAGTATCGCGTCGGGCGTTTCCCGTACACGGTGCGCAGGGCTGTCTGCCATGGGCGGGGAACGGATGAAGTCTGTATCGGTGTGGATCTGGCGTGTGAGCCCGGCCTGTGTGAAGATCAGGGCGCGCCGCGCATCATTCAGCTGATCTACCGCCTCAGTCCGGCGGGGCTGCAATTCGACACCGCATGGTTTGGGAAGGATGCCAACAGGCTGACGGAGGCCGTTTTCCTGCATCTTTTCCCGGCGGCGGGTGGCATTCGCCTGCGCAAGCTGGGGGAGTGGATTGATCCTGCTTCAGTTGTTTCCATGGGCGGACGGAACCTGCACGCCGTACAGGAGATGGAGCTGAACACTGCGGGCGGACGCTTCCGGTGGACGAACCGCCATGCGCCGCTGCTCTCCATCGGGCGCGGGAAGATTCTGGAGTTTGATAACCGGTTTGAAGATGCCGGGCGTCAGGGGATTACCTATGTCCTATATGATAATGTATGGGGGACGAATTTCCCGCTCTGGTATGAGGAAAATGCCCGGTTCCATTTTGAGATCACATCGGCTTGCCCGGCCGAGGAGGGTGAAGAATGAACAGATTAAAAAAAGCACTCTGCCTGATTTTACCCGCATGCCTGACTGCGGCTCTTGCCGCCTGTACACCGCAGGATCAGATGGACGATCCACAGCCCGCGCCGGTGAACCTGAGTGTCCCGGAGCAGCGGGAGCGCGAGGTAAAGCAGGGCGATGTCTTTGTCGCTCCGGATGGGGATGACGCCAATCCCGGAACGGCGGAAGCACCGGTGCGCACCCCGCAGCGGGCCGTCGAGCTGGCGCGGTCGCTGAACAAGGAGGAAAAGGTGATTTTTCTCGTGGACGGCGAGTACAATGTCTCCGCGATCACGCTGACCCAGGCGGACAGCGGCATCACCTTTTACGCGGAGAATGAGGCCGTTTTCAACGGCGGCCTTACGCTCCATGCAGCCGATTTCCAGCCGTATGAGGGGGATATCCGCGTGCTGGACCTGAGCGGGTACGGCGTCACGGCGGATCGGATCGGTCAGGTGCGCGCCTTTGGTCAGTACAATACGGCGGAAAAGTATGATGCATCCGGCAGTCTCTACTGTGAGCTGTTCTGCAACGGCAAGCGCATGACGCTCTCCCGCTACCCGAACACGGGCGAGTATCTGTACACGGGCAAGATTGTCGATAACGGCGATTCCCGTGAAGTTTACACGAGCGCGGGAACACAGACCAACGCCGGCTGGGAGACGATGAAGTTCCCGCGCGGCGGCACCTTTGAAGCGCCCGCCGATGTCATTGAGCGGGTCAAATCCTGGGCGCAGAGCCCGGATGTCTGGATGTTTGGCTACTTCCAGTACGACTGGGCGGATTCCACCACGCCGCTCGCCTCGGTCGGGGATAACACGATTACCACCGAGTATGCCAGCGTCTATGGCTTTAAAGAGGGGGCTCCCTATTACTTTTTCAATGTGTTCGAGGAGCTCGATCAGGAGGGCGAGTGGTATATCGACCGCGACGGCCTCAAGCTCTATTTTATCCCGCCTGCGGGATTTGAGCAGCAGACTGTTGAACTCTCTCTGGAGACAGAAAATCTTGTGACGATTGACGGCGCGGAGAACGTCACCTTTGACGGCATCACCTTTACCGGCACACGGGCGAGTGCGATCAAAGGCAGCGGGAATCATATCACCATCCGCGGCTGCACCATCCGCAACGTGGGCGAGAATGCCATTGAACTGACGGGGGAGCACATTCTGGCGGAGGATAATGAGATCACCGCCACCGGGAAGGGCGGTCTCATCCTCACCGGCGGAGACCGGCAAACCCTGCAGTCCTCAGGGAATGTGGCGACAAACAACCTGATCCATGACTGGTCGCAGGTCTACCGTACGTATCAGGCGGCTGTCAGCCTGAATGGCGTGGGAGGCACATGCAGCCACAATGAAATTTATAACTCTCCCCATGAGGCGATCACCTACACGGGCAATAATCACATCATTGAGTACAATGTAATCCATGACGTCGTGCTGGAGTCCTCGGATGCCGGGGCGATCTACGCGGGCCGCAGCTGGAGCAGCTATGGGAATGTGATCCGCTATAACTGCATTTACAACATCGGCTCCGGTGAATTTGCACCCAGCGGGATTTATTTTGACGACGCACTCTCCGGCCAGCAGGCGTATGGCAACTTCCTGCTCAATATCCCGGGCTGTGGATTTTTACTCGGCGGCGGGCGCGATCTGATGATCGAAAATAATCTGATTGTAAACGCCGGGGTTCCCATTCAGTATGATGACCGCGCAATCGCCGGGATTGAGGACGGCGGCTGGTTCACCCATGCCAATACGCCGGATTCAACGCTCTGGAAGAGCCTGGAGGAGGTTGATATCCACTCCGAGGTCTGGGAAAACGCCTATCCTGAGCTTGCGGCCCTGTCGGACGACTTTGAACACACGGATGATCCGGCCTTTGCCGCCAATCCAGCCGGAAGCACCGTGAAAAGCAATGTGGTAGTCAACCGGAAAAAAACGATGGGCGATTTTGCAAGGCGCGTGGAGCAGTACAGCGAGGTTTACAATAATTTCGCCTATCGGCTGAAAGCGAATCCGTTTGAATCAGCCGGTATCTATCAGTTGACACAGCCGCCGGAAGGGTTTGAGCAGCTTCCGTTTGGGCAGATGGGGCGGACTGCAACCTGTTCACCGGAGCGGAGCAGCTGAGCAGTTCAGCCCGGTGGGCGCGGCTGATCCGATTGTTCGCCCCTGGTGAGTTTTGAATTTTACCTGCCATACCAAACACCCTGAATCCTGAATGTATCCGGGATTTGGGGTGTTTTTATATCATGGATAGGATCAGAATGTACACGGCGGGGGCAATGACAAAATAAAGCACTGAATTATGCTGCCGGCAAATTGACACATCCGTTTCTTACGTGTTAAATTTTTGCGCGTAGGGTTATCCTTCCGGCTGATTTCCTCGGATGCCTTTGCTGGCGCCGCCACTTTTGTCGGGGCCCTGCTCAAATTTTCCCGAGGGAAGGAAAAGGGCGGCTTATCGCCGCCCTGCCCTTTACTGCTCCATGTACTGGGAGACAGCTTTGGAAAAGTCCCGGCAAGCGCCGTCCATCGCAAAGAGGAGTGCGAGGATCGTCTCAAAAATCGCATCGTCCAGTTGAGAGTTGTTTAAAACGGCGAGGGCATTTTCCATAAAGTTCTCCCGAATGGAATCGAGAGAGGAGAAAATTTCACGATTCATCGTATTCACCTCCTTTCCAAGACAGTATAAAAATACTTCGATGTGGAAAGTTGAGAATAAGAATTTAGGCATCCTCACACGCCGTAATGGGCCGATTTATGTATCCGCCGGTTACATTATATCAAATTTTGTTGTAATATGGTGCTGCACAGTAAATATTTACGGAGAAATCAGCTCAATATCCTGCCTAAATACGGCGATGATGGCCGGAGGGGAAAAGGGGTGGAACGGTCATCGTGATTGCCGCATAAAGTACGGATAACCCCATATAGTTAAGAGTGGGCGGCTGTACGGCCGCCCACCTCTGTCAGTGGCGTATAATAAGGCGGTGTGTCCCCCATCGTGTAGTAGTGGAATTCACGGGACCGGCGTGACGGCACTGCCGGTGGATGCGTCAGGGCCAGCCCTTTATGCGGCGGTATAAAACAGCATTCCCTTGGAAAAATAAGGCAGGCATTATAGCTATAAATACGTGTAGAATTCTGACGGTGAATTTTTTACTATAACAATGTTAATATTTGTCACAAATCGGTTGTTCGCTGGTTATTATAGATGTGGTGAATTTCATACATTTAAATCATGATTATTTTCACTTTTTCAAAAGCATCTGCGCTGGCTGAATGCGAGACGCTGGCCTTCCATCTCATCAGTCGCTTTACGGCGACAGCTTCTGCTCCGCAGGCTGGCACCCTTTTGTCCGCTGCGCGGACATTTCCCCTAACAGGGGAATTACCCCTTACACAGGGGAGCCGGGATGGTCAGTACAGGCCATTCAAGCCTTCCCCTCGGGGGGAAGGTGCACGGCGCAAGCCGTGACGGATGAGGTGGAAAACCCATCCGTAAAGGATTTTAGCGTAAAATGCAGCAGAATTCCATATCTTTATTTTAATATATAATGTTAAAAGAAAGTGCACAAATCATAGGAGGCATGAGCATGAGAAATCGCATTGTAAGGCTGCTGGCGGTGGGAGTAAGCGCGGCACTAATATTCAGCTTTGCGGCGTGCGGGAATAAAGGGAGCGATGGGGACACCACATCGGGAACGAATACGGAAGCAGTGGCGGTACTCGAGCCGGTGGAGCCGGCCAGTGCGGCGGAGACGGAGAGCGTTGCGGAGACGGAAACTGAGACGCCCACGCAGGCCGAGCCGGACTCTAAAACGGACGGCGGGTCCTCCGATGGCGGGCAGGATGATCCTCAGGGCGGCGCGGACGGTGATTCCGGGTCCGGTCAGCAGAATGGCGGCGGCAGCGGCTCCGGCCAAATACCGCAGCCAGATCCCGATCCCATCCCAAAGCCCGATTTTGATCCGGATACGGTCATTGAGATGGTGCATCAGAAAATCAAGGCCAATCCAGATTTAATGTGGTTCTATGATCACCCCAATGTGCCGCCGGATGTTCCTTGTGATATGGGGTGGTTAGAAGTTCCCGGAAATTTTTATCCCACGATGACGATGGAAGAAATTGCTCAAAGATTATATGAAAGTGCATTGGTGGAGTATAATGATGGTGGATGCAATTTATTTTATGTAGAATATCTGGGTACACGTGATGATGGTTGTTATTGTTGGAAACTCTATCGCGGAACATTAACTTGACTTGTCATCTATGATGTACAGGCTTCCATGATCATCAATTCTGTTAAAGGAGAGACTTGCAGTCTCTCCTTTTTTCTTCACTGGGAGGGATAGGCGGTCTTTCGGCCGCCTATCCGCTGTTTTTAGTCGCCTAAGTATTCGGCGAGAAGTTCGGAGAAATCCCGCATGGCGTCATCCGCCGCAAAGATGACGGAGGCGATCGCCGTGCAGGCGTCGTCCTCCAGCTCCGGGCAGTTGAGTACAGTCATGGAATTCTCCTGAAAGCTCTCGCGAATGGATTCAAGCGACTTGAGAAACTCCGATTTATTCATCATGTTCACCTCCTTCCTGTGGAAGTATAAAAGATATTTCCATTTAATAAAACAACCAAATTAAACAAATAATTGCAAATTTAATTCAACTTCTTCTATTTCCTGCAAAATTCACAGTGTATTAAATTAATTGATTTATAAGCACTTAAATATCTATTGGACAACATTTCTTATTGGTTTTTGCAACATTATCTTTCTTTTGTGAGTGAGTTTGTATAGCTAAAGCCTCCCTTGTGTAAAGGGAGGGGGACCGCCGTACGGCAGTGGAGGGATTGTTATACGACTTGATTTGCAAAACAGGCGGATTTAATTGACAATCCCTCAGTCTTGGCCTGCGCCAATCCAGCCTGCTCCGCAGGCGGGACCTTTTTGTCCGCTGCGCGGACATTTCCCTTAACAGAGGAATCGCTCCTTACACAGGGGGGCCGGGATGGTTGGCACGGGCTATTCAAGCCTTCCCCTTGAGGGGAAGGTGGCGAGGCCGCAGGCCGAGACGGATGAGGTGGTATAGTGCGTTTTACGCTGGCTTTCCACCTCATCAGTCGCCTTACGGCGACAGCTCCTGCTCCGCAGGCGGGCCCCTTTTGTCCGCTCCGCGGACATTTCCCCTAACAGGGGAATTACCCTCAAAGGGAAGCCGATGTTAATTTGTACAGACCACTCAAGCCTTCCCCTCGGAGGGGAAGGGGGACCGCTTGCGGTGGATGAGGTGGTTTCTGCGGGTTATGCCGAGTTCCTGTAAAACGTCGGCTTTTCCACCTCATCAGTCGCCTTACGGCGACAGCTTCCCCTCAAGGGGAAGCCTAAAGAAACATGCACAGACCTTTTGCATCTAACAGGGGAATCACTCTCAAGGGAAGCCTTAAAGTGTGGGACGGGAGTTTGTATGGTTAAAGTATTCTTTGCGCAAAGCACTATTTCCTTCAATAAAAATTTTGAGATATTTTGTCACAAAACGGGGTATCGTTGGTTTATATAAATAGCGTAAGTACATATGTTACACCTGGTTTTCAGGACACCGAACGGAAATCCTCTCTACCACGGATTCTTATATTAGAAAAAGGAGATTTGTAATGAAAAAATTTTCAACAAAATTGCGCCAATTTCTCTCTGCGGCGCTGGCCGCGCTGTTGGCGGTGAGCCTGCTGCCGCTGTCCGCCACCGCGGCGGGGGAGGAGTACCTCTACCGCGTGGTGGGCGTGGGGAACAAATTCACCATCAGCGGCAATTACGGTGGGCGCTTCACGCAGGGGAAGGTCGGCCAGTTCGACGACATCCTCATGGGGCCGAGCCGGAGCAATCTGCGGGAGGTCTACTGCCTGCAGTTCATGGTGCCCTCCGGGCAGAATGAGGGCTCCGACATGAGCCGGAACGAGATTGACGCCGGAAATTATGACGAGCTGACACAGGAACAGATCCAGCGCATCAATTATGCGGTTGCCTTTGGATACAACGACTACACGAAGGACAACCCGTCGTGGGCGTATGCATATGATCGGGATTCCGCCCGCTGGGCCACACAGGCGCTGATCTGGAGCATCGCGGAGGGCGTGTTTAATGGCCCCAACGAGGCGGCGCTCGTCGCGGACTTCCAGAAGTCCGGCTTTGCCAACCTCACCAGCATCTATTACTCCATTAAGGAAAAGATACTGAATTTCAGGACTATTCCAAGTTATTCAGCTTCCTCGCAATATACTGCTCCCACCCATAACCTGTACTACAACCCCTCGACGGGGCTGTATGAGGCGACGCTGCACGACGATAACGGCGTGTCCAATGCGTGGAATTTCATCATGGACGGCGTGACGTTCACCCATGTGAACGCCAACACGCTCAAGGTCACCACCAGCCGCACCGATGTAGAGAATGGGACCGTCAGCGCGCAGAAGACGATCGAGACCAGCGGCGAGACGGGCGTCACCTCCGGCAAACTGAAAGTCTTTACAAACAAGGACGACTATCAGGCGGTCTGCCGCTTTGACCAGGGCACACCGGACCCCGTGCACGCGTACTTTAAGCTGAAGATCGCCACGGGCAATATTGAGATCGTCAAGAGCGCGGAGGATGGAAACGTCTCCGGCAAGCAGTTCCGCATCACCGGCAACGGCATTGACCGCACCGTCACCACGCAGGCGAACGGCTCGGTTCTGGCCACAGGACTCAACCCCGGCACCTACACGGTGACGGAGGTCAACACGCCCACCCAGTACGTGCAGCCGAACAGCGCGCAAATCACCGTACAGGCGGGGCAGACGGCGACCGCCAGCTTTAACAACAAGCTGAAGAAGTTCACCGTCTCCGGGCAGAAAAAGGATCTTGAGGCCGGTACAGCCCAGGGCGACGCCTCTTTGGACGGCGCGGTGTACGGCCTGTACCATGACGGTCAGCTCGTGGAGCGCATGACCACGGCCAACGGCGGCCAGTTCAGCTCCGGTACATACACCTGCGGCGACGGCTGGACCATCCAGGAGATCTCCCCTGCACCGGGGTACAATCTGGACAGCACCGTCTATCCTGTGGGCGCGCAGCCGGGGAACTTCACCGTGGAGTACAACACGATTCAGGCCACTGTCAATGAGCAGGTTATCAAGGGGCAGGTGCAGATCCACAAATTCCTCGATACTGGCGCGTCTGGCATGGGTGACGACCAGATCAAGCAGCCGGAGGCCGGTGCCGAGTTTGAGGTGTATCTGACCTCCGCTGCTTCCTATAGTGCAGCCAAGGCCAGTGAGCGCGACTACCTCACCACCAACGCAAACGGGTATGCGATTACCAAGCAGCTGCCCTACGGGGATTACACGTTCCACCAGGTTAAGGGTGCAGCCGGTACGGAGCTTGTCAGCGATTTCCGCGTGGTGATCTCCGAGCAGGGTCAGACCCTCAGCTATTACGTCGAGAACCCGCAGGTGAAATCCCCGATCAAAATCGTCAAGCAGGACGCGGAGACGGGCAAAACCGTGCCGCTGTCCGGCATGGGCGTCAAGATCGTGGATATGGCCACGCACCAGTACATCGTGCAGCACGTGCCCTATCCCTCAGATGAATACATTGACACGTTCTATACCAACGCCGAGGGATGGCTCATGATGCCGGAGCCGCTGCCGATGGGGTATTATCAGGCAGTGGAGGTACAGGCCCCCTATGGGTATGTCCTGAATTCGGATCCTGTGGACTTCTATGTCAATGGGATCGATTCGACCACGGTAGAGGTTGTGATCTCCGATACGGCGCAGAAGGGACAGATCACCGTCGGCAAAACGGGCGAGATCTTCTCCACGGTGCAGGTGACAACGAGCGACGACGGCACTTCTCTTTATCAGCCCGTATATACCAACGGCACCCTGAGCGGTGCGGTGTATGAGATCTACTCGGACGAGGATATCATCACCCCGGACGGCACGCTGCACTATGCCAAGGATACGCTGGTGGATACAATTACCACCGGCACCAAGGACACGAGCGATAAGCTGTATCTGGGCCGCTACCGCATTGTGGAGACAAAAGCCCCGAACGGCTATGTGCTCAATACCGAACCGCAGTATGTCACTCTGTCCTATGCAGGACAGTATGTGGAGGTCGTGCAGGCCGGAACGTCGTTCCAGAACGAGCGGCAGAAGCTTCAGCTCGATCTTGGGAAGGGGCTGGAGCAAGACGGCCAGTTCGGAATCGGAACAAATAGCGAATATCAAAATATCCGGTTCGGCCTATATGCCAACGAGACGATCACGGCAGCCGACGGGACAGCGATCCCCAAGGATGGCCTAATCGAGATCATCGGGCTGGACGAAAACCTGAAAGCCGCCTTTGCCAGCGACTTACCGCAGGGCAGCTACTACGTGCAGGAGATCGCAACGGATGAGCACTATATCCTGAACGGGATCAAATACCTGGTGACCTTCACGTATCAGGACCAGATGATCCAGACGGTGCATATCACAGCGAACGACGGCCAGGCGATCCCGAACGAGATCAAGCGCGGCAATATCACAGGCTACAAAGTAGACCAGGACGGCTTCGCGCTGGGCGGTGCGCTGATTGGCCTGTTCCGTGCGGACGAGACGGTGTTCACCGAAGATACCGCCCTGTCTACCTGTATAAGCAATGAGATCGGGGCGTTCGGCTTCTTCGATATTCCCTATGGCGACTATCTGGTGGCGGAGATCGCCCCGCCGACCGGCTTTTTGCTGACAGACCGGGTGATCCCCGTCTCCATTACAGAGGAGGGGCAGACCGTCGAGATCGAGAGCATTGCCAACCAGATCATCACCGGCAGTGTCCAGGTCATCAAGATCGATCAGGACTACCCGGACAACCGGCTGACCGGCGCAGAGTTCACCGTTTACCGCGACGTGGACGGCAACCGGGAGTTTGACCCGAAGATTGATATTCAGGCCGGACTGCTGACGGAGGAAAGCGGCGTATATACGCTCGGTGGGCTCGTTTACGGCGGCTACTTCCTGCGAGAGACCAAAGCGCCGGAATATTTCATTCAGGACGATAATGTCTACTATTTCAGCATTATCAATGACGGCGAAACTGTGACGGTAGAGACGGAGCCGGGCGTCGGGTTTGCCAACGCGGCGCAGACCGGTAAGCTGCACATCGTCAAGACGGCGGAGGACGGCAATGTCGCGGGGATCGAGTTCCGCGTGACGGGTACGGACTACACCGGCCATGCCTACGATCAGATGTTCGCGACGGATGAGAACGGCGAGATCTTGATCGAGGGTCTGCGGCCCGGCGAATACACCGTGGCGGAGATCAACGGGGACGGAGAGAAGTACGTGCTGCCCGCCGATCAAACAGTGGAGATCAAAGCCGACGAGATGGCGGAGCTGACCTTCCACAACGCGCTGGTGCCGGATGTCCCGGATACGGGCGACACCGGGATGAGTACTGCGGTGTTCATCGCCGCGGCTGCAGCTTGTGGGATCCTCCTGCTGCACAGGCGGCGCAAGGAGAGCTAATCTCCTGAGATAGGTAAGGACAAGTGCGACAAATTGTCGCACTTGTCCTTTAGAAATTCAAGGTTGTTTCAGGCCTTTGACAGCATGCCGGAGGTCTGATATAATACCAGAGATGCAAGGGGTTCACCGAGAAACGGTGAGCGGTTGGTTCCTCTTTCTTCCCTGCTGTCTGCAGGAGGGAGGAGGTGTTGCCGATGGAGTACATAATCGCCTTTATGGTGATTTTACTGTTACTCGTCATAGCAATAAAAAAAGACTGACCGCCCCACATCCAAAGGAGCGGTTAGTCTACAATCAATCGTTTGGAACCGGCCGTTCGTCCGACAGTTCCCTGGATCTTTATTATATCCAAATTCAAGAGATCTTTCATCTCAAGTATATCGGTACTCTTTTGAGCATTTTGTCCAGATAATGCAGTAACGGATGTCGGTTTTGGCTTGATCTTTCCGCTCGATTATGATAGAGTAATTTATAATATTATATATAATGAAAAAGAAATCCCTGAAAAGTTATTGAAATGCAGAGGTGTCCCTCATAAAAAGGAGGAATTGTCAGTGGCGACACATGTGGTAATGTGGAACTTTAAGTCTGATGTTGCACCAGAGGATAAGCCAAAGCTTTTGGCGGAGATGAAGGAACGGCTGGAGGCACTTGTCGGTCAGGTCCCGGGCCTGCTGAAGGTGCAGTTTATTACCGCCCCGCTTCCCGGGACAACGCATGAGATGGCGCTGGTTACAGAGCATAGCGATCCGGGAGATATTGCGGTATATGCGTCTCATCCGGCGCATATCGCGGTGGCGGATGCCTGTGTTCGTCCCTATACGTGCGACAGGGCTTGCCTGAATTTTTGACACCCAGCCGCCCGATAGTATTAAGATGTTCTTTTAAACGGCCCTGCCCGTGCGGCAGGGCTCATTTTATATGTACACCCTTCTTAAATGAAAAATCGGACGATTTTTGCTGCATTGGGAGTGAAAGGGCATATTGAACACAAAAGTTGTGCGTACAGGTTTGCGTGATCGGGACAATGAATCACTTCCTTCAGGACGGGCAAAAGAGGTTAAAACATTTGAAACAGTATGGCAACAGGTAGGTTTTTTGGTGTATACGCTTTCAAAGTCTGCTTTTTCAGGCCTTTTCCGTTAATCTTATTTAGTTCATCAACTGTTGAGAAGCACGTCAAAATTTAGACATACAATTTGTATACAAATTATAAAACCATGCTATTCTGAAACAATTTTCTTGTAAGAATGATTGTTTGGTGTTATAATTGTCTCGTTGAATTTTGTACGTGGGGGTAATAGTCTTGAATTTAAGCAAAGTCCAAAAGCTGCTTTCGGATGCCAGAGTGTACTGGAAGCGGCCCATGCCGGGGCGGTACATGCCTTTTAAAGAGGTGTTTGCCTACTCCTTTGGCGGTATCGGTATGTACTTCCTGATCTACTGTGTCCAGCAGCTAATGCTCAGCAGTACAAACGTCATCATCGGTAACGCGATTGGTATTTCGCCAACGCTGATGTATGTCCTGTATGCCATCTCCATTGTTGTCTCTTTTCCGGCGACGGCGATCCGGGCGAACATCATTGATAATGCCAGAAGCAAAAAGGGTAAATACAGGCCCTATATGATGTACATGGCATTCCCTACCTGCCTGCTTGTCATCGGTATGGTGTGGACGCCCTATGAGAAGATCGAGAGCGAGATCGTCAAGGGAATTATTGTTCTGCTCTTCAACATCGGGTTCCAGTTCTTCTATTCCTTCTTCTATGATTCTTATGAGAACCTGATCATGGTTCTCTCCCCGGATACCAAGGAGCGTTCAGACGTTTTGGCGATCAAATCCATCGTCTACTCGCTGGCACCGTCCATTGCCACTGCGCTGCTGCCGCTTGTAGCTCAGGTGCTCACCAATAACGATCTGTATGATATGAAGCTCTATCGCGTGCTTTATCCACCGTTTGCGATTGTAGGCGTCCTCTGCTCAGTGTACATTTACGCCAATACGCAGGAGAAAATCATCCAGGCTAAGACGCACGTTATCCGCATCAAATTCCTTGACGCCATCCGTGCTGTCGCCAAAAACAAGCTGTTCTGGGTCATCTCTCTGGCCGGCTGGGTCGGCTTCCTGGAGACCACCTACGGCAATATGCTGCAGTGGTGCTACCAGTACCACAATGAGGATGGTGTCAGCGCTGGTGTCTTTACGGTGGTCCAAATGATCGTCAGTAATGCAAACCTCTGGGGTATGCTGGCTGCGCCGTTTGCCATCCGTAAGTGGGGCAAAAAGAAGGTCCTGATCGTGACGAATGCGGTCAACGCCGCATTCCTGGCGCTCCTGTGGCCCGTGGTCGCGGCTGAGCCGGCAAAGATGGTGCTCTATATTGCCGTGGTCCTGTTCGGCAACTATCTGATGACCTCCTTTGGTGTTATTTTGACACCGGCAGTCAACGCAGATATCCGTGACTACCAGCAGTACTTAACCGGTGAGCGGATCGACGGCATGTTCGCCACGGTCGGTCTGATCGGTACGGTCATTACCCTCGGGACGAGCGGAATTGTCCCCGCTGTCTATGAGTCTTTGGGTATTAATCAGGTGGATTTGGCGGCAAACGCCAATGAGATCATGAGTATTACGGGATGGACATACGACAAGGTCATGGAGTCCCCCTATAACGTCCTGTTTATCAACGATATCTTCCAGGGCGTATTTTCCATGATCGTCCTTCTGTCCGTGATTGGCGCTGTTCTGAACTTTATCCCGTACTTCTTCTATGATATGACGGAGCTGCGCCAGCGCAGCATCGTTAAGGTGCTTCAGCTGCGCGCTATGTTTGAGGACTACGGCAACGGTGTACTCAATGACAAGGACATCGTGTCCACTATTGATATGATTGAGGAGTCCGCAGTCATGGCAAACGCTTCACCCAAGGATCTTAAAGCGATGAAAGCCGAGATCAGGAAGGTTAAGAAGTCGGGTTCCAAGGAGCAGAAGCGTGCGGCGCGTAAGGCCTATCGTGATGCAGTGGATTACAATGATAATATTGAGATCTCCAAGGTTGTCATGGCGGAGATGAATAAGTTTAATACGCCGGAGTGGCAGTTTAAGCTTGAAGAGGCCAAGAAACTGTACGCAGCGGGCCTGAGCGGTCTGACGGCGGATAGCATGGAATATCTGGAGGAGGTTCTTGCCAGAGCAAAGGCCATGCCCAAGAAGACCAAGGTGGAAAAAGAGGAGCGTTCTGCTGCAATTACGTCGGCCAAGAACCGCTTTTACAGTAAAAAGGTTATCGAGACAAAGCATAACGGTAAGATTGAAGAGTTTGATGTCAGTGTCTTTGAGTCGCTTTTCGAGCGTGAGGATAAGAATCTTGAGGCGCGTACAGCGCTTGAGGAGCAGATCTACGCCGCCAAAAAGGCGAAGGATCAGGCAAAAGTTGCCGAATTGAAAGCGCAGGTTGCACAGCTCAAGGCGGAAAAGAAGGTCATTGACGCGGATATCAAAAAGGCCACTGACCAGAACTCCTACTATAACCGTCTTGCAAAGCCTTACGTTGATGCCAAGAAGCTGATCACCCAGGCTGAGAACTACACGCACTATGAGGAGATCAAGGCGATGTATGAGGAGGCCAAGGCACGTGCGGAAGAAGCGGCGCGTCTTGCTGAGGAGAAGGAGAAGGCGCTGGAGGCCGAGCAGAAAGCCATGAAGGAGAAGCTCAAGGCTGAAAAGGCAATGAAAAAAGCTGAGAAAAAGAATGATAAAAAGAATAAATAAGTCTAAATGACAGCAGGCCCCGCCAAAGTATTCCGGCGGGGCCTGCCTTTTGTATTTTATGAACGAAAGAGTCGTTTTGCCGTCTGTTGATGTGCCACACTGTTTTTACTGTGCCGCGGAAGATGAGGGCTGTGTTGCAAAACGTGACTGCTCAAGAGTGAAAATGCGTTTTACTGAGTATTCTCACACTTTAGAGGCGGCAGGGTGTACGGACTCTGCTGCCGTAGGCAGGGCATGCCCTGCCTTCCAGCGCGCATCCTTTTGTTTCCAGCGCTGGAAGTACACAATGAAGCAGATCAAATGCGCGGCGAATGTAATGATCCAGGTGACCGGGTAGGAGAGGTAGAGTGTGAAGAGCGACCGATCTACCAGGTTGAAAATCGTATAAATCCATACGATCCGCAGCCCGCAGGCACCGATCAGGGAGACGATGGTCGGCGTGACGGAATAGCCAAGCCCGCGGATCGAGCCGCAGGTTACATCCATGATGCCGCACAGGAAGTACGTCAGGCAGACGACCTTTAATCGGCCGACGCCATACTCGATCACCGCGGGATCAGAGGAGTAAATTCCGAGAAATTCCCGGTTCAGGAGCAGGACGATCGTGCTTAGCCCCACGCCGATCACCACCACACATGCCAGACAGCGCACCAGAATGGGGACAATGCGCTCCGTCTTCCGCGCGCCGACATTTTGGCTCGTAAAGCTCAGCGACGCCTGATAAATCGCGTTCATGGAGGTGTAGACAAATCCCTCCAGATTGGCGGCGGCTGTATTACCCGCCACAGCAATGGAGCCAAAGGAGTTGATGGAGGACTGGATCAGCACGTTGGAGATGTTGAACACCGTGCTCTGGATCCCGGCCGGCAGGCCAACCCGCAGGATCTCAAGCAGGACTTTTTTGGAGATGCGCAGGCCGGTGAGTGTCAGCCGGTAGTGACTCCCGCTGCGCACCAGACAGATTACAACCAGCGCTGCGGAGATAAACTGTGAGATCACCGTCGCCAGTGAGACGCCCGCAACCCCCATCTCAAACACGATCACAAAGAACAGGTTTAGGCAAACGTTGATAATGCCTGAGATCAGCAGGAAAATCAGCGGCCGCCTGGTGTCGCCCACGGCGCGCAGGATTGCCGCCCCAAAGTTATAGACCATCATAGCCGGCATCCCCACAAAAATAATACGCATGTACAGGACGGCTTGATCCAGCACGTTTTCCGGCGTTCCCATTGCCTCCAGCAGCGGGCGGGCCAGCGCAATACCAAGGAAGATCAGTGCCACGCCCGCGAGCGCACTGATCAGGATAGAGGTGTGTACGCTCTCGCCGACTTTTTTCCAGTCCTGCGCCCCGTAATACCGCGCCACCACCACGCTGCTGCCGATGGACAGGCCGAGGAACAGGTTGATAATCAGGTTGTTTAGCGAGGTCGTGGAACCTACAGCCGCCAACGCGTCGCTGCTCGTGAACCGCCCGACCACGATGATGTCCGCCGCGTTGAACAGCAGCTGTAGAATACCGGAGAACATCAGCGGGATGGAGAAGCGCAGGATCTTCCCGAGCAGCGGGCCGTTGCACATGTCAATTTCATAACTCTTTTTCATTGTAGTGAACCACCAAGCTTGTTGAAGTTTTTCTGTGTATATCTGCTGAATTTTTCCCTGCTACTATTTTATTCCCAACACAAGACAAAAACAATGGAAGAAAGCGATAGATGTTCCCCGCCGAATTCCGCACTTTTTGTTGGATGCGTTTGGTCCTGTGGATAGGGGATTGTCATTGATGTGGAATGATGATAAAATAGGGCGTGGAATACCGCTGATTTTTGTAGTGGTTGATTGCTGTGAGGAAAGGGAGATTATCATGGAGTTTGCACAGGAATTTGGCATTCACACGGCATCCAGGACGGCGGATGCCTGTACCGTGATTGAAGAGGGGGTGCGCATCAGTGTTCTGACGCCATGCATGATCCGCGTGGAACACGGAAATTTCTGCGACAGCCCGACGCAGGCCGTGTGGTACCGCAGTTTTCAGACGCCGCGCTTCACCGCGGAAAAGAAGAGAGGACAGCTCGTCATCCGCACAGAAAAGTGTGCGTTTCACTATGATATCCGTGCCCGAAAAATGCGCCGCATGGAGCTTGACGGCTTTGGTACGATCCGAGGCTTCCGTGGCAATCTCAAGGGTACCTGCCGCACACTCGATATGACCAACGGTGCAACGCCGCTCAAAGATGGAATCTTTTCCCGCAGCGGCGCAACGGTGATCGATGACAGCAAATCGCTGATCCTTACGGAGGACGGTACGATCACTCCGCGCCCCGCCGGCACGGATGACAAGTATTATCTCGCCTATGGGCGCGACTACCGCGGCGGACTCCGCGAATTCTTTGATCTCACAGGTCACACTCCACTGCTGCCGCGCTTCTGTCTGGGCAACTGGTGGAGCCGGTACTGGGCGTATACCCAACAGGAATATCTCAACCTGATGGATATGTTTGAGCGAAAGCAGATCCCACTCACCGTTGCCACCGTGGACATGGACTGGCACTGGGTGGACGTCGTGGATAAATTTGGCGATCGCGCCCGTAATAAGTACCAAATCAACACCATCAGCAAACGGTATGATTCCTCGGAGGGGTGGACGGGTTACTCCTGGAACACGGAACTGTTTCCGGATTACCACACCTTTTTGCAGGATCTCAAGCGCCGCCATTTGAAAATCACGCTCAATGTCCATCCGGCGGCGGGCATCCGCTTCTTTGAAGATGCCTACCCGGAGATGGCGCGCGCTATGGGGATTGATCCGGAATCCAAGCAGCGAATTGAGTTCGACGTCAGCGATCCCAAGTTTATCGCGGCATATTTTAAATACCTGCACCACGGGTACGAGCAGGACGGCGTGGATTTCTGGTGGATTGATTGGCAGCAGGGCAAAAAGACAAAGGTTCCTGGCCTCGATCCGCTGTGGCCGCTCAACCACTACCACTATATTGACAGCGCACGCAACGGCAAGCGCGGTCTCATCCTCTCCCGCTATGCGGGCGTGGGCAGCCACCGCTATCCGCTCGGCTTCTCCGGAGACAGCGCCATTACCTGGCGCACTCTGGCGTTCCAGCCGTACTTTACCGCTACGGCCTCTAATATCGGTTACACGTGGTGGAGCCACGATATCGGCGGCCATCACTTCGGTGTCCGGGATGACGAGCTCTACCTGCGCTGGCTCCAGCTCGGCGTGCTCAGCCCAATCAACCGGCTGCACTCCACCTCCAACGCCTTCCTGGGGAAGGAGCCGTGGAAGTACCAGAAATCCACGGAGTACATGGCCACGGACTGGCTGCGCCTGCGCCGCCGGCTGATTCCGTACCTCTATTCCGCCAACTATCAGACGCACGTAAACGGACGCGCTTTGATCGAGCCGATGTACTATTCCCATCCCGATGATCCGGAGGCCTATAAGGTCAAAAATCAGTTCCTGTTTGGCCCGTCGCTAATCGCAGCCCCCATCACGAAGCATACGAACGCCAAAACGCTGATGGCTCCGGTCAAGGTGTGGTTGGATGGCGAGAAGTACACGGATTTCTTCACAGGGAATATCTACCATCAGCGCGGCTTTATCACCATGTACCGCACGCTGGAATCCTTCCCGCTGCTGGCGAAGGCGGGGACGATTCTGCCGCTTGACCTCGATGAGGCCTCCAACGGCGCGGAATTACCTACCGATCTGGAGCTGGTACTTTTCAACGGCAACGGCGTGTATGACCTGTACGAGGACGACGGCGAGAGCATGGCTTACCGCGACGGCCATTGCGCCAAGCGCCGGTTTGAGATTGCGGAGGACGGCAATACTGTCACGTTTAAGATCAACCCCTATACGGGCGATGCCGGTGTTGTCCGGGCTCAGATGCACTACCGTCTGAGCTTCCGCAATATCCTGCCTACAGCGGCCCAAAATATTAAAATCGACGCACCGGATGCGGTTGAGGGTGCTGTCTCCGGCACAGACTATCTGACGGTCGATCTCACTGGTGTTCGCCCGGGTGATACAGTCATCGTAACAGTCCGGGGGGTTGAGGAGAAAAAGAGCGCGCCAAAGCACGAGCAGGCGATTGCCATCGTCGCGCGCTACCAGGGCTCCAATATCAAAAAGACGGCGCGCTACCGCGGCCTTGTCCGGGAGGGGAAGATCCCGGCAGGCCTGTCCAAAGCTCTGCGCGGCCCACTGGAGGAGCTGGACGCGATGGAGTATTAAAGCCCGCTCGATAGGAAGCTGGAACGAAAAGGGGAGTAGAATGAAAGAGAGAAGTATTTTAATTATTCTGGGATTTGCTATTTACATTGTGATGAGCGCTATTGATAAATTCGTTTTCACAGTCCCGGATGCCGTCTATATTTCCCTGGGAATACTCAGCATTGTTTTAGTTGTAGTTGGGGCTTTTAAATCCAAAAAGCGGAAATAGGGAATCGCTATTTGAAACTTGGAGTGTATGATGGACAGAATTTTAATTGCAGAGGACGACGCAAGCATCCGCGAGGAACTGACGCAGTTGCTCCGGTCCAACGGGTATCAGGTGGTGGAGGAGCCGCCGTGCGAGCTGGCACTGCTCGATATCAACCTGCCGGGGGAGAGCGGGTTTGAGCGCTGCCGTAAGCTGCGGATGCACTCCGATGTGCCGGTCATCTTCCTCACAGCGCGTGATTCTGCGGAGGATGAACTGCTCGGCTTCGGCATGGGCGCGGATGACTACATCCGAAAGCCCTACCATTCCTCGGTACTGCTTGCGCGGATCGAACGCCTGCTCCGGCGGAAAAACGGCACCCTCCTCAACAGCCGGGAGCTGACGCTCGATCTCGCGGGGATGAAGGTCACCTTCCGCGATCAGAGCGCCGAGTTGACGCGCAATGAGACACGCATCC
Organism: Candidatus Onthovicinus excrementipullorum; assembly: GCA_018712345.1. Lineage (GTDB taxonomy): Bacteria > Bacillota > Clostridia > Oscillospirales > Acutalibacteraceae > Onthovicinus > Onthovicinus excrementipullorum. The sequence continues at coordinate 84,885 of DVHG01000022.1, read as the reverse complement.
TGACCTGCCTGATGCGCAAGGAGCTTTGCACGCGGGAGGAGATCATCGAGGACCTGTGGCAGAACAGTCTGTATGTGGATGAAAACACGCTCTATGTCAATATCAACCGCCTGCGCGACAAGCTGAAAAAACTTGGCGCACAGGATTATATCCGCACCGTGCGCGGAGTGGGGTACCGCCTATGAAGCTGCGCGACTTTCTGGCGTCCAAAGCCGTCACCCTCTGCTTTTGGGGGATTGCCGTGCTGCTGGTCTGCGGATTGATTGCCGCCACAGGCAGCGGGTGGAAGCTCGTCCTCCTGATGGCGGCGGGCGCGGCATTGCTGATCGCCGCATGGCTGGCCGTTACGTTCCTGCTCACGCGCAGACGGATTGCCCGACTTGATCGGTTGGCCGGTCAGTTGGAGGAGCCCTACCTGCTCGGTGAGCTGCTGCCGGAGCCGCAGGACGCTGTGGAACGGCAATACTTTGAAATCATGAAAACCGTCTCCCGCAGCGCGATCGGCGCCGTGGAGGACGCCCGGCAGGAGCGGGAATCGTACGGTGACTATGTGGAGCAGTGGATTCACGAGATCAAGACGCCTCTGACGGCCTGTTCCCTGATTCTCGCAAACGGCGGCGATCCGCGCAAGCTCCGGCGGGAACTCAAACGCGCGGACAACCTGACGGAGAGTATTCTCTACTATGCGCGCCTGCGCACGGCGGAAAAGGATACAGTCATCCGCGAGGTGTCCGTGGCAGCAGTGATCGATGAGGCCATTAAAAGCCAAATGGAGCTGCTGATCTCTGCCGGCATCCGCGTGCAGACGCAGGGGGATTTTACCGTCTGCACGGACGATAAGGCGTTCTGTTTTATCCTCAAGCAGCTGCTTGTCAACTGCGCCCAGTACTGCCCGGGCTGCACGGTCGCCATCACGGCGGCGGACGGTGCGGTCACGGTGGCGGATAATGGCATCGGCATCCCGGCGCACGATCTCCCGCGCGTGACGGAGCGCGGCTTCACCGGAACAAATGGCCGCACCCGCGGCGGCAGCACGGGGATGGGGCTGTACATTGTGCGTGAGCTGTGTGAACGCCTGAATATCGAGCTGACGATTGAATCGGAGCAGGGGCAGTACACCCGATTCCGCCTTGCCTTTGCCTCTCTTACAAAAGCGTAAGGAAAGCACAGGCTCTGTGTTAGAACGGTTGCCTCCGTTTCGTGTTAAGATTAGGGCGAAACGGAGGTTTTATTTATGGCAAAAGAAATTTTAAACGTTCGAAATGTGACCAAATATTACGGCAGCGGCAGCACCGTCACCAAGGCGCTCGACGGGATTTCCTTTTCTGTAAATGAAGGGGATTTTACCGCCATCATGGGTGCTTCCGGCTCCGGCAAGAGCACGTTGCTCAATGTGATCGCCACCATCGACCGCGTCAGCTCCGGCGATATCACAGTGGAGGGGCAGAGCATCGTCTCGCAAAAGGAGGATGCCCTCTCATCCTTCCGGCGTGACAAGCTGGGATTTATCTTTCAGGAGTACAACCTGCTCGATACGCTCACGGTTGGGGAGAATATCGTCCTGCCTTTAAACCTCAAGCGTGTTCCGCTCGATCAGACGCAGCGGGAGCTCCAACACGTCGCAGAACAGCTCGGCGTGACCGACCAGCTCGGGAAGTTTCCCTACGAGCTCTCCGGCGGCCAGCGTCAGCGGGCAGCCTGTGCACGGGCGATTATCACGCACCCGGCGCTCGTCCTCGCCGACGAGCCCACCGGCGCGCTGGACTCCGCAAACTCCCGCAATCTGATGCACACCTTTGAGCGGATGAACCGTGCACTCGGCTCCACCATTTTGATGGTGACGCACGACGCGGTCGTCGCCTCCTACGCCAGCCGCATCCTGTTTTTAAAGGACGGCAAGATCTGGAACGAGCTCCTGCGCGGGGACCGCAGCCGACAGGCGGTGTACCATGAGATTCTGCCCGTGATGGCGTCCCTGGGAGGTGAGGCGGATGTTCGCTAAGCTCGCCCTGCGCAACGTCCGCCGTCAGGTGGGCAACTATCTGATCTATTTCATCACCGTCACCTTTACGGTGGCGCTGATGTTTGCGATCCATAACGTGATTTATAGCGAGGAACTATCTGCCTTTTCCCAGGGATTTCAAGATATGAGCCGGGGGCTGACCGCGCTCTCCGTGCTGGTGTCGCTCGTGGTGGCCTTTGTGCTCGGGTATGCCACATCGTTTCTGCTCCGCCTGCGCAAGCGGGAGTTTGGCACGTATCTGACGCTCGGGATGACGCGGCGGAATATCCGTACCCTCTTTATATTGGAAATGCTGCTCCTTGGTGCGGCCGCACTCGTACTGGGAATCGTACTGGGGCTGTTCTTCTATCAGGGTTTGATGATGCTTGTAATGAACCTGATGGAAATGGAACTCGATATGGCCGGGTATTCGGTCAAGGCGCTCGTGCTGACGGTGGTACTTGTAGCGGCAGTGTTCCTGCTGGCCTCACTTGCCGCCGGACGTTACCTGAAACAGGCCACAATCCAGGAACTGATCCACGGGGATAGAAAGGTCACCCGGAGCGCACGCCATCCTGTGCTGTGGTTGGGGATCTCCGCAGCCTCTCTTGCAGGCATCGTCGCCAGCTTTTTTATCTTTGACCGTCAGATGACACAGATAGCGGTGGAAAATGGTAATTCAATGGGATGGCTTTACTGCCTGATTTTCTTTGCGGCGTGCCTGTTTCTGTTCCACGCAGGGCTGTGCCGCAGTATTGTGTGGCTTCTCATGCACAGCCGGAAGTTTTGTGCCCGGGGGAGCAATACCTTTGTGCTGCGGCAGCTCTCCGGGCAGCTCGGAGCGAACGCTGTCATTGCGGGCATTCTCTCGGTACTCATCGCGTTTTCCGTTATCGGGGCCGACGCCGCACTCGCATACAAGTCCACGCTGGATGCCTCGCTCGACCGTGCCATGCCGTTTGACGTGATGGTAACCTTTGCACCTGATGAGCGGGAAACTTCTTTCTTCGGCCCGGAGGCGGAGGGGGAATTTGAGGATAGCGTCCGGGAAATAGCTAATATCATCGAATCATACTGCGCTGTGACGGGGGAGTACCCGTACCGGATTTATACAGATGGCTCGCAGGATATCACCAGGCATACCTGGTGGGCCTATGATGGTGTTGCGGATTTCTATATACCGCTTAGCTCCTACAACAAACTGCTTGCCAATGTGGGGCTAAAGCCGCTGCAACTGGGACAAAATCAGTATTTTATCGTCCAAAATTTGACATTTGAGACCGATGTGTACGCAGACATAGTGCTGCAGAAAAATGGTGTAACTGCCATATATGGCGGTACGAGCCGGGAACTGCCTACATTTATTGATGAATATGCGGTGACGGTTGTCCCCGACAGCATGGTGATGGATATGCCGGTGGCTTCCTATCACGTCGGATATGATCTGAAGGAGGGGGGAGCGGACGCTACAGAACTCCAACAGGGGATTTTGGATGCGGAGCAGCATCAGGACATTCAGGATCAGATTGGCGTACAGGGCTCCGGGATTCAGTGGGGAATTAAAGAGCTCTCCCGCCAGTACCAGAATGGCACGTTGGCGGTTCTGATCGTCGGTGCGCTGTATGTCTCCGTTACCTTTGTGCTCCTGGCTATCGCCGTGCTTGCGCTCAAGGTGCTCGCCGGGCTGAATGACGATCGCCGCCGCTATGCCATCCTGTTCCGTATCGGCTGTGGACGTCGGGAACAGCGCCAGGCTCTGTTCCGACAGCTTGCCGCGTTTTTCTTTCTGCCTTTTATCATTCCGATCGCATCCACGGTCCCGATTGCGGCGATTATTGGCAGGATGATGGAGAACTTCGGGTACGCTGCACTTTTATCGTCAGCATGGTCGGTCACAGCCGCCGTCGCCGCCATGATTACCATGATCTATGTCCTTTACTTCGCGGCTACCTATCTGATCGCCCGGCGGAATGTTCTGTATACCGCCTGATATGATCGGTGATAAAATTATGTGCAGCTCCGTCAGCCGGTGGTTTAGCTCCGGCCGACGGAGCTGCTTTTCAAGTTATATTATAGATCTTTTAAACCATGTCTTGACTTGGAGTGGGCTCCAGGTAGTATAATGAAATTAAAATAAAGCGGAGGGGGATCCCTCACGCTCAGGCGGAAAAAAGGAGTGTGTATACAATGATTTACAGGGACTATCAGGGGATGAAGCTGTCAGCCCTGGGACTCGGGGCCATGCGCCTGCCCGTCATTGACGGCGATGATTCCCGCATCGACGAGGCGGCCGCGCTGGAGATGGTGGACTACGCTATGGCGCACGGCATTAATTATTACGATACGGCGTGGGGATACCACAACGGCAATTCGGAGCTCGTCATGGGGAAGGCGCTCAGCCGGTACCCGCGTGAGAAGTATTGCCTGGCCGACAAGTTCCCGGGCTATGACCTCTCCAATATGGATAAGGTGGAGCAGATCTTTGAGCAGCAGTTGAAAAAGTGCCGCGTGGAGTACTTTGACTTTTACCTGTTTCACAATGTCTGTGAGATGAACATAGACGCCTATCTGGATGAAAAGTATGGCATCCATACCTACCTGATGCAGCAGAAAAAGGCGGGCCGCATCCGCCATCTCGGCTTCTCCGTCCACGGGAGCTACGAGGTGATGAAGCGCTTCCTCGACGCCTACGGGGACGATATGGAGTTCTGCCAGATCCAGCTCAACTATCTGGACTGGAGCTTTCAGGATGCCAAGGCCAAGGTGGAGCTGCTGGCACAGTGGAATATCCCCGTCTGGGTGATGGAGCCGCTGCGCGGTGGGCGTCTGGCCAAACTCACGCAGGACGACGAGGCGCGCCTGAAATCGCTCCGGCCGGAGGAGACGATCCCAGCGTGGGCGTTCCGCTTCCTCCAGACAGTCCCGGGCGTGACGGTGACGCTCTCCGGCATGTCCAATATGGAGCAGCTGCAGGCGAATATCAAAACCTTTGAGGAGGACCGGCCACTCAGCGACGAGGAGATGCACACGCTGCTCGCCATCGCGGATGGAATGGTGCAGCAGAAGGTGCTGCCCTGTACGGCGTGCCACTACTGCGTCAGCCACTGCCCGCAGGGGCTGGATATCCCGGAACTGCTCTCCCTGTACAATGAGCACCGGTTCACACAGGGCGGTTTCATCGCGCCGATGGCACTGTCCGCCATCCCGGCGGAGAAGCAGCCGAGCGCCTGCATCGGCTGCCGCAGCTGTGAGGCCGTCTGTCCGCAGCAGATTAAGATCTCAGAGGCCATGGCGGACTTTGCGCACATGATGAATGCATAACACAGGGGGATCAACAGGATGGAATATCGCAAACTGCCCAAAGGGGATGAGCAGATTGGCGTCATCGGCTTTGGAACAAGTGCCATCGGCAGCGCCGGGGAGTGTGAGATCGAGGCGACTGCCGCACTGGCAGTGGAAAACGGGGTCAATTATTTTGATCTGGCGTCCGCGGACGCCGCCCCGTTCGCGGCTATCGGCCGGGCCGTTGCAGGTGGGAGAGATCGGGTTCACTTTCAGGTGCATTTCGGCGCGGATTACAGCAGCGGAAAGTACGGCTGGAGTCTGGACCGCGATGTAATCCGCCGCTCCGTGGATTGGCAGCTGAACGCGCTCAAGACCGACTATATCGATTTCGGATTCATCCACTGCATCGACGAGGAGGCCGATCTGGAGCAGGTGATCTCCCACGGGATCCTGGACGATATTCTGCGGCTGAAGGAGGAGGGGGTAGTGCGCCATATCGGCCTTTCCTCCCACACGCCCGCAGTCGTGCAGAAGGTTCTCAATATGGGGATCCTCGACATGCTCATGTTCAGCATCAACCCCGCCTATGATTACCGGCATGGGGAGTACGCCATCGGCAGTGTGGACGAGCGGATGGCGCTGTACCGCCGGTGTGAGGCGGAGGGCGTTGGCATCTCCGTGATGAAGGCGTTTGCGGGCGGCCAGTTGCTGAACGCGGCGACCTCGCCGTTTCGCCGGGCGCTCACGGAGTACCAGTGCATCCAGTACGCGCTGGATAAGCCGGGCGTTTTGACTGTGCTGCCCGGGGTTCGGAACCGGGAGGATCTGCGGCGCGTGCTCGGCTTCCTGAATGCCTCCCCGGCGGAGCGGGATTACTCCGTCCTCGGGACCTTTGCCCCGCAGGATGCAGAGGGCGTCTGCGTCTACTGCAACCACTGCCAGCCGTGCCCGGCCGGGCTGGATGTCGGGCTGATCAACAAGTACTATGATCTGGCGCAGGCCGGCGATGAACTGGCCGGGAATCACTATGATGCGCTGGAGAAAAAGGCATCCGACTGCATCGGCTGCGGCCACTGTGACAGGCGCTGCCCATTCCACGTCGTCCAGACGCAGCGCATGCAGGAGATCGCCGCGTATTTTGGCAAATAGAACAAAAAAGAATTGGAAACGGCGGTATGCCCACATCCGGGCATACCGCCGTTTTGTGTTCGAACGCGATCGGACGCCTTACGCGCCAATTGCGTTGCCGGTGTACAGTTGATAGTACCGTCCCTTTTCCTCAAGTAGCTGGTCGTGCGTGCCGCGCTCAATGATACGGCCCTGCTCGAGCACCATGATGCAGTCGGAGTTTTTCACGGTGGACAGACGGTGCGCGATCACGAATGTGGTCCGCCCCTTCATCAGCCGGTCCATGCCCTCCTGAACAAGGGCCTCGGTCCGGGTATCGATGGAGGAGGTGGCCTCATCCAGAATCAGAACGGGAGGATCGGCCACGGCGGCCCGCGCAATGGCGAGCAGCTGGCGCTGCCCCTGGCTGAGGTTTGCGCCGTCTCCCGTCAGGACTGTCTGATAGCCGTCCGGCAGCCTGCGGATAAAGCCGTCTGCATTGGCCAGCTTGGCAGCTTCAATGCACTCCTCGTCGGTCGCATCCAGACGACCGTACCGGATATTGTCCATCACGGTGCCGGTGAACAGGTGCGTGTCCTGCAGTACCATGCCCAGGGAGCGGCGGAGGTCGGGCTTTTTGATCTTGTTAATATTGATCCCGTCATAGCGGATCTTGCCATCCGCGATATCATAAAAGCGGTTGATCAGGTTGGTGATGGTAGTCTTCCCGGCTCCCGTACTGCCGACAAAGGCGATCTTCTGCCCCGGGGTGGCGTACAGCTTAATGTTGTGCAGCACGATCTTGTTCTCATCGTAGCCAAAGTCCACATCGTCGAAGGTGACGTCCCCCTCCAGCTTTGTGTAGGTGACCGTCCCGTCGGCCCGATGCGGGTGCTTCCACGCCCAGATGCCGGTGCGCTCTTTTGTCTCCGTCAGGCTGCCGTCGGTGTTTTCCACCGCGTTGACGAGCTCCACGTAGCCGTTATCCGTCTCGGGCTGTTCATCCATCAGGTCGAAAACGCGCTGTGCGCCCGCCATCGCCATGACGATGCTGTTCGTCTGCTGGCTGATCTGGCTGACCGGCTGGGTGGAGCTCTTGTTCAGCGACAGGAAGGAGATCAGCGTGCCGAGCGTCAGACCGGCGTAGCCATTTAGGGCCAGAAGTGCACCGATCACCGCGCAGAGCACGTAGCTGATGTTGCCGATGTTCGCGTTGACGGGCATGGTGATATTGGAGAAGGTGTTTGCCTTATCCGCGCTCTCGCGCAGCTCTTCGTTCAGCCTGCGGAATTGTTCCACACTCTTTTCCTCATGGCAGAACACCTTGACTACCTTCTGGCCGTCCATCATCTCCTCAATATAGCCGTTGACGGTCCCAAGGTCCTTTTGCTGTTTGGCAAAGTAGGTGGCCGATTTTCCTGCGATCCGGGTAGTGACCAGCAGCATCACACCGATCATGGCGAGTGTGAGAAGCGTCAGCGGGATATCCAGAACCAGCATGCTGATGAAGGAGGTGAGGAATGTCACCACCGAGTTGATCAGCTGGGGGATGCTCTGGCTGATCAGCTGGCGCAGCGTATCCACATCGTTTGTATAGACCGACATGATATCTCCGTGCGCATGCGTATCAAAGTATTTGATCGGCAGGGATTCCATGTGCTGGAACAGCTCGATCCTCAGATTGCGCATGGTCCCCTGGCTGACGTTGACCATGATCCGGTTGTAGGCATAGGCACACAGGATGCCGATTGCGTATGTGACGGCCACGGAGAGCAGTGCACCCGCCAGCGGGGCAAAGTCCGGGGTCTGCGCCTGTGTCAGCGGGAGGATGTAATCGTCGATCAGGCTCTGCATAAAGAGCGTGCCGCGCAGTGTGGCCAGCGCGGAGCCCAGAATACATACCACTACCAGGAAAAAGGAGAATTTATAGTTCTTGAGCATGTAGCCCAGTACACGCCCCATCACACGGATCAGCTGCCTGATATCCGTCTTGCTTCGTTTTTGCTTTTTCATCATTGAGCCCCTCCTTTCCCGCTCTCGGGCGCCTGGTCAAAATCGCCGCCGCCCTTTGTCTGTGCCTCGTAGATCTCCCGGTAAATTTTGTTGTCCTTCAGCAGATTTTCATGCGTGTCAAATCCGTTGACGGTCCCGTTATCGAGGACCAGAATGCGGTCTGCATCCTGTACGCTGGAGATTCGCTGAGCGATGATCAGCTTTGTCGTGCCGGGGATTTTGTGGGCAAAGGCGTCGCGGATCCTGGCGTCTGTTGCCGTATCCACGGCGCTGGTGGAGTCATCCAGAATGAGAACCTTGGGCTTTTTCAGGAGCGCCCGCGCAATGCACAGCCGCTGCTTCTGCCCGCCGGATACATTGCTGCCGCCCTGCTCGATCCAGGTGTTGTACTTATCCGGGAACCGTTCGATGAACTCATCCGCGCAGGCCTGGCGGCAGGCCTCTATGCATTCCTCCTCAGTGGCGTCCTCCTTGCCCCAGCGGAGGTTATCCAGTATGGTGCCGGAAAAGAGGATGTTCTTTTGCAGGACTACGGCAACCTGATTGCGCAGCACCTCCATATCATAGGTGCGCACGTCCTTCCCGCCGACGCAGACGCTGCCCGCATCCACATCGTACAACCGGCTGACAAGGTTGACCAGGCTGGATTTGCCGCACCCGGTCCCGCCGATGATTCCGATCGTTTCGCCCGACTGAATGTGCAGATCAATGTCGCGCAGTGTCTCCTCACCGGTCCCGTGCTTGTAGGAAAAGTGGACGTGGTTAAAGTCGATGCGGCCGTCCGGGATCTCCGTCTCCGGCTGGGGCGGATTGGTCAGATCAGCTTTCTCCTCCAGAACCTCCGCGATACGCCTTCCGCTGGCGGCGCTCATGGTGATCATCACAAAGACCATTGAGAGCATCATCAGGGACATAAGCACGCTCATTACATAGCTGAACATGGAGGTCAGCTCACCGGTGGTCAGATCGCCCACGACGATGAATTTGGCTCCGAACCAGGAGAGGGCGATGATGCAGCCGTAGACTACCAGCATCATGATTGGGTTGTTGAGCGCGAGAATCCCCTCGGCCTTTACAAACAGGCGGTACAGCTTTTCCGCGGCCTTTTGAAACTTGCTGTTTTCGTGATCCTCGCGGACAAACGCTTTCACAACGCGGATGGCGGAGACATTTTCCTGTACGCTTGCGTTCAGATCATCATACCTGCGGAACACCTGGTTGAAAATTTTGGTGGTCTTGGTCATGATGAGCACCAGCGCTGCGGAGAGAAAAACAACCGCGATCAGGAAGACCGAACTGAGCCTGGCGCTGATAAAAAAGCACATCACCATGCTGCATATCAGCATCAGCGGCGCACGAACCGCGATGCGCAGGATCATCTGGTATGCATTCTGCACATTGGTGACATCAGTCGTCATCCGCGTGACAAGTCCCGCCGTGGAATACTTATCAATATTGGAGAAGGAAAAGGTCTGTACGTTTTCATACATGCCCTCCCGCAGGTTGCAGGCAAAGCCGGAGGAGGCCCTTGCGGCATATTTGCCCGCCAGGATTCCGAACATCAGGCTGAAGAAGGCCATCACAAGCATGATACCGCCATATAAGTAAACCTGATGGATATTCCCGGCCTCAATCCCCTTATCAATGATGGACGCGGTTACAAAGGGGATCAAAACCTCCATCAGGACCTCCAGGCCGGTGAAAATCGGCGCCAGTACGGAGGCCTTCTTGTACTGGCGCACCTGCCGCAGCAACGTTTTTATCATGCGTCATCCCTCCTTACGGGTTCTCTTTTTACATTCCGGATCATGGCACGCAGCACATCTGAAAAGATCACCAGCTGCTGTTCCGGGATACCGCGGCACAGCTGCGCCTGCTGTTCCAGCAGGTTCTCATTAATTTTCTTTTCAATCTCCCGTGCTTTTTGGGTCAGCAGGATCTGCTTTTTCCGGTCGTCCTCCGGATTGACGGCGGTCTCCACATATCCTTTTTTCTTCAAACCTTTCAGCGTGGCGGAAATCGCCGGCTTGGAGATCCCAAAATCGTGGTGCAGTTCGGAGGCATAGCGGGTGCGCCCCTGCTGGGATAAAAGATAGTCCAGCGCGATCCCCTGTGTGGGGGAAATGCCCAGACTCTTGAGCTGCTCCCGTCCGTATTGCTCCAGGGATAAGCTCAACTGTTTAAGCAGTAAAATGATCTGAATTTCCATCAGGATCATAACTCCTTTCTTCCGGTTTTGGTGAAATTCCGTTTTATATCAAACTGTTCACCTGTGAACTATTATAATAGCGCATAACTTGAAAGTGAATTTAAAATATGTTATTATTAATAATAAAATCTTATTAATAGGAGTTTGATCTCCATAGGAGTAGGCCATGAATACTTTTCAGCTCACCTGTTTTTTAGCGGTTGCGGACACTCTAAATTTCGCCCGGGCGGCCGAACAGCTCCATGTAACGCAGCCCGCAGTCACCCAGCAGATTCACTCCCTGGAGCGGGAACTGAACGTCAAGCTCTTCAAGCGCACGACCCGGATCGTCCGGCTGACAGAGGAGGGGGGCGCCTTCCTGAATGACGCGCGCCGGATGGTGGCGCTGGCCGAGCGGGCAAAGAAACGATTTGAAAATCCCCAGGATCAGGAATTTCAGGTGCTGTCGCTGGGGTGTTACAGCTATACCCATCTGTTTTTGCTGGCTCCCGTGCTCCGGCAGCTTGTGAAAGTATATCCGAATCTGCACCCCAGGCTGCAGGTGGTCCCCTCTCACTATCTGTACCGGATGCTGGAGGAAGATGATGTGGACGCCGTGATCGGATTCCGCGAGCCGCGGCTGAAAAAAATCGCCGCTGTCTATAAGGAACTGAGCAGTGTACCGGTGGTGTGCGTCTGCTCCCCGGAGAATCCGCTGTCTGTCCGGGAATCGGTGACGATCGAAGACCTCAGGCGGGAAAAGCTCGTCCTGCTTGATCCGGCGCGATCGCAGGGGGATATGGCGCGGGTGCAGGGGCAGCTCATGGACGGCCGCGCTTTTTCAGATTTTTATTTCTGCGAGTCGCCGGAGGCTGCAACCGTTCTGGTACAGGCCGGCTTTGGGGTCTCTGTGATCCCGGATCTGTTTACCCCGCCGGACGCGCCCCTCACGCAGATTCCGATTGAGCGCGTGGACCCAGTCTCATTTGGAATCTACTATAAATCCATGCAGGGGAATGCCCCGCTGAAGAGCCTAGTTCGGCTGTTGCTTAAGAGTACTTCTCCAGAGAGCCGGTAAAAACAAAAAGAGCCCCCACAGCCCGAAACGGGCACGGGAGCTGAAGGATGCTGTCCCCTGTGAAGAAAGGCTCCTGGCCATTCTGGGGCCGGGGCCGATGTTTAATTGTGATCCAGATATCTGTCCGCAAATTCGTGGATTTTTCCGTAATAGAGCGCCGGATCATAGACCGCGCTGAGCTCATGCGTGGCGTCCTTGACGATCACCAGCTCCTTTTCCGCCGCACAGGCGTCGTAGAGCTCCTGCGCCATGTACGCGGGGACAAAGGTATCCCGCTCCCCGTGGATGATGAGCGTTGGCGTATGCGAGCGGCGTACGGCGTCAATCGCGCTGGCCTCCCGAAGGTCGTATCCGGCTTTTTTAATGTTGATTAAATTAAACAGGTCAATCATCGGGTGCACCGGGGCATGGGCATGGCGCAGCTCGTAGGTGAATTCATCCCATGCGCTCGTAAATCCACAGTCCCCTACGGCGAATTTGACGTTCCCCGGCAGGTCAGGCTCGCCGGTCATGCGCAGCACGGTCGCGCCGCCCATGGAGCCGCCGTGCAGAATAAACTGCCGCCCCGGGAGGACAGCATTCAGGTAGTGGAGCCACTCCACGCCGTCCAGGGCCTCCAGATAGCAAAAGCCGGCGTATTGCCCCTCGCTCTCGCCGGAGCCAGTGTGATCCACGCTGAAGATCCCGTACCCAAAATCCTCCGTGTACCGCTCGCCGAACAGGCAGATATCCGATTTCCCGTTCCCCTTGAACCCGTGACAGAAGAAGACGATCACATTGGAATCACCTCTGGGCGGGATGTAATAGCCGGTCAGCTTTTGCCCGCGGCGGTTTACCATGGTGTAGGTCTGCACTTCCTGCCGCGCGAGCCATTCCCGCCCGGTACGGATGGCCGGCATCATCTTATCAATCTCCACGGGGACCAGCGGACTGTTTGCCTTGAATTTTAGCGGGAACTGCTTTTTGTTATCCATGACAAAGGTATGCAGCAGGTCGGCTGCCGCATAGAGAGAGCCCGCGGCAAGTCCCGCAGCGCCGGCCATGCCAAGGAGTAATTTGAGAGACTTTTTCATCTGCTTTTTCTCCATTCGTATATCGTTTTTCTTCCATTCTACCGGTCCTTGGCGGGTTTGTCAAACGGCTCCCGGATCTTTTTACTCAACGGAAGGTTTGCTTTCAGATATAGTGAGTAAAGTCGCTCCTGTTTCTAAATATGAGAGGGGGAGCCACCCGGAAAGGGCGGCGAGGATTGTTCCACCATCGGCCGGGGGTGGTTGTTTTTTGCAGGAGGGCAGTAAACACCCGTTGACATTGTTTGAAAAAAGCATAAAATGAAAGTATAATATTCCCAAATACAACCCCTATGGCTGCGGAAAACCGGCAGTTTTACAACAGAGGAGAAAAAGGACGGTGATTGCTGTGTATAATCCCCAGTTGGAAACCTTTCTCTGCGTGGCAGAGTCGGGGAGCTTTAATAAAGCTGCTGAAAATCTGTATATTTCTCCGCCTGCTGTTATCAAGCAGATCAACCTGTTGGAGGAGAGCCTGAATTTACAGCTTTTTGTCCGTACCCACCGGGGGCTGTCGTTGACTAAGGCGGGGCAGTCACTGTATCAGGACGCAAAATATATCATTCAATACTGCAAGGACTCCGTGACGCGGGCCAGAAACGCCATGCAGGAGAGTGAGAGCCTGATCCGTATTGGCACCTCCCCCATGACGCCGGCTCAGGTATTGGTGGATCTGTGGCCCAAGGTGCAGGAATACTGTCCCAATGTCAAATTCCAGCTTATCCCGTTTGACAACACCCCTGAAAATGCCCGGGAGATCTTGGGGAACCTTGGCCGGAACATTGATGTGGTCGCCGGAATTTTTGATGAGACGATGCTGAACCTGCGCAGATGCGCGGGGCTGGAAATTTCACGGGAACCTATTTGCTGTGCGGTTTCCGTCCACCACCGGCTGGCACAGAAGGACCGCCTGACGGTACAGGACCTGTACGGGGAGAATCTGATGCTCATGCGCCGGGATTGGAGCCACTATGTGGACCTGCTCCGGGATGATCTGTGGAAGAACCACCCTCAGATCCACATTGTGGACTTTGATTTTTACGATGTGGAGGCGTTCAACCAGTGCGAGAACCGGGGCTGTGTGCTGATGGCGATTGAAAACTGGCGGTATGTGCATCCCCTGCTGAAAATCATGCCGGTGGAGTGGAACTATACCATTCCGTTTGGGTTGCTCCACGCCCCAACTCCATCGTCGGTCGTCCGGCAGTTTTTGAATGCGGTGGAAAAGGTAACAGCATCGTGATCTGCGCTATTGACTATAAACCTTTTGGTATATACCACATAACGAATCGAGACTTCTGTTGAGGTCTCGATTTTTTTATAATAAAGACAGAAAGAAGGGCGGTGAAGTCATATGAGTAGGGTGGTTTCTCTCGCTGTGCTTCTCTGCTTGCTGGTGCTTTGTTTTACCGGCTGCAGAACGGCCGTGGGAACCAGCGGCGCCGCAAATACGGAAAGGGTGGAAACCACGCGGCAGGAAATAGGAGGAGCAGATTCCGTGCAGACAGATAGCAGTGATCCCTATACGGCGGATACAAAAATTTCAGAGGTCATCAGTGACTCCGCCTTTGGGGCGTGGGGCAGGCTGATTTTTCCGGTAGACAGCGGTTATTACAGCGGGGATACATTGGGAGATCTCCAGCTCACCTGGTACAATAATATTGACCCGAATAAGACGGTGGAAATCGTCAATTACCTGAAAGAGCACGCCGCGGCGGGGGATACAGTGTTTTACGATATCTATACGGAGGAAGAAAAGGCAGCGGACCCGGAGAAAGAGGACACCGGCTTGTTTTTCTTCAAGGGGACTCCCGGTGAAAAATTCGCCGTGTGCAATGCGGGCGGTGGGTTCGCCTATGTGGGGGCCATGCAGGACAGCTTTCCCCACGCCCTGGAACTGTCAAAGCTGGGCTATAACGCCTTTGCCCTAATTTACCGTCCCGGCGCGCAGACGGCCTGTGAAGATTTGGCCCGGGCCATCAGTTTTATTTTTGAACATGCGCAGGAGCTTGAAGTGGATACGGACTGCTATTCTCTCTGGGGTGGATCCGCGGGCGGACGGATGGCGGCGTGGCTGGGCTCTTACGGCCCGGCAGTCTTTGGCGGGGATGACCTGCCCCGACCGGGAGCCGTCATCATGCAGTACACCGGACATTCGGATTATACAGTAAACGATCCGCCAACCTTTGCCTGCGTGGGAGAAAACGATTGGATCGCCAACTGGCGCACCATGCAGCGCCGCCTTGAGGCGCTGGACGCCATGGAAATTCCCACGGAATTTCACCACTATCCAGGACTGAGCCACGGCTTTGGGCTGGGGACCGGAACTGCTGCCGAGGGATGGATCAATGAAGCGGTGTCCTTTTGGGAAGCGCAGATGTAGCTAAACCTAAATCAGATTATCAGGAAAGGAAGCCTTTTACATGAACAACTTTATTTTTGAAAACGCCACAAAAGTGTATTTTGGCAAGGGCTGTGTGAAAGAATACCTCAGCTGCAAGGTGAAACCCTACGCCACGGTAATGCTGGCCTATGGCGGTGGTTCCATCAAACGCAACGGTGTTTATGATGAGGTCACCGGGATTTTAAAAGCGGCCGGTAAAAATATTGTGGAGTTTTCGGGCATTATGGCCAACCCCACCTATGCCAAAGTACAGGAGGGCGCAAAGCTGGCCCGTGAAAACCATGTGGAAATGATACTCGGCATCGGCGGCGGATCGGTGATGGACTGCTGTAAGGCGGTGTCTCTGGCCGCACGGTATGCGGGCGATATCTGGGAGGACTTCTGGGCACATCCCGGCGTCATCGACTTTGAGCCACTGCCGCTGGGCGTCATTGTCACGGTGGCAGGGACCGGCAGTGAATGCAACGGCGGTGCGGTTATCACCAATGAGGAAAAGAAGGTGAAAACCGGCAGGGATTACCCCAGGCTGAATCCCCAATTTGCCCTGCTGGATCCAACTTATACCTACAGCGTACCGGTAAAGCAGATGATATCCGGCGGATTTGACATTCTCAGCCATATTATGGAGACCTATTTCAGCGAGCCCAATGAGGACAACGTCTCCGATGACATCATGGAGGCCCTGATGAGGAGTGTCATTCGCAACCTGCGCGCCGCTATCCGGAACCCAGAGGACTATACTGCCCGCAGCAACCTGATGTGGGATGCCACCATGGCGGAGAATCGCGTGATCAAGATGGGCAAAAAGTGCGACTTTGAGTGCCACAACATGGAGCACCAGCTGGGGGCCTATACCAACTGCAATCATGGCTGCGGCCTGGCGGTGCTGCATCCGGTGTACTACCGCCACATCTATCGGGACGGCCTGCCCAAATTTATTCGCTTTGCCGAGAATGTCTGGGGAATTTCCCGGGACGGGAGAAGTGATGAGGCGCTTGCCCTGGCCGGTGTTGAAGCGCTGGCGTCTTTCATCAAAGAGATCGGCCTGCCCACCACGCTGCGGGAACTGGGGATGACCGATCAGACCGTGCTGAAGGAAATCGCAGATTCCTGCGGGATTTCAGCCGGAAGCTACAGGAAAATGACTCATGAGGAAATCTTGCAGATTTTTCATGAGTGTTTTGAATGAAAGGAGCAGTCAAAATGAAAAAACTAACCGCATTATTCCTGGGAATCGCTCTTGTGTTCAGCCTTGCGGCGTGCAGTGATTCCAATCCCTCCGGCACTTCCGATCCGGCGTCATCCGCGCCTGCGGGTTCGGCGGCCGCTACCGGAGAGTCTTCCGTCCCCGGCGCACAGGGAACTCCAGAAGAGGGAACGGGGAAAACACTCGTCGTCTATTACTCGGCAACCGGGAACACAGAGGAGGCCGCCAATTACATTGCCAAAGCAACCGGCGGAGACCTGTTTGAGCTGGTGCCTGCCGACCCCTACACGGATGCGGACCTGAACTGGACCGATGAGGGCAGCAGGGTAGTGCGCGAGCACGAGAACCCCGATGAGCGGGATGTGGCACTCACTGCTGATACGGTAGATAACTGGGATTCCTATGATACCGTATTTATTGGATATCCCATCTGGTGGGGGATCGCGGCCTGGCCGGTGGATGGCTTTGTGGAAGCCAATGACTTTACCGGGAAAACGGTGATTCCGTTCTGCACCTCTGCAAGCTCAGGTCTTGGTCAGAGCGGCGAGCTGCTGGCGGAGATGGCGGGCACCGGCAACTGGCTGGAGGGCGAGCGCTTCTCTTCCGGGGTGACAGAGGAAGATGTTCGAACCTGGATCGAAGGGTTGAACCTGTAAGAGACAGTGGTGAGGGAGGCGCTTCTTATGAAAAGAATTCTTGCAGTGGTTCTGGCCTTCGCATTGTCGGTGGGGCTGGCCGCATGCGGGAATACCCAGGATCTCCTCTCGCAAACGGATGATACGCTTCAGAATAAGGAGGACAGCGCCATGCAGCAATCCAATATCCTGATCGCCTACGCCTCTGCACAGGACGGTGATGCCGTGGCGCAGACTGCTGCCGTTCTGAAAAATGTGTTGGGTGGATCTCTTGTAGACATCACACAGAATGCCGTTCTGGAGGCGAGCGATTACGAGTTTGTGCTGCTGGGCTTCGCTTCAGTGGGCGGTGCTCTGCCGGAGAAGGTACAGACTTTTCTGAAAAACAATGATTTTGGTGCGCGGACCATTTACCCCTTTGTATTGGGAGAGGGCAATGATTCCAATGTTATCTTCTCCGCCATTTCCCAGCTCCAGCCCGGCGCACTGATGGGGGACAGCGCCCTGCTTTTCTCCGCGGACACTACACAACAGGAAATTGAGCAGTGGGCGCAGGGGCTTGGTCTTTCGGACGGAGCCTTTGTCCCGGAGAGCGGGAACGGCAATACGGTGGCCACCGCCACCGTGACACCGGGCAAACAGCAGGTGCTGTACCTGTGGGAGGAGGGCAACGCGCCCGCCACTACGGAATACACCGTCAATAATGGCGGATATTCTGATGACCCGGATTTTCGGCCCTATCTCACAAGCTTTCCGGTTCCGGAAGGTACACCGGTCAAAGGGGCCGTGCTCATCTGCCCAGGCGGGGCGTTCCAGTTCCGCAGTGACCAGCCGGAGGGGGTAGATGTGGCAGAGGCGTTGAGTGTGCTCGGGTACCAGAGCTTTGTAGTGGACTACCGACTGCGCCCCTATACGCAGCAGGAGGGCGCGCTGGATCTGGCACGGGCGGTGCGGTTTGTCCGCGCGCACGCCGGAGAATATGGCATTGATGCGGACGATATCGCCGTGATGGGCTTTTCCGCCGGCGGGATATTGAGCGGCGAGATGCTGCTGAATTTTGATGGCCGGATCAACGGCACGGCACTGGACCCGGACTACCGACCGGATGCGCTGGATCGCCTTTCCGCAGATGCGGCGGCCTGCGGGATGATCTACTCCTTCTATGGCCGGCTGAGTGTGGGAACAACCGATGTGGATCTCCTGCGCTCCGGAAACCTGCCGCCCACCTTTTACTGCTACGGCACGCGGGACCCGTTCTATAACCAGTTCCTTGCCAATGCCGACGCAGCGGAGGCAGCCGGAGTATCTGTGGAGCGTTTGCAGCTGGATGGGATGCCCCACGGCTTTGGTGCACGCGGCGGGTGGATTCCGGACTACGATCGGTTTCTCACTAATATTTTTTCGGGAGGCGAAAGCACATCGTGATCTTTTATTTTACAGCCACGGGCAACAGCCTGTATGTGGCACGCCTGTTAACGGAGAATCCAATTAGCATCCCGCAGGCCTTAAAGGGGCGGGAACTAAAATTTTCCGATGAATCGATCGGGATCGTTGCCCCCGTCTATGCGGGTGAACTGCCGAAAATCGTACGGGAATTCTTGGAAAAATCCACGTTTCAGACGGACTACTTCTACATGGTATTGACCTATGGCAACGATGATACTGTGGCCGCCCGGTGGAGTGCCGATTTTGCGGCACAGTGCGGGGTTCACGTGGACTATGTGCACACTATCCGGATGGTGGACAACTATCTCCCGGCCTTTGACATGAACGAGCAGTCCGCAAAGGAGCATCAGATTGAGCATGAAATTGACACCGTGAAAAGCGCTGTTCAAAACAGAGCCCGACACATTCCCAAGGCCGGCCTGCGGAGCAAGATGCTCTATAAAACGGTACAGCACATGTTCGCACAACATCCGGAGCGCATCAACGGCAGTGCGATTGCCATAACTGATCGGTGTGTGGCCTGCGGCGTCTGTACCAGGGTTTGCCCGCGTGGGCTTTACGTGCTCGAAAATGGAAAAGCCACCCGTACCCAAAATTCCTGCGATTTCTGCCTGGCCTGTGTACACCATTGCCCGTCCAAGGCAATCGGGCTCACTCCCTCGGAGCGGAACCCGGAGGCCCGCTTCCGCAATGAGCACGTTTCGCTTGAGGATATCATCGCAGCCAATCATCAGTTGTAAAGAGGCGTATAAGATGAAAAAGGTTTTAGTTTTAGCCGGAAGCCCCCGTAAGGGCGGGAATTCCGATCTGCTGTGCGATGCATTGATCCGCGGCGCTCGTGAATCCGGCAATAATGCGGAAAAAATTTATGTGCAGGATCTGAAAATTGGCTCCTGCCGTGCCTGCTATGGGTGCCGTGGAACAGGGAGATGCGTGCAGAAGGATGACATGGACACCCTGCTTGAAAAAATGATTGCTGCGGATGTGATCGTTTTGGCAACACCGGTCTATTTCTACTCCATGGATGGTCAGATGAAAACCATGATTGACCGTACATTGCCCCGGTATACCGAAATTAAAAATAAGGAATTCATCTTTATTGCCACGGCCGCTGCCGGGGCACGGGCAATGAAACGCACAACGGATGGTCTGTACGGTTTTACCGACTGTCTGCCGGGGGCTAAGGTGCGGCACGTGATTTATGGGCCCGGCGTCTATCAAAAGGGTGAAGTAACGGGAACAAAGGCTATAAAAGAGGCGTTCCGGGCCGGACAATCGATTTAGAAAAACTAAAATGTGATGGCCCTTCCGGAAGTTTTCGGGAAGGGCCTGATTATGTTCCGGTTGTTTGAGAAAGAAGGAAATTTACAGACAATGGAGGAAAAATCTGAAAGATATTTATTCGAATCTATGCCTGTGCCAAAAGCGGTGGCAAAGCTGGCAGTCCCCACCATTATCAGTCAGGTAGTGACTATGATCTACAATCTGGCCGACACCTTCTTTATCGGTCAAATTGGGGACCCTGCCATGGTGGCGGCGGTCTCTCTGGTATCGCCATGGTTCAATTTGCTTACCGCTTTGGGTAATCTGTTCGGGCTGGGCGGCAGCAGTCTGATTTCCCGGATGCTGGGGGAGCAGAACCATAAAGATATTAAGCGTGTGGCAGCCTTCAGTGTGTGGGGCGGTGCCACAGTAACCCTGCTGTTTTCTCTGGCAACGTACTTTGCCCGCGCACCGCTTTTAAATTTTCTGGGGGCCAGTCCGGATACTTACCGCTATGCGGAAAGCTATCTTGTCTGGGTAGTCGTGCTTGGCGGTGTGCCTACCATGCTAAGCCTGACACTCGGACATCTTTTGCGCAGTGAGGGCCATGCCAAACAGGCCAGTGCTGGGATGATGTTCGGCGGTATTTTAAATGTTGTGCTGGATCCTGTGCTGATTTTCGGAGCTCATATGGAT
This sequence comes from Candidatus Onthovicinus excrementipullorum, assembly GCA_018712345.1. GTDB lineage: Bacteria > Bacillota > Clostridia > Oscillospirales > Acutalibacteraceae > Onthovicinus > Onthovicinus excrementipullorum. The sequence goes on along the minus strand of DVHG01000022.1, from coordinate 64,491 downwards.
GTTGAGGGGGCCGCCATTGCCACAGCTTTTTCCAATGCCGCTTCGGTGGTGTTTTTCTTCATCCGGTATTTGCGTCTGAGCGGGAAAACGGCAGTTTCACTCCATCCCAGATATTTTACGTTTCGTTTTATCGGCCCTGTTTTTTCAGTGGGGCTGGCCTCTGCACTGGCCACCGCTTTGGGCAACGCCTCCAATATGGTGATGGTCCGTCTGGCTTCCGGCTACGGAGATATCCCGGTAGCGGCTTATGGTATTGTCAAGCGGATTGACCAGTTCCCGCTGAACGTCTCCATGGGGCTCTGTCAGGGCTTTATGCCTTTGGTGGGATATAATTTTGCATCTAAAAACTATCAGCGGATGCGCCGTGTTTCCGTGTTTTCCTGGAAGGCGGCAATTGTGATGTCTGCCTGCTTTGTGGTTGGCTTTGCCGTTTTTGCACCTCAGATCCTGCATTTGTTTATCCCGGAGGAGCAGACCAGCACCTTGGGCGCATCATTCCTGCGCATCGCCTGTCTGGCCGTACCGCTGACCTCGGTGAATTTCCTTATCAGCTACACCCTGCAGGCCATGGGTAAGGGAGTACAATCCTCCATCCTCACCTTCAGCCGCCAGGGTGTCCTCAACATTCCGCTGCTCCTGCTGATGAATGTGGTTTTTGGGCTGTATGGTATGATCTGGACGCAGCTGGTGGTGGAGATCATCATGCTGCCTGTCTCCCTTGGAATGTACGCACACACTTTTAAGGGGCTAAGGGCAGACGATAAAGAGAAGCCATAACCTTTAAGTTAACACTGCGTAACAAACGGAAACTTCTGTTTTGCAGGGATAGGATTTATAATAAGCAGGAGGAGATGAACGAGCGAATGGTTGCAAGGATATTAGGGAAAAATCTGAGTGTTTCCGCTGTAGGATTGGGCTGCATGGGCTTTTCCCATGCCTATGGCGCACCCATGGAAGAGAAGGAAGCTGTGCGTCTGCTGCGGCAGGCGGCGGAGATGGGTTACACATTTTTTGATACTGCTGAGGTCTATGGAACGCCGGATGATCCGCATATGAATGAACGGCTGGTGGGCGAGGCTCTGGCTCCGGTGCGGGATAAGGTCGTCATCGCCACCAAATTTGGCCTACGGTTTGACTTTGAGAGCGGAAAAATACCGCTGCCCCTCATTCCGGATTCCCGGCCGGAGAGCATCCGGCAGTCGGTAGAGGGATCCTTAAAACGTCTGGGCACGGACCATATTGACCTGTATTTTCAACACCGAATAGATCCCCACATCCCTCCCGAAGAAGTAGCAGGTGTCATGGCTGACCTCATCCTTGAGGGCAAAATTACCCATTGGGGCATCTCGGAGGCAAACGAGGATTACCTGCGCCGGGCGCATGCCGTGTGTCCGGTGACCGCAGTGCAGAACCGCTATTCCATGATGGCACGCCACTATGAGCCGCTGTTTCCAGTTTTGGAAGAGTTGAAGGTGGGCTTGGTTGCCTTTTCTCCCATGGCCAACGGCTTTTTAACCGGTAAATACGGAAAAGGCGAGCACTTTGACAGGCGGTATGACTACCGGGCCGCTATGCCCCAGTTTGCGGACGAAGCGGTGGAGCGGAATCAAAAGCTGCTGGAGCTGCTCCACCATCTTGCCGCCCAAAAAAATGCTACCCCGGCGCAGATTTCCCTGGCGTGGATGCTGTGCAAAAAGCCTTGGATCGTACCCATCCCCGGCACACGCAAGCCGGACCGGATGGCAGAAAATGCCGGCGCTGCGGATGTGATGCTGTCTCCACAGGAAGTAGAGGTGCTGGACGAAGCGCTGAATCACATGCAGATGTCAGAGGTATTCGGCGGCAGTCCGTTGAACAAATAAAGATCAAAGAAGAATGCTGTGGATTTTTAATACCATAGGAACAAAGACCAATATAAGAAAGGGGTGTTTCAATATGAGATATGTGAAGGGCGTGGTTATTACCGGGAAAAGCACCATGGCGATCAGCGATCACTGCCCTGTAGCGGAAGAACTCTGTCCGACCGGGGCGCTGATCCGGCCACTGATCTGGTCCCCTTGTACCAGCGATGCCCACTTGTGCGCCACTGGATGTGCCTCCTTGCCGTATTTGCTGAACAAGGCAATCGGGCACGAGATGTGTGGGGAGATTGTAAAGGTAGGCGCAGATGTACATGATTTTAAGGTGGGCGATCGCGTTATCGTTTGCTCGGTCATGCCCGTATGGCGCAGTCTTGAGGCTCAGGATGGCTTGGCCAAGCAGCATCAGGACAATATGTACGCCGGTGTGGATTTCCCGGATCGGGGAGGTTCCTTTGTGGAAGAATATTATATCCGGGACGCGGACATGAATCTTGCCCCTATCCCTGAAGGAGTCACGCTGGAACAGGCGGTTATGGTGCCGGATATGATGTGTACCGCATTTGAGGGCATGCGTCAGCTGAGTCCGGAATTTGGTTCCTCAGTGGCGGTTTTGGGCATTGGTCCGGTAGGACTGATGGCCGTTCGGGCCGCGGTCCTGCATGGCGCGGGCAATGTGTTTGCCATCGGCTCCCGGCAGAAATGTTTTGAAGTGGCGAGAGAATATGGCGCCACTCACCTGGTGGATTACCATGATGACGACTATCTCCGGCAGATCGTCAAAGACAACGGAGGTCCGGTAGATGGGATAATCCTGTGCGGCGGCAGTGAGAGAGAACTGAGCAAAGGGCTCTCCATTTTAAAAAAGGGAGGCACTCTGGTGAATATGAGTGCGTACTTCAGCAGTACTCCTATTGAAATTAATCCCACGGTGTGGGGGTTCGGCTATGGGGATAAAACCATCAAGGGCGTGGGGTGCCGTGGTGGACGGCTGTGGATGTCCCGTATGGCTCAGCTTGTCGCCTGCGGCCGGGTGTCACCGGAAAAGCTCATCACCCATTGTTACCATGGGATGGATAAAATCCCGGAGGCAATGGGCCTTTTCCTGAATCATGACCGTTCACTCATTAAACCGGTTATATACAACGATTGAATCGTAATGTTCTATATGATAAAATAAAAACGAAAGGATGTTTTGTATGGAATACGCAACATTGAACAATGGCGTGAAAATGCCTATGGCGGGGATCGGCACCTTCCTGCTGAGCCCGGATGAGGCGGAGGCCTCCGTCCTCAGCGCACTCCAGTGCGGCTATCGCCTGATCGACACGGCCAATGCCTACGTGAATGAAAAGGCTGTGGGCCGCGCGATGAAGAAGTCCGGGCTCCCGCGGGAGGAAATCTTCCTGGAGACCAAGCTGTGGCCCAGCTTTTACGAGCAGGCGGATGCAGTGGAAAAGACGCTGGAGCGGCTGGATACCGACTATATTGACCTGCTGCTCATTCACCAGCCCGCCGGCAACTACATCGCCGGGTACAAGCTGATGGAAAAGGCCTACAGGGAGGGGAAGGTCAGGGCCATCGGCCTGTCTAACTTTACAGTGGAGCAGATTCAGGAGATTCTGGGTATCTGTGAAGTGAAGCCGGCCGTGCTGCAAACGGAGGTCCATCCCTACTCCCAGGAGAAGGAGCTGAAACAGTTCCTGAACAAAGAGGGAATTGTCATTCAGGCGTGGTATCCTCTCGGCCATGGCGACAGAGCGCTCATTCAGGAGCCGGTGTTCACGGAGCTGGCCGAAAAGTATGGCAAATCCAACGCCCAGATCATCCTGCGCTGGCATATTCAGGACGGCAACATTGTCATCCCCGGCTCCAAAAATCCGGCCCATATCAAGGACAATTTCGATCTGTTTGACTTTTCCCTCACAGGGGAGGAAATGGCAAGGATTGCCGCAATGGACCAAAAGAAACGCTACTATATCAGCACCCCTGAAATGCTGAAAGGCTATGCGGAGATGGTGCCCCCCGTGGATGAACAGAAGTAAATTTCAGCAAAAGGGAGCACAGGCGTGGCGCCTTGTGCTCCCTTTCCGGAAACGGAAAGCTGAGCGATATAAATGAAGGAGTGTTATATCATGCGCAAAAATTTTGGAACCAAATCCTGGTTTTACCCGCTGCCGGTGCTGATTATCGGCACATACAATGCGGACGGTACCGCCGATGCCATGAATGCCGCATGGGGCGGCCTGTACGATTCGGACAAAGTGGTGCTGTGCCTGAGCGCCGGCCACAGGACTACTGCGAACATAAAGCGCAGCGGGGCTTTCACCGTCAGCTTTGCGGATGCCGCCCACGTGGTGCCCTCCGATTATGTGGGGATCGTCTCCGCGAACAGTGAACCGAAAAAAATGGAAAAGTCCGGCTTCCACGTGACCAGAAGCGAGTTTGTGGAAGCTCCCCTCATTGACGAACTTCCCGTGGCACTAGAGTGCAGGTTCCTTAAAGTAAATGAGGATGGCAACATCATCGGTCAAATTGTCAATGTCAGTGCCGACGAGCGTGTTTTAGATTCGGACGGCAGCATCGACTTTGCAAAGTTCCGCCCCATTTCCTTTGAGCCCACCCACAACGCCTACCATGTCCTGGGTGAAAAGGTGGGCAATGCCTTCCGGGATGGCGGCAGTCTGAAATAGAATGTTTTTAAGAAAGGAAGAGAATGATGGATAAAGTAACAGCGGGCAGAGATGCCATGGGGCAGTTTGCCCCCAAATTCGCACAGCTCAACGACGATGTCCTGTTCGGCGAGGTCTGGTCCCGGGAGGACAAGCTCTCACCCCGGGACAGAAGTCTTATCACGGTTTCTGCTTTAATGGCCAGCGGCATTCTGGACAGTTCGCTTCTTCATCATATTGAGCGGGCAAAGGAAAATGGCGTCACCCGTACTGAGATGAGCGAGGCACTGACTCAGCTCGCCTTCTACGCCGGATGGCCCAAGGCCTGGGCCGCCCTGCGGATGGCCAAGGAAGTCTATGGGGAGGAATAAGATGTTTACCGTCTGCCACATGCTGACCTCTCTGGACGGGAAGATCGACGGGGATTTTTTCTCCGCGCCGGGGGCTGTTCCGGCCCTGAAAGCCTATGGTGAGCTGCGTGGCTTTTACGGATGTCCGGCCACTTTGTACGGTACGACCACGATGCTTGGGGGCTATGCCGACGGTCCGGCCCCGCAGCTGCCTCAAGCTGGTGATTTTCCGCCAAAAGAGGATTATATCAATCAGGACGGCAGGTCGGTGGGGAATTTTATCGTCTCCGTGGACCCCAAGGGGAATCTGGGCTTTTCTTCCGGCACACTGGAAAAGAAAGGCCGCCCCGCCGCTCATGTTATCGAGGCACTGACGGAAGAGGCATCCCCGTCCTATCTTGCCTATCTGAAAAAGCGGGGGATCTCCTATCTGTTTGCCGGAAGGGAGCGGCTGGACTGCGCCCTCCTGCTGCAAAAGCTGCAAGTGGGTTTTGGCATTGAACGTCTGATGGTGGCCGGAGGCGGTGTGGTCAACTGGTCCTTTTTGCAGGAGGGGCTTATTGATGAGTTGAGCCTCATTGTCGCCCCGGTGGCGGATGGAAATACCACCTCCGTATCCATCTTTGAACAGGCTGATTTTCTGCCACCGCATGGACCGGTATCCTTTGCGCTTAAAGAGGCGAAACCGCTTGACGGGAACGTTCTGTGGCTGCGGTATACAATTACAAAATCTTAATGAAAAACAGCGGGAAAGCGGCCCGCTGTTTTTATATACACAGATCCGGCACAGTGTGAACCCATCGGTTACAGCTGCATAACGAATTGAGACTTCTGTTACCCTCAAAGAACCGTTACAATAGAATCAGAAATCACGGAAAGGAAGTCGTCAATCATGGAATATGTGACACTGAACAATGGCGTGAAAATGCCGAAGCTCGGCTACGGTGTGTACCAGGTCTCCAGTGAAGAGTGTGAGCGCTGTGTGCTCGATGCAATCGGCACGGGCTACCGCGCCATTGATACCGCTCAATCCTACGGAAATGAACAAGCCGTGGGCAATGCTGTCCGCAAATGCGGCGTCCCAAGGGAAGAGCTGTTCCTCACCACCAAGGTTTGGATCTCCAACGCCGGGTATGAGAAGGCCCGAGCCTCTATCGACAAATCTCTGAAAAATCTCCAGACAGACTATATTGATCTGCTCCTGATCCACCAGCCCTTTGGCGACTACTACGGCACTTATCGGGCGATGGAGGAGGCCTATAGGGCCGGGAAACTCCGGGCTATCGGTGTCAGCAACTTCTACCCCGACAGGCTCATTGACCTGTGCCAGTTTGCGGAGGTGACGCCCGCTGTCAATCAGGTGGAGACCCATGTGTTTCAGCAGCAGGAGACGGCGCATGAGTATATGAAAAAGTATGGCGTGCAGCACGAATCTTGGGGCCCCTTTGCCGAGGGCAGGAAGGACTTTTTTAAAAACCCGGTGCTGACTCAAATCGGCGCCCGGTATGGAAAATCCGCCGCCCAGACTGCCCTGCGTTTTCTGATTCAAAGCGATGTGGTCGTGATTCCAAAGTCCACGCGCAGGGAGCGGATGGAGCAGAATCTGGATGTGTTTGACTTTGCTTTAAGCGATCAGGATATGGAAGCGATCCGCAGGTTGGACGAGGGAAAAAGCCTGTTTTTCTCCCATTATGATCCCGCGACTGTAGAAATGCTGACCAATATGGGGAAGACCAGGGTGGTATGAGAACGTAAAAGCAGGGGACGGTTTGTCCGCCTCTGCTTTTTTTGACAGGAGGAGCTTAAAATGAAGAAAAAAGGAGCGGCGGCTCTTTCCCTTTGTATCATATTGACGGCGTTGTTTCTGGGCGGCTGTACAGCGCCTTCCGGTCAAGAAGCATCCGGTATGTTTGGCAGTTCCCAAGGTGTTCCTTCCGCAGTGCAGAATGGGGGGGAGACGTCACCGTCATCCGGTAAAACGGTGCAGACGGGACTCATTGCGGAGCAGATCCTGAGCGGAGAAACCGGGGAGATCCACTACAGCTACTATCTTCCTGAGGATTATGACACAGGACGGAAGTATCCCCTGATGATGGCCATGCCGGGCTATGATATGATGTGGTTTGGAACGGACTCTTCCGGTTCCAATCTGAACTGGCGGGGCTTCCGGTGCTGGACAGAGCTGGATGAGGACATGATTGTGGTATCCGCCCAGCTCACCGACTGGGGAGAGACATCTGCCCGGCAGGCGGTGGAATTGACTGAATATTTTCTTAAAACCTTTTCCGTGGACCCAAACCGTGTTTATGCGGCAGGATACTCCGCAGGGGGCGAGACCATGTCCCGTGCGGTAGCTATACGGCCCGATTTGTATGCGGCCTACCTCCATGGCGCCTCTCAGTGGGATGGATCGTTCACTCCCATTGCGGAAAACGGTGTGGCGGTCTATATTTATATGGCCCAGGGCGATGAATACTACGGTTCCCGGCGGGCGAGAGAAGCCTATAATGGCCTGCGCGATGCGTATGAGGATGCGGGCTGGACGGATGAGGAAATCGATCGTGTTCTGCAAGTGGAAATTCCCGATGATGCCTATTTTAATCAACGGGGCATTACCGGCAATTATCACGGCGGTGCAAACATCGTGTTTGAGGACACGTCGATCTTAAACTGGGTGATATCCCACAGCAAATAAAGGAGAAACCGCGATGAAAGTCTTGCTCGTAAACGGCAGCCCTCATAGGGAGGGCTGCACCTATACTGCGCTGTGTGCAGTGTCCGGTGCACTCAATAAAAACGGAATTAATACCGATGTGTTTTGGATCGGGAATAAGCCTCTATCGGGCTGTATTGCCTGCCATCAATGCACCGCGCTGAACCGGTGTGTCCTTCAGGACTCCGTAAATGATTTTTTGGCCCTTGCCGGGGATTATGACGGGTTTGTGTTCGGTAGCCCGGTGCATTGGGGCGGAGCGTCCGGGGCACTTACTTCATTTCTGGACCGGGCCTTCTACGCCGACTTAAATGGCGGCGGAAAGCGATTTTTGCTTAAACCGGCATCAGCGGTAATCTCTGCACGCCGGGCGGGCACTACCGCCACCTGGGACCAGATCAACAAGTATTTTGGCCTGATGCAGATGCCCATCATCACTTCCCGGTATTGGAATATGGTGCATGGGACGACCCCTGAAGAGGTCCGCCTGGACTGGGAGGGGATGCAGACCATGGAGATGCTGGGCAGCAATATGGCCTATTTCCTCAAGTGCAGGGAAGTTGGCAGTAAGCTGGGCATTCCCATGCCCACACAGGAACCGTTTGTCTACACCAATTTCATCAGGGAGTAAGGGTGTAAATTAAGAGGATGAACAGGTGGTGGACTCCGTGAGACAAACCTGAATTTTCCGCACATACAGGATGGCCGCCCCTTGCGCAGGATTGCTTTTTGCGGCATTTGCGCGTACAATAGTGGGGAAAGGAGGCGGCCTATGGAGCACTTAGAAGATTATCTCCCCTTTTGGGAAAAGCTGAGTGAGCGTCACCGGCAGGAGCTGGAAAGCAGCGCGCAGATCAGACGTTTCCCGTCGGGGGAGGTCCTGCACGGCGGAGCGGAGGATTGCGTTGGGCTGCTGCTGGTCATTGAGGGGCGGCTGCGCGTCTACACCACCTCTGAAGAGGGGCGGGAGCTGACGCTCTTCCGCCTTTTTGAGCGGGATCTGTGTCTGTTCTCTGCGTCGTGTATTGTGAACAGCATCCGGTTTGATGTGACGATCGCTGCAGAGCGGGAGACGTGCGCTTTTCATATCCCGGCCGCTGTCTACAAGAAATTGATGGCGGAGTCTGCCGCCGTTGCCGGATATACAAATGAATTGATGGCCTCCCGATTTTCCGAGGTCATGTGGCTGATGGATCAGATTCTCTACCAGAAAATGGATGTCCGGTTGGCAGCCCTTTTAGTGGAGGAGGCCGATCTGGCGGATTCTGAGGATCTGCATCTGACCCACGAGGAACTGGCCAACCATCTGGGCAGCGCCCGCGAGGTCATCACGCGCCTGCTCAAATATTTTCAGGAGGAGGGGGTTGTATCCCTCGCGCGTGGACGCATTCGCCTGACGGACCGGCCGCGTCTGGAGCAGATCGCCGCGCCCGGCCTCCGTTAGAAGGGTGACTTAGTCACAGTCAAAACGGATATTTTGGTGTATCATGATACCACAGAACAAAAAAGGAGGCACTTAAAATGTCCGTTATCAAAATCGATCAGCATAATTTTGAATCTGTTGTTGTCAATTCCGCCAAGCCCGTGCTGGTGGATTTCTGGGCGCCGTGGTGCGCGCCGTGCCGTATGTTCTCCCCGGTCATCGATGAGGTCGCGGAGGAGAACGCGCACATCACCGTTGGGAAGGTCAACGTGGATGAAAATCCGGCGCTTGCCCAGCAGTTCCAGATCATGGGGATCCCGGCGGCTGTCCTCTTTGAGAATGGGCGTCCCGTGCGCCGCCTCGTCGGACTGCAGCCCAAATCGGCCGTGGAGGAAATGATCGGTTAAACCAATTGCCGCGGCAGATACGTGTTGCTCCCGTTTGCCTGAGCCTCTTCCATATCAACTTGATTTTTCCGGCAAAATCATTATATAATGAGAAAAAACCGGAAAGGGCAGGGGCGGTACATGGGAGATTATCTGAAACGGTTTCAAAGTATGGGCAGGGCGGTTTCGCTTTTCCGTCACACGGCCGGGGTCGATCTGCATGGAGCGCTCGTCAGTGACGTGTACGCCGGGGAGTGGAATCTGGCCGACGGGTGCCGCTGCTATGACGCGGCGCTCAGACCGGTGAAATCCTTTTCCATAAAAAGTGACAGGAGCCATAACAGCTGCATCACCGTGGATCTCGGCGAGAGCCGCGCGTTCAATACGATCACGCTGTTTGAGCGCGGAAAATCCGTCACCCTGTTCAGTATTTACGCGAGCGATTCCCTCAAAAGCGGGTATGAGCTGATCTATCAGGGCGACACGATCGAAAACGGCAGGGTCTGCTATGTGGGCGATGTGCGCTTCCGCTACCTGCGCATCTTTGTCATTCAGGCCGAGGGGCGGTTCTGCGTCTGCGGTCTGGGCGTTTATAATCAGAAAAAGATCGCCGCGGATAACTTCCGGGTCACGGCCTATGCCGTGGCGGATTCCATCACGCCGGAGACGGATTTTTCCGCGCTGGACGGCGTCACGGACCTGATTCTGTTTGGAATGGCACACCTCAGTGCACAGGGGAAGATTGAGTTTTATGACCATACCGGAGGCCGGACGGATGCGGCGGCTTACGAAGCAAAGCTGGCGCTGCTCCGGGACGCCATTGGAGCACGCGATATTCGGATCATCGTTGATCCTCATCTCCCGAGCGGGAGGGGGAACAGCGCAACCCATTGCCTGATGACAGAGCATTTGGCGGAGTCGGTCGCCAATATCCGGGCATTTGTGGAAAAGTACGATTTTTCGGGATATGATATTGACTATGAATATCCCGCCTCTGCGGACGAGTGGGTGGCCTTTAACGGCTTCCTGCGGGAAATCAAAAAAGCCATGCCCGACCGGTTGCTCTCCGTCGCCGCCTCACCGTGGAAGATTCGGTTTGACCGGGATGTCCTGCGGGCAATTGACCGTGTGGAGCTGATGACCTATGACATTTTTGACACGCATGGGTATCATTCACCTTTCCCGGGGACGGCTAACGGTATTGAGCGCCTGCTGAGCATCGGCTTCCGGCGCGAGCAGATCGACGTTGGCGTGCCGTTTTATTCCAGACCGGTCAATGCCATTGAATACTGGGGCAGCTATCCGCGCTATGCGGAGCGGATCGGGCGGTATGAGAATCTGATCTATGACAATACTTTTGATGACTCTGGGGCGCCGCTGACCGCGCCGCAGTATTTTAACAGCGCGCAGATGATTGCCGATAAGACGGCGTTTGCCCTGGATGCCGGCGTGGGCGGGATCATGGTCTGGCATATGGTGTATGACGTCCCATATGATCACCCGTTTTCCCTGTTCCGCGCCGTCCATGACACCTGGATGCAGAAAACGGGGCGGGAGGATCGCAATCCCGCCTGAGCGGAATTTGTACCGGCCGGCGGATTGCTCCTTTGTGCGGAATCCGTCCGCCTGTGGAAGAGAATAAAGGAGTGTGTGGCGGATGAAAGTTGTAATTATCGGCGGCGTCGCGGGCGGCGCCACGGCCGCGGCCCGGCTGCGGCGGCTGGATGAAAAAATGCAGATTATTATTTTAGAGCGCTCGGGATTTATATCCTACGCCAACTGTGGCCTGCCCTATTACATCGGCGGGGCGATTCAGGAGAAACGGGCGCTGACCCTTCAGACACCGCAGAGCTTCTGGAAGCGGTTCCGGATCGAGGCGCGCGTACACAACGAGGCCGTGGCGATCGACCCGGTGCAAAAGATCGTGCGCGTCAGCCGTCTGGACGACGGAACGGAGTACGAGGAATCCTATGATAAATTGATCCTCTCCCCGGGCGCGCGGGCAATTCGTCTCCCGGTTCCGGGCGCGGAGGATGAGCGGATCATGACGCTGCGCACGGTTGAGGACACGTTCCGTATCCGGGATTATCTGGAGAGTTATCCGGTACAGCGGGCCGTCGTGATCGGCGGCGGCTTCATCGGTCTGGAGGCCGCGGAAAACCTGATGGAGCGCGGCGTTGCCACCACGCTCATTCAGCTGGACGATCAGGTGCTCCCGCCGCTGGACTATGACATGGCCTGCCAGCTGCACGCCTACCTGCGCGGCAAGGGGCTGGATCTCCGCCTGAAAACAGCAGTGTCCGGTTTCCGGCCCGAGGGGGACTCCCTCGCGGTGCTTGCCGGCGGGGAGGAGGCCGTGCGCGCCGATCTTGTGCTGATGGCGGTCGGTGTGACGCCGGATACGGCGCTTGCCGCATCGGCCGGGCTGGCGCTGAATCCGCGGGGCGCGATCATCGTCAACGATCGGATGGAGACCTCCCAGCAGGATATCTACGCCGTAGGGGACGCAGTGGAGATCCGCAACTTTGTCACCGGAGCACCTGCGCTCATCCCGCTCGCTGGGCCGGCCAACAAGCAGGGCCGCATCGCGGCCGACCAGATCTGCGGGCGCACCAGCGTCTACCGCGGGGCGCAGGGGTCCTCTGTCATCAAGGTGTTTGAAATGACGGCTGCCGCCACCGGATTGAACGAAAAGGCGGCACAGGCGGCGGGAATCGCATATGACCGCGTGGTGACCTATTCCGCCTCTCATGCGACGTATTATCCCGGCGCAACGGACATGACCATTAAGACGCTCTATGAGCCGGAGAGCGGCCGCATCCTCGGCGCGCAGATCGTCGGCTTTGACGGGGTGGACAAGCGGATCGACGTGATGGCAGCCGCCATCCGGGCCGGAATGACGGCGCAGGATCTGGAGGAGCTGGATCTCGCCTATGCGCCGCCCTATTCCTCCGCCAAGGATCCGGTCAATATGGCGGGCTTTGTGATCGGGAATGTGCGTTCCGGCCTTGTCCGGCAGTATCACTGGCAGGAGGTGGCCGACCTTCAGCGCGATGGGAGCGTCACGCTGCTCGATGTCCGTACACCGGGCGAATACGCCAATGGACACATCGCCGGCGCCGTCAATATCCCGCTCGACGAGCTGCGGGAGCGCCTCGGTGAACTCGACCGGGGGAAGCCGGTCTATGTCAACTGCTTCAGCGGCCTGCGCAGTTATATCGCCTGCCGCATCCTGACGCAGGATGGGTTCGACTGCCGGAACCTCTCCGGCGGATATCGCTTTTACGCCTATGTCGCACAGGATCAGGAGTTCGATCCCACACCTACCCACCCCTGCGGGATCAAAATTTAAAAACGGAATTCGGGCCCGCCGCACCTGCGGCGGGCTTTACTTGCGCATAAACCCTGTTTGCGATAAAATAGAGACAGACGGCTTCACACGTCGGAAGGGGGAGGGGAAGGATGCTTGAATTTGAGCTGCGCCGCAGCAGGCGCCAGAGCATTTCCATGGAGATTACAGAGGATTTGCACATCCTTGTCCGTGCGCCGCACCGGATGCGGCTGGAGGATATCGAACGGTTTGTATCGGAACATGAGCAGTGGGCGGAGAAGCACCTGGAGCGCGTCCGCATCCGCCGGGAGCGGGAACAACCCTATGAATCCTCGCCGGAGGCCGTAGCGGAACTCAAACGCCGCGCAGTTGCGGAGATCCCGCCGCGCGTGGCGCATTACGCACATCTGATGGGATTACACCCCGCCGGCGTGAAGATCACCTCCGCACGCAAGCGGTTTGGCAGCTGCAGCGGGAAAAACAGCCTCTGCTTTTCCTACTGGCTGATGCTGTACCCGCAGGAGGCCGTTGACTATGTCATTGTACACGAGCTGGCGCACATCGTACACAAAAATCACTCCGCCGCATTTTATCGGCTGATCGGGCAATATCTGCCGGACTATCGGGAGAGAATAAAAATGCTCAAACAGTGATTTTATATTGACAGAAGCGTGCGTTTTCGGTATAGTATATATCATACTAAATGTGTAGGAATATCTGAAAGGAGTTTTAATATGCGCATTTATCAGGATATCACCCAGCTGATCGGCCGTACGCCGCTGATGGAGCTGGTCAACTATGAGCGGGAGCATCAGCTGAACGCCAAAATTCTGGCAAAGCTCGAGTATTTCAATCCGGCGGGGAGCGTTAAGGACCGCGTTGCGGCAGCGATGATCGATGAGGCGGAAAAGAGCGGACGGCTTAAGCCCGGCGCCGTTCTCATTGAACCCACCAGTGGGAATACCGGCATTGGTCTGGCTGCCGTTGCGGCGGCAAGGGGATATCGGGTCATCCTCACCATGCCGGAGACGATGAGTGTGGAGCGCCGCAATCTGCTCAAGGCGTACGGCGCCCAGATCGTCCTCACGGAGGGGGCGCGCGGCATGTCCGGCGCCATCGCAAAGGCGGAGGAGCTCGCCGCACAGACTCCGGGCAGCATCATCCCCTCCCAGTTCACCAACCCCGCCAATCCGCAGGCGCATATCGCCACCACCGGGCCGGAGATCTGGGAAGATACGGATGGAAAGGTCGATTATTTCGTCGCCGGTGTGGGCACGGGCGGAACGGTCACGGGCGTCGGGCAGTATCTCAAGTCCCAAAATCCGAACGTGAAGGTTGTCGCCGTGGAGCCCTCGGATTCCCCGGTGCTCTCCGGCGGAAAGGCCGGTCCGCATAAGATTCAGGGGATCGGCGCGGGCTTTGTCCCGGAGATTCTCGATACGTCTGTCTACGATGAGATCATTCCTGTTGCGGCGGGGGATGCCTTTGAGGCGGGACGCACACTGGCACGCCATGAGGGCGTTTTGGTCGGCATCTCCTCCGGCGCGGCGGTGTGGGCTGCCGCCCAGATCGCAAAGCAGCCGGAAAACGCGGGCAAAAATATCGTCGTGCTCCTGCCCGATACGGGGGAGCGTTATCTCTCCACCCCGATGTTTACGGAGTGACGAATTTTTCATCTGCGGCCCCTGTCATGGCGGGCCGCCTTTTTTCATATGTATATCTAAAAAGGCGGTGGTAACATGACGGAACAGGAATATGATCCCTTTGACTCCACGGCAGAGGATATGCTCACCCAGCGGCGGCTTGAGCGCGCGGAGCGCACCCGGACCCAGGAGGGGGAAAACCGCCAGACGGGGTGGAGCTTTACGGCCATCATCGGTGTTCAGGCGGTGGTGTGCGCTGTACTCATTGGCATTCTTGTGGCGCTTTTTTTTGCCGCGCCGGACACCTTTGCAGGCATCCGGGACGAGTACCGCGCCATGCAGGCACAGGAGATCACCTCTGTGGAGGCTTCCGCGTGGTGGGAAAAGGTGAAAAGCGCCATGTCCCACGGCGTCGGGGATGATCTGATGGAGCAGAATCTGGAGGAGACGGGCGCGGGCGGTGCGGATGTCCCGATGGCGGACAGCCTGAAATTCCCGGGCAGCAATATGTCCTTTTCCCCGGTCTATGTGACCTCGCGTGCCTACCTGCCCGTTGATGGCACGATAACCTCCCCCTTCGGCGCGCGTGTCCATCCGGTGACCGGGGAGGACGGCTACCACACGGGGCTCGACATCGCCGCCGCCGAGGGGACACGGATCGCGGCAGCCTATTACGGCACGGTGAGCGACATCTCGGAGGATGACGTGAGCGGTAAGTATATCATCCTTGACCACGGGAACGGCCTGAAGACTTTTTACTGCCATTGCAGTGAGATTCTGGCGGAGAAGGGGGCCGTAGTGCGCGCGGGGGAGACGATCGCCTTCGTCGGGGCGACCGGGCAGGTGACCGGCCCGCACCTGCACTTTGAGATTCGGCTGGACGGCGTGCGCCATAATCCGGCCTTTGTCTTTGCGGGCATGCTCGATGGAATTTGAACTCTGCGGTGTGCCGGTACGCCTCGGCTTTCCTTTTGCAGCGGTACTCTGTATCTTGCTCGTCGCCTTTGATCTTTCCATTGTAGGTGATCTTCTGGCGGCAATTGCCCTGCACGAGGGCGGGCACCTGCTCTGCGCTGCTGCGTTCGGGATCCGGCCGCGCCGCATATCGCTGACCGCGCGCGGGGTAGGTGTGGCGATGGATCTGGATTTGGCCGCACGCGGGGAGCGGTTCCTGATCGCACTTGCAGGGCCGGCGGTAAATTTGGCGGCCTGTCTGGCGGGGGCTGCCGGCTGGCGGATCTCCGGGGCGGGGTGTTGGCTGGAATTTTCCGCCGTCAACGGCTGCGCTGCGCTGCTGAATCTGCTGCCGGTCCCGGGACTCGACGGCGGAGATCTGCTGCGCCTGATGCTGGCGCGTCTGCCGGCGGCGCGCACGGAAAAAATCTGCCTGGCCGTGGGCGGAATTGCCCTGTTCCCCGCAGCGGGAGTCTACTTCTTCCTCCTGCTGCGCGGCATTGCGGAGCGGCGCTCGCTGCTGGCGTTTGCATACCTGGCCGTGCTGCTCGCATGTGATCCGGAGTCTGATTCCGGCCCGGGGGGCTGAAGCTCGCCTGTGCCGGACAGGCTCTGACGCCGCAATAAGAAAAGTACTTGCAAATTTCTCCCATATGTGCTATCATACTATAGCATTTGTTTTCCGTCGCTTTCCCGCGACGTGGAGATATGCCGTAAGACATATACACGGGCGGTCCTCTTGCTCAATGGCTGGGCAATGAACGTCTGCAAAATCAAGGAGGAAATTATGGACGCTTTAAAACTGATTGCGCAGGATTCCATGAAGGAGAACCTGCCGGAGATCAAGATCGGCAGCACCGTCCGTGTGCAGGTCAAGATCCGCGAGGGTGAGCGCGAGAGGATGCAGGCCTTCGAGGGCACGGTCATCGCCATCAAGGGCGAGGGCATTTCCAAGACGTTCACGGTCCGCCGTGTTTCCTACGGCGTCGGTGTGGAGAGGGTCTTCCCGTTCCACTCCCCGAATGTCGGCTCTGTCGAACTGATCCGTGCCGGTAAAGTCCGCAGGAATAAGCTCTATTACCTGCGCAACCGTGTCGGCAAGGCCGCAAAGGTTAAAGAACAGCTTTAATTGGAAGGGGACAGGAATGTCCCTTTTCCTTTATCTGGAACAGTTTGATTTCCGGTTCCCCGGTCCGGGAGGCGTTAGGGTTTTGAGAAGACAGCGGGACTATCTGGTCGTCTTTGAGCATACCAAAAACAGAAAATATGCCACGCTCTATGAAGTGGCGGCAACACTGATGGCCGCCGTTATCCTGCTGCTCGTTCTCTTCGGCTTTGTGGTCCGTCCTGTGAGCGTCTCCGGTCGCTCAATGAATCCGACGCTCGCGAGCGGGGATTGGCTGCTGATCTCCCAGTCCACCGCCTTTCCGGAGCGGGGGGATATCGTCGTCGTCAGTGATACGGCCGAGGTCCACGAGCCAATCATCAAGCGGGTAATTGCCGTGGCTGGGGATACAATTGATATCGATTACGAAGCTGGCGCCGTCTATGTCAATGGGGAACAGATCAGCGAGCCCTATATCCTCAATAAGATGAAAAAACCGCTCAACTCCTCCCTGCTCAAGCTCCCGCTGACGGTGCCGGAGGGCTGCGTCTTCGTCATGGGCGATAACCGCAACATCTCGCTGGACAGCCGCTTTTCCGATGTCGGCATCATTGACGTGCGGGAGATCCAGGGGCGGGCTGTGGGCCGTATTTTCCCCGTGGGGAACTGGAGTATTTACTGAGAGGTTCATAATGGATGAAATGAAAACGCCCGCCGCCGGCGGGCAGGCTCCGGCCCAGCCGGAGGAGAATACGTCAAAATTTGCCGCGGCGCTCTATGACATGGCGGACGTGGTTATCTCCGCCATGATTATTATCATGGTGATTTTTGTTTTTTTCTTCCGCTTTGCAGGGGTGGACGGCACCTCTATGGTGCCCACCCTCTCGGACGGGGATTGGCTGATTGTCTCCAGCGCGACATACGATGATCCCCAATATAAGGATATCGTCATTATCACGCAGCCTAACGCCTACCATGCGCCCATTGTCAAGCGCGTGATCGCCGTAGGGGGGCAGACAGTGGATATCGACCCTGAAGCCGGTGTCGTATATGTAGACGGTATTGCGCTCGACGAGCCCTATGTCAATGAGCCGACATACACGCTTGACGATATTGAGTTCCCACTGACCGTCCCGGAGGGGATGCTCTTTGTGATGGGGGACAACCGGAACGACTCGGCGGACAGCCGCTCCTCAAAGGTCGGACTGATCGATGAGCGCTACGTGCTGGGGAAGGTCGCCGGGCGGGCCTTGCCGCTCGGCCGGTGGAAGGTGGAGTGAAATGGCTGATTTTCAAAAGCAGACGGTGCAGTGGTTCCCTGGCCACATGGCCAGGACGCGCCGCCTGATCCGGGAGAACCTCTCGCTGGTGGATGCGGTGACGGAGCTGCTTGACGCGCGCTGCCCGCTCAGCAGCCGGAACCCGGAACTCGCGGAGATGATCGGGGATAAACCGCACATCGTCCTGCTCAATAAGTGCGACTTGGCGGACCCAGAAAAAACGGCCGCCTTTCAGAAATATTTTGATGCCCGCGGGGAGCATTCGCTCGCAGTGGACTGCCGCAGCGGCAAGGGGCTGCACGCCTATCCCGCTCTGGTGCGCACGGTGTTAAAAGACCGCATTGAGGCCAACCGTGCCCGTGGAATGGCCGGGCGCGCGCTGCGCATCATGGTGGTGGGGATTCCGAATACGGGCAAGTCCTCCTTTATCAACCGTATGGCCGGGAAGAGCCGGGCCAAGGTGGCGGACAGGCCCGGTGTCACGCGGCAGAACCAGTGGTTCGCCATTGGCAGCGGGATTGAACTGCTCGATACGCCCGGTGTCCTGTGGCCCAAATTTGAGGATGAGCGCGTGGGTAATACGCTCGCTTTTATCGGTTCCGTGAAGGATGAGGTGCTCGACAGCGAGACGCTTGCCTTCCGTCTGATTGAATTTTTAAAGCGTTACTATCCTGCGGCGTTGGAGCAGCGCTATCAGTTGGACCATGCGGCGGAGACGGCCCCGCTGGAGCTGTTTGACCGGATCGGGCAGAGGCGCGGGATGCTCCTGCGCGGCGGCGAGATCGACTATGAACGGGTGAGCAACATGCTGCTTGATGAGTTCCGTGGCGGGCTTCTCGGCAGGATTACGGTGGATTTCATCCCGGGGGAGCGTGCGTAAGATGCAGGACTGGCTGAAATATGAGCAGGAATTGAAGGCCCGCGGCTATCAGATCGTCTGCGGGATCGATGAGGCGGGGCGCGGTCCGTTGGCTGGCCCCGTATGTGCGGCCTGTGTCGTCCTGCCGGAGGAATATATTCCGGAGGGGGTCAATGACTCCAAAAAGCTCACGGAGAAAAAGCGCGATGCGCTGTATGATATTATCCGCAGGGATGCGGTATCCTATGGGATCGCCATGGCCTCACATCAGGAAATTGATGCGTGCAATATCCTTCAGGCAACCTTCCTGGCCATGCGCCGGGCCTTTGAGCAGCTTCGTCCGGTACCGGATGCCGCGATCATCGACGGCAACCAGAAGCCCGGAGTCCCCGCACACGAGTTTACGCTCGTCAAGGGGGACGCCCTGAGCGCAAGTGTGGCGGCGGCCTCCATCCTCGCCAAGGTTACGCGGGACCGCCTTATGCTGGAGCTGGATGCACGTTATCCTGAATACGGATTTGCAAAACACAAGGGGTACGGCACGGCGGCGCATCGGGAGGCGCTGTTAAAATACGGGCCCTGCCCGGAGCATCGGCGTTCCTTTTTGAAAAAGATTCTTGGGGATGCCGCCGGATGAAGCAGGAGTATATCGGCGATTACGGAGAGTTGTGTGCGGCGCGCTACCTGCGGGAGCGCGGGGTCCGTCTGATCGCCTCCAAATACCGCTCGCGCTTTGGCGAAATTGACTTGATCCTGAAGGACGGTGCCTGCCTTGTCTTTGTGGAGGTAAAAACGCGCTCCGCCGGGATGATCGCACCGCCGCAGGAGGCGGTTGATGCGGCCAAGCAGCGCCGCCTGATCCTGACGGCGTCCGCCTATCTGGCGGAGAAGCGGATTGACCCGCCCTGCCGCTTTGATGTGATCGAAGTTTTCCTCAGCCGGTCTGATGCCGTGGAGCGGATCGATTGGCTGAAAAATGCCTTTGATGCTGCTGAAATCGGGAATATTTAAGCTTGGCCCCCTGTATCCATTGGGATAGAGGGGGCGTTTGTTTTGAACTTTTTTGATCTGCACTGTGACACGATCAGTGAGTGCGAGCACACCGGTCAGGGGTTGTATGAGAATAACCTGGCCCTGTCCCTCTCCCGCGGGCGGTGCTTTGAGCGGTGGACCCAGGTCTTTGCGCTCTTTGTCCCGGAGCGCCTGCGCGGGGAATCGGCATTTGATTACACACAGCGGCTCTATGCCCGTTTCCGGGCGGAGCTGGAGCGCAACCGGGGGCGTGCCGTCCTCTGCCGGGGAGCGGGGGAGGCAGAACGCGCCCACCGGGAGAAAAAATGCGCCTGCCTGCTTTCGATCGAGGGTGGGAACGCCCTGGGCGGAGACCCGGAAAAGGTTGCCTACTTTTACGGTCTGGGGGTGCGCTTCCTGACGCTCACCTGGGATGGCCGCAACGAGCTTGGGGGCGGATCAAGATCAGACGGCGGCCTGACAGAACGCGGGCGCGCCGTCCTGACGGAGATGGAGCGCTGCGGGATGGCGGCAGACCTCTCCCACCTCAACGAGGAGACCTTCTGGCAGGTGTGCGCCTGTACGGATGGGCCCGTTCTGGCGACGCATTCGGACTGCTTCTCCTGTCTGCCGCACCTGCGCAACCTACGGGATGCACAGATCGCGGAGATTATTCGCCGCCGCGGCCTGATCGGGCTAAATCTGTACCCTGAATTTCTCGGCCCCGGCGATCCCGCTGAGCGGATCCGGACCAATATTTTGCATCTGCTAAAGCTCGGGGGAGAGGACTGCATCGCCTTTGGCTGCGATTTCGACGGTGCCCCCATGGCCCCCGGGTTTGAGACAGTGGACACGATCCCGCGCCTGTATCGGCTGCTGCGGGAGAGCGGCGTCAGGGAGCCATTGCTGAAAAAATGCTTTTTTGAGAATGCCCACAGCTTTTTAAAGCGTTGCTGGCCGTAGTGTGATTACAGGGGCTTTATATAAGAAAATCATCCGGATCCATATGGAAAAGGGTGGTCAGTCCCCGCCGGGCCATCTTTGTATCATTGCGTTCGTCACCGAGGAGAATCTGCTGAATCGGCCAGTACGCGTTATAAAAAGCTGCCTTTCGCAACACGGCATTTGGGTCCGGGTGGTCATAAAATTTCAGCACTCTGCGCCCGAATTCCAATCCAAAGTCATCGCTGCTGCCATCGAGAAGACAGAGAAAATCGTTGTCCGGATCACTGATCCTGAAATCCCCAAAGTCAATCACGCCATACAGCCTTTTATCCCGAAAAAACAGATTGCTCCGGCTGAAATCGTTGTGAATCAGGCAGGGGGAGTAACACAGGAGAAGCGATGAATTCAAAATCCTTTGGTAGATCTCCTCAATTGTGCCGTTTATTTTGGGGGTCAAAAGCCCCTTGGATACCAAAATACGGATCAGAGCCTGACGATCTCCTGAAAAGTCCGTTTTTTTGTCCTGACGGACGGCGGAGAAAAGCGGGAGTTCAGCGGGGGTTTGAACCGCATGGAGCGCGCGGAGAAACCGGGCCTCATCCCGTGCAAGGCAGTCTCTTTCCCGCTCGCTCAATCGACTGTAATCCCGCGGAGAAAGAGCTTCTCCCCCAAGATGGGTGATGAGTATATAGTTTTCACCGCGCCGGACCGCTTTTGGGATTTCACAGGGGAGTGTTTCACGCTCCAGGAAACGGTATAGCTCAAATTCACGGCGCTGCGAATCTACGACTGATGCGCGCCGCGGGAGTTTGAGCACATACCTGCCTGCACATAGATAGGGATCGCTGTCATCACCGGAGGGCAGCCGTTTAATTCGCTTGCCTGCAAGCCCGGCCTGTTCAAGTATCTGTGCAGGGGATGCTCCTACGATGGGATGTTTCCTGTTTGGACCGAACAACATTTGAACTCCTCACATTCGGGCGGATGTAAAATAAATGGGTTAGGGTCTCTGCTTCTTCCATTATATCATGGCGGCCGAAAAATACAACGGGGACCGCCCGCCGGGCGTTTTCGGAGAAAAAAAGGCGGAATCGGATGCGATTTATTAAAATAGACCCGCTTTGAGGGTTTAAAATTAATTTCAAGTATGGTACAATGATTGCAGTTATCATTACTCAAAGCAGAGGAGCGTTGAAACATGCTTTATACCAGCACAAGGGACCGTTCGGTCAAGGTCAGTTCCGCCCAGGCGATCGCGCAGGGCATCTCAGCGGACGGCGGCCTGTTCGTCCCGGAGAGCATCCCGCAGATCTCCATGGAGGAGATTGTCCGTCTTTCCTCGGCCGATTACGTGACCCGCGCCAAGGAGATTCTCTCCCTCTACCTGACGGATTTTACGGATGAGGAGCTCGATTACTGCGTCAACGGCGCTTACGCCACGGGCCGTTTTTCCTCGCAGAAGGTCGCCCCGCTCGCGGAGATCGAGCCGAACGTCCACCTGTTGGAGCTGTGGAAGGGCCCGACATGCGCCTTCAAGGATATGGCGCTCCAGCTGCTGCCCTATCTGATGACCGTCTCCGCCAAAAAGACGGCGGACGGCAAGACAATCGTGATCCTTGTCGCCACCTCCGGCGATACGGGCAAGGCCGCGCTCGAAGGCTTTAAAGACGTCAAGGATACAAAGATCCTCGTCTTCTATCCCGAGGACGGCGTCAGCCCCATGCAGAAACTCCAGATGATGACGCAGGAGGGCGGCAACGTCGGTGTGTGTGCCATCCGCGGCAATTTTGACGATGCACAGAGCGGCGTCAAGCGCATTTTCTCCGACCGGTCCATTGCGGAGAAGCTCGCGGCGCACAACATGATGTTCTCCTCCGCGAACTCCATCAACTGGGGCCGCCTCGTGCCGCAGATCGTCTATTATATCTCCGCCTACTGCGACATGATCGCGGACGGCAGCATCACGCCGGGAGCACCGGTGAATATCGCCGTCCCGACCGGGAACTTTGGCAATATCCTCGCCGCGTATTACGCACGCAAGATGGGCCTGCCCGTCAATAAGCTGATCTGTGCCTCCAATGCCAACAACGTGTTGACGGACTTCCTCACCACGGGCGTGTATGACCGCAACCGTCCGTTCCACGCGACGATTTCCCCGTCGATGGATATTCTGATCTCCAGCAATCTGGAGCGCCTGCTCTTTGATCTGACGGATGGGGACGACAGGGCCGTGGCCGGATATATGAACCAGCTCAATACAACGGGCCGCTATGAGGTCGCCCCGGAGATTTTCAGTAAAATTTCCGCGCTTTTCCGCGCCGGCTGCTGTGACGATGCCGCCACCAAGCGGACCATCCATCAGGTGTATGAGAGCGACGAGTACCTCTGCGATACGCACACGGCCGTCGCGCTGCACGTATATTTTGATTACCGTTCCAGTACGTCGGATACAACGGATACCATCATCGCCTCCACGGCGAATCCGTTCAAGTTCTCGGCCGCTGTTCTGGAGGCTGTCGGCGGCGGGCTGGCCGCCGGCCGCAGCGAGTTTGATCTGGTGCACCAGCTCTCCGTCCTGACGGGGGAGCAGGTCCCGGCTCCGCTGGCCGATCTGGAGCAGCGCAGCGTGCGTTTCACCGATGTCTGCGACAAGGAGGAGATGGCGCAGGCTGTCTTCAGGATGCTCGGGATCGAGGGCTGACATGGCACTGTACGCGATTGCGGACACGCACCTCTCCCTCGGCGCGGACAAGCCGATGGATGTCTTTACCGGTTGGGATCACTATGTCCAGCGTCTGGAGGACAACTGGCGCGCGCTGATCGGCCCGGAGGACACGGTCGTCATCGCCGGGGACATCTCCTGGGCGATGAAGCTTGAGCATACGTATGAGGACTTCGCTTTCCTCAATGGGCTCCCTGGGGAGAAGATCCTTCTCAAAGGGAATCATGATTACTGGTGGTCCACACGCGCCAAAATGGAGGCCTATTTTCACAGCTGCGGCTTTGACACGCTGAAGATCCTGTTTAATAACTCCTATTACCGGTGCGGCGTGCATATCTGCGGTGCCAAGGGCTGGCCGTGTGATACGCCGGTACAGGCGGATGAAAAACTCGCCGCGCGCGAGCTGGGGCGCTTACAGGCGTCCATCTCCGCGCCGGAGACGGATGCTCCGGGGGAGAAAATCGCCTTCCTGCACTATCCGCCCTATGCCGTGCAGCGCCAGTCCGGCATCATGCACGACTGCCTGACCGGCAGCGGGATCGCGCGCTGCTATTACGGCCACCTGCATGCGGCGGCGGTCCGCCGCGCGTTCAGCGGTGCGGCGGACGGCGTGACATACCGCCTTATTTCCGCCGACAGCTTGGGGTTTTGCCCGATTTTAGTACAGAAACAGCCTTAAAACACCGTAAAATCCCCGATTTTTGCGGGAAGTGAAAAAAATGGTGGAAATCCCTTGAAATATCTGCTATAATAACTCAGTTAGTGTAAGTAACGGGAGGATTTAACAATGAGCTTGAAATCATGTGAAAAAGCGGAGACCAATGTCTATCAGGTAGAGGTCCATGTGGAGGCCGCGGATTTTGAAGCGGCTGTGAACAAGGCTTATCTCAAAAACAGAAAGCGCATCAATGTCCCCGGGTTCCGGAAGGGCAAGGCCCCCCGCGCCATCGTGGAGCGGATGTACGGCCCGGAGATCTTCTATGAGGACGCGATTGATCTCGTCTATCCCGAGGCCGTCGAGGCGGCCATGAAGGAGGCGGGGCACACCCTCGTCGCGCCGCCGGCCGATGTGGAGATCGTCTCCGTCGGCAAGGAGGGCGTGGACTTTAAGTTTAAGGCCACCGTCAAGCCGGAGGTGGAGATCGGCACCTACAAGGGCCTGAAGGCGTATAAAGAGGAAATCAAGGTTGAGGCCGCTGAGGTTGACGCCCGCATTGAGGAGCTGCGCGACCGCAACTCCCGCATGGTCACCGTTGAGGACCGTGCGGCCAAGGACGGCGACATGGTGGAGATCGACTTTGAGGGTTTTGTCGGCGGCGAGGCATTCGACGGCGGCAAGGCGGAGAATTACAACCTGACCCTCGGCTCCGGCAGCTTTATTCCGGGCTTTGAGGAGCAGATTGCCGGTCACAACAGCGGCGACGAGTTTGAGATCGCCGTCAAGTTCCCGGAGGATTACGCACCGGAGCTCGCCGGGAAGGATGCCACCTTTAAGATCAAGCTGCACGAGATCAAGGAGAAGCAGCTCCCCGAGGTGGATGATGAGTTCGTCAAGGATGTCAGCGAGTTTGAGACGCTCGACGAGCTGAAAAAGGATATTGAGGAGAACATCCGTAAGGAGAAGGAGCACCACGCCGACCATGAGGTGGACGACCAGCTCATGGAGGAGCTCGTCGCCGGCCTGAAGGCGGAAATCCCCGAGGTTATGTATGAAAACCGCGTCAATGAGTCCGTGCGCAACTTTGAGAGCCGTCTGAATTCCCAGGGTATGACACTGGAGGCCTATCTCCAGTACACCGGCATGGATATGGAAAAGTTCCGCGAGGGCTTCCGCGCCCAGGCGGATATGCAGGTCAAGGGTCGTCTGGCGCTGGAAAAAGTTGCTGAGCTCGAGGGACTCGTCCCCACCGATGAGGACGTCGAGGCGGAATATAAGCGCTATGCGGACACATATAATATGGATGTTGAGACTGTCAAAAAGGTCATCCCGGCGGAGGATATCAAGGACGATCTTTGCATCACCAAGGCAGTGGAGTTCATTAAGGACAACGCCGATGTGAAGACTGGCAAGAAGCCTGCGAAGAAGGCCGCCAAGGCGGACGCGGCGGAGAAGCCGGCCAAAAAGACGGCCTCCAAGAAAACCGGGGACGGGGAGAAGAAGGCTCCTGCCAAAAAGGCTGCCGCCAAAAAGCCCGCTGCTAAGAAGACGGCCAAAAAGGAAGAAGAAAAATAATTTCCAATCATCGTTATAATTTGTCCAAAAAATGTTCAATATTTAGAGGTATACTCTATTTTAACAGCCTTCAAGGAGGCGCCGTTTCAGCGGTGCTTCCTTGAATTGGCAATGGGCGGATTCCACTCCGCCGGATCATCAATTTACGTTTGGAGGTATTCTCATGAGTTTAGTGCCCTATGTTGTAGAACAGACCAGCCGCGGCGAGCGCTCTTATGACATCTTTTCCCGGCTGCTCAATGACCGTATCATCGTCCTCTCCGAAGAGGTGAACGATACGTCCGCCAGCCTTGTCGTCGCCCAGCTCCTGTATCTGGAGGGGCAGGACCCGGAGAAGGATATCAGCCTGTATATCAACAGCCCCGGCGGCTCCGTTTCCGCCGGCCTTGCGATCTATGACACAATGCAGTTCGTCAAGTGCGACGTCTCCACCATCTGTATGGGCATGGCGGCGAGCATGGGGGCGTTTCTGCTTTCCTCCGGCACCAAGGGCAAGCGCTATGCGCTCCCGAACAGCCAGATCATGATTCATCAGCCGTCCGGCGGCGCTCAGGGCCAGGCGTCCGACGTCAAAATCGTCGCGGACCAGATCCTGTTCATCCGTGAGCGCTTGAATAAGATCCTGTCTGAGAACACCGGCAAGCCGATTGAGCAGATCGCCATCGACACGGAGCGCGACAATTACCTGACGGCACAGGATGCCGTTGAATACGGCCTGGTGGATAAGATCATCACCCATCACAACTGATTTCAGGCCACACTTTGCGGGAGGTAGATGCAATGGCAAGAGACGACGGGAACAAGGAGATCCGCTGCTCCTTCTGCGGCAAGACGCAGGATCAGGTCAACAAGCTGATCGCCGGCCCGGGCGTATATATCTGCGATGAGTGCGTGGAGCTGTGCAGCGATATCATCGATGAGGATGATTATCCCCGCTCCGGCGCCAAGCGGAAGCAGAAGCAGGAGACGGCGATGATGGACCTCCCCAAGCCGGAGGAGATTAAACGCCGGCTCGATGAGTACGTCATTGGGCAGGATGAGGCAAAGGTCACGCTGAGCGTGGCGGTCTACAACCACTATAAGCGGATCGCCTTCAGCGGGCAGTCGGACGTCGATATCCAGAAGAGCAACGTCCTGCTCGCCGGCCCCACCGGCGTCGGCAAGACGATGCTTGCCCAGACACTGGCGCGGATTCTGGATGTGCCGTTTGCCATCGCGGATGCAACGACGCTCACGGAGGCCGGCTATGTCGGCGAGGATGTTGAGAATATCCTCCTGCGCCTGATTCAGGCGGCGGACTTCGACGTCGAACGCGCCCAGAAGGGGATTATTTACGTCGATGAGATCGACAAGATCTCCCGTAAGTCGGAAAATCCCTCCATTACGCGTGATGTCAGCGGGGAGGGGGTTCAGCAGGCGCTGCTTAAAATTCTGGAGGGGACGGTCTCCAATGTCCCGCCGCAGGGCGGACGCAAGCATCCCCAGCAGGAGTTTATACAGATTGATACGTCCAACATCCTCTTTATCTGCGGCGGAGCCTTTGCCGGCATTGAAAAGCTGGTGGAGAAGCGCCATGGGAAGTCGAGCCTCGGCTTTACCGGGAATGTGAAAAATCTCAAGGAGAGGGATGCGGATCGCTTTTATGCGGAAATTCAGCATCAGGATCTGGTGAAATTTGGCATCATTCCGGAACTGGTGGGCCGCCTGCCGGTTATCGCGCCGCTGCGCAATCTCGACCGTGAGGCGCTTGTTCGGATTTTAACGGAGCCGAAGAACGCCATTGTCAAGCAGTATACGGAGATGTTCCGGCTTGACAATGTGGAGCTCGTCTTTGAGCAGGGGGCGTTGGAGGCCATCGCGGACAAAACGCTGGAGGATAAGACCGGCGCGCGCGGGCTGCGCTCCATTATTGAAAAGCTCCTGACACCGCTGATGTACCGTGTCCCCTCGGATTACAAGGTGGCCAAGGTTATTATCACGCCGGACTATGTGCGCGGCAGCGGGGAGGCACAGCTTATCCGGGATGAGTCGCGCACGCCGAGCCAGCTTCGCGTGCCTGCGACGGCCAACGGAAAGATTAACGTCTCCTGATGTGCTTTGCAGTTGAATGATTATGTCCCCAGCTCCGGGGACACAGAAGGGCTCCCAGCCTCCGTTCAGGCGGCTGGGAGCCTGTTTGTACCGGATGCTACTGGGCACATGCGGATATCCGCACAGTTCGCGGGGGGCGGCCGGGGAGTTCCCGACGGCGTGCTCTTTGCCTGCCGCGTTGGGGCTGGATGGCGTACATGTGTGCCGGACCCGTGCGGACCGGGACTTTGTTTCGTTCGTACCAGTCCCATATGGCGCGCTCAGCCAGCAGGTGTCTGCTGCCGTTCTGGATGTACTCAATCTCATGCCGGTCCATCAGGCTGCGCAGCCTGGTTGCGCTGATGCCGCTGCTCCGGCTCATCTGTTCCACCGTCTGGAACAGGGGAGCGGCGCGGTGGGCGCTGTAACGTGCTCTGGTTGTATACATGGTGATTTTACCTCCTTTTTTGACCTGCTGCATTTACTCACATGGTCTGCTGGCCGGGCGGGCGTATCATTATCCGCGGCGGAGGAAGTTTTTTAAAGAAATTTAAAAAACCTGTTGACAAGGGCATGTGAGGTGTGATATACTAATCAGGCACTTGAGGGACGTGAAGAGCGTTCTGATAGTCGGTGTTTATTACGATGAGGGTCCACCCGTTCCCATTCCGAACACGGTAGTTAAGCTCACTCGTGCCGAAGATACTTGGCGGGAAGCTGCCCGGGAAAATAGGTCGGCGCCGACACTGTGCATACAGTCATCCTTTTGGATGGCTGTTTTTGTTTTACCCGGGAAATTCTTTTTCTTGCGTAATAAGGTGTTTTCCGATATAATGATAACTGGGTCTGCTTGTACCCAATGAGGTGATTGAATTTGAATACAAGTGTCAATAAATTGAATGTCATGCCCTGTGTGGCGCTGCGTGGGATGGTCGTCTTCCCCGGGATGCTGCTGCACTTTGACGTCGGCCGTGAAAAGTCGGCCGCTGCGGTCAAGGCGGCCGTGGAGGAGACGCAGGATATCTTTCTAACCGCACAGAAGGACGTGCGCATTGACGATCCGGCGCGTAAGGATCTGTACCGCATCGGTACGGTCTGCTCCGTGCTTCAGGTTGTCAATATATCTGAGGGCGTCTACCGCGTCGTCGTCGAGGGCAAGTATCGCGCCTCCCTGAGCAGCATTGTGATGGATAAGCCGTTTATTCTGGCCGCCACCACCCGCTGTAAGGAGAAGGGGTTCCCGGATTCCCCTGAGGCCGGCAAGGCCCTTGTCCGCAGTGCCCGCCGCATTTTTGACGACTATGCCGCCGTATCCGGCAACACGGCGAACGATATCATTGTCAATATTCTGGAGATGGAGGAGCCGGGTGCGCTGGCGGACTACATTGCCTCCAACATTCTGGCCGACTATAAGGATAAACAGCACGTGCTGGAGATTCGCGATGTGACCGAGCGCCTCTCCGAGGTCTGCCGTCTGCTCGCACGGGAGACGGAGCTGCTGCGCATTGAGAACCATATTGAACAGAAGGTCCATCAGCAGATGGATGACAACCAGCGGGATTACTACCTGCGCGAGAAACTCAGCGCAATTGCGGAGGAGCTCGGTGACGGGGAAAATCCATGCTCTGAGGCGGAGACATACCGCAAAAAGATCAAGGCGCTCTCCCTGCCGCAGAAGTCGGAGGAGAAGCTCCTGAAGGACTGCGACCATCTCGGCCATATGTCCCCGGGCTCTCAGGAGGGGACGGTCCTGCGCAATTATCTGGATGTGTGTCTGGAGCTGCCGTGGAACAAGTTCTCCCGCGACAGCCTCAATATCCCTGCGGCCCGCAGGCTGCTCGACCGCGAACACAGCGGCATGGCGAAGGTCAAGGAACAGGTTCTGGAATATCTTGCCGTGCGCAGGCTTGCACCGGAGTCCAACGGCCAGATTCTCTGTCTGGCAGGCCCGCCGGGCGTAGGGAAGACCTCCATTGCCGCCAGCATTGCCAAGGCGATGGGACGTAAATACGTGCGCATTTCGCTGGGCGGTGTCCGCGATGAGGCGGATATCCGCGGCCACCGCAAGACCTATATCGGCTCCATGCCCGGCAGGATTATCGATGCAATCCGTCAGGCGGGGACCTCCAATCCGCTGATTTTGCTCGACGAGGTGGATAAACTGGGCGCCGATATGCGCGGGGATCCCTCTTCCGCGCTGCTGGAGGTGCTCGACGGGGAGCAGAACCGCGAGTTCCACGATCACTATCTGGAAATTCCCTATGATCTGAGCAAGGTCTTTTTTATCACCACGGCGAATGATGTCTCCGCGATTCCTGCGCCGCTCTATGACCGGATGGATATTGTGGAGCTGCCGAGCTATACGCATGAGGAAAAGTTCACCATTGCACGGGAGCATCTGATTCCCAAGCAGATCCGCCTCAACGGGCTCACCCGCACCCAGCTGCGCATTACGGACGCTGCACTGCATGAGGTAATTGACGGCTATACGCGGGAGGCGGGCGTCCGTTCTCTGGAACGGCGGATTGCCACGCTCTGCCGCAGGGCGGCCATGGCGGTTGTTGAGGGTGAGAAGTCCCTGCGCGTCACCCCTGCGGACCTGAAAGAGCTGCTCGGTACGCGCCGCTTTAAGGAGGACCTGTACAGCGTTTCCGATGAGGTTGGCGTAGCCAATGGGCTGGCCTGGACGAGTGTGGGCGGTGTGCTCATGCCGATTGAGATCGCCGTGCTTGACGGTAAAGGCGATCTGAAGCTGACCGGATCACTCGGTGACGTCATGAAGGAGTCTGCCCAGGCGGCAGTGAGTGTCATTCGCGCCCGCTGGCAGGAGCTTGGGATTGACCGCGATTTTTATAAGAATAAGGATATCCACATCCACGCGCCGGAGGGAGCGGTTCCCAAGGATGGTCCTTCGGCGGGTGTGACCATGGTCACGGCGCTTGTCTCCGCGCTGCGTGGGGATCCGGTGCGTGCCGATATTGCTATGACGGGAGAGATTACCCTGCGCGGCCGTGTGTTCCCAATCGGCGGCCTGCGAGAGAAGTCTATGGCCGCATACCGTGCCGGGATCCGCGATGTTATCATTCCGGCGGACAATGTCCCGGACTTGGACGATATCGACAGCGCTGTGAAAGCGCAGGTGCGCTTCCATCCCGTCAATAAGATTGAGCAGGTACTGCGGCTCGCCCTGCGTCCGGCAGCGGACGGAGAGCATGCGGCGGAAAAACAGCTCCCCGTGGAGCGCAAACACCGTACCGCGGGCAGCGTCATTGCACAGTGAGGGCGTACAGATGAGATTTGAATCAGCTGAATTTGTAAGATCCTACGGCACGGCGGAGCAGCTTGTACCCTCCACAGCGCCGGAGATCGCCTTTGCCGGACGCTCAAATGTGGGGAAGTCCTCTCTGCTCAACAGGCTATGCGGCCGGAAGACCCTCGCACGCGTAAGTTCCAAGCCGGGTAAGACTGTGTGTATTAACTTCTTCCGTCTGGAGCGGATTTTTCTGGTGGATCTTCCGGGCTACGGGTATGCCCGTGTCTCCCGCGGGGAGAAAGAGCGCTGGTCGGAGCTGATGGAGCACTACTTCAATTCCGGTCGCGATCTGCGCTTTGCCGTGCAGCTGATCGATATGCGGCATCCTCCGTCCGCGGATGATGAGACGATGCTTGCCTTCTACCGCGATCAGGGGATCCCCTTTGTCGCAGCGCTGACGAAGTGTGATAAGCTCAACAAGAGCGATTACCATAAAATGCTCACCCAACTGACGGAGCAGCTGAGCCCTTATGGGCCACAGGGGATTGTCCCGTTTTCCGCCGTCAGCGGCGCCGGGACACAGGAGCTGCGCGCCGCCGTTGAGCGGGCGGTTCGATAAAAGATCATTGATAAAGGAGCGTCAATATGTTTGTATCAGAATGTCTGGATGTCAACCGCGACGGCCATCTGACGATCGGCGGCTGCGATACGGTCGAACTCGTGCGCAGGTACGGTACGCCGCTCTATGTCATGGATGAGACACAGATCCGCGAGCACTGCCGCGCTTTCGTCCAGTCCATCAAAGAGAATTACGATGGCCACGGCCGCGTGCTCTTCGCCAGCAAGGCATTTTGCTGTAAGGAGATGTGCCGGATCGTCGAGAGCGAGGATATGGGGCTGGACGTCGTCTCCGGCGGAGAGCTCTACACGGCTCTGAGTGCCGGATTCCCGGCGGATCGGATTTATTTCCACGGCAATAATAAGACCGATTTGGAGATTGAGACGGCGCTGGAGGCCGGAATTGCCCGGATCATCGTGGACAATTTCCCGGAGCTTGAAACGATCAACCGGATCGCCGGCACCATGGGCAAAAAAGCGGATATCATGTTCCGCATCAAACCGGGTATTGACGCCCACACGCACAGTTTCATCCGCACCGGCCAGATTGACTCCAAATTCGGCGTCGCGCTGGAGACCGGGGAGGCGATGCAGATCGTCAAGCGTGCCCTTGAGCTTGAGAACGTCAACCTCTGCGGTCTGCACTGCCATATCGGCTCCCAGATTCTTGATGTTGATCCGTTTGAGCACGCGGCGGAAGTGATGCTCAAATTTATCGCCGATATTAAAACAGAGACCGGCTTTACGGTTCGGGAGCTCAATCTGGGCGGCGGCTTCGGGATCAAATATCTGGAGTCCGACAATCCCGTTGCCTATTCCGAGTACATGAACCGCGTTGCCCGGGTTGTCAAGGCGCGGGCTCAGGAGTACGGGGTAGATCTGCCCTATATTCTGATTGAACCGGGCCGTTCCATCGTTGGATCCGCTGGGATCACGCTGTACACGGTCGGCGCGGTCAAGACAATTCCGGATATCCGTACCTATGTCTCCGTGGACGGCGGCATGTGCGATAATCCACGCTATATCCTTTACAGCTCCGATTACGACGTCCTGTGTGCCAACAAGGCCAATGAGCCACGGGATTTTAAGGTGACGGTGGCCGGTAAGTGCTGTGAGAGCGGCGACCTGATTCAGGAGAATACCCCCATTCAGAGGGTTGAGCACGGCGATATTCTGGCCGTTCTCTCCACGGGTGCCTATAACTACTCCATGTCCTCCAATTACAACCGCATCCCGCGTCCGCCGGTCGTGATGGTCTGCCGCGGGGAGAGCCGCGTGATCGTCAAGGGCGAGACGTTTGAGGATCTGGTGCGCAACGATGTCTGAGCTGCGGCTTCTGCCTTTTAATTCTCTCAGGCCGGTCCCCGGAAAGCGGGGCCGGCCTTTGCCGATTTTTGCGTGCTTTTAGCCTTTGACTTTTCAAATTTAATGTGCTAAAATGTGAGTAATTTGGAGGTGCATGGTATGGATAACAAGCTCAAGGATAAGAATGTGGATTTTCTCTTTCAGGCGATCCTTGAACTGCGGACGATGGAGGAGTGCTATGACTTTTTCTCGGACCTCTGCACCGTCACGGAGCTGAAGGCGATCTCGCAGCGCATCGTGGTGGCCAAGCTCCTCAGCGAGCACCGCGTGTATAATGAGATCGTGGAGGAGACGGGAGCGTCCACGGCGACGATCAGCCGCGTCAATCGTTCCCTCAACTACGGATGCGACGGATACGAGAAAATTTTTGAGCGTCTGGACCGCAGTCAGAGCCGCGAATAACGCGCTTTTTGCGTGCCGTGCCGGAGGAATGCGGCGGAAAGAATTTGAGAAAAATTTGATTTAACTATTGACATCGCTGGCGATTTATAGTATATTATATAGCGTCGCTGCTGAGTACGATTCCCGGCATCGGCGTACGGGAGCATAGCTCAGCTGGGAGAGCACCTGCCTTACAAGCAGGGGGTCACAGGTTCGAGCCCTGTTGTTCCCACCAAGAAATGGCCCGGTAGTTCAGCTGGTTAGAACGCTAGCCTGTCACGCTAGAGGTCGACGGTTCGATCCCGTTCCGGGTCGCCATTTTATGCCTCTGTAGCTCAGTCGGTAGAGCAGAGGACTGAAAATCCTCGTGTCACTGGTTCGATTCCGGTCGGAGGCACCAGTTTTGCGGATGTAGCTCATCTGGTAGAGCGCCACCTTGCCAAGGTGGAGGTAGCGAGTTCGAGCCTCGTCATCCGCTCCATGGACGCTTAAATTTTATATTTTGGCGTCCTTTTTTTAACGATCGGCCGCATGTTTGCCGTGCGGCTTCATATAATGGAAATGCGGCGCCATAGCCAAGTGGTAAGGCAGAGGTCTGCAAAACCTTCACCCCCAGTTCGAGTCTGGGTGGCGCCTCCATGTCGGAGCAAACGATATGTGTTTGCTCCGATTTTTTATTATCAAAAATCCCCTGGCGCAGCTGGGGGATTTCCTGTATATAAATTGCGCTTTATAAAATAATACACAGTCCGCTACGCCATGTGAAGAATGGTTAAAATCAATATTTTCTTGTGATTGAATCAGATCGCCGCAGAGCGGCGGCCTAAACCGAAGCCGAGCAACAGCGGGTTTGGTTTGGAAAGGAGCGGCAGGGCGGGAGTGCGCTTTGCTTTTGAAAAAGTCGGAGCAAGCAATACACAGCTTGCTCCGACATGTTAAGTAGCTATAAAAAAGATGTTTTAGCGATTTTGGCAGGAGATTTGAACCCTCATTTTTCGAAAAAAAGTTGGTAGTGAGCGCGAACCGTTGCGCGGGTATTTACAACCGAGCAGATGAACCGAGCGTGACCTTTTGCGTAGAAGGAGACGCAGCGCGCGCCAGTGACTTTTATATATAAAAGTCGCCGCAAGCAATGTGAAGCTTGCGGCGACGTGGTACGGGTAGTGGGGGTTGAACCCACACGCCTTACGGCACAGGAACCTAAATCCTGCGCGTCTGCCAATTCCGCCATACCCGCGTAGCGTACTTATTTATTATATCAGCCTGTACGGGCAAAATCAAGATATGCAGTAAACCGGCCCTGCAATATATCATAAAGTGCCGAAAACAGGACCGCATTTGTCCTGTTTTAAAATGCAGGGAATATATCCGGATGGAGAACTTTTTTAATTTATAATCCGAACGCTTTTTACTGTTGTACGGATAAATTGGCAGGATTTATGACTTAATTGTAAACTTTGGAAATGGGTATTGATTTTTACTGCTAAAGTGATTACAATAATATTAGCACTCGGGGAGAATGAGTGCTAAACCGCTTCTGGAGCGGTTTGAAAAGTGCTGATTCCCCGATACTGATCTGGAGATTATTTTTTGGGAGGAATTCATCATGACGATTAAACCACTTGCAGACCGCGTTGTAGTGAAGCTCGTTGAGGCGGAGGAGACAACAAAGGGCGGCATCATTCTGGCGGCCAGTGCGCAGGAAAAGCCGCAGGTTGCAGAGGTTATTGCAGTCGGCCCTGGCGGCACGGTGGACGGCCAGAAGGTCGAGATGTACGTTAAGGTCGGCGATAAGGTCATCACCAGCAAATATGCCGGTACCGAGGTCAAGCTCGACGATGAGAAATACACCATCGTGAAGCAGGACGATATCCTTGCCATTGTCGAATAAGCGGATCACAAGTTTAAATTTGGAGGTAATGCATCATGGCAAAGCAGATCATCTATGGTGAAGAGGCCCGCAAGGCCCTTCAGGCAGGTATTGATAAATTGAGCGATACGGTCAAGATCACACTTGGTCCCAAGGGCAGGAATGTGGTCCTTGACAAGAAATATGGCGCTCCGCTCATCACGAACGACGGTGTAACCATCGCCAAGGAGATTGAGCTCGAGGAGCCGTTTGAGAACATGGGCGCTCAGCTCGTCAAAGAGGTCGCAACTAAGACGAATGATATCGCGGGTGACGGCACCACGACGGCTACGCTGCTGGCTCAGGCGCTCGTACGGGAGGGCATGCGCAATGTTGCTGCCGGTGCGAACCCGATGGTTGTCCGCAAGGGCATTCAGCTTGCGGTTGATACAGCCGTTGAGGCGGTGCGCAAGAATTCCAAGCAGGTAGACGGTACGGATGACATCGCGCGTGTTGCGACGATCTCCGCCGCCGATGAGTATGTCGGCAAGCTGATTGCCGACGCAATGGAGAAGGTTACAGCGGACGGCGTTATCACCGTCGAGGAGTCCAAGACAGCCGAGACCGGCTCTGATGTCGTAGAGGGTATGCAGTTTGACCGTGGCTATATCTCCCCGTACATGGCGACTGATACGGATAAGATGGAGGCCGTGATTGATGATCCGCTGATCCTCATCACGGATAAGAAGATCTCCAACATTCAGGAGATCCTGCCGCTGATCGAGCCGATCGCCCAGTCCGGCAAGAAGCTCGTCATTATCGCGGAGGATGTCGAAGGCGAGGCACTTGCCACGTTGCTCGTCAACAAGCTGCGCGGCACCTTCACCTGCGTGGCCGTTAAGGCCCCCGGCTTTGGCGACAGGCGCAAGGAGATGCTTCAGGATATCGCCATTCTCACCGGCGGCCAGGTTATCACTTCTGACCTCGGCCTGGAACTGAAAGACACCACGCTCGACCAGCTCGGCCGTGCGCGTCAGGTCAAGATCAATAAGGAAAACACCATCATCGTTGATGGCGCTGGCGATGCCGATGCTATCAAGGCGCGTGTCAACCAGATCAAGGCCCAGATTGAGGAGACCACCTCTGAGTTCGACCGCGAGAAGCTTCAGGAGCGCCTTGCGAAGTTGTCCGGCGGTGTCGCGGTGATCCGCGTCGGTGCTGCGACGGAGACCGAGATGAAGGAGAAGAAGCTCCGCATTGAGGATGCACTCGCAGCAACAAAGGCCGCCGTGGAGGAGGGCATCGTCGCAGGCGGCGGTGTTGCACTCATCAACGCAATGGCAGACGTTGAAAAGCTGATGGATCAGCAGGAGGACCCGGACATGAAGGTCGGTGTCCGTATCGTCCTCAAGAGCTTGGAGGCTCCTGTCCGCCAGATCGCGGCCAACGCTGGTCTGGAGGGCTCCGTCATCATCGATACGATCAAGAAGAGCGGAAAGGTCGGCTATGGCTTCGACTTCGCCAAAGAGGAGTATGTTGATATGATCCATGCCGGCATTGTTGACCCGACTAAGGTGACGCGTTCCGCGCTCCAGAACGCCGCTTCCGTTGCGGCGATGGTGCTGACCACCGAGTCCCTTGTCACCGACAAGCCGGATCCGCAGGCGGATGCAGCAGCTGCTGCCGCTGCGGCACAGGGTGCAGGCGGAATGTATTAATTCATAGTAATGCACATGATAAGGGCGTGCGCCGGTAGGCGCACGCCCTTATGTATTCAGCGATCTTTGGAAAATAAAATTTTTTTGGCCGTGGGTATTGATTTTATCCGGG
This sequence comes from Candidatus Onthovicinus excrementipullorum, assembly GCA_018712345.1. Classification (GTDB taxonomy): domain Bacteria; phylum Bacillota; class Clostridia; order Oscillospirales; family Acutalibacteraceae; genus Onthovicinus; species Onthovicinus excrementipullorum. Next base: position 27,639 of record DVHG01000022.1, on the reverse strand, counting down.
AAGTGTGATATGATATATCCCGTCGCTGAACAAATGGGGTATTAGCTCAGCTGGGAGAGCGCTACACTGGCAGTGTAGAGGTCAGCGGTTCGATCCCGCTATGCTCCACCACAACGAATAAATCCGAACCTTGTGCCGGTTGGCGATGGGTTCGGATTTATTATTTTTTCAGAAAATTTATCATAAAAACAGAAGGACAGGTATAAACGCCTGTCCTTCTGTTTTTTCGGTATTATGACGCTACAATCTGAATTGCATTTTCTCGAATCATATTAATTGTTTCCATCAAAGCGGTTCGGGTTTTCGCATCAAATAGTTTGATGAAACTGATTGGCTTATCAAATGGCGGTTTGGTAAGTTCCGCAACATTTTCCATGTATCCGTTCAGCTCAATATGATGAATGATTTTGTTTACAAAAGCAATCTGCTTTTGATTAAGAGATTGGTCATTGATAAAGACGGAAAACGCCTGCATAGCTGCTTCATGATCCAGCTTAGCTATCTTGCGAATGAGCAAGCCAAAGGGGGTGTCACCAAACTCTCGGGCATAATCTTCTTTGCTGCCCAATTCGCTGGTTAGCACCCGCTCCAGCTCTTGATAATCGTCCATAGCCAACGGAATGTTGTGCGTCAACTTGTAAATCGCAAGAGTGTTCCCGTGCTCGTTTACATAGCGGTTGACCTTAGCGCGATAATCCTCAAAGTCATAGGCTGCATCCAGTTGAACGCCTTCTTGGCTGTCAATAATCGGGTCAGTTAGTTTGGTGACAATACGCTTTTGCTCGCCTCCACCTTCATCCAAAAAACGGATCAGATCACGCAGTTCTTTCCGAACCTTTTCAAACAGCAGAATATCATTGGTATCCCAGAAAGCATCGGTATGAATCTCCTCAAGTATTGGTAGCTTTGCCTTGATTTGCGGAATGCTGGCTTTGCTTTCCAGTAGTACGGCTATATCACACAACTGCTTTTTGGCATACTTAAAAGAAGGTAGCTGCTCGATATGAGCCAGTATCAGACCATACATGAAGTTGTCAAAACGCTTGGCAAACTCATCGGCCTCCTCCGATCGGATAAGTGGTGCAATCTGTGTCAGCAGCTCGCCTTTGTCTCCTTCGCTGAGAGAAACAAAGACATCCAGCTTTTTATACTTCTCCACAACCTGCATCCGCAATTTTACGGCAATCAGATCCGGGTTGAGCGCTGCAATCTGCTTGTGGCAGGTATCAACCATCTCATCTCGCCATGCCTGGTAATCTTCGCCAGCAAAGGCACTTTCCTGTAAAGCCATGACAATTTTGATCTGCTTGCCAAAAATATTTTCTGACAGCGTTTTTGCTTCTCTAGCCTCGTAGCCTTCCTTATGCTCCCGAAAATATTCAAAATTTCCGCAGTAATCAAAAATCAAGAAACGGCGTTTATCCGTGTACGTTCCATCAATCTGATCCACACAGGCCAATCCCTTGCACAGGCGGGTGCCCCGGCCGATCATCTGCCAGAATTTTGCCTTGGAGCGCACTTTTTTGAAAAATACCAGATTCACCGCTTGCGGAACGTCGATACCGGTGTCCATCATATCCACAGACACCGCAATATGCGGCTCTTTTTCCGGCTGTTTAAAATCGTCGATAATCGTCTGTGCATAAGCATCATCGCAGATCACCCGCTGGGCAAATGTACCATGATACTGCGGGTACAGCTTGTTGAACCGTTCCAGAATAAACTCGGCATGACGCTTGTTCTGGGCAAAGATAATGGTTTTGCCCAACCGGTCGCCGCCGGCCACCTTAATACCCCGCTCCATCAAATCCTGCAGCACAATGTCCACGGTCGATTCATTAAACACAAACTTGTTGAGTGCCGCAGAGGGAATGAAATCCGGCATCCTGTCGTCTTCGATAAAATCGTCCTCATACCGTTCCTTGTCCTCGTCGGACAGATCGTCGTAGGTGATGCCCTCTTCTAGAAACTTGGTTTTGACTTCATAATTATAATACGGCACCAGCACATGATCCTGATACACAGCCGTTTCATAATCATAGGCGTAGGTAGGAACACCGTGTTCCATCTCAAAAAAGTCGTAGGTATTGCGGTCAACATCGGTTTTCGGCGTCGCGGTGAGACCCACCATCATAGCGTCGAAATACTCAAAAATCGCCCGATACTTTTTGAATATGCTCCGGTGGCTTTCGTCAATGATAATCAAATCAAAATGCGCCGGGGTGAACAACTGCCGCCCGTCCTTGGACTTGGTATCGTCAATGGCATTCAAGATGGTCGGATAGGTAGAAAACACAATGCGGGCGTTCCTGTCGTCCTTGTTGGAGCAGAGATTGCAAAGGGACATATCCGGTAAATAGTTCTTAAAATCGTCTTTGGCCTGTTTCACCAGTGCAGTGCGGTCGGCCAGAAACAGGATGTTTGTCACCCACTTCCCCCGGCTGAGAACGTCGGTCAGGCTGGATGCAGTTCTTGTTTTGCCGGTGCCGGTGGCCATGACCAGCAGATGTTTGCGGAATCCCTGCCCAATCTGTTCGCAGACCGCCCGGATGGCTTCTTTCTGGTAATACCGGTCGGTGATTTTGTCGTCGATGGGAATACTCATCAAATCCAGCCGCTCAGTACGGCGGTTCATCAGCTTTTGCAGGTCATCTTTGCTGAAAATGCCGCTGACTTTTCGCGGAGGACCGCTCCGATCATCCCAGAAATACGTTTCAAAGCCGTTGGTGGTGAATAGCATCGGGCGACGACCGAATTTTCGCTCCAGGCAATCCGCATACAAAGCCGCCTGCTTACGCCCGATATTGGGGTCCTTACTGGTACGTTTGGCTTCTACCACCGCCAGCGGCAGGCCGTCTTTTCCAAACAGAACATAGTCGCAGTAACCCCTCTGGCCAACCATGCCGGCCATGCCCTCCACCGGATATTCCTCCTGCACATCCGCATCTGGGCCGGAAAATTTCCATCCCATGAGTTTCATATCCACATCAATATAAGTTTTGCGGGTCTGAAACTCGGAGAGGTCTTCCGGCTGGAAGACGCGCTCTTGCCGGTGCTGCTCTTTTTCAGTAGTGTATTGGGCAGACATCTGCTCGATCTGTTTACGAAGCGCCTCGATTTGGGCGTCTTTTTCATCCAGCAGACTTTCCTGTTCCTTGATTTTTTTGGTGTCCACAACCACCTTTTCGGTGGGAATCAAGCTTTCGTCAAAGGTGCGTTCCTCATAATCGGAACCATAGCAGTAGTCGATCCACTGAATAAACTCAAACAAGCCCCGCAGGGAGGCAAGGGCGTCGCTTTTTTGCACACTCCGTTCTGTATGTACCGCCAGATTACCCAGCTTGATGATAAAGGGGAGCTTCTCCCAGGTGTTGTAGTCCACAGCGAAACGGAAGGTAGGCTCGTGGATGAGGGATTGCAGGTTATCCTTATAGGGCATTTTCATGGTGTTGTCCGCAGAATAGACCCATTTCACCGCCAGTTCCAGCGCCTTGCGGCAGCCTACCGCGCACATGGCCGGGGCAGAAGTATAGATTTTTTCGGCTTCCACGCAAGCGGGGGCAAAAAGGGCGTATGCGGGTCTGGTTTCGAGGAAGGAGAAGTTCATTATAGCGCACCTCCTCAATCATCGCTTTCTAAGATGTGCTTAACTTCTTGCGACTCCGGTGTCATAGTTTTCATACTTTTTAACAGGCTATTATAAAAGGTTTTCACATCTAAATCACGCAGTATGTAGCGAACCTGACTGTTACTGAGAGAAATATGAAACAAAATTTCTTTTTCCTCAAAAGACCAATTATCAATTTCCTGCAATTCACTGATAAGAGTGTGCGTATTTGCAAAACTGCCACTGTTTTCTAAGGCAATGAGCAAATCTGTTTTTTGGCGTTCTTCTTCATTACTTCCTTTATCGGCTTTGATGCGTTCTTTTTTATACTTATAGTGCAGTGTTTCCAGTGCCTCATTCGCCGAAGTTCGATCAATGATGGCTTTTACTAGAAGATCCAATTCTGTGCCTTCTGTATAATCAGCCGGCGCAAAATATTTGATTCTTCCATCACGCATCATTTTGTAAACTTTTGTCTTGTCCATAGTTTTCGCGTTATAGACACCAATAGAATGCCCACCATACGAGTTGACAAGTTTCATGCAGGGAATGTCAGTATCGCTATCTCCAATATAAACAATATTACGGAAGGGTACTCTCATTTCTTCAGGAGAAAAGGATTCATTAACAGCGGGATCGTTAATGTCCAGGACGCCTTTTTCAATTCTAAACAAAAACTGCGTTTTATTCGTGTAGTTCACAACCTGGGCTGGCCATACGGCCACCCCTTTTTCGTTGTAATAAAAAGAACTAGCGTAAATTTTTTCAAATGCCCCAGCCTGGGCAACTGGCGTCCCTTCAATCATCTCTTTTAATCCTGAAGAAATGATATAGTGTTCTACAATAACACCCTTTTCCTTCCCGTATTCACGAATACGTTCAAACCACTGCTCAACCCCAGGGAACAGTTGGACGGAAGCCCCATATTCCGCCAACTTTTCTTTGGTAAATAGGACTTTTCCCTCTGACTCCTGCTTCATTGTGTACATGTAAGCAAGGTTTTGATCCATTTCATTATCAGAAGCGAGAGAATTTGATTTTTTCCAAAAATCAGGGATATTATATCCAACTGATTGGATATAACCCTGTGCTTGCATATCATCTGGAGATAATGTTTTGTCAAAATCATAACATATTGCGACAACAGGCTTGTCCTCTTTGTATTTTCGCTCATATTCTTTGTCAGACATAGTATAGTAAGCCCTCCTTTTACCCAAAATATTCCTGCATCAGTGCCTTTTTCAGCGTTTCCAGCTTTTCAAGGCTCTTCTGGAGTGCAAGTTTTGATTTGTCGGCCTGTTCGACGAAGGCGGCGAACTGTTCCTGAAGTTCAATGGGTGGAAGAATGACTTTAATTGTATTTAACTTTGCAATCGTTAATCTTGTAATTGCTGCCCCGCCCATATTGCTTCTAATATCAGTGTACATGCTTTCGTTATTCAATAATGCGGCCAAAAAATGTCCATTCATTATTCTTCTATCTTGTTTAAGCAAAGCGACACTTGAAAGCAAGGTGAACTCCTCTTCGAGAGTATTAACCATTGCAATTCCGGTTGTAACACCGTCTTTGATGTATAACACGTCGCCTAATTCAGGATTACATCTTTCATAAATGGGTCTATGGACTTCTTCTGGAACATAAGTAATATTAGTAAAATCAAAGCCCGATATTTTTATGTTTTTTGCTGTTACATACTTATACTCCCCGGTGTCAAAACTTTCAGGAGAAAAGTGTGTTCCGTCATTCAGCTTAATACATACCTCTTTGAGAGTTTTCTTTTTCCACCCTAAAGGGTTAAAAACAGGATCTCCAAACATCTCGATAAATCGGGACTTGATAAGTAAATCCAGCTTGTCCAGCTGCTGACGGCGTTTGGCAATCAGGTCGCTGACCTTATCCAGCACCGCCGCAATTTTGTGCTGTTCGTCAAGGGGCGGGAGGGGAATTTCAATATTTTCAACGATACTTTTTGAAATTTCCTTAAAGGTAGCACCTCTCCCCAATGAATTGAGATAGACTGTTTTATCCTTCAGAAAGTGATATAGATAGCGGTTATATATTTTCTCTGAACAGATTAAATTTTTGAACCCCTGATTACAGTACATTTCTGTTCCAGCAATCGCCACTTTCCCAATAGGAGCCCTTGAGGAAAGCAATACGGTTCCTGCTGGAAATGATTTTAGACTGCTATCGCTAACCGCTTGTTGTGTTATCTTTCTTTGACTTTCATAGATAATATCCGATTCATCTGTCAGTTCAGCAGGTGTTACCCAGTTCAAATTGCCATCCCAGTATTCAGGTTGAGTACTTTTCGGAGTTGTGCCTGAAACAATAGTACAAATTTCTCCCAACCTCGCCATCACAACATCCCCTCCAATTCCGCCAGTCCTGCCGTGATCTCCATTTCCAGCTCGTGCAGGTCGGCCATAATTTCGGTAGTCGAGGGATACTCTATCGGCACATACTCCACCTTTTTGTACTTGTTGATGGACAGGTCATAGTCGTTGTCCGCAATCTCCTGCTTGGGCACAAAAAAGCTCTGCTCGGTGCGCTGGCGGTCGGCTTCCTTGTCCAGATGGTGGAACCGCTCGATGATGTCGGGAATATCGTTCTCCGCAATTTCGCTGCGCTTGTCGTCCAGCGAAAAGCCGTCGGCCTTCATATCGTAAAACCACACGTTTTCGGTGCCGCCTGCGCCGGTTTTGGTGAACACCAGCACCGCCGTGGACACCCCGGCGTAGGGCTTGAACACACCGGAGGGCATAGAGATCACGGCGCGCAGCTGATGGTTCTCCACCAGTTCTTTGCGAATAGCTTTGTGCGCCTTGGAGGAGCCGAACAGCACGCCGTCCGGCACGATGCAGGCGCACTGACCGCCCTTTTTCAGCATCCGCAAAAACAGCGCCAAAAATAGCAGCTCGGTCTTTTTGGTGTTGGTGACAGCTTTCAGGTTATCGTGAATACTTTCCGCGTCCACGGTGCCCTTGAAAGGCGGATTTGCCAGACAGATGGTAAACTTGTCGCTGATCTGGTTTTGCTTGGAAACACTATCCTTGTAGTCGATCTCCGGGTGGCTGATGGAGTGCAGCATCAGGTTCATTGCAGAAATGCGCAGCATGGTGCGGTCTGTGTCAAAGCCGGTGAAGGCGTCTCCAGCAAAGTGCTCCCACTGCTCGGAAGTCATGGTATCCTCGTAGTGGTTGCGAATGTACTCCGCGGCGGAGACCAGAAAGCCTGCCGTGCCGCAGGCCGGGTCGCAGATGGTGTCGTCCGGGGTAGGCTGCAGCAGCTCCACCATCATTTCCCGGATGTGCTTGGGGGTGCGGAACTGGCCGTTTTGCCCGGCGGTGGCCAGCTTGCCCAGCATATATTCATACAGGTCGCCCTGCATATCCAGATCGGAAATGTCGTGTTCATACAGGTCGTCCAGCCCGGTGATGATCTTTTGCAGCACTTGGGGCGTGGGGATCAGAAACATGGCGTCGCTCATGTAGCGAGCAAAGGCAGTCTCGTTCTGTTCATCGCTGCCTAAATCGTCGGCGACCTCGATCAGATCGCCCTGCTCGGTGAAGTCCGGCAGATGACCGTGCTTCATGTTTTTGATAGCAGGGAAGACCCGCTGGGAAATCACATCGTAAATGTCGCGGGGATCGTTGTTCTTGAATTTGCTCCAGCGCATGGACTGCCCCACAGGAGACTGGGGGAAAATTTTGTCCATCTTCTCGCCGGTCATGTTTTCAAATTCTTCTGTTTCTAGTTCCTTTTCATCCAACGAACGGGTGAACATGAGATAGGTCAGCTGCTCGATCACCGTCAAAGGATTGGTAATGCCGCCTGCCCAGATGTCCGTCCAGATTTTGTCCACTTTATTTTTGATCGCGCCCGTAATCATGCATCTTTTCCTCCATTTGTTTCATCCGTAACGAACTCCATTACGTCTCCAATATTGCAGTTCAACACTTTGCAGATTTTCTCTATACTGTCCATAGAAACTGGTTCACCTTTACTGAGACGCGCTAAAACATTGGTGCTGATTTTTGCACGGCGCATCATATCGGTTTTACTCAATCCAAGATCAATGAGTTTTTTCCAAAGGAGATTGTAACTGATTGCCATTGTCTACCTCCTGAATTTTCTATTTTTAGTATAATACAATCTGCTTAAAAAGACAAATAAATTTCATGAAATCGTGATCTCAAAAACGTTTGGAGTTTGTTGGCTATCCAACTTTTCGAATTCTGAGATATATAGAAAGAACAGGCTATCCACGTGGATAGCCTGTTTCTTTTAGCAAACAGAACCACCAGCTCTGCTGGTGAGGATAAAAAGCTTTAGCTTCAAGCATCGAGCGAAGCGAGCTGCTAACGAGATGTCTCCAGTAAAGGAAAGTTTCTATTAGATCGGAAATCGCCCGTTTACGGGCGGTAGGGCAAGTAATGCAAGCGCAATAAATTTCAGTGCGTCTTGAGACGCTTGCCTGTATTATGCCCTTTCAGGGCTTGTGCATACCACGCGTTTAACGCGTGGTTTTGATTACTCGTCACAAATTTCCTGAATAATAGGCTCCTGTCCAATCATCCAGTTGATAAATTGTGTCGTAGATAAATCTCCGTTCTGAATCTGCTTTTTACGTCCCACGACTTCTTTTCGGAACTGCCGGAGAGCGGTTTTCGCCCTTTGGATCTGTTCCTGTGAGGCATGATTCTTTTCCAGCTTCTTGATGCGGTTGTACCAAAACATATACTCTCGCTTGTAGGCCTGCTCGTACTCTTCCTCTCTGGATTTGCTGTCGAAACTCTTTTTTGCGGCCTTTTTACTGGCTTTACGGCACCGTTCGCTGCACAGATTGCTGCGAGCATCCGGAGCGAAGAACACCCTCCCGCATTGGCTGCAGGTACGCATGACCATGCCGGCATCCAGTATCCGCTGACGGTAATAGATAAGAGTCGGTCGCAGGGAACCGCTCACTACCGCACATTCAAAGGGGACTCGTCCGTGCGGATACCAAATCTCCAGCTTGGCGTCTTCCCGATGGTTCCATACAGGAGTAACTGGTTGCCCCCGTTTCCAGTTAACCATTTCCGGGGTATATTCCCCAAAGGGCAGGATCAGCAGCTGCGCATGATCCCGCAGGGCAGTTTCTGCTTTGTGTTTGTCTCTTCCTCGGCAGCAGCGCAGGTACATCTCCCAAATCTGAATGGCCGCATACAGAGCAGCGGAATTTCCCACTGTTAGCTGGGAAAGAAGTTCAGCCGCTTTCTGCTCTTGTGCTTCCCGTTCTGCCCTTCGCGCCGACAACGCCCCACAAAGGGCCCACACAGCCTCCGTCCAGCCATCGGCGGAGGTTTTTCCGAACTCGCACCAAAACGCCCCCAGTGGGCGAGTTTGGGACAGATACAGGGGCTTATCCAAACCACGCAAAGCAGCTTCTACCTCGTATTCTGTTCCCAGCCACAACTGTTCCTTCAGCTGTTTGGTATTGACTCTTAACGCTAAAACCACCCGCTGTGTCAAAGGTTCTTTATGTTCAAAGCGATATTCTGCCATGCATTCACCCTCTTGTTATGGGAATTATAATTTTTCGAGTTATGATTTCTTATATCATACCGCAAAAGCCTTGAAATGGCAAGATTTCCGTGTTAGACTGTGGCATACAATCTTTCCTGCTTGGAGGGGGACTACAGGGGGTGGCAAGCCACCCCAAATCTCTTACCAGCTGGGAAAGAAAAAGAGCGTTACAGAAAAGGAGGGGTGTCAGACAATCGAGTAGTTTTAGAAAACAAGACAGAACCAATACTACAGTCAGCAGTTGAAAGTCTTGCCCGCGCTTTGCTTCCCCAGATGCAGGCGTTTTTTGAGAGTGAACAAGGCAAGCAGATGCTGAAGGAATGGCATGAAGAAAGGGAGCGGCACAGTTGAAAGCTCCCGCCGGGCTGGGAGAGTTTTTCTTTCCCAGCCGGTACTTTTTTGATAGATTTGAGGCCGGAATTTGTACAGGTTGGTGATAGCTTTCCGGCAGCAGTTGTGGTAGTGTGTGGTGTTGGGAAAACGGTTTTCCCAGCCGGTGACTGGTTTTGCAAGCATAGCGTTTGGATATCCACCAAACGCACCTTGGGAGAACCCAAACCCCTCAAAGCAGACAAATGGAGATGATGCGGATGAAGGCGGTGATTTACGCCAGGTACAGCAGCGACAATCAGCGGGAAGAAAGCATCGAAGGACAGCTTCGGGAATGCAAGGAATACGCAGAGAAAAATGGAATCACAATTCTGCGTAGCTATATCGACCGGGCGCTTTCCGCCAAGACAGATAACCGCCCGGAATTTCAGAAAATGGTGCAAGACAGCGCTAAAGGGTTGTTCGATACCGTGCTGGTGTGGAAATTGGATCGGTTTGCCCGCAACCGTTACGACAGCGCCCACTACAAGGCAGTACTCCGGCGAAACGGCGTCAAGGTGGTATCTGCCACAGAAAATATCTCTGATGGGCCGGAGGGCATTATTCTGGAATCCATGCTGGAAGGGATGGCGGAATATTATTCGGCGGAACTGGCGCAAAAGATCAACCGGGGTCTTACGGAAAATGCGCTGAAGGGCAAAAACAACGGCGGCGGGATTCCGCTTGGTTATCAGCTGACCGATGACCAGCATCTCAGAATTGACCCATTGACCGCCCCGGTTGTGCGGGAGATTTACCAGAGATATGCAGAGGGCGAAACGGTTCGCAGCATTATCACTTCTCTGAATGAACGACATATTCTGACGCAAAAGCAGAAACCATTCCGTCCCAACAGCCTTCACAGCGTGTTGTGTAACCGGAAATACATCGGGGAATATCGGTACAAAGACATCGTGATCCCAGACGGTGTGCCGAGTATTATCCCCAAGGATTTGTTCGAAAGGGTGCAGATGAGGGTGGAAAAGAACAAGCGGACTCCGGCAAGGACAAAAGCCGAGGAAGAATATCTGCTGACCACCAAGCTGCTTTGCGGCCACTGCGGGCGGATGATGATTGGCGAGTGTGGTAAATCCCACACAGGTGTTATCCATCGCTATTACAAATGTGGGGGTGCCAAACGAAAGCTGGGCTGCCACAAGAAGGCGGTGAAGAAAGACTGGATAGAACGCATCGCTGTGCAGTACACCATACAGCGGGTCTTTCAGGATGAACTGATTGCCCAAATTGCGGACAAGCTGGTAGAACTGCAAAACACAGAGGACAATACGCTCCCTCTGCTACGCAAACAGCTTGCAGATACCAACCGTGGAATTGAAAATATACTCAATGCCATTCAGCAGGGTATCCTGACCAGCAGCACCAAAGAACGTTTGGAGGAATTGGAAAAACTGCAGGAAGAATTAAAGACCGGCATTTTACAGGCGGAATTGGAAAGGCCAAAATACAGCCGGGAGGACATTGTCGAGTGGATCAGCCGGTTCAAATATGGCGACCCAAACAACAAGGAATATCAGAGACAGATCATCGATATTTTCCTCAACAGTATCTATGTGTTTGACGACCGTCTGGTTTTCACGTATAATTACAAAAATGGGACGCAGACAGTGACGCTGGCGGACGTTTCTGCGGCTTTCGGTTCGGATTTGAAGTCCTGCACTCCACCATGTCGCCGCAAGCTTTACATCGCTTGCGGCGATTTTTTATTCGGAAAAGTCACCGGCGCGCTCGTTGTGCCGCGCTCCTTCTCCAAGAAAAGATTATGCTCATCTTATCTGCTCGGTTGTAAACGCCCTCGAAACGGCTCGCGTTCGCTATCAACTTTTTGCGGGAAAAGAAGGTTTAAATCTCCCGCCAAAATATCTTTTTATAGCCGCTTAACACAAAGAATTAATCCGGACCTTATGCCAATAAGCAGAGAGCGGATTTTTTATTGTGCTCCGTGGCACTGAACGAGCGAAGGTATAATTTCTTTATGTGCATCGACTTAAATTTATCTGTCTATCAAGGGGATAAGATATTTTAGATAAACGATATCGGTGATTCATTCGGCGAAGCAGCCCTCGTGTGGTAAAAGTAAATTGAAAAAGATAAAAAAATATTTTTACTGATGAACAGATAAGAGAAAGAAGAAATCAAGTTGATTTTATTGAATAGCTGCATTATAATATATTAAATTTATTTTATATGGATTCTGCGCTCCTTCCATGAGTTTGGGAATACCATATATGAATCTGTTTGAGGCGGAGCTATTACAGTTTGGAGGTGGAAAAATGAAGGTTGTAGAGGTGAATAATCGGGACCCGAACCTGATGTCCTCATTGTTTGAAATATGGTCGATGTCGGTGCGGGCAACGCATGACTTTTTATCCCGGGCCGATTTTGAGTCGATTGCCGGCTCTGTACCCGGAATGCTCAAGAGCGTGCCCACGCTTCTGGTGGTTCTGCACCGGAACGGGGAGCCGTCCAGCTTTGCCGGGATTGACGGAGACAGCCTGGAGATGCTGTTTGTACGGCCGGGAGACATGGGCTGCGGGGTGGGCAAGCGCCTTGTCTCCGATGCCATCACGAAATACGGTGTGCGCCGTGTGAGTGTCAACGAGCAGAATATCTACGCTGTCGGATTCTATGAATTTATGGGATTTCAGATCTGCTCGCGTCAGGAGACAGATGATCAGGGCAGACCCTACCCGATCCTGCGGATGGAGATTCGGGAATAAGTTGTTTTGCAGGAGGAGGGCCTGCGTGTACATTTCATAACAAATAAGGCCGCCGTAGGATCAATACGGCGGCCTTTGCCATAGCTTACGTCCACTCAATCTCAAAGGACGTATCGCTCTCAATGACGGCGGAACAGTCCTTTTTTAGAATCGCCGCCAGAGTGATCTGCATGGAGCCGCGCGCCTCAATGTGATAGTCCGCGCGGAGCAGATCGCCGCTGGCCCGGTCGATCACGCATTCGATGGAGCAGCCGGAGTAGGTGAGGGAGAGTTCACCGCACTTGATTCCCGGGATATCGAAATTCAGGAAGTCAAAGCTTGCCGGGATGGAAAAGCAGCTCCCGTGATTGCTCTTGCCGCGCAGCGGAACCCCACTCTCCTGCTTCAGAACGATGCGTATGGTGAGGGTATCGCCGCCGTCCGTGCACTCCGCGCTCTGGACCGCCTCCGGCTGTAACTGACTGGCCCAGGTCTCTCCGCCCACGGGGAATTCAACCGGCAGGATTTCCTTTCTGGATTGATCGCTGCGGTTGAGGCGTTCCAGCACGGAGGTGATATCCTTTTTCCCGAACAGCACGTCCGATACGCGGAAGATATCCCGCGTCATGTAGACCTTCGGTTTGTCGCTTTTGATCCGGTTTGCGGCATCATTAAACAGTTCCACAGCCTCCTGAACGCTGGCCGGCACCTCCCGTACGGGATGGAGGGTGCGTGAGATCTCTTCCGCCGGTGGATCCGCCGTCTCCGGTTGCGAGACAATAGAGGATGGTTCGGTGTCGGCGGTGGGGGGCTCTGTCTCGGATTCCGGCTCCAGAACAGTAAAGGCGGCACTTTCCGTTTCGGTCTGTACGGCGGTCGCCGCTGGGGCATTGGCACGTACGCTCCGATTCCCGGTCACATATCCTGCGGAAAAAAAGACGGAGAATGCTGCCAGAATGGCGGCCACAGAAAGGATCCCTTGTTTGATCTTCATAATCCAGCACCCCTGATAAAATTTTTCATTTTAGTATGGTCGCTTCCAGGTGTGCCATGCATGGACGGTTCTGGAAAAATAGGGTATTATTTGTGATGGATTCGCTGATCAAGCCGCTTGCAGATCGTATTGCCGGGGCGGCAGAGCAGGAACCATAAAAAGCTGTATACCGGGCAGATCTGGCCCATAATGTTCAGGGGGACGCGGGAGTAGTCCCAGACATTCCACTTCAGCCTGCGATTGACGATCAGTCCCACAGCAAATTCGGCTGCGGTGATCATACAGGATCCGCGCAGGCAGAATTGCCACATGGGGCCTTTTTCACGTTTGGTCATTGCGTATAAGCCGTCCAGGCACGCGCCGCCGGTGAGCGCCATCGTCCAGTGCGTTCGGCCGCGCCAGAGAATTTCAATTGAGCTGTAGCCGATGGCCCCTACGCCGAACACCAGCAGGTACTCCCTGAGAAGTGCCGCCGCCCTTTTTTTGTCAAATTTCCCTGTCAAATTCATCACCCATCCAGAGTTTTTAACAAAATAGGGGTGATTATTCCGTCGCTATTGACTTTACCGGTGCTTCGTCCTATAATTTTGAGGTGTATGCGATCGTTTCCCAACAGGTGACTGTACGGAGCGCTGTGAACACTTCGGAAAAATAGGAATAGGAGACTGCTCAATGATCTTTGCCAACAACGTATCCCTTCAGTACGGCGGCCGTGTGCTGTTCCAGAATGTCAATATTAAATTTACCCCCGGTAACTGTTACGGCCTCATTGGGGCAAACGGTGCGGGTAAATCGACCTTTTTGAAGATCCTATCCGGCGAAATGGAGCCGAATAAGGGCGAGGTTGTGACCAATCCCGGTGAACGGATCTCCGTTTTAAAGCAGGATCACTTCAAATATGACGACTGTGACGTCATCCGGACAGTCATGCTCGGCAACGAGGAGCTGTGCCGGATCATGGATGAAAAGGAAGCTCTCTATGCGAAAGAGGACTTTACGGAGGAGGATGGCATCCGGGTCAGCGAGCTGGAGGCGGAGTTCGCCGAGATGGACGGATGGAGTGCCGAGAGTAATGCTGAGATCCTGCTCAATGCCTTAGGTATCACCAACGAGTACCACTATGTTAAGATGCGCGAGCTCCCCGGTGACAAAAAGGTCAAAGTTCTGCTCGCACAGGCGCTCTTTGGCAATCCGGACGTCCTACTGCTAGACGAGCCCACCAACCATCTGGATATCGATGCGATCCGCTGGCTGGAGGATTTTCTGCTCGACTTTGAAAATACGGTCATTGTTGTCTCGCATGACCGCCACTTCCTGAATAAGGTCTGCACCCATATCGCCGATGTGGACTTCGGCAAGATCACGATGTACGTAGGCAACTACGATTTCTGGTACGAGTACACGCAGATGGCACAGCGCCAGCAAAAGGAGCAGAACAAGAAAAAGGAAGCGAAAAAGAAAGAATTGCAGGATTTCATCGCGCGCTTCAGCGCCAATGCCTCCAAGTCCAAGCAGGCCACCAGCCGTAAAAAGCTACTCGATTCTCTGGACATTGAGGACATGCCCGTCTCCTCCCGCCGCTTTCCGTTCGTCGATTTCAAGCAAGACCGCGAGGTGGGCAACGATGTGCTGACGGTCTCCGGCATTTCCAAGACGATTGGCGGCCGCAAGGTGCTGGACAATGTGAGCTTTACGATCCTCCCGCATGACAAGGTCGCCTTTGTCGGTTCGGACCCGGTGGCGCGGACAACGCTCTTCCAGATCATTACAGGCGAGCTGGAGCCGGATGAGGGAGAATACAAATGGGGCGTGACCACCTCCGTCTCCTACTTTCCGAGCGATAATTCCCGCTTTTTTGACAGTTGCGATCTCTCCCTGATCGACTGGCTGCGTCAGTATACAGATCAGCAGCTGGAGACGGATATCCGTGGCTGGCTCGGACGGATGCTCTTTTCGGGCGAGGAGGCGAAAAAAGCGGCCAACGTCCTGTCGGGCGGTGAGCGGGTACGGTGCATGCTCTGTAAGATGATGCTCTCCGGGGCGAACGTGCTGGTGTTTGACGAGCCGACAAACCACTTGGACCTCGAATCCATCACGGCGCTCAACAACGGGCTGATCAAGTTCCCCGGGACATTGCTTTTTGCCTCACATGACCATCAGTTTGTTCAGACGGTCGCCAATCGGATTATCAACGTCACGCCCGGAGAGCAGTACGATCGGGTACAGACGTATGATGAGTATTTGGACCAGATAGCCGGTACGGCGGAATAGTTTAAAAAAGCTTGGGCGATCAGTAAAAATTCATCGCTTTACACCAAAAAGGCGGCAGACACTTTTGTGCCTGCTGTCTTTTTTCTGTTTCATGATTTTTAGCTCTTCAAAAGGCTTACGATCTGTAACTGCGTAGGGATTTTCAATTTTACAGAATGCCCGTTTTATTGATGGAAATAATTGAAACGTTCAAAATCAATCATATTATGCACTTGATTTGCGCATAATATCCAAGCAAATTATCAAAAATACAGCAAAGCGATGAAAGTTTTTGAATGATATTGACTTATTTTGACTGTTGCGTTACACTATGTTCGTAAAGAAAAAGAGGGGGGTGCTTACCATGTTGACCTCGCAGAGACATGAGGAAATCCTGCATATTCTCCAGGAAAAGGGCGCTGCGTCCGTGAGTGAGCTCACAGAGCTGCTGCATGCCAGTGAAAGCACGGTGCGGCGTGATTTAATGGCGCTGGCTAAATTGGGCAAACTGAATAAGGTCCATGGCGGCGCAACACTGAACGCGAAGGATCTGATCCTGCGGGAGGACAATATTGACGATAAGCTGCAAAAGCAGATGGCGGAAAAGCGGGCAATTGCGGCCTATGCCGCCGGGCAGATCCAGTCCGGGGATTTTGTATATCTTGATGCGGGGACGACCACGCTTTTAATGCTGGAGTTTTTACAGGCGAAAGGCGCCACATTTGTAACAAACGGCATTGTCCATGCACGGGAACTTGTCAAAAAAGGGTTTAAGACCTATATCCTGGGCGGGGAGCTGAAATCCACTACAGAGGCGGTGATCGGGCTGGCGGCCGCACAAAACCTGCAAAACTATAATTTTTCCAAGTGCTTTATCGGCGCCAACGGAATCACTGTCAAGCAGGGATATACCACGCCGGACACGGATGAGGCGTATTTGAAGGCCGCCGCCATAGAGCGCAGCTTTGTCTCCTACGTGGTGGCGGACTCTTCCAAATTCGGCAAGGTATCCACCGTTTCCTTTGCGCCGCTGGATGCGGCAGCCATCTTAACCGATCACCTGCCGGATCCCGTTTACAGCCAGCATACAGTTGTGAAGGAGGTTGATTGAATGATTTACACCGTTACACTGAGTCCGGCGCTGGACTATGTGCTGCGCCTTACGTATTTGACGCACGAGGATGTCAACCGCGCGGATAAGAGCGAAATCTTTTACGGCGGTAAGGGGATCAATGTTTCCGTGATTCTGAGCCGGCTCGGTGTGAAAAACAGAGCGCTGGGATTTGCCGCCGGCTTTACCGGTCAGGAGCTGGAACGCCTGCTGCGTCAGGACGGCATTGAGACGGATTTTGTCCGTGTGGCGCAGGGGATGACCCGTATTAATGTTAAGATCTTTGCCCAGCAGCAGATCGATATTAATGCTCCGGGATGTGATATTTCTCCGGCGGATATTAACCGTCTGCATGAAAAGCTGGATGCACTGCAGGCGGGGGATATCCTGGTATTGGCTGGCTCTGTACCCGGTTCCGTACCGCGGGACATTTACGAGCGGATTCTGGAGCGTCTGCAGCACAGACAGATTAGGTTTGTGGTGGATACCACGGGCGAATCACTGCAGCGCGTCCTGAAGTACAGGCCGTTTTTAATCAAACCTAATCACCATGAGCTCTCCGAGCTGTCCGGTGTAGAGATCAGCGCTGAGGATGAGGCGGGAATCATATGCCAGGCGCGGAAGCTGCAACGGGCGGGCGCACGGAATGTTTTGGTCAGCCGCGGGAAGTATGGGGCAACACTGTTGGATGAGTCCGGCGGGGTGCACACCATGGGAATCGTACCCGGCAAGCCTGTAAACAACGTGGGCTGTGGGGACTCTATGGTCGCCGGATTCCTGGCAGGATATGAACGGCGCGGTGATTATCAGGAGGCACTGCGTCTGGGTTCCGCCGCGGGCAATGCAACGGCGTTCTGCGAAGGACTGGCGCAGCGCGAAGAAATTGAAACAATTTTAGTAAATTACTTTTCTTAAAATTTAAGGAGGAGATTCACGATGAAAATCAGGGATTTGCTCAGCCGGGATTCAATCGCATTGTCTCTTTCGGCGGACGGCAAATCGGCGGTGATCGACCATCTGGTGTCCCTGCACGAGCGGGCGGGCAACCTGAACGATCCCACCGCGTACAAGGAGGCAATTCTGGCCCGCGAGGCTCAGGGGTCTACCGCCATCGGGGAGGGGATTGCTGTCCCCCACGCAAAAAGTGACAGTGTCCGGCGAGCCGCACTGGCGGCGGCCACAGTTCCGGCTGGTGTGGACTATAATGCGCCGGACGGGAAGCCGAGCGATCTGTTCTTTATGATCGCCGCCCCGATGGATGGAGATGTGCATCTGGAGATCCTATCCAGACTCATGGTCATGCTCATGGATGCGGATTTCTGCAATGCGTTGCGCAGCGCCAAGGACGTGGATACGTTTATTGAGATTATCGATCGGCAGGAGGCAGCCAAGTACCCTGAAGAGGCCTCCGCCTCTGCAGCACAGGCGGAGGAGAAGAAGGGGTATCGGATTCTGGCAGTTACCGCCTGCCCTACGGGGATTGCACATACCTATATGGCGGCCGAGGCGCTGGAAAAAGCCGGTGAAAAGATGGGCTATGCCCTCAAGGCGGAGACCAACGGCTCCGGCGGGGCGAAAAACGTGCTCACGCGTCAGGAGATTGCGGGCTGTGACGGCATTATCGTAGCGGCTGATAAAAATGTGGAAATGGCGCGTTTTGACGGCAAGCGGGTACTCAAGACAACAGTTTCCGCCGGCATCAACAGGCCGGAGGAGCTGATTCAGAAAATTATCGACGGCAAGGCGCCCGTTTACCACGCAGAGGGCGGCACAGAGATAGAAAATGTCGAGGACGAGGAAAAGGAGCGATTTACCCGCAAGCTGTATAAGCATCTGATGAATGGCGTTTCCCACATGCTGCCGTTTGTCGTGGGAGGCGGTGTGCTGATCGCACTGGGCTTTTTGATTGACTCCCTGGCGGGCAACGCCAATGTCGGTGGAAACTTTGGTCAGACCAATCCTGTGGCAGCTGTCGTTTACTGGATCGGTCAGGCAGCTTTCTCGTTCATGCTGCCGATCCTGGCCGGCTATATTGCCCAGTCTATCGCGGACCGGCCCGGCCTGCTGCCCGGCATCGTCGGCGGCTATCTGGCGACCACGGGCGCCACACTGGCAAGCCCTACCGGGGACGCCAAGGCGATCTCCGGATTTTTGGGCGCGCTGCTGGCCGGCTTTGTGGCCGGTATTCTGGTCAACGGACTGAAAAAGGCGTTTAACTGGATGCCAAAGAGCATGGACGGCATCAAGCCGGTGTTTATCTATCCGCTGCTCGGCACGGCGCTGATCGGTCTCATTATGCTCTGCATCAATCCGTTTGTCGGCCTGATCAATACGGGGCTTTCCAGTTTCCTGACCAATCTGGGTTCCACGTCCAGAATTCTGCTTTCCGTCGTTCTGGCGGCTATGATGGCCACCGATATGGGCGGCCCGTTCAATAAGGCGGCCTATGTGTTCGGCACGGCGGCGGTCGCCGATGGCAACACCTGGATCATGGCGGCAGTCATGATCGGTGGTATGATCCCGCCGATTGCCATCGCCCTCTCCACCACCTTTAATAAGAAAAAGTGGACGCGTGAGGAGATTAAGAGCGGACCGGTCAACTATCTGATGGGCCTGTGCTTTATCACGGAGGGTGCCATCCCCTATGCGGCGTCCGATCCGCTGCGTGTCATTCCCAGCTGTATGGTTGGTTCGGCAGTGGCCGGTTTGGTGTCCGCCCTGTTTGGATGTGCCTGCCCGGCGCCGCACGGAGGAATCTTTGTGTTCGCCGTAGTGGATCACCCGTTTGGCTATATTGTCGCGCTTTTGGCCGGTTCGATCGTCGGTGCGCTGATGCTGGCACTGCTTAAGAAAAATAGATCAAAATTGGATAAGGAGAGAGCTTAAATGGTATCTAAAAAGGTTAAAATCATCAATGAACAGGGTTTTCACATGCGCCCGGCCAACGACTTTGTCCGTGAGATGGCCAAATTCAAGAGCGATATCCACCTGGTCATGGGTGAAAAGGATGTCAACGGTAAGAGCATTATGAATATCATGGCGGCCTGCATCAAATACGGCAGTGAGATTGAGGTGCGCTGTGACGGCGAGGATGAGCAGGCCATGCTGGACAAGGCGGTGGAGATGATCTCCTCCGGTCTCGGCGAGGTCTGAGTGAATGCGGATGATCCGCTTTCATGACATCGGGCAGTGCCTGTATCAGGCACTGCCTATCCGCCCTATGATCGGCTCATTAAAATTAAGGGAGGATACAGCTTATGCTTAAGGGAACGGGAGTCAGTGACGGCTGCGGCATCGGCACGGCTGTTGTGATCAAAGAGGAAGCGCTGGATTACAGCGCCGTCATTTATACGAGTGCGGATGAGGAGAAGGCGCGCCTGAACGCGGCGGTAAATACCTTTTGCAAAAAAACGGAAAACATAGCCGCTGCACTGGAGAAAAACGCCGGGGAGAAAGAGGCGGCAATCCTGCACGGGCATATTGAGATGATCCACGATCCGTTTATGGTGTCACAGATGCAGGAGCAGATTGATGCCGGCGCGGTCGCGGAGGCCGCCGTTGAGACGGTCTGCAATACGTTTATGGAGATGTTTGCCGGGGTGCAGGATGAACTAACCCGGCAGCGTGTCAGCGATATCCGCGACATTCGAGATGATATGCTGCGTATTCTTCTGGGGATACGTAGTGTGGATCTGGGCGCTGTCCCGCCGGGGAGTGTTTTGGTGGCGCGCGATTTTACCCCTTCCATGACTGGGCGCCTCAAAAAGGAAAATGTGCAGGCTATCGTGGCCGAGGTGGGCGGCATGACATCCCACAGTGCTATTTTGGCGCGGGCTATGGGAATTCCTGCAGTCCTGTCCGTTCCCAGCGCCACACAGGCCATCCGCGATGGGGACAGTCTGATCGTGGATGGCTTTACCGGGGAGATTTTGACAGACCCGGACGCACAGACGGTCGCCGGTTACCGGGCCCGCCAGGCGCAGTGGGATCAGGAAAAGGAGGCGCTTTTATCCTTTTGTCGTCTGCCCACGGTGACGGCAAACGGTGTGCAAAAGGCCGTTTACGGCAATATCGGCCGCCCGGAGGATGTGCAGTCCGTCGTGCAAAACGGTGGTGAGGGCATCGGCCTTTTCCGCACGGAGTTTTTGTTTATGGACCGCGCATCGGAACCCTCTGAAGAGGAACAGTTTGAGGCCTATTCTACGGTAGCCAAGGCGATGAACGGCCGGGAGGTGATCATCCGGACGCTGGACATCGGCGGGGATAAGGAGATCCCGTACCTGTCCATCGAAAAAGAGGAGAACCCGTTTTTAGGGCATCGCGCAATCCGTTACTGTCTGGATCATCAGGAGCTGTTTAAACGTCAGCTCCGTGCCATTTTGCGTGCGTCGGCGTACGGAAACCTAAAAATCATGCTGCCGCTTGTCACCTCGGCACAGGAGATCGAGGCGGCGCGTCAGCTGATTGACACGTGCAAGCAGGAACTGCAGAATGCCGGAGTGGCGGTCCGGGCAGTTCCGGTGGGCATTATGGTGGAGACACCGGCGGCGGCGCTGATCTCAGACGAGCTGGCCGGGATGGCGGACTTCTTCTCCATTGGGACCAACGACCTGACCGGATATGTGATGGCGGTGGACCGCGGAAATGCGGCCGTGGCCGGCCTGTATGATATTATGCAGCCTCCGGTGCTGCGCGCGATTGAAATGACGATCAAAAACGCCAAAAAGGCCGGCATCCCGGTGGGGATGTGCGGCGAGGGGGCTGCGGATGAGCGCCTGATCCCCAAACTGCTGGAGTGGGGACTGGACGAATTTTCCGTATCGGCATCCTCAATCCTGCGCACACGCAAAATCATCTCAGAACAGAACGCATAACGCATGGCCCGGCGGGTACTCCCTACGGGTCCTCTCAAACGATTAAAGACAGCAGGCACAGATTTTTGTGTCTGCTGTTTTTTATAAGAGAACACGGAAAATGGACTTTAAAAACCCATTTGCCTTTTCGCATTTCTGAATCCTTATCTTTGATTTACTGTTCCGCTTGGCTGGAACGGGAAGTTTTTCGGAAAAAACTTATAGCGCGGAACGGCGGATCCTCTATCATAAACAGTTATAGGTGAACTCGCCGGCCATGCGTAAATTTTTTGTTTTTTCTCTCGGCAGAGTTGATTTTTAAGTTGATCAATGGTAGTATAAATATTAGAACATTTGTTCTAATATTGGGTTGGAGGAAGAAATATGACAAAGAGAGAGCTGGTACAGCTCCGAAGCATCAGACAGGAGATTGAGGAGCTGAAAGGGCTGCAAAAAGAGATGATCAATTTGCTGGGTGAAAGTGGGCGGCAAATGTGGGGGAAGGAACGAGCGGGGGAAGCAGAACGGCTCCAAGCGCTCGGCGCTCAGCTTGACAGCCTGAATGATCGGATTGACGCGCGCCGGCACAGTCTGGCCAAGGCTTACCGCCATACGATGGACTGGCTGGACGCTATCCCGGACAGCGAGCTGCGCCGGATCTATATGCTGCGCTATATGATGGGGAAGAGCTGGCAACAGGTGGCCAATGCCCTTGGAAATACGGCCTCCTCAGATGCAGTCCAGATCCGTGCCAAAAGATTTTTACAAAAAAATTAAAATTGTTGTTTTTGTCGGTTCCGCATTCTGTATTATGAAAGATAGCGGTGGACGTGAAACGCTTGTTCCACTGGAGCGGGGCGCTCTTTAAACGCGGTGGTTCTGAGCCATCGGGTATCTGGCAGCTGTCTCTGGATTTCCGTGAGTAACAAGACAAGTGGTGCTGCGTCTTCGCCGCAAAAAATAAAGCAGGGGCCGGTAAAACGGCCCTCAGCTTTTCACCACTGCATGTGGCTCACCGGGCGCGCACGGTGGATGCTGTATGAAAGTGGAACTACTGAAATTTTCAGTGTCAGAACGATTGGCTACCCGTGCGGACGGGCAGGGGCCACGGGCTTTCCGGGCAGAGAAGGTGCCGGCAGACCGCATGGGCCACAGGCTCTGACAGAAAGGAGGACAGGCATGGAAGTGCAGTCCCAGCTGATCGCGGAAACGCTGTCCGCGCTCAACAGCCTGGAGCTCTCTGCACCGGTTACGGTCGGGAACGCTGGGGAGGGCGATGAATGGATCACCCTCACTCCCTCCGGGGGAGCGGAGGAGGCCGTCTATTATAACCGACGCGTTTTGAGTGGTCTGGAGCTCACTTTTCGCTGCCGGAGTGCAACGCCGGCAACGGCCTATGACAGCCTTTACGCAATCTGCAATTTTCTCCGGTGCCGCCAGTATCCGCAGTACGGAGAGGAGTACGATTGGCTGAATACCGCCATCGTTTCCTATCCGCAGTACGATGAGGAGAAGAGCGACCCGGAAAACACGATTTACAAGGCCGTCGTCAAATGTACGGTCTATTTTTAAGGAGGTAAAAATATGGTTCCGGAAATCAACTATAACATCACCCTTGAGATCGACGTGTCCGACGCACCGCATACCGAGCCGGAGTGGGCGGATCTCGGCGTGTTTACCAAGAATGTCGCCCAGGCGCTCAACGAGGTGCTCTATCAGGCCACCTACTATTCTGACGGCGGCTGGGGCTCCACTGAGGTTACGGGCGGTCAGTACACGGTCACGCTGACGGGCGACCGCAAGAACGGCGATCCCGCATGCGACTACATTTTCGATAAGGAGCGTCAGTTTGCCTTCGGCGATGCGCGCAAGACAAAGATGCGCATCCGCAGGGGGAATGAGGCCATCGTCTGGGATGTCACGCTCGCCAACATCACGGACGCCATGGGCGATGCCAATCAGCCCAATGCGGCCACCGTTACTATCCACGGCAACGGCAAGCCCACATTTGAGACGATCAGCGCGTAAGCATTCATCAGGGGCGGGCGACCGCCCCTTTTTTGCAACGCTCCTGCCCGTGGCAGGGCCGCGCATTGTGTTTGAATTATTGTAACGGAATTAAGGAGGAATCACCATGCCCTACAGGATCCGCAGATCCCCCGCCCAGGTGCGGGAGACGCTGGAGCTCATTACCGCCGACGGCCAGTCCAGGCGTACGATTGAAGTTGAACTGAACATTCCGCGCCTGGCCGGAGAGCTGCGCCCCGCCGTACTGGAACTGACTCACGCGCAGGAAAAAATCGCCGCTGCCGCAGGCAGGGGCGGGGAGGAAGCGCAGGCGGCATATGATGAGGCCGTAGCGGCCTCGCATCGCCTGCTTGAGATGATCTTTGGTGCGGAGAATACGGAGACGCTGCTGGCGTTTTTTGACCGCAATGAGACCGAACTGCTCCAGCAGGTCACCCCATTCATCGCCGAGGTGGTGCAGCCCGCAGTGCGGAACTATATCTCCGAGTGCCGGAAGCGTGCGGTAAAGGGGCGCCGTCATGCGGGGCGGAACTGATGTCCTCTTCTATAGGGGGAAAAAAATCAGGCTGTACCTGTATTTCAATGCGGTGCTCGACTGCATTCGCATCCTGCGGCGGTCGGATCTGGACGGCGGCGCCAAGCTTGATGTCTCCCTCGCCGTGCTGACGGATGGGA
The DNA here is from genome assembly GCA_018712345.1 of Candidatus Onthovicinus excrementipullorum. GTDB lineage: Bacteria > Bacillota > Clostridia > Oscillospirales > Acutalibacteraceae > Onthovicinus > Onthovicinus excrementipullorum. The sequence goes on along the minus strand of DVHG01000022.1, from coordinate 3,466 downwards.
GCCGCTTTGTCCGGCGTCTGCCTCCGGAGGAAAAGGCGGAGCTCTATACGCGCATTTTTGATGAAAAGATCAATCCCCCAAAGCGGGCGGGAACGGATGAAGGGGTCAAGACGGTTGATCTCCTCTTTGATTGGCCGCTGATCCGGGCGGCGTTCCTGCAAAACTATCAAATCGATCCGGAGCGGCAGTACAACCGCATGCACTGGAGGGCGTTTATGGCGCTTTTTCAGGGCCTGACGGGCACCAAGCTCAACGAGGTAATGCAGATCCGCGGCATGGAGCTCCCGGAGCCTACGCGGTACAATGCCGCCCAGCTGAACGAGCTCCGGAAAATGAAGCGCTATTGGGCCCTGCCGCTTGAGGTGATCGGGGAGAATTACGGGGAACAGCTGGAGAGGATGTTTACAACATTGAGCAAAATGGCGAAAGGAGGCCAGTAAATGGCGGAGAACTCGAATACGGATAAAGTTTCGGCCGATCTCGATCAGATCAGAACACTGGTCCACTCGGCAAATCAGTCGATTCAGGATCAGACCATCTCGGCGATTGATACGATTGAAAATCGCTTTACAAAATTTGCGGATTCGTGTGATGTGCTGATCCAGTCCCTGAAGCAGGAGATGGGGGAACTGGGGCAGTCATTTGAAAAAGCGAGCGGCCAGCTGGATAAGATGAATCCCAAAAAAATGATCGAGGTCAAGCTGGAGAGCAAGATGACCAAAGAGATCACCGTGGATATCACCCAGGAGATCAAAAAGTTGGATGATGGTCTTGACCAGATTGACGCCTCCGGGCTAGACAAGGTCACCCAAAAAGCGGAGGATGCGGGAAAGGCACTGGAGGAAGCCGGAAAAAAAACCGGCGGATTTGACGCAGGAAAGGCCAAGGAGAGCATTTCCTCCATGGCGGAGGAAGTGGGCGGTATTGATCTGGGCGGTATTTCGGATACGATCGGCACCCTTTCTTCCGGCTTGGGTGGTGTTGCGAATCTGGCCGTCGACGCGGCGGCAAAGAGCATCGGTCTGGCCTCGGATATGTCCGACGCCATGGGCGATTTTGCGATCAAAACAGGAGTGAGTCAGGAGTCCCTGGACGGCTATCAGGAAGTGCTGGAGAGCATCTACTCTGGCGGATATGGCGAGAGCTTCGCGGATATCTCCGACGCAATGGTCAATGTCAAGCAGAGCTTTGGCGATCTTTCCGATGAGCAGCTGCAGGGCATGACGGAATCGGCACTGGCGCTGCGGGATGCGTTCGGCTATGACGTGTCCGAATCGACCGAAGCGGCCAAGGCACTCATGGAGGAGTTTGGCGTCACGGGCGAGGAAGCGTTTAACATGATCGCCAAGGGCTCACAGGACGGCCTGCTCGCCTCCGGCAATATGCTGGAAGGGATCGAGGCGTCACATGACTCTTTTGCGTTGATGGCGGAGGACGCCTCCGGCACGGCAGAGGCCATGACAAACCTTAAGGATATTGAGTACGGCGATATGGGCTCTATGCTTGAGGAGATGGGACGCTCTCTCGAGATGGTGCTCCTCCCGCTTGGCGAGGCGCTTCTTCCGGTATTATCTACGCTTTTGGAGGCAGCACAGCCTCTGATGGATGCAATCTTGGCATTACTTCAGCCGATTCTGGATCTAATCAGTAGTGCTATTAATCCACTGATGGAGATTTTGACGCCACTGATTGAGCTAATAGGAACACATCTGGCAAACAGCTTTAATATGGTGAGCAGCATAATCACAAGCGTTTTTGGCGGAGCATTTGACTTTATCAAAGGATTAATTGACAATTTAAAAAATATTTTTTCATCAATAATTGATTTCTTTAAAAATGTTTTTTCCGGAGATTTTCGGGGGGCTTTGGAAAATGTCAAAGACATTTTCAGAAATATCTGGGATTCTCTTACGGAAATTGTAAAGAGGCCTGTCAACTCAATCATTGACGGGATTAATGGGATTTTCCGTGGAATTAGTGAGATGAAGATACCGGACTGGGTTCCCTTTATTGGTGGAAAAGCGTTCCCTCTCAAGCAACTCCCTCGTCTGAAGGTGGGAATCGACTATGTCCCGTCCGAATTTTACCCGGCCTATCTGGACCGGGGCGAGCGCGTCCTCACTGCGGAGGAGAACGCGCGCTTTACGGCGGCGGGTGGCTTTGCGGCGCTGGAATCCCGCGGAGCTTATATGATGTTTGACCCGTCGCTGATCGCGGCGGCAGTCCGTCTGGGGCTGGAGAACGCCAATATCTGCGTGCGCGGGGACGTCCACACCACCCTGAACGCGGACGGAAAACAGCTCGGCGAGGTCGTCACCCCCTACGTCAATCAGGGGCTGGGCGCCCTCGCGGTCGGAAAGGAGAGAGGCAGATGATCGGCGTAACATTTGGCGATAAGCATACCTGGCGCGACTGGGGCTTGAAATGGCTCGGGTGCGAGCTCCCCATGCCGGAGCCACGCACCATCAGCGTGGAGGTTCCGGGCCTCGACGGCGTGCTGGACTACACGCAGGCGCTCACAAATGAGGCATGTCTGGCCAATCGGGAGATCGTTCTCACCTTTGACAGAATGGATGCGGATCTGGCGTCATGGCAGCGCGTTTACTCACAGATCGCAGCGGCCTGCCACGGCAAGAAGCTGCGCATCATTTTGGATACGGATCCCGATTATTACTACTACGGCCGTGTGTCACTCAGCGCTTCCAAGGAGAGCGAGCGTGTCAGTCAGGTCGTCTTTACCGTGGATGCGGACCCGTACAAGTATGAACTCGTCAGCAGCGGAGAGGACTGGCTCTGGGATTCGTTCAACTTTGAGACCGGCGTGATCCGTGATTATAAGGAGCTTTCCGTCTCGGGGAGCCGCACGGTCACGTGCATCGGTGTGCAGCGTCCGGTGATCCCGGTGTTCTACTGCTCCGCCGCCATGAGTGTGAGCTTCGGCGGACAGTCTTACCAGATCTATCCCAAAATAGACGGCAGCCGCATCCCGGAGATCGTGCTTCAGCCGGGTGAGAATACGCTCACCTTTACCGGGGACGGCACCGTGACGATCGATTACAGAGGGAGCGTGTTATAACATGTACAAAGTCATCCTGGGAGGGGAGCTGGTGCACTATGCGCCGGCAGGGATCGAGCTGATCGATCCCGTGCTGGAGCTGGAGGACAACAAATCCGGCAGCTTTAAATTCAGCATCGCGCCCGGCCAGCCGGGATATGACCTGCCGCAAAAACTTGTCACCACCGTGGAGGTCTGGTGTGACGGGGAGGCGCTGTTCTATGGCCGGGTGTTCGATGAATCCATGGCACTCGACCGCATGAAGACTGTCACCTGTGAAGGCGAGCTCGCATATCTGATCGACAGCATCCAGCGCCCCGCGTCGTATGAGCATGTCACGCTGACGCAGGTGCTCCAGTCCGTACTCGCGGAGCACAACAGCCAGGTGGAGCCGTTCAAGCAGTTTGAGCT
>DVHG01000005.1 GCA_018712345.1 Candidatus Onthovicinus excrementipullorum | reverse complement strand
CTTGTCTTGCTGCTGTTTAATTTTCAAGGTCCGCTGCGCCCTCTCTCGTGAGCGCTTGACTATCATACCAAATCCAGCCCTTTTTGTCAACTCCCTTTTTTCCCCTTCTTTACACCCCCCCGCGCGTGTCGTGGTTTTTTTACTGGATCTTGTGCCCTTATTAAATAGGTACCACTGTATCTGGATTTCGTCCCCTCTATTATTTTTTTTGAACCTGCAAAATGGGTTCTATGTGGATAATCCGGACGATCCTGTAAAAAATAATGCAGTACAATCGACATCAAAGGAGGTCTGATGTGTGAAGATCAACAAGCAGGCGCTTCGCAGGGCATGGGAGATCGCCATAATCATTCTGTTAAATCTTCTGATCATTCTGGCCGTGGCACTGCCCTCCTCACTCTCCGGCGGGGATGGGGATACGGGAGAAGCGGTCGAGGCGCTTTCACAAATTGGCTCGCGCGGGGACGAGGTCCGGCGTGTGCAGTCCAAACTGAAGGAACTGGGATTTTACACCGGTAAGGTGGATGGGATCTACGGCACGAACACCAGGGACGCAGTACGCGCCTTTCAACGCAGCGTGGGAATCACCGTTGACGGAATCGCCGGTCAGAAGACCCTGCTGTTCCTCGGTCTGTCCGGCGGCAGCAGCACAGGAGGCAGCACCGGCGGCTATTCGAGCAGCGATGTACAGCTGCTGGCCAAGACAATCTCTGCCGAAGCGCGCGGAGAACCCTATGAGGGGCAGGTGGCAGTTGGGGCCGTAATCCTGAACCGGGTGGAGCACGCCTCCTTCCCGGACACGATCAGCGGCGTTGTCTATCAGCCCGGTGCTTTTTCAGCTGTGCGCGATATGAACTGGAGCCAGCCGGTGGCCGCTTCGGCCGAAAAGGCGGCGCGCGACGCCATCAACGGCTGGGATCCCTCCGGCGGCGCTATTTACTATTATAACCCGGCCAAGACATCCAACAAATGGATGCGCAGCCGGCCGGTTATCAAAACAATCGGTAATCATCTGTTCTGCAAATAAGGGGCTTTGCCTTTTTAAGGAATTAGAGTATAATAGTATCATAATTTTTGGGGCGGTCCCGGCGGGGAGCCGCCATCCGCACCCGATGTGCGGATACATAGGACGGAGGTCTTACCTTGAAAAAAAAGCGCCTTTCCACCGCGGCAATTGTCACCGGCATCGTTGTCATTCTGGCCGTGCTCGCTCTGATCGTGACGCTCATCATTCATTTTTCTTCCCCTGGGGATAGGAAGGATGATCCACAGCGCTATGTGGGGCATGCACTTGCCTCCGCCGACGCCGACCTTCCGCTGATGCAGTCCGATATTGATAATATTTTTTACACCATCGCGCAGGACGGGCAGGTTGCCTTTTATGAATATACAGGCGGGGAGCTCCAGGCCGTGGAACCCACCGGCACGGTGCAGGTGGCCCCACAGTGCAGCGGGGTCCAGATCCCGGCCACGCTCTACTATATCCAGCGCGGCGATGAGATGACGGGCTACGGGCTCTATCATCCCGACGCGACCGGCTCCGCAGTGACACTGTACACCTATTTTTTCTTTAATATGCGCACACTGCCGCCGGGATATCCGGATGAGGACAACACGCAGTTCCTGCTGCTGATGGACAGCGACGCGGATGATCTTTATAACCCGGATAAGACGTACGACGAATCCTTTTTTGTTCAGCCGTTTGAGCAGGAGATTGATCTGCGGACCGATTTTGACCGCAACCAGTTTGTCAGTCAGGTCAACCGCATGCCCGGGACGGACGGACGGTACTGGAGCGATTTTGCCGTGTTCACAGAGGACACCCTTGCCTGTGCCGAGGATGGGCGGGCACTCTTCTTCAGCGGGCGGAAATACACGGACCGCGCGGAGCGCGCCGTGGATATTTACCGCCGCAACGGCAGCAGTGGGGCCGTGCTGATAACGAGATACACGGATGTGGATTATCTATACGCCTATCAGGACAGCAGTGGCATCCACTACATGCGCCAGACGGAGAACGGATTTGCCGTGTATTGTGAAGGCGAGGTCATCCGTGAATTTCAGGGCAACTATGACGCCGACTACCTGCGGGATGGGAATTATCTGCTGGAAAAATCGAGCGGCCGCGTGTACAGTCTGCTCACCGGTCAGGAATACACGCTCCCCGGAGCGGAAACAGCACAGGCCGTCATCTTCGCCGTCAGCCCGAGTGGAAAGAGGTGTATCGTCGGGACAATGGAGAACGGCGATCCAAACCGCCAGAGCATGGTATTCGGGGACCTGGAAAACGGAACCTGCGCCGTCAAAACGGACGCCCTGATGTTTTCGGCCGCCAATACGGCCCTGTGCTTTATGGATGAGGATACCTATTTCCACAATTCGGCCTCCACCGATTCCGGAAAGACCTACTCCGGCAAGATTTTCAGCTTTGCCGATGTCAGTAAAAATGCGGCTTCAGAAAATGGAACGGGGGCAAATTCATGAGTAGTTTTACGATCACTCCCGCCGTCACAGATGATGAGGTCCGCGCGGTAGCGGCCCTCGCGGATGAGATCTGGCATGAGCACTTTACTCCCATCATCGGAGCGGATCAGGTGGCCTACATGCTGCGCACCCTGCAGTCTTTTGACCCGATCAAAAAGCAGATCGCGCAGGGGTATGAATACTTCCTGCTGGAAGAGGATGGCGCGCGTGTGGGCTATTCCGCCATTCACGCACAGGACAGGGCGCTCTTCCTGAGCAAGCTGTACCTGCGTGATACCTGCCGCGGAAAGGGCTATGCCTCCCGCGTGATGACGTATTACATATCCCTCTGCCGCGAACGGAGGCTTGGCCGGATTTGGCTGACGTGCAACCGTTTTAACGCGAACTCACTGAAGGTCTATGAGCACCTGGGGTTCCGAAAGATCCGGGAGGAAAAGGCCGATATCGGAAATGGATTTTTTATGGATGACTACATTATGGAGAAAGCGGTGGGCTGACTGAACCGGCGGCCCCGGCAGTCAAGCGGCAGGGGCGTTCCCGCGGTGCTTGGCCGCTCAATTTAAATTGCTCGTACAACATTCGAGGTGGAACCATGCAAAACATCGTAAAAGATGCGGATAAAAAGGATTATATTCTGAGAATAACCGCCGCAGGCGGAATGATCCGCGCGTTCTTTGCAACGACGCGGAATACTGTCAATACCACAGCCCAGCTGCACCACACAACGGCTGTCATGTCCGCCGCCCTGGGGAGATTACTGACCGCCGGTGCGATGATGGGCCTGATGCTGAAAAATGACGGCGACCTGCTGACTCTGAAAATCAAGGGGGATGGCCCGGCGGGCGGCCTGCTTGTCACCGCCGATAAAAACGGACATGTCAAAGGATACCCACAAAATCCCGCGGCGGATGTCCCGAACAAAGCCAACGGAAAGCTTGACGTCTCCGGTGCAATCGGTACGGGGACCCTCACCGTCATCAGGGATATGGGGCTGAGCGAGCCGTACAACGGCACCATTGAGCTCCAGACGGGAGAAATCGCCGAGGACATTACCTACTATTTTGCCCAGTCCGAGCAGACGCCGTCTGCCGTATCCCTTGGTGTTCTGGTGGACGTGGACTATTCCATCCGGCAGTCTGGGGGATTCATCATTCAGCTGATGCCGGGCGCCACCGATGACACCATCGGATATCTGGAACAAAAGCTGAACGGGCTGGACAGCCTGACGGCCCTGTATGAGCAGGGGCACACGCCCGAGTCGCTGGCCGAGCTCCTCTTTGCCGATATCGGCTATGAGGAGACGGATCGGACGCCGGTCGCCTTCCACTGTGACTGCTCGCGGGAGCGCGCCCGCCGCGTGCTGCTCTCCATGGGCAAGGAAGAACTCATCAAGCTCAAAGAGGAGGATCATGCCGCCGCGCTCAATTGCCAGTTCTGCAACCGGGAGTACCGCTTTGACGCCGGGGAACTGGACGCGCTGATCGCAAAAGCCGCGGCGCGAAAAAAAAACTGAACACTGAAATTTCAGCAATTATAAAAATCCATATATAAAAAACACCGCCCCGGCTGAGGCGGTGTTTTTCATATCTAGATGAACTGTTACAGGCTGTTGATCAGCCCCATGACGCGCTTGCGGCCGTTGCGCAGATCGTGGCTCAGGAGCTTATCCTGGAACGCCTGACGCTCCTCCTTGGACAGGCTGAGGTACAGGTCCAGTGTGGACTCAATAATATGGTCGCTGGGATTCAGGCCGATGTAGGTAAAGCCGTTCTCATTGCTGACAAAGCCGTGCTTTTCCTCCCGCTGATTCTGCGCCATTGCAAACGCCGGAATCCCGAGGACGGCGAGCTCATACCCAGTGCGGCCGCGCGACGTCACGGCGACGTCGCAGGAGGTCATGATCTCCGGCATATTGGCAATATCATAGAGTACCTCGATATTTTTGAACTGATTGTATGCCATCAATTCTTCAATGTTCTTCTTCGCCCGGCCAAGAACTACGACAAACTGCTTGTCCGCGTATTTGTCCTGGGCGATAATCTTCAGCAGGCGGTCCGAATAGTTCTGCGGGTCCGCTCCGCCGAATGAGATAAACACCTTCTGCACGCTGTCCCGGATCTGAATAGGCTCATAGAACATAAACAGCTTGGAGGAGATATAATAGTCCTCCCCCGTTTTGACATAGTTTAGCTCCGAATTCTGATAGAGGGCGTTGATCACGAGATCCGCCTTGTAGATCCCCTCGCCGTCGTCCTCAAAATTGACGAGCTTGGCCTTTGGGATCGCCTGACGCAGTGCAATCATGTAATCAATCGACGTAGTCAGGATATCGTTAATAAAAATATCATACTGCTTTTCCCTGGCGAGGTTTAACAGTTCACCGATCCCATCCACCCCAATCAGGTTATGGGTGGTCCGGCCAAATACCCTGACATCCGTCTGATTGATGTCATAATAGATATCCGGCTTGGTATAAAATTCATCTGCGAGCTCCAGAGCCCGGTAAACATGGCCGATCCCGCGTTTATTGTTCCCGTTGACATAGATGGCCACCTTCTTATTCTGCAGGATCGTCTCCACATAGTGCAGATCCGCAAAGTTATCGATGTCCACAGCCTCTTCCTCAGAGACCTCAAAGACGTCGATTTTTTCACCGATCCGCGTTTTTTCCGTAACGATCTCCCGGCGGGAGACGACAAATGCCCCCGTCTCATTGTACTGGGCAGGGAGATACTGCCGATTCAGGCGCTCGCGGTAATTGGGGACCTTTTTGCCGTTTTCCTCCCGCCAGGAGAGGTGCGGCTGGTTGATCACGGAGATCACCGTGTCCAGATTATTGTTTATGGCATACTCGATCGCGTGGTCGAGCGTCTCCGCCCGGAGCGTGGGAGAGGTGGGCTGCATGGTGACGACATAGTCACACGCGCAGTCCTTGGCCACGTCATAGATCACAGAGTCAAGCGTGATGGAATCGCCGCACAATTCCGCCCTGCGGTGTTTATACCCGACGCCCATCTGCTTTGCAATCACTTCGATCTCCGGAGAGTCCGTCGTTACCACAATATCCGTAATATACCTGGAGTCAATGGCATTTTTGATTGAGTAATAGATCAGCGGCTTGTTGTTGACCAGGCGGATATTCTTATTGGGGACGCCCTTGGAACCCGCCCGCGCGGGGATCACTGCCAGAATCTTCATCGACTTTCCTCCATCGTACGGTCCAGACGGACCGGGTTCTATTTCATAAGTGGATCATTTTACGCCAGGGGACATATGGATGTCGGTTGGGGAGTGCCTAACTACCGGGCAGGAGTGATCGTAAACGTATAGGTGTACTCCTGGTTTCCGTGCAGGATGTAAGGTTCGCGGACATGCGCATCGCCCGGCATATCGCCGCCCACGCCGAGCTGCGCCAGATCAAAGTTAAAGGTGGTGATGTCCCTGTGCTTCAGCTCGTGGATATGGGTGGCTTTCTCCAGCTCATCCTGCGTGTAATGCCATGCGGAAAACTGCAGCGGTACCCCCGGCTCCGCCGTAAACCGCAGGCCGCGGCCCTCCCGGTCCGTCACCTGGGCAAAGCGCACATCCGTGCGGTTGGCATTTTCCTGCGGGCGCATGTAGTGGTGCTCCAGATCGGCCACCGAAGCGCTGTGGAGCGCAATCTTCCCGCCGGTCTTACGATCACAGTATGTCTCCTGCGGCCCGCGGCCATACCATTTTACCTGATCCAGATCACGGATCAGACCCATCTGCGTACCAAAGCGCAGCAGCGTCTGCTTCGGGGTGCCGGTATGGCGCAGCTGTACCGCCCCGTCGGGGAAGACGACAATCTGTGAGGAGACATTGCGCATCCCCTTGACGGACCACGTCACCGCAACGGCGGCACTGCCGTCCGGGCGCTGCTCAACACCCGTGATCTTTCCGCGGGCCGAATGAGTGGCCCGCTGCCAGGCATAGTACGGGTGCATGGGAATGAGATACGGCACAAAGTTCAGATTGGAAAAATCATTGTCCGTCATGGCGCGGAAGTAATTGGGCCGGATCGGGGAGCACAGCAGTTCCCGCCCGCCGTAGACCAGCGAGACGATCTGCCCGCCCTCGTCAACACGCACGGAAAAATCTGCCCCCTGCACCGTTACACCACCGCCGCGGGTGACGCGTACGGGTGATCCGGCATGCACCGGAACGGGCTCAGAATGGGGCGTGAGGACAAACTGATCCCACGCCTGCTCATAGCCCTGCTCGCACCAGGGCTTTTCCGCCCGGTTGCGGCAGGAGACCGTCAGGACGCACTCCCTGCCAGCGGGCAGTTTTTCGGCGGAATAGGGAATGGTAAAGTCGCACTCCGACAGGGGCGCGGCATTGAGCCCGTCAATCACGCCGCTCTCAACCGGCTCGCCCTCCGCCTCAATCCTCCAGTGCACCTCATAGTCCGAAAGATCGGTGAACAGATGCTTATTTTTTACCGTGTAAAGCTGCTTATCCCGGTCCTTCTCGGTGAATTTGACCTCCGCGTAGACCTTTTTGACCTCGTAGTAGGACGGGTGCGGCTTCCGGTCCGCGGCGACAATGCCGTTGGCGCAGAAGTAGGTGTTGCTGCCCGTCATGGCCGTAACATTCGGCAGCTGGAGCGGATGGCGCGGCTCACCTTTTTCAAAGTCCGTCCCATAGAGCCAGTGGTCCCCCTCCGCCGTCTTCAGGCGCAGGGACTGGTCCACAAAGTCCCAGATATAGCCGCCGCACATGTGGTCATATCCCTCAAACGCATCCATATACTCCTGGAAGTTGCCCAGGCTGTTCTCCATTGCATGGGCGTATTCGCACAGAATTATCGGCTTGGTGTAGCCCTCCTTGGGAATGGGCTTGGAGTCGGCGGCCAGACGATTTGCGATATTGTCATAGAACGTGATGGTAATGGGCTCCTTTTTGCAGAGCTTCTCCATCGTGTCCGCAAGCGGATACATGCGGGAGATCACGTCGGTTTTCGTCAGGTCAAAATCGCCCTCATAATGGAAGGGCCGCGTCCCGTCAAGCTGGAGGGCCGCCTGCTTCATCTTCATGAAGTTATCTCCGTCTCCGGCCTCGTTACCCAGGGACCACATGAAAACGCTCGCATGGTTCCGGTCGCGCAGGACCATGCGGCGCATCTTATCCACGACCGCCGCCGTCCACATCGGATTGCTGCCCGGGACACCCTTGCGGCGCACACCGTGGCTCTCTACATCACATTCATCCATGACGTAAAAGCCGTACTCGTCGCACAGCTCATAGAAAAACGGGTCATCGGGGTAGTGGGATGTGCGGATGGAATTGATATTTGCGCGCTTCATCAGCTTCAAGTCCTGATAATACCGCTCCCGGGGCACGGCCCAACCACAGTCGGGGTCAAAGTCGTGCCGGTTGACGCCGCGGATGAGCATGGGCTGCCCGTTAAAGAGGATCCGCTCCCCCGCGATCTCCACCTTTTTAAACCCGAAACGGATCGCCTTATAGGACGTGGTTCCATCCTCCGGGACAAGTGTCAGCAGCAGAGTGTACAGGTTCGGTGTCTCGGCGGACCACTTGAGCGGATTTTTCACCAAGCTGGAAAGCTCTGCCTCTCCGGCACCGTTCGGCTGCAGTGTCAGCACACATTCCCCGATTTTTGTCTTTTCCCCGGACGTGTCCACTATTTCAGCCGTCAGAACAGCCTTTGCCGCCTGCGCCGTGTAATTCCGAATGGTCGCCTGAACCCTTGTATCGCTGTCCCGGTATTCGGAATCCAGATCCGTCGTGATAAAGAAGTCGCGCAGGCAGACCTTCTCCTCGCAGAAAAGGTACACCTCGCGGTAGATGCCGCACAGCCACCACATATCCTGATCCTCCAGATAGGTGGCGTCGCAGTAGCGATAGACGCGCGCACAGACGAGGTTCTCCCCACTGTGGAGATACTTTGTCACATCGAATTCATGCGGCGTCATGGACCCCTGGGAATATCCGACATATTCCCCATTTACATATACCTCCAGCGCAGCCTTAACCGCACCAAAGTGGAGGAAAACCTCTTTGCCTTCAAAGTGCTCCGGCAGGGTAAAGGTACGCCGGTAGTGCCCGATCTCCTGCATGGTGTGGTCGATCGTGGGGATCTTCCCCTTGCTGCGGGAGATGGCGCGTGGGAAGGTGCTCGCGTAATAATAGGGCACACTGCCCGTATTCTGCGTCTGCCAGACGGAGGGGACGGGAATGGTCCGCCAGGCACTGTCATCAAAATCCGCCCGGTAAAAATCCGCCGGCTCCCCCTCAAGACCGCGCTGCCAGTGGAATTTCCATTCCCCGTTGAGCGTCATCTTGGCGGTGGGTTCCGTCCGGCCAATGGCCTGCTGTTCATCGCCGTAGGAGAAGGCGATCACGTGCCCCTCCTCCTTATTCCGCTCAATCACAGCTGGGTTCTCCCAGTCAAACTTTAGTTGATGCATAAGTTTTTCCTCCGTCTTCATGATTCGGCGCCGCAGCGCAAAAATATATCGCAGTACACCCGGCCCTATGCCGTATAGGTGATCGTGAAACAGGGCGAGCGCATGCGGCTGTATCCCATGACACTCTCACGGAAATAGTTCCCGCCAATGTCCGTATACTGGTTGGAGCCGATCTGGATCCTCATTTTTTTGACATAGCCGATCTCATTGCTGACAGCCGTATCATGCTCCAGAATTGTGAACCACTGTGCCGGATCACCGGACATCGTTACACCGAGGGATTCCCCCAGAATCTGCGCCATCTCCTGCGCGGAATAAGTACGCGTAACCTTATAATTATTCTGCCGGGTATCTCCGGGGCTTGACACCGGCGTCAGATAGGGGATCGATCCGCCCCAGATAGTCTGAGAGGCGGCTGTTGTCCCGGCGCTCATGGCATGGAACACGGCGTTGATGGGCCGCCCGTTATATACGGCCATCTGACCATATACGGCGGCCACAGCGCTGCGCACCTTGTCCGACACCTTGGAGATATCGCTGACGCTGGCCATCCCGGAAATGCTGTTCCCATTATAGCGCGCATAGGTATAGGCGGCAACGGCCTGCGCCTTGAGCGCCTCGGTCTCAAATCCCGACCCCATCTCCTGCTGGACAACACGGGCGATGTCATCTGCGCTCGGGATGCCCGGCTGCCCCGCAGAGGCGTCCACAGTCAGAGCTGCACCCGGATAGTAGTGGCAGATGATCCAGTCATACGTCTGCCCCTCTTTGGCAAGGGAATTGGCCCCCCACTGGCTCATCCCGACCCCGTGGCCGTAGCCATAGGTTGTGATGGTGAACGTTCCGGAAAAAGACGCCGCGGGCTCCTCGGATTCATCATCCTTTTCCTGATCGTCCTCGCCCACGATGACAGGCTTTTCAGCCGGCTGCCCGCCGCCGACGCCGCCGGCCTCCTCCTGGCTGTTCTGCGGCTTGGCTACGGGGGCAACCGGCTTGGTGGCCGGCTCCGCCGTGGTGGATTCCTCTGTTGTTATCTCGGCGGTCTCCGTGGGATTTGTCACCGCACGGGAAACGGCGTTCCGCTGCACGTGATAGCTCGTTGTATCCAGCGCATCCTCCACATTGAAGGCGGAGACGGCCGGGCTGCGCAGGCAGATCCCCATCACGATGCAGACGATCAACAGCACGGCCACACAGACTCCAGAGATCACTTTTGTCTTTGTAGAGATCCGGCGGGGATGCTCCTCTGTCTCCTCATCCGGGGCGACGATTACCGGCGCACTGCCGGAGAGCCGCCGGACATCTCCGCCCGCAAGCTTCTCCAGACACGCAAACAGATCGCAGACCGCAGCCACAACCAGATCCTGTGCACGCTCCCCCTCCTGCAAATAGAGACGGCGCACAAACGCACCGCGGTCATCCGCCGCGGCAATATAGACAAACATCTCCGCCCCCTCGGGACCGGAGGCAAATACATTGGAGATTGCCGCGCCGTAATCCGTTCCCTCTTCCTCCAGGGCGCCTACAGCAAGGCGAGCGATATACTCACGCGGATTTTCTCCCCGGCGGTCGAGGGTATAGGTGCTGAACACAAAGGTATCGTCCGGGCTGCCCACCCGCTCAACAAACTCCCGTATAACCGCGGATGTCTTTGTCTGGGCGAGGGCGACAGTACACTTCTTTTTCACAAGGGCAGCGATGGCCGCAGATGCTGCCGCCGCCGGATCCGGCAGAGCCGTCCCCTGCATCGCCGCATCGCCAGGCTGGGCCTCCTCCTGAGCTGACTCCTCCTCTTCAGGCGGCGTGTCTCCCGTCAGCGCGGGCACCTCCGGCGCCTCGGACACGGCGGGGACCGGCGCGGGAGGGGCAGGCACAGCCCCATTCGCCGCATTCTCCTCCTCAGGTGTCTCCGCCTCCGCTTTCCTGGCAGGCGTGATCCCGCTGATCCGGCTGAAATAGGGGAGCAGATGTTCCGAGATCACAGCGGACAGGCGCTTCCCGTCCGTGGCGACAAAAACGATATGCTGATTTTCAGACTCCACGGCAAAGCCGGAGTACAGGCCGTCCGGCGATGGAAATACCGCCGCCCCCTGCGCAATGAGCGCATGTTCCTGGGCGCGTTCTGCACCGATCGTTTCCGGCGCGCATGCGCTGATTCTGGCGGACAGGTCCGCATCGCGCACGGCGGAGGTCCCGAGCGCCGCGATCAGCTTTTTCTTGCAGCGGATATAGTGGCGCGGGCTGACCGCTACCACAACGGCATCCACGGATTTGAGCGCCTGTACCATCCCGGCAAAAAGGCTGCGGATATCGCCGCAGTATTCCAGGCGGCAGTCACCGAACTTTTGCAGCGTCCCGCGCAGCTCATGGCAGGAGCTGATAAAGCCGCGCTCCGCGCAGTTGTCGGAAAGCGCCATCAAACCGATCTTCATATCCTTCCTCCTCTGCTCCGGATCCAAGATTTAGCCGATGGTCCAGTGATTGGCATCCTTAAATGGGTTCTCCTGCCCCTTCTTATCATACCAGGCCTGCGGGTAACGCGGATTGGCATTTTCATAGGCGAGGGAGGTGTCCACCTCTGCGCTCTCCCCATCACGGACCATACGCGCGATGACAACCAGGCGCTCGTCGCTGTAATTGGTATAGCAGGTGGAGAGGGTGAGGATCTTATCCGTGGGGCGGATATCCACCCCAGTCGTGTACAGCTTGCGCTGATCAATGTGGCTGATAAATGCGCTGAAGGACGCCTCGCTCGGGAAATTTGTATACAGGTAATCAAACACATAGCCGTTATCCGACGCGGGATCGGAGTTGGTCAGGAACACGGCATAGACCTTCCACTTCGTATCCTGATAGAGCGTATCAAAGTCGATCACCGGGGATTCACGGAAGCCGGAGAGGCTCATGTATTTTCTCAGGTTGGAGAAAATCATGTTATCACGCATATAGTGGCCGTAGATAATGGTGTTGGTATCAAACGGCTGCTGAATCGTATTGCGGTAATCCAGGAATGGGTTGCCGTAATCTGTATCGACCTTTTCAAAGTCACGGCGCAGGTAAAAGCTGTTATCGTCCCCCTGAACGATAGGGAGACTGATGTTCTTCCCCTCAATCGTCAGCCAGCCCACAAAATCCTGATTGAGCGCATAAAGGCTGTAGTACTTGGCCTGCATCCCCTCCGGGAATTCCACATCCGGGTAGAGCTTCTCCGCCTCGTCCAGCGTCAGCTTAGCGCTCTCATCCACCATGTTGGCATAGTTCTTCACGCTGCTGTTACTGTTAATTCGCTCGGAAAGGCGGTTGATTCCCCATATCGCACATCCGATCAGGACGAGGATGGAGACGATCAGCAGTACCTTACGCACGATCTCCAGTGGAGGATCGCCCTTCCAGGGAATAATCGCTTTTACGAAGCGCTTTCCGCGGCTTTCCTTCGTCTTTGCAGCGGACCTTTTACGCGGGGCCGAGCCGGATCTCCCGGAGGAGGTCTGCCTGCGTTCTGAACGCGCCGAAACATCGGAGAGTTCCTCCTGTGCCGCATACTTGTTCATCCAGTCCTCGTTTCCGGTGGTGTATTTGTTCTTATCATCGTTCACGGTACATACCTCCCGTTTTCAATTCCAGTTTACAGATTCCCGATCTGATTCAGCTCTCCCTGCAAATACAGGCGCACCATATCAAGCGCGTTGGAGGAAGAGACATATCGGTTGTACTCCCGGCTCCCGGGGCCGGCGTGGCCGGTGGTTACCCTGCGGACAAAGGTATTCTCCCCATCCGTCAGGGCCAGATAACTCAGGCCCGCCGGCTTGCCTCCCTCGGACGGATCCGGACCGGCGATCCCCGTTACGGAGACGGCAATATCCGCCCCGCTCACCTTCAGCGCGCCCTTGGCCATCTGGCGCGCCACATCGGCACAGACGGCGCCCTGCTCGGCGAGCGTCTGCGCGGACACCCCAAGGAGTTTCATCTTGACCTCATTGGAATAGGACACGATTCCGCACTCGAACACCTCGGAGGCGCCGGGCACCTCCGTAATCCGCTTGGCGATCATGCCGGCCGTGCAGGACTCCGCAAGCCCCAGCTTTTTGCCGCTCTTTTTCAGCAGTTCCACCGCTGTGTGCTCCAGCCCGGGCGTATCAACCCCGTAGACGAGCGCCCCCAGGCGGGAGCGGATCTCCTCCACGACATCATCGCACATCTGCGCAGCCTGCTGCTGTGTATCCGCCTTGGCAGTCACACGCAGAAGTGCCTCGCCCGACTTGGCATAGGGGGCTACAGTGGGATTGGCACGGTCCAGCAGGTCGGACACCCTTGTCGCCATGGCGGACTCCCCGATGCCGAATGTGCGCACCGAGCGCGAGACAATCGCACCGGAGGCGTATTTTTCCGCCAGAAAGGGGCGCACCCCCTCCTCAAACATGGGGTTGAGCTCCCGGGGCGGTCCGGGCAGCAAAATGACACATTTGCCATCCTTTTCGATCGCACAGCCCGGAGCAGTTCCGCGGCTGTTATAAAAGACGGTCCCGCCCGCCGGGACAAGCGCCTGCTTGCGGTTAATCTCCGCCATCGGCGTGCCGCGGCGTCTGAAATACTCCTCAATCCACGTAAGCGCCCGGGCGTCCTCGCGCAGGGGAACACCCATCGTCTCACAGCAGACCTCTTTGGTCAGATCGTCCTTTGTGGGGCCAAGTCCGCCGCTGAGGATCACGATATCGCTGCGGGAGAGCGCGCGGCGCAGCGTTTCGGTCAGGCGGTCCCGGTTATCCCCGACGACCTCCGTATACATCACATCGATCCCGAGGGCGGCCATCTCACGCGAGAGGTACTGGACATCCGTATTCAGAATGTCGCCGAGCAGGATCTCCGTGCCCACACTGATCAATTCACACTTCATGATATAACGCTCCGTTCCGATTCAACCGGTATCAGTAGATCATTTTAAATTTCGTATTTTCGGCCGCACGTTGGATCATATCGCCCCAGTCCACGGCCGCCTCCACCTTCTCAAGCTGCTCCACCGTGGGCCGTGTGCGCGGATGGCGCGGGGTAAACACCGTGCAGCAGTCCTCATACGGCAGGGAGGAGAGCTCAAACGTATCAATCATCCGGGAAATCCGGACGATCTCATCCTTATCCATCCCGATCAGCGGGCGGAGCACCGGCATCTGCGCCACGGCGTCCGTACAGCCGAGGGCATACACCGTCTGGCTGGCGACCTGACCCAGACTCTCCCCGGTGATGAGGGCGGAGCAGTTGTCCCGCTGCGCCACAATCCCGGCAATGCGCATCATCATCCGGCGCATGACGAGGGTAAAGAACTCCTCCGGGCAGTGATCCCGGATCGTCTCCTGAATCTCCGTAAACGGGACGGTAAACAGGGCGATCCGCCCGCTGTACACCGCCACTCTGGAGAGCAGATCCTGCACCTTTTTTTCCGCCATAGGGGAGGTATAGGGCGGCGAGGCAAAGTGGACCGCTGACAGCGCCAGACCACGCTTGGCCATCATCCAGGCGGCCACGGGGCTGTCGATCCCGCCGGAGATCAGCACGGCGCCGCGGCCGGAACTGCCGGTGGGCATGCCTCCCGCTCCGCGCACCTGCGGCCCATGAATAAAGATATCGCGGTCCCGCACCTCAATATTGACAGTAAAATCAGGCTTATGCACATCTACACTCAGATTTTTAAACCGGCGCAGCAGATAGCCGCCCGTCTGTGCGCAGATTTCCGGCGAGCGCAGGGGGAACTGTTTATCCGAGCGCTTGGCCTCCACCTTGAAGGTGCGGGCCGCCCGCAGCGTCGGGGCCAGATACTCGGCCGCGGCGGCCAGCATCTGCTCCATCTCCTTGGGCGCGGCGGCCGCGCGGGAATAGCCTGCGATCCCGAAAATTTTCCCGATCCGCGCGCACGCCTCCTCCAGATCAAAGTCCTCCCCCGGCTCTACCATGATGGTGGACTGGGATTTGCGGATCTCAAAATCGCCCAAATCCTTCAGGCGGCGGCGGATATTCCCCACGAGCATGTCCTCAAAGGTGGACCGGTTGAGGCCCTTGAGCGCGAGCTCGCCATTTTTAATGAGTATAATTTCCTTCATCGTTTTCTCCTGATCGTTTTTAATGCATCACTGAGTCCGGCGAGCAGCTCATCGATCTCCTGCTCAGTCGTATCATGGGAAAGGCTGATGCGGATGGCGCTGTCAATCACCCGGGGCTCCAGTCCGCAGGCGGTCAGCACCCGGCTGCGGTGGCCGCTTGAGCAGGCCGATCCGCCGGAGACACAGATCTCCCGTGCGGAGAGAAAATTAATCATCGGCTGGGCCGGAATCCCCAAAAAGGAGGCATTGACGATATACGGCAGCGCATCCGGTGGGGAGTTGACCACCACATCCGCCATGGCGGAAAGGCCGCCGATCAGGCGGTCCCGCAGGGCACGCACCGCCGCGTCCGACTGCTTCAGCCCCGGCAGCGCCTGTGCCGCCGCGGCAAATCCGGCAATGCCGGGCAGGTCCTCCGTCCCGCAGCGCACACCCCGCTCCTGACCGCCGCCGAAAACGCGCGGCCGCAGGCGCACCCCGCGGCGCACATACAGCGCGCCAACGCCCTTGGGGCCGTGGATCTTGTGTGCGCTGACGGTGACCAGATCCGCGTTCAGCCGCGCCGGGCGAACCTCTATCTTTCCAAATGCCTGTACACAGTCACAGTGCGTAATGACGTGTGGATTTTTCTGCTTGACGGCAGCGAACAGCTCCGCAGCCGGCTGAATGGTCCCGAGCTCATTGTTGACGAGCATGACGGAGACGAGCTCCGTATCATCGTTCACCGCATCCACAACCGCCTGGACGTCCACTCGCCCGCTCCGGTCAACCGGTGCGAAAAAGACGGGATGCCCCATGTCGCCAAGCGCACGAACCGCCTGCTCCACGCTCGGATGCTCGATGGAGGACGTGACAACGCCCCCCTTTTTTCCGCCGTGCTCCATCACGCCGAAAAGGGCCATGTTGTTGCTCTCCGTCCCGCCGGAGGTAAAAAAGACCTCCTCACTGCGGCAGCCGAGCATCCGCGCCAGAACAGCGCGCGATTCCTCCAGAAGCTCATTCGCCTGAAAGCCCATCATGTGCAGGGAGGACGGGTTCCCATACTGGCGGGTGAGGACCTCATACATCTTATCGGCCGCCTGTTTGCACACGCGTGTGGTTGCGCTGTTGTCCAGATAAGCGGACATCCGCGCACCCCCTATCTTAAAAAATAATATTCTTATTTATTATACAACATTTAGATACGCCGCGCAACAATCTTGATACAGCGCGTATATTTAGGCCGCGGCGGCAAAAAATAGCACCGGCAACACTATTCTGCAATGAAAGGATGAGACTATCCATGAACAACAGCTCACGCCGCAGCATGGTCCGCATCGTCAGCTTTATCCTGGCGGGATTCGTGGCGCTGGGGGCCTCAACGATCGTCCATTCCGTGCGCGCGCGCAATCTGGAGCTCCAGCTGGAGGCGGCCAACGAGCGCGCCGTGGGCGAACTCGGGGAATATATTTCCAACATTCAGACCTCCCTGCAAAAGGGTCTGTACGCCAACACGCCGGACATGGCAGCCAAGCTGTCCATGCAGCTCAGGCAGGAGGCGGCAGGCGCCAAGAGCAGCCTCTCCCAGCTCTCTCTCAGCGAACTGGAGCTGGACAATCTGTATCGTTTTCTCTCCCAGGTGGGGGAGTTTGCGCTCTCCCTCTCCCGCAAACTGGACAGCGGTCAGGAGATCACTGCCGGCGAGCGGGAAACGCTGAAGACCCTCTCCGCGCACGCGGACAAGCTCGCAGCGCAGATGGAGGAGATCCGCACCGCGCTGGAGAGCGGCACACTCACCTTTACCCAGGCCGTGAACACGCTCTCCTCCAAGAGCGGCACGGACTATATTGGTACAGCGATCGATGATATTGAGCAGTCCATGGCCGATCTGCCGACTCTGATCTACGACGGGCCGTTCTCCGACCACATCATGCAGGCCCAGCCGAAGATGACGTCCGGCAAGGCGGAGATCTCCCTCTCCGAGGCCGCAGCAATTGCTTCACAGATCAGTGGAATTGCGGCCGATGAGCTGACAAACACCGAGGACGAGGGCGGGACCATGCCATCCTACGGCTTCTCCCACGGCGATATGACGCTCAGCATCACGAAAAACGGCGGCTACCTCAGCTATATGCTCTCCTCCCGCTATGCGGATGAGGCCACGATCGGCTATACGGAGGCGGTGCAGAAAGCGAAGGAATACCTCAACCGCATCGGATACACAAACATGGCGGAATCCTACTACTCCATCAGTGACGGCATCTGCACCATCAACTTCGCCTACACGGAAAACGACATCATCTGTTATCCGGATCTCATCAAGGTCTCCGTCGCGCTTGATAACGGGGAGGTCACCGGTGTGGACGCACGCGGCTACCTGATGAACCACACACAGCGAACTGCAATGACTCCGGCCATGACGAGCGACGCGGCGGCAGCCAGCGTGAGCGACGCGCTGAAGATCGTCTCCGTACGCCCGGCGCTGATCCCGACGGATGCCAAAGGGGAAAAATACTGCTATGAGTTTAAGTGCAAGGGGGAAAACGGCGAGGACGTCCTGGTGTATATCAACACCGCTACCGGACAGGAGGACAATATCCTGATCCTGACCTACTCGGACGACGGAATTTTCGCACGATAACGCCGCCGGATTTATCCTATCACACAAATATTGCAAAAATATTGCAGCTTCATCGAAAATATCAGCGGACATGCCGCCCTTTTTATGGGATTGGAGGGAGACATGTCCGTATTTTTAATTTCTTGCTTTTTTCATTTTTCAAAAAAGGGAAAGCCATTGACTATTTGTGATTTAAGCGATAAAATATGAAATAAGTGTATTATTTTTATACGCTTTGTCCACATTTTGACGAACAGCAATGAGAAAAGGGGTTGAGAAAAATGAAAAAATTCGCAATGAGATGTGCCGCACTGAGTCTGAGCGCCGCCGTCCTGTTTTCACTGACGGCCTGTGGGGGAGAGGAAAACACACCCACCGGAGAGTCGTCCGGCGCGTCCGAGCTCCCGACGGCAGAGAGCACGGCACCGGAGAGCGTTCCGGCCGGGGAATCCGACACAGCTCCCTCCCAGGTACAGGAGAGCGGTGCAGGGCAGGATCCTGCGCAGCCGGCTCAGGCAAGGGGCGTTGAGCAGCCGGATATCCCCTCTACAAAGGCGGAGATCCTCACCCTGTACACAGAGGTTATGAACAAGGCAAAGCGTGAAAAGCCCGCCTATCAGAAGATTGAATATCAGGAAATCACGGACAGGAACTTTGACAGCGGCGCCGTCAACACTGTACTGAAGCTCGCCGGTCTATTTATGACTACGGAGGAAAAGGCCACTAAAAACCCGGAGAAGCACGAAAAAGGTGCCGATGTGACGTACTTCCCGGTCTATGAGGGCAGTGCAGGCTGCCTGATCGACCCCGCGGACGCTGACAAGGCAATTGAAAAAGCCTCCTGCCGTGAGCTCCAGAATGGGAATTACGAAATTGTCATCACCCTCAAGCCGGAGACGAACCCCGAACCGCTTGTCTCCTATCACGGGCAGATGTTCTCCCCTATTTCTAAAAAGGTCATTGATCAGGAGATTGAAAACCTCGGCGTTATCAAAGCGGAGTACTACTCCGTCACCTATCACGACTGCACCGCTACACTTGTATTCAATCCAAACAATCATCAGATTGTCTCTCTCGGGCAAAAGATGTACTGCCTGATCGAGGCAAAGGGTGCAATCGACATGATCGTTCATTTTGACATTGACGGCAACGCCACTCTGGAAAATACGCTTCAGATCACTAATTTCCAATATTGATAAAACGGGAACAGGAGGGAACCATCCATGCAGCATCAGATCACCCAGCGCACGCGGCTGCTGGACGCACAGGGGAATGTGGCCGAGCCCGGCTACTGCGTACATAACCTGTATGATTACGCGCGCGGCGATATCCGCGCAAACCCGCTGCGCATCAAGGAGTGGGATTTTTACCAGATCACAAACGAGCGCTACACCATGCAGATGACCATCGGTACCCTGTCCTACGGCGGGATGAGCGGCGTCACCCTGTTTGACCGGCAGACCGGGGAAAAATTTGAGTGCAATGACCTTGCGCTCTTCCCGTTCGACAAATACCATCTGCCGCCCAACACGGAGGTACCGCACAACATTACGATTGATAAAAAGGGCTTTTTCATGTCCTTTGACGTGACGGAGACGCAGCGCCGTCTGACACTGCGCGGCCATAACCGCAAGGGCGGGGATTTTAAGGCGGATATTCTCTATGACGTCATGCCCGGCCTGCAGTCGCTGGTTATGGCGGTCCCGTTCCGGCAGAAGGGCCATTTTTACCTGAACCAGAAGATCAACTGCATGCCTGTCACCGGCCGCGTGCGCCTGGGCAGCCGGGTGATAGAATTCCGTCCGGAGACCGCGTTTGGCCTGCTCGACTGGGGGCGCGGTGTATGGCCGTTTATACAGAGCTGGTACTGGGGCAACGGCAGCCTTTGGCTGCCCGACGGGCGTATCTTCGGCTTTGAGATCGGATGGGGCTTTGGCGACATGAGTGCAGCCAGCGAAAACACGCTTTTCCTGGACGGGATTGCGCATAAAATTGATCAGGTCTATCTGAAAAAGGACCCGAAGGATTACATGAAGCCCTGGGTCTTTACCTCCAACGACGGCCGCTTTGAAATGACGATGACGCCCGAATACGATAATTTTACAAACCTCCGCTTTCTGGGAATCGGCAACCGCTGCCATCAGGTGTTCGGCAAGTGGAACGGCACCGTCGGTCTGGACGACGGGACACAGCTTGAGATTCACGATATGACAGCATTCTGTGAATTTTCAGACAATCACTGGTAAAAACTACTGGACAACATACTCACGTGAAAGGTCCGCAAGCCGATTCTATCGGTCTGCGGGCTTTTATCATGCACGGCCCCTGATGATTCGGCGAAAAATGGGCAATACTATTATCGCACCGCCAAACGCGGTATCCGAATTTTATTTTCAAGAAAGGGGAACCCCAAGATGAAAACATTCCGTAAGAAGCTTCTCAGCCTGGCCGTGCTCTCGGCGATGTGCCTGCTGATTTTCTCGGGCTGCGGGAACACTGAGGACGGAAAAATCACAGACAACCGCAACACGACCGATCGCGACAGCATTGGCTCCGACATTCAGGAAGGAATGTCCGACATGGGCAGCGATATCGGCGACATGGTGACCGACGCGGGCGATGCGATCCAGGACGGCGTAACAGCCGCGGAGGATGCGGGGCGCGACGCCATTACCGATATTTCAGAGGCAATGAGCGACGCCGCGCGGGACATGCGCGACGCCATGCGATAACAGGATCTTTCCCCGGCCGGCGGCCGGGGATTTTTTTGCCCTTATTACAAATCCGTGACAGATCTATTACAATTTTAATAAAATTGCCGCCCCCGCATTGTGCCGACGGGGGCTTTATGATAGGATGGAGATAACTTCCAATCCAAAAAGGAGGAAAAGGAATGATTGAGATTGAGAAGGTCACGAAGAAATTCGGGAGCTTTACGGCGATTGAGGACCTGTCCATCACCGTAGAGGAGGCCTCTATCTATGGCCTTGTCGGCTACAACGGCGCCGGCAAGACCACGCTCCTGAAAACCGTCTCCGGCGTCTACCGCCCAGACGGCGGCGCGGTCCGCCTCTTTGGCGAGAATGTCTTTGACAACGCCAAAGTCAAGCAGCGCCTGTTCTATATCCCCGATGACCTCTACTTCCAGCCCTATACCACTATGCGCAAGATGGCAAAATTCTACCGCGGCTATTACCCCCGCTTTAACCTGGATACCTTTCACAACCTGGTTGAGGTCTTCGGCCTCGACCCCACCAAACGCATCAACGGCTTTTCCAAGGGCATGCAGCGCCAGGCGGAGATCATCCTCGGCCTGTCCACCCACCCCGACGTCCTCTTGCTGGACGAGTCCTTTGACGGGCTGGACCCGCAGAAGCGCGAGATCGTGCGCAAGATCCTGCTTGAGTACGTGGCGGAGTCCGGCGCGAGCGTCATCATCTCCTCCCACGACCTGCACGACCTTGGCAACATGTGCGACCGGATCGGCCTGATCAACGCCAAGCATCTGGCGCTGGACGCAAAGATCGACGAGATCAGCGAGAACCGGTGCAAGTTCCGCCTGGCCTTTCAGGAGGAAAAGAAGAAGGAGGATTTCTCCGGCATCGACTACAGCGGCTTCAAGCAGGACGGGAAGATCATTGAGATCACGGTGCGGGCCAATGCGGACGAGGCGGAGCAGAAGCTCAAGGCGATGGAGCCCGCACTGATTGAGCGCATGCCGCTGACACTGGAAGAGATATTCCTGGATGAAATGGAGGGTACGGACTATGACTTCTCAAAAATCTTCTCTGCGCAGTGAGCACAGGGCCTTCAGCCCCTTCCTTTACTCCTTCTCACGCGCTTTCTCGGAGAATTTTATCTTCCCGCTGCTGAATCTGCTGTGGATTATCTTTATCGTCCCCGTCCAGACGCTCACAGGGGTATTCCTTCCGGCGCTGAGTGACACCAGCCCCGATGCACCGGCGCTGACCGAACAGTTCAAATATGTCGTTTTATCGGATACAGGCGGCACGCTCAGCGCCTTTCTGATTCTGGGCGTGTGCCTGTTCTCAGGACTGACGGGGGTATTCCTGTTCCGATTCATGGCGGCTAAAAAGACGGTCAACGTCTTTTACTCCCTCGGCATCAAACGCCACAGCCTGTTCCTGGCCAAGTACGCGGCAGGAGCGGTTATGCTGGCGGTCTCCATCGCGATCCCGATGCTTGTCAGCGCATTTGTCAATATCCACTATCTCGGCTCCTCGGCGGAGATGTGGCGGGCCGTGCTCTATTACATGCTCAGCCTTTACATTCTCGCTATGCTGTGTATGACGGTGACGGCGGCGGTGTTCAGCGCCGTGGGCACTGTTCTGGAGGGGCTCGGATTCTCCGCCGTAATCCTCCTGCTGCCCACAATCCTGATCTACTGTGTCAATGTCCTGATGACGGTTGTGCTGTGGGGCAACCCCTATACGGCGGGCGGCTTTTACGCCGGGGAGGGTGAGAGATATATCTATGTGCAGTCCCTCGCCTCCCTGACCAAGCCGTACAACCCCGTCTTTTTCGCGGACGGGACGATGAACAATATCGCCGCCATGTCCGCCGACGGGAAGACAAACCCGCTGATCTACATGGAACAGACTGCCTTTGTGGCGCCAAACTTCTGGGCGCTGCTGCCGTGGATCGCGGTGATTGCCGTCTGCCTGGGGATCGCATTGCTCGTCTTCCAGCGGCGGAGGGCGGAGATCTGCGGTTTCCTGGGCCGGAACAAGGTGCTCAACTTTATCATTGAGTTGACGCTCGGGTTCGGCGTCTTTACTGCGGCAATCAGCATCCTCTACGACCGGATGAGCCACGCCCTGGCCGTGCTCATCGCGGCAGTGGTCTACCTGATCATATACATCATCGTGGAGGCCATCCTCACCCGCAGCGGCAAGCTGCTGCTCAAGGGCCTCTGGAAGCTCCCGATCCATCTGGCGATCGCCCTGATTGCATACGGAATCTTCGCCGGTGGACTGTTCGGCTATGTCTCCAGGATTCCGGAGACCGATCAGATCAAAGAGGTCTACATCGACGCGGACTATGACCCCTCCGTGTATAATATAGACCCCAGTATCTCCCCGTATATGGATAACTTTGCCGCGATCAACACGATGAACTCCGGTACCCTGGGCGCATTTACCACCCAGGATGACAAGGAAAAGATTGTCCGCCTCCACCAGCTGCTGATCGACGGCCGGAAAGATCAAAACAAGTCGGAGCGCACCTCCCGCAGCATCAGTATCCGCTACGTACTCATCGACGGGAGCAATCTGATGCGCAATTACAACATTACGACCAACGACGTCCTCTATGAGACGCTGTGCCTGTATGAGACCGACTGGTCCCGCGAAAAGATGCGGCAGACGATCTCCGCCGATCCGGCCATGCCAGAGCTCCCAGAGGATGCCGGAGGTGATGTGACCACGGTCTCGGGAGATGAAGTGATCATGGAGTACAACTATTATGGCGAAATCCCCGAAAATTCCGAATACGGCTATGAGACGGGGAGTGTCTATCTGAGCAACGGCGTCGCGGAGATGGAGCTGAAGCTCACCCGGGAACAGCACGCTGCGCTCAAACAGGCCCTGATCGCCGACGTGACCACGCAGACAGCGCAGCAGAAATTCCGGCCCGAACGGCCGGCCGATTACACGCTGCTTTTCGAGTCCAAGTTAAAGTCGGGCGGTTTCTCCCTCGATCTGGGTATCCCGATGGTGGACTATGGCCGCCGTTCCTACCCGCTGACGGACGGCATGGACAACACGCGCCGCTTCCTGGAGGAGAGCGGCCTGCTGGCCGCAGCTGCGCAGAACGATGCAGCACCGGACGCCGTGCGGATCCGGAGGATGGCGGACTGTCTGTCCACACAGCTGTGGAGCGGAGATCCGTACAGCATGGCCTCCCGGATGTTTATCAGCGTGACAAATGACGCCACGCCGGAGTATAACAATCCGACCTATTCGATCCCGGAGGTCACACTCACCGCTGATCAGTTTGAATCGCTCCGGCCGCATCTGTACAATTACTACTATACCCGCGGCACGGGGTACGTCGTCAGTGCGACGTATGAGGAGGCGGACATCATCGTTTCCTACTACCTGCCGGCCGAATTTGCCCCAGATGCCATTCAGGCGCAGCTGGGCGCATAACCCAAAACCATTCAAAAATTCCCTTTACTCTGCCGACAGAGTAAAGGGAATTTTTATATGGAAGCGGTAATCCTTTACCTTAAAAATTCCGCCGGTATCTGGCTCTTGAAATACTCCTGCGCCAGCTTTTTGCCGCCCTGCTTATAGACCACGCCGTCCCGGATCCAGATCACCTTGTCCGCCAACGCCTGAGCACAGCGAAAATCGTGCGTGACGGTGATCATGGTAGTCCGGCGCTCGGTGTGAATGCGGTTGACGGTATCCACGATCATTTTCAGGTTCCCGTAATCCTGCCCGACCGTCGGCTCATCCAAAATAAGAACTTCCGGATTCCCCGCCGTGACGGCAGCAATGCTCAGGCGGCGCTTCTGCCCCTCGGAGAGTGACTGCGGGTGGCGGTTGCGGAGCTCCTCCAGTGAAAAGGCCTTCAGGTAGCGCTCCGTGTTCTCCGGGCCCTCCGACTGGTAGCCAATCTCATCAAACACCTGCGTCATAAAGAGCTGGTAATTCGGGTTCTGGTAGATAAAACCGACCTTTTTAAACCACTTGGGTTTTGCCTTTTTGATCGAGGGGTCCACGTACTGGAGCACCTCCCCGGAGGTTGGATTTTGCAGCTTTGCGATGATGCGCATCAGCGTGGTCTTGCCGCAGCCGTTCTCCCCGAGGATCACCACCCGCTCGCCCTTGTTGACCATAAAATTGATATCCTTTAAAATGGTCCGCCCGCCCGCTGAAAAGGAGACATGGCGCAGGTCAAAGCACGGCTCCTGTGTGGAGCGATCACTGCTGACATCGGGAATCTTGTGCATGGAGCGTTCCAGCGCCTCCTGCTTGCTGCTGAGCATATGCACCTGCTTGTTTTCCAGCCATGCGACCCGGTCTGCGTAGGCGAGCACCACATCCAGCCGGTGCTCCACAAACAGCACCGCGCAGCCCTGCCGCGTGAGTTCCTTGAGCGTCTTCAGCAGCACATGCGCCCCCGCGACGTCCAGATTGGCCAGGGGCTCATCCAAAACAAAAATTTTTTGCCGCATTGCCAGAGTGGAGGCGGTGATCAGCCGCTGCTTCTGCCCGCCGGAGAGCGTCTGCGTGGCCCAGTGCGGGTCCAGCTCCATCAGCGCGCACGCCTGCCGGACGCGCTCTTCGATCTCCCGCGGCGGGATATTCATATTTTCACAGCCAAACGCCACCTCGTCATCGATGATCTCATTGACAATTTGGCTGTCCGCGTTCTGTAAGACGCTCCCTACCAGTCGGGAGAGTTCGGACATGCGTTTGCCTGCGATATCCTCCCCGTTGATGAGGATCTGCCCGCTCTGCTCCCCCTGAATGCAGTTTGGGATCACGCCGTTGACCGCGGAGAGGAGCGTGGATTTCCCCTCGCCGGAGAGGCCGGAGAGGACCAGGAACTCCCCGTAGTTGAGGGTCAGATTGCAATCTTTGAGCACAAAATCATCCGACTCATTATATTTAAAGGAATAATTGCGCATTTCAACCGCCGCGCTCATGCAAACACCACCGTTCCTATCAGCATCGCCGCGACGAGGGCGCTGTACACGGCGTCCCGCGGGCGGAACCGGACATCCCGGTAAATCGTGGAGGGCGCCTTGCCCAGCTCAAAGCCGCGCGTCTCCAGAGAGAGGGAGAGCGTGTCGGAAATATTGATCAGGCGCATCATCAGCGGGATCAGCAGCGCCCGATAGAAGCAGCTGAAATTCCACAGGGAGGCGTTGACGCCGCGCGTCTTCATGGCCTCCCGGATCCGGCTCACCTCCGCCTTTAAAACCGGGACAAACCGGATCACGATCAGCATGCCCAGCGTGATCATCCGCGGGCACCTGAGCTTAGTCAGGCAGCGCGTGAGGTTGATCGGCGGCATGCAGACGGCCGGGATGGCCGCTACCGCCAGCAGCAGAACGCGCTCCGCCATCTGCACCGCCTCAAGCAGGTTCCAGTTGAACAGGTAGGTAAACATCCCAAATATAGCGCTCACCGGGATGAAGATCAGCAGGCACTTAAAGGTGGTCTTATACAGGCCAAAGCAGCAGTCCACAACGCACAGGAACAGGATCAAAAACGGTGTCATATGCCCTTTGACCATAATCAGCCCTACAACTGCGATGATCAAAGAGGACAAAATACACACCAGCGGATACAGCGGGTTCTTTTCCCGGAGTGAATGCATCATTTGAGTTTCCCCGCTTTTTGCAGTTCCTTGCCGATCTTGTGACCGATGAGTGTGCCGACAAAGCTGAGCACCACCGTCCCGATGCAGGTCAGGATAACCAGCCAGACCGGCAACCCTTCGCCGCTGAGCGCCTGATCCAGCGTCTTGCCGTTGATCAGCATGCCAAAAACCAGGGTAAACGGCAGGGAGATCGGCATCACCAGCCCGGCGCCGAGCATGATCGCCTTATCGTTCTGATAGCTGCGGAAGATTAGCAGGGTGATAAACTCGGCGATCAGGACGGAAAGGCTGTTCGTCACAAAGACAGACACCTGCATGATCGCCAGCGGAACGGCGCTGAAAATGCCCAGAATGGACAGCGCGCCCGGCTTGCGCACTTTCATGAGGGCGATGGTCATAAAGATGCCAAAAAAGATCGATGTCCCCATGTTTTGAAGGCCGAACAGGCTGATAAACATCAGCGGCACCGCCAGACTGCTGCACAGCAGCAGCACAACCGCCATGATGGCAAGGAATGCGATATCCTTCACCTTGAACTTTTCAAACTTAAATTTTCGATTCACTTTTTCTCCCCCTTTTTTGATTTTATTTTATTCTTTATCACTCTTTTAAACGTGAGACAGCCGTGCTTGAGGACGGTCTTCGGGCTGTAGACGATCATCCGCGGCCCGGAATACCGCATCACGTCCCCAATCCGCTTCTGCATCTCCGGCTTACTGCGGAAGCACTGGACCTTGCACTCGGAGCAGAAAGTCTTAGTCTCCATAAACGGGCACTTATCAATCCGCATGGCGCTGAAATCCGCCAGCTCCTGACATTCGGGGCAGAGCTGGCCCTTAGGCGTTTTATGTTTATGCTGGCAGTAAAACTCAATCATAAAATGTACGCCAGCCTTCTCCTGCTCGCGTTTGGCGCGTACCGCTTCACTGTCTGCCATCAGCTCATCCTCCCATTCTCTACGGAATAGACCTCGTCTGCGATTTTCATGGTTGATGCGCGGTGCGAGACGAGGACCACCGTCTTATTGCCGCGCTCCTCGTTGAGCGATTTCAAAATCACGCCCTCATTCAGGCTGTCCAGATTGCTGGTGGGCTCATCAAGCAGGATCAGATCCGCGTCGTGCAGGAATGCGCGCGCCAGCCCGATCCGCTGCTTCTCGCCGCCGGAGAGCGTGTCCCCCAGCTCGCCGACCGCGGTATCATATCCCCTGGGCAGTGTCATAATAAAGTCGTGCACAGACGCCTTTTTACACACCGCCACGATCTCCTCATGGGTTGCATCCGGCTTTGCCAGACGGATGTTCTCCTCAATGCTGTCGTGGAACAGATACGTCTCCTGTGTGACGAAGCTCTCCTCATCGCGCAGACTGTGCGTGTTGATCTGTTTGATATCAGTCCCGGAAATTTGAATTTTCCCGCTCTGGATATCCCAGAAGCGCATCATCAGCTTTAAGAGCGTGGATTTGCCGCTCCCGCTCCTGCCCGTAATGCCGATTATCTTGTTTTTCGGCACGGTCAGGCTCAGATCGCGGAGGATCGGCTCGCCGCTATAGGAGAAGTTGACATTTTCACACTCCAGACCGTCAAACCGGACGTCCTTGCCGTCCGTGACCTCCTCAACCTCCGGGCTCTCATCCAGAATATCCATCACACGGTTGCCAGCGGCAAAGGTCTGCTGGAGGGTGTTGCCTAGATTGGCGAGCGCCACCACCGGGCCAAAAGAGCCCATCATGGCGATGGTCGCGATCAGTACGCCGTCAAAGCCGATCTGATTGTTCCAATACAGGAGGATCGCCGCCAGTAAAACCGCCACGCTGAAGAGCAGGATCACACCGTTGGTGACCGCGGCATTGATGCCGGCGTTCCGCTTGAGGACGGCGTCCTTTTTCAGCAGGCTGTCGGTGCGGCTGTTGATCTCCTCCAGGCGTTTCTCACCTGTGCCGTATTGCAGACTCTCCTTCAGCCCGCGCATGCTGTCGAGCACGCAGCTGTTCAGATCGCCCATCTCCATGCGGAAGTTCAGGCCACGGTCGCCGCCGATTCTGGCGGAGGTCAGCGGGATGATGACGCCCACCACAAGGTACCCGAGTGCCGCGATCAGGCCGAGCGCCCAGTGATAGCTGCCGATGAAAACCGCCATGATAACAGACATGATAAACGCGATTGCGATCGGGGAGATCGTGTGCGCATAGAACACCTCCAGCAATTCCGTGTCCGAGGTGATCAGGCCGATCAGATTGCCCTTATCCTTGCCCTCCAGCTTGGCGGGGCAAAGGCGGCGCAGCGCGCCGAAAATCTTATCCCGGATCATCGCAAGGAGCTTAAATGCCAGGTAGTGGTTGCACGACTGCTCACAGTAGCGCAGCACCCCACGCATCACGGCAAAGACAATCACACAGATGAAGATGGCCGTCAGGCCAATCACCGGCTCATAGGCGATCGCCCCCTGCGATGCCAGAATATCCAAAATGGCGTATCCGCCGAAGATTGTAATAAAAGTGGCGCACAAAAAGCCGAGTACGCCCGTCAGGATGGCCAGCAGCATGAATGGCACCAGCGGCTTTACCAGCTGGATCAGGCGGGCCATGATGACAAACCCGCTCCGTCTCTTTCCGTTCTTCATTACGCGCCCTCCTTTGCATAGTGCTCCAGGCTCATCTGGCTGTTCCACAGCCTGCTGTACAGGCCGTGGCCGGCGAGCAGTTCCTCATGCGTGCCGCTCTCCGCCACACTGCCGCTCTCGAGCACGTAGATCCGGTCGGCCCCGACCACGTTGGCCAGGCGGTGGGAGATGAGGATGACCGTCTTAGTTCTGGCCAGCTCCCGGATGGTGTCCATGATGTCATTTTCGCTCTCCACATCGATGTTAGAGGTGGCCTCATCAAAGATATAGACCGGGCTGTCATGCAGCAGCGCCCGCGCGAGCGCCAGCCGCTGGCACTGCCCGCCCGATAGATTGGAGGCCCGCTCTGCCAGCGGCGTATCAAGCCCCTGCTGCGTACGCAGGAATCCATCGAGTTTCGTCCGGCGGAGAACCTCATTCATCCGCTCATCACTCGCGTTCGGATCACCCATGAGCAGATTTTCCCGCACTGTACCCTTAAACAGATAGCTGTTGGAGCTGACGAGCGTAATATTGCGCATCAGGCTGTCCTCCCGGATGTCGGACAGTTCCTGCCCGCCGACGGTGATCGATCCCTGATACCCCTTGTTCATGGACATCAGCAGCGCCGCGATCGTGCTCTTGCCACAGCCGCTCTCACCGACGATGGCTGTGAACTGATCCTGTTTGAATGCCATATTGACCCCATGGAGGATCTCGCGCTCCGGCTCATAGGAGAAGCGGACGCCCTTCAGATCAATATCACAGCGGTCCGCGCGGATCTCCTGCGTCCCATTGGCGGGCTCCTCCGCATCCAGCAGCTCAAAGATCTTGGCGCTCGCCGCCATGCCGTTCATCGCCACATGGAAAAATGAACCGAGCGAGCGCAGCGGCAGGAAGAAATCGGCCGCCAGCATGATGATGACAAAACAGCCGACAAAACCGCTCACCCCGTAAATACCGCCGGCACAGTACTGCGTGACCGCCATGATGAGGCCGACCGCCGCGCCGCCGAACGCCACCAGATCCATAATGATAATGGAGTTAAGCTGCATCATCAGCACGCGCATGGTCATCTTGCGGAATTTTTCCGCCTCCTCGTTCATGCGGGCATGCCGGTCCGCGTCCGCCTGATAAATTTTCAGCGTCGTGAGGCCCTGAAGATTTTCCAGGAATGTCCCGCCCAGGTCCGTATAGGATCCCCAGTACTTGGAGACCAGACGCTTGGCAAAAGTCTGGATCGCCGCGATCAGGATCGGGATCAACGGGACGCAGCAGAGCAGTACCAGCGCGGATTTCCAGTTGATAAAACTCAGTACGATAAACAGTGTCACCGGCGCGAGCATGCTGTAGAAAAACTGCGGCAAATAGGAGCCGAAGTATACCTCCAGCTGCTCAACCCCCTCCACGGAGTCCTGAACGATCGCCGAGGTGCTGACCTGCTCATTGTAGGAGGTACCCAGCCGGAGCAGTTTCCGGTAAATCTTCTCGCGCAGGGTGCGCTTGACCTCCTTTGAGGAGAGAAAACTCATTTTTGACGCCATTTTAATGCACACGCAGCGCACTACGATTGCCGCCGCGGCAATCACCAGTGAGACGATGATCGCCGTCCGGTCAAAGTCGCGTGAGATGAGCCTTTCCAGTAAAAAGCCGAAGGCAAACATCATCACAATGTTGGCCGCCAGCCCGATCCACTGAAAAACCACGTTCCCCGCTATGTACCGCTTGGACCGGCTGACCAGATTGATCAGCCGCTTGTTAATTAACATTGCTCCAATCACCCCATTGTACTTTTGCTTTTCCTTTTCTCGTTAGCTTAAGCTAATTAGCACGTGTTAACTTAACAATGATAGCATAAGCTAACTATAAATTTCAAGCCCCTATCTGAAGAATTTTTGATCTTTTCCCCCTTTTCGCAAAAAACATATATTCCGGGGATTTTTCCGGATAAATTCACCCGAATAAAAACGCTGAAAATACCTGCTGATAAAAGCCATCAGCCACTCTGGGAAACTCCGGGACGCCTTTTTATCCCCGATCCGGCACCTGTACGGGAAACGGCCGCATGTCCATCCGCTGCCCGCTCCAATTATGAAAACAAGGCCGCCCGTTTGAAACGGACGGCCTTGCCTCACTCCGGCGGAAAGCTCGTGTAATTCATTGATTCGCGCTATTCGTAATAGGGCTGCGTCACCGTGCAGCTATAGAACGGGCCAACATTCGTGTAGTAGCCGTTTACCAGATAGGAGACACTCCCCTCCCCGGACAGGCCATAGAAATCAACTGAATTGGTAAATATGTTATAGATGCCGCCATCCGTAATATCACTGATCAGCCCATAAGTGGGCAGCAGCGTTTTATCCACAAAGGGATTTTTCACGGATACTCTGCCATTTTTCAGCTGTACCGGCTCATATTCAACCGTCTGGAAGGTAAAGCGGATCCCACGCGGTGTGGAAACGGTCAGATCTTTGACCGGGCGGAGGTCCGTAATATGGTTCCCCATAAAATAGGCGGAGACGGCACGCTTTACATACTGCATCCCCTCCAGACTGTAAATCTCCCTGTTGTTTCCATTCAGCTCGGGCATACTCTCAAGTTCGGACGCGGTGACCGGATCCTCCACCGTCCGGCCCATTATTTCCGCGATCATCTGGGCCAGATTGGGATCGGGGAACACCTCTGCGATCGTTCCAAGGGGTTCCTCCAGCTCTGCGGCAAGGGTGGATGCCGTGCCAAACGCCGCGGCGGTAATCGTCATGCAAACCGACATTAAAAGGGCCAGGCCTTTTTTCCATACGCTTGATCGTTTCATCATTCCCATCCTTTCAGACCATTTTAACGATGTTTTTATACAAGCTTCCCGCTTTGCGGTCACTTGTATTATATTCCCTCTGTGGCCCTAAAGATGTCGTCTTCTGTCGGAGGGATCGGAACAAATTTTTCTCAGGCCGGGCAGCACGTCCGTTTCCATAAGCCTGTCTATATCAGTAAAAAACGTGCTAACGCCTTGCCGCGATGTACGCGTATGCTCAGACGTGGCACGGATGTTCATAACGACACTTTGCCAATAAAAAATCCGAGTGTCCATATGAACACTCGGATTGGTGCCGGTGACCGGACTTGAACCGGTACGATGTTGCCATCGAGGGATTTTAAGTCCCTTGCGTCTGCCGATTTCGCCATAGCGGCCTGTTACAAGCGTTTCTTTATTATAATACAGTTTTGAAATTTTGTCAAGAGAAAAGTTGAATTAACCGCGGGCCGGCCGCACGCAGAGACAGCCGGCCCGCAGCATTTCCCGGTTTATTTGACAACGCCTTTTTTCAGAATGATATTGGCATAGAGCGCCGTTTCGCTGGTCGTGACCACGGCGTAGGCTTTCCGCGCTCTTTCATAGAATTCAAAGCGGTCGATGGGGAGTTCCCGCGCGCCCAGCTCTTCATGTTTGGCGGCGATGCGGCGGTATTCTTCCCAAATTTCGGGGACATAGGGATCTCCATCCATAACCTTCATTAAAATCGTCGGATGTTCCACATAGGTGTCCAGGGGCATGAACTGCAGGATTGCATCCAGAATTTCCGGAATGCCGTGTCCGTCCAGCCGGATTACACGTTCCGGATGCGCGTTGCGGGGGAAGTTCCCGTCTGCAAGTACGATCTCATCGCTGTGGCCCATCTCCATCAGGACCTTCAGCAGCTCCGGTGTTAAAATGCTGGGAATATTTTTTAACATGATTAAGACTCCTCTCGTCCCATTTGTCGGTTTTCGATAGAATCAGGGGCTGCCTGCGTTTGTTTGCCCCGCTGCGCAGGAGCCGGATGAAAATATCCGAAAATCCATTTCTATTTTAGCAAAAAAAGTGCGGGTTGTAAATCGTTTTTATCTATTTTTTTGAAAAAACTAAAGATAATACTGCGCCTGCATATTGAACAGTTCCCGATAGCCGCCGTTTTTCGCCATGAGTTCGTCATGGGTGCCGTATTCCACAATTTCGCCGTTTTTAAACAGGGCGATATGATCGCAGAATTTGGAGCTGGACATCCGGTGAGAAATAAACACCGTGGTTTTGCCGCTGGTCAGCTGAGAAAAATTCTGGTAGATTTCATACTCTGCGCGGGGGTCCAGGGCGGCGGTGGGTTCGTCCAGGATCATGACAGGGGCGTCCTTGTAAATGGCCCGGGCCAGCGCGATTTTCTGCCCTTCTCCGCCGGAAGGGTCAAAGCCGTCCTCCGCAAAGGTATGGTAGATATGGGTGTGAATGCCCTTGGGCAGACGGCCCAATAAAGTACCCAATCCGCTGCGGGTCAGGATACCCTGGATGCGGCTGTCATCCTCTTGGTCGGAATTCTGGAACGCCACGTTTTCTTTGAGGGTAAAGGCCAGCAGCTTGTAATCCTGAAAGACGGAGCCGATCAGCTTCATGTAAGCGTCGTAATCCAAATCGCGGATATCTACGCCGTTTAAGGTGATGCGCCCTTCCGTGGGGTCATACAGACGGCACAGGAGCTTCACAAAGGTTGTTTTGCCAGCGCCGTTTTCCCCGACAATGGAGAGCTTTTCGCCGCTGTGCAGGGTGATGGAAATATGTTTGAGAATATCGGCGCTCTGGCCGGGATACCGGAAAGAAACATCCTCAAACCGGATTTCGTAAGGTCCCGCCGGGACAGGCTGCTGTTTCCCTTCATACATCCGCTGCGGGACATCCATGTAGTCTTTCAGCGCGTCGTAGTATCCTCCAAACTGGCGGATATTGAGCAGACTGTCCATCAAGCTCTTCATGGCGTTGGAGAAGTTTAAAAGCGCCGACACATACATGGTGAAATCGCCGATGCCGATCACGTTCTTCAGCACGCTGAAAGCAAGGTAAACATAGGTGACGCCTTTGAGGATAAAATTTGTAAAAGTGGAAATATAGCGGGTGCGGTTCAGTAATTTGGTCTGTTTCGTGTAAAAGCGGTTGGATTCCTGCAAATGTTCGTGAACCTTTGAAACAATCCATTCCCGGATGCCGTAGATCCGAATTTCCTTTCCAAAGGCAAAATTTTCAACCAAGTCGAGAAAATAGGAAGTTTTCCTCTCAATAGGCGCTTTTTCCAAATCCCAAACAGTCAGCTGCTTGCGTACACGGGAGTCGTAAA
The DNA here is from genome assembly GCA_018712345.1 of Candidatus Onthovicinus excrementipullorum. GTDB lineage: Bacteria > Bacillota > Clostridia > Oscillospirales > Acutalibacteraceae > Onthovicinus > Onthovicinus excrementipullorum. The sequence goes on along the minus strand of DVHG01000005.1, from coordinate 811 downwards.
AGGCGTTGATGAGGATCAGCAAAACAAAACCCAAGACAATCCCAATATTTAAGGTCATAATCACCGCGACAATGCCTGCAAAGGTGAATATTTGCCCCAGAATATTAAAGGCACTGCCTAACACAGCCGCAAATCCCTGTCCATCGGCATATAAAAACTTTTCAGCCTTGGCCTTGGTATCCAGAAAAGTAGGGTCTTCCAACCGTTCAAAATCACTCTTGGAAAGCTGATCGGCCATCATGGTTTGAAACTTGGTAAATACCTTTCCTTTTAAGACAAAAGTGTTTCCTTCAAAGAAATTGATGAGCCAGTTGCCCAGAAGGTTGATGGCCAGCAGCAGCCCAATCCATCCCAGCAAGACTTCAACCCGCTTTCCGCCGGTTAATTCATCAATGATGTATTTGGGAATGATAATATCGGACAGCGGCACAACCGCTACCAGTATCTGCCGGGCGATTTGATAAAGAATGTACCGCTTCTCAAACCGCCATGTGTACCGCATTAAGAATCCAATTCCCTTGAACGCAACCATTCCTCCCTTAATTTTCTCATTGCCGGTCCTTTGCAAACTGCGCAAAGAAGCCCGCTTCCGCCAGCTCCGAACGGATTGCCGACTGCTCTTCCGGAGCGTATCTCCGGCGGGGGAAAGCGCTCTCCCCTACGTCAAATCCCAGCAGACGGAGCACAAACTTCTCGCAATTAAGGGCATCGTGGCGGAGCAGCACCTCAATTACCCGGTTTATGGCATACTGGTCGCGCTGGGCGGCCTCCCACTGTCCGGCACGGAAATTTTCGTAAAGGGAAACGAACC
>DVHG01000021.1 GCA_018712345.1 Candidatus Onthovicinus excrementipullorum | reverse complement strand
GCACCACAAAGGCGGACACGCTGCTGCACGGCTTCGGCCTCTCCAACATGCAGAAAGCCGCCGAAAAGTACGGCGGCACCTGCACGACAAGGCGGGAGGCTGGGACTTTTACGGTGAAGATTTTGCTGCCTGTACCCGGAAAAAGAAGCGGAGAATCAACTTATTGATGAAAAATCTTCCGAACAGAAAGCTCAAACATGACTATACCGGAAATGGCGCCTATTTCATCATAATATGTACCAGAGACAGAAAGTGTATTCTTTCCAGAATCCCCCGTAGGGAACGCCGGGGGCGGTGTTCCCTACGGTTATATTTTTTCACCTGTTACGCAGCCACCGGTCCATCACAAGGGCGATCCTTCCACGGGAACGTCTTTCTCTCTCATTTACTGCAGCGATTGCTTCCTTCGTTAGGCTCCCCTGTGCAGGGGGATTGACCACAGGCCAAGACTGAGGGGGTGTTACAAGAAAAAGGTCGTCGGATAGCCTTCAGCTATCAGCCGACAACCTTCCAGACGCGCATGTGCGCGCCACCTCATCCACCGCAAGCGGTCCCCCTTCCCCTCAAGGGGAAGGCTTTGGGGCTGCACAATCTCCCCCTCCCGGGGAGTAGGCCATGGTATACAAAAGGACCGCCCACAGGCGGTCCTTTTTAATGATCAGATTGGGATCAGACCAGCTCGATGATGCACATCTCCGCTGCGTCACCGCGACGGGGGCCGGTCCTGATGATGCGGCAGTAGCCGCCTTTGCGATCAGCGTACTTGGGTGCAATGGTGTCAAACAGCTTCTTGCAGACATCCTCTTTGGTGATATAAGCAAGCGCCTGACGCTTTGCATGAAGCGTATCGTTCTTGGCAAGCGTGATCATTTTCTCAGCCGCCGAACGGACTTCCTTTGCACGCGTGACGGTCGTCTCGATCTTGCCGTTCTCGAGCAGGAACGTCACCATTGCCCTGAGCATCGCCTTCCTATGGTCGGTGGTCCTGCCGAGCTTTCTGGTTGCGGGCATTTATATTCACTCCTTTACCGTCTTACTCATCTTCCTTGCGAAGGCTCAGGCCCAGGTCATTCAGGCGTGCGATGACCTCATCCATGGACTTGCGCCCAAGATTACGGACCTTCATCATGTCCTCTTCGCTCTTGTTGATCAGGTCCTCTACCGTGTTGATCCCTGCACGTTTCAGGCAGTTGAAGGAACGGACCGAGAGATCGAGATCGTCAATGGACTTCTCCAGGTATTTCTCCTTATTATTCTCATCCTTGACAACCATAATCTCCGCGTTGTGCGCTTCATCTGAAAGATCAACGAAGAGGTTCAGGTGCTCGGTAAGGATCTTTGCCGCAAGGGAAACCCCCTCTTTGGCAGAGATCGTGCCGTTGGTCCAGACCTCAATCGTCAGCTTGTCATAGTCCGTGATCTGGCCCACACGGGTGTTCTCAACATTATAGTTGACCTTGAGCACCGGGGAATAAATCGAATCGACAGCAATGACGCCAATAGGCGGCTGCATGAGCTGCTTATTGCGTTCCGCGGGTACATAGCCGCGGCCCCTGTCCACCGTGATCTCCATGCTCAGGTGCGCATCCTTATCAAGGGACGCAATATGGAGATCCGGATTCAAAATCACAACTTCCGAGTCAGCCTTAATGCTGCCGGCAGTCACTTCTCCCTCGCCGTTTGCATCAATGTAAACGGTTTTGGGACCGTCGCCATTTATCCGCAGTATGACATCCTTCAGGTTGAGGACGATCTCGGTCACATCCTCCTTTACGCCGTCGATCGTGGTGAACTCATGGAGCGCACCGTCAATCTTGACGGAGGTGACCGCATAGCCCGGCAGGGAGGACAGCAACACGCGGCGCAGGCTGTTGCCAAGCGTTGTGCCGTATCCGCGCTCAAGCGGCTCGAGCGTAAATTTCCCATACGTGCCGTCGGGTGTCAATTCGGTCGTTTCGATTCGGGGCTTTTCGATTTCAATCATTCAAAACCCTCCTTATATAAAAGTGGCTATCGCCTACTGCGTATATACGTTCAGCAATCAGCTATTACTTGGAGTAGAGCTCGACGATCAGGTGCTCGGATACCTCATAATCGATATCGTCGCGCTGCGGCATCGCAATGATCTTCCCCTCGCTTGCGCCTGCGGCCTTTTCAATCCACTTCGGGCACGGCTGCTTGCCAAGCGTCTCAATGAGAGCCTTGAATTTAACGGAGGCACGGGACTTCTCGCGGATCGCCACCACATCGCCCGGCTTCACCTGATAGGACGGGATGTCGACACGCTTGCCGTTGACCGTAAAGTGGCCGTGGTTGACGAGCTGGCGGGCCTCCCTGCGGGTACCAGCAAAGCCCATGCGGAATACGACGTTATCCAGACGGCGCTCCAGCTCCTGAAGCAGCAGTTCGCCCGTGACGCCCTGCTTGCGCTCCGCCCTCTCATAGTAGGCATGGAACTGCTTCTCAAGGACGCCGTAGATGAACTTGACCTTCTGCTTCTCGTTCAGCTGCATCGCGTACTCAGACTGCTTGCGGCGCATCTGCTTGGGATTCCGGTAGGTCTCCTTGGAGTAACCAAGGACAGCCGGAGAAATGCCCAGCGTCTTACAACGCTTCAGAACGGGCTGCATATTCTTTGCCATAATATTGGTCCTCCTTCTTATACTCTTCTTCTCTTGGGCGGACGGCATCCGTTGTGCGGGATCGGCGTGACATCCTTGATCATGCTGACCTCTAATCCGGCGGTCTGGAGCGCGCGGATCGCGGCCTCACGGCCGGCACCGGGGCCCTTGACATACACTTCAACAGTCTTCATGCCGTGCTCCATGGCAGCCTTGGCGGCTGTCTCAGCGGCTGTCTGAGCGGCGAAGGGTGTAGACTTCCGGGAACCCTTAAAGCCCATCTCACCGGCACTTGCCCACGATACCGCATTCCCGTGCGTGTCGGAAATAGTCACGATCGTGTTGTTGAAGGTGGATTGGATATGAGCTGCGCCGCGCTCAATATTCTTACGCTCACGGCGTTTACGAGTCGTAGCGCCTTTTTTGCCCGTAGCTTTAGTAGCCATTCAATTACCTCCTCGCTTACTTCTTCTTGTTCGCAATCGTCTTCTTCGGACCTTTGCGGGTGCGGGCGTTCGTCTTGGAACGCTGGCCGCGGACCGGCAGGCCCTTGCGATGGCGTACACCGCGGTAGCAGCCGATCTCGATCAGACGCTTGATATCGAATGCGGTGTCACGGCGAAGGTCGCCCTCTACACGGACGTTTTTATCAATATAATCGCGGAGCTTGGAGACATCCTCCTCGCTCAGATCCTTTACGCGGGTGTCGGGATTGACTCCAGTTGCCTTAATAATGTCGCTTGCTGTTTTGCGGCCGATGCCGAAGATGTAGGTCAGGCCGATCTCGACCCGTTTATCCCTCGGCAGGTCAACGCCAGAAATACGCGCCATTTGTCACTTGCACCTCCATTTAATAGGTTTTCAGGTTAACCCTGACGCTGCTTATGCTTGGGGTTCTCACAGATGACCATGATTTTCCCTTTACGCTTGATGACTTTGCACTTTTCGCAAATCTTTTTGACAGAAGGTCTGACTTTCATAGTAAAAATACCTCCTTCGCCTTTCGCTATTTTGAACGCCATGTGATCCGGCCGCGGGAGAGGTCATAGGGGGACATTTCCACCGTGACCTTGTCGCCCGGCAGGATCCGGATGTAATTCATCCTCAGCTTGCCGGAAATATGGGCCAGTATCATATGACCGTTTTCGAGTTCGACCTGGAACATCGCGTTGGGCAATGCCTCTTTGACGATCCCCTCGATCTCAATCATATCCTGCTTTGACACAACGTACCCTCCTTACTGCGGAAATCCGTACCGCCGGCAGTCAAACCACCGTTAAAATCTGCGGTCCGTCGTTTGTTATTACAATCGTGTGCTCCCAGTGGGCTGAGAGCTTACCGTCCATTGTTTTAACAGTCCAGCCGTCAGACAACGTTTTGACTCCCGCCCTGCCCAGATTGATCATGGGCTCGATGGCAATCGTCATGCCCGGCACAAGGCGAACGCCTCTGCCGCGTGTGCCGTAATTCGGCACAGCGGGGTCCTCATGCAGCGCGGTGCCGACGCCGTGCCCGGTAAACTCCCGGACTACGGAATAGCCGCGCGCCTCGCAGTATTCCTGAACAGCCGCGCCGATATCGCCGATTCTGCCGCCCACGACAGCCGCCTTGATCCCCTCATAAAGGCTCTCACGCGTCGTGTCATTCAGCCGCTTTGCCTCGTCGCTGATCGCGCCCGCTGCAAAAGTAGCGGCATTATCGCCGTTATATCCGTCCTTCTTGGCGCCCAAATCAATACTGACCAGATCGCCCTCCCGGATCACGCGGTCCCTGCTCGGGATCCCATGAATGACCTCATCATTTATAGAAATACACGCTGTTGCGGGATAACCATTATAGTGCAGGAAGTTGGGCTGCGCCCCCTGGCTGATGATGTAATCATAGGCGATCTTATCAATCTCCCCTGTGGTCACACCGGGCCTGACGGCCTCGCCCGCGAGCTTGAGCGCAGCCGCCGAAATCCGGCAGGCCTCACGCATCAGCTCGATTTCCCGCTTTGTCTTCACAACAACCATGGTCATACCTCCAGGGCGGAAAAGACGGTCGCAGTCGTATCCTCGACATCTTCCTGCCCCTCGGCAATGACAAGCTTTCCAGCCCTTTGGTAATAGTCCTTCAAGGGCTCCGTCTGGTCGTGATACACCTTCAAACGGGCCTGGACTGTCTCTGGAGCGTCATCTTTTCTCCTGATGAGCTCCGCGCCGCACTTATCACAGATCCCCTCCACTTTTGGCGGGTTGTGATCCGTGTGGAATGTGGCGCCGCACTTGGGGCACACACGCCTGCCGGCCATCCGCTCCACGATCGTATCGTCACTGACCTCAATGGACAGCACCTTATCGATATCAGCGCCCAGAGCATCGAGTGCCTCGGCCTGCGGGATCGTGCGCGGGAAGCCGTCCAGGATATACCCATTACGGCAGTCCTCCTGGGAAAGCCTGTCTTTGATGATCCCAATCATCACATCATCGGGTACGAGACGGCCCTGATCAATATACGTCTTAGCCAGCTCGCCCATCTTGGTACCTGCGGCAATCGCTTCCCGCAGGATGTCCCCCGTGGAGATCGCCGGGATGGAAAGGTGCCTGCTGATCCGAGCAGCCTGCGTTCCCTTTCCAGCCCCGGGAGCTCCCATAATTATCAGCTTCATAGACCGTACTCCTTATCAATCAAGGAATCCCTTGTAATGGCGCATCATCAGCTGGCTCTCAAGCTGCTTAACAGTCTCCAGCGCAACACCGACAAGGATGATGACTGATGTACCGCCCATTGCAATGGTCATGCCCTCGTTGCCCATAATGAGGGACGTGAGCTGGGAAAATACGATCGGGAACAGCGCCACAACGCTCAGCAGCAGCGCGCCCATCAGTGTGATCTTGGAAAGAATCTTGGCAATATAATCCGAAGTGGGCTTTCCGGGGCGAATGCCCGGGATTGCACCGCTGTTCTTGCGGATATTGTTTGCCATATCAATCGGATTGTACTGAATCGTCGCATAGAAGTATGCGAAGAAGATGATCAACAGGAAATACACACATCCGTAGAAGGGGCTCTGCTGGCTGAACAGGCTGAAGAACGTATCCCAACCGCTACCCTCTTCATAGTTGATGAACATGCCGATCGTCGCGGGCAGGGAAAGAATTGAACTCGCGAAGATGATGGGCATAACCCCGGACATATTGACCTTGATCGGAATGTGCGTGCTCTGACCGCCGTACATCTTCCGGCCGACAACGCGCTTGGCATACTGGACCGGAATCCTGCGCTCCGACTTATCCATGAAGACGATGAACGCCACAATACCCAGCAGCAGGACAACCGTAATCGGAACGAGTGCATAGTAGGCACCACCGCGGCGCATGTAATCATAGAGCTGCGTGGCAATTGCAGGAATCCTTGCGACGATACCGGCAAAGAGGATCAGGGAAATACCATTGCCGATCCCCTTCTCATTGATCTGCTCGCCCATCCACATGATGAGTGCAGAGCCGGCCGTCAGCACCAGGACAATCACAAATGCCTGGAATACAGCCCAACCGCCGGTGAAGGCAGCGCCCTCGGCGTTGGTCATCAGATAGCCGCCATTTCTCAGATAGAAGTAGTAGCCGGTACTCTGAAGCGCCGCAAGGCCAATTGTCAGGTAGCGGGTAATGGAGGCAATCTTCTTCCTGCCGCTCTCCCCCTCTTTTGCCAGCCGCTCAAGGGGCGGCAGAGCCACAGTGAGGAGCTGCATGATGATGGAGGAGTTGATGAACGGCGTGATCGACATTGCGAAGATCGTACCGTAGCTGAATGCACCGCCCGTCAGCATGCTCAGGTAGGACATAAACGTCTCATCCGTGGCGGCTACGATACCGCCCTGCGCCATGATTCCGGGATCGAGAAATGGAACCGGAATCCAGGACCCCAACCGGAACAGAAGGAGAATCAGCGCAGTGTACAGAATCTTTTTGCGTAAATCAGCGACCTTCCATGCGTTGATGAACGTACGAAGCATCTCAGATCACCTCGGCCTTTCCGCCGGCCGCCTCGATCTTAGATTTGGCAGACTCCGAATACGCATTCACTTTCACGTTGAGCTTCTTCGTCAGCTCGCCGTTGCCAAGGATCTTGACACCGTCAAGCTCTTTCTTAATGAGACCTGCCGCGATGAGCGCCGCAGCGTCCACCGTGGCTCCGTCCTCAAACTTGGCCTCGAGCTGGGCGACGTTGACGCTTGCAACTTCCTTGCCAAAGATATTGACAAAGCCTCTCTTCGGGATTCTGCGCTGAAGGGGCATCTGGCCGCCCTCGAACCCCGGACGCATGCCGCGGCCCGCGCGGGCTTTCTGACCCTTGTGACCCTTACCGGCGGTTTTGCCCTGACCGGAGGCAGCGCCTCGACCGATGCGCTTGACCTCCTTTTTGGAGCCCGGCGCCGGAGTGAGTTCATGCAGTTTCATAGTTACACCTCCCTTAAATTTACGCGTTGACAACCTCTATAAGGTGGATGATTTTTTTGATCTTGCCCTGTGTCTGAGGATTGTCGGGCTGTGTAACAACATCGCCGATTTTTTTCAGACCAAGCGAATTGGCGGTGGCAATCTGGTCTTTCTTGCTGCCAATCAGACTTTTTACAAGCTTGATTTCAACGGTATTCGCCATCTTCTCCACCCTCCTATCCTAAGATTTCCTGCCTGGTCTTGCCGCGGGTGGCCGCCACCTCATCGGCGCTGCGGAGCCTGGACAGACCATCGATTGTCGCACGGACAACGTTGCAGGGATTGTTTGAACGAAGAGCCTTGGAACGGATATCCTTAATCCCAACGGACTCAACGACAGCACGCACCGGGCCGCCGGCGATAACGCCGGTACCGGGGGCAGCGGGCTTGAGAAGGACGACACCCGCGCCAAATTTACCGATCACTTCATGCGGGATCGTGCTGCCCATCAGGGAAACGGTGATCAGATTCTTCTTGGCATCTTCAATGCCCTTGCGGATCGCATCCGGGACCTCGCCCGATTTGCCCAGGCCGAAGCCCACGCGGCCCTTGCCGTCCCCGACGACAACGAGCGCGGCAAACTTGAAGATACGGCCGCCCTTGACCGTCTTGGATACGCGGTTGATCGCAACTACGCGCTCCTGAAACTCCTCAGCGGAAGCGTCAAATCTAGCCAAAAGTATTCCTCCTTATCAGAATTTCAACCCGCCTTCACGGGCACCCTCGGCCAGCGCCTTGACACGGCCGTGATAAATGTAGCCGCCGCGGTCAAAGACAACTTCCGTAATCTTCGCCTCTGCGGCGCGTTCTGCGAGCAGTACGCCCACCTTGTGAGCGGCCTCAGCGTTCCCGCCGTAATCCTTAAAATCCTTTTCAACAGTTGAAGCGGACACAAGGGTGACCCCCTTAACGTCGTCAATTAACTGCGCATAGATGTTTTTAAGGGAGCGGTAAACGTTCAGCCGCGGGCACTCGGCGGTGCCGCTGATCTTGCCGCGGACTCTCTTATGACGGTTCAGCCTGGCTTTGTTGGAATCCGGCTTACTAACCATATTAATTCACTCCTTTAACTTACTTTGCGCCCTTACCCGCCTTGCCTTCCTTGCGGCGGATAACTTCGTCGGCATACTTGATTCCCTTGCCCTTGTACGGCTCCGGCGGGCGTTTCTCGCGGACTTCCGCCGCAAACTGGCCGACCTTCTGCTTATCGGGGCCGGAAATGATGATCTTATTCGGCGAAGGGACCTCAATTGTGATGCCGTCAACCTCGGACATAACCACCTGGTGGGAATAACCGAGGTTCATCACAAGATCCTTGCCCTGCTTGGCGGCCCTGTAGCCGACACCGTTGACTTCAAGCTCCTTCTTGTAGCCATTCGTGACGCCCTCCACCATGTTGGCGATCAGCGTCCTGGTCAGGCCGTGGAGTGAATGATTGAAATTGGAATCGTCGGGGCGGGTAACAATGATCTCGTTATCCTTCTTCTCGACGGTGATATTGCTGTGCACTGTTCTGGTGAGGGTGCCCTTGGGGCCCTTAACGGTGACAGTGCCGTCCGCTACGGTGACATCAACCCCAGCGGGGATGACCACCGGCATTTTACCAATACGTGACATGACTGTGCACCTCCTTACCAGATAAACGCAAGGACTTCGCCGCCAACGTTCTGCTTGCGGGCTTCCTTGTCCGTCATAACGCCCTTGGACGTGGATACGATCGCGATGCCCAGGCCCTTGATGACCTTCGGCATGTTCTCGCAGTCAGAATAGATACGCAGGCCGGGCTTGGAGACCCTGCGCAGGCCTGTGATCACCTGAGACTTATTGGGACCGTACTTGAGGGTCATATGGATGATCCCCTGCTTGCCGTCCTCTTCGACCTGAAAGCTCTTAACATAGCCCTCATCAACAAGAATTTGAGCAATTGCTTTCTTCATGTTAGATGCGGGGATGTCCACCGTATCGTGCTTGGCGGAGTTCGCGTTGCGAATCCGGGTCAGCATATCGGCGATAGAATCGGTTATCTGCATACCGTCAACCTCCTTTGCAATTGCTCTTTACCAGCTGGCTTTCTTAACACCGGGGATCTGCCCCGCATGGGCGAGCTCCCGGAAACAGATGCGGCACACGCCGTACTTGCGGAGATAAGCGTGGGGTCTGCCGCAAATCTTACACCTGTTGTAAGCGCGGGTCGGATACTTCGGCTTCCGGCTCTGCTTGACCTTCATTGAAGTTTTTGCCATTGCTACCCCTCCTTATCTGGAAAACGGAGCGCCCATCAGCGTGAGCAGCTCACGTGCTTCTTCATCGGTGTTGGCCGTGGTGACAAAGCAGATGTCCATTCCGCGGACTTTGTCGATCTTATCATAATCGATCTCCGGGAAAATCAACTGCTCCTTAATGCCCACGGAATAGTTGCCGCGGCCGTCGAAGGAATCCGGATTGATACCCCGGAAGTCCCTCACGCGCGGAAGCGCGAGATTGAAGAAACGATCGATGAATTCATACATCCTGTCGCCGCGAAGCGTGACCTTTGCACCGATCACCATCCCCTCGCGGAGCTTGAAGTTCGCGACGGACTTCTTCGCGCGGCAGAGATACGGCCGCTGGCCGGTGATCTGCATCAGATCGGAGACAACCGCATCGATGACCTTCGAATTCTCGCGCGCCTCGCCGCAGCCTACGTTGACGACTACCTTGTCGATCTTCGGGATCTGCATGACGCTTTTATATCCGAATTTCTTCATCAGCGCAGGTGCAACCTCTTTTGTATAGGTCTCTTTTAACCTTGCCATTATGTCATGTTCCTCCCTTATTCGAATGCCGCAAGGCAATCTTTCTTTTTGCAGGTGCGCAGCTTTTTGCCCTTCTCATCAACCTTGTGACCCACGCGGGTGGGACGGCCGCACTTCGGGCAGATCAGCTGAACTTTATCCGCATAAATCGCACTCTCGGCCTTGATCAGGCCGCCTGCCTCACCCATCTTCTTGGGCTTGACGTGCTTTGTGACAATATTGGCCTTCTCAACGATGACCTTATTCTCGGCGGCACTTACCTGCATGACCTTGCCGCGCTTACCGCGGTCACGGCCGTTGATGATGACGACCTCGTCGCCGGTTTTAACATGAACCTTATTCATCCTAAGCACCTCCCGATTAAAGTACTTCGGGCGCCAGGGACAGGATCTTGAGATAATCCTTCTCGCGAAGCTCCCTTGCCACGGGCCCAAAAATACGTGTACCTTTGGGGTTCTTATCCTCACGGATAATGACCGCCGCATTCTCATCGAAGCGGATGTAGGTGCCGTCATCGCGGCGGACACCGCTTGCCGTCCTGACGACTACCGCCTTGACGACCTCACCTTTTTTTACAACGCCGCCGGGTGCTGCTTTTTTGACCGAAGCAACGATGACGTCGCCGATATTGGCATACCTCCGGCCGGAACCCCCAAGCACGCGGATACACATAATCTCCTTCGCGCCGGTGTTGTCGGCAACCTTGAGGTAACTCTGTTGCTGTATCACGGTGGTTTCCTCCTTTGCTATGCCAGCTTATTTGGCCTTCTCAATGATTTCTACGACACGCCATCTCTTATCCTTGGACAGGGGGCGCGTCTCCATGACGAGCACGCGGTCACCGATGCCGCACGCATTCTCCTCATCATGAGCTTTGATCTTAACCGTGCGGTTGATGATCTTTTTATAAAGCGGGTGCCGGACCTTATCCTTAACGGTGACGACAACCGTCTTCTGCATCTTGTCGCTGGTGACGATGCCAACTCGAGTCTTTCTGAGGTTTCTTTCGCTCATTTAGATCTTACCTCCCTTTCCTTATGCGTTCGCGCCGTGGAGCTGAACATCGCGCTGCACCGTCTTGATGCGGGCGATATCCTTCTTGACAGCACGGATACGCATCGGGTTGTCGAGCTGATTGATGGCTTGCTGAAAATGCAGATTAAAAAGCTCGTCTTTCAATTCGGAAAGTTTCTTCTCCATTTCTTCGGAGGACATTTTTCTGATTTCACTCGCTTTCATTACTGCTCACCACCCGTTTCTTCCTTAGTAACAAATTTGCATTTCACGGGGAGCTTGTTCGCCGCCAGACGCAGCGCCTCCCTTGCGACGGTCTCATCAACGCCGGCAATCTCGAACATCACACGGCCCGGCTTGACAACGGCGACCCAGTACTCGGGCGCGCCCTTACCTTTACCCATTCGGGTTTCAAGCGGCTTCTTGGTGATCGGCTTATCCGGGAAAATCTTAATCCAGACCTTACCGCCACGCTTGGTGTAACGCGTCATGGCGACACGGGCCGCCTCAATCTGGTTTGCTGTGATCCAGCACGGCTCCAGGGACTGGAGGCCGTAGGTGCCATAGCTGACCTTATTGCCGCGGGAGGCAGCGCCGGTGAGGCGTCCCCTGTGGACCCTGCGGTATTTCACACGTTTCGGCATCAACATTAGCGAGCGCCTCCTTCCCTATGTGCTGCGTTCCTCGGAGCCCTCGGCGCCCTGTCGCGGTTGTCGCGGCGGGGACGGTCGCTCCGCTCATTCCTCGGCTTGTTGCTGTTGTGCAGGACCTCGCCGGTGTAAAGCCAAACCTTAACACCAATGCGGCCGTACATCTTTGCCTCAGTAAAGCCGTAGTCGATATCGGCACGGATCGTCTGAAGCGGAATTGTGCCCTCGTGATAGTGCTCTGTGCGGGCAATCTCCGCGCCGCCCAGACGGCCGGAAACCTGAATCTTGATGCCCTTAGCGCCGAGCTTCATCGTGCGGCCGATCGCCTGCTTAACCGCGCGGCGGAAAGAGGTGCGGCGCTCAAGCTGTGCGGCAATGTTCTCCGCAACAAGCTGCGCATTCAGATCCGGCTGCTTGATCTCGATGATGTTCAGGCTGACTTCCTTGCCGAGCATCTTCTCACAGGTGGCCTTGAGCTTATCGATCTCTGCGCCGCCGCGGCCGATAACAATGCCCGGCTTTGCACAGTGGATATTGATGCGAACCCTTTTCGCGTCGCGCTCAATCTCAATCTTCGGCACACCGGCCGGCTTCAGGAGATCAAGGAGGAAGTTACGCAGTTTGTAATCTTCCACAAGGGTATCGCCGAATTCGCTGTCTTTTGCATACCAGCGGGATTCCCAGTCTTTAATCACGCCGACGCGAAAGCCGGTCGGATTGATTTTCTGTCCCATATTGCTGCCTCCTCCTTAATTATTCCTGCTCCTTGAGCACTAGGGTGATATGAGATGTACGCTTGTTGATGCGGTAGGCTCTGCCGTGCGCACGCGGGCGGATGCGCTTGAGCATCGGACCGGGGCAAACATAGCAGGTGTCCACATACAGGCGGGAGACATCCATATTATTGTTGTTCTCGGCATTAGCCATCGCCGACTTGAGAAGCTTCTCGAGCGGTTCACACGCGGCCTTGGGCGTGTACTTGAGGATGGCCATCGCCTTATCGGCAGGCTGCTTCCTGATCAGATCAAGAACAATCTGCACTTTGCGCGGCGATATGCGCACATTGGTCGCTTTTGCAATTGCCTGAGCTTCCATTTAATACACTCCTTTCGACCGAATTACTTACCGTTGTTGGAAGTCTTGGAGCCGGCATGGCCCTTAAACGTCCTTGTCGGAGCAAACTCACCGAGCTTGTGGCCGACCATGTCCTCCGTCACATAGACCGGGACGTGCTTGCGCCCGTCATGGACGGCGAAGGTGTGGCCGACAAACTCCGGGAAAATCGTGGAGCTGCGGCTCCACGTCTTAACGACGATCTTTTCGCCGTTTTCGTTCATCTGCTGGACTTTTTTGTAAAGCGACGCTTCAACAAAAGGTCCCTTCTTAATGCTTCTGCCCATTATTCAAGCTCCTTTCATCGACTACTTACCGTTGCGGCGTTTTACAATGAACTTATCCGAACGATTCTTCTTGGCGCGTGTCTTATAGCCGAGAGCGGGCTTGCCCCACGGGGTAACAGGGCCGGGACGGCCGATCGGGGACTTGCCCTCACCACCGCCGTGCGGGTGGTCGTTCGGGTTCATGACGGAGCCGCGGACAGTCGGCCTGATGCCCAAATGGCGGGTGCGTCCGGCCTTGCCGAGCTTGACGTTCTCATGGTCGACATTGCCGACCTGGCCGATTGTGGCCATGCACTCCGCGGAGACGTTGCGCAGTTCGCCGGAGGGCAGACGCAGGAGTGCGTAGACGCCCTCCTTAGCCATCAGCTGAGCGGCGTTGCCGGCGCTGCGGGCGAGCTGGCCGCCGCGGCCCGGATTGAGCTCAACGTTGTGCACGAACGTACCGGTCGGGATCGCGGAGAGCGGAAGGGCGTTGCCCGGCTTAATGTCAGCAGACACGCCGGACTCAACCTTATCGCCAGCCTTGAGGCCCTCGGGAGCCAGAATGTAGCTCTTCGTGCCGTCGGTGTACTCGATCAGCGCAATGTGCGCGGAACGGTTGGGATCGTACTCGAGACGGAGAACAGTTGCCTCCATATCGGTCTTATCACGCTTAAAATCAATAATGCGATACTTTTTGCGGTTGCCGCCGCCGCGGTGGCGGACGGTAATGCGGCCATAGCTGTTACGGCCGGCCTTGTTGTTGAGCTTTGCGAGAAGGCTGCGCTCGGGGCCGCCCTTCCACAGCTCGGAATAATCCGTGACCGACGTGTTCCTGCGGGAATTCGACGTCGGCTTGTAGACCTTAATCGACATTCGTTTCACACTCCTATAGCGGCTTCGCGGAGCATGTCGTACTCCATACCTCACCGCCGGGTTAAATTAAAGAATAGGGATCAGGCAGCCCTTATGACATACCCTCAAAGAACTCAATCGTCTTGCTGTCCTCGGTCAGGGTGACGATGGCCTTCTTCCAGGAAGGAGTAAAGCCGACCGCTGTGCCCTGGCGCTTCTGCCTGCCGCGCACGTTGATCGTGTTGACCTTGGCAACCTTGACGCCGAAGAGCTTCTCGACCGCGTTGGCGATCTCAATCTTATTGGCGTCCTTTGCGACGCGGAAGGTGTATTTCTTGTACGCGCTGCCGAGCATGGATTCCTCGGTGATGACCGGTTTCAGGACGATATCCTGTGCGAGCTTGCTCATGCGTACACCTCCTCAATCTTGGAAACGGCATCCTTGAGCACGATGATCGTATCGCAGTTGAGAATGTCATAGACATTCAGCTGGCCGACCAGCGTGGTGCGAACGCCTGCAATGTTGCGTGCGCTGCGGTAAACGACATCATCCTTCTCCGGGAGAACGATGAGCACCTTCTTGCCCGTCTCCAGGCTGTCAAGGACCTTGACCATCTGCTTGGTCTTGATCTCATCGAACGCCAGCTTATCGAGAACGATCATCTCCCCGCCCGCGACCTTCGTGGAGAGGGCCGACTTCATAGCCAGGCGGCGGATCTTCTTGTTCACGGAGAAGCGATAATCACGCGGCTTGGGGCCGAGCGCGATACCGCCGTGCGTCCACTGCGGAGAACGGGTGGAACCCTGACGGGCACGGCCTGTGCCCTTCTGCCTCCAGGGCTTTTTACCGCCGCCGCTCACCTCTGAACGGGTGAGAGTGGACTGTGTGCCCTGACGCTGGCTCGCCAGATAGTTGACGACCATCATATGCATCGCGGGAGCGCTCGGAGTAATTCCGAAAATGTCGTCTTTCAGCGCAAGATCGGAAACCTTTTTGCCGCTCATATCAAAAACTGCTACTGTTGGCATTTGTTACACTCCTTCCTTACGCTTTTTTGACTGCGTCAGCGATGACTACAACTCCGCCCTTCGGGCCCGGGATGGCACCCTTGATGGCGATAAGGTTGTTTTCGGCATCCACCTTGACTACTGTCAGATTCTGAATGGTGACGCGCTCGTGGCCCAGGTGGCCGGCGAGCTTTTTGCCCTTGAAGACGCGGGACGGATCGCTGCACGCACCCAGGGAACCGGCATGACGGGCCACAGGGCCTGTACCGTGGGATTCCTTCAGGCGGGCGAAGTTCCAGCGCTTGATCGCGCCGGCCGTTCCCTTACCCTTGCTGGTACCGACGACATCGACAATATCGCCAGCCGCAAAGACATCAGCCTTGAGAATGTCGCCGCTGTTGAAACCGGAGCAATCCTTGAAACGGAACTCACGGAGAACCTTTTTGGGAGCGACGTCGTTCTTCTTGAAGTGGCCCTTCATGGGCTTGTTGACGCGCTGTGCCTTGACATCGCCAAAGCCGAGCTGAACAGCCTCATAGCCATCGTTTTCAGCCGTCTTCTTGGTGATGACCGCACACGGGCCCGCCTCTACGACGGTTACGGGAACGACCTTGCCGCTCTCGTCGAAAATCTGCGTCATACCGATTTTCTTGCCAATAAGACCTTTTTGCATGTATTTTTCCTCCTATTCGGTTATTGGTTGACCATGCGGCCAACTTGACCTTTCGGCATCGGGATCAGAGCTTAATCTCAATCTCAACGCCGGCGGGAAGCTCAAGACCTGTCAGAGCCTCAACAGTTTTGTTAGAGGGCCTGAGAATGTCGATAAGCCTTTTGTGGGTGCGCTGCTCAAACTGCTCACGGGAATCCTTGTACTTGTGCACCGCGCGGAGAATCGTGACGATCTCCTTCTCCGTCGGAAGCGGCACGGGGCCGGATACCTGAGCGCCTGTGCGGCGTGCGGTCTCAAGGATTTTTTCTGCTGCCTTGTCCACAAGGTTGTGATCATAGCCCTTGAGCCGGATACGGATTTTTTCTTTGACTGCCATTGTTCTGCCTCCTTGAAATTGGCGGGCATTCGTTTTGAAAATTTGTACACTCACCCGGGTGTGCACCAACGGGCAAATTAAAAACCGGAAAAATATTTCCGGGTACAGCATTCCAAAACGTCCGGGGACGCACTGACAGCAGGCATCCCGGTATTGATCGCCCGGTTTTAAAATCGGACATACTCCGCGGAAATTCCCCGCCTCTGAGGGCGGCCACCTCCCGCATCAACGCATGACTGCGCACTTATCCCATAAGCACGCTCAAATATCATACCACACATTTCCGGCAAATGCAACAATTATTTTGAAAAAAATTTGGTACGGCAAAAATCGGTCAATTGGACGTGCGCCCCGGTTACTGCCCAAAGCAATCAGGCGCATATTTCAGCCCTGTCGTTTCCTTTTATATTATATATTATCATATTGGGCGGCAGATGGGCAAGGCACGGCAGACCTTTGCCAAAGTCCTCCCTGCGTTTCCGTACAAAATACACAAAAACAGGCCCGCACTGGCCGGATTTGAGAAACACTGTTGATTTCCTCCCCTGCGTCTGATACAATAATTTTATATATTTCATATTGATTTTGGGGGCGGTTGTGATAAAAAATATGATAATTGATACAAAGAAAAAACTCAGCCGTGCTACATCTGTTATTTTTCTCGTCCAGCTGTTTGGGGTGAGTATTACATATCCTTTACGCTCCCCCTGCGCTCCGGCGACTGGCTGACATGCCGGATCCCCTTATTTTTTATCATTCTGGCCGGTGCGGCCGTGTGCGGCGCCGCAATCCTGCTGTTTAAAGAGCTTGCCGCCCGGGGACAAAAAAGCGCGGTACCTATGTGGAATCGGACGGAGACATCGTAATTGAAATGCGCGCGCTGGCCCGGAGGCATCTGGCATCCATCCGGACAAAAGGTGAACACGGCGCCGGGGAAAAGCAATAATACACAGTTCAGTACTTACACTCTTTTTCAATAGAGTCAGCTAAAAAACAGGAGGTAGATTTACATGAAAAGTCGTTTTATGAAAATTCTGGCGCTGAGCATGTCCGCAGTCGCGCTCTTCAGCTTCACGGCGTGTGGGAATGACACCGGGCCGGAGTCTTCCACCCGGCCGGGCGAGAGCACCGGCGCAGTCACGGTGTTGGATCCGTCCGATCCGACAAATCCGTCTCAGGTGCCGGATGGTTCAACCGGCGAGACGCCGTCCCAGGCTGGGGGCGGCGGAGGCCAGCAGCAGGGCGGTACCGCCGGTGGCGGCAGCAACAACACGGGCGGCGGCAGCAACACGGGCGGCGGCAGCAACACAGGCGGCGGCAACAACACAGGCGGTGGCAGCAACACAGGCAGTGGCAGCAACACTGGCAGTGGCAACACAGGCGGCAGTACGCCGACATTTGACAACACCCATCTGCGCATCGCCAGCTATAACACGGCGGCCCCGTGGGGCAGCTTTTGGCAGGGAACTGCAAGCAGCACCCGTGTGAATCTGTTTGCGGAGGAACTGAAAGATCTGGCGCCGGATTCGATGGGCGTCCAGGAGATCAACAGCGACTGGGTTGAAAAGCTTGCGGAGAGCGCGCCCGACTACGCCTACTACGGCGTAAAGCGCGGTGGCGATAAAAATGAAAAAGAGAGCGAAATGAGCGGAATCTTCTACCTGAAGGATAAATACAGCCTGATTGAAAGCGACACCTTCTGGATCTCCGAGACGCCTGACGTCATGAGCAAGTATCCGGGTGCCGGCTGCAACCGCGTGTGTTCGTACGTGGTGCTGAAGAACAAGCAGACCGGCTTTACCTATGCACACCTGAACACTCATCTGGACAATGTGAGTACCGCGGCGCAGAATCTGGGTGGTGAACTGATCGCCCAAAAGGCCCAAGAGCTTGCAAGGAAGTATGGCGGCAATCTGACGACAGTGATCACCGGGGACTTCAATCAGTATGTAAACGGCGCCGCCTGCACCGTACTGCTTGAGACGGGATATAAGAGCGCCTCCGACGTCAATCCGAACGCCGCCAATATGCCCACTTACCACGGATGGGGCGAATATACCAGCGGCCGCCCGATCGACTTTATCTTTTACGGCGGCGCGCTCAAGGCGCAGAGCTTCACCATCCACAATCAGAAAACCGGCAGCTCCTATACGTCCGATCACTGGTGCATCAGCGCGAACTTTTTGATTCAGGGATAGCGGCTCGGCTGCCTTTACCGCAAATTTTCAGGGAGAAATTTCGGTTTCTCCCTGTTTTTTTGCGCCGTTCTATGATATCATAGATACAACAATCAAACCCATTGGAGGGATCCGCTACATGATCTATATCCACACATTTTTCTGGCTGCTCTACTTTGTCGGCTATCTGATTGTGATGACGCCAAGCAATATCTATATGTGGTATCTGACCAAAAAGGGCCGCATCAAGGAGCGCGACAAGTATATTCAGCGCATTATCTACAAGTGGGCGCGCCGGATGATGAAGGCCGGTGGTGCAAAAATGGAGGTCCACGGCGTTGAAAACATCCCAAAGGATACGCCGGTCCTCTTTACCCCAAACCATCAGGGGATGTACGATGTCCCAGCGATGATCACCGGTATGGACGCCCCGCATGGCCTCGTTGCCAAGAAAGAGGCGCTCAAGTACCCCATCCTGCGCACATGGATGAAGTACCTGCACTGCGTGTTTATTGACCGGGAAAACCCGCGCAACGCCGTAAAGGCGCTCAATGAGACGGCGGAGAATATTAAAAACGGCTACTCCATGGTCATCTTCCCCGAGGGGACACGTTCCCGAAGTGACACAGTGGGCGAGTTCAAGCATGGCGCATTCAAGATCGCCCAAAAGTGCGGATGCCCGATTGTACCCGTGTGCATCGACGGCACCTACCGCATCATGGAGGCCAACGGCGGGATCAAAATGAAGCCCGGCAAGTTCAAGGTGACGATCTTTGAGCCGATCGACGTCAAATCCCTCTCCAAGGAGGAGTTCAAAGAGCTGCCTGAAAGGGTGCGCAGCATGATCCAGAATCAGATTGGGAAATAAACAGAACTTCAGAGGGCCGCATCTGCACGTAAACCGGCAGCCGCGGTCCTCTTTTTTAGACTGATTTGCTAAGAAAATCCTAAAGAAAAGGAGAAAAAACAACTTATGGGAAATATGATAAAATTCTTACATGATTGGCTACCTATAATTATTGCGGCACTGTCTTTAATATTTTCGTCAACTACAAGTAAGAAAAATAATAAACAAAATAATTTATATAGAGAAAAAATGCGAGAATTTGAAATTGAAAAAGAAAAAATACGCCGACAAGAAAGAGAAATAGACGAAATATTTATGCAATTAAATAGTCGTTCTAATTTAATTCCTTATTTTCACTTGATTTTAGATGATTCTAAAATTGAAAAAATAACTCATAATGGTTCTGAGCAAATAAAATTAGTGATAGGCTTAATAAATATTGGAAAAGAATCGGCGTCAAACATAATGATATACCCCATGGGAAAGGGATTAAACAATTACTTTGAAACATTAAACGAAGAAGAGAACAGTTATTTTATATATGATTATCTTAGTCAATATTTTGCTTTGCCTAAAGAATGTGTAACATTCAGCATTGTAAAAGAAATTCCGAAAGACAATGATGGAAAAGTTATTAATTTTGTTAAATTTAAAATAAGATTTAAAGATTTATTAGGAAATTTATATGAACAAGAATTTAAATTTGGTTATGACAATTATATTTTGAATGGATTCAACTTAAATAATTCTTCTAGTGTTCCTTGCTTAATAGAAGAATAAAATATTATAAATTTTCATATGGAACTTCAGGTTTTAAGGCAAACCATTTCTAAATTGGAATCTGGCGCCGGATACCCTGAGATGGAGAAGATGCTCCTGCTCTCAGAGCGGCTGAACGTCTCCCTGGACACGCTTGTCTACGGGAAGAGCGACTGCGCGGGAGGGACACGGCCGGCCTCCTCTGCCGGAAGCATCATGATCAAGACATACGACGGGAAAGAGATCGTCCGCTGTCTGACGATCCGGGCCTCCCACATATGGTCGCGGGCCAAGGGCGTGCCCAGCTGTGCCCTGTACGGCGTGGATAAGACCTCCTTCTGGGGCGATAACACCGTGATCCTCGGATGGTACGCGGATGAGGAGAGCCTGAAAAAGGAGATGGATGCTATCTGGACGGCTATGCACAGCGGGGAAAGTGTCTATGAGCTGCAATACGCCGCAAAAGTGAAAAAGAGCTTCTTGAGCATCAAATTGGCGGATTAACGCGTAAAAGACAAAGCGGCAGGGTGCCCAATGGCAAACGGAATAGTTCCGTTGTCATTGGACACCCTGCCTGTTTTTCATGGATAAATGCGGGGCACTGCCCGCCGCAGGTTTTACCCTATCCCTGATACGGCTGATTGAACACCTGAATATGGCGCTTGACATTCTCACAGGTGCCCTGCACCATCGCTGTACTCAGGTCAAAATAATTGTGCTTCTCCGCCCCGGCCATGTAGCGCTCCACACTGGCCACCAGACTGTTAAAGCTGGCCGTGGCGATGTTCACCTTTCGGATGCCCAGCGAGATGGCGCGCTGGAAGTCCCTGTCCGTGATGCCGCTGCCGCCGTGCAGGACCAGCGGGATCTCCACCCGCTGCTGAATCTGCTCAAGCACATCAAAGGCCAGATGCGGCGCGACGGGGTAGTTGCCGTGGGCGTTACCGATGGCCACGGCCAGTGCGTCGATCCCCGTTTGACGGACAAACTCTGCCGCGTCACCGGGATCCGTGCAGCGAACGCCGTGGTCGGAGGAACCGTCCTCACTGCCGCCCACCAGTCCCAACTCCGCCTCAACGGTGGCACCGTACTGCTTCGCAAGCGCCACGACCTCCTGCACCGCCGCCACATTCTCCTCAAACAGCAGCGTAGAGGCGTCCAGCATTACGGAGGTAAAACCCAGCTCCAGTGCCCTGCGCACCGTATCCAGTGTGAGGCCATGATCCAGGTGCACTGCCACATCCACTTTGGCCTCCCGCGCCGCCTGAAGCATCATCGGCCCCATCAGATGCAGCGGGGAATGCTTCAGCCGCACCTCGGCGATCTGAAGGATGATGGGGGTGTTCAGCTCCTCTGCCGCCTGGATCGCCCCTTTGACCATCTCCATATTCCCCACACTGAAAGCGCCGCATCCTCTGTTCTCCGCCTGTGCCTGACGGAGCAGCTGCTTCATGTGTACCAACGCCATTGTTCATCGCTCCTTTTTAATCCGTTCTGAAAAGAGCGCCGCGCGCTATGCGCGGCGCCGCTTTTACAGCCCCGTCTTTTCCGCAATGAATTTCCGCGCGCGGATCGCATATTCCAGCGGATTGGCCTTTGCCGGGTCCTGTTCCGCCTCCACGAGCATGTAGCCCTCGTAGCCCGCGTCCTCCAGCACCTTGAAGATGGGGTCAAAATCAATGCATCCGTCGCCCGGGATGGTAAACGCACCCAGGCGTACGCCGTCCAGAAAGCTCAGGTTTTCCTGCCGCACCCGCTCCACGACCTCCGGGCGGATATCCTTTAAATGGACATGCTTAATACGGCCCACGTATTTTTTCACCATCTCCAGCGGATCTGCGCCGCAGTATGCAAAATGACCGGTATCATACAGCAGGCTCACATACGCGGGATCCGTGTTCTCCATCATGCGCTCCACTTCATCCGGGTCCTGAACGACCGTACCCATGTGGTGATGGAAGGTAAGGGCGATCCCGTACTCCTCTTTCGCGATCCGGCCCAAGCGGTTCATGCCGCTGCAGAAGGTCTCCCACTGCGCGTCATTCATCACATACTTGTGGCCGAAAATCGGAGTGTTCTGCTGCCCCTGCACACTGTAGCTCTGCTCGGACGCACCGATCACCTTAGCACCCATGGCTTTCAGGAATGCCAGCTGGGCGCGGAATTCCCGCTCCACCTCCTCAAACGGCTTGGTGATGAGGAAGCAGGAAAACCACTGGTTACAGATCTCAATCCCGCGCAGGTCCAGCGCCTTTTTCAGCACCTCAGGGTCCTTCGGGTACTTATTACCCACCTCAGAGCCGGTAAAGCCGGCCAGCGCCATCTCACTGACACACTGCTCAAACGTATTCTCTTTTCCCAGGTCCGGGAGATCGTCATTGGTCCACGCGATGGGGGCGATCCCCAGCTTCACTTTATTTTTATCAAACATCTATGTGCCTCTCCTTTCCGCAGATAGATTCACACGATTTCGGAAATTTTGACCGGCCTGTGCTCCTCATAGGATTTTTGGGCCGCCAGACCCATCAGCACCGGCTTGAGGCCGTCCATTACGTTCAGGGGCGTCTCCTTATCGTGGACGATGGCGTCAATGAAAGCAGCCACTTCCTTCCCGTATGCATCCATGTACCGCTCCAGGAAGAAGAAGAGGGGCTTCTCCCCCGTGACACCGCTACCGGTGCTGATCACAGTGGAGGACTGCGTATCATTGGTGATGGCCGCCATTCCCTCTGATCCGAACACCTCCGCCCGCTGGTCATAGCCGTAGACGGCCTTCCGGCAGTTGTCGATCACGGCGATGGCGCCATTCTCCATCTGGAGGGTGATCACCGCCGTATCGACGTCGCCCGCCTCCCCGATGGCCGGGTCCACGAGATTGGCAGCCTGCACATAGACCTCCGTGGCATCGCACCCGGCGAGGAAACGCGCCATGTCAAAGTCATGGATTGTCATATCCAGGAACATACCGCCGGAAACCTTTACGTAGTCGATTCCGGGCGGCTCCGGGTCACGGGACGTGATCTTGATGATCTCAGGTTTGCCGACCTTCCCCGCTGCAACCGCCTGCTGCAGCGCCTCAAAATTGTGGTCAAAGCGCCGGTTGAAGCCCACCTGATATTTCAGGCCCGTCCCCTCCAGCGCCTGAATGACCTCGCGGATCTTTTCCACGTCGTGATCAATGGGTTTTTCGCAGAACACATGCTTCCCGGCCCGAATTGCCTCCAGAGAGATGGGGGAATGCGTGTCCGTAGAGGAACAGATCAGCACCGCGTCGATCTCCGGATCATCAATGATCTCATGATAATCCTTTGTGGTCTTCTCCACGCCCATACTCTTCGCCCAGGCGGCCGTCTCCTCCGTCAAAAAGGGATCCGCCACCGTTTTGATTGCCGCGTCCGGAACGCGGGTTGTAATGCTGGTGATATGTACTTTCCCGATTCGGCCCGCGCCGATGATGCCTACCTTTATCATTTCAAGCTCCTTCTCCTGCGTGTGCAGGCTATTTTTATTGAGGCGGCCCGCCGCCATTTACCACAATTTTTTATAAATCTCCCGGACATCGTCCTCCGTGACATCCCGCAGGGTGTTCTGGGGGCTGCCGCTGACCATGGCATCGTGCGCCATCTTGTCGATCGCCTTGAAAAACGCTTCCCGGTCGATCCCGTATGCTTCCAGCGTGGGGATTTCCAGCTGACGGAGCATCTCCCCGATCGCGGCGAGGAATTTCTCCGCCGCCGTCTGATCCAGATCGCCGTCCCCGGCCACGCCGACGGCGCGCCCCAGATCCGCAAAGCGGCCATAGGCGCCCGGCAGGGCGAAAGCCAGACACTTGTGCATCAGCATGGCATTGGAGATGCCGTGGGCCACGTGGAACAGGGCGCCGATGGGGCGGCTCATCCCGTGGATAATGGTGACGGAGGCATTGTTGAACGCAATCCCCGCCTCCAGCGCCGCTACGGACATCTGCACCCGTGCCTCCTCATTGCGCCCCTCCTGATAAACCGTGGGCAGATTGCGGAAGATCCGCCTGACCGCAGACAGGGCAAAGGTGTCCGACAGGGTCTGTGCCCGCCGGGAGGTATAGGCCTCCACCGCGTGGCACAGGGCGTCCAGCCCGGTGGCCGCCGTGACTGCGGGTGGCGCCGTCATGGTGAACTGTGGGTCGATGATCGCCAGCTGTGGCAGGAGCACCGGCCCCTTCAAAAGCATCTTAACATCCTTTTCCGTATCCGTGATGATGGTGAACTGCGTGGCCTCCGATCCGGTGCCGGCCGTGGTGGGGATCGCCGCCATGGGAGGCATTTCCACATCGATGACCTTCCCCATATAGTCCGCAATTTTTCCGCTGTGCGCCACAAGGGATCCGATGGCCTTCATGGCGTCCATGGGGCTTCCGCCGCCGAGGGCCACCATAAAGTCACAGTTCCCCTCCCGGTATGCCCGCAGCCCCGCCTCGATCATCCGGTCCGTCGGTTCGCCTGTGACGCCGGAGAAGATGCTGTAGGCCACGCCCTGATTTTTCAGCGCCGCCTCTACCTTGGCGCAGTTCCCGAGGTCGATCATGACCGGATCCGTGACGATCAATGCCCGGGTGCCCATTGCCCGAAGAGCCGGCTCCGCCATTTGGAGGGCGCCTGCCCCGGAGATGATGCGGCCCGGTACCATAAATTCTCTTGCCATAGTTACTCCTTTCCCGCCGGAATCCTAAAATTCCGCGTCGTGCAGCCAGATATAGCGCTCATCCTCACAGCGGTCCGTCTGAAGCCAGGGGTTGCCGTCCAGATGACGGATCATCCAGCAGGTGTACATCTGGAATCCGGGCGCGACGGCCTGCGGATGCAGCTCCCCGCCGGGGATCGCGGAAAAGCTCCCCTCGACACTCTTAAACACCTGATCGCCCACAAAGCTGGCGCCGAACCCCTCCGGCCGGTCAAACTTGAAATAATAGGTCTCCGGCTGCGGATGGCGGTGCGGCAGATAACCGGACCAGTTGCCACGGTCGTTGAGCACCTCGCCGAGCACCATATTGGACCAGGGGGCGATGTCGTGATCGAAAATGGTGTTAACCCGCCGCTTGGCCACATTGCCGAATTTCCCAACACAGGAGTAGCCCCAGGGGGCGTCCTCCGGGCAGTACAGATGCGCGGGGAATTCCCGCTCATTTTTCGTGCACTGGACGAGGATCTCCGCCGCGGTGTCCGCCAGAACCTCCACCGCCGTACCGGTGCACACATGCAGGCACCACGGCCCCTGTGTAAACACATCCTTACGGCTGACGGTTTTCTCCTCACCATCCCAGCGGTAGGTGATGCGGCCCTGCAGCAGCAGCACGGCCGTCTCCTCCCCCTCCCGCCGGAATGAGCGCGTCTCGCCGGGGTTCATCCGGTAGACCCGGATATCCATCATCATATCTCGATAGTCGTTGTCATAGGTGGTGAGGATTTTTTCACCGTTTGCGTCAAATTCGGGATATCCAAATACCTTTCCCATCAAAAAATCCCTCCGATCATTATCAATAGGCTCTGGACTCACTGCGCCCTTTCAGGACGTCCTCACAGGCCTCCCGCACGCTCTCCTTCTGCGAGGTGGTGGCGATGCCCACATTCCACCAGGACTCATAGCCGTCCGTCATGGTCTTGGGCAGCACCTTCAGGTCAAACAGGCAGGCGACCGTCTGCTTTTTGGCGTCCTCCAATGCATCCACCAGCTCCTGAATCGTCCGGCAGGTGTAGCTCTTCAGGCCGTAGCCCTCGCCGATCTTTGCGTAGTCGACGGGGATCAGGTCCCCGGTGGGCTTTTTCCCGTCCGTGTAGCGGAACTCCGTCGCCAGACTGCCGATGCCGTTGTTCATCTCCAGATTATTGATGCAGCCGAACCCGCAGTTGTCAAAGATCAGGATATTGACCTTTTTGCGCTCCTGCATGATCGTCATGATCTCACTGTGCATCATCTGGAAGCTGGAGTCCCCTACCACACAGTAGACCTCGTTATCCGGCTCCACCATCTTCACGCCGAGGGTGGCCGCGACCTCATAACCCATGCAGGAGTAACCATACTCCGCATGATAGCCGCCGCGCTTGTCGGTGCGCCACATGCGCTGCATGCAGCTGGGCAGGGAACCGCCCGCCGTGATGATCGTGGCATCCGGATCAATGGTGCGGTTGATCGCCGCCAGCGCCGCGGTCTGGGTGATCGTGCCGTGCGTCATTTTGACAAACTCCGGAATGGTGCGGGGATCCCTCGCCTTGATAATCGGCTCAAAGTCCTCCCCCGTATATGCAATGCTGCCCAGCCGCTCAAGCTCCTCATCCCACGCCTTTTTGGCGTGCGCGATCTCATCCGTATAGGCGGCGTGATACCCTCTGGCGCGCAGTTTATCGGCCAGCGCCTCCACAGTCACCTTCGCGTCCCCCACCGCCTTGACCGCATCCATCTTATAGGCGTGGAAGCGGCAGTTATTGATAGTGACAAACTGCACATCGTCCCGCCGGAACAGGTGCTTGGAGCTGGTGGTGAAATCGGAGAGCCTGGACCCGATCGCAACGACCACATCCGCATCCTTTGCGATGACATTGGAGGCGTACGTTCCCGTCACGCCGATCCCGCCCAGGCAGCAGGGATGGCTGCTCTTACAGGCGCTCTTGCCGCCCTGCGTCTCCCCGAAGGGGATCCCGAACTCCTCGCAGAAGTGCTCGACCGTCTCCCCGGCCTCCGAATAACGGACGCCGCCGCCGACGATCACCAGCGGCTTTTTGGCCTGTGCGATCACCGATGCGATATCCTCCAGCTCCTCATCCACCGCCACAGGCCGCGTGATGCGGTGGACCCGCTTTTGAAAGAAATACTCCGGGAAGTCAAAGGACTCCCCCTCCACATCCTGACACAGGGCGATGCAGCACGCGCCCGTCTCCGCAGGGTCGGTCAGCACGCGCACGGCATTGATGAGGGCGGTCATGACCATCTCCGGCCGGGTGATGCGGTCCCAGTACTTGCAGACCGGGCGGAACGCATCATTGGTGGTGACGGCCAGGCTGCTGCTCTGCTCAAGCTGCTGCAGCACCGGGTCCGGCTGCCGGGAGGCAAAGGTATCCGACGGGAATACGAGCAAAGGGAGATTGTTCACCGTGGCTGTGGCGCACGCCGTTACCATATTGGCCGCCCCCGGACCGATGGAGGAGGCGCAGGCGATGATACGCCTGCGGTTATTCTGCTTGGCAAAGGCGATGGCCGCATGGCACATACCCTGCTCATTCCGGCCCTGAAACACCTTCAACTCCCCGGGATCGGTATCCAGCGCCTCCCCGAGGCCCACGGCGATCCCGTGCCCGAAAATTGTAAAAAAGCCCTCCACAAACTTGGTCTCCACACCGTCCATGGAGACATACTGGTTATCGAGAAACCGCACAATTGCCTGTGCAGTTGTCATGCGAACTGTTTTTTGCATCACATCTACGCTCCTTTCCTGATTGTATCGGCGATCAGACCCGGGCGACCATCTCGCCGTACTTCTCCTTTTCCTCCCGGATAAAGGCGCGTACCGCATCCGGCCCCGGCAGATCGTCCGAGCAGTTGTTGCTGCGCACCATCATAGAGGCCTCCGCAGAGCCAAACTCCAGGCAGTCGAGCAGCTCCCAGCCGTTATACAGGCCATACAGGAAGCCGGCGCCGTAGCCGTCGCCGCCGCCAAAGCCCTTGCGCGCCTCCACGGGGAAGGGCTTGATACTGAACTTTTGCCCGTCGCAGGTATAGGCGGTAGAGCCCTTCATGCCGTGCTTGATCACCACGATTTTAGCGTTCCTCCCGTGCCAGTAGGCCGCGCTCTGCTCGTCGGTCATGCCCGGCTGGATCAGCTTTTCCGTGAGGTCAAACTCCTCCCGCGAGCCCATGATGATGTCCGCCTCCTTGGCAATGATGGAATAGTAGACGGAAATCTCATCCTTATTTTTCCAGTTGTACGCCCTGTAATCGATGTCAAAGATCAGCACGGTGCCGTTCTTCTTGGCGAGCATCATCGCCTTGATGGCGGCCTCTCTGGACGGGCTCTCCGCCAAAGAGGTGCCGGAGATCAAAAGCGCCTTTGTATTTTTGATATAGTCCTCATTGATGTCGTCCACGCTCAGCTGCAAATCCGCAATGCAGTTACGGTACATCAGAATGCTGCTCTCCGAGGGGGAGAGCATCTCCGTGAAGGTCAGGCCCAGCTTCTGCCCGCCGGTACATTTTGTAACATGCGTGGTATCGATCCCCTGTTCGTTGAAATAGTCCACCACGTACTCCCCGAACTGGTCATCGGACACCTTGCCGATGAAGCCGGCCTTCAGCCCGTGCCGGGTGACGCCCACGGCGATATTGGCCGGGGAACCGCCCACAAACTTTTCAAACATGTGGACCTTTTTCAGGGGCTTGAACTCCTCTTTCACCTGATCGTTGTACGCCGGATTGAAATCGATGGCCACCCTGCCCAGCAGGACGATATCCATCGGCCTGGACCGGTCAAATTCTACATACTTCATTGTATAACCTCCATATCTGCGTGCTTTTTGTGATTGCGTGCTTTTTAGCGTTCTCTTTCGGGTTCATAGTAGCACGCTTTCCAATTTCCATCAAGAGCTTTTGGGATGATCTTTCAAAAATTCCACAATCCGCCCATTTTTTAGTGTCTTTTTTATCAAAAGCGGAGACAAAAACAAAAAACGCACGCAAAAATGCACGCGTTTTTATAGGTTGTATTTTGTTTTGATCCGGATCTCCGTAAACAGGTACTCCTGCTCCGGTTTTTGGCCCCGGATGAGCAGATCTGCCAGAATGTGCGGCGGGCGGTATCCCTGAACATATCCGTTCTGATCGATGAGAAAATCAGCCGTCCCCTCCCGCAGGATCTTTTCATTCTTAGGAGTCTGATCATAGATGACCACATAGGGCCGCTTATCCAATTTCAGCTTTTCAAAGGCTTTTGCGATCCCGGCCTGGCCGCCGGAGGCCACCAGAATACCGCTGATCCCCGCCGTGGATATCATTGTGCTCTCAATAATCCGCGCTACCTCCGATGTCTCGTCAAAGCTGCCGTGGACCCCGGCGATCTCCATACCGGGATAGCTGTTCTTGAGTTCATCGATAAAACCATCCACGCGCTGGTTGTCCACGTGATTGCTGAAATAGCCCGTGATGATGAGCACCTTACCGCTGCCCCGCGTCATCAGCCCCAGCAGCCCCGCCGCAGTCCGTCCGCTCGCCCTGTTGTCCATCCCGACAAAGCAGAGCCTGTTTGTCCCCACGATATCGGAGTTAAAGGTAACCACCGGGACTCCCTTTGCATCAATCAGGTCATTGAGCTTTTTCCGGACACGCTCACACTCCACCGGCATGATCGCCAGGCCGCCGATCCCCTGCGCCTCCAGCTCCTCAATCGCCCGCAGCTGCTCCGCCTCATCTACGGACGGCCCCTCTTTCAAAATCACTTCGCCCCCCCGATAGCGCAGTTCCTCCGCCGCCCGGCGGATACCGCGGTTCACCTCCAGCATAAAGGAGGAATGGGCCAACTGGGTCACGACACCGATCCTGATTCTCCTGCGCGCAGCACGCCCCTTGCCGTGCGTTTTGGGGACATACCCCATTTCGGCCGCCAGCTTTAAAATCTGCTCCGCCCGCTGCGGGGCAATGCGCCCCCTGCCGTTGAGCGCGCGGTCCACCGTCCCGCGGGAGACGCCCGCCCGCTCTGCGATCTGCTTGATCGTCACCGCCACAACGCCACACCTCCTCCATTAAAAATCCGCATTCAGCGCCATGCGCCGCTTTTGTTCAGTCCCATCATACCCACGCGGTCCCACCCCGGCGGAAATTCCTGAGTCTGGAATTAGAGGAATAGCGCCGAATGGGCTATCCCGTTGACCATCTCAGCTCGGGAGAAAATCCTGAACCGCATTTTTATAATTTTTCGCCGACATACATGGCGTGCTCCGAATAGGAGAGCAGCTCCGGCACCTCTAAAAGCATTTTGCCGACCTGGATCCAGCTGTCTAACTCTTCCCGGCTCCTCGTCACAATATCAAGCCGGTTCGGGCCCAGAATCCCCTCCTGCCCGAAAAGCGACAGCTTCTTTAACGGGAACTGCTCCATAAAGGGGAGGATATTGTTCTGGTGGAAGAAACACGTGCTGGTAAACGCCGGGCCGGTGTAATTCTCCCCGGTGAGAATCTGGTCGAAGGCGACTTTCGTCTCCGGATTGCCGAAGTCCTCCATGATACAGCCCGCATTTTGCAAATTGTAAAGAACCCCTGCAAACAGCAGAATAAAGGATACATACAATTTTCCGCCGGGCTTCAAATGGGAAAGGGCGACCGAAACCGCTCTCCTTTGCTCCGCCTCTTCCTTTAAGTGGTAAAGAGGGCCCATGAGGAAAACGTGGTCAAACTGCCCTAAATTCAGCTCATCCAATTCCAGACAGTTTTTTGCAAAGGATGAAAAGGTGACGTTTCTCTCTTTCGCCTTTTCCTTTGCCAGCGCGATGTTCCCCTCCGATAAATCGACCAAGGTCACATCGCATCCTTTTTGCGCAAAATAAATGCTATACCGCCCGGGGCCGCCCCCAATATCCAGAAGCCGGTCTCCCGGTTTGATCCACCGCTCCATCATATAAGTGGTGAACAAAAACTCAAACGGATTGTTCTCAAGCCGCTCCCATTCCTTGACCGCGTTTTCGTCGTAATACGCTTTTACTGTCTCCCATTCTTTCCTCATTTGATCCCCTTCTTTCATTCTGGTTTTCCGTATAATGCAAAGTGAATATTCAATAAAAATCATTTATGGACCGAATAGAGAAAATGAAGCATATCACCGTTATAATATTGCGTGATAAATTCATCCTCTTTACTCATACCAATACTTTCGGCCACCTTCATAGAAGCGATGTTATCCGCTTTTATGATTGAATACACTTTATCCCTATTTAAATTCTCAAAAGCGTATTTCTTGCACCCCATAGCCGCTTCCCTTGCATATCCGCAGTGCCAAAATTTTTCTTTCAGCAAATATCCAATTTCAAGCACTTGCGTATTTTTGTAGGGCTGCATTGTAAGCCCCGCTTGCCCTATCATTTCGCCGGTATCTTTCAATACGACTGCCCACAACCCGAATCCATATTTTTTGTATCGGTCTATTTGCCGGTCAAGCCATACTTGAACATCATTGTCGGAAAAATCATGCTCGTAGGCGTACATAACTTTAGGGTTTTGCAAAATTTCAGCCAAATCTTGAAAATCGGTCTGCTTCATCTCTCTTAACATCAATCGTTCGGTTTCTAATATCATTGGGATTACCTCGCCATCAATTCTTATCTCTATCACCTTTCCATTTCCATCCTCGCTGTGGCTTTGGATTTTTCAGTATCTATCCCTTTTTCGCCCGCGCCAGCAGCTCCTGCGCACGGTCATAGTCCTTCCTCTTGACGTAGATGGAACAGGTACGGCGCTGGCTCTCGTTCGGGACATAGCCGCGCTCCGGACGCGTAGAGAGGCGGTCCGGGTACACGCTGGTGGTGGGGATGCCGTTCTCCCGGAGCAGGCCGCGGATGCGCGCCTCCTCCTGAATGGAGCAGGTCACGGTCAATTCCTTCTTAAAAAGCATGTGTCTCCCTCCCTAAACACAGGGGCGCGCCGCGGATTTTTATCCCCCGGCACGCCCCCTTTTTACTGTTTGGCACGGATGTAGATATGCTTGATCTGGCGGTTGTTCGTATCGCGCTGGTCAATCTCAAACAGCCCCGTGGCACGGATCAGCGGGCACAGCTTGGAAAAGCCGTAGTTCCGGCTGTCAAAGGAGGGCTGCTTTTTGAGCAGCATATTTCCGACCTCGCCAAGGAAGGCCCAGCCGTTTTCGTCGGCCACGTCCTCCACGGTGGTCTTGAGCAGCTTAATAAACTTTTTATCGAGCTTGCTGACCTTCTGCTCCGTCTTTTTGGCGGAAGCGGTCTTTTTCCGTCCCTTGGATTCCTCCCTGGACTTTTCCTCCCGCTCCTCGTGCTCCTCCTTCTCCTCGGGCTCCGCGCTCTTGGCGAGAATTTCAAGATAGATGAACTTATCGCAGGCGACGATGAACGGCTGGGGCGTCTTTTTCTCCCCGATGCCGAGCACCTTTTTGCCGGATTCGCGCAGACGCAGGGCCAGGCGCGTGTAGTCGCTGTCGCTCGCGACGATGCAGAAACCGTCCACCTTATCCTCATAGAGGATGTCCATGGCGTCGATAATCATGGCGGAGTCCGTCGCGTTCTTACCGGTGGTGTACCGGTACTGCTGGATGGGCGTGATGGCGTTCTCGAGCAGCACCTTTTTCCAGCCGGAGGCTGTGGACTGGGTCCAGTCACCATAGATCCGCTTGATGGTCGGCGTCCCGTAGCGGGCGATCTCCTCCAGCAGCACCTTGACATATTTGGCCGATACGTTATCCGCGTCGATCAGCACCGCCAGGCGCAGATCGCTCAGCTCCTGCACGGCGCTCATGCCTTTTTCACCGCTACGGCCACACTGCCGTATTCCGTATCAATATCCCGGGCGAGGTCCGCGTCCGCGAGCGTCTCAAAGGAGAGGCTGTCTGCCAGAAGCTCGGAGGCGATGTGTGCCTCATCGTCCTTCAGCGCACCGCCGAGGAAACTGTCCGCCGTGACGATGGAGACCGCCACGTGCTGCTCCACCTGATAACCCGCATCCTTGCGGAGGATCTGGCACTGGCGGATGATATCGCGCACGGCGCCCTCCTTCTTGAGGTCCTCGGTGATGGTGGTGTCAATGGCGATCACCATCTCCGCCGAGCACTCAGCGCTCACAATCCCCTGCTTGGTCGCGGTCTGGCGCTGGAAGATGGAGGCGTCATAGGCCTCCTCCCAGCCGGGGACCTGAACCTTGCCGCCCTGGTCAAACTGTGCGACAAGCGCGGCCATCGCGTCCGCATCCAGCTCGGCGAGGGACTGCTTCATCTTATTGACGTTCTGCTTGAGGACGGCGCCTGCCACCTTGAAGTTGACGGCCAGATAGGCGTCCTCAAACACGGATTTATCTTCAATGTACTTGATCGCTTTGATATTCAGCTCATCGAGCACGCTCTGTTCAAAGACGGCGATCTTGCCCGCCTGCTCCGGCGTGCAGCAGACATACAGCACGGAGAGCGGCTGACGAACCTTGATCTGCGCCTCGTTGCGCAGGCGCATGGCCGTGGCGATGATATCGCGGGAGAGCGCGGTGGACTCGAGCACGCCGTCATCATGGATGCCCTCGATCGGCTTCGGCCAATCGGACAGGTGGACGGAGAGCTCCGCGTTGCGCAGCACCTTGCGGGTCAGCTCCTGCCAGATGTGCTCCGTCATGAACGGGATGATCGGCGCCATGCAGCGCACGCAGGCGTTGAGGGCGTTGAAGAGCGTCCAGTAGGCTGCCATCTTATCCGGGCCGTTGTCGGACTTCCAGAAACGGCGGCGGTTGAGGCGGATGTACCAGTTGGAGATATCGTCCACGAAGGCCTCAAACTCCTTGACAAGCTGGTACGCCTTGTAAGCATCCATGTAATCCGTGGCACGCCTGATGAACTCATTGGTGCGCAGGATCAGGAAGCGGTCGACCGGCTTGAGCGCCTTGTCATCCGGCTGATAGTCGGTCAGGTCCGGCTTATCGATCGCGGCATAGGTGTTAAAGAACGTGTAGATATTGTAGAACGCGAGCAGCTTGCGGCGGGCCTCATCGCCGAGGTTGAAGCCGAAGCGCACGTCATTGGCAACGGGGGCGCCCGCGTACAGGTAGCGGATGGAATCCGCGCCGATCTTCTCGGCGGCCTCGTCAAATTTAATCATGAAACCGGTCTTGGAGAACTTGGAGCCGTCCTCCGCGACGACGGAGTTATACGACAGCACGCGCTCGTATGGGGCGCGGTCCTCCAGCACGACGCTCATGAAGAGCATGGAATAGAACCACAGACGGACCTGCTCCCGCATCTCCGTGATCCACTCCGCGGGATAGTTCTTCTTCCACTCCTCTTTATCGTCAAAATACCCGGTTGTGGAGAACGGGACGATGCCGGCATCCAGCCAGACGTCGCCGATCTCCTGCACACGGCTGACCTTGGCGCCGCAGTGCGGGCAGGTGATCTTGATATCGTCAATCCACGGGCGGTGCAGCTCGGGCAGCTTGTCGACCGCCTCTCCGCCCAGCTCGCGCAGCTCCTCCCTGGAGCCGACCACGGTCAGATGGCCGCACTCCGGGCAGGGATAGAACGGCAGCGGCAGGCCGTAATAGCGCTTACGGGAGATGTTCCAGTCGCCCATGTTGTTGAGCCAGTCGACCATGCGCTTGCCGTTGAAGGCGGGCTCCCACTTGACAGACTCTGCAGCCTTGATCAGGCGCGGGCGGAGCTCATCCGTGCGGATGTACCACGCGGGGACAAGGCGGAAGATGACTTCCGACTTGCAGCGCCAGCAGACGGGGTAGCTGTGCTCGATCTCCATGACCTTGTACATTTTGCCCGCCTGCTCCAGGTGCTCGAACACCTCCGGCGCGACGGTATGGCTGTCCTTTCCGGTCATCCAGCCGAAGCCCTCGAGGAAGATGCCCATATCGTCCACAGGCATGACCTTGGCGAGGCCCAGGCTCTCGCCGAGCTCAAAGTCCTCCGCGCCGCAGCCGGGCGCGATGTGGACGACGCCAGTGCCCTCCTCCGCGTCGACCTGATCCCAGAGCACGATGCGGTGATCAATATCCTTCTGGGCCTCAAAATCCGGGAAGCAGGTCTCAAAGTGCATGCCCTCAAGTTCCTTGCCCTTGAATGCGCGCAGGACCTCCTTCTTATCATCCCCAAGGTATTTAATGGCGTTCTTCGCGAGGATGAGGTGCTTATCGTCGCTGTGGAGGGTGACCTCGACATAGTCGATATCCTCATTAACGGCGAGCGCTACGTTGGAAGAAAGCGTCCACGGAGTGGTCGTCCAGACGAGGATATTGCACCCGAGCTCCTTAACGGGAAGCTTGAAGAAGACGGAGTTGTGCTTGAGCATCTTGTAGGAGCCGGTCATCTCGTGCTCCGAGAGGCTCGTGCCGCAGCGCGGGCACCACGGCATGGGCTTATATTCGCGCTCAATCCAGCCGTTCTCATGGCACTTTTTCAGGAAGTACCAGATGCTGGTGATGTTCTTATCCGTATTGGTGAAGTAGGAGTTATCCCAGTCCATCCACTGGCCCAGGCGCTTGGACTGCTCCGTGATGACGGAGGAGAAATGCTTGACGCGGTCCACGCACTTGTGCGTGAACTGATCCATCCCGTACGCCTCGATATCCTTCTTGGTCTTAAAGCCGAGCTCCTTCTCGACCTCGACCTCCACCCAAAGGCCCTGGGAGTCAAAGCCGTTCTGATAGCGGCAGTCCTTGCCCTTCATGGCGTTGTAGCGCAGGAAGGTGTCCTTGAGCGTGCGGCCCCAGGCGTGGTGGACGCCCATCGGGTTGTTGGCCGTGATCGGCCCGTCGATGAAGCGGAAGCGCTCGTGCCCGGCATTCTTCGCTTTCAGCTTGCCAAAGCAGTCGTTCTCCTCCCAGAACTTCATGACCTCGTGTTCCATTGCGATAAATTCATTCTTATCCGCCATTATTTCAACCTCCGTCGGGAATACTCGTTAACATTATAATTATACACGAGTTTGGCGAGTTTGCAAGCCCCTTTGCTGTTGACAAGCGCCTTTTTGCGCGGTATGCTTATCGTTGTGAAACAAAAGGAGGAGGTACACCATGGAGATCAGAATTTTCACCGGCCGCGACGCCGGATTTGAGGACGCGAAAAAAGTCCGCACCGCCGTGTTCATTGAAGAGCAGGGCTACAGCGCGGACATGGAGTTTGATGCAGAGGACGGTATGGCCACCCACGCGGTCCTCTATCTGGATGGAGCACCTGTGGCGACGGGCCGCATGCTCGACCTGGGCGGCGGTGTCTTCAAGCCCGGCCGGATCGCCGTTCTGAAAGCAAGGCGCGGCGAACATCTGGGGGAAAAGATCGTCGCCGCACTGATGGATGAGGGGATCAAAAAAGGTGCAAAGGAGTTCCACATCAGCGCCCAGACACAGGCGCGCGGCTTTTATGAAAAGCTCGGCTACACCTGTGTGGACGAATCCAACGTCTACCCCGACGGGCACATCCCGCATATTGACATGATTAAAAGGATATAATAGATGGGGCGGGACGTTCCGAGTACAGAACGTCCTGCCATTTTATTCGTCAAAGTTGAACATTTCCGCCTTTTCTATCGTAATACGGCCTTCAAGTTCGAGGCGGTCGCCCTCCCGTGCGTTAATCAGGCACTGCTTGCGCTGATCCCCATCGCAATCAAAGTAGTAGTAATCCGTTCGCTCCTCTCCGGAGGCGTCGATGTGATACCATTCCGCCGTTGCATCCGGTTCCATCCCGGTGAGAATATAGCTCCCCGCCGGAATGTTGACCCCTACCTCATAGGCTCCCTCCGGCATGATGATCGTCTTGCCCATCTCTAAATCGCTCCCTTCAACCGTTTCCTCGAGCGGGCTGGCAAGCATTTGCCCGGTCAGCTCACGCGCCTCCTCCGCTGCATCCAGCACCGCGCCGGCGGAGATGGTCGAAAGTGCGCCTGCCTTTTCCCGAACTGTGTGCATAAAAAACAACTTGGATAACAGTCCCGTGCGCTGCACCGCCCTCTCTATCAATTCGCAATTTAGATCATAACAGAGCGGGACGAATTTTTCAACCATAGCGGTTCAAAATCATCCCGAAGACGAGAAAACCTACAATAAACAGTATATTATCAGTTGTCTGGACGCTTTAAAGGCTCCCTTTGGGTGCGAACTTCCGGCTGCGCACAAAAAGGCTCCCTTGTGCAAAGGGAGCTGGATTTGCCGTAGGCAAAGACTGAGGGATTGTCGGCAGAGAGCGGCGGAATTGTGCTGGGATTTAGATTGCGAAAGGTCGATAAAACTATGAGCTCCTACCGTCAACCATCCAGTCGCGCATACGCGCGCCAACCTCCCTTGCACAGGGAGGCCCTTGTCCGCTGCGCGGCCACTCCCCCTCTCAGGGGATTACCTCAAGGGGAAGGCTTTGGTCTGCGCAAACCGCAGCCGCGCTCATTCTGCGGCGGGGTATTTTTTGGCCATCCAGCGCTTGTAAAAGAACATGCCAACCGCGCCGAGAACAACGGTGGCGGCGTACACGCCGATGACGAGCCACCAGTTGCGGTCGCCGAGGGCGCTGCCGCAGATGGTGGAAGAGATAATTGCCGGGAAACGTGCAATGGTGGTCAGCACCATAAAGGTGGGGATGTTGATGGGCAATACTCCTACCAGATAGGTAATCACGTCCTTGGGCGTAGCCGGGATCAGGTAGATGACAAAGAGCAGGGCGTTAACCTTCTCTGCCTGCTGTAAAAATTTGAGGGACTCGAGCTTCTGCTGCGGGACGAAGAGGTTGACCATCTTCATCCCCAATTTGCGGGTAAAGCCGATGATGATAAACGAGCCGATCAGTGTACCGATCATGCAGTACAGGCAACCCAGCCAGGTGCCGAAGGCGTATCCGGCGCCGATCTCCAGCGGCTCGGCCGGAATGATCTTAATGACGGTCTGGAAGGCGCGCACCGCGATGAAGAGCAGCGGAGCGGCAGCCCCCCTGGCGTCAAGCCAGGCGCGGAACTGCTCCGTGTCGGAGACGAACTCCCACAGCTGCCTGCCGTACAGGATGCAGAGGGTAACACTGGTCAGGGATATGGCGCCGATCAGCGCGATAACCGCGATCTTTTTCCAGAGCTGAATTTTATCCTCGCGGGTGAGAGCACCGCGCCTTTCCCGCGTCAGACGGGCGATCTTAGAAAACTTTGATACAACGTTTTGGGTGGTCAAACCGAACACTTCCTTGGATTTTCACTCTCATACAGCGGCCGTACCGAAGGTGCGCGACGGGAGGACGGCCGGTTCCTCCACGCAG
Source organism: Candidatus Onthovicinus excrementipullorum (assembly GCA_018712345.1). Classification (GTDB taxonomy): domain Bacteria; phylum Bacillota; class Clostridia; order Oscillospirales; family Acutalibacteraceae; genus Onthovicinus; species Onthovicinus excrementipullorum. The sequence continues at coordinate 9,017 of DVHG01000021.1, read as the reverse complement.
TCGAGCAGGCTGTTGTAAAAGCGGTCAAGCTCGCCGCGGTAGTCCTCTTTCCACGGTTTATTTTTGCCGCAGTAGTGGACAATCACCGTGATTTTCTCGATCTCATCGATTGTCTTCACCCGCCTGCTCCGGTTGAACCGGTTGTGGTTGTGCCAGTAGGTCTCGTCCAGATTGTAGTAGAGGGCATCTACATAGGCGGTCTTTGACGCGTACATACCGTTAATGATATCCTGATCCTTCAGCGGCAGATGGCCGCGGTGGATGCGGATATAGTCATAGATGGCGTGAACATCCTGCTCCGAACGCAGAAGCTCCAAATTCATCAGCATAACACCGGCATTGATATATTGAGCGCCGCGCGGCAGCTTCAGCCGGACGCGGTTGATCCACTGCATGAGATTGAACTGGTGTGATGCGGCGGCAAAGTACTTCTCGTCCAAATTCATGGAGTAGAAGTCATTGAGCGGATTAATGACGACAAGGTCCGGGTCAAGGTAGAGCACACGGTCCAGCGTCTCCGGAAGGAAGTGCGCCGCAAGCAGGCGGTAATAAGTAGCCTTGGGAATCCGGTCATCCACCGGGGCGTCTTCAAACATCTGGGGCGCGATCGGGATGGAATGGATACGGATCCGATCGCCCGGCACGCGCTCAGCAAGGTACTGAAAATCCTCCGTTGTGAGCGATGCGTGGGCAACGTAAATATCAAAGGTGTTAGCGGGATTGGAGACCGCGATGGAGTTGAGCATCACGGTCAGAGGCTTGATATAGCCGCTGTCCAGCGTTACAAGAATGTTCATTTTCATCATCAGGACCTCCTTTTGTGTCCGTTTCAGGGTAAGTAGGCAGTTGTCTGATTTTTATTGCGTATCGCTATTGTTGGGCCGGAACCCTCCCGGAAGCCCGGGAAAATGCCGCCGAATCCTCCAACTATGTCACAAGCGGTATTCAGGCAGTTTCTCCGACTCTATCCTTATCATACAGGGCAGACATTACATTCCGGGAACATTTTTTTAAAATTTGCATGATGTTTTTATTACGAATTTCACACGACTTTCGCCCAGTTCTTACAAAAAGGAAAAGAAAGTTACAAATTTTCAAACGCCGATGACCGCTCCCCTCTTTTTTATCTTATCACAGAAGCTCCGTTTTTCCTCTAACAAGGCACTTACACTTTCCTTACATCTTTGTAAGGCATTGCATGACGGCCCGCACCCTGTTTTTCCGTCCAAATGCGTCACTGTCCGACAGCCAACTTGATTATAGCGCCGACGTTGTCAAAAATCAAGTGAAAATTAGATATTCTATATAGAAAACAAATTCAACAAAGATATATATATATATAAATTGTACAAATTATCCATTTCACCTCTCCCCTAAAGCGCAGACATGCCCCGGTGGGCAACGGAAAGGGATGCGGAATCTCCGGATTTGATCCTATTATCCCCCACGGCCGTTAAGAAAGCGGTAAAGGAAACGGTTAAGAATTCATAAAGAATCCATCACGGGTATTCCAGCACCAGCAGGAACTCCTCCCCGTCCGGATAGGTGCAGACAAAACGGCTGTCCGACCGCTTGGAGATAAGAAAAAACTCCCGCCCGGCCTCCAGGTCAAACCGGGTGCCGCCGCGTGCCGGGCGCAGGGCCACCCGGTCAAAGCAGGGATGCTCGCCGACCGACAATCCCTCAATCTGGCGGGCCAATCGCTCATACAGCTCCATGCGGCCGACAGGCGGATCGCCCGGGGAGGCGTTGGCGCCCAGTGCCCGCTCCAGATAGCGGACGTAGTCCGGCCCCATCAGTTCCTCCGCCGGGACGGTGATCTCCGGTGTTTTGGCGTGCCGCACCTTTTCAATCAGCAGTGCGGCCATCTTTGGGGAGAGGATAATAAAATCCTGCTCCCCTGTGAGATGAATGCTGTATTCCCGCATCAGCACTCCACTCCCCTGAGCCGCTCCACGAGCACCTCCTTTGAAAAGCTGCGCATACAGCCCGCAGTAATCAGCAGAGGAACCAGAACGAGCACGGCGACATAGGCCAGTGCAAACACCAGTGGGAAGCGGAAGCTCATATAAAACGCCCCCATCCCATAGAGTGCCCTGCACAGGGCAAATCCGCACAGCGTGCCAATCCCCATGGTAGTTATGAGTGTGATCACGATCAACAGCAGGCTCTCCCCAAGCAACATTTTGCACACTTGGCTCCTGCTCATACCGATGGACTCCAGCACGGCAAGCTCCTGCTTGCGGGTGACAATGTTGGTGATGAGCGTGTTGATCATGCTCAGGATGCTGAACATCATGATGAATACGGACAGGCCGCTGATCGCTGTGAAAATCTGATTGGCTGATGCGTCATGCAGAGCCTGATTTTCCGAGAGTGTAGACAGCACCAACTCCGGGTGCTCCGCCACCATTTGGGCCAGTTCCGGCTCCACCTGCGATTCGAGTTCCGGATCATTGAGCGAAACAAGGAACTGCGTATTCAAACTCGGGTAGGACACCCAGGAGAGGATCACCTGCTCCGGCATCAAAAACCAGCCGCTTGTGGTGCCGTGTTCCAGATCATACTGATCGTTCAGGGTTCCGAGCACCTTTACCGTGCGCTGCACCGTCTGCGCACCGTCGTAATAATGGAAGGTCAGCTCATCGCCCGGCTGAAAGCTCCAGCCGTAGATTTCCTGTACCGTGTCATTCCCATTAACGAGGACATACTCCCCGCTCATGAGCTTATCAAAGTCAGCGCTGCCGGACTCCAGATATTTTTCGATCTCCCGCGTTTCCTCCTCGCTCATGGGGCAGACCAGATCGTCCGTACCGTATTCATCGTGAGCCGGGAAGTCGAACCGGACACCGAACTCCCGTCGCTGTTCCACGCTCTTGACACCGTCCAGACTCAAAATTGCCTGTAAGAAATCATTATTCAGCGGGTTGTGGCTCTGAATCCCGCTTGTGCCGTTCTCGTTCAGGTCAATTGCGGAGGAGGAAATGGTGATATCAAATTCCGCATTTTTAAAATCCCCCTGCCGCCCGTAGGCCTCCCGGTCAAAGGAGGATAAATAGGTGGCGGCCGTCATGAACAGCAGGCCTCCCAAGCACAGAGAGAGCATAGTGACTGCGGCCTTTTTCCGGTTACGGGAAAAGTTCATCACGCCCAATCCGGCCGGGGTCAGTCTGCGGCAGAGCCGGTGGCCGGACGTCTGCTTCATCCCGTCCTGCGGAATATAGCGCAGCGCCTCCATGGGGGAGACGGACGCGGCCATTCTGGCCGGCTTTAAAACGGAGAACATGGTAATCACATAAACAGCCACAAACGAGATCACAAATACAAGCAGTAGATTCAAAATACGGAACCCGTCCGGGAGGATGAAATATCCCGCAGCGCCGCCGATGATCAGCCCGACGGGAGATGCGCGCAGGAAGAGCGCGGCCCCCTCCCGAGAGACGAGCTTTTTGATCTGCTTTTTTGTCATGCCGAGGGTGCGCAGCTGGCCGAACTGGTGTACGCGCCCCACGACGGAGAGGTAAAATACGCCGTAGATGACCAGTACGCAGGCGATCAGGATCACCAGCCCCACCAATACGACGAGCAGGACCATGTTGGCATCCGGGGAGAGTGTATCCAAAAACGCCTTGGTCGGCTGGATGTACTTCCGCGCCACGCCCGCGTCGCTTCCGATCTGATAGATCATCTCCTTACAGGTCTCAGAATCCATTTGTGTGGCGGCATAGAATTTGGCGTAGACCTCATAGGGCGCATCCTTCAACTGGCTGCCGTTCTCCGCGTATTCCCGGGAAAAGAACACGGAAAGCTGCCCGGCGTTTTCCCCGCCCTGAAGCAGTCCGGCGACTGTAAAGGTCTCCGTATTCCCATCTGCAAAGGAGAGTGTCACGGCTGCGCCGAGCTCCGGGGTGATGCCCATCCGCTCCAGCAGGGTGGGCTGGACGGCGATCTCGCCCATCTTTTCCGGCAGATGGCCGGCGGACAGCGTCGCGATCTGAATCTCATCCGAGAGCTGGCTGACGTAATAGGGCATCACGTCAAAGCCGTCCATGGAGGAGAGCGTACCGGTCTTGACCTGCACCTGATAGTAGATCCTCTCATCCCGACTGAGTGTGTCCACCTGCTCCGGCGTCAGATTGTAAAACCCGGCCTGCTGGATGTGGGAGACCTGTTCCTCAGCCTGCGCTTGCTGGCCGAGGCCATACATCATCACCACGGTCAGCAGCGCCGTGGCCAGCAAGATCGTAATCATCACAAAGGCGTTGCGCATGCGGCTGGACTTCAGGCTCTGCCGGGCCATCAGCGCAATCATTCGCCTGCTGATCTTTTTATTCATTGTCTCTGCCCCCTTCACGCGCGGATCTTTCCATCCTCGATACGGATGCGGCGGTCAGCCTTTTCCGCAATCTCCGGGTTATGGGTAATCATCACGATGGTCTGATGGAACTTTTCGCTGGTCATTTTCAGCAGGTCGACCACCTTATCGCTGGTGCGGCTGTCGAGGTTGCCTGTAGGCTCATCCGCCAGAATGATGGCCGGCTTGGAGACGAGCGCCCGCGCAATCGCGACGCGTTGCTGCTGGCCGCCGGAAAGGTGGCTCGGGTAATTTTTCAACTTCCCGTCCAGCTCCAAAAAGGAGACGATCTCCCGGAGGAATGCCTCATCCTCCTTTTTGCCGTCCAGCCGCACGGGGAGCACGATATTCTCATACGCGGTCAGGTACGGGATCAGGTTGTAATTCTGGAAGATGAAGCCGATCCGCTTCCGGCGGAAGACGGTGAGCTGTTCGTCCGTCAAGGATTCCAGATTCTGATCCTCCACCCGCACGCTGCCGGAGGTTGGGGTATCCAGCCCGCCGAGCATGTTCAGAAGGGTGGATTTTCCGCTGCCGGAGGTGCCGATAATCGCCACGAACTGGCCTCCCTCGATGGAGAGGCTCACATCGTCCAGTGCTTTGACCAGGCTCTCATCTTTCCCATAATATTTCTTTAAATGAGTCGCATTTAAAATATTCATGTCCGTTCCTCCCGTTTTTTCTTGATATCTCCATCATATCCGGAGGGAGAAATTTCGCAATATCAAACGCAAAATCTAACATTCACAACGCAAAATTTAAGGGGAAACGGATAAAAAACGCCCTACAGCATATGCGCAAGTTTTTGTGTAGAGAGACCGGTACACTCGAAAGACTGCACCGTCTTTTGTCATGTTTAAGCAGATTGCTTACGCCCCCGATCTTTTCTGCCGTCATAAGCTGTCAACTCTTTATTTGTGGCAATGTTAATTATGCCAACTGCTTTATCAAAAAAAGCCGTTTGCACAGATCATCACACTTTTATCGTGAAGATCTCTGATGCAAACGACTTTATTTTACCTAAAAACATTTGATATTGGTATGATAATGAATTATATCATACCCATTCTTCCATTACTTCAGGCTTTTTGAATATCTCGTCAAGCCTTTTCAGAAACGGAGCTATATCTCCCATATCAAGTGCACGGTGATCAAAGGCAATCGTCAATGGCAACTTTTTACCGGGGCATATATTCCCATCATGGTCACATATCGGAACATTTTTTACCGCACCTATGCCTATAGCCGTTATCTGCGGAGGGATTATCTCAAGAATGGTGCACTCGCCGTCCCATTCCCTATAAACTGAGCCGAGGTTTGAAACGGTTATCGTGCCCTGCTCAATATCATGCTTTGTCAGCCTTTCGCTTTCGGGCTTGCTGTAATAGGCTTTCCTTTCCGCGCCGGACAGGGTTTTCACCTTATGACTGCCGGTTTTTGAACCAATGAGCCTGAATACCGCCTGCATGATCTTTCCCTTTTTTAACCCCTGCAGCGTATTATCCATTGAAACCTCGAACATAACCTCGTTAAGATCTGAATTATGCGCCCGTTCCATTGAATTTTTTATAGCGTCACGCATTTGTGACAGGCTCTTGTTTTCAAAGCCGTGCATATTGATCGTCATCATCTCCCCAGTTTCAAGCATTACTGGCATTGAGATGTCAATATTGTCAAAGGTATCTATATGCCCTCTGACGAGCCTTCTGTTAAAACTGATATGGCTGTTCATTTTAGGGCATGCCTTTAAGCCCTCTACGATCACTCTTAACATGGCGGTATTCAACGTTATCCTGCCACCATGAGTTTTGGTTGTGTTTATATCGGCAAGAACATTTAAAAAAGCGGTTACCTCCGGCTCATATGTAATGCAGACGTGGGGGATGCTCTCCCAGCTTTCAGAAGTCATATTTGATACTATCTTTCTGGCAATGCTGAAATACTGCTGATCTACAAGACTCATATCCAATCTCCTTAAATTTTGTTTAGAAATAATTTATCGTCCGGGGTTAAATTCAGCATAAATCAAAATTAAACAGCACATAAACTATTTATCTGTAATATTCCGTCACGATATCAAGCCCCTGATCACGCAAAAAGCCGAACAATGTTTCCGCCGCTTTATTATCGGGAAATTTGGAGGAGATTGTTACGCACAGCGTATCATTAAATGTGGCAACTGTAGAATAAATATTGTTTTTATGTGAAAGCCCTATAACAAAATCAAAATACTCAATCTCTTTTTTCATCTCCTCGGGAGCATCCACTACTCCGAGATTTGACATTGTGGAGGTGTAGAGTCTTTCTCCAAAAAGCAGAAAACCTGCTTCAATAAACGGCTTTTTGATAAAGCCAGGCATAATTTTTGAAACCGGCATTTCTGCATCACGTACATTTGAGTTGAGCATTTTCCGGATTCTTGTCTCATCCTCTCCGCACCTTATCTGCTGCAAAACTTTAAGCAGAATATCATTAAAGGTGTATTTGCTTTTGGCATCAATACCCACGTTGGTGTAAAGAGAGAAATTGCGAAGGGTATTTGAATTGAAATACGGTCTTATATCTATGGGGACCTGCACCTTGAACGCTTTTGTGTCTGTACTTTTATCACCATTGAGACACAGCGCGTAGATATACGCCGCCGTAAGATATTGCGTTACCGTAACATTAATGCGGTGCGTTATACACTTTAACTTCGAAGCGGACATCCTGCATTGAGCAATATGAATTTTATTGTCAGTATTATTCTGTGTGTATTGAAAAGCAGCTTTTTCATTTCTATTCAGAAATCCCGCTTTCCTGTTATAGTTTTTTAAAAATGAATCCTCAAGCTCGGCAGCATGCGGCCTTTCATTGATATCAAGCACTCCGTTTGTCGGCAAAACATGAATGCCCGTCAAATTGAGATAAACCGCCAGTAGTGTTTTTAAGAACACAAGCGCTCCGTGCCCATCCGTTACCCCGTGAAAGATCTCCAGAGAAATTCTGTGATCCGAATAAAGAACTCTGAAAAGCGGCACATTGTCACTCATCTCAACAGGGCGGCATATTTCGGTATCCTTTACAAGCACATCGTCTATCCTGAAATTCTCCACGGTCTCAAATTTTTTCCACCTAAAGCCATTGTCAAGGCACACATAAAATGAAGGGAATCTTTTTTTGCAAAGTTTTATCGCTTCTGCGAGAAACTGCGGTAAGACTTCATTTTTCATAACAGCTGATACACGGTAGGTCTGATTCCAGCTTTTGGTTTTGGTATATACATAAAGTTTGGCAGAGGTATCAAGAGGAAGCTCTGTGCTTTTTTCTTTTATCGGTCTTGCGTAAAGAATCATAAACTATCTCTCCTTTTTATGTAGTGAGGCAATGTCAAAACCACCTAACTTTGTTTTGTTCAGTGCTTTTACCATAATACCGGAAAGATAATATCCCAAGATCCCGGCTGCTATTCCCACGATCATGCCTCCCAGTACATCGCTTACGTAATGGACCATGAGATAGACCCGGCTGATCATCGTAAACGCAGCGATAAGCGGGAATATGTAAGCGATCTTGCTCTTATCTTTAAGGCACAAAAACATTGAAATGGCAATCTCAAATGCTGCCGTTGTGTGACCGGACGGGAAAGAATAATCGGATTCAACAAGACCTCCTACATTTTCATACCATTGCATGAAGCTTTCAACAGGAGCAAGCGTGATATATGGCCTTGCCCTCATTATCAGCGGCTTCATGATCACATTTGTTAAGATCGTTCCGACGGCAATGGCTATCAGAAGCGCTGCCCCGTAACGCCTTGTCTTTTTAAAAAAGCATAAGATCACTCCGAGTACCGCCATGGCAGCAATAACATAACCATCCCCCAAAAAAGTAAATATTTTGGCAGCCAATGTCAGCGCAGGGCTTTGAATATTACCAAAAAATTCAAACGCGGACATATCAAAAGAATAAAAAATATTATCCAGCAATCCCCCTATTGCTGATAAAACAGTTCCCATATAAATTCCCCCATTTAATTTATCTGAAAGCTTATTCGCTTTTCACTTATAAAATAAAACAGGCCGATAAATACCGCTCAAAAACCAGTTAAACAGAAAATAAACAAGGGCATGGATCTGAGCTTGATCCGTACCCTTGCGCAAAATATTTTAATAACATTAAAATCGCGCTTATTTTTATTGCTGTAAAATGTAAAATGCCATAACCATTGTTTTTACTTAGTTTTAAAACATTCGTTACGGCACACCAGCTTATGGCTGCGAGTTAACGTAAAAATCCGTGTAAGGGCGGCTTGGGGGACAATTTCTGCGTTTCACAGGGATTGAAAATGTGCCCCGTTTGCTAACACCCACTCAGGCCGACCTGACAGTCATCCGGTCCTGCTCCGCAGGCGGGCACCCTTTTGTCCGCTTACACGGACATTTCCCCTAAAAGAGGAATCGTCCTTACACAGGGGAGCCCTTGGGGGTAATAAAAAACACCGCTCCTCTTTGGGAACGGTGTTTCTGTTCCTGTTTGATTTAGTTTTTTATAGGCAGCAAAATCTTCACCGTAAAAGTCCCAGCCTCCCGCCTTGTCGTGCAGGTGCCGCCGTACTTTTCGGCGGCTTTCTGCATGTTGGAGAGGCCGAAGCCGTGCAGCAGCGTGTCCGCCTTTGTGGTGC
>DVHG01000004.1 GCA_018712345.1 Candidatus Onthovicinus excrementipullorum | reverse complement strand
TCCACGGTAAAACCGTTTTGCGGATTTTCCGTCCAAAAGCCCGCAAACCCGCATGAATACTAAGAAAAAAGGGTTGACATCTTTTTTGTCAACCCTTCATGGTGCCGGTGGTGGGACTCGAACCCACACGGGTGATTAGCCCAACGGATTTTGAGTCCGTCACGTCTACCAATTCCATCACACCGGCGTAACAGTGATATTATAATAGAACCGCCTGAAAAAATCAAGAGCAATTTTTGTGTATCAAGGCGCGTCAAAACGCTCCTCACATGAAAAAAGCGGGGCAAACGCCCCGCTTGTTATATCTGGATTTTACGATCAGACGACATATGCCAGCAGATACATGGCCGCAAGGGAAAGCACAAAGAAGGCGATACCGAAATACTTGGTGATCCGGGCCAGACGGGCATCAATGCCGCGGGCCTTATTCTTGCCAAGGAAGGAGTCCGCGCCGCCCTGAATGGCACCGCTGAGATTGGCCTGACGGCTCTGCTGCATCAAAACGATAACAATCAGCAGGATGGAAAGAATGATAAAGAGAATTCCCAAAACGATCTGAAGCGCTGACATGAAACAAAACCTCCGATATTTCCAAACGTCTAAAAGTCATACCCGTTATTAGTACACAGTAAATCTTACCACAATCCCCCAGCGATTGCAAGTAGTATTTTATACTTTTTTGCGCTGGGAAAAGGCGCTTTGGCCGGAAAAAATTGTCATGCATGGCGCCGGACCGGATGCACAGAATACTACCGCGGGACAAATCGAAAGAAAAATTTATGCGTTTGCCGACTTGTCCGGCAAGCCGTTCACCCGGGGAAGCCCAGGGTGAACGGCAATTTTATTGTCAGGCCGCCGCACACGCCCTTGCTTTCTTCAGCAGGATTCGTTTGCATCCAAAGTTGGTAAGGGCAAAATATACACTGTAAATCGCCAAAATCACGAGTGGTGTGACCGTCCACGCGGCCATGGATGAGCCAATCAGCTGTCCGATCAGCGAGGAAATGATCCGGATGCCGAAAATTGAGTGAACGCAGGCGAGCATCAGCGGCAGTCCGAAGTAGATCAAATTTTGTGTTGTCACCGCTCCCCGCTCCATCTGACGCGACGTACCGATTTGGTCAATAATCTGATAAGAGCGCCGGCTGTCCGTTGCCTGTGAGAGCTGCTGGAGTGAAAGGATAGCAGCTCCAGCCACGATGAACACAATTCCGAAATACATACCGATATAAATCGGCACAGCGCCGATCTCCTGCGAGAACAGATCCCCCGTCATACCGGATGCCGCCCCGACTGCCATGGAAAACATGCAGATTGAAATTGTCAGCAGGACGCATACGGCGGACACGGCGCGGTAGTTACTGTTGATCTTATCATCAATCTGCCGCAGGACGAAGAGGTGCAGCTTTTTATAATAGAACCGTTTATTCGCGCGTGCCAGCGCGAGGATCGTTCCCGCGATGAATCGGAAAAAGAAGAGGGTGCCGAGGCACGCCGCCACACCGAGCGGTAGCAGATAAAGTACAAACATCTCCATGCTTTTGACTGAGACGTAATAGACGATACTGAGCAGGATGATCGAAAGCACAAAGAAAACCGCCGGTGCAAACTTTCCCTGCACACGCAGGCGTTCCTTTTTCTTGCTCCCCTGAATCAGATCAATATCCCGCTGGCGGCGGAGCATCCGTACGTTACACACCATGACAATCAAAAAGATTACGGCAAAACAGACGAGCGTGACTGCGACGGCATAGGGAAACACGATCATACGGAAGTGATAGTCTGCATTGAAAATCACAGAAGTCATCAAGCCAAATAACGGCGACAGCACAATACCGGTCAGCAATCCGACGATCAGTGAAGATACACCGGCAATCATCGTCTCATAGATCAGCACACGGGCCACATGGGCATTGCCCATCCCCAACGTTCTGTAAATGCCGAACTCCTGCTTGCGCCGCCGGATCAGATAGCGATTGGCATAGAGAATTAAAAAGGCGAAAATCACAATGGTGAATGCGGAAAAATACTGTAATATTTTGGCCGTCTGTTCAAAGAGCGCCAGCTGAACCTCCTGCAGTTCCAGACCGTTGCGCCATCCGTCGAGTGAATTAAACGTGTACAGCAGATAGACGGACAATGCAAGCGTGATAAAGTAAATGAAAAAGTCGCGGGAACTTTTGCGTACATTTTTAAAGGCAAGTTTAAAATACATGGGATTTCCTCCTTCCCATAAGATGACAGAACAGGCGCCCGCCCGGAGGGGTGATCGGGACGGGCGCCTGCACGAAAGGATGATCCCCCGGTAGATGGGGGTATACTCAGCCGTTCCTGCTCAGCGCCGGCCGCGGACAGCAGCGCGGGCACTGATATAGGTGGCGGCAAAGTATGCGAGATAGATCGCACCGAGCAGTACGGCGCAGATCGTCAGGCTGGTGGCCATACTGGCATAGCCGATCATGCCGATCAAGTTGTTGATGACCGTCAGACCGACGGCGGTATGGCAGATCGCCACGATCATCGGCAGCAGGAAGTAGAGCAGCACCTGCCTGAAGAGGGCGCCGTCCGCCATCCGGCCGGATACGCCCAGACGTTTGAGCGTATCATAGCGCCGGCGGTTGTCGGCCGCCTCGGAGAGCTGCTGGAGGGCCAATACTGCTGCGGAGGTAATCATAAAGATAATCCCAACGTACATCATCAGGTAAACGACGGTGAACTTCGTGCTGTATCCCTGCTCCACCATGTCCTGACGGGTAATCAGCATATATGGGTCATAATCGGGCTTCTCCAGCTCCTTTTGCAGGAGCTCCAGACTGTTCAGGCCGTCCTTAAACTGGAGATCGACATACCGGTCCAGGAACTGCATGCCTTCAACAGCCTCATCCGGGAGGACGACCACCCCGCTTGACCCCATCATATACGTATAGATCGCGGTAGTTTCAATATGATCCTGCACGGCAGTATAGGTCCTGCCGCCGAGCTCCAGCGTACCACCTGCACGCAGGAAGGAATTGAACATCTCCTCAAACCCGGAGTAGTTGCTGGCGATGAGGAACTGATTGCCCGTGAGCGTCTTCTCCTCCACGCCGAGCATCCGGCACAGGTGGTTGTAATCACTCAGGCGCATAAATGGGAGCGTGCCCATGACCATGGCCTGTTCGATTTCGTCCAGATCATCGCCCGCAAACACCTCATAGGTCATGTCCTTTTCATGGTAGGTGTTAAATTCAATATAGTCACCGGCCACGGCGGAAAGATCAAATCCGTTTTCCTGTGCGGTTTGTGCAAAGCTGTCCCGCTCCCACGCCTCGCGGTCGAAATCCCGACTGACCCGGGCCATGAGCGTGGCGTCGTACGGGGCGATGGAATCAATATCCTTGGTAAACAGGTCCCCGACCGTAAGGCCGCAGGAGATGGTCCCGATGGAGAGCAGGAGCATCAGGCAGACGAGCGAGATGGAGATGAAGTTTGTGTTCATCTTGCTGCTGAACTGCCGCACCACAAAGGCGTTGAGCTTTTTATAATAGATCCCCTTACAGGACCGGGCGACGTCCAGAATGATCCCGGCGACCGCGAAAAAGAAGACGAATGTGCCAAAAAAGCCGAGGATCAGGCAGATGGCAAACTCCTTGTTGAATTCGGCCAGTGCGTTGTCAAACAGCAGCCAGTACGCCACGCCGATCATCGTGCAGCCGATCACCAGTGCAATCAGGTTGACCCAGCGCCTGTGAAACTTGAGCGTCTCCCCGCGGCGGCCGCTGTTGAGCAGGTCGATCAGCTTGATGCGGGAGATCTGGTGCGTGTTGAAAATCATGGAGACGAGGAACACGACCGCAAAGCAGATGAGCGTTTTGATGAGCGCGTCCACGGAGAATATAATCTCAAAATCCGAGATCGTCACCCCGAGCAGCAGCGCCGAGAGGGAGGAGAACGCCTGCGAGAGCGCCACGCCGAGGGCCAGCCCGACCACCAGCGAGAGCAGACCGACAAGGAACGTCTCCATGGCCATCATCAGAGCAATCCGGGTGCGGTCCATGCCCAGCGTGAGATAGACGCCGAGCTCCGCACTGCGCCGCTTCATGAGAAATTTGTTGGCATACAGGATCAAAAATCCCAGAATGATCGCGACCAGAACGGAGATGTACCCCATCAGCTTGATGCCGGTCTGCATCATCTCGTTCATTGAAGCGCTCAGATCGAGGATGGACTGCTGCGCCTCAATGGAATTGAAGACATAGAACATGCACACGCCAAGCATGAGCGTCAGGAAATAGATGGAGTAATCCTTAAAGCTCTTTTTGACGTTACCCCTTGCCAGCTTAAATAACATCGCTGTTGTCACCTCCGAGCAGGGTTACAACGTCGATGATCTTATTGAAGAAGGTCTTGCGGCTGTCCCCGCCGCGGCGCAGCTCATTGAAGATCTTGCCGTCCTTGATAAACAGGATGCGGTGGCAGTAGCTGGCAGTAAACGCATCGTGCGTGACCATGAGGATCGTCGCCTGGATGTCCTCATTCAGGCGGGTCAGGCAGTCGAGCAGCATGCGGGAGGATTTGGAGTCGAGCGCCCCGGTCGGCTCGTCGGCCAGGATCAGGGACGGGTTGGTCACGATGGCGCGGGCGCACGCCACGCGCTGACGCTGGCCGCCGGACATCTGATACGGATACTTCTCCAGCACGTCCTCAATCTCCAGCCGTTTGGCGATCAGATTAATGCGCGGGTCAATATCCCTGGGGTGGACATTGGTGATCGTCAGCGCCAGGGCGATATTCTCCCGCGCCGTGAGCGTGTCAAGCAGGTTAAAATCCTGAAAGATAAAGCCCAGCTTTTCCCGGCGGAATTTGGAGAGCTTGTTGGGCTTGAGTTTGGTGATATCGCCGCCGTCAATATAGATCTCACCGGATGTTACGGTGTCGATCGTGGAGATGCAGTTGAGCACCGTGGTCTTACCGGAGCCGGACGGGCCCATGATGCCGACGAACTCGCCCTGCGCCACGTCAAAGCTGATGCCGTCAACAGCCTTGGTCACGCTTCCCTTTGCGCCATAGTATTTTTCAATGTTGCGTACACTCAATACGTTTTCCATTCGTGTTACCTCCTTGAAAACTATGGCTCTATTTTACCCGATGGCGCAGCGCGATGCCATCGTTTTGCCTTACGATCAGCTTACGGTTTTGTCACTTTTGACCAGAGCGGCCATCTCACTGACGGGGAACTCGATGGTCAGCTCCGTCCCCTGCCCCTCCTGCGACTGGGCGAAGATGCCCACGCCGAGCTTGCGGCAGAGCTTTTGGCACAGGTAGAGACCGATACCGGTGGACTTGCCGTACCGGCGCCCCGTCTGACCGGTGAAGCCCTTGTCAAAGATGCGCGGCAGATCGCTCTCCGGGATGCCGATGCCGTTATCTGCAACCTTCAGGTAGACACTGTTCTCCCGGCAGTCGGCGGAAAAGCGGATGGCGGGAGCGGTATCCCGCTTATATTTGATCGCGTTGTTGACGATCTGGTTGAGGATAAACTCCATCCACTTGACATCCGTGTAGACCTCAATATCCGCAGAGAGCGGCTCCACGGCAATCTTATTCTCAATAAAGGCGCGGGAGTTGCGCCGGATCACGCTGTTGACCAAGGCCCTGAGCGAGGTCTTGCGGATAATATAATCCTTGTGCGTCTGGGCACTGCGGGCGTAGAAGAGCGTCTGCTCCAGCAAAAAGTCCACCCGGTCCAGCTCCCGGGAGATATCCTCCCCCACGGCGCCCGGATGGTTCTCCAGGATCAGTCGGGTGCTCGCGAGCGGCGTCTTGATCTCATGCGCCCAGGTCTCAATGTATTCGCGGTAATCCTCCGAATCCCGGCGTATGGACGCAACGGCATCGTTCTGCTCCTTATTGCACTCCAGCAGGACGGCGCGCATGATTTTCCCCTCTGTAAAATCGGGTTCCCCGATTACGGAGCCGATCAGTGTCTTGCGGTCCAGCTCCTCCAGCGTACTGAGCAGATCCCGGTAATACCGGCGCCGCTTGATAAAGTCCGCGCCCAGTGCAATAAAAAAGCAGAACAGCAGAATAAAGGCCATCAGGAAGCCGAGCGATGCCTCCCCCAGCGCCGTAATGCACAGCACAAGGACGGCTGCCGGCACAAGGACGGCAATCACAATCCCCACGCGGTCTTTTAAATAATTCCCAAGGCTCATAGTGAATACCCCTGCCCCTTGTGCGTCTTGACCAGGTCCTCCGCGCCGACGCTCCTGAGTTTGCGGCGCAGGCGGTTGACATTGACGGTTAGGGTGTTTTCATCCACAAATTCATCCGTCTGCCAGATGGCGTTCATCAGCTGTTCCCGCGTGACGATATTTTCCCCGGCATGCATGAGCATCTCTAAAATCATTGTTTCATTGCGGGAGAGGCCGCACTCCCCCGTCGGCCCCGTCACGCGCGCACAGGCGACGTGGAGAATCACGCCGCCAAAGGTGAGCTCATTCCCAGGGTCGGTGTGATAGGCGCGGCGGAGAGCGTTTTTGATCCGCATGAGCAGAATCTGCACGTTGTACGGCTTGGTCACATAGTCATCCGCGCCCACATTCATGGCGGAGAGCTCATCCGCCTCGCTGTCCGAGCTGGTGACCATGATAATGGGCAGGTCGGAGCGCCTGCGCAGCTCCCTGCAGATCTTGCAGCCGTCGCTGCCGGGCAGATAGAGGTCCAGCAGCGCGAGATCGGAACTCCTGCCAAGGATTTCATCCGCGGCGTAGACAAAGTCCTGCACTATCAGGGTATCATACCCATTGCGCTCCAAAAAGAGCGACAGCTCCTGCGCGATGCGCGCGTCATCCTCCACAATAGCAATTTTCATGATTAATCCTCCTTTTTCCGCATGTGCTGGTAGTAGAACACAGCCAGATTCGTCCGGTCCCGCAGTTCCAGCTTGTCGAGCACTGTACTGATATAGTTGCGCACCGTCCCCTCACTGAGGCAGAGCGTATCAGCAATTTCCCGGTTGCTGTATCCTCTGGCGACGAGCTCAATCACACGCCGCTCCCGCTCCGAGATTCCATGGCTTTTATAGTCAAACGGCTGCTCCTGCCGGATGATTCCCGGCAGCTTTCCGGCCACGGCCTCCCCAAAAACACTCTGCCCGGCAAAGACGGCCTTGACCGCAGGGGCGATACTCTCAAAATCCTGTTTGATGATATACCCCTTGGCGCCGATGCTCAGCGCCTTGACGATGTATTCATCATCCTCAAAGGTGGTCAAAAACAGGATCCGCGCGTCCGGGAACTCCGCCAGCAGCCGTTCAGCGGCCTCAAGCCCCGTCATGCCGGCCATGCGGATATCCATCAGCAGCACATCCGGCCTGTTCTCGCGGTAGCGTGTACACGCCTGTTCCCCGGAGCAGCCTGTCCACACCACTGTGATCTCTGGATCGGACTCCAAGATGGTCTTCACGGATGCGCAGACAAGCCGATCGTCATCAACGATGGCAATATTCATGGCTCTCCCTCCTTTTTCGGAATCGTGACAAAAATCTGAAAGCCGGACTGGGTGTGCACCGTAAACGTTCCGCCCAGCAGATTAACCCGGTCCTCAATATTCCGCAGGCCCATGCCATCCCCCTTCGGGGCGGCGGCGCAGGTGCCGTTATCGGCCACCGCCAGCTGATAAAAGCCGGGGAACTCCCGCACCCGTACGCTGGCCCGTGTGGCATTCGAGTGGCGCGCCGTATTGGTCAGTGCCTCCCCAATCACGGCGAGCATGCAGAGCTTGGCATCCGGCGGCAGATCCTCCGCACTGATCTGGACCTCCACCGGGCAAAAGGTAAAGCGTTGCGTCATCTCCTCCACCCGGGCACGCAGGTCAATGGATTCATCCCGCAGGTCATGTACGCTGCTGCGGATCCGGTCCATAGCCTGGGAGAGCGTCTGATTGACATCATCCAGCCCGGCGGCAAGGTGCTCATCCCGGTTGACAACCCGAAGTGCGCCCACCTGGAGGATGGCGCTGGTGAGCATGTGACCCACGTTATCGTGAATCTCCCGGGCGATGCGGTTGCGCTCATTGAGCGTGGCGAGCCGCACCTCATAATCCCGCCTGTCCGCCAGCTCGCGGTTGCGCTGCTCCATGGTGAAGGAGTGCTCCCGCGAGGAATCAGACAGATCGTGATACCGCACGCGGAGCTTGTCCGACTGATGACTGCTCCAGCCCAGATAGCACGCGAGTGCGCCCAGCAGAGCAATATTCAGGCAGAAGACCACTTCCCCCGCCAACACGCACCGGATAAAGAGTGCCGCCGCACCGGCGGCCCCCATCCCCCAGACCACCCTGTTCCAGGATCGGAACAGATCGTAGACTGCCAGAGGAACACAGATGGAGAAGGCGGGCACAACCAGAGCAAGGATAAGATAGGCACCCGGAACGGCCCAGCGGACCCGGCCGCCAAAAATACCGCTCAGGCACGTACAGGCCGCCGCCACGAGCACCACCGCGGCTGGCAGCGCGGCGCCGTCCAGTGTGGTAAGCGCCGGGATGCACAGGGCAAACAGAATCCCCTTATCGACGAGTTCGCGCACGGCGATCCCCCCTTTATGAGGACTATTTTATCATAATCCTGTGCTGGATTACAAATATTTTAAGCAAAATATGACATTTGTCATTTAAAATAGTGACGCCGCACACTGTCGCCCGTGGGAACAGGCTGGTACAATAGACGTATAAGGAGGCGAACGTCATGATCGTAAACGCACAGAATCTGGTCAAACGCTACGGGGAACTGGTGGCGCTTGACCACTTCACCCTCCAGGTAGAGGAGGGCGAAATCCTTGGACTGCTCGGGCCGAACGGCTCCGGTAAGACGACGGCCATCAACTGCATTCTCTCCCTGCTGGAATACGACCGCGGGACCATTGAACTATTCGGGAAGCCGATGCGCCCGGACGCCTACGACCTCAAGCGACAGATTGGCATTGTGATGCAGGAGGTCGCGGTGTTTGATGAACTGACCGTACAGGAGAATATCGACTATTTCTGCGGTCTGTATGTCTGCGATAAAAAGAGGCGGCGCGAGCTGGTGGAGGAGGCCATCGCCTTCACCGGACTGGAGGCACACCGCAAATTCCGCCCCAAAAAGCTCAGCGGCGGGCTGCTGCGCCGCCTCAACATCGCGTGCGGCATCGCACACCGGCCCAAGCTCATCTTCTTTGATGAACCGACGGTAGCCGTGGACCCCCAGAGCCGCAACAGTATTTTGGAGGGGATCAAAAGGCTCAACCGGGAGGGGGCGACGATCGTCTACACCTCCCACTACATGGAGGAGGTGGAGCTGCTCTGCTCCCGCATCATGATTATGGATCAGGGACGCACCATCGCCTCCGGCACCAAGGAGGACCTCAAAGCGATGGTGGGCGCGAATGAGAAGATCAGCGTGGAGCTGCTCGCACCCTCTCCGGACCTGGTACGGGAGATCTCCAGACAGCCCTTTGCCCGGAATGCGGCGCTCAACGACAATATCCTCACGATCTATTGCAGCAGCGGCGCTCAGAACCTGCTGCAGGTAATGGACTATTTCCGGTCACACAGCATCACGTTTGGCAAGGTCTACTCCGAGCCGCCGACGCTCAACGACGTGTTTCTGGAGATCACCGGAAAGCACCTGCGGAATTGAGGTGAAGCATATGTTTGCCAATATCTATAAAACGCGCCTGCTCTGCTCCGTGCGCAGCGTGGATGTACTGGTTTGGACGTGGATTTTCCCCTTTATGCTGGCAACGCTGTTCCATTTTGCCTTTGCCAACCTGGATACAGCGGGAACGTTCCAGCCCATTCAGACCGCCGTAATCAACAACGAGGCCTATGGCGCGGATGGAACATTCCGCACGGTGCTGGAGACGCTCTCCGCAGACGGAGCGGATCAGATGCTTGATCTCACCGTTGTGAATAGTGAGCAGGAGGCGGATGAGTTGCTGCGCGGCGGAGAGATCGCGGGCTATATCACCCCCGGAAAAGACCTGAAACTGACTGTCCGGGAGTCCGGAGTGGAGCAGTCGATCCTGCAAAATCTGCTGGACACCTACGGGCAGCGCGCGTCGGCAATCGGTGATATTATCGCCCGTAATCCCGGCGCTGCGGCCAATCTGCTTCAGGCGGGGCAGGATTCGTACACGCAGAGCCCTGCGGACGGCGGGCAGGAGCGCAGTTCCGCTGTCTCCTACTTTTTCGCCCTGATCGGGATGGTCTGCCTGTACGCCTGCTTCCAAGGGCTGACGACCGTCACCAACATACAGGCCAATCTCTCCCGCCTCGGGGCGCGGGTCAGTCTGGCGCCTGTGAGCAAGATCAAGCTGATCGTTTACGACTCTCTGGGCGGACTGACCGTCCATTATATCTCCTGCGCGCTGGTGGCGCTGTACATCTGCCTGCTGACGGAGATCGATCTGCTGCACGACTTCCCGCTTATTCTTGTAGTATGTCTGGCCGGGAGCCTGGTCGGCTACGCGCTGGGGACGGCTGTGGGTGCGATCGGGCGGATGAAAGAAAACATGAAATCCGGGATCCTGATCGTTGTCAGCATCACCCTGAGCTTCATGGCCGGCATGATGATCGAGGGAATCAATTATCTGATCCAAAAACAGGCACCGATCCTCGGCTGGATCAACCCCGCGGCCCGTGTGGCGGACGCCCTGTACCGGCTATACTACTATAATACGTACGGGCTCTATCTGCTCGACCTTGCGATTCTGATCACCATGGCGGCGGTATTGTTCCTCATCAGTGCAATTTTACTCAGGAGGCGGAAGTATGAAAGCATTTAAAACCTGTGCCAGGGTGACCAGGCGCCACCTGCTGCTCCTCTCCCTTTACCTGCTGATTTTCACCGTCATGCTGCTCCTCTTCACAGGTGTCATGTCCTCGAACAGCCCCACAGAATACGAGCCAAGCCAAACGAAAATTGCTATCATCAACCGGGACGGGGACACGCCGCTCCTGAGCGGGTTCAGACAATTTCTCTCCGAAAAGGGCGAGATCATCCCCCTGGAGGATGATGAGACGGCACTGAAAGACGCCCTCATCTATGGAGAGATCCAGTATGCCGTAATCATACCGCAGGGATTTACAGACGCTTTTCTGGCGGGGGAAGCGGTCAAGGTTGAGACGATGGCGGTCAAAATGCAGGCCAGCTCCGTGTTTGCCGAACAGTTTGTGAATCAGTATTTTTCCTGTGCAGAGCTGTATGTCCGTGCCGGGATCAGCGACCTCACCGCCCTGCCGGAGGTGATGGGACAGCATGCCGTGGTGGAGCTGAAACAGTACGCGGATGCGCGGGAGGTCAGTTCCTACGTGACGACCTTTTACGGGATGTTCGGCTATGTGATGACCGCGCTGATGATCCTCTCCACCAGCACGATCATGATGGCGTTCAACCGGCGTCCGGTTCGCCAGCGCATCAGCTGCTCCCCTGCTCCCCCGGCGGCTGTGAATCTCCAGATCGCCGCGTTCCTGGGCCTGACTGCGCTGGTGTACACGGCGTTCATGACCCTGATTGCACTGATTCCCATGATTTCCGGCAATCAGCTGCCGGATGGCAGGCAGTTCCTGCTGCTGACAGTCAATACCATCTGTCTGGCTGCCATCAGCCTGAGCATCAGCTTCCTGTGCGGGCTGTTTATTAAGAGCACAACCATTCAGAATGCGGTGGCCAATTTCGCGGCGCTGATCCTCTCTTTTCTGGGTGGCATCTTCGTCCCGACATCGCTGCTCAGCGATCAGGTCCTCGCCATATCCAAATTTACGCCCCTGTACTGGTACGCGGACGCCGTGCAGCAGATCACGCTGCTCAGCGACTTCTCCCCCGCCTCACTCGGGCCGGTGTTTGTCTCCATGGCGATTGAGCTCGCTTTTGCCGTCGTGTTCCTGCTGCTGGCACTCTTTATCATCCGCCAGCGGAATACGGGTAAAATAATATTTAAAAAGGCGAAAGCCGCTTAACAGAAAAAAGGAACCGAATGTGCAGCCCGGGGCGTGCATGCGGTTCCTTTTTCTTGAATATCACTCTGTTCCCCTGCTCCTGCGGTCCACCTCAGCCATGGCCCGGCAGATTTCCTCCGGTGTAATCTCTGCCGGCATGCTGCCCATGACGTCTCCACGATCGCAGGCAAGTTCGGCCGTGCGCATCAGCGACTGTGCATCCGCCGCATCAAGCCCAAGTTGGTTAAGCTGCACGGGAAGACCGATCCGGCTGTGGAATTCCCGGACGCGTTCAAACGCCTCTGCCTCCCCCTCCAGGCAGAGCTGGACGAGCGTACCGAAGGCGACTTTCTCGCCGTGCATCAGCTTTCGGCACGCCGGCAGCGCGGACAGGCCATTATTCACTGCATGGGCAACGGAGAGACCGCCGCTCTCAAAACCGATACCGCTGAGGTAGATATTGGCCTCAACCACATTTTCCAGCGCCGGCGTTACCCGATGCTCCTGCACGGCACAATAGGCATCATATCCATCTGCAAAGAGCGTATCCCGGCAGGTGGATGCGAGGGAGAGCGCTGCCAGTGAACAGCGCCCGCCCGCGTTGGTGCGCCAGCCGCTGCGGTAGCAGGAGAGCGCCTCATAATAGGTGGCCATGGCGTCCCCCATGCCGGCCGCGAGCAGTCGCGCCGGTGCATTGGCGATCACACGCGTATCCACCAGCACCAGATCCGGGCTGTGCCGGAGCGCAAGATAACGGTCAAAGACGCCGTCCGCCGTGTACAGGACGGAGATCGCGCTGCACGGCGCATCCGTGGCCGCAGAGGTGGGAACAACGAGCACGGGCAGCCGGGCAAAATGCGCCACAGCCTTTGCAAGATCGAGCGCCTTCCCTCCGCCGATGCCGGCGACGACATCGCACCCTGCCGCGCGCAGCTCTGCAATCATGCGGTCGATATTCTGCCGGCAGCACTCGCCCTCTACAGCCTGCATCCGCAGTGGGACATTTTCCCGCACAAAGGCATCTTTTAGCACCGCACCATACGTCTGCAGAATGAACGGATCCACCACCGCATAGACGCCGCTTTCGCCCAGCGTGCGGGCATAGAATCCGATTTTGCCAAGACAGCCGTCCTCCTGCACATAGCAGAGCGGCGCTTTTGTCATTCTCTCCATCATTGGGCGCTCCTTTCCGGAATCTTTCCCCTTTATTTTATCATTTGTCCGGCATTTTGTGTATATCAAAGTCTATAGAAATGTGGTATACTTTTTGTGACAGCGAAATCAGAAGGGGGCCTTATGATGAAAATCGTCCTGTTGGATGCCTATACCACCAATCCCGGTGATCTGAGCTGGGATTGGCTGCGGGAATATGGAGAATATACGGTATACGACCGCACGCCGCGTGACAAGGTTGTGGAGCGATGTGCGGGGGCGGAAATCGTAGTGACAAACAAGACCGTACTGGACCGGGAGATTCTGGAACAGCTTCCCGATCTGAAATTCATTGAACTGCTCTCCACGGGCTATAATGTGATCGACTGCGACTATACGCGGGAGCACGGGATTCCGGTGTGCAACATTCCCGCTTACTCCACGGCGGCGGTGGCGCAGCACACCTTCGCGCTGCTGCTGGAGCTGTGCAACCGCGCCGGTGAGCACAGCGAATCCGTCCACAGCGGAGAATGGGCCGCGTGTGCAGATTTCTGTTACTGGAAAGCGCCGCTGACCGAGCTGCTGGATAAGACCTTTGGCATTATCGGGTTCGGCAAGATCGGGCAGGCTGTAGCAACGATCGCGATCGCCATGGGGATGAATGTGCTTGTCCACACGCCGCACCCCAAAAAAGAGTTTGAGAATGAATTCTTACGCTTTGTCCCGCTGGAGGAGCTGCTTGAAAAATCCGACGTTGTCTCCCTCCACTGCCCGCTGACACCGCAGACGGAGCAGATGGTCAATGCCGATTTCCTGGGAAAAATGAAGAACGGGGCGTATCTGATCAACACTTCCCGCGGGCCAGCACTCGATGAGCAGGCCGTTGCCGATGCGCTGAACAGCGGAAAGCTAGCCGGGGCGGGGATGGACGTCCTCTCCGTGGAGCCCCCGCGGACGGACAATCCGCTTTTGACCGCTAAAAACTGTATTATCACCCCGCATATTGCCTGGGCGGGGCTTGAGACGCGCAGCAGGCTGATGGAAATCTGTAAGAAAAACTTTAAGGCCTACTTTAACGGTAAGCCGATCCATGTGGTCAATGGATTATAAGCCGATCGGATACACAGGGAAAGAGCCGGTGCGGGGAGTATTCCCGTACCGGCTCACGCTCTGTCCGATCATAAAAGGGCCCGGGAATCGGGAACTTTAGGCAGCCAATGGACCGCTATGCGCCGATTCCTTTGCGGAAAGGACTGAAAATCTGCACAAGTTTATTCGTGTTTCCCATTGAAGGGGATTTTTGTGTTCGGGAAAGATCTGCGGAGCAGGGCTATTGAACGCAGGGGATTGACGAGATGCTCCGCGCCAGACCAGCGAAGAACACCCGCGCCACCTCATCCGTCACGGCTTGCGCCGTGCCACCTTCCCCTCAAAGGGGAAGGCTTACCCCTCTTTACAGAACCCCTTTTCTCTCTGTTCTATCATTTACTGTTTTGCCCCCATCGAGGCAGAAGCGCTTTTTTAACAAACAGAGGGCCCGGGAATCCGGGCCCTCTGCAATTTTGCTTATTTAGAATGGTGCCGAAAACACCCGCCGCCCAAAAGACTATTTGGATTTGCTCCTGGGCACGCCCTCTTCCCGGTCGAAGAGGCACGCCGTCTCAACCATGACATCGAGCCCGACTTTAATAGCCTCGGGGTTCATATTATCCCAGTTATCCAGCCGGGTGTGGTAGTAGCGCGGCGGGGTTGGATCCATCGCGGCAAATCCGGTGGCCCGGATCCCCTCCTGCGTGAAGGCCGCTGCATCGCTGGCGCCGATATACACGGAGGAATACTCCAGCTCCAGCCCACAGTTTTCGCCCGCACGGCGGACGAGCTTGCGGACCTCGGAATCGTGCTTCAACGTACCGCTCAGGTCACGGTCATAGATCGCCAGATCGCTCAGATCACGGAAAGTATCCACTGCGATCACAATGGTATCCACATCGAGCATCTCCTGCTTATGCTTTTTGGCGTAGTCCTTGGCGCCGCGCAAGCCCGCCTCCTCTGAGCCGGAGCAAATGGCCACGACTTCGGTATTTTCAAACTCAATCCCGGCATCGGCCAGCGCCTTAATAACGCCGGTGGCCACATAGCAGCCGGTCAGGTTATCATTGGCGCCGGGGACGCTCTTGAACGGGTTCTGGAACAGCAGGAAGAGCAGGAAGAACGGAATGAAGGCAAACAGGATAATCCCAACAATGGTAAAGAACAGATCCGCCCCGTGGGAGACGACCCCCGCGATATCAAAGACAATCATCTTGATCAGGGAGGCCACCGTGAGAACGATCAGTCCGACGACCGCGGGGATCAGGACAGCCTTCATCCCGTTGCCGCCGAGCAGGTAGTTGAGCGTCCACTCATACTGCGAATCCGCGTGGCCGACAAAGACGATGCGCCGCTTGATCTCGCCCTTGGGCGCTTTGCGGCAGATCAGATTGTGCGACTCATGGCCCGGGAAGAGCGGATCAATGAACTGCTTATACATGACAAATTCTAAAACAAGCGGGATCAGCCCCAGGATGCAGAGGATAAAGCTGGCGATCTGGTAATCGAAGAAATAGAGGAAAACTGCGATTACGCCCATGGCGACCGTAAATGGGATAAATCCCATAAACGCCTGGCGGTGGACGATGAACGGCTCAATCTCAGTGGAAGAGCAATACGGCCGGATCTCCTTCTGTATGAATTCCTGCGCCTTGAGCTCCTCCGGACTGCCGGGCGCACGCGGCCCGATCGTCTCAATGATCCGCTTGATACTGGAGCAGACCTTCTGAGCCTGATCCATGGTATCGGCAGCCTTATCCCGTGCGTACTCCTGTGTTACGGACATAAAGAACCCCCCTCGGTTATGTATCATTCTGCTATGGGATATTATAGCATACACACAACCGGGAGGGCAACAATCTACATCAATTTTTGTTCTTGATTTTTTAAGAATTCGTACTAACTGTCAATTTTCATGGCGGCTGGGGAAATAGATCGCCAGGAATCCCGCCACGAGTGTCAGCACACACCAGAGGATGTTCCACCCCTGCGGCACCCCTGGGATCACCGCCACCAGTGACCCGAGAACGAAGCCGAGCATCGTCAGGAAGGACTGCTGCGTGTACCGGGTCATCAGCTTATCGAGCAGTTTTGCCACCAGCACCGCACCAATCAGCATGCCAAGCCCAAGGGAAAAGATGAATTTGATATCAAAGCTGGAGACAGCGGCAAGCATCTCCTCATAAATACCAAAGAGGACGAAGAGAAAGGACGTGCTGATGCCCGGCAGCACAAAGCCCGCGGAGCAGATCAGCCCGATCAAAAAGAGGATCAGGTAGTCCTTCAAGCCGCCGCCCGGATTGTATTCAAAGGCAAAACCGGGGATAAACTCAAGTGCCCAGATCCCAATCACGATCGCCGCACCGAGGACCGGCCAGCCGATCACGCCTGGGGTGAACTTTTTCACGCGGGACTGGCGGCACAGCAGCGGCACGCCGCCGAGGATGGCGCCCGCGAAGAAGAAGAGCGTGGGATACTCGAAGTGCTCCAGCAGATATTCCATCGGCTTGGTGATGCACAGCAGACCGAGGAAACCGCCGATAAAGAGCGTCAGCAGGAAAAAAAAGCTCTTTTTAAAGCTCCGGCGCAGGGCACTCACCGCGCCGATGATATCGTCGTAAATTCCGAGCAGGATCGCCATTGTGCCGCCGCTCGCACCGGGGACGGACATGGTGGCGCCGATGATAAAGCCCTTTACCGCATCGATGAGGCGCATCTTGACGCCTGTGTGCTTTTCAAGCTCCTTTTCAGGATCATAGCCTGTCCCTTCCGGCCCCGCCGCAGAAACAGGCTTTCCATTCTGCTCCTGTTCATTGTTCGTTGAATTAGACATAGAACCTCCTTGTCAGCCATGCGCGGAAGCGCCGGTTGCGCCCTGCAAATTCAAAAAAGACGATCAATCCGACACAGGACGCGACGATAATCACGGAATACTGGATGATCGGACGCCCCACCACATACCAGGAGATCAGGAATTCAAACAGCAGGGACATCACCCCGATAATTCCGACCACGCCGGTGCAGATGGAGGGCCACTCACGCTTTTTTCTGCTGATCCAGTATATCATAATCCCGATCATAACCGCAAGCCCCAATATGGCGGGCAGCGCGATCTTAATAAACCAGTCCCTGCCGTGGAAGACCGACATGATAAAGGTAAACAGCAGGGCAGCCGCCGTATCCACCCCGAGGAAAAGATAGGCGTTGTGCTTTAAAAACGTGGGGAGCACGCAGAAGATCCACAGCAGCATGCTGGAGGACACCACATACACCGCCCAATGGCCCGTATCGGGATAGAGAAGATTGATAAAGGCGCAGATGAGATTCGGGATCAGCATGACGATCGTCACCATGAACGCCATATATTTGGAGCGGGTCTTTTTGGGGATAAAGATATTTTCCGGATAGGCCGGGGGCTCATCGGCGGGCGGCTGGTTCGGATTGATGACCGGTGTATTGCACAGCGGGCAGCGGCGTGCCGATTTCTCCAGCTCTACGCCGCAATTTACACAGTAGGACATGGGACCACCTCCCCTATTCGTCAAACAGAATATTGCTCTCAATCTTGACCGGGACACCGAGCCGCACCATCCTGCGGAAAAATTCCCGCTGGATGTCCATCTCCTCATAGAGGCTGACGATCGTGACCTCGAAGCTGTTGCCATAGGTGATACCGGCACAGCGCGCGCCGTTGAGCTTGCCCGGACCGGACATGATGACGTAACGGTCCACAAACGGCTGCATCTCCTCCGGAATTTTGACGATCCCAATGTTGGAGAACATCACGGTGGTGGACTTCTCCCCCGTCAGGCGGAAGGAGATGCCGATGGCGGCATCCTTGACGACAAGCGGCAGAGCGCGCATGAATGGATTTGCCTCCAGCTTCAGGTTGCTGGTCACCATGGCGTTGAGCGTCTTTTCATTGTTAATGTACCGCAGGTAGAGCGCCACCTGCTTGAGCATCTCCTCAAAGGTGTACGTGCCCAGGCTCGGATCGATGCGGTCAATATACGCAAGGGAAAAATTGCGCAGCGTCTTTGTGGGGAAAAAATTGCGCAGATTGACCGGGATCTGCACGCTGATCTCCTTTTTGCGGTTGGCGCGGGAGAGATCCTTCTGCTGCATCTGATAGTGGACATAAAGCAGCTCGGCGGAGATCAGTTCCGTGATCGTCACGCCGTATTCCTTGGCCTTTGCCTTGACCTTGTCAAGCGGCATGGTCCCGGTGACGATGGTGCACATATGCGCCGGGAGCTTTGTCCCCCGGACATGATAGACAAACTTGTTCGCGCCCCGGAGCTTGCCTTTGGAGCTGGCAAAGCGCGGGAACGCATCGCTCAGCTCGTCCTCCGTGGCCGGCTCATTGATATTGAGCACGCTCTCCCCCGGCGGGATCTTATGCCCCTGAAGGCGGAGGTACTGCGCCGTGAGCGTGTTCAGAAAACGGACCGTGCCATAGGCATCCGTCAGCGCGTGGAAAAACTCCACGGAGATCCGCTTCTCATAGTAGTACACGCGGAAGAGAAAACCGTTATTTTCCTTGCGCTTGACGCGCTGGCACGGATTTTTGATATCCGGCAGCACGGGCGGGAGATTGTCGTTTTTTTCAAAATAATACCAGAACATGCCCTTGCGCAGCCGCACGTCAAAGCAGGGGAAGCGCGGCATGACCATCTCCACGGCACGCGCAAGCAGCTCCGGGTCAATCTTCTCTTTCAAAATGACGCTCATGCGGAAGATATTCGACCACTTAGACGTACTCTGGCCTGGGAAGACCTTGCCGGCGTTGTCCAGCTTAAACCAGACTTTTTCACTGGAAGGGCGTTTGATTTTTTTCAACCCGATCACCTGTCTGAAAAATCAGCTGTTTTTATCCACCGAATGGAACTTTTTCAGATTGAGCTCCTTTGCATTGCGCCGGGCGTGCTCCTGATAGACCTCGTCAATCGTGATGCCCTCGTTTGCCATGAGCACGGCCAAATGATAGAGCAGATCGTTAATCTCGCCGACCGTGTCCTCCTTAACGCCGTTTTTGACGGCGATGATCGTCTCCGCGCACTCCTCGCCGCACTTTTTCAGGATCTTGTCTGTCCCCTGCTCAAAGAGGTAGCAGGTATAGGACCCCTCCTTCTTCTCCGCGCGGCGCATCACGGCAATGTCATAGAGTTCCCGTAAAATATCACCCATGGTTTTCCTCACTCCAGATCTCTTTATAAAAACAGGAGTGGCTGCCCGTGTGGCAGGCAGGCCCCTTCTGCTCCACCTCGATTAAAAGCGTATCGTCATCGCAGTCGGCCGTAATTTTCAGCACGCGCTGCGTATGGCCGGAGGTCTCCCCTTTATTCCAAAGCTTCTTCCTGGACCGGCTGTAAAACCAAGTATACCCCGTCTGCATCGTTTTTGCAAGGGACTCCCGGTTCATATACGCCAGCATGAGCACCTCCCCCGTGCCGTGCTCCACGATGATTGCGGGGATCAGTTCCCCCTTTTTAAAATAGCACTCCAGATCCATTTTATTCTCCTTTACAATACCGGACGGCCTCGCTAAGATCGAGCGCGCCGGAATAGATGGACTTGCCGCAGATGGCCCCGTACAGGTCCAGCGCAGCCAGCGCCCGAATATCGTCCATGGAGCGGATCCCGCCGCTGGCTGTGACACAGCAGCCGACCGCCTCATTCAGGCGCTGCAGGCCCTCGATATCGGCCCCGGCCATCATGCCATCCCGGCCGATATCCGTATAGATCAGGTACTGCACGCCGACGTCCTCCATGCGTTTGGCAAGCTCAATAAAATTCACGTCGCTGTCCTGCACCCAGCCCTCGGCTGCGACCATGCCGCCGCGCGCGTCGATCCCCACAGCAATCTGCTCCCCGCCGAACTCCCGCACGGCCTCACGCACCAGTGCGCTGTTTTTCAGGGCGACGGAACCGAGGATGACACGGCTGACACCGTTTTCCAGATAGTATTCCATATCGGCCATCGACCGGATCCCGCCGCCGACCTCCGTGTGCAGGCCGCTGGACCGGACCGTTTCCACAATGACAGGATGATTGACCCGTCCGCCGCCGACCGCGCCGTCCAGATCGACCATGTGCATCCACTGTGCGCCGCACGCGGCAAAGGAGAGCGCCGTCTGCACCGGGCTCTCCGCCACCTTCTCGCTCGTATTCATATCGCCCTTTTTCAGGCGGACGCATTCCCCGTTTTTCAGATCGATCGCGGGAAAAATGATCATTGAAACTCCTCCTCTTATTCGAGGCTCCCCTTGGTGGAGAGCACACCGCCCTGCCGCGGGGCCGTGGCCTGCGCCAGCGCGTGGCCGGCGGCCTTGAACATCGCCTCCAACTGGTGGTGCGCATTCTCCCCGTACAGGCAGCGCACGTGAAGGGTCAGCCCGGCCTGATTCGCCAGCGCGCGGAAGAACTCTACCGCCAGGCACGTGTCAAAATCGCCGGTCTTCTCCTGCTTTAAATTCACTTCATAGTGCAGGTAGGCGCGCCCGCTGATATCCACGCAGACAAAGGCGAGCGCCTCATCCATGGGGATATAGAAGGAGCCGTACCGGGCGATGGCGGATTTATCCCCCACGCTCTCGGCCAGCGCCTGCCCTAAAACAATGCCGACATCCTCCACCGTATGATGGGCGTCCACATACAGATCGCCCCGACAGCGGACAGTCAGCCCGTACCCGGCGTGGACGGCAAAGGCCGTAAGCATGTGGTCAAAAAATCCGACACCCGTCTGAATATCGACCGCGCCGCCGCCGAGATTAAGCGTCAGCTCAATATCCGTCTCTGCTGTTTTCCGTTTTTTGATGATCTGCGCCATTTCAGCACCTCCCGGCGTAAAATTCGTCGATCTTCTGCGTGACCTCCACATTCTCGTGGTTGCGGCCCGCCGTAATGCGCAGATAGTCCCCCATGCGGCGGACGATCATCGCATTTTTCTTTAAGAATTCAAAGAGCTCCCCGGCATCCTCATACCGTGCGAAGACAAAGTTCGTCTGCGGCTCAATCACATTGATCTTACCGGGATATTTTTCCGCCAGTTCCCGGACCATCCCATACAGGCTGCGGCGCGAGATCAGGATCTGCTCAAGGGCGCGGTGCGCCGCCTCCGGTTCGGAGAGCACAGCGCTGCCAATCGCCTGCGTGATTGAGTTGACATTGTAGGGGGATTTGGCCGCACGCAGCGCCCGCGTGATCGTGGGGTTGGCCACCGCAAAGCCCAGACGGATGGCCGCCAGCCCGAACACCTTGGAGCACGTGCGCAGGAGGATGAGGTTGTCATACCGGTCCGCCTCGCGGATCAGGGAGGCATCGGCAAAATCCATATACGCCTCATCCAGCACGACGAGCCCGTTCACACCGCGGATGATCTTCCGCACGGAATCCCGGTCCAGCAGGACGGAGGTCGGGTTGCAGGGGTTTGAGAAGATGACCATCGCCGCGTGCTCCTGATTGGCCCGCTCAATCACTGCATCCGGATCGATCCGGAAGCCCTCCCCTTTCTCCATGCGCACGCACCGGCACTCGGCCAGCTCCGCATAAAAGCCGTACATGGAGAAGTCCGGCGCCAGGGTGAGCACCGTCTCCCCGCGCTGGAGGAAGGAATTGGCGATGATATTCAGCAGCTCGTCGGAACCGTTGCCCGCCGTGACGGACTGCGGGTCCACCCGGTAGTACTGCGCAAAGTCAAAGCACAGCTCCGATGCGAGCGGATCGGGATACCGGTTGAACCGGACGCGCTCGATCACCTTTGGCAGTTTCTCGATCACCTCATCCGGCAGGGGGAGGAAGGACTCGTTGGCATCCAGCCGGATGCGGTATGTCCCCTCCGCTGGATCATAGGGTGTCAGTTTTTTTAATTTATCACAAAGCTCATATGCCACTGTTAAAACCTCACTTTAATACTGTTCGCGTGCGCCGTCAGCCCCTCAGATTCGGCCATACGGATCACGTCATCCTTCGCCTGCTCAAGCGCCTTGGGCGTGTAATAGAGGAAGCTCGATTTCTTGACAAAGCTGTCCACAGACAGCGGGGAGAAGAAGCGCGCCGTCCCGTTCGTCGGCAGGACGTGGTTCGGCCCCGCGTAGTAATCGCCCAGCGGCTCCGGGCAGTAGTGCCCGAGGAAGACGGATCCGGCATTCTCCACCATGCCAAGGTAGTCCATCGGCCGGTCGAGGGCAAGCTCCAGATGCTCAGGCGCCACCTCGTTGGCAAAGCCGATGGCCTGCTCGATCGTATCACAGATGATGATTGCACCGAATGTATCAAGGGATTTGGTGATGATCTCCCTGCGGGAGAGCCCCTGCTTCTGGCGGTTGATCTCCGAGATGGTATCTTTCGCAAGCTGCTCGCTGGTCGTGAGCAGGATCGCACTGGCCATCACGTCGTGCTCCGCCTGGGACATCAGGTCTGCAGCGAGGAACTTGGGATTAGCCGTCTCGTCCGCAACGATCAGGATCTCGCTCGGCCCGGCGATCATATCAATATCCACGGTGCCGTACAGCAGCTTTTTGGCCGCCGCCACATAGGCGTTGCCGGGGCCTACGATCTTATCGACCCGCTGCACGGTCTCCGTGCCGTAGGCGAGGGCCGCCACAGCCTGCGCGCCGCCCATGAGGTAGATCTTATCCACCCCGGCCACGGCAGCAGCGGCGAGGATATTCGGATTGGCAAAGCCCGTCTTGGCCGGCGGAGTGACCATGACCAGCTCCTCCACCCCGGCGATCTTGGCGGGGATCGCATTCATGAGCACGGTAGAGGGGTAGGCCGCCGTACCGCCCGGGACATAGAGCCCCACGCGTTTGAGCGGCCGGACGCGCTGCCCCATCATGACGCCGTCCGGGCGGGCATTGATAAAGCCCTCCCGCTTCTGGCGGGCGTGGTAGTCCCGGATATTGTCCGCCGCGCGGTAGAGCGCATAGACGAACTTGGAGTCCCGTGTCTCGAGCGAGGCCTCAATCTGCCGGCGGTCCACTACGATATTCTGCGGCGCCACGCCGTCATACTGCTCGGTCAGGCGGCGGACCGCCTCATCCCCGCCGGCGCGGACCAGCTCAATGATATCCGCCGCCGCCTGGGTGATTTGGGCATTCATATCCCCGCTGCGCTGTTTTAAGAGGGCGAGCAGCTCCCGCTCCGTTTTTCCATCTGCTTTGACAACCTTCATTGCTCCATTACCTCCTTGGCGACCACGACATCTAAAAGGAATGATTCGATCTCATCGCGCCGCAGCTTCATACTCGCCATATTGACGATCACGCGCGCGGAGACCGGCATGATCTCCTCAATGACCTCCAGGCCGTTTTCCTTTAAAGTTGAGCCCGTCTCCACGATGTCGACGATCGCATCCGCCAGCCCAAGCAGCGGGGCGAGCTCCACGGAACCCTCGATCTTGATAATATTGACATCCATATCCAGCCGGTCAAAATAGCCGCGCGCAATGTTGGGATACTTGGTCGCGATGCTCTTGACCTGATGGCCGGAGAAAAAATCCGACCCTTTCGGGGCCGCGAGGGCGAAGCGGCACTTCCCGAAGCCGAGGTCCAGCACCTCATAAAAGCTCTTGCCGCTCTCGGCGATGGTGTCCTTGCCGACGATGCCGATATCACACGCGCCGTGCTCCACATAGGTGGTCACATCGGCCGCCTTGGCCAGCACGGCCTCATACTCCCCGACCGGGAGAATCAGCCGCCTGCCCTTGTTGATCAGCTGGGTACAGTCGAGCCCCATCGCCGTGAAGAGGGAGACGGTCTTTTTTTCCAGGCGCCCCTTTGTCAGGGCGATCCGCAGCTTTCTCATGCCTGCACCTCCTGCGCGGTATCAATCTCCTCCCATCCGCCGGATGAGAGACAATAGGTCTTCGGGATCCCGTGTGCCGCCGCATACCGAATGGCCTCTGCACGGCTGGAACCTGTAAAATTCTCACACACCAGGCCGGAGCCTGTCAGCTCCCCGAGCCGTTCGAGCGCCTCCAGCTCATAGCCGTCCGCACCAAACACCAGCGCATCCGGAACCCGGACCGCCGGGGCGCCGTCACTGTCAAGCAGCGCCTTATACAGCTCGTCCACCTCCACGCCGAATCCCGTGGCGGGGTGCGGCTCGCCGAATTCACCAAGCAGCCGGTCGTACCGCCCGCCGGAGAGGACGGTGGCGCCGGAGCCCGGAATATAGCCCCGGAACACCAGACCCGTATAGTAGTTATTGCGGTGGACAAGGCCGAGATCGACTGTGACGCTGTCCCCCAGTCCCATTTTTTGGACGGAGGCACAGATCCGGCGCAGATAGGCCAGGGAATCCTGTGCACGCTGGGAGGTGCACAGGCCGGCCGCCTCGTCCAAAATCTCCGGGCCGCCGAACAGCCGCGGCAGGCGGCGCAGCGCGGCGACCGCCTCCGACTCGGGAAGGGTGTCCAGCAGGTCGCCCAGCGCGGCGTAATTCTTCTTTTCAACCAGCTCATTGATATCCACGCGCAGTTCCTCATCCACATCGAGCAGATCGCACAGGGCGTTATAAAACCCGGCGTGGCCGATCTCCAGCTTGAAGCCGGGCACACCCACGGCATCCAGCGCCCGCACGGCGAGCGTGAGGATTTCCAGATCCGCCCGCAGACCCCCGGCCCCGATCAGCTCCACCCCGCACTGCTCGCACTCATCGGAATGCCCGGCCATCAGCATGTGCCGCCGGAAAATCTTCTGGCAGTAAAACAGGCGGATCGGGAGCGGGGCCTCCTTCAGCCTGCCGGAGACCACGCGCGCGATCGGGAGCGTGTTGTCCGGCCGGAGAACGATCAGGCGTCCGTTTGCATCCGTCAACTTATACATATCCTCCTGCCGCAGGCCTGAACTGCCGCGGGAAAAGACCTGATAGTACTCCACCGACGGGGTCACAACCTGATTATATCCATAGGAGAGGAAGAGCGCGGAGAGCCGCTCCTCCACCGCGCGGCGCGCGACGCACTCCTCAAAGAGCAGGTCACGCGTCCCCTCCGGCGTTTTATTCAAATACTTTTTCATTCGGTTCACCTCAGAAAAACAAGTGCCACTTTAATGTGCTACTATGATATCAAATTAAAGAACTGTTGTCAAGCGCCCTTTTCCGGCTCCGGGCCCTGCAAGAGGACCCATCGCCCTGTGGGGGAGAGCCCGCCGGATCAGAACAGCGACATCTGCCGCGTCTCCGGCATACCGCTGAACACCCCGCACTCCCGCAGCGCATCGATGACCGCACGGGTGACGCCGGAGCGGATCTGGACGTCGTCCACGGAGATAAACTTTCCGCCGCCGTCCTCCCGGGCGGCACACAGTGCTTTGGCCGCGGCCTCGCCCGTCCCCTTCACGGCGCCGAAGGGCAGGCGGATCTTACCGTCCTCGATCGTGTAGCGTGCCGCTTCCGACTTATAGAGATCCACAGGCAGGAACTCCACGCCGCGGGCGAACATCTCATTGACGATCTGGAACATGGTGTACTGATCCTTCTCCTTGGCGGTGGTGTCGTTGCCCTTGGCGCGTAGTTCCGCCATCTTATTCTTGACGGCCTGACGCCCCTGGAGGGCGGTCGCGGCGTCAAAGTCCTCACCGCGCACGGTCAGGAAGGCCGTATAATACTCCACCGGCTTATGCAGCTTATACCAGCACAGGCGCAGGGCGGCGCTCACGTACGCTGCAGCGTGGGCCTTGGGGAACATGTACTTGATCTTTTTACACGAGTCAATGTACCACTCCGGGACATTGTGCTCACGCATGACCTTGAGGTGTTCGTCGGTAAGGGGTCCCTTCTTTCCGCCCTTGCGGACGATCTCCATGATCTTAAAGGACATGAGAGGATCGATCCCCTTGTGCATCAGGTAGGTCATGATGCTGTCACGCGTACCGATGACCTCGGAAATGGTACAGGTGCCGCTCTTAATCAGATCCTGTGCGTTCCCGAGCCACACGTCCGTGCCGTGGGACAGGCCGGAGACCTGCAGCAGGTCGGAAAAATTTTTGGGCTGGGCGTCGACCATCATCTGAATGACGAAGGAGGTCCCCATCTCCGGGATGGAGAGCGTGCCGATGGGGCAGCCGATATCCTCCGGTGTGACGCCGAGGGGCTCCGTGCTCGTCATGAGCTTGTAGATCTCCGGGTCGCAGATATCCACATCCATTGCATCAATCCCCGTGAGATCCTGGAGGTGCTTGTAGAGCGTGGGAACATCGTGCCCGAGCTCGTCGAGCTTGAGGAGCGTATCGTGCAGGGAGTTGAAGTCAAAGTGCGTGGTAACGGTATCCTTGCCGCCGTCGTCAGCGGGATGCTGGACCGGCGTGAACTCATAGATCTCATGGCCGCGCGGCACGACGACCATGCCGCCCGGGTGCTGGCCGGTGGTGCGCTTGATACCGGTGCAGCCCATGGTGAGGCGGTCCTCCTCCGCACGGTTGACCACGCGGTTTTTCAGCTCCAGATATTTTTTGACATAGCCATACGCCGTCTTCTCCGCCACGGTGGAGATGGTTCCGGCCTTAAAGACATAGTCCTTGCCGAAGAGCTCCTCCGTGTAGTGGTGGGCGCTGGACTGATACTCACCGGAGAAGTTCAGGTCAATATCGGGCTCCTTGTCGCCGTCAAAGCCGAGGAATGTCTCAAACGGGATCTCGTGCCCGTCGCGGTGCATTGGCGTGCCGCACTCCGGGCAGTTTTTAGGCGGTAAATCATAGCCCGAACCGTAGCTGCCATCCGTAATAAATTCACTGTGGCAGCACTTGGGGCACAGGTAGTGCGGGGAGAGCGGGTTGACCTCCGAGATGCCGGCCATAGTGGCCACAAAGGAGGAGCCGACACTGCCCCGCGAGCCGACGTGATAGCCGTGATCCTCCGAGTTTTTGACAAGCTTCTGCGCGATGATGTACAGCACGCTGAACCCGTGCTTGATGATGGAGTCGAGCTCGCGGTTGAGACGGGTGGTGACGAGCTCCGGCGGATTTTCGCCGTACATACTCTTACACTTTTTCCAGCAGATCTCACGCAACTCCTCCGCCGCTCCCTCGATGTTCGGCTGGAACGTCCCGGCCGGGAAGGGGCGGATCTCCTCGATCATATCCGCGATCTTATTGGGATTGTCAATAACGACCTCCCGCGCGCGGTCGCCCAGCCATGCAAATTCATGCAGCATATCGTCCGTGGTGCGGAAGTAGAGCGGCGCCTGATTGTCGGCGTCCTTAAAGCCCTGCACCGTCATGAGGATCTGGCGGTAAATGCCGTCCTCCGGGTCCAGAAAGTGCACGTCCCCCGTCGCGACCACCGGCTTGCCGAGCTGATCCGCCACCCGAATAATCGTCCGGTTGATATCGTTGAGTCCCTCTTCGTCCTTGACGCGCCCGTCGCGGACATAGAACATATTGTTCCCGTTTGGCTGGATCTCCAGATAGTCGTAGAAGGAGGCGATCTCACAGACCTCGTCAAATGTCTTGCCGTCCATGATCGCACGGTAGACCTCCCCCGCCTCACACGCGCTGCCGATGATCAGGCCCTCCCGGTGGGCGACAAGCTCACTCTTTGGGATGCGCGGATGGCGGAAGAAATACTGCAGATGAGCCTTGGAGATCAGCTTGTACAGATTCTTGAGCCCGGTCAGGTTTTTCACCAGAATGATCTGGTGGTAGGTGTGCATTTTTTTGACGTCCCCGCCGCCGTATGTGGTATTCAGCTGGTCAATGCGCTCAACGCCGTCCTGATCCTTTGCCATTTTGCACAGGCAGAGGAAGATATCCGCCAGCACACGGGCATCGTCGCACGCGCGGTGATGGTTGAACTCCGGCAGCTTCAAATGCTTGGCCACGCGGTCAAGGGTAAACTTGCTCAGCTCCGGCAGCATGGAGCGGCACATGGGGACAGTATCAATGTGGGAAAAATCATAGGTCAGCCCCGTCCGGCGGCACGCGGCCTTGATAAACGAGGTATCAAAGCCCGCGTTGTGCGCAACAAGCACCTTGCAGTCCCCGCAGAAGGCGAAAAATTGCTCAAGTGCCTCTTTCTCCAGCGGGGCATCGGCCACCATCTCATCGGTGATGCCCGTCAGTTCCGTAATCCGGGGCGGGATCGGCTTTTCCGGGTTGACAAAGATGTCGAACTCATCCTTTTTCTCCCCGTTGACGACACGGACGGCGCCGATCTCCGTAATCCGCTCCGTCTGCGCGCCAAAGCCCGTCGTTTCAATATCAAAGACGATATATTCCTCGTCAAAGCCCTCTGCGGAATCACCGGTGAGGATATTCTGATCGTCGTTGACGAAGTAGGCCTCCACACCATAGATTATCTTGATATCATTCTTTTTCCCGGCGATCATCGCATCCGGGAAAGCCTGCACCACGCCGTGATCCGTGACGGCGACCGCCTTATGGCCCCATTTAGCCGCCCGGGCGATCAGCTCGCGCACATCCGTCATACCGTCCATGGTGGACATGCTGGTGTGCATGTGCAGCTCCACCCGCTTTTCCTCGGCGTGGTCCATGCGGATGGTCTTCTCCGCCGTACAGATCGTCTTGGCGCG
Organism: Candidatus Onthovicinus excrementipullorum; assembly: GCA_018712345.1. GTDB lineage: Bacteria > Bacillota > Clostridia > Oscillospirales > Acutalibacteraceae > Onthovicinus > Onthovicinus excrementipullorum. Next base: position 18,022 of record DVHG01000004.1, on the reverse strand, counting down.
GATGACATAGTCGTGTGCGTATTTGTCGTATTCGATATTGCCGCGGACGACGACCGTCTTCCCGTTCTTGACACGATCGACCAGATCGGCGCACTTGGTGATGGGATCAAAAACCTTGACCATATAAGAGCCCGTGCGGTCTGTAACATCAAAGGAGATAATCATGCTGCGGCCGTTGCGCGTCTCGCGGGATTCAAATTTAAATACATCGCCCCAGACGGTGACGTCATCATCGTCCGGCGTGACATCCTCTAGGCGACGCATCCGCCCTTTGAGTGGAATGCCGTAAACGAGCTCCACACTGCCCGACCGGATCGGCGTGCCGGCAAAACTGCAATCCTCCACCGGCACCCTGCGGAACGGCGCACGCTGGGGCCTTGACTCCTGCGGCGGCGGGGGCGGTGTAAGGCTGCTGATCTGCTGAGAGACCTGCCGGGCATGCTCCGCAGCCTCCGCCTCCATTCTGGCCGTCAGCTCCGCACTGCTGAGCGCGTCCGTAAAGCGAACCTCCACCGTGCGGCCGAAGCGATCGGCAATCAGCTTACGGATCAGATGGTCCGCCCGCTCGCGCAGCAGGATCGCACTGCCGCCGTGCGCGAGTGTAATGCAGAGAGCGTCGCCCTCCAGCTGCGCGGTGCAGTCGGCAAAAAAGCCGTTGGCAGCGGTGATCTCCCGCTTGACCTCCGGCACCATTATCTGGGAAAAATAGTCCTGCGTGAGCGTCTCCGGTGGGAAGCCGGGGCGAATCTCGCACGGATGCCCGAGCGCCGCGGCGATCATGCTCTGAGCCACGGCAATTTCTCCGGTATCCGGGGACGGGAAAGAGGCGGAGACGATCACCGCCTTCGCCGCTCCGGAAATTTTTACATTTTTTACCTCACCGGAGGCGAGGTAATCACGCACCCGATCCTCCGTTATGTAATCGCCAAAAACATGCAGCAGAGACGCCATTGAAAAATACCCTCACATCTTTTCGATTTCAGCCATCAGCTCGTCCACGATCCGGTCCTCCGGCACCTTGCGCAGGACCTCCCCCTTTTTGAAGATCAGCCCGCAGCCGTCGCCGCCGGCAATGCCGATATCGGCCTCTTTGGCCTCCCCCGGCCCGTTGACGACGCAGCCCATCACCGCCACCTTGATCGGCTTATGGCAGCCGGCCAGGCGCTTTTCCACCTCGCCTGCGATGGCGATGAGATCAACCTTCGTCCTGCCGCACGTGGGGCAGGAGACAAGCTGCGGCCTGTCCGTGCGCAGACCGATCGCATTCAGGATATCGTGGCCCGCGTAGACCTCCTGAACCGGGTCCGCCGTCAGGGAGACGCGGATCGTATCGCCGATCCCGTCCATCAGCAGCGAACCGATTCCGGCAGCAGACTTGATCAGCCCCATGTGCGCAGTGCCGGCCTCCGTTACGCCCAGGTGGAGCGGATAGTCGCACTGCTCTGCCGCCAGCCGGTAGGCCTGCACCATATCCGGCACACTGGAGGACTTGATGGAGATCACGGTATCGTAAAAATCATATTTTTCCAGCAGGGCAGCGTGGTGCAGGGCGCTGTCCACCAGCGCCTGCGGTGTGGGACCGCCGTACTTGGCGAGAATTTCCTTTTCCACGGAGCCGGAATTGACGCCGATACGAATGGGCACACCGGCCGCACGGCAGGCATCCACAACCTTTTTAACCCGGGACTCATCCCCGATATTGCCGGGATTAATGCGGATTTTATCCGCGCCGGCGGCCACGCTCTCCAGCGCCATGCGGTAGTCAAAATGGATATCCGCCACCAGGGGGATGGAAATATGCTCGCGCACCTTGGCAAAGGAACGCACCGCATCCTGATCCGGGACGGACATGCGCACGATCTCACAGCCCGCCTTTTCCAGCGCCACCGCCTGCCGGACATTCCCTTCGGCATCCGAGGCGATCACGTTGAGCATGGACTGCACCGTCACCGGCGCGCCGGAGCCGATGGTTACATTCCCGGCGCGCACCTGCCGCGTCTTTCTTCTCATATGGTTCACGTCCTTATCAGATTGAGTATATCGTGGAAGAGCAGGACCAACATCAGGACAAGCAGAATCGCAAATCCTGCAGCGGTCACCCACCCCTCATATTTGGGATTGACCGGTTTGCGCCGGATGCCCTCAATGATGAGGAAGATCAGCTTGCCGCCATCCAGTGCCGGAATGGGCAGCAGATTGAAAATCCCGATATTGATCGTGATGAATGCCATCAGGTTCACGGCCCCGGATAGATCCACCGACGCCGCCTGCGCGATGACGCTGACCGTTCCGACGGGGCCCGCCAGATCGCTCAGGCCATACTGCCCGGTGAGCAGATCAAAGAGGCTCAGCCAGACGAGCCGCGCCATGGAGGCTGTCTCCGCAAAGGTGCTGCGCAGCACATTGCCGACGGAGCGCGGCTCCCCGATGATTGAAAAATCGAACCGGATCACGGTGCGCCCGTCCTGCTCCTCCGTGGCAAAGCGGACGTTGGGCAGCTCCAGTTTTTCCCCGCCGCGCTCCACGGTGAAATCGACCGTCCCGTCCCCGTCACGGGCTACGAGATAGGTGATATCGCTGCTGGAGAGCACGCGCGTCCCGTTGACACGCAGGATCTTATCCCCCTCCTGCAGGCCGGTGGTATTGCTCACCGCCCCCTCGGAAAATCGGGCCACCTGATTGGTTCCAACCAGCTCCTGCGTCCCCGTCAGGATCCCCACAAGGATCAGCCCGAGCAGCAGGTTCATGGCGGCGCCGGCGCAGATGATCAGGATCCGTTTCCAGACCGGTTTGGCCGTAAAGGCGCGGGGGTTGGGCGGCTTTTTCTCGCCGTCCTCCTCGCCGCTCTCCCCCTCCATGCTGCAAAAGCCACCGAACGGGAGCAAGCGGAGGGAATACTTCGTCTCCCTTTTGCCAAAGCTGAACAGCTTCGGCCCCATGCCGATCGCAAACTCATTCACCTGCACGCCGCACCATTTGGCCACGATCAGGTGCCCAAACTCATGGATCAGGATGATAAAGCCGAAAAAAAGAATAGCGATCAGGACCGGCCAGACCTTGCCCCATACAGATGCGGCTGAGACGAGCAGCTGGATAAGAATCACCTCCGAAAATACGGACGCATTACGCCTGAATACGCTCCCGAACCATCGCCCGGGCATGGACGTCCGCGTCCAGAACGTCCTGAAGGGTATAATCATCGCACTGTGGGGCGCGCTCCACCGCGTCCGCAACCAGCTGCGCGATCTGCATGAATTTGATTTTCCCCTGACGGAACAGGAGATTGGCCTCCTCGTTGGCCGAGTTGGCATATGCCGGATACAGACCGCCCCGCTCGATCGCACGGCGGCAGACGTCCATCAGCGGGAACGTCTCATAGTCCGGATCATAAAAGGTCAGCTTGCCCACTTGGGCAAGGCTGAGCCGCCCGACTGGAGATTCAAAGCGCTCCGGATAGGTCAGTGCGTACTGGATCGGGATGCGCATATCAGGCAGCCCGAGCTGCGCGATCACCGAGTGGTCCACATACTCTACCAGGGAGTGGACAATGCTCTCCCGGTGGATGACAATCTCAATATCGGACGGCCTCATATCAAAGAGCCAGACTGCCTCGATCAGTTCCAGCCCCTTGTTCATCATGGAGGCGGAGTCCACGGTGATCTTGGGCCCCATGCTCCAGTTGGGGTGGTTGAGTGCCTGCTCTGCCGTCACGTTTTCCAGCTCGGCGCGCGTTTTACCAAAAAATGGACCGCCGGAGGCCGTCAGGATCAGTTTGTGAACGGCTTTTTTCCCGGGTGAGCCCTGAAGGGACTGAAAGATGGCGGAGTGCTCGCTGTCCACCGGCAACAGGGCCACACCCTTCTCCCGCACGGCACGGGTAACGAGATGGCCGCCCGCGACGAGTGTCTCCTTATTGGCGAGGGCGACATTCTCCCCGGCCTGCACCGCAGCCAGCGTGGGCTCCAGTCCGGCGATTCCGACGATTGAATTGAGCACCGTATCCGCCCCGGAGCAGCACGCGCACTCGCACACGCCCGCATGGCCGGACAGCACCCTGGTGCCGGTATCGGCAACCTTTACCTTTAATGCCTCCGCCGCCTGCGCATCGCTCATGGCGGCATAGGCCGGGCGGTATTTACGGATCTGCTCCTCCATGATCTCCACATTTCTGCACGCGGTCAGCGCCGTCACGTGCAGACCGCACTTGTCAACCACGTCGAGCGCCTGACGGCCGATGGATCCGGTGGAGCCGAGGATGCATAAATCTTTCGTCATTTTCTGTTTCCTCCTTTAAGTTTACGGGAAACGCGTGCATTTATTCCACGATCAGACGATTCCGATGATTTTCACGGCAAAAAACAGCACCGGGAACACAAACAGGCAGCTGTCAAACCGGTCCATAATGCCGCCGTGCCCGGGGATCAGCTTGCCGAAATCCTTGACGCCGAAGTTCCGCTTGATTACGCTCGCAGAGAGGTCGCCAAACATGCTGATGACCGATAGGACGAGCGAGAGCGGAATAATAATATAGTAGGGCAGATGCGCGGACTCAAAGATCCAGCGGTCAAACACAAACAGCACCAGCGCATTGATCAGCGCCGCAAAAACAACGCCGCCGACCGCGCCCTCCACCGTCTTTTTGGGGCTGATTTTGGGGGACAGCTTATGCTTGCCCAAAAAGCGACCGACAAAATACGCCCCAATATCCGTCACCCAGGAGCAGATAAAGCCAAACAGGATGAGATAGAGCCCGTCCAGCTTGACAAATTTATCCGGCGCGTCCAGATAGCAGTCGCGCACGAGCACAAAGGTGGAAAAGCCAAAGGAGACCATCAGCGTCACCGCGAAGGCCGAGGACACCTGCTCAAACGGTGTGGTGCCATACCGCGCGAGCATGCAGATCAGCATCAGGATCGCCAGCGGCACCAGAACCAGCGCAAGGGAAAACTCCAGACGCAGACCGTAATAGATCGGCAAGAACAGGGCAAAAACACCGCTGAGGATGCGGATTCCCCAATTTTTCACCTGGACGACCTGCTCAATCTCATGGACGGCGATGACGGACAGCACGCCCATCAGGATATAGAACACCGGCGTGTACAGCGTCACGAGCATCAGCACAAAGATGACGGCCATGACGATACCGGAAAGTATTCGCTGCTTCATTGATTACCCCTCCTGCTCATACGCCGCCGAAGCGCCGGTTGCGCTTGGCAAAGTCAAACATCGCCCGGTCAAAGTCAGCGGGCGTGAAATCCGGCCAGAGCACATCGGAGTACCAGAACTCCGCATAGGCGGCCTGCCAGATCATAAAGTTGGACAGGCGGTACTCCCCGCTCGGGCGGATGACCAGATCAAGCGGCGGCTGGCCCGCCGTATACAGGTGCTGTGCGATCTGATCCGGCGTAATCTCCTCCGGTTTGAGCTCGCCGCGCGCCACCGCAGCCGCCAGCTCCCGCGCACTGTGCGCGATCTCCGCCTGGCCGCCGTAGTTGATAGCCAGATTGACGACTATATCACTTGCCGTGCTCGTCTCCTGCTCCGCGCGCGCCATGAGGGCAACTATATCCTCCGGGAGGCCCGCCTTCTCGCCGATGAAGCGGACCTGCATCCCCTCCTGCTCGTTCTCATCCAGCCGCTCCTCCGACTCGAACAGATACTCGCGGAAGAGCTCCATGATGCCGTCGATCTCCTCCTTGGGCCTGTTCCAGTTTTCCGTGGAAAAGGCATAATAGGTGATATACTCAATCCCAATCCTGCGGGCGTATTTAGTGATCTCACGGAACACACGGGCGCCGGCCTTGTGGCCCTCTCCACGCGGCAGGCCGCGCTTTTTGGCCCACCGGCCGTTGCCGTCCATAATCACGCCCACGTGGCGGGGCAGTATCTCAAATCTGCTGTCCATGGGAATCCTCCATCCTCCGGCATCCTCTGCCTATAATGAACGGTGGGCGGCACATCAGGATGCGCCGCCCCTCTGCGCAGCACGGCCAAGGCCGCGGTATACGCCGTAAACCGTTTCAGATTTCCATAATTTCCTTTTCCTTCTGGGCGGAGACATCGCTGATCATCTTGACGAATTTGTCCGTGATCTGCTGAAGCCTCTCCTCGCCGCTTTTCAAATCATCTTCCGTGATTTCGGAGGCCTTTTTCTTTGCCTTGAGCTTTTCAATGCAGTCGCGGCGCACGGAACGGACGGCCACCTTGGCCTCCTCCTCGTACTTCTTGATATCCTTGACGATCTCGCGGCGGCGGTCCTCCGTCAGCGGCGGGAAGGTCAGGCGGATCACACGGCCGTCATTCTGCGGATTGATGCCGATATCGGAGGCCTGAATGGCCTTGCCCACGGCGCCCAACAGAGAGTTATCCCACGGCTGGATGACGAGCATGCGCGCCTCGGACACCGACACGGAGGCGAGCTGCGGGATCGGAGTCGGCGTCCCATAATAGTCGACGGTAATCTTATCCAAAACCGCCGGATTTGCACGCCCCGCGCGGATGGTGCCGTACTCCTTCTCCAGGGCGTTCAGGGTCTTATTCATGCGTTCGTTGGCGTTGTCAAAAACTTCTTTCATTGCTCCTCTTCCTCCTTAACTAATGTGCCGATATTTTCACCCTTGACGGCACGGACGATGTTCATTGGGTCATTCAGATTAAATACGAGAATGGAGATGTGATTATCCCGGCAGAGGGAAGCTGCCGTGGAGTCCATCACGTTCAACCCCTTTTGCAGGACATCCATGTGCGTGAGCGTGTCAAACTTGACCGCATCCGGGAACTTGTGGGGATCTTTATCATAGATACCGTCCACATTCGTCGCCTTGAAGATGACCTCCGCGTCGATTTCCGCCGCCCGCAGCGCCGCGGCCGTATCTGTGGTGAAGAACGGATTGCCCGTCCCACAGCCAAAAATCACAACGCGTCCCTTTTCCAGGTGACGGATTGCCCGGTTGCGGATGTAGGGTTCCGCAATCTGCTGCATGGCAATCGCCGTCTGCACGCGGACCGGGACCTCCAACTGCTCCAGTGCGTCGCACAGTGCAAGGGAATTCATGACCGTGGCGAGCATCCCCATGTGATCCGCACGGGTGCGGTCCATGTCGCCGCTTGAGCGCCCGCGCCAGAAGTTGCCGCCCCCGACGACCAGGCCGATCTCCACCCCCATCCGGGTGCACTCCTTAACGGCGGAACAGATGGTGAGCACCGTATCAAAATCGATCCCGTGGCCACATTCCCCCGCAAGCACTTCCCCGCTCAGCTTGAGCAGGATCCGTTTATATTTCGGCTGCATCCAAAAGCCTCCCTTGTCAAAGTCCGGCTCTGTCAGCGCCGGCCTGTCTTCCTATTTATTTTACTTCATAACCGGCCATATGTAAAGAGATAAAATGAGAACACGCGCTGAGTTTACGCTGCGTTCGCCCCGTTGCGGACATATAAAAACAGGACCGGCCGCAGCCGATCCTGCACAAAAAACAAATTTACAGTGTGTTGAACAGATCCACGACATTCTGCGGCACGCCATCCTTCATCATGACCATGCCGTTATGGACATATACGGAAAAGTCGCCGAACCCCTCCATCGTAACCGCCTGTTTCTCCTCCGCAGACTTGTAGGCGTCGCTGGACGGGTCAAACTGATACAGCTCAATCGTGTAGCCGTCCATTGTGTACTTCTGGCCCTTAATGCCGCCGATCATATCTGCGACAGTCTCCGTCTTGGCGGAATATGTCATCCCCAGATCGCTCAGACCCTTTTCGAATTTGGCAAACACATCCTCCGTCTGTGCCTGACCATTCTGCGAGGCGGACAGAGCATTATCTCCGCTATTCTGATTCCCGGAATCCCCCGTGCAGGCAGACAGCGCGATGACCATCGCAAGGCCCATCATCAGTGCAAGAATCTTTTTACTCATTTACCATCTCTCCTTAAAAGTTTGTATTAAGTACAGATTACAACGACACCCGTAAAAAAACAATCAGCCTCCGGATAAATCAAACAAAAAACGGACGATGCATTTTCAGATAAAATCCTTTATGAATGGGTTTTCCATCTCGCACCCAACCAACGCAAAACGGACCCATACCACCTCATCCACCGCAAGCGGTCCCCCTTCCCCTCAAGGGGAAGGCTTTGACAGCCTGTACAAGCCACCCCGACTTCCCTGTGTAATCAGAAGAAGCACCCTGACTGTAACGTCCCCCGTCTGTTTACAAAAAGGATGTGGACAGCAAAAGCCGCCCACCCCCTGTGAAACATACGATTTTACCACACAAGGCATTTGCGCCACAGTGGAATTACATGCCAATCTGATTTTTGACCTCGTCGGCAAAGTTTTCCTGACGCTTTTCAAGGCCCTCGCCCTTAGCATAGCGGACAAAGCCTGTGACTTTAATCTGAGCGCCCAGCTCCTTGGCCACGCTGTCCACATACTGCTTGATGGACATCTTATTGTCCTTGACAAACTCCTGATCCACCAGGCAGTTCTCCTTATAGAACTTGCCGATGCGGCCCATGACGATCTTCTGCGCGATCGCCTCCGGCTTACCCTCCTCAACGATCTGAGCCGTGAGGATCTCCTTCTCGTGCTCAATCACCTCAGCGGGGACAGATGCCTCGTCGAGATAGGACGGGCTCATGGCTGCAACCTGCATGGCAACATCCTTGCCCATCGCCTTGAAGGCGTCCTTCTTGGCGGTGTCATCGTCCGTATCAAACTGAACCATAACACCCACAGCGCCGCCGCCGTGCACGTACGTGACGACGTGGCCCGCGATCCGCTCAAAGCGGCGGATCTTCATGTTCTCACCGATCGCGAGGATCTTATCCTGAAGGTGCTCCTGAATGGTGCGGCCATCCGCGGCCTTGACAGCAAGAAGAGCGTCTACGTCCGCCGGATCGTTCTCAACAATTGTCTTGGCAACCTCAAGGACAAAAGCCTTAAATTCTTCATTTTTAGCCACAAAGTCAGTCTCGGAGTTAACCTCGACCATCACGCTTACATTTTTTGCCTCATCGGTATAAGTCAGCACAACACCCTCGGCGGCGATGCGGCCGGCCTTTTTGGTGGCAGCGGCAAGTCCCTTCTCGCGGAGGATATCAATTGCCTTCTCCATATCTCCGTCTGCTTCCGTCAGTGCATTCTTACAGGCCATCATGCCAACGCCGGTCTTCTCGCGCAGCGCCTGCACATCTTTCGCGGTAAATGCCATTTTAATTCCTCCAATTCAAATATCGTTCCTGTTGATCCCCCAAAAAGTTCACAGGGGATTTCCTACCAATCAGGCCTCAGCAGCCTCTTCCGCCTTCTCCGCGGCGGGAGCCTCATTCTCAGCCTCCGCGCCCTGAGCGCCCTGGCGGCCTTCCAGCACGGCGTCGGCCATGGCGGAGGAAATCAGGCGAACTGCACGGATCGCGTCGTCATTGCCAGGGATCACATAATCGATCTCATCGGGATCGCAGTTTGTGTCCACGATCGCGATGATCGGGATGTGCAGCTTCTTCGCCTCGGAAACGGCAATGCGCTCCTTACGCGGGTCTACAATGAACATGGCGGCGGGCATCTTCTTCATGCCGGCGATACCGCCCATGAATTTATCGAGCTTTTCAATCTCCAGCTTAAGCTTGGTGACCTCCTTCTTCGGAAGCAGGTCGAACGTACCGTCTGTCTCCATCGCCTTCAGCTGCTCCAGACGCTTGATGCGGCGCTGGATGGTCTTAAAGTTGGTCAGCATACCGCCGAGCCAGCGGGCATTGACATACGGCATCTCGCAGCGGGTAGCTTCCTCACGGATAGAATCCTGTGCCTGCTTCTTGGTGCCGACAAAGAGAACCTCGTCACCGTTGGCCGCGATCTCACGGACAAAGTTATAGGCCTCCTCCAGCTTTTTGACCGTCTTCTGAAGGTCAATGATGTAGATACCGTTACGCTCTGTGAAGATGTAACGGGCCATTTTGGGGTTCCACCGGCGCGTCTGATGGCCGAAGTGGACGCCTGCCTCAAGCAGCTGCTTCATGGATACTACTGACATAATCATGTCCTCCTTTTTGTTGTGCCTCCGTGCATCGCCGAAACTCCCGCAACGCCCAACGCGCACAGAGCGGGCGGAATACACGTGCGTATTGCATTAGCCTTAGTATTATAGCACAGCAGCGCCAGCGAATCAAGTCCTGAATTTCAAAATTCCCCGAAGGGACAAATATTCTGTTAGGCATATGAATTCACCACAGGGATGTACGCTGCCGTGGCGCCGCTTACTGTCTCCGCCCCTCCGGCTGCACTGTGACGCCTTTCCAAAGTGGTTCTTTTGAATATTCCGGGGTGAGGATGCGGTTTATATAAAGGTGTACTAAACAGAAAGAGACATCAAAAAAGGGCGGCCCCATAAGGGACCGCCCCGCGTTTACCGCAAAGGGGAATTATTTCCTGCGGCGGCGCAGCGCAAGCAGCGCCAGGCCGGACACAGCCGCCAGACCGGCAAACATCGGCAGGGCCGAATCACCGGTGTCGGGCTGCTCATCCGCCGGAGTCTGCGTTCCATCCTCACCGGTGGGTGTCTCCGGCTCCGTGGGAGTCTCAGTCTCACCCGTGGCGGGAAGAATTGTATCCTCCAGCGCGATCTCAACGGTCAGTGCCTCATCGCTGAAGTACTTGCCGCACTGCTCACAATACCAGTACGCAGTGTTGCCGTCCTCTGTAGCGGTCGGCTCCTTGGCTTCGACTTTGACCGCATTGTGGCCAAGTTTCGTAATTACAGTAGCCTCCGGCTCGATCTCAACAGTCAGTGCCTCATCACTGAAGTACTTGCCGCACTGATCGCAGTACCAGTACGCAATGTTGCCGTCCTCCGTGCAGGTGGCATCCTTGGGCTCGGTCTTAACTGCGTTGTGACCAAGTTTCGTAATTACAATAGCCTCCGGCTCGATCTCAACAGTCAGTGCCTCATCGCTGAAGTACTTGCCGCACCGATCGCAGTACCAGTACGCAATGTTGCCGTCCTCCGTGCAGGTGGCATCCTTGGGCTCGGTCTTAACCGCGTTGTGGCCAAGTTTCGCAATTACAGTAGCCTCCGGCTCGATCTCAACAGTCAGCGCCTCATCGCTGAAGTACTTGCCGCAGCCTGTGCAATACCAGTACGCTGTGTTGCCATCATCCGTGCAGGTAGCATCCTCAGCTGCAACATACTGCGCAGTATGGGTGTGGGACGGAACGACATCAATGCTCGCTGTCGTCTGAGCGAGGACTGCACCGCCGTCAATTGCAACGATCTGAACGGCAAAGCTGTAATCGTCCACGGCCTCTTTAAACGTGACGCGGAAGCGGCTGGTGAGATCCATCAGCGGGAATCCGGTGCCCGCGGGGCCAAATTCATTCCCCTTGAGCTCCATCCAACCAGCATCGCCGGCAGTCTCATAGTACTCAAGCTTTTCCACCATGCTCGTGTCATAGGTAAACGTCCCCTTGACCATCTTGCCTGTCAGATCGCCGCAATTCGCCGCGCCGACGGTAAACTCATACTGCTGGCCAGCCTTGACCGTGTCGGGCAGGCTCTTAATCTGCAGCTCCGGTCCGTCAGCCGCGAATACAATTGCCGGGACTGCAGCAATTGCCATTACAGCAGCGAGAACGATGGCAAGCAACTTTTTCGTTTTCACAGTACATGCCCCTTTACAAAAAACTCGACCGGACCCTGAAAAGCACCCCCGCAAATCCCGCTCAATATTTAATAATATTTGCAATGGTATACTTTTCTAAAAGTCATAACGTTTCAAAACCCCCAAATTCATCCTATTTTTTTGTGGCTTTTGCATAAAATGTTCCTACCGGCATTCCGCAGGCGCTTGCAGCCTGGTGGAGTGTCATTTTTTTATTCCGCCACGCCGTACAGACCTGACCAAAATTATCGGGAAGTGGTCGGGGCGGGCGGCCAAACCGGATCCCCCGCGCCTTGGCGGCCCGAATTCCCTCTGCCTGCCTTTTCCGAATATTTTCCCGCTCATTCTGAGCCACAAAAGACAGGATTTGGAGCACAAGATCCGCAATAAACGCGCCCATCAAATCCTTCCCGTTCCTGGTATCGAGCAATGGCATATCCATCACACAGATGTCTACACCTCGCTCCTTGGTCAGGATGCGCCACTGCTCCTGGATCTCCTCATAATTCCGCCCTAGACGGTCGATGCTCAGGATATAGAGCAGATCCCCTTTCCTAAGTCTGGCAACTAATTTTTTGTAAGCAGGGCGTTCAAAATCCTTTCCGGACTGTTTATCGATATATAGCCTGTGATCCGGTACACCTCGATCATGCATCGCGATCAGCTGGCGCTCCTCATTCTGGTCCGCGCCTGATACGCGGATGTAACCGTAGCTTTTTTCCATTTTCAGCACTTCCTGTTTTTTAATATTGTGTACCGCCTTCCCAAATTTCATAATCACAAAACAATAAAGGAACAGACGAAAATCGCCTGTTCCCCCTGTACCTTTCGCGGATCTGCTCACTTAAACAGCCCTTCCACGTAATTTTTCCCTCGGCGGACGGCCTGCTTAGGCGGCGTATAGTCAACAAGGATTGTGTCCTCACCGATTACCTTAATCTTATCCCATTCGATGAGTGCGTCCTCATCGCGCCCGAACACACCGAAGCCCGACTTGCGCGCCCCGACGACGATGGAAGTCATCTTCCCCGTCTCCATGTCAAAAAAAACATCAATCACACTGCCGATCCGCGTGGCGTCGTTGACATTGACGACTTCCCTGCGGTTGAGATCCGTCAGGCGGCAATCCATTACTATCACCTCCGCCCTATATATACGAAGCTGCGCTCCGTTTTATCCCTGTTTATTTGCGATCCTTGATCCTGCGGAGGGCGCCCTTTTCCAGTCGGGAGACCTGCGCCTGCGAGATCCCGATCTCCGCGGCGACTTCCATCTGTGTTTTCCCCTTTAAAAAGCGCAGGGCAAGAATTTTCTTCTCCCGGTCATTGAGATTTTTAATAGACTCTTTCAGTGTGATCTCATCGATCCAGCTGCTGTCATCGTTCGCATCACCGATCTGATCCATAACATAAATCGTATCCCCACCATCCGAATAGACCGGCTCATAGAGGGAAATCGGATCAACGATCGCCTCCAGGGCAAGGACGACCTCCTCTTTTTTAATCCCCAGCTCCTGTGCAACCTCCTCTACCGTTGGCTCACGGCCGAGGCTGGCGGTCAGCCGCTCCTTGGCCTGCATGGCGTGGTAAGCCGTATCCCGCATGGAGCGGGATACGCGCACCGCATTGTTATCCCGCAGATAACGCCGAATCTCCCCAATGATCATCGGGACGGCATAGGTGGAGAAGCGGACATTCTGGCTGATATCAAAATTGTCAATCGATTTAATCAATCCGATGCACCCTACCTGAAACAGATCATCCGGATTCTCTCCCCGGTTAGAAAAGCGCTGAATCACACTGAGAACCAACCGGAGATTCCCGCTGATGAGTTCCTCACGCGCCCGCTTGTCCCCTTCCTTGACCCGCTTTAAAAGGGCCATCTTCTCGCTCTCCTTGAGCACTTTCAGCTTGGACGTATTGATCCCGCAGATCTCCACCCTGTTATACTGCAAATCCGTCACCCTTCCGCACGTATTCACAGTAAATTATTGGCGGGTGCATGCCCTTTCATGCGTGGTGCAAAAAATAAAAGGCACCCGCACAGCGGGAATATGAGCAATCATTCTTGGAAGGCATCGGGTAGCCCAACTACTGTTTCATCTGCTCTCTGCAGCAAGCATTTAAAAACAAAAGCCCACACTCCAACACAGAGTGCGGGCTTAAATGTAGTATTATGTGCCGGAACTCTCACGTTCAGTCGTAGTGCTCCCATCGCCATAGAGGGTATTATAGGCCATGTTGGGATCATCGCTCATGATAGCATCGGCGCCGATATCGGCCAGTTCCCGGACGGTCTCCGGATCATTGATCGTCCAATACTGGACGGCGATATTATGCTGATGTGCATAGTTGACAAGCTGTACAGTGCTCAGATCAAAGAAGAGCTCATCCGGGATCTGAAGGGCCTCAAACTGATAGGCATCGTCCGGCTGTTCCGCCCCCTCCAGCGCATCAAAATAGAATCCGGCAACCTCTGTAATACTCGCTGAGCGGAGCATATCCGGATAAGTTGCATCCATGTACTCCGTGACTTCTCCATGGAAGGTTCCCACAACGACGCGATCGATCATATCATACTCCTTCATGATCGAATAGAGCTTGTCGCACGCCTGCCTGCCGAGCTCACCGCTATCCTTAATCTCAATAATATAGCTGTATTCGCCATAATTGGCAAGGTAGTCAAAAACATCCTGCAGTCTGACCACCCGAAGGTCATCCGGGACATCGTCGCCGCGCAGCCCTTTATAGGGTGTTTCGCCCGCATCGGTGGTGAAATTTTCACCCATATTCAGCTGGCGAAGCTCCTCGTACGTCATCTCGGACGGCTTGACGTCCTCGCGCCCAAATACCTCTACGGAATCGCTGGTACGGTCGAGTGTTTCATCGTGCAGAAGGATTAATTCGCCATCCTTGGTCAGATGCAGATCAAACTCAAAAATATCGATGGAAAAGCTGCTGCTCTCCACACAATTTTTGAAGGCCATCATGGTGTTTTCGGGTGCGATCCCGCCGCCCGAACGGTGCGCAGATATCATCGTCCTGCCATCCTGCGCAATATAGGGGTTATCCTGCATTGCCACCGACACAGGCACTTCATCATCGCCCGACCAGTCATGACTGACAACCAGATAAAATGCACCGATGAGGATTACCAGTGCCAGCAGGATACTGCCAATAATGATCAGGGTTACTTTTACACTTTTTTTCATTCTCTCTCCACACTCCTTAATTACTGTTGTGTACGCTCACCGTTGTCAATATATTTCCGAACACGGAAGCCGATGCCGTTTTCCTCCGCAATGCGGCGGCACTGCTCAATATCCTCCGGCGGAATCACATCCACAACGGAAAAAACAACCTTACCCACGTATTTGCTGCAGTCGACCGCATAGCGGATCAGCGCTTCAAAGGCATCTTTGCCAAAGATGGAATGGCACTCCGCGTCATATTTATCGGCGCTGCACGTATTCAGGCTAACGTTGACCGTATCCATTACACCGGCAAACAGATGCGCTGTAGGGCGTCCGTTAATCAGATCTGACTGGCCGTTTGTATTGATCCGTGTGACCTTGCCGTATTTTTCCTTGACATAGCGCGCAAGCTCTGCCACATCATCTACACGCTCGGTCGGTTCGCCGAACCCGCAGAAGACAACCTCGTGGTACCGGGACATATCCCGCTGATCAAAGAGCACTTTGACCTCTTCTACAGTCGGCTCATGGCCATGGAGCCATAAATCGTTGGCATCTCCATAACCGTTGCAATTATTGCGGGTACAGAAATCACAGTTATTGGAACACTTATTGGTCAGGTTGACATACAGATTATCTCCGACCTCATATAAAACCGTCATATGCGGATGCTTCCTTTCCGATAGAACCTTAACAGACATATTGTAGCACAATCGACATAAAAATCAAAGCCTATTTCATCACTCCAACATAAACGAAGCGCCGCGGAATTTTTCCGCGGCGCCGTAGGTTATGTGTTATTTTTGCTCAGGAGTCTCCGTGTTCTGCGGAGCGTTCTCTTCTTCCTTCTTCTTTTTCTTAACAATGCCGATAATGATCAGCGAAATAATCAGAATCAGAAGCAGGATGCCGAGGCCAATGCAGACACCAAGCACAACCGGGCTCATCTTGTTATCGCCGTCGCCCTGGCCGGACTGGTCCTCTCCGCCATTCTGATCGGACGGAGTGGTTTCATCTGTGGAGGCACCTGTCTCACCTTCAGCAAAGGCATCATTCACAAGGCCGGAGCCGGAATTAAATCCAGAGTCAAAGCCCGAATTGAAACCGCCCTCGAAACCGGAATCAAAACCACCATCAAAGCCGGGCTCAGATCCACCGTTAAAGGAAGGATCATCGTTATTATTACCCGGATCAGAGGGATCTGAACCGCCAAACTCTATGCCGAGCAGACCAAGAATCACTTCGATCGCGTCGTCATTAGTGCCGCCAAGCAGCGAGCCCAGGATGCCCGAGATCATCTCGTTTCCACCCAGGAGGCCCTCAATTGCGCTCATGTTCTCCGGTGTCTTTACTGTGTCTACCAGATAATAGAGCACCGCATAGAGGACCGCCGGCTGGTCGGCATCAATGCGTTTGGCCGCCATCGGGGAGCCATTAATCACCGCAGCACTGCTGTAATCAACCACTGTTCCCATAGAGGCAAGCTTGCCAAAGTCGAGATCCTTCAGCGTCAGAGTGACCTGCGTACCGTTAATGTCGAAAGTCAGCACCTGATTCAGGAGCGGAATCAGCTTATCGCCGATGTTGCCCACAAGGTCAAACAGTCCGTCGAGCGTATAGTCGCCCTCACCAAGAACCGGTGTCAGCAGCGGGGTCAACAGATCGCCAACAAGGCTGTTGACATCCAGCACCGCCGGATCCACGACATCTACCAGAGCCAGGACCGGAGCCAGCAGGTTCTGGAGCGCCGCCTTCAGGTTGCCGTTGTCAATGAAGTACGCGATGTTCGGCAGGATGGAAGTCAGCGTGCTGATCGGTGCCGTGCCCACGCGGTCGATCAGACCCGTAAGCGGAGTCAGGATCGCCTTCAGGAGCGCATCCGGATCATTGCTGTTCTTCACTTCTGCCGCCGGAGTGATATTCTCGCACCCGAGTGCCTCGAGCAGCGGGATCACCGCGGTATTGTAGCCGTCTCCGCCCTGGATTGTGACGGAATCCATCACATTCAGGCTGCCGTCCATCAGCAGGACATTCAGCAGCGGGTTCAGCGGACGAAGTGCCGCGGACAGGGCATTGACAAAGCCCGTGGCATCACCGTCTGTGAAGCCCCAGCTGACGTTCGTCAGATCGACATCCGCCCAGCTCGTCTTGCCGTTGAGCGCCGCCGTGACATTTGTGTAGTCGCTGCCAAGCGCGTTGGCGAAGCCTGCCGGAGTCAGATCCATCTCCAGACCAAGATAACCGAAGATCTCCGTCAGATTCACGCCCTCGATATTCTCGAGCGCTGGGTACAGCGCCGTAACAAGGGAGGTGACATTCGCGTTGGTGTAGATGGCACTGTTAATCATGCCACCGATTCCGCCGCTCATGCCGAGCAGGCTGCCAAGAATGGTAGAAATAAATGGATCGAATGCCGCAAGTGCCTGCTCAAACGTCTCGCGGTCAAAGCGGCCGAAGTTTTCACCGGCCGGGGTGATGTTCGGGAAGCTGTAGCCATAGAAGTTGACATTGTAGCTTCCCGTCAGGATCAGGACAAGCGCACCGATCAGATCGGCCGGATTCTCCATGCTGTCCAGAACCTGTGTAAGAATGCTGTTGACAAGGTCACTGTCACCGAGCAGATCTTTCAGCATATCGCTGATCGTATCACGGTTCACGCTGACGGTCTCTACCAGATACGCTGCAATACCGCTGAGCACGCTCGCCTTGTCAGCCACCACGTGCTTGGCATTCGCCGGATCATTGTCTCCGAACGCAGTCATCGCCGTCGTGTAGCTCTCCAGTGTGCCGCGTCCCGCAAGCTGCGTCAGGCTGATCTGCGGAAGGGTGAGCGTTACGCCCAGATCCACATTTGCCAGGACAATGGAGATGATCTGATTCAGATCAATGTTCCCCAGCTTGCCGAGGATTGCATCTACCGTGTAGGTCGTCCCAAGGATCTGACCCACAATCGGGTTCTGCTCCACTACTCCCGGCAGCAACTGCCCAAGCAGCGCGTCTACGTCAACTACAGGTTTCAGTACCTCAACGATCTTTAGTACCGGTGCCGCAAGGTTCCGTACCGCAGTCTCAAGGTTCCCGTTGTCAATGAAGTATGCGATGTTCGGCAGAATCGATGCCACCGTGTCCACCGGCGCCGTGCTTACCTTCTCTATCAGGCCCGCAATCGGCGTCAG
>DVHG01000020.1 GCA_018712345.1 Candidatus Onthovicinus excrementipullorum | reverse complement strand
TTACAACAGCTTCCCCATTTCCGAGGACCAGGTTTACGACGGCCTGGCTTTTATTGGCGAATCCTACAAAAAATATATCGAGCTCTTTAACCATTGCTATGAGCAGTATTACCCGAGAGATTTCAGCCATGTATTTTTTGATTGTACGAATTATTATTTCGAGATCGATCTGCCCTGTGGAGATAAGCAGAAAGGCCCTTCCAAAGAGAAACGGCATGACCCCATCATCGGGCAGGCACTTCTCCTTGACGCGGATCTGGTTCCGGTGGCCATGCAGATGTTTCCCGGAAACGAATCGGAAAAACCTTATATCCGGACGCTCATTGAGGAAATGAAGAACCGGTATCAGATTTCCGGGAAGACCGTGCAAGTCGCGGATAAAGGCCTTAATTGTGCCAGGAATATTTACGCTGCCGTGAAGGAAGCCAATGACGGGTACATTTTCTCCAAGTCCATCCATGGCAGGAACTTAAGCGTGAAAGAAAAGGAATGGCTCACTTTGGAAAACGACCAAAATGTGTGGACGGATTACACGGACCGAGACGGGAATCTTTTATACCGCCTCAAGTCCTGCGTGGATACCTTTCCCTATCGCTTCCGGGACCCCAATCCGGAGACCGGGAAGGTGGCTGTGACGACGTTTTCCGTGATGGAAAAGAGGATTGTCTCTTACAATCCGGCACTGGCGAAAAAGCAAAAAGCTGAGATTCGGAAACTGGCAGACAAGGCTTCCAACTATGCGACCTACAAAGATATGACCCGGGAGGAATTGGGGGACTCCGCAAAATATGTGAAGATCACGAACAAAGATAAAAACGGAAACGAGATAAAGCCGATCGTAGAGCTCGACAACGAGAAGCTGAGGGAAGACCTGAAGTATGCCGGATATAACCTTATGGTTACCTCGGAACTGAATATGGAGCCGCTTCAGATCTATCAAACGTATCACAGCCTGTGGAAAATCGAAGAATCCTTCCGGATTACGAAGTCTTTTCTGGATGCCCGGCCGGTTTACGTGCAAAAAAAAGAAACAATCTATGGGCATTTTTTAATCTGCTACCTAAGCTTGTTTCTTTTAAGGGTATTAGAAATCAAAGTATTTAAAAATCAGATCAATTCCTATGACCTGATTCACTTTATACGCGACTTCCGGGTCGTAAAAACAGGCAAGGACTCCTACATCAACATCTCCAGGAATCAGGCGGTCAACGAAAAAGTCAAAAAACTGACCGGTCTGACGACTTTGGACGCTCTGTATCTGTCTGAAACGGAAGTCAAAAACATCTTTAAAAACTGTATGCTGCTCGACTCTTGAGTACTAGGTTTTGAAAAAAACGACGGAAGTCAGGTAGTATACTAAATACAATAGCAATGACGAGAAAGAGTAAGCAACTGAAACTTTCCAGAGAATCCCATCATCTTCGGATGTGCTGTGAATGGGTAAAGCGGATTTTGTCGAACATGGTCTCCGAGCTGCGTACCGAGCCTTTGGGTTAGGCTATGCCGGGTTCGCCCGTTACAGCGGTAGAGTTTCGATAGATCATTTCCTATCCGAACTTGATAAGGCTTGTTATCGTGAGAAGCAAGCAAATTAGGGTGGTAACGCGTGAGTATATCGCTCTCGCCCCTTGTACGATTTATGTATAGGGGGCGAGAGCGTTTTTTATTTCGCAGATTTATCTGCACAACACCTAAGCGTTACAACTATAAGAAATGAGGTACGAACTATGGAAAACATCATTGTAGGAGGAGCATGGCCATATGCAAATGGTTCGCTCCACATAGGGCATATAGCAGCCCTTCTTCCTGGAGATGTGCTGGCCCGTTATTTCAGAGCAAAGGGAAACCGCGTGTTTTATGTGTCCGGTAGCGATTGCCATGGTACACCGATTACCATCAGAGCAAAGCAAGAAAATTCAACACCGGAAGCAATTAGCGAGCATTATCACAGGGAATTCTGCCATGTATTCAAGAAACTCGGTTTTTCGTATGATCTATATACCAAGACTTCAGATCCGAGGCATAAAGAATTTGTTTCAGAATTTCACAAGAAGCTATATACCAGTGATTATATAGAAGAACGAACAGTAAAACAGGCTTTCTGTCCTGCATGTAAAAAGGTACTCACGGATAGACTGGTTGTCGGAATTTGCCCTGCGTGCGGTTCTGCTACTCGCGGAGACCAATGTGATGCCTGCGGAGAAGTGTTAGACGCGGATACTGTTATTGATGCAAAATGTGCTGATTGTGGTACACCGCTATCTTTCGGAGAAACAACACAATTATTTTTACAAATATCAAAACTAAAAAAAGAGCTCTGTGCGTTTCTCGATGCCCATCCGCATTGGCGTAAAAACGCTATTGCATTTACAAAAAGATATATTGATGAAGGACTCCGAGATCGTGCGATAACACGTGATCTTGATTGGGGTATTGACGTTCCCAAGTGCGGATACGAGGATAAGAAAATTTATATTTGGGCAGAGAATGTCCTGGGTTATTTGTCAGCAACATCTGTTCTTTGCAAAGAAAGAGGTGTCAGCTTCAAAGAGGTATACGGAAACGAAAACCGCCAAAGCCGCCATTATTATGTACACGGAAAAGATAATATACCTTTCCATACAATTATTCTTCCTTCTCTTTTACTTGCTCACGGGGCAGGTTTGCATCTTCCCGATGAAATTATTTCCAGCGAGTATATGACGCTTGAAGGAAGAAAAATATCCACCAGTCAAAATTGGGCTGTTTGGGCTAAAGATCTCGTTGAGGAATATAATCCAGATTCAATAAGGTATTTCTTTATTGCCAATGGACCTGAAAAGCGAGACTCTGATTTCTCTTGGAGAGAATTCAAAAAACAGAATAACTCAGAATTGGTTGGCGCTTGGGGAAACTTGGTCAACCGTACACTCGCCTTTGCTGTCAAGTTTCTTGATTGTCAAGTTACGCCTGCAATTATTGATGCTGATATTAAAGAGCGAATACGGCTGTTGTACAAATCCGTTGGAACAAAAATAGAAAAAGGTACCTTTCGTGAGGCTCTTGAAGAAATATTTGACGTTGTTCGATTTGGTAACACCTATTATGATGCCAAACAGCCATGGAAAACAAGAGCCAACAATCTCGAAGAATGCAGAAACACTATCAGTAATTGTACGTATCTGATCGCTAATATTGCCATTCTGCTACATCCTTTTTTACCTTTCTCTTCATCAAAGGTGTCGGAATGGCTCGGCGTCGAAATTAAATGGAAAGAGCAAGATATCGGTGTAAAAGTTATCCCTAGGGACATTTCTATACTTTTTTCTAAAATGGATTGATGTCCACAAGTATAACGAGCATCGGATTATGATCCCACAAACCGAAAAAGAATCTGCTAAAAGTCCTTGGGGCACCTTCCTTATGGAGAGTGCCCCAAATGGTGCCCTTTATAGCATTTGTGCGCCTCCTCCAAATCTTTGGGGGCAACTGACAAAATGATATTTTTAT
Organism: Candidatus Onthovicinus excrementipullorum; assembly: GCA_018712345.1. Taxonomy (GTDB): domain Bacteria; phylum Bacillota; class Clostridia; order Oscillospirales; family Acutalibacteraceae; genus Onthovicinus; species Onthovicinus excrementipullorum. Next base: position 101,631 of record DVHG01000020.1, on the reverse strand, counting down.
GACTGACTCGTGAAAGTAAATAAAATCGCAGACGGACATTTTCCAGCCAGAATACTTTCTGCTCACCCGCGCCGTATAGACAGCACTGCCGGAATTCCCGACCATCATTTTATAATCATCGGCATCCGTTAAGCAATATGCGACCCATGTATCATCATACGGAAGATTCGTGATAGGATTTATTTCGCTTTCATTCAGTTTATCAGCTAAATATACCATCCCATGCACCCTTACCGCATTTTAATGATAGGAACAATTTTTGTCCTGCCGCAAAAACATTGAAAACCCGATGCAGGCAGGCCGTCACTTTGGATTGCAATCCGCGCTCCCCCTGCGGAGAGCGACGATGCGCTGGGCGCAGACCCTCATGAGTTGATAAAATATTTCAATCCACGCTCCCCGTGTGGGGAGCGACCAAGATCAAAGAGCTTTTAAGGCTCATTGAATCATTTCAATCCACGCTCCCCGTGTGGGGAGCGACGTACCAGCTTAGGCAGTTCCTTGTCGAGCCCTTCTAAATTTCAATCCACGCTCCCCGTGTGGGGAGCGACTCGTGCATTGGCTGGTTCTGTGGGCGACGCGCTGGCTATTTCAATCCACGCTCCCCGTGTGGGGAGCGACATGTTTTGAGCATGAAAACCGACGTTGGCACACTAATTTCAATCCACGCTCCCCGTGTGGGGAGCGACTTAATTACTTTCGCATGATCCTTACGGATATCACATTTCAATCCACGCTCCCCGTGTGGGGAGCGACACTCGCCCCTGAGTATCGTGGGAAGGTTTTCTTCCATTTCAATCCACGCTCCCCGTGTGGGGAGCGACAAAATCCATCTACAATATCTTAAGTCAGCAAAATATTTCAATCCACGCTCCCCGTGTGGGGAGCGACCGACGTCCCAGCGTCCAACGGCACGGCCGTCGTAAACCATTTCAATCCACGCTCCCCGTGTGGGGAGCGACTCAAAGGTATTAAGATTTTTGCGCGGGCATTTAGATTTCAATCCACGCTCCCCGTGTGGGGAGCGACGCAAACATGCTCCGACGTCCCAGCGTCCAACGATTTCAATCCACGCTCCCCGTGTGGGGAGCGACCTTTTATCCGGCGCTTCACTGCCCCAAGAACCGTGATTTCAATCCACGCTCCCCGTGTGGGGAGCGACGGGAAACGCGATGTCTATATTTTCCAGGATTCCAAATTTCAATCCACGCTCCCCGTGTGGGGAGCGACCGCTATGGATTGTTTCGACGCTGCGTTGGTATATATTTCAATCCACGCTCCCCGTGTGGGGAGCGACGTGCCATCCTGCGAGCCTGATCTGCGAGACAGAGATTTCAATCCACGCTCCCCGTGTGGGGAGCGACGCTCAAAAAAGCCACTTATCCGATCACCAAGCTCGATTTCAATCCACGCTCCCCGTGTGGGGAGCGACTTAACTGCATACTCACTATCATCAGGAGACCGATACATTTCAATCCACGCTCCCCGTGTGGGGAGCGACACCATGATATCTATATCAATATTTTTTGATTCGAGCATTTCAATCCACGCTCCCCGTGTGGGGAGCGACCATACAACTCCGCAGGCATATCAGGAATATTAATATTTCAATCCACGCTCCCCGTGTGGGGAGCGACTTTTCCCCGCTTTTTTTCTGTTAAAATTTAAAATGAATTTCAATCCACGCTCCCCGTGTGGGGAGCGACAGACCGTTTGACAGGACGATGTGCAGATGTGGCGATTTCAATCCACGCTCCCCGTGTGGGGAGCGACTGCGTGGACGCCATGGCACAGCTGCGAGCTTTCATATTTCAATCCACGCTCCCCGTGTGGGGAGCGACCAGTCCGCGTGATTATGAGCAGTATGATACATATGCATTTCAATCCACGCTCCCCGTGTGGGGAGCGACTGAGCTATGATGCTCAGCGGGACGCCTATAAACATATTTCAATCCACGCTCCCCGTGTGGGGAGCGACTCAAGCCGAGCGTTGCAAAGCCCTGGAACTGGGATTTCAATCCACGCTCCCCGTGTGGGGAGCGACGGCCACCTGAATTTTATTCGCCGTGGTGTCATAATTTCAATCCACGCTCCCCGTGTGGGGAGCGACTTAGTGACGAGGCCGCCGCTGTAAGCACCTCCCTATTTCAATCCACGCTCCCCGTGTGGGGAGCGACCCAGCATATCCGGGCCGGGCTGCTCAGGATTTGGATAATTTCAATCCACGCTCCCCGTGTGGGGAGCGACGGTGTCGTCGTACCAATATTCCAGGCTACCACCCACATTTCAATCCACGCTCCCCGTGTGGGGAGCGACCACTTTCGCACAGCGTCTTCCGTTACCTCATTTTGATTTCAATCCACGCTCCCCGTGTGGGGAGCGACGAGCAGGGCAATCCAACCCGGTATATCCCACCGGAGATTTCAATCCACGCTCCCCGTGTGGGGAGCGACCCGGACGACGACGATCTTCCATTTTAACGGAGGCGATTTCAATCCACGCTCCCCGTGTGGGGAGCGACTTGAGGACTATATCTCCGGCGTAAAGCGGGCGATATTTCAATCCACGCTCCCCGTGTGGGGAGCGACGATCCGGTCCCGAAACATCTCCCCCGCCGCATTTCTGATTTCAATCCACGCTCCCCGTGTGGGGAGCGACAGCAAACATGCACAAATACATCTTTGCGACAGCTTCATTATACGCCAAAACTACAGAAAAAGGCAACTAATTTCTGCCCGTAATACTTGTTTCAAACACATTCACTCGTAAAATTCCTGATTTTAAAGGTGCGAACCTCCCAGGGAAACCATGTCCACTTCAGGTTCGCACCTTTATACGGTTGCCAATCCGATAATCCGCAACTCCCATTTCATGTAGAATACAGAATTGAATGCCCAAAAGTTTGATGACGCCGCAAACATAACCTTTTTTGGGTAGAAAGAAGCGACGGCGTGAGTAAACTGATGACTTTTGTTTTAAATATTCACCTGCGAATCCGGTGGTTTTTTATCAGGATAAAAAAATCGCCGCGGACGATAAACCGTCCACGGCGACCTGGTGCGGATAACAGGAGTTGAACCTGCATGGAGTTGCCCCCACTAGAACCTGAATCTAGCGCGTCTGCCAATTCCGCCATATCCGCATATTCAGTTGTTCTTTTAATTTTTACACGGTGAGAACCGGAACACCGAGGCGGGGCACACAGCCTGATCCGCTTTTCTGTTTTGGGCGGGTCTCGGTTGAAACCCGCCCAAAACCTGGTGCGAGAGACGGGACTTGAACCCGTACGGGAGTACCACACGCCCCTCAAACGTGCGCGTCTGCCAATTCCGCCACTCTCGCATATCCACCGCAGCAGTGGCGCTGCAACGGTTAAAATTATATCAAAAACGGCGATGCCTGTCAACACCCTCGGACAAAATTTTTCAGAAAAATTCACCGCACTGCACTGGCAGCACGATCAGCCCCGGCTGCTCCCCAGATCCGAAGCTGCCATCAATCCGCATCGGGGGTATAGAGCGGGCGCAGAAAACAGAACGGCGCAAAATATCCGGGCCGATCAGATACGCTCCGTGGTGATTCCATTGAGCTCAAGCCATTTTTCGGTGATGTCAATCTCTCCGTCCACCCACTTAAAGAGGACAATCTTCGTTTTCCCCTCCCCCTGCAGGGTGAGGTTCTGTCCGTCGCAGGCGATGATATCTGTCGTATTGTCCGCGGTGAGTACCGCCACACCGTTGAACATCGTCATCACGTTCAGCACATCGCGCTTCACCGGGAAACCGCACACAGCCTCCCCCATGTGGAGCACCGCACGCGCCGTGTGCGGACGGCTCCGCCACCACCGCACATCCAGCAGATAGAAGGTCCGGCGATCCGGCGCGTCGTAGGCCGCCGTGTAAACACATCCATCCGAGGAGACCCATCCGAACAGCGCCTCATACTTCCGGTTCTCCCGGGCGATGCCGCGCACCAGAGAGGCATAGAGCCTGCGGATCGGCTTTTCAGACGGGTAGCACTTGGAATTGACCAAAATTACACGCCCCTCCCCGACGCTGTGTTCAATATACTGTGCGCTGCCGGCGGGAAAATCCGTCTCCAAACGCGGGACATCCGTGGAAAAATCTACGGACCGGATTCCCGTGAGTTCCCGGATATCGTCATTGAAAAGGATCTCCGACCGATGGGACAGCGCCTGCTCACGGTCAGCCGTGGTATACAGGTGCGCCCATGTCAGGAGGAGCGTTCCGCCGCCCCTGACATACTCCAGCATCCGCCGGCCAAAATCATCATCCGCCATGTTCCAGCCAGCCATGATGAGACAGCGATACTCACTCAGGGCACTGATATCCGCCTGCGCCGGAACAATGTCAATGTCCCCATAGGGATTGCTTGTAAAAAGGCCGTAACTGGCCCAAAAACGCGGCGAACCCTTCCCCCTCCGTATTCGCATACCGGGATAAAAAATGCGCACGTGATCCCAGCTCTTTTCCCAAATAACATTGGGCCTGTCGCAGCGGATAGGTGGTGTAAAGTCATCTCCCTTTCCCTGAAGAAAAGCCACGCTCACATGCAGCTGCCCACGCCGGACATGGGTGCTATCAAACTCTGCCAGCCGCGCCCACACACCATCAAGGCAGTCCTGCATATTGGCCCCTCTGCGAGTACCGCCTGCCTCCAGATCCCTCAGGACTTTCTGCGTTTGGAGCGGATCAAGCCCGATCATGTAACAGAGATAGAGAACGCATAGGCAGCATCTGCCGTATTTCCTCTGTGCCAGACCTGCATATTCCGGATTGATTAAAACATCTCCCGCAGAGCGGCCATCTGTCCCCGTTTTCTCATCCGGCGGCAGGAGCTCACGGCCTCCATCCGATGCAGCCGCAGTCCTATCTGCCCGCCTGAGGGGAATACACACCGTATGCCGGCGGTGAGCACCGAATGGTTTACGTTTCCCCGTCATGACGCCCCTCCTTTGAAAAGAAAGCGTAAAGCACGGATTACCCGATGCTTTACGCCTTGCTGGTACAAATTTTGTTTTCGGATTACGCCGGCGGAATCATGGACAGCAACACGCCTGCAGCGATTGCGGAGCCGATTACACCGGACACGTTCGGGCCCATGGCATGCATCAGCAGGAAGTTGCCGGGGTTAGCCTGCTGGCCGACCTTCTGGGAGACACGCGCCGCCATCGGGACAGCGGAGACACCGGCCGAGCCGATCAGCGGATTGACCTTGCCGCCTGTGAAGAGATACATCAGCTTTCCGAACAGGACACCGCCCGCCGTACCAATGGCAAAGGCAAAAAGGCCAAGCGCCAAGATTTTCAGAGAATCCCAGTTCAGGAAGTTCTGTGCGTTCGTAGTCGCACCGACGGAGAGGCCAAGGAAAATCGTGATGATATTCATCAATTCATTCTGGGCCGTCTTGGACAGGCGCTCGGTGACACCGCTCTCACGCAACAGGTTGCCGAACATCAGCATGCCGACCAGAACGCCGGCATCCGGGAGCAGGAGCGTCACAATCACCGTGACAAAAATCGGGAACAGGATGCGCTCCGTCTTGGAGACCGGGCGAAGCGTTTCCATCACAACGGAACGCTCCTTTTTGGTAGTGAGCAGCTTCATAATTGGCGGCTGAATGATGGGGACAAGCGCCATATAGGAGTATGCCGCCACCGCGATCGCGCCCAGCAGTTCAGGCTTCAGTCTGGAAGCCACCAGAATCGAGGTAGGGCCGTCCGCGCCGCCGATAATGGCGATAGAGCCCGCGGCCTGCTGGTCAAAGCCAAGTGCCTTCGCCCCAAGGAAGGTGACAAAGATACCCAACTGTGCCGCTGCGCCAAGCAGGAAACTCTTCGGGTTGGCAATCAGTGGACTGAAATCGGTCATCGCACCGATGCCCATGAAAATCAGCGGTGGATAAATGCCTGCTTTTACACCGAAATAGAGAATATCAATTAAGCCGGCCTTTCCCGCCATCAGGACTTCGACAAAGCCGGGGATGTCACTGTACTGAACCCCCAGATTTGCCAGGGGGAGGTTGGCCAGCAGCATACCAAATGCAATCGGGATCATCAGCAGCGGCTCAAACCCCTTCTTGATGCCCAGATAGAGCAGCACGAAGGATACGCCGATCATGATTAGATTCAGATAGCCCCTGTCGGCAAACAGCTGCGCCACGCCGGAATCGGATAAGATCTTGCCCAGAGCGGAAATAAATTCTGAAAACAACGCCTGTCACTCTCCTTTGAAAAGTTATCCACCGATCAGAACGGGCGTGTATTTTCAACAATGCCTGCATGTGCCCACACGGGCCTGCCGCTCTGCTGTGCGCGTGTGATCCTTCGGATGGTAAAGTTTCCGGAACCGGTAAAGGCCATGATCGCAGCCGTAATCGCGGCGACGATCTCCTCTTCCCCAGCGGGAGCCTGTGCAGCCTGCACCGGGACGGGCGCCCTTTTCGGCTGGGCCTGTACCTCAGTCACGATCGCCTTCTGCTTTTTATCTGCCTTTTTCTTCCTGCCGAATATCTTCCCGAACAGCCAGAAAATGACGACAAAAAGGATCAACGCGGCAAAAACGATCACAACGCCGGACAGCATAACGGTAAACGCCTGCGTCCAGGTGAACTCCGCCGCAGCCTCAAGAAAATTGAATTGACTCAACATAATTGCCCCCTTCAGCAAACCGCACGGAGGCGTGGCCCGCCGCTCGGCTTCCAATCTTTGACACTAAGAGTTATTATATAATATCATCCGCGCATTTTCAACCAAAAATCCGCCGCGCGGAAAAATTGCCGCCGGACTGCCGTGCCGGCAAGTCCGCAAATAAAAATGAGACAGGTCTGTAAGCCGAGTTCTGTCATTGAAGGCAGCCATCTGTCTAGGCCGTACGTTGCCGCACGGCTCAAGCCACCCGTCGGGGAATGCACCGGGCCAGCGACGTCCCCAGTCGGTGTTGCTTCGGATAGGGTTTGCAGGGCCGCGCAGTCTCCTGCGCGCCGGTGAGCTCTTACCTCGCCTTTCCACCCTTACCGGACGAATCCGGCGGTATATCTCTGTTGCACTTTCCCTAAGGTCTCCCTCGGCGGCCGTTAGCCGTTATCCCGCCCTGTGAAGCTCGGACTTTCCTCGTGCGCAAAAGCGCCCGCGGCTGCCCAACCTGCTCCCTTTTATTTTAGACTACCCGTCCACGGTTGTCAACTTTTTAACACTCCGTACGGACTGATTTTATTATTCTCACAAAGGGGGCAAAATAGCCCTGCAAAAATCCATACAGAATGTAAAAAGTGCGCTCTTCATTATCGCACAGCAAAAAATAAAACAGCCACCCTATTGGATGACTGCTTTAGGTGTCGGCGCCGACCTATTTTCCCGGGCAGCTTCCCGCCGAGTATCTTCGGCACGAATGAGCTTAACTACCGTGTTCGGAATGGGAACGGGTGGACCCTCATCGTAATAAACACCGACTGTGAAAACGTTTAATGCGTTTTCGGTGAATGAGAGTATTTTATCACAGATAAAAATAAAATGCAAGTACTTTTTTCAACTTTTTTTGCCCTGACGCCAAATATAGATTTTCTCTCGGGTTACGACAAAAAAATAGAATATTGCAACGGATAGATATCGAAATCCTACTATATAGATGAAGGCCTTCACCAAGGGAAAGGAGCAGTGAAATGGAGGATTCTGAAATTATGGAGCGCTATTGGCAGCGCTCGGAATCGGCCCTGGATGCTACCGGAGAAAAATACGGCCCCTACCTGCGGAAAATTGCGCACAACATTCTCGGAAGCTATGAGGACGCGGAGGAGTGCGAAAACGAGGTGTATCTAGCGGCGTGGAATACCATTCCACCCGAACGCCCGGCGGACCTGAAGCTCTTCCTGGGCCGAATCGCCCGGAATATCGCCCTGGACCGGCACGACTATAACACCGCCCGCAGGCGGAATCCCGCATTCTGCACGGTGCTGTCCGAGCTGGAAGAACTTCTCCCCGCCCCCGGCTCGGCGGAAGAAGCGTGCGAGGCTGGGGAACTGGTACGCACCATCAGCGCCTTCCTGCGCACTGTCCGCCGGGAGGACCGGATCATCTTTGTGCGGCGCTACTGGCACGCGGACACCATTGCGGAAATTGCAAAACAGATGAACACCGGAGAAGGCCGCGTAAAATCCAGCCTGTTCCGAACCCGAAACAAGCTCAGGCACCATCTTCAAAAGGAGGGATTTCAACTATGAACAGACTTGAACTGTTCCGCGGGCTGGGGAATCTGGACGCGGACCTGATCCGGGAGGCAGAGGCATCCCCCGCCCGCAAGCAAAAAAAGCGGTGGCAGATCGCGCTGCCCATCGCGGCCTGCCTCGCATTGGCTATAGGAATTGGCACATCGTCTGTGCTGTATGCCCGGAACAGCATTGAGCTCTCACCGGAATCCGAAGGGGTTCGCGCGCGGTACGTCCGCAATGCCCCGGAAGTGTCCTCCACTGGTGATCTGCTCCTCCTCACAGAGGCGGAAATGTTCACCCGGTTTGATACAGCCATCTTCCGTGGAACGGTCACACAGGTAGAAAACATCCGCCTGGACTTTGCGGGCGAGACGGTTTACCGGGCAATCGCGCACATCCACACGGAGGAGGTCTACCGTGGGAACTGCCGCGCGGGAGAGGATGTCCGCGTGCTGCTGCCCTGCACGATCGGCACCGGGGAAACCGTGACGGATACTGCGGTCGCATCCGCAATCCGGCCGGGTATGACCGGTATCTTTATGCCGATCCAGTACGGGGAGGACGACTACTGGGAACAGAATGGCGCCCGCCTGCGGGAAAAAGATCTGTGCGCCTATGGTCTGGCGGACGGGGAGCGCTGGGCCTTTCTGGAGACGGGAGATGGGCTGCTCTTTGACCGCACTGCCTTCCCGACCATCGCCGGCGCAGATACGCTTATGGAAGTGGAAGATTATATTTTAAAAATGGTTAACCTGGCTGAATAAATAAAAAACCAGCGGCGGGGGCGTATTCGACATGCGCTCCCGCCGTCTTTATGCAGTAGATTCCCATTCCGCGCAGATTTTCTCTAGGATCGGCGCATCCGCCGGGCAGAATGTATACTCCCCAATCTCCGCCGGCGTGATCCAGACCATACCACTGTGCTCCAGCAGGCAGGGCTTTCCCTGTGCAATGCCCGCCTGATACAGCGTAAGATGAACGGTAATATCGGGATATGTGTGTGTCACCTGAAAAAAGGGGGCTCCCACACTCACCGTGATGCCGAGTTCCTCCCGGCACTCACGGATCAATGCCTGCGCCGGTGTCTCGCCCGGCTCCACCTTGCCGCCCGGGAATTCCCACAGCAGGGCGCAGGACTTCTGCTCCGGACGCCGGCAGATCAGGAAACGGTCGCCCTCGCGGATCAGCGCCGCCACCACCTCGGTCATTTTTCATTCCCCCGTTCATTTTTGAGCGGTCCCCACTCCGCCTCACGGAACCCCACGAGGACGCGGTCCCCATCCACCAGAATCGGCCGGCGGACCAGCATCCCGTCGGAGGCCAGCAGGGCAAGCTGCTCCTCCTCGTTCATCCGGGGCAGCCGGTCTTTCAGCTGCATGGATTTATACAGCTGCCCGCTCGTGTTAAAAAAGCGTTTCAGCGGCAGGCCGCTCCTCGCCTGCCACTCTCGCAGTTCTTGGGCGGTGGGCGGCTGCTCGCGGATGTGGCGCGTCTCGTACACAATATCGTTTTCATCCAGCCACTTTTTGGCCCTGCGGCAGGTGGAGCACGGCGGATATTCAATCAAAAGCATTGTCTGCATCTCCGTTTCTATCACTTTTCAGCTATTTCATTGGCAGGTATTGTCAAATTCCAAACCCGTTTATATGTAAAGGAATCAGACTTTTCACTGATCGCCCCGTGCAGCAGCGTCCGTCCCCGTTTGATTCCGCCAGAAGACGGCATAACTCGTCCCCGAGCATCTGAGCGTCTGCCCGTCAAAGGACGCGTTTTGCAGCAGGCAGTCATACTGCGCGCCTTTCAGATATTTTTTCATTGAAATCTGCATCTTCTGCTTGCGCGGCAGGATGACGGCTATCAGCTCATCCGTACCGCAGGACCGCCGGTAGATAAAGGGATTGCCGTCACAATGCCTGCCCGTGTGCAGCACCTTGAAATCCGCCGTCGCCCGGAGGCAGCCAAGCGTCCTCTTCAGGCGGACCAATTTCTTGACCGTGTGGTAGATCGAGCGCTCATCCGCCGCCTGTTCCGCCACCGTATAAGGAGAATCGACCCCTTCCACGGGGAGGTACAGTTCCCCGTCCGTCGTGCTGAAGCCGTTGTTCTTTGTGTTATCCCACTGCATCGGCGTGCGGGAGCCGGTGCGCTGATAGCCGCCATCCTTACCCTTGAGCGGCTGGTAGCGCATGCCGATCTCATCGCCATAGTAGATCAGCGGAACGCCGGGGAGCGTGAAATACGTCGCCCACAGCACACGGATCATATCGTCGCTGCGCCCGCGGGAAAGACGGATGATGTCGTGATTGTCCAGCTGAAGGATTTGATACCCCTGCGTGCGGTTCACCGACCTGACCGCCTGCTTAAACGCGATTAAAAAAATCCGGAACAGGCTGCTCTTCTCACTGATATAAGTGTCCGCATAGATGTGCTCATCATCGCGATCCTGCGCCCATTTTTTGAAGAGGCCGAACGGGACGTAAAAGTCCAGATCAAACCCGGCCTGTGCAACGGTCTGCCGCGGATTATTCCACTCCGCGAGAAATACGGAATCCGGGTAATGCGTTTTTACTGCCTGGAATACCTCCCGCCAGAAGCGGATGGTTCCCCGGTGATGCGGGTCATTCTTGACCATGGCGTGCGCCATATCCACCCGAAAACCCACCGCACCCATCTTCAGCCAGAACTCGCACACATCGATCAGGCGCTGCCGGCTCGCCAGAGCCGCCGGGGAATCCATTGCCATCTGCCAGGATTTATTCGGGCGGTAGTAGCCGTAGTTGAGGGCGGGCTGCGTAGCGTAATAGTTGACCTTGAACATGTGCGGGCGCTCGGACAGGCCGCACATAAACCGCCCCTCGCAGTGCTCCACATCCATGTTGTCCGACCAGATGTAGGCGTCCGTAAATTCGTTGCGCTCCTCTTTGCAGGATTGCTGAAACCACGGGTGCAGGTAGGAGGTGTGCCCCATGACGAGGTCCATCATGATGCGGATCCCCTTGCCGCGCGCGGTGTCAAACAGCCGCTTGATATCCTCGTTCGTCCCAAAGCGAGGATCAACCCGGTAATAGTCCGAAACATCATATCCCCCGTCCTGAAACGGAGAGCAGTAGCACGGATTGAGCCAGATCGCGTTGCACCCCAGCTCCGCAATGTAGTCCAGCTTTTCTATAATACCGGGAATATCCCCCACACCGTCCCCGTTGGAATCGTAAAAACTGGTGGGATACACCTCGTAAAACACGGCCGAATCAAGCCACTTCTGTTTCATGATTGCTCCTCCTTCTCCGATTTGAACAATGGTCGTACTGATATGATATCACAATTTAGCCATATGGTGCAGTCCCAAATTGATAATCTCCCCGGCGGACAAAGGGCAGCACGCCCGACGGCGTCCCAAATTTGCGACCGAACGTGGTTCCATGAGGTTTTAAGAACAAAACTTTTTCAAAAAATCCATAATTTTGCTAATTAAATTACATATTTTCACTTACATTTTGTATGTATTTATGATATGATAGGGGCGGAGACCAACCACTGTTCAGGAGGCGAACGATTATGGAGAAAAACATCATCACGATCAGCCGTGAATTCGGCAGCGGCGGCAGGACGATCGGTCGGCTCGTCGCAGAGAGACTGGGGTATGACTTCTATGACGGAGAGCTTGTCAAAAAAGTGGCAGAGGAGACTGGATTTGATGAGAAATACATCGAGCAGGAGGGGGAATATGCGCCGGTGAAGAGCTGGTTTGCCTATGCTTTCACCGCGCGCGGCGTGGATGCCATGACGGGCGGCCTGTCCAATGATGACTACCTGTGGGCCACCCAGTATAAGGTCATCCGGGAAATTGCCGAAAAGGGGAACTGCGTAATTGTGGGCCGGTGTGCGGACTTTATCCTCAGGGACCATGAGAACTGCCTGAACGTCTATGTCCATGCGGATATGGAGGCCCGGGCGGAGCGCATCGTCCAGAAATACGGTGAGCGCCCCGACAGCCCGCGCAAGCGGCTGGAGGAGAAGGATAAAAAACGCAAGCTCCACTATAAACGCTATACAGGCCAGGATTGGGGGGTATCCCAGAACTATCACCTGTGCCTCAACAGCAGTGCACTCGGGATCGGTCGGTGCGTGGATATGATCGTTCAGGCGCATGAGGACCACCCGGACGAGATTGACTGGGAGGCCTGATCCATGGACCGCTTCGGCTGGCTGGACGCCTATCTGCTCTCCCTGCCCGGGGCTACGCGCGACTATAAGGAGGAATGGCAGTGGATGCGCTATCAGGTGGGCGGGCGACTGTTTGCCGCCCTGCTGCATCCGGGCCAACAGTATGATGCCATGTACGCAGGCAGGGATCTGCTCACCCTCAAGTGCGACCCCATGGAGGCGGAATTTCTGCGGGAGCAGTACCCGGAGATCCTCCCCGGCTTTTATACCGACAAGCGCTGCTGGAATTCCGTCGATCTGAGCGGGGAACTGCCGGAGGCGCTGATCCGGCAGATGTGCACTCAGTCCTATCACCTGGTATTTGAAAAGCTGCCCAAAAAACGCCGCGAGGAGATTTTGCAGAGCGCCGGCGATTTTCGGCGATCCGCAGAATAAAGGAACGGGCGGCCGCTCTCCAACGAGCGGCCGCCTTTGATTTGGCAGTTATTTTGTATATTTTTTGTCAAAATATCCGACATATTCTACCTTTTCGGACAATGGATGATCAGGGAAGAGATGCAAAAATGCGTCAATGAAATAATCGTCTGTCATGCTTGCAATGAAGTCAACCACGATGTCATTTGGATCATGGATATCCAGCCGGACAATTCGCCTTTTTGCATTGTGCTCACGATAAAAATTGCCCACCACTGAACCGTTCAAATAGTGCTGATAGATCAGCGAATCGTAGCAATTAGATTGTAATTCGCTCAAGAAACGTTTATACATCATTTCCATCATGGGCCGAATGATCTCGTAATACGGTTTGATTACAGCCGGACATTGATAGATTTTTTCACCGTTTTCCCGGAGGATCTCGGTGATGCCCTGGAAAACATCATCACTCATAGAGAGATATGGCTGCCCGATGCTGTTTGCCACCAGATCGGTTACAATGGCGGTGATGATGTCTGTATTTTTGTCTCCAAATGGATTGCTCTCGTAATGGACGCCCAACTTGACCTTGGAAGCATCCTGACGATCTTTACCGAGGTAGGCGATCATATCGCTGATCCGGACCACACACCCCTCCAAAGTACTCGGGCGCAGGGTTTTGACATAACCCTTCTGGGTATAACACTTTTCAACAATTTCATTATACTCGTCAAAGGAGTGCACGGACGCGGGCTCGTATTTTGCAAAGGCCTTTTCTCCGCAGTGGCATAAAATCCCATCCAACGTTTGCAGGGTCAAATTACAGTTGGTAATTTTTTGCAGAACCCTGACGCTGTGGACATTGTGATTAAAAAACCGGCCTGTATGTTCATAGTAAAGCTCATTTAAAAATTCCTCTCCCTTGTGGCCAAAGGGCGTATGGCCGACATCGTGCCCGATCGCAATGCCCTCAATGAGGTCTAAGTTTAACCGAAGTGCCCGCCCGATAATCCGCGCAATACGGGAGACCAGCTGTACATGTGTGGAACGCCTGGTGATATCGTCATTGTGATAAAAGGAAAACACCTGTGTTTTATCATTCCCGCGGTTGTACAGAGCGCTATGTAAAATTTTATCGATATCAATTGAAAACTGAGTTCGAAGCACATCGTTCGCGTATTTTGTGCTGGGATGTTCCCGAACGGCATCCTTGTTTCTGCAGGCAAAGGGAGACATTATTTGCTCCGTATCTTCAATCACTTCGCGTAACCATTTTGTCTCCCTGCCTGTCAGTTTCTGCATAATATCATCTCCTTGTATAACATTATATCGCAATCGTGTGCAAAATACAATATCGGGTCTTTTCTTTGGGAAAAGGAGAAGATACAAAAACAATGAAGGCGGCTTTCTCTACTTTTTAGAGAACAATCACCTTTTTTGCCACAGAGGTGCGAGATGCATTCTCAATAATCCTTTGCTATGCTTTTTGCTGCTAATAAAATATCACAGGGAATTGACTTTTTCCTTTTGCTTTGTTAAAATATGAAATGCTGCTGAGTCAGCAGATATATTTCCAATGGAGAGTTGTCCGAGTGGTCGAAGGTGCAGCACTCGAAATGCTGTAGACCGAAAGGTCTCCAGGGTTCGAATCCCTGACTCTCCGCCACCTCGGAGCAGGCCCTGATGGGCCTGCTCCGGTTTTTTCAATTGATTCCGAATGCTTTGGGAGGAGTCCATTATGGGTAAAAGGCAATCGCAGAACCCCGCGGGGATTCGCCTGACTGTCACGGACGGTCAGGTGCGGGTCCTCTCCGCGGCCGAGTACGAGGTCCACTTTTTAGGGGCCAATTTCCCACAGGTTGTCGGGGACAATCTTACTATCCACCAGCCGCTCACCGATTTGACCGTGCGCCTCTCCTTTAACGGCGCGCACAAAAAGACCGGCGAAAAGTTTGAAACCGATATCCCGCTGACCGTGCCCGGACGGTTCGGTGCCCCGCAGGGTGCCAAGCCGCCCGTTGTCCCGGAGGTTGCACAGTGGCACGCCGGCGCGGGAGAGACCATCCGTCTGACAGAACTCAGATCCGTCGCCTGCACACCGGAGGCCCGGGAGGCCGCAGAGCTTTTCGCGCAGGATCTGGCGCGTTATTTGGGCAGGGAGCTGCCTGTGACAGTATGCGCGGAGCGCCCGGCGGCCGCGGTGTATTTTGCCGTTTCCGGAGAGCTTGCCCATTTGGGGGACGAGGGATATACCGCCGCTGCGGACGGGAATGGAATCTGCATCCGGTCTGCCGGCTCACAGGGCCTGATCTGGGCGGGGAAGACCGTCCTCCAGCTGTTGGCCCAGGGCGGATTCCCCAACGGGGAAATGGTCGACTATCCACGCTATCCCGTGCGCGGCTATATGCTCGATGCCGGCCGGCGGCCCTGCTCACTGGGGACGCTGCGGCGGATTGTGGAGTTTATGGCGTGGTTCAAGATGAACGACTTCCAGATCCACCTGAGCGATAACTATATCTGGCTGGAGGATTACGCACAGAACGGGGACGCTTCCACTATGGAGGCATATGAGGCCTTCCGGCTGGAGTCCTCCCTCGCCAATGAAAACGGTGAGACCCCCACGGCCAAAGACTATGCGTACTCCAAGGCGGAATTCCGTTCCTTTATCGCCTGGGCGAAGGCGCGCGGCGTGCGGATCGTGCCGGAGATCGATGTGCCCGCACATGCGCTGTCCTTTGCCAAGGTATTCCCGGAGTATATGGTGCGGGAGCGCACCTCCCCGCTGATGAAAAAGCGCCCGCTCACCGACCATCTGGACATCAGCCGGCCGGAGACGGTGGAATTTATCAAGCGTATTTTTGACGACTACACGGGCGGCGACAATCCCGTATTCCCGCCGGAGGTCACGGTCCATATCGGCGCGGATGAATTCCTCAGTGATTACGGGGCTTACCGCCGGTTTATCAATGAGATCATCCCCTACATCCGGCGGACCAACCCGGTCCGGCTTTGGGGCAGCCTGACCTGGATCCGCGACGAGCCGGCCACGCCGATCGTCCCTGAGGCGATTGAGCATGTCCAGATAAACCTGTGGTCCAATACCTGGGCGGACGGGCGTGAAATGTATGAGATGGGGTACGACCTGATTAACACGATCGACCACCACCTTTATATGGTCCCGAACGGGAGCGGCAGGCGCGGCAGCTACATGGACTATCTGAACAAAAAGCGTATTTTCAGGGAATTTGAACCCAGCCGTGTACGGCTGAAAGAGGGCGGCAAATACATCGATCTGCCCGCGGGAGAAAAGCGGGTGCTGGGTGCGGTGTTTGCTCTGTGGAATGACAACATCGACAAGCGCGCCTCCGGCCTCACGGAGGGGGATCTGTTTGACCGCTTTGCGGACGGTGCCCCACTGCTGGCGGAAAAGGCATGGGGAAGCTGTACCGGGAAGCGGGACAGCCGTGCCGTGGACCGCGCGGCACATGCCGCAGCCGCACCGCTGGCCGGGGATCAGAGCGTTTCTTTCACCCTGGATCCGGTGCAGTGTGAATGCTGTGGCGGCGCACAGTCCGGGCAGCCGCTCGTGCTCAATGGCGGGGAGTCATTTGTACCAACCGGCCTGACCTGTGCACCCGTAGGCGCGGAGCTGGAACTGGACATTCTGTTCCGCGAAGCCGGAAAGGACCAGATCATTCTGGAATCCGATGCCCCGTACGGCTCCTACGATATTCGGCTCACGGAGAGCGGGAAGCTCGGCTTCACCCGTGAGGGATATACATATGAGTTCGACTACACACCGCCCGTGGGGAAGCGGCTGCACCTGCGCATCCGCACCCGTGCATTGGAGACGGTACTGCAGGTTGGCACCTTTACACGGAAAAAGGCGGTGGGCAAGTTCATCCATGACGGTACTGTCCGCCGCTCCGGGATTAAAAACGCCACGCTCTCCATCCCGTGCGCGCGTATTGGTTCCGCCGGGAATGCCGTGAACGCGGAGATTTACAGCCTCACCCTGCGCGGGTAATTCGTTTTTATTTTCATTACCGATCAAAACTGGCCCGGCCGCATCCGTGATGGACGCGTCCGGGCCAGTTTCTTGATTATTCGGCTGTTGCCGTTTCCGGTGCAAAGTCTCCCAATTCCACAAAATACCCGTATGTGCCCCCGGCCAGCGCATGGATCTGATCCGCAGTCATCGCGCCGGACAGAACGGGAACTTCCGTCATATCCGCATCTGAATCAACACCCCCCAAATGAGAGGTAGAGACAGCGCACAGTACTGCTTCAAGCCAAGTGTCCTGCGGATAATAGCTTTGGTTGATCCGATTGGCCTCCGCGCGGTACAACTCCAGATCGTCCGCAGAGGAGAGCGACCCATCGCTGCCAAACAGCGTAATCTGAACCACGAAGATCGTCTTCGGGTCATATTCATAGTCTTTCATCGCCTCGCGCAGGCCGATCGTACACACGGTTTCCCCTACCTGTGGCAATACATAGCAGCCGGCCTCCGTGACGCTAGCATACTCCTTTTCCGTAATAATGTGGTGACAGATATCACTCTGCACCACAGGAGAACCGGACTGCCCGTCTCCGGCGTGCACCGAACCCGGGTCGCCGTTCCCGGCCGGCTGCGTCTGTATGACTGCCGGGTTACTCCCGGGCGATGTTCCGTTCACTGCGGCAGGTGGTTCGATCCCCCGCGCCAGTGAGAGCACGCCGACTCCCACGATCAGGCACCCGGCCGCTGAGGCGCCGATGATCCGTGCTTTTTTCCGCCGCTCGCGGTAATAGGAGTCCCGCCTGTGCAGGAGGGACGCGGTCATCTCTTCACATGTCTTCATCTGTCATGCCTCCTTTTGATCCGGCGCCCTCCCTGCGGGGCGGGGCCAGTTCTTCCGGCAGCGCCGCACGCAGGGCTTGCCGCGCCCGATGGCACAGGTTCTGCATCTGGCGCCGGTTTTTGTGCAGGATTCTCCCGGTCTCCTCCCGATCGAATCCCTCGATATAGAGCAGGTAGATCACATCCCGATACTGCGGGGCCAGTGCTTGCAGGGCGCTGTATACCTCCCGCTCCCGTTCCCGGCTGAGCAGAAGCTCCTCCGGGGACTCTGCCGTTGCGGCAGCGGATGCTTTCACCTCTGCCGTCGGATGGCGGGACTGCTTTTTCAAATGGTCGAGTGCCTTATTTCGAGCGATGGCAAACAGCCACGTCTGGAAGGCGCTCTTCCCCCGGTAGTGCGGCCGTTTGACAATGAGGGTGAAAAAGACATCCTCACACAGATCCTCCGCCGCCGAAAAATCATGTACATATGTGTTGATAAAGAGGATCAGCCGGTCCTTATACAGCCGGACGATTTCAGCCAATCCTTCGTCATCCCCCGCCAGATAGCGACGGTAGCTCTCGCTCCCTGTATCCATATGTCCGCCCCCTCTGCTGAACCGGTTCTATCTGTTAGACGATCCCGTAGCGCAAATCTCTCACCCAAATTTCAAAATTTCCGCTTCAATATCAAAAGGGACCGAATTGCATCGGCCCCTTTTGTTTGATTTAATTTTCTCCATCGGTCACTTTACCGCCGCTTTTCGTTCATAAATACCCGGAACAACGGCATGCACTTGGAGAAAAAGCCCATGTACGCCTTACAATGGTCGCTGTCCTCTCGGTTTCTCTTACAGCCCTGCGCGCGGCATATCCCGGAAAACTTGCAGCTACGGCATTTTTCCGGGACGGCAAAACTCTCCCGGATGAACGCAGCGGCCCTGTCGGAATTCGCCATATCTTCCAGACTGTCTGTATTGATATTGCCGAGCCGCCACTCATCCAGACAGTAAAAATCGCACGGATAAATCGTGCCGTCGCCCTCCGCGACAAACTGGTGGGAGCAATGTCCGCACACGCCGCACTGCTCCGCCGGATCGCCCAGGTAGAGGTGCACCCAGTTATCAAACTGGCGGATGCTTACATAATTACCGCGCACGTAGTCCTTGACATAGGCATTGAAAAGATTGACAAGAAAAAACTCATATTCACTGTCCGTCATATAAAGATTGCTCACGGAATCATCGCCGAACGGGCGCAGACATGGGATAAACTGAAGATACCGGAAGCCCTGCTTTTTAAAGAAGTCATAGATCCGGTTGATGTTGCGCGCCGTATAGCCGGTGACCACGGTGAGAATATTAAAATCCACCTGATGCTTTTCCAGCATGTGAGCCGCCGTAAGGATGGAATCAAAGCTGTTCCCGCCGTCCGGCCCTACACGAAACTTGTTGCCCGCGCGGTCGCCATCCAGACTCAGGCCAATCAAAAAATGATTCTGATGGAAAAAATCCGCCCACTCGTCATCCACCAGTATTCCATTGGTTTGCAGGCTGAAAAACACAGGACTTTTTTTCTTGTTCTGCCGGCGGACATATCCGACAAAATCGCGGAAGTATTCTCTCCCCGCGAGCAGGGGCTCGCCACCCTGGAAGGCAAATGCGATCTGTTCCCCTCCCGCGAACGCCAGTGCCTGATCAATCAGGCGGTGTGCCGTCTGCTGCGCCATACATCCGGTGTTGGGCACACTGCGGTGCTCGGCGACATCGTGATAAAAGCAGTATTTGCACCTCAGGTTGCACATACCGGAGGCCGGCTTAATCATCATAGACAGTGGGGGCACCTGATCACCTCTTCAACATTACTCGACAATCCCGCGTCGATTGGCCTTAAATTCCTGCATGACCTCGTCTATGCGGTTGTTCATCTGCTCCGCAACAGTCGGATAGACGTTGGTCCTGTTGTAGCTCTCACTCGTATCGTCTGTAAGAATGTGCAGCCAGTTTTTCCGCTTCTTGTCAAAGAATGCCGGGTTGTCGTTCTGCATATTCCTGAAATACTTAAAGGTGACATAGTCGTTATTTTTCAAGATCTCATAATCATAATCCGCATACTCCTCGCTGGACAGCAGCTCGGCGGTGGGAACAGAGTACTGGATCGCCTTAATCTTCTCGCGTTTCATATGCAGGATGGGGTGGTCGATTGTGTGGATCGGCTCGCCCATCTCAAAAATCGGAAGCATGGATACACCGTCAATCTGGCGATCCTGCGGGAGGTAGTGCTCCCGACCGCCGTTTCCGGTAATCCCACACAGATCAATGATGGTCGGGAACAGATCTACCAGTGTGGCGGGCTCGTCGTAAGTGGAACCCGCATCAAACAGGCCGCCGTTATTGCCCCAGCGGATCATAAATGGGACCTTTTGTCCGCCCTCATATGCCGTATATTTGCCGCCACGCAGCTCATTGGTGGAACCCTGGAGCGCGGGGCCGTTGTCGCTGGTGAAGACGATAATCGTGTCATCCATCTCACCGAGCCGCTCGAGTGTGTTAAACAACTGGCCCAGATAATAATCAAACTCCGTCACGCAGTCCGCGTAGTCACCCATACCGGTCGCGCCCTTGAATTCATCGCCCACATATACTGGGGCGTGCGGCCACGGCGTCGTATAATAGGCAAAGAACGGCTGATCGGAATTCTCGACCGTATCGGTGATCCAGGCATTAATCTCCTCATGAATCCACCTACTGGCGTTTTTCTGGTCTTTGAGTTCATCCGTGCCGTGGACAATCTCATATTCGCCGTTTTCCTCCTGCACGTGGTAGAACGGCACCATATCGTTGACATGATGACTGCCATAGAAGTAATCAAATCCCTGATTGGTCGGCAGGTACTCGCCGTAATCGCCCAGATGCCACTTACCGAAGCACCCTGTGGCATATCCCGCACTGTGCAGGGCCTCGGCAATGGTGATCTCATCCCCGAGCATACCGTCCGCGTTGGCGCCCATCTCCACGGAGTTAAACTGCCGTGTAGCTGCAAATGGAGAAAAGGTGTTGACTGTGGGATAAATCACGTTGTCCGCATAGCCGCGATAAGGATAACGACCCGTCAGCGCGGCGAAACGCGCCGGGGAACAGACGGAATAGCTGGAATAGAAGTTGGTAAACTGCGCACCCTCATCCACAAGGCGGTCGATGTTGGGCGTATCGTAGATAGCACCGTTGGCTGAAATATCTCCATAGCCGAGGTCATCCATCATCACCACAAGGACGTTCGGTGCATTGGCGTCAGTTTTATTATCATCCACGTTGTCCAGATAATCATTCTGCCCGTCCCACAGGCGCACGGTGTTGGGCTTGGTGCGCAGGTTCATGGTAAAGACGAAGAATACCGTCGTACCCATCAGCACCACGCTGAACACGCAGGCCAGTACGCGCTGCAATGTAATCTTTTTTGCTAAAAAACGAATACATAGGATAATGGCCAGTAATGCAAGAGCCGACGGAAGCAGAATCAGCAGATTCCCGAGCAGTCTGGTGCCAAAGTTGCCTACACCGGTCAGCCAAGGGTGCTCCGCCGAGGAGAAGCCGGCCAGCCCGGATGTGAAAGCACCGAACCCGGCGTCCGCTCCCATGATAACGGCATAGGAGATAATCCCGATAAAGGATACTGCATAGCCGATTGTAGTGAATAAATACAATCTCTTTTTGATGATCAGACCCAGAAAAATCACCACAGAGGCAATGCAGCAATAGATGGTGCAGATCAGCGCCACCAGATTCAAACGTGCGGCCCATAGGGCGATAAACATTGCGATGCCCAATACGAGCATGATAATTGGGAAAACCTTTTTCTCTCGGTCCAGTTCAATTCTCCTTTTCAAATTTCTTTCCTCCGTTACTCTTTCATTGTTACGGGAACATTGTAACACAATGATATGGTTTGTTCAATCTCCATATTTTTGAGTATCCCGTTATGGAAATTTGATGGATCATATTTTAAAGCTTTAATATTATTTCAGCAGCACAACGCCCCCTCTGCTAAAAAATAAAAAGATTATTTGACCCGATAAAATCCGTCATATATCCCGATGCCGCCGTCATATAATAATCATGCAAAATTTCAAGAAAGTAAGGACGGTATTCATGGACAACACAGCACTTTCCCAGCATATCACTACAGAAAGCCCACTCTCCCTCATCCACAAAAAAATGCCTGCCGAGTCCGGCCTGATCGAACTGCCGGAAAAAGAACTGACCGTCCGGCAAAACCTGACCTACTTCAGCCGCCGGTTCCCCTCCAGCAGCATTGTGCTGGAAAAACGAATCGGATACATATGTAAAGCACTTGGACTTTATGAATTTATGGACCGCAAATACGCTGCCTGTTCGGTGGCAGAAAAGGTGCTCGCACAGCGGGCGCGGGAATGGATCGACAGTGAAAATGAAATTGAATGAAAGCACGGGCTCCTTTCCATGTAGAGGGGCCGTTTTTTGTGCACGCAATCCCCTTCTATATCTCCCCGCGCATAATACCTTTGATATGGATTGACCCGTCAGGAGGAATGAAACAAGCCCCATCCTTATCCGGTGGAGTTTATTCCGCCTTCCGTCTCCGAGGGGGATTGGCCCTTCTGTGCGCCGTAATCACTGTATAGCTGCAAGCATGGACCGTCAATTCGCAATCGTCCATACGTATATACCAGTTTTTGCCCCTTCTTTTCATGATTGCGCCCTCATTTAAAATTTTTGCTCTGCACCACTGCACAACGTCATCCGTTTCAATGGAAAGATTTCTTTTTATGCGCTCTATGCCCATTTCCGTTGTATGAAGCCTGTCAATATTTTTAATTAAGTCGTTCATCTCCTGTTTTCCTCCATTCAGATGATTGGATTCTTCCTATACCCTTTTGGTTCCTGACACAGGGGCACTGGCGTATTGCATTCCGAGAATACAAAGCCAATTCGGGTCCCTGTATAAAACATAAACATCAGATGCGCTGAACCCGCACATTGATGGTATGGTCTCCGTGGAGCTGTACACCGCCCAGATCGGGATCCATCAGCATGACCCCGCGGCGAATGATATCCCCACCGTATTTTGTGCGCAGATCGTCCAGCACATATTCCAGCCCTTCCCTGCGCTGTGCGGCAGCGATCTCCGGGAGGAAAGAGAGCTGAACAGCACGGGCGGGTTCCAACGCACACGCCGTAATCCCCATGGCGCGCACCCGCTCCGGGGGATGGCTCTCCCGGAACAGCTCGTACGCCCGGTGGAAGATCGCCTCCGAGGAGCAAGTCGGCACTGCGGTCTTTCCCTGACGCTCGCGGGTGATGAGCGACGTATCCCGAACCTGCACCCTGACGGTATTGCATACCAGCCCATGGGAGCGCAGCCGGCGCGCCACACATTCGCTCAGCGCGTACAGCGTGATCTTAAAATCCCTGTCGCTGACCAGATCCCGCGGAGCAGTCGTACTGTTCCCGATGCTCTTAACCTCCTCCTGAGCCCCCATCCGCATCACCGGGGAGCGATCGAGTCCGTTGGCAAACAGCCACAGCTTCTCTCCGGCGGCGCCCAGAATCGTGCGGAGGAAATGACGGTCCGCGCGGGCCAGATCCCCGATGGTGAGAATGGAATATTTCCGTAACTTCCGTGCGGTGGAGCCGCCCACATACAGCAGATCGTCCGCTGGGAGATGCCAGATCTTCCGGCGGAAGTTCTCCTGTGAGATGACCGTGGTGGCGTCCGGCTTCTTCAGATCGGAGCCGAGCTTGGCGAACACCTTGTTGAACGAGACACCGACGGAGACTGTCACCCCCAGCTCCCGGCGGATGCGCGCCCTGATCTCATCGGCAATCTGTTCCCCGCCGCCGCGCAGGGAACGGCTCCCCGTCACATCCAGCCAGCACTCGTCGATGCCGAAGCTCTCCACCTGATCCGTGTAGTCGTAATAAATCCGCCGCGCGCGGGCAGAAAAATCGCTGTACTGCTCAAACTCCGGCGGTACGACCACCGCATCCGGGCATTTTTGAAGCGCCTGCCAGAGCGGCTCCGCCGTGCGCACGCCGCAGTTTTTGGCCCGCATATTTTTCGCCAGGACGATCCCGTGGCGCCTCTCCGGATCCCCGCCCACGATGACCGCTTTCTCGCGCAGCTCCGGGTGTAAAAAGCACGCGACCGACGCATAAAAATTATTCAGGTCCGAATGGAGAATCAGCCGTTCCACTGTGATCGCCTCGATTTGAATTAGAACATTTGTTTGATTTTATGATAGCACATTTGTTCTATTTCATCAAGGGTTTTTGGACAAAAACGGTGCGGTAATTTCTACCACGCCGGCGTGAACGGACTCCCCCTGTCTGCGGCGCGCTGATAAAAATGCAAAAACAGCGCGCCGGATCCGGCACGCTGCTCCGATCAATATTCGGCTCTTTACTTTCCCGGCTTCTCCGCAGGGGCCTTGTCCTTCTCGCCCTTTGGCGGTGCGGGCCTGCGGAGGGATTTGACTTCGCTGCGCTGGAATACGCGTGGCGGCGCGTCCTCGCTCTTATCCAGGCGAACTTTCACAATCCCGCTGATGAGGGATACATCCGTCACGACACCCTTCCCCTCCGGCGTACTGACGGGCGTCCCGACCCGGGGCGTGATCTTAAGCAGGTAATCATAGGCGTTCTGCTCATATTTCAGGCAGCACATCAGCCTGCCGCACGCGCCGCTGATCTTCGCCGGATTCAGGGAGAGGCCCTGCTCCTTTGCCATTTTAATGGAGACCGGATGGAAGTCCCCGAGAAATGAGCAGCAGCAGAACGGCCGCCCGCAGATCCCAATGCCGCCGAGCATGCGGGATTCATCGCGCACGCCGATCTGCCGCAGTTCGATGCGGGTATGGAAGATTCCCGCCAGATCCTTGACCAGCTCGCGGAAATCCACGCGCCCATCCGCGGTGAAATAGAACAGGATCTTACTGCTGTCAAAGGTGTATTCCACATTGACCAGCTTCATTTCCAGCTTGCGCTCAGCGATCTTTTTCCTCCCGATCTCCATGGCGCGCTGTTCCTTTTCACGGTTGAGGCGCACCGCCTCCAGGTCCTCCGGCGTGGCGGCGCGGATGATCACCTTGAGCGGCTTAACGATCTTCTCATCGTCCACCTCGCGGTTGGGCGTGACAATCTCCCCGCACTCGATCCCGCGGGCAGTTTCCACGATTACCCGGTCCCCTGATTTAAACGGGACGCCGTCCGGATCAAAGTAATAGACCTTGCCGACCTCCCGAAAACGTACCCCGACTACTTGAGCCATAGATGTGAATCCTCCGTCTCTTATCTGCCTGCCGCGCTGCGCAGCAGGGCGCTCAGGCGTGTAATCATCAAATTCTGATTGGCGTTGCGCGCCATGCAATCCTCCACAGTGCGCACTGCCTGAATCAATGCGGCCAGCCGGCCGATGGAAAAACCGGCTGCCAGCTTCCGTACCGCTTCATCCGCCTCCGGGCTCTCCTGCATGTCCCTGCCGGTCTTAAAGATCATGGCCCGGCGGAACAGGAGCGTCAGCTGGGCGAGCACCTCCGCCATTAGCTGTCTGTCCTTTTCAAAGGCGGCCGTACACCGCATCAGCTCCAGTTCGCCCGGCCCTGTCACTGCCGCAGCGATGGCTACGACAATCTCCCGGGCGCGGCCGTCCGCCCCGACAAGGCGCCCCCCGTCGAGCGAATAACAGGTGCAGCGCGAGAGCACCGTGCTCAGCAGATGCGCGCGGTCATCACAGGTGAGGAGAAAGCGCACGCGCTCCGGCGGCTCCTCAAGCACCTTGAGCAGCGCATTCTGCGCCTGTTCAGACATCTCCTGTGCCCCGAGGAGGACATAGACCTTGACCTCCGCCTCATTTGGGAGGACGATGCTGTCCCTGCGGAGCGCACGGATATCCTCCACATGGAGTGAGCGCTGGCCGCCGCTCCCCTGCAGGATGGTCAAATCCGGATGGCTGCCGGCGCGCACTTTGGCACAGGCCGCACACCGCCCGCACGGGCGATCGCCCCGTGCGCCGCAGAGCAGACCGGCGGCTGCCGTCAGGGCGGCGCGGCGGGAGAGCGCGCTGTCCCCCGCCTCCAGCAGCACTGCGTGCGGGAAGTTCTGCTCCCTGAGCCGTTTTTCAATCTCAGCACGCGGCCCGGCGAGAACGCCGTCAAAGCCGAACTCCAGTTTCTCCCGCTCCGGTGCCGGAGCAGTCCCTTTCCGTTTCCCGGCCATATTACAGCTTTAAAAACTTCTCAATATCCAGCACAAAGACTGTCGCGCCGCCGACGGTAATCTCCACCGGCTCGGACATAAACATTTCATTCCCATAGATCGGGGAGGGCTGGATCATCTGCTTGCGCTGGCTGCTGAACCGCTTGAGCAGGTCGAGCAGGCTGTCCACCTTCTCGTCCTCCACGCCGGCCATCAGCGTCACGTTGCCGGCCTTGAGCAGTCCGCCGGAGGTGGAGAGCTTGGTGAAATAAAAGCCCTCCCGCGTCATTTCCGACATCACGGCGCGGCTGTCATCGCTGTGCACAATGGCAAATACAAGTTTCATGAAAAGACCCCCTCTGCCGGCCCATCCACGGGCCGGAGTATCTATATCTCAATTATAAAGCAAAAGCAGCTATTTTACAACTTTAATCTTTGCCACGCCAAATTTTTTCAGCGCATGCACACATTCCCTGTCAATGCGCTCCCCGGGCATGACGACCGGGATCGCCGGGGGGCACGGGCATTCGACCTGAGCGGCGATCCGCCCCTCGCTCTGCTCCGTCGGGACGGTCTCCCCCGGGGCGAGCAGTGCGGTGCGCAGGGGCATTGCCTTCACCGGCCGCGGCAGGGCACTGCCCGACTCACGGCTATGCGCCGTGACCGGCAGCTGCTCCAGCGCGCGCAGCAGCAGCTCACAGTCCTGCTCCTCCGTAGCAGAAGAGAGTAAAAGGATCAATCCATCCGCTGCGGCGTACTCCGGCTCAATGTCCAGGGCGCGCAGCAGTTCTCCGCTCCGCTCTCCGCCATAGGACAAATTGGCACCGCTGAGCGCGATGTGGAATGGGTCGCACGGCCCCTCCGGCTGAAGGAAGCCGAGCCTTTCCACAGCATGGCGCAGCGCGCGGCCGCGGTCCGCCGCCGCACGCACCGCATCCTCCCCGCCGGCACACAGCCACTCCCGGCACCGGTCGAGGGATTGGAGAATCAGATAAGACGGGCTGGTGGACCCAAACAGCGCCATGGCAGCCTTGGCGTCCGGCACATATTCCCGCCGCCCGATCTGCAGGAACGCACCACCCGTGAGCACAGGGAGCGTCTTGTGCGCGGAGTCGGCAGACATCGCGGCCCCCTGCCGTACCGGATGCAGGGCCGGATCGAGTGGGTAGAGGTGCGCACCGTGGGCGTTATCCACGATCACCGGCACCCCGAACCGATCCGCGCGCGCACAGATCCCGCGGATGTCGCTCATCACGCCATAGTAGTCCGGCGATGTCACGTACACGGCGCGGGCATCCGGATGAGCGCGCAGCGCCTCTTCCACCGCTGCCGGCTCCGTCCGCCCCGCGAAGAATGGGCCGGCTGACGTATCCGGATAGACATAGACCGGATCAATCCCCAAAAGCGCCATGGCGTTCACTGCGCTGCGGTGCATCACTCGGGAGCAGATCACCGTACCACCCCGCGGCGCACAAAGGCGCATCATTGCCTGGATGCACAGGGTGGACCCTCCCGCGGAAAAGAGCGTGCGCGCCGTACCAAAGTATTGGGTGGCCAGCTCCTCCGCCTCACGCGTCGGGCCCAGATCGTCAAAGAGACTGCCCGTATCGGGCAGCTCCGTCACATCCAGAAAAGCCGCCCGCTCCAGCTCTGTGCCGGGCAGCCTCCCCCGGTGGCCGGGCATGTGAAACGGGATCCGTCCTTTCTTCCGGTGGCTTTTCAGGCTCTCATAAATCGGTGCGGACATGGCAAATCCCCCCTATATGGCGCCCGCGAGCGCAATCATCACGGGCATCGTGACGATGGACAGGATGCTCACGAGGGAGACTGTCTGCGACGCGAGCCCGGTATCCTTATCATACTTGGCGGCAAACATAATGGTGTTGTTGGCGCTGGGGACCGCCGCCGTAATAACACAGGCCGTCATCAGCGTCCCCTGCAGGCCCATCAGATAAAAGCAGCCGATCATCAGCAGCGGGAGCACAATGAGCTTAAAGAAAGCGACCGCATACGCGCGCGGCCGGGAGAAGAGCGTGCGGAAGCGGGTGTGCGCCAGATACGTCCCAAACAGGATCATCGCCAGCGGGGTGTTCAGATCGGCCAGCAGGCCCACCGGCTCGGCCAGAACCTGCGGCAGGGACACATTTGCCAAAAAGAGCGGCAGCCCAATCAGCAGGGAGATCGTACCCGGATTGACGAGCAGCTTTTTGAACCGGAAGGCATCACCCTCCTTGCGCATCAGCCATACGCCGTGTGTAAAGCAGAACACGTTGAATACGACGATGCCCGCCGAGCAGTAAAACACGCCCTCCTCACCGAGGACCGCGCTCGCGAGCGGGAGCGCCATATACCCGGTATTCCCATAGATACTCGCGTACTTGAACACGCAGTTTTCATCCCGGTCCCCGCGCCGGAAAAGCGGCAGCGTGAGGACGATGGCCGCCACATGGATGATCACGCCACACAGAGCGGACATCAGCAGCCCGTTCAGGCTGTCCGGCGTCATCTCCACACGCAAAAAAGACTCCACGATCACGGCGGGAGTCACGATATAAAAAAGCAGATTGTTCGTCAGGCGGGATGCTTTTTCCGTGTAAATCCCCGCCTTATCGCAGAGCAGGCCGGCCACAACAAGAATGGCCAGAATGGCGACCTGCTGTGCGGCTGTGAGCATGTTTTCAATGAACAACGGCTTTCCCCCTGCCCTTCAGTCTCAGTCAGCCGGACCGGCTTTGAGCGCTGCCGGCCCCTCCTCCGCTTTCCGGGAGGAGGCGACAAGGAGGTAAAACACGATAAAAAACGGCAGGAACAGATCGCACAGATTGAGCGGATACCCCTGGGCGATGCGGTCCCCCAGCCCGCATATAAGCATCACCAGGCGCGGAATGCTGACGATCGCCGCCAGGAGAGAGGCCACCAGGCCACAGCCGTATACCTGCCACTGTACGCCCGTGCGCTCCACCTTGGAGTTCACCCGCGCAAAGGCCAGGAAAAAGATCATCATAAACGCCAGCATGAACAACTCCAGCAGCAGATCGGAAACATTTTTGAAGTTGATCATCCGGATAAAGCGGTTCACCGCCCGGGCGATTGCCCAGAACACCGGCGCCACCGCGAGCGCCGCATAGAGCGAGGCCGAACTGCGCCCGTTCCAGGAGAAGGAGAGGCAGGCAAAATACGTGCATGAGAGCACCGCAAAGAGGATCTGCGCCCCCTCCGTGACAAGCTGCATCACCGTATACCGGGCAGTTCCGGAGGCCCCCAGCGTGCTGCTGTACTCCACAGCGGAGCGGACCAGTGAATAGACCGTCCCGACGCCGTCAGCCAGAAAAGCGACCGCCATGACGGCTGCAATTGCGCACAGCGCCCCGCTGCGGCCCTCCCCCGGCATCGGCGTTTTGGCCCCGATCCCAAGGTAGGACAGGACAAGAATCAGCACCGCCGCGACTGCCGCCACCACATACATTATCGTGACAGTCACATGGTTCCCGAGTGTAAAAAATCCCGTCTCCGGCTCAATCAGGCGGATCGTCTGGTAGAGCCGCAGGGGAACACAGGCCAAGACCGCCGCCGCAAAGACGGCAAAGGGCCATACGGGCGTCAGCCGCGCCACACTGCCCTTGAATTTATTTCCCAAAATGATCAGTCCCATCCAAAAATGATGTCATTTTTCTGTCTTAACATCATATACTCTATCGAAGCGGACATCCTGTGAAGCCGCGTCTATTTTATTATTTTATCCCATTCCGCCCTCAAAAGTCAAGACGGCGGACAAACCTTGAAAGGAGGCTCCCGTATGCGGCAAATCCTTGCGCTGGCGCTCGTCCTGACCGCGGTCATGCTGGCCGCACCGGCGATCTCCCTGATCCCGGATACAGCACCCCCACGCGCCGAAGCACCGGAGGATCCCTCCGCCGCCGTGGAGGACGACGGCACTTTCCGCGTGCTGCTCTCCGGTACAGGCGAGGTGATCACTCTGAGTGAGCGGGATTACCTGATCGGAGCCGTGTGCGCCGAGATGCCGCCGCTCTATCATGCACAGGCGCTGCGGGCACAGGCGGTGGCGATCTATACCAATGCCTGGCGCGCGCGCAGCGCACAGCGCGCCGACCCCGACCCGGACCTGAAGGGCGCAGATTTCACCGACAGCGCCGACTCCCATCAGGGATATCTGACGGAGGCAGAGCTGCGGGAGAAGTTCGGGGAGAATTACGACCGGTACATTGAGCCCGTGACCCAGGCAGTGGACGATGTAATCGGGCATGTTATCACGTATGAGGGCGCACCCATCACCGCCGCCTTTCACGCGATCTGCTCCGGCCGTACGGAGAGCGCCGCCGTCATCTGGGGCAAGGATCTCCCCTATCTTCAGCCGGTCGTCAGCACCGGCGACAAGCTCTCCCCCGACTACTCCTCCACCCTGGTCCTCACGGCGGACCAGTTCCGGGAAAAGACCGGCGCGCTGGATGGGGCGAATCTGTCCGGCGATACCGGAAGCTGGGTGGGGAAGAGCGAGACCTCGGAGTCCGGGACCGTTACTAAAATCCCCATTGGCGGGAAGGACTTCACCGGCGAACAGGTCCGCGCCGCCTTCGGCCTGCGCAGCCCCTGCTTTACACTCACGTATGCGGACGGCACCTTTACCTTTGAGGTGTGCGGGTATGGGCACGGTGTCGGGATGAGCCAGTACGGCGCCGACTATATGGCGCGCC
Organism: Candidatus Onthovicinus excrementipullorum; assembly: GCA_018712345.1. Classification (GTDB taxonomy): domain Bacteria; phylum Bacillota; class Clostridia; order Oscillospirales; family Acutalibacteraceae; genus Onthovicinus; species Onthovicinus excrementipullorum. The sequence continues at coordinate 71,062 of DVHG01000020.1, read as the reverse complement.
AGGGCAGCATCTGGGAGGAGATTCTCACCCATTACTACACTGGGGTAAAGATTGAAAAGTTAAAGTGATGCGTGCCGAAAGCACCTTCGCGCCGGCGTATGGACCCGGCGCGTTTTTTTCTGGATATTTCCGTCTTGTTTTTCGACAAAAAATAGGCTATGATAAAGAGGTATGCAATGCTTTGAAATCGAAAACAGGGATGTGAAAAACAGTGGAAGATATTTACTCCTCCAGCAATGGCCCAAAGCGGCCCCGGAGGCAGGGGGAAAAACCGGCACCGGAGGACAGCGGCAGGGACATTTACTCCGGCCGCCACGACGACTTTGAGCCCATTGACACCTACACGCCGGAGGATGAGAACTACTATCCATACGACGACTTTACCGCGCCGCCGCCCGAGCTTGAAAAGCGCGGCTCCAACGCCGTGCGCCCGAGCGCTCCCCGCTCTCATGCGGTGCGCGCAGGTAATTCAGTGCCCTCCTCCGTCCAAAAGCGCCCGGCCGCTATGACCCGGTACGCAGACGGCAAGGCCGAGGACATCTATTCCAATAAAAACAAAAAGCCGCCTCAGTCCGCGGGCGGGAGGCCGCCCCGTAAAAAGAAAAAGAGCTGCTGCTTTAAGCTCGCCATGGCGCTGCTCGCCCTGTTCCTCGTGATTGTGATCGCGCTGGGAGCGGCGGGTGTGTATGTTTACAATCTGCTTGGCAACATTGACTTCAATGCAGACGGAGCCGTAGAGAACCAGTATATCGACGAATCCACGCTTGCAGACAGCAGCGATGTGACAAATATCCTGCTCATCGGCGTGGACGCCCGTGGGGAGGAGACCAAATCGCGCTCCGACACGATGATGATGGTCTCCATCGACAAGCACAACAAGCGCATCAAGCTGACCTCCTTCCTGCGCGATACGTGGGTGGACTACCCCGACGGCACGGACGGCAGGCTCAACGGCGCCTCCTTTGAGCAGGGGCCGCAGTATACGATCGATATGATCGAGTACACCTATCACATCCGCTGCGACTACTATGTGATGGTAGACTTTGAGGTCTTCCAGACGGTTGTGGACCAGATCGGCGGCGTGGATGTGGAGGTCACCGAGCGGGAGGCCGAATATATGGGCAGCGGCAACACGCATGCGCCCAATCCGCCGATCGAGATGGACGCCGGCATGGTCCACATGGACGGCAACACGGCGCTGTGGTACTCCCGCATTCGCTATCTGGACAGCGACTACATGCGCACGGAGCGCCAGCGCAAGGTGGTCTCCGCCATTATTGGCAAGATTAAGGATCTCAGCCCAATGGAGATGGTCAACCTCGTCAAAGAAGTTCTGCCGGAGGTGGAGACCAACATGACCGAGGGGCAGATTCTCCGCTTTGGTCTGAAATCCCTCGGCTGCTTTGACAAATCCGTGCTCCAGCAGCAGATCCCCGCGGAGGACACGTTCACAAATGAGACCATCCGCGGAAACGCCGTCCTGGTTCCCGATCTGGATGAAAACCGCTCTATCCTGAGGGCTTTCATTTACGGGACAGATCCGGAGGTGCCCTCCACCGACGCTGAAGAATAGGCTTTGCCCCCGGCTGTGTATACACGGCCCGGGGGCTTCTGTCTTTTCGTTTCCAACCAGATCTTAAGGGGAAGCTAACACAATTTTAACAAGGAAACACTTGTCGAACATTTCCATTTCCATTATCATGTTAGGAGAGGTGAAATCATGAGAGAAAATGAAAAACTCCGATTTAATCCGGACGGACGGTTTAAAATCGTTCAGATCGCCGACACGCAGGAGATCCCAAACGTCTCCCCCGATACTATCAGGCTGATTGAGGCCGTGCTCGACCGAGAAAAGCCGGACCTGGTCGTCTTCACAGGCGACCAGATAAAGGGCTACTCCACCTACTTCCGCGGAAAGCCCGAACGGGTAAAGTCCTGCATCGCCCAGCTGATCCGGCCGATGGAGGAGCGGAAAATCCCCTTTGCCGTTACATTCGGCAACCACGACGACCAGTGCGGACTGAACAATCTGGAGCAGCTGGATATTTACAAGCAGTCCCCGATGTGTGTCTCCGATACAGTGCCCGGCCTGACGGGCGGCGGAACGGACTTTCTGCCCGTGTATGCCAGCAAGGAGGACAAGCCCGTCTTCGGCATTTATCTGATCGACTCCCAGGGCAATCAGGGCGACGGTTACGCCCCCGTGGCACAGGACGAGATTGACTGGTACCGCCGGAAGCGCGACGAGCTGGAAAAAGAGAACGGCGGCAAAGTGCTGCCCTCCATCCTCTTCCAGCACATCCCGCTCAAGGAATACTACAATGTACTGGTGCGCAAAACAAAGAAGGAAAAGGGCTTTATCCGCGCGTTTCGCGAGCACAAGGGTTCCTTCTTCGGGCTGGATGAAAAACTGCGCAATTCCGACGTGGAGTTCATGGGCGAGGTCCCGGCCTCCCCGTACGAGCAGTCCGGCCAGTTTGACGCCATCCGCGAGAAGGGCGATGTGTTTGCCGTGTATGTCGGGCACGATCACAACAACTGCTTTGTCCGCAGCTATAAGGGCATCGACTTTGGCTATACGCCCGGCTGCGGTTTTAATGTGTACGGTCCGGGGCTCAACCGCGGCATCCGTGTGCTGGAATTCAATGAGCAGGACCCCCGCGCGTACAAGACCCATGTGGATACATTTAGGGAGCTGTGCGGCACCAAGCTGCAAAAACCACTGCTCAACTTCCTGTACTGCCACGCGCCGACGAACATCCCCACCGCCCTCTTCTGGGCACGCAACGCCGTGCTGACCCTGCTGGGCGCCGGAGTTGCCATTGCGGCGATCGTCCTGCTGATTCAATACTTTATGCAATAAAACAACGAGCGGAGGATATTATGGCTGATTCAAAAAACGCTGCGCCGGAGCAGCCCGCAAAGCAGAGCTTTACTCAGAAGCACGGTGAGCTCTGGAAGTTCATTAAATTCGCCTTTGCGAGCGGCAGCTCCACGGTCATTGAGCTGATCGTTTTCTATATTCTTCAGAATGTGGTCTTTGAGTCGCTCAACACAACGCCCGTCCACTTCTGGATCTTTAACTTTGAGGGGATCGGTTACATGTGGTCCTACCTGATCTCCACCACGATCGGCTATCTGCTTGCCTTCATCTTCAACCGGAAGATTACCTTTAAGGCGGACGCCAATCCGGCTCTGAGCATGGTGCTGTACGTGATCATGGTGGTCTTTACCATCTGCGTGACAACCGTCCTTGGCCCGTGGATCACCACGCTGTTTATTGAGAACGGCATGAAGACGCTCGGCGAAGTGGTCACCAAGCCCATCGTGGCCCTGATCCCCACGATCTGGACCTATCCGCTTAACCGCTTTGTCATCCACCGCCGCAAAAAGCCGGAGGCGGAGCAGTAAAATTCCATTTCATATCAGTTCTAAAATACACCGCCTGCCCTTACACCGGGCAGGCGGCGTCTGTTTATGTTACATTCTCTTTTCCAGCACAGTGCTTACAACAATCATGATAACGGGCTGAACGGCCACAATCCCACCGGTAATAACAGCAGGAACAAGCAGATCCAGGCCGATAAAAACAACCGTTGCCAAACCGAGCAGGAGCGTCAAAATCATACAGGTGATGTTGCCCGTCTTTTCCTTAATGGCGATATTCCGCTCATCCATCACACCAACCTGATAATCCTGATCTTTTTTCATCATCTTGTCATGCAAAAGCTGAACGTGACTGACGGAAAACAGGATTGAAAACAGTACCGCCAACGCCAGATCCACTGCTTTGGGAAGATCTGCAAACATAATCACCGCCAATGCCGCAGCCGCCAGTGCATACCCGCAGCAATAAAATATTTTTCGATGTTTTTTCATACAAATTCCCTCCCCGGTTAATAAATTCCCCCTCCTGTGTATTGAAGCTTTTTCTCAAGCCATACGCCGGAAATCGTCGTGAAGACCGGCTGGATGGCGAGGGTTCCCCACAGAAAAATACGGGAATCGTATAACCATTCCATACAAAAATAACACTTTGGATACAAGACTGATCGCCTCCTGCCAAATGCCAGGCCGGTTCATTCGTTCTCCTCGTAGATAAAAATCTCCTCAATGCTCTTGCCAAAATAGCGTGCGATCTTACAGGCCAGCAGGATAGACGGATTATACCGCCCATTCTCGATCGATCCGATCGTCTGGCGCGAGACGCCCAGCGCCGCCGCCAGTCCCTCCTGGTTGATCTTCCGCTCCTTGCGCAGCTGTTCCAACAGGTTCTTCAAAATATCACCCAAAAATGTAAAGTTAACTTTCCATTAACAACATATCACACCTGACCAGAAATGTCAAGCAAACTTTCCGTTTTTTGAATTTCCAAGTCAACACGCCGATATGGGCACTCTTTTGCCCGAAAAGGTTGCACGGCTCTCTCAATACCTTCCTCTTCGCGGGGAAGGGGAGCGGCGTCAGCTGTTCGGATGAGGTGTTCCCGGCCGTTTGAACAGGATCGTTGTAAACTGCCGGTTTTCCACCTCATCAGTCCAACTTCGTTGGACAGCTTCCCCTCTGAGGGGAAGCCCGAAATCACAAGACCTCAGCCTGTATGGCCCAAGCCCCCTACCAGATAAACATTCAGGGGGACCCCAAACGGGATCCCCCTGAAAATAATCTGTGTAACAGGAACCAGCGCCAACTATTTTTCCCTGCGCCCGCGCTTGCCGACCGCCCGGATGATAAAGCGGAAGATCTCCGATACCGGAATGATCGTCAGGGCCAGCAGGAGGATCTTCCCCCACAGTACGGCGTCCAACGGCACCGTGTCAAACACAACGCCGGCGAACTGCGTCATCACAAACTGGAGCACAAAGGTGATCGCGAACACAAGCAGCATAAGCTTGTTTTTGAACAGATTCCTGATAATCGGCTGCCCGCCCAGCTCACGGCAGTTAAAGGCGTTAAAGAGCTGGAAGAACGCGAACATCGCAAAGAGGATGGTGGCCATCTGCTCCGGTGCGCCGCCGAGGAAGTTTGTCGTGCGCTGGACCACACAGAGCACGGCGATATACACGCCGCTGATGAGGATGCGCGCGATCATATCACGGGAGATGATGCTCTCATCCCGGCGGGTGGGGCGGCGGTTCATCAGGTCGCCGCGGATGGGCTCAAGCCCCAGCGTGATAGCCAGCGGTCCATCCATGATCAGGTTGATCCACAGCAGCTGGATCGCGGTGAACGGGGCGGCAAATCCCAGCAGCACGGAGGCCACGACTACCGCCACGGAGGAGAGATTCGCCGTCAGCTGAAACTGGATAAAGCGGCGGAAGTTCTCATAGATTCCGCGTCCCCACTCTACGGCACGCGCGATGGTGGAGAAGGAGTCGTCCATCAGGACGACGTCGCTCGCCTCCTTGGAGACCTCTGTCCCGGCGATGCCCATCGCTAAACCGACGTCCGCATTCTTGAGTGCGGGCGCATCGTTGATGCCGTCGCCCGTGACGGCGACCACGTTCCCCTGCGCCTTCAGCAGCTTGACGACGCGCATTTTAACTGTGGGCGTACTGCGGGCTATGACACGGATGTGCGGGAGCTTCTCACGGAGCTGATCGTCATCCATCTCCTCAATCTCCGCCGCCGTGAGGGCGATATCGCCGTCCCCAAACAGGTTGAGTTCCCGGGCGATGGCTGTTGCTGTCACAATATTGTCTCCGGTGAGCATCTTGACCTCGATCCCCGCGCCGCGGCACTTCTCGATGGCGGCCGGTACATCCCCGCGCAGCGGATCGGCGATGGCGACCACGCCGTCAAATACCATACCGCTCTCAAGCTCCGCACGGGCAGTATCCCAATCTGCGGGCTGCTGCGTGACTTTATGCGCAAAGGCGAGCACGCGGTACGCCTTATTCTGGTATTCCTCAATCTGGTGCTGAATGGCAGCCGACTCCGCCTCGCTCAGCGCGCATGCGGGGAGAACCTTTTCCGGCCCGCCCTTGAGCATCACGGTGTACTGCCCATCCCGCTCAATCACCGTTGTCATGCGCTTTGTATCCGATGAGAACGGGAACACCTTGACGATCTTTGCCGCAGCGCGTTTTTCACGGTAATCCACACCGGACTTGCGGGCACAGATGAGCAGGGAGCACTCCGTCGGGTTGCCGACGAAGGTATCCGTTTCGCTCTCTGTATGGATATCGGCTGTCCCGTTGATGCAGAAGTTGTCAAGGAGTTCTGCTTTACGCACCTGATCCGGCTCGCTCGTGCCATCCGGCGTGTAGACGTTCATGACGGTCATCCGGTTTTGGGTGAGGGTGCCCGTCTTATCGGAGCAGATGACGTTGATGCACCCGATTGTCTCACACGCCTGCATCTTTTTGACGAGCGCGCGCTGTTTGGACATCTTCACCACGTTGATGGCCAGAGAGATGGCCACGATCGTCGGCAGGCCCTCCGGAACGGCGGCGACCATCAGGACAATGCTGGTAATAAAGGACTCCGTCACCGTGGCGAATGTGACCGTATCAGCCCGGACAAAGCCGATGACCTGTACGATGAAGACAAATGCCGCCGCAATCCCGCCGGCGATGGCGATATATTTGCCCAGCTTGGCGAGTTTTTCCTGTAAAGGGGTAGAGCTTTCCGAAGCATGGCCGAGCTCCGCGGCAATCTTGCCGAACTGCGTGGCGTCACCCACCTCCGTGACGATCATCACGCCGTTGCCGGCAGTGACAAAGCAGCCGGAGTACACGCAGTTTTTCCGCTCCGCAAGCGGCGTCTTTTCATCGCTGAAAACAGCATCCGCCTTTTTGGACACATGCTTGCTCTCACCGGTGAGCATGGATTCATCCACCATCAGGTCCGTACTCTCCAGCAGGCGGCCGTCCGCCGGGATCTTATCCCCAGTGGAGAGGTATACAATATCGCCCACCACCAGCTCGCTGACCGGGAGCATCAGGTGCTCGCCGCCGCGCAGGACTTTGACGGTGATATCACTGCTCATCTTATTGAGCTCTTCAAACGCCTTGGCGCTGCGCCCCTCCATCACCACGGTAATGATGACCGAGAGCAGAATCGCGCCGAAGATGCCCACGCACTCAATCCAGTCCGCATGCCCCCCTGTAAAGTAGGAGATCAGATTCACTGCAAGCGTAATCAGCGCGGCAATGATCAGCAGAATAATCATCGGATCTGTGAGCGCATTCAGGAAGCGGCGTGCCATGGAAATCGGCTTTTGCCGGGTCAGCTCATTGCGCCCGTGCGCCGCCCGCTGACTGGCAGTCTGTTCCTGTGTCAAACCGGTTGTCTGATCGGTCCCAAGTGTTTTCAGAGCTTCTTGTGCGGTCATTGAATAGTAGTTCATTCACAGTACCTCCGTCCATTATTATGGGCAAAAGAAAACCCGGTATAACAACCGTTATACCGGGCACTGAATCAAAATTGGGAACAACGCACCATGTATAACAGGTATTATACATGAGTCTCACCGTTTCAGGCAAGCCAGGCTAAACGCCACGCTGTTGACTTACCCCGCAGAGCCGCAAATCTACGCTGATTACTCCCCCATGGGATTTTCTATTGTGGTTGCATTATATCATAAAAATATTTTTACGTCAAGGAATATTTTAGTCATTTTGAGCCGGAGCTTCCTTTTCAGCGGTGCGGGAGAGGATCGCCAGCAGCTTTTCCAGCACATCCTCCGGCCGTTCCCCAGCAAGGCGGACGGCAATATACGCCTTTTTCCCGGAGCCGACCTTAACCCGCCGCGGCATGGCCTGTGAGAGGAGAGTGATCCGCTCCAGATCGAGTGTGTCAAAGTAGAGCAGAATCTGCTCCCCGCGCTGCGTCACCTCATAGATGCCAAGGGCGGCCGCCGTGTTGCGCATCAGGGAAACACGGATGAGCCCCTGCACACTTGCGGGCGGATCACCAAAGCGGTCGATCAGCTCGTCGATCACATCGCCTGCGTCGTCCTGTGTGCGGACGTCCGCAATCCTGCGGTAGATATTCAGCCGCTGCGGGACACTGCTGATATACTGCTCCGGAATGTGGGCCTGAATCTGCAAGTCGATCAGGCACTCTTTCTTCTCAATCGGCTTTTCGCCCTTCTCCTCCGCGACAGCGTCGGAGAGCATCTTCAAGTACATATCGTACCCCACGGCCTCCATATGCCCATGCTGCTGCGCGCCGAGCACGCTGCCCGCGCCGCGGATCTCCAGATCGCGCATGGCGATCTGGAATCCGGAGCCAAACTGCGTGTACTCCTGAATGGCCGCCAGACGGCTTGCCGCGATCTGCGTCATCTCCCGATCCCGGTGGAAGGTGAAGTAGGCGCTCGCCCGGCGGGAGGACCGCCCCACGCGCCCGCGGATCTGGTGCAGCTGGGCAAGGCCCATCCGGTCCGCATCCTCGATAATCAGCGTGTTGACATTCTGAACATCTACGCCCGTCTCGATGATCGTAGTGCAGACGAGAATGTCAATCTCCCCTTCCATCAGTTCGCGCCAGACGGTGCTCAGCTCCTCCTCGCTCATGCGGCCGTGCGCGGTGGCCACACGCGCCCCCGGCAGCAGCTGGGCGATCCGCTCCGCCGTACGGTCAATCGTGTCGATCCGGTTATGCAGGTAGTAGACCTGCCCGCCGCGGCGCAGTTCGCGCTCCATCGCCTCCCGCAGAACGCCGTCATCGTGCTCGATGACATACGTCTGCACCGGGAAGCGCCCCATGGGCGCCTCCTCAATGATGGACATGTCGCGGATGCCGGACATCGCCATGTTCAGCGTGCGGGGGATCGGCGTCGCGGAGAGCGTGAGCACGTCCACCGTGGGGAAGAGCTGCTTGAGCTTCTCCTTCTGCGCCACGCCGAAGCGCTGCTCCTCATCGATAATCAGCAGGCCCAGATCGCGGAATTTGATATCTCTGGAGATCAGGCGGTGCGTCCCCACCACCAGGTCCACACTCCCGCGGCGCAGGCCGTCCACAGCCCGCTTGCTGTCTCTGGGAGAGGTGAAGCGCGAGAGAAGCGCCGCCTCGACCGGGAAGCCCTCAAACCGCCGCAGAACCGTCTGATAGTGCTGGAAGGCCAGGATCGTAGTCGGGACAAGGATGGCACACTGCTTGCCGTCGGCAATGCACTTGAACGCGGCGCGCAGGGCGACCTCCGTCTTGCCAAAGCCAACATCCCCGCACAGCAGGCGGTCCATGGGATGCGGCTGCTCCATATCCTTTTTGATCTCCTGAATGCAGCGGAGCTGGTCATCCGTCTCCTCGTACTCAAACCTGCTCTCAAAGTCGCGCTGCATCTCCGTATCGGGGGAGAAGGCATATCCCGGCGTGCTCATCCGCTTGGCATACAGGGCCGTGAGCTCCTTTGCCATATCCTGGACCGCGGCCCGCACACGGCTGCGCGTCTTGGCCCAGTCCGTTCCGCCCAGGCGGTTGAGCTTGACTGCCTTGACGCCGCTGTCCTCCCCCGGCGCGATGTACTTGGACACCAGGTCGAGCTGGGTGACCGGCACATAGAGAATATCGTCTTTCAGATAGCGGATCTTGATATAGTCCTTTGTCACACCGCTGACATCCAGCTTGTGAATCCCCTCAAAAATGCCGATACCGTGGACATTGTGGACAATGTAGTCCCCCCGGTGCAGCTCTTCCAGCGAGTGAATTCTGTTTTTAGCCTCCACCCTGGCGCGGGATTTCCGCCGGGTGGAGGTCGCTCTGGAATAAGTGGTGACGGAAAAATGGATATCATCGTATTCCACCCCGCCGCTGAGCGCACCGGGGAGGACGCTGACCGAATGTGCAGGCAGATCGGCGGGGAGCTCCGGATAAAAAGTGCAGCGCACCGCCTCCCGCTCAAGCTCCTGCGCGACGGCGCGCGCTCCCCTCTCCGTGCCGGCGAGGATCACACACGTATAGTTCTGCTTCAGCAGCGGGATCAGATCATCCCGCAGGGCCTGAACCGATCCATTCCATGGGGAAGTCCTGCGACAGTTCATGGTGATCAGGTCCCGCACCGGGGTATCAAAGCTGCCGCGGGCGAAGGTATCCATATATATGGCGCCGAACCGCTCATACATGCCTGTAATTTTGGAAAACTCGACCGTGTAAGAGTCAAGTCCTTTACAGAGCACGCCGTCCTCAAAGAGGACCTTGAGCTCCTCATTCATCAGCTTTTGCAGGTCGCGCGCGCGGTGGGCAACATCACCCGAATCAAAAACAAAGAGGAGCCCGTCGTCCGGAAGGTAGTCAAACAGTGTGGCGGACGCGTCATAGGCCAACGGCAGATATTTGTCTGATGCCGGAAGTTCTCCGCTCCCCTCAATCTGCTCAACATCGCGCCGGAGCTGTTCTCTCGCTTTGGCGGCCTTCCCCTTTAACGATGCGGCAAAGGCCCGAATTTTTTCCGCAAGGGCCTGCGGAGAATCAAACAGAATCTCGCGCACCGGTGTGACGGCCACCTCCCGCATCCGCTCGCCGCGCCGCTGGGTCTCCACATCAAAGGCCGCGATCGTATCGATCTCATCCCCGAACAGTTCCACGCGCACCGGCCGCTTGAGCTCCGGGGGGAAGAAGTCAACAATCCCGCCGCGCACGGAGAACAGGCCCACACCGTCCACCTGCGCGGCACGGGTGTACCCCGCGCGCATCAGGAGAGCCGCGAGTTCTTCTGATCCGATCTCATCCGCCTCGCGGAGCACACGGGAGCGCCGCCTGAGCTCCTCCGGCGGGATGGTGCGCTGCACGAGCGCGTCAATCGGGCAGAATACGGCCGTATAGTCGCCGCCCGCCATCCGGGCCAGGACACCTAGCCGCGTCTGCTCGTATTCGCGGGACTGGCCGCTCACCTCCCGGAACGCAAAATCCCGCGCCGGGAAAACATAGGCGCACTCCCTGCCCGCCATGGTATTAAAATCCGCTGCGGCCCGTGTGGCCGCAGCCTCATCGTGCGTCAGGACAAGGGCATGGCGCGCCCTGCATCGCTCCAGCACCGTATAGGCCGCGTGGGTCTTCCCCACAGGGGAAAGCCCCGTTACGCCGGCAGGGAGCCTCTTCCGCTCCACGTCGCGCAGCAGGGTCTGAAAGGATTCACTCTTCAAGAGTGCCTGTGCAAAACAGGACATTTTTTCACCTCTATGTATGCCGGCTCAACAGCCTTTTTTCAGGAATTATAGCGGTTCATGGCCTCGTCCATCCTGCCGGACACCATCAGTTCCACCGCCCCGGGCGCACGTTCGTACGCCTCATTGAGCAGTTTCTGCTCCTCCGGCGTAAATTTTGAGAGCACCCAGGCCGCCAGATCATAGTCCGGGTTCGGCTTGGCACCGACGCCGATCTTGACGCGCGGGAACTGTTCACTGTCCAATTGGGCAATCAGGCTCTTGATTCCGTTGTGCCCGCCATCCGAGCCCTTGCGCCGGATGCGCATAGCGCCCGGCTTGAGTGAGATATCATCAAACAGGACAATAATCCGATCCACCGGAATCTTATAGTAAGCGGCCGCCGCCTGAACGGCGATTCCGCTTGCATTCATCAAAGTCTGCGGCTTCATGAGCAGACACTTCTGCCCGCCGATCTCCGCCTCTCCAACCAGGGCATGAAATTTGATCTGCCTGACTGAAACGCCCGCGTTTTCCGCGATCGCGTCAATGGCCTTAAAGCCTGCGTTGTGGCGTGTCATCTCATACTTGGGGCCCGGATTGCCCAGCCCCACAATCAGATATTGCGGCGCACCGCGCCTGAACATTCCAAACATTTCTCCGTTATCCTCCATCATGAGGCCTCACTTTTTTCTGCCTCGTCGCCCGCTGGGAACGATATACTGCTGGGCGCCGCAGTGCGGGCACCGGACCACCTTCCCCTCCAGGGAGGCGCCGGTAAAGATCATCCGCAGCAGATAGGGCGTAAATTCCTTCCCGCATTCCGGGCAGGCGACGACCCGCTCCTCACGCGGCACCCGCATATACCAGACCACCCCGCGGATGGCGACGAGCACCACGACGATCAAAAACAGTATCAGAATCCTGACCATCTCCTGCTCCTCTCCGGGAACGGCGCTTCACTTCCTGCGCCGGACCCAACCCTCTTTATTGACCTGGCGGGCCCGTGCGATCCCAAGCGCCTCGGCCGGGACGTCTTCCGTGATGGTCGAGCCCGCTGCCGTGTAGGCGTTCTCCGCCACGGTGACCGGCGCAATCAGGTTGGTATTGCACCCAATAAAGGCATTGTCCCCGATCGTGGTGCGGTGCTTTGCCTTTCCATCGTAGTTGACCGTCACGCAGCCGCAGCCGAAGTTGACGCGCGCCCCTACGTCGCTGTCCCCGACATATGTCAGGTGGGAGACCTTCGTCCCCTCGCCCACGGTTGAATTCTTCACCTCGACGAAATTCCCGAGATGGACCCGCTCGCCGACATCGGAATTCGGGCGGATGTGAACAAAGGGGCCGATATCCGCACCGGAACGCACCCTGGCGCGCTCGCAGACCACGTTATCCAGCCGGACGCCGTCGGCAATTTTGCTGTCCTCCACCCGGGTGTTCGGCCCGACCGTGCAGCTCTCCCCGATTACGGTGCTCCCGCTGAGGATCGTGTTGGGCAGAATGAGGGTATCGCGCCCGATCCTCACGTCCGGCCCGATGATCACGCCGTCCGGGCACGGGATATCCACACCCTCCGCGAGCAGGGCGTCAAAGACACGCCTGCGGGCGATCCGGTTGAGCTCCATCAGCTGGGCCCGGTCATTTGCGCCGAGCACCACACTGGAATTGGCGGTGGAATAGACGCCCGCGCGCTTGCCAGCCCGCCGCAGGATCGCCACGGTGTCCGTCAGATAGTACTCGCCCTGCGCATTGTCCCCGCGCAGCCCCTCCAGGCTCCGGAGCAGGTCTGCGCTGTCAAACCAGAAGGCGCCGGAGTTGACCTCATAAATTCCCTTTTCCTGTTCGTCGGCATCTTTCTCCTCTACAATGCGGGAGAGGGAGCCGTCCCGGTGGTCGATTACGATGCGTCCGTAGCCATACGGATTATCCACACGGGCGGAGATGACGGTGGCGGCGTTTCCCTCGCTCGCATGCTTTTCAAACGCGTCCCGGATTGTCTCCGAGTCGATCAGCGGGGCATCTCCGTTGAGTACAATCACACTGCCGCCCTGCTGCGCAATAAAATCCGCTGCCGCACGCACCGCATCACCGGTGCCGAGCTGGCGCTCCTGACGCACGGTTACAATATCCTCCGGCAGATGGGCGCGCAGCTGCTCCGCCCCGCAGCCGGTCACCACGCAGATCTCCGTAATCCCGGCCCCGCGTACGGCGTCAATCACCCAGTCAATCATCGGCTTGAGCAGAACCCGGCACATTGCCTTGGGTCCGGCTGATTTCATCCGTTTTCCCTGGCCGGCGGCCAGGATCACTGCGCACTTGTTCATGGTATCTGCCTCCTGCAATCACTCGGTCCGGGGACCGATCTTTATATTATTATGACATATTTTAATCGATTTTCAACCCTATTAGACTCCGAGAATGTAAAAAAATTGCCTTCCTTTCCAATTTTATTGAAAAAGCTATGGAAAATCAAACGCTTTTCTGGTATAATGCAGGGTAGGCTATGAGCTGAATATAGTGTAAAACAATATTGGAGGTAGATTCTCAATGAGTCACAAGTACGTGTACCTGTTCTCCGAGGGCAACGCCAACATGCGCGAGCTCCTCGGCGGCAAAGGCGCAAACCTCGCTGAGATGACAAATCTCGGTCTTCCGGTTCCGCAGGGCTTTACGGTCACCACCGAGGCCTGCACCCGTTATTATGATGACGGCCGCCAGATCGCAGACGACATCAAGGCGGAAATCTTTGAATACCTGGCAAAGATGGAGGAGATCACCGGCAAAAAGTTCGGCGATGCCCAGAACCCGCTGCTCGTCTCCGTCCGCTCCGGCGCCCGCGCCTCCATGCCCGGCATGATGGACACCATCCTGAATCTGGGCCTGAATGACGAAGTTGTCGAAGGCTTTGCCAAGCTGACGAGCAACGAGCGCTTTGCGTATGACTCCTATCGCCGCTTTATCCAGATGTTCTCCGACGTCGTCATGGAGCTGCCGAAGTCCCGCTTCGAGGTCATCATTGACGAGATGAAGGACGCCCGCGGCATTAAGCTCGACACCGAGTTCACCGCTGACGACATGAAGGAAATGGTCCAGCGCTTCAAGGCCTTCTACAAAGAGCAGAAGGGCAGCGACTTCCCGACAGAGCCGAAGGTTCAGCTGATGGAGGCTGTCAAGGCCGTTTTCCGCTCCTGGGACAACCCCCGTGCAAATGTTTACCGCCGCATGAACGATATCCCGTACAGCTGGGGCACCGCCGTCAACGTACAGGCCATGGTCTTCGGCAACACCGGCAACAACTCCGGCACGGGTGTCGCCTTCACGCGTAACCCCGCCACCGGCGAAAAGAAGCTGTTCGGCGAGTTTCTGATGAATGCACAGGGCGAGGACGTCGTCGCCGGTGTCCGCACCCCGCAGTCCATCGATCAGCTCAAGGACATCATGCCGGAGGTCTATGAGCAGTTCGCCAATATTGCGACAACGCTTGAGAATCACTACCATGACATGCAGGACATGGAGTTTACCATTGAAAACGGCAAGCTCTTCATGCTCCAGACCCGTAACGGCAAGCGCACCGCTGCCGCCGCGCTGAAGATCGCCGTCGACCTCGTGGACGAGGGCAAGATCGACCGCGACGAGGCTGTGCTCCGCGTAGAGCCCAAGCAGCTTGACGCCCTGCTGCACCCGCAGTTTGATGCCGACGCGCTGAAAAAGGCCAAGGAGATCGGCTCCGGTCTGGCAGCCTCCCCCGGAGCGGCCTGCGGTAAGGTTGTCTTCTCCGCTGAGGACGCCAAGGCATGGGCAGAGCGCGGCGAGAAGGTTGTTCTGGTCCGTCTGGAGACCTCTCCTGAGGATATCGAGGGCATGGCCTCCGCTGAGGGCATCCTGACCGTGCGCGGCGGTATGACCTCCCACGCGGCGGTCGTTGCGCGCGGCATGGGCACCTGCTGTGTCTCCGGCTGCGGCGACATCACCATGCATGAGGATGAGAAGTACTTTGAGCTCGGCGGCCTGACCATTAAGGAGGGCGATTACATCTCCATCGATGGTACGACCGGTAAGATCTACGGCGAGGCCGTTCCGACAGCCGACGCCACCATCGCGGGCGACTTCGACCGCCTGATGACCTGGGCAGATGAGCGCCGCGTCCTGCGCGTGCGCACTAATGCGGACACCCCGCGTGATGCCGCTCAGGCCGTCAAGTTCGGCGCTGAGGGTATCGGCCTGTGCCGCACAGAGCACATGTTCTTTGAGGCCAACCGTATCAAGGCCATGCGCGAGATGATCGTCGCCAAGGATACGGAGGCCCGCAAGAAGGCTCTTGCCAAGATTCTTCCGTATCAGCAGCAGGACTTTGAGGATATGTACACTGTCCTTGAGGGCCGCCCGATGACGATCCGCTTCCTGGATCCGCCGCTGCATGAGTTCCTGCCGAACACCAGGGAGGAGATTGAGGATCTTGCAAAAGAGCTGGATATGACCTATGACGAGCTGAAGGCCGTTGTGGACTCCCTGCATGAGTTCAACCCGATGATGGGTCACCGCGGCTGCCGTCTGGCCGTCTCCTATCCGGAGATTGCGGAGATGCAGACCACCGCTGTCATCAATGCCGCGATCAACGTCAATAAGGCCCATCCGGCATTCCATGTAACGCCCGAGATTATGATCCCGCTGGTTGGCGAGGTCCGCGAGCTCAAGTATGTCAAGGATGTCGTTACCAAGACGGCCGATAAGCTGATCGCGGATGCCGGCGTTGATATGCACTACCTTGTCGGTACGATGATCGAGATCCCGCGTGCGGCGCTTCTGGCTGACGAGATCGCAACGGAGGCCGAGTTCTTCAGCTTCGGCACCAACGATCTGACCCAGATGACCTTTGGCTTCAGCCGTGACGACGCGGGCGCGTTCCTGGACGCCTACTATGACGCCAAGATCTATGAGTCCGATCCGTTTGCGAAGCTCGACCAGAAGGGTGTCGGCAAGCTTGTCAAGATGGCTGCTGAGGCCGGCCGCGAGACGCGTCCGAACATCAAGCTGGGTATCTGCGGTGAGCACGGCGGTGATCCGAGCACGATTGAGTTCTGCCACAACATCGGCCTGAACTACGTTTCCTGCTCCCCGTTCCGCGTGCCGATCGCACGTCTTGCCGCTGCACAGGCTGCGATTAAGGCGAAATAAAGAGAGCCGTAAATCTGCGGTTCCGCTACAGAAGGACCAGCGCCGGGCATGATGCCCGGCGCTTTTCTGTGTTTTTAAATGTTTTCCGCTGGCTCCCGTACTTCTGTCTGCCCGGCAGGAGGATAAAAGATTGAATGAGGCAAATCTGACCTGATAAAAAATATCAAAATTGGATATTTCAATATAATCAGATTTGCCGTATAATGACTTCAGTACCAATTAGGAGTGTGATTCCAGTGGAGAAAACAACAAATAAGAGACTGCGTCTGCTCATTCTGACGGCGCTGTTCGCTGCAATGACATTTGCTCTCACGTTTTCCGTGCGCATCCCGATGCCCAGTGGCGGATATATTCATCTGGGGGATGCGATGATCTATCTGTCCGCGTGCATTCTCCCCTTCCCCTATGCGATTGTATCGGCCGGGATTGGCGGCGCACTGAGCGACCTTGCAGGCGGTTACGCCATCTATATCATCCCAACGCTGATCATTAAGGCACTCAACGCTTCGGTTTTCACTTCCAAAAAGGAGAAGATCCTCACCCTGCGCAACGGGCTGTGCTGCATCGCCTCCGGCGCCATCACTGTGGCGGCCTATTATGTGGTAGATGTCATTATGATCGCGATGTCCGGCGCTGCAGACACCTCCTTCCTCGCCGAGTTTTTCAGCGCGAAAAACTGGATCGCCTCCGCGGGCGCCAGTATTCCCGGCAATCTCATTCAAGCGGCGGGAAGCGCCATACTGTTTGTGGTGATCGCCTTTGCGCTGGACAAAGCAAAAATCAAGCAGAAGCTGCCCAAGCTGCTGAAAATCTGACCCTTTTGTACATATAACAGCCCTCACCTGGCGATGAGGGCTGTTTTTCATTCATTATCAATGATCCTGATCAGATGCTCCGCCGCCTTACGCGGTGCCAGGCAGGTGGTGTCAATCAGCGGGAGCTCCAGCCGTTCATAACAACGCAGCCGTTCCAGACTGCGATTGATAACGTCCGGCGTACGGATCCCCTGCGCGATATCCCGGTTCAGCCGCCGCTCCAGTTCCTGTGGCGCGCAGGTCAAAGACAGGCAGATCACCTTCACGTCACTCAAATTCAATCGCCCGAGCAGATCATCCCAGATTGCACGCTCGTGCAGTACCCAGCAGAACAGGACGTTTTCATAAGCGGAACAGCGCAAAAACTGGTTCAGCAGGAAGGCGATGTTCTCCATCACCATGCTCTTAGTCTCCGCCGTCACCTGAAAGGGAACGGCATCCCAGCACCAGTCCCCATCGAGGAAGACATTGTCCGGCAGGAGCTTTTGCAGCTCCCGGCAGACGGCCGTCTTCCCGACGCCCATGGTTCCCCCGATCAAAATCAGCCTTTTCATCTGAATCTATCCTCACTTTTTTCGGGCAAGGAGCGGTTTCCGGATGACCGGTTCCGGCTCTCCGGCCTTTTCCATCTCGCGGAGAAGCATTTCCCGCAGCTGACGGCGGACCTCCCGGTGGGCATGGGATTTAACCAGATTGTGTTTTTCAAAGGGATCCTCTTTCAGGTCATAGAGAAAATCTTCATAGTAGACATTGGATGCGGATTTGATCATCCCGGTCCCCATGCCGCCGCGTGCCCGCACAGAATAGGTGTACCGCGGCGTGCGCACTGCGCGGCCGCACTGGCTCTCACTGATCTGGATAAACACACAGTCCCGATTGGGCCGGTCGGAAGTCATCATCGGTGTCAGGTCGTGCCCCACATAGCTGTCCGGGATCGGAATCCCCGCCAGGGAGAGCATCGTTGGCGGCAGGTCGAGCAGGCTGACAAGCCGCTCCTCGCGTTTTCCGCCCTGAAAGGCGCCGCCGCGGATAATCAACGGCGTATGGATGGAGGCCTCATGACAGGAGCGTTTATACTCCAGGTTCCGTGTTTTAAAATGAGAACCGTGATCGCTGGTGTAGATAATGACCGTATCCTCATAAATCCCCAGTTCTTTCAGCTTTGCTACAAGCCTGCCCACATTATAATCAAGCCGGTTGATCGCGGAAATATAATCCGGGTACTGCTCCCGGTAATCGCCCTTTAAAAAGCTCAGGTCCTCCGGAATCGGGTAGTCACGATAATTTCCCACTGTCTCGCGATATCCTTCATAACGGCCATGGTCATTCTGATGATGCGGCTCCAGCTGAGAAATAAACAGAAAGAACGGTTTTCCCGGCTCCCGGCCGCTCTCCAGATACTCCATCGCATAGTCATTGATGCAGTCGGGGCGGTAGCCTTCAAAATTGAGCTTATTGCCCGCCTCATCAAAGACATAGCCATCGTACCCATGGGAGGTAAATTCCAGCACATCAGCAGCCCGCCAGTAGCGGTAGCCGCCCTGGCGATCCCGCGGGACAGGCGTCTTTTCGCAGTGGAAGGCATGGGACGGGCGGTCGTCGCTGGCCAGGTGCCATTTGCCAATATAGGCCGTGTCATAGCCCGCCTCGTTAAAATATTCGGCCAGGGGTTTGATGTCCTGTGGCAGGGCGATTCCATTCTTAAAGCAGCCGTTCTGCGTGGCGTTCACCCCCGTCTGCAGACAGGCGCGCGCCGGACCGCACACGGGCTGGCACGTAAAGGAGCGCTCAAATTTGACGCCCTCCTCCGCCAGAGCCATCAAATTCGGCGTAACCTGATCGTTCACCGTGTCCCAGCGCTGTTGGTCGCTGAAATAAAAAATAATATTCTTCTGTTCCGACATATTATATCACCTCAAAAAATCAGTGCTGCGGCAGCATTGTAAAAATTCAGCAGCGTCACGGCACCCACGCACACGGTGAACACGCGCCGGATCCGCTTTTCATCACACAGGCGGTTCAGCCGAGCGCCGATCAGGCCGCCGATCACAGCCGCAGGAATGATAAAGATCAGTATTTTCAGGTCGTAGGGCTCAAACCGGTTGCTGGCATAGATTGTAATTAGCTTGGCAAGCTGCGCAAAGAAAATCACTGCCACGGAATAAACGGCGGAATCCTTCATCGAAAAGCCGAAGAACAGCACTAGGACCGCCACATTGATCGGCCCACCGCCGACACCGAGGAAGGACGAGACCGCCCCCAGCCCCAGCCCGACGGCGATAATTCCGGCCCAATTTCGCACGAAAAAACGCCGGAAGCGCCCGTTGAGATACACCAGTACTGCCGCCAGCAGACAGCCGAGGAGCAGGGATTGAACCCCCTTGACCAGCCCCTCGTTAAAGTGTTCCAGCAGCGCCCGGAACAGCAGATCCCCGATCAGTCCGCCCGCCGCGGAACCGGCAGAGAGCAGTAAAATAATGCGCGTCTCAAACGGCGTCTTTTTCACGATGTGGCGCGCCGTTGAGGAGACGGACATGGAAAAGACCGCTACGCTCGAGAGAAAAGAGACCGTATCCACAGGGTCAAGGCCGATCGCATCGAGCACCGGCTTAATAACGACGCCACCGCCCAGCCCCACGAACGCCCCAAGAAGCGTTGCAACAAAGATCACGGCGGTATAAACAGCGGCAGCCAAGCACAATCCCCTCTCTTTCATGAAAGACCGTCTCTATCATATCACAAATGAGGCGCCGAGGCAAACCGATCGGCGGAATATAAATCCAATATTCTTTCCGCTTTTTCGGCAGAAAACCTTGAATCTACGGTCATTTTCTGCGATAATATATAAATTGAACTGATTTTTTAGGCGAAAAGAGGGATTCGCATTGACAGAGTATGAAAAGCTTGCCGAGCTGCTCTTCGGCGATGTGGACAAGACACCGGCATATTATGAGGAAAAGTACCCGGAGCGGCAGCTGAAGGAGGGCGCCCGCGTGACACGCTTTGCCCCCAGCCCGACGGGCTTCCTGCATATCGGCGGGCTGTTCGCTGCCATGATCGCGCGTCTGACCGCCCGGACGACAGACGGTGTGTTTTTCCTGCGGATTGAGGATACGGACAAAAAGCGTGAGGTCGCGGGTGGTGTGAAAGGGATTATTGACGGCCTGAACGATTTTGGCATCACATTTGACGAGGGCATGACAGGCGAGGATTCAGAATCCGGCGATTATGGCCCCTACCGCCAAAGCGCGCGCCGCGAGATCTACCGCTGCTATGCCAAGGAGCTTGTCAAAAAGGGGCTGGCCTATCCGTGCTTCTGCACGGCAGAGGATCTGGATGCGCTGCGCGCCCGGCAGGAGGAGGCCGGCGTCACCAAGGGATACTACGGTGAATATGCCTGCTGCCGCGACCTGACCTATGAGCAGATTGAGGAGAATATCAAAAAGGGGAAGCCGTATGTCCTCCGCTTCAGGGCACAGCCGACGGAGAGCGGCCGCATCACCTTTGATGACATGATCAAGGGCAAAATTGAGATGGAAGCCAACTATCAGGACGCCGTGCTGCTCAAGACGGACGGAATCCCGACCTACCACTTTGCCCACGCAGTGGATGACCACCTGATGCACACCACACACGTGGTGCGCGGGGATGAGTGGATCGCCAGCGTGCCGCTGCACATCGCGCTGTTCAAGGCGTGCGGATTCAGGGTACCCAAGTACGCCCACATCGCCCCCATCATGAAGGAGGAGGACGGCGGCAAGCGGAAGCTGAGCAAGCGCAAGGACCCGGAGGCGGCCGTGACCTATTATACCGAGGAGGGCTATCCTGCGGAGAGTGTGAACGAATATTTGATGACGCTCGCCAACTCCAACTTTGAGGACTGGCGGCGCGCCAATCCGGATTCCGCACTGAGCGCCTTCCCGTTCAACCTGAAAAAGATGGGTGCCTCCGGCGCGCTGTTCGACCTGAAAAAGCTGACCGACGTAAGCAAGAACGTCATCGCCCGCATGACGGCGCAAGAGGTCTATGAACGCGCTTCCGCCTGGGCGGAGCAGTACAATCCGCAACTGTACAAGCTCCTCACGCGCACCCCGGAATTTTCCACCAGTATTTTTGCCATTGACCGCGGCGGCAAAAAGCCGCGCAAGGATTTGGCCAAGTGGAATGAGGTGCGGGAATTCACCGCCTATTTCTTTGATGAGACTTACATCCCCGCCGTCACACTGCCGGAGAATATCACACCGGCGGCTGCGGCTGAAATCCTGGAAAAATACATTTCCGTCTATCATCCGGCCGCGGATAAGGACGAGTGGTTCGCTTTAATCAAGAGTATCTGCGCGCCGCTCGGCTACGCGGAGAACGTCAAGGAATATAAGGCCGCCCCGGACCAGTTCCGCGGCCATGTGGGCGACGTCTCCTCCGTGATCCGCGGGGCCGTCACCTCCCGGCTGATGACGCCGGACCTGTTTGCAATCATGGATCTGCTCGGCGAGGACCGCGTCCTGGCCCGGCTGAACGATACACTGGCACGCCTGAAAGGGGTAAGAGCATGAGCGAGGAAATCATCCGCGAAAATTCCAACTTTATTCACGATCTGATCGATGAGGATCTCAAGGAGGGCGTGTACGACCACGTGCAGACGCGGTTCCCTCCGGAGCCGAACGGCTACCTGCACATCGGCCACGCCAAGGCGATTTATATCAACTTCTCCACCGCCAAAAAGTATGGCGGCGTGTGCAACCTGCGCCTGGACGACACCAACCCCACCAAGGAGGATATTGAGTATTCAGAGGCCATTATGCGCGATATCAAATGGCTTGGATATGAGTGGGCCAACCTGTATCACGCGTCCGATTACTTTGACTTTCTGCACGAGTGCGCCGTCAAGCTCATCAAAAAGGGTGTGGCCTATGTGGACGATCTGTCCGCTGATGAGATCCGCGAATACCGCGGCACGTTGACGGAACCAGGTAAAAACAGCCCCTACCGCGACCGCAGTGTGGAGGAGAATCTGGACCTGTTCACCCGGATGACAAACGGCGAGTTCCAGAACGGGGAAAAGGTCCTGCGCGCCAAGATCGACATGGCTTCCCCCAACCTGAACATGCGCGATCCGGTCATCTACCGGATTGCCCACGTGACCCATCACCGCACGGGGGACAAGTGGTGCGTATACCCGATGTACGACTTTGCGCACCCGCTCTCCGACTCCCGTGAGGGGGTCACGCACTCCCTGTGTTCGCTGGAATTTGAGAACCACCGCCCGCTGTACGACTGGGTGCTGGATCAGGTCGGGTTTGAACACCCCTCCCGCCAGATCGAGTTTGCCCGTATGAACGTCAACTACTGCGTCACCAGCAAGCGCAAATGCCTGGAGCTGGTGCAGAGCGGCGCTGTGAGCGGATGGGACGACCCCCGCATGGCAACGCTCTGCGGCATGCGCCGCCGCGGCTATCCGCCGCAGGCGATCCTCGACTTCTGTGAGCGGACCGGCGTCACCAAGGCGTATGGCATCATCGACTACGGCCTGCTGGAGGCGTGCGTGCGCGACTATCTGAACACGCACGCGCCGCGGATCATGGGTGTACTCCACCCGCTGAAGGTCGTCATTGACAACTACCCTGAGGGGCAGACGGAGACCATCACCGTGGAGAACAACCCCGAGCGGCCCGAGAGCGGCACACGCGGAATGACCTTCTCCCGCGAGATCTACATTGAGCGCGACGACTTTATGGAGGAGCCGCCGAAAAAATTCTTCCGCCTGTACCCCGGCAACGAGGTCCGGCTCAAGGGCGCATATTACATCACCTGCACCGGTGTGGAAAAGGACGGGGATGAAATTACCTGCCTGCACTGCACGTACGATCCGGAGAGCCGCGGCGGCGAGACCCCGGACGGCCGCAAGGTGCGCGGCACGCTCCACTGGGTGGACGCACACGACAATGTGGAGGCGGAAGTCCGTCTGTACGACCGCCTGTTCAAGGTGGAGAACCCCTCCGACCTGAAAGAGGATCTGAATCCGGACTCCTTACAGGTGCTGCAGGGCTGCCGGATCGAGTCCTCCGTCCGCGGCGCAAAACCGGGCGACACCTTCCAGTTCATGCGCCAGGGCTACTACTGCATGGATCCCGATTCCACGGCGGAGAATCCCGTGTTTAACCGTACGGTGGCGCTCAACTCCTCCTGGGATAAGATCAAGAAGAAATAACCGCTTCAGCGGAAGCGAAAAGAGGGATGGCACGGTGCCATCCCTCTTTTTTAAGATATACTTTATTTACGATCCTTCAGCGGGACATAGTCGGAAAAATGGCCGACATGCTGATAGGCGGGACGAATGATCTTTCCAGCGTTGATAAGCTCTTCCATCCGGTGCGCACTCCACCCCGCAATACGCGCGATGGCAAAGAGCGGCGTATAGAGCTCCTTCGGCAGATCGAGCATGCTGTAGACAAATCCGCTGTAGAAATCGACGTTGGCGCTCACGCCCTTATAAATATGGCGTTTCTCCGCAATGACCTGCGGAGCCAGCCGCTCCACATTGGAGTAGAGGGCAAATTCGCGATGCATCCCCTTCTCCTCGGAGAGCGACTCCACAAAGCGTTTGAACACCTCGGCGCGCGGGTCGGAGATGGAGTAGACGGCATGGCCCATCCCGTAGATTAGGCCAGCCTTATCAAAGACCTTTTTATCCAGGATATCGCGCAGATACTGCTTGACCTCCTCTTCATCCTCCCAGTCCTTGATGTTGCTCTTCATATCCTCAAACATCTGGGTGACCTTGATATTGGCGCCGCCGTGCTTGGGCCCCTTAAGGGAGCCGAGAGCCGCCGCGATGGCCGAATAAGTATCACTGCCGGAGGAGGACACAACACGGGTAGTAAACGTGGAGTTATTACCGCCGCCGTGCTCCGCATGGAGGACAAGGGCCAGATCGAGAATCTGCGCCTCCAGGTGCGTATACTTCTGGTCCGGACGCAGCAGGGTGAGGATGTTCTCCGCCGTGGAGAGTTCAGCACTGGGCTGATGAATGTACAGGCTCTGGCCCCCGTAATAGTAGTTGGACGCCTGATAGCCGTACACCGCCAGCAGCGGGAAGCGGGCGATCAGCTGGATGCTCTGGCGCATCACATTTGGGATGCTGGTATCATCCGGATTATCATCAAACGCATACAGCGTCAGCACACTGCGCGCGAGTGTATTCATCATATCCTTGCTGGGCGCCTTCATAATAATGTCCCGCACAAAGGAATTCGGGAGCGGCCTGTTTTTCGCAAGCAGCGCCTTAAAGTCACTGAGCTCCTGCTCATTGGGCAGATTGCCGATCAGCAGCAGATAACAGACCTCCTCAAACCCAAAGCGGTTTTCGGAAATGAATCCCTTCACAATATCCTTAATGTTTACCCCACGATAGCACAGGCGGCCGGGGATGGGCACACGTTTGCCGTCGCGCTCCTCAAAGGAGGTGACATCGGAGATTTCCGTCAGCCCCGTCAGGACACCGCGGCCGTCCTGGTCGCGCAGGCCCCTGTAAACCTTAAGCTGTGTATATAAATCCGGATCAATCCTGCTGTTATTGATGCAGCGCTCTGTCAGCTCCGCAACCTCCGCCGAGACCCCGGAATAAAGCTGTTCCGCCATTTCCTCTTCTCCTTTCCTGGTTCCATTATGATCAAAACACCTGTAAAATACAAATTTGCATTTTATTATAACATAAATTTCATTTTTTGCATAGTAAAGGTGTTCCCCTTTCCAATTATTGTTTTTTACGATCTCCTCCAAAAAGCCAAAGTTATCGACAAATTTCGATCTGAATCGCCTTGACTTTTCTGTCAAAAAAAGGTATATTAAGAAATGTAAGAATATGGGAGAAATATTCTCCCGCCGAATATGATAAAAGACAGGAGGTGCAAGATGGGAACCGGAAGCATCCGAAAAATCGACACTGCCGGGCGAATTGTACTGCCCAAGAGCATCCGTAATACATTTGATCTCAAGGATGACGTGGACTCCGTTGAAATCTCTGTAGAGGGGGACGCCATTATCCTGAAAAAATACACACCGGCCTGCATGTTTTGCGGCGGAGACGAGGGCCTGATCCACTATAAGGGCCACCGCATCTGCAGCAAGTGCGTACAGGAGCTCAAAGATCTGCAATCAAACGGCGACTGACAGCAAAAACAGCGGAGGGAATTATCCCTCCGCTGTTTTTTCGGGTTTAATCAAAAATCCTCATCAATATCGCAGTCGCCAAACTGGCTGTTATAGAGCTGTGCATAGGTCCCGCCCTTTTCAAGCAGTTCCTCATGGCTGCCGCTCTCAACAATTTTCCCATGGCGCATCACGAGAATGGCATCCGCCTCTCGAATAGTTGAGAGCCGGTGGGCGATGACAAAGCTGGTACGCGAATGCATCAGCTCCTGCATGGACTCCTGAATCAGGAGCTCTGTGCGCGTATCCACGGAGCTGGTAGCCTCATCCAGGATGAGAATTTCCGGATCGGACAGGACCGCACGCGCGATGGTGATCAGCTGGCGCTCCCCTTGGGAGAGATTGGCGCCGTTTTCCTCAATGAGTGTATCGTAACCATTGGGCAGCATATCCACAATCTCATCCACACGGGCGACATGGGCGGCACGGAGGATCTCCTCCTCCGTCGCGTCAAAGCGGCCGTATGCGATATTCTCCCGCACCGTGCCCTCAAAGAGCCACGCGTCCTGCAGGACCATGCCAAAGACCGAGCGCAGGTTTTCCCGCGGAACGGTACGGATATCTACGCCGTCGATCGTGATCCTGCCCTGGTCCACATCGTAAAAGCGCATGAGCAGATTCACGAGCGTCGTCTTACCGGCCCCCGTCGGGCCGACGATCGCCACCAGATTGCCCGGCTCCACCGTCAGATTCAGGTCATGGATGATGGTGCGGTCTTTTTTATACCCAAAATCCACATGTTCAAAGCAGACTCGGCCGTTCCCACGCTGTTTGACAATCCTGTTTTCCTTGGAATCCGGCGGAGCGTCTTCCTCGTCAAGCACGTGGAACACCCGCTCCGCTGCCGCTATTGAGGCCTGTAGATTGTTCATCAGGTTCCCGATATTTGAAATCGGCTGGGTAAACATCTTGGAATAGGCGATAAAGCTAGTGATAACACCGAGCGTCATTGATCCCTGGAGGAACATCAGGCCGCCGACGATGCAGATAACCGAATAACCGAGATTATTGATAAAAGTCATCAACGGGCCAATATTCCCGGAGAGGAACTGCGCCAGCCGGCTCACGCGGAAGAGCTCGGTATTGATCTCATCAAACTCCTCAATCGCTGCGTGTTCCCGATCAAATGCCTTGATCACCTTGTGCCCGGTGTACATCTCCTCAATATGACCGTTGAGCTCACCCAGGACATTCCACTGCCGGCGGAAATAGCGCTCCGAGCGGCGGGCGATCACAAATGTGACAAAAACGCAGGGAGGAATCGTCGCAAGAGTAATGGCCCCCATCAGCGGGCTGACGATCATCATCATCACAAACACGCCCACCAGCGTGGAGACCGCCGTCAGAAGCTGAACCAGATTATTCTGGAGCGTGACGCTGATGCTGTCCATATCATTGGTGAGGCGGCTGAGGATATCTCCCTTGCTGTTGGAATCAAAAAAGCGCAGCGGCAGTCTGGAGAGTTTCCGGTTAATCTTCCCGCGCAGATCGCGGGCAATATCCTGAGACATCCCCGCCATCAAATAGTTCTGGATGAACATCATCACAGAACTAGCCGCATATACAAGGAAAACTGTCATCAGGATCTTCAGCACCTGGCCGAAGTCCATCGCACCATCGGCGAGCTTAATCTCCACCTGAACCTGAATTGCGTCGATGATATCTCCCAGGTACATCGGGCCGAGCACGGAAAGCAACGCGGACGCTACGCAGCTGATGATCACTATAATCATTGCCGCGGGATGGGAAAACAGAATCGCCCCTATCCTACGGATTGTCCCGCGCGTGTCGGAGGGCCTGTCCAGCTTTGGCTCCGGCGCCGGTTCAATCCGCCTACGCTCGGAGAGTACCTCACGGGAGGAGTGGTATTTGCTTTTCCTGCTCATGCACCCGCCTCCTCTCTCGAGAGCTGGGAGAGCGCAATTTCACGGTACGCCGCGCAGGTCTTCATCAGCTCCTCGTGTTTTCCGTCTCCGACAACCCGTCCGCCGTCGAGCACCAAAATCCGGTCCGCGGTGAGGATCGTCCCCACGCGCTGGGCCACGATCAGCATTGCGCAGTCGGACAGCCGGCGGCGGATATTCGCGCGCACGGCGGCATCTGTTTTAAAATCGAGTGCGGAAAAGCTGTCATCAAAAATATAGATTTCCGCTTTCTTGATGAGCGCCCGCGCAATGGCCAGGCGCTGCTTCTGCCCGCCGGAGAGGTTATTTGCATTTTGGGAGACCCGTTCCTCAAGCCCCCGGTCACGGTCACGGACAAATTCCGCCGCGCAGGCCGTGTCAAGTGCCTCCCACATCTCCTCCGGTGTGGCGTCCTCTTTGCCATAGCGAAGATTATCCGCTATGGTCCCGCTGAACAGAAACGCCTGCTGCGGAATCAGTCCGAGCCGAGCGTGAAGGTCAGACGCCTCCATATCGCGCACATCCACACCGTCGACGCTGATGCTCCCTGCGCTCACATCATAAAATCGTGGAATCAGATTGATGACGGAGGACTTGCCGCTCCCGGTAGAACCGATGATCGCGGTCACCGTTCCGGGCTCAGTACGGAAGCTGATATCGTGCAGCACATCCTGCTGCTCCCCGGGGTAGCGGAAGGACACGTGCCGGAACTCCACCACACCCTTAACACTGCCATCCGGCTTTTTGGGTTCAGCGGGCGGGCGGATATCATTTTCCATATTCATGACTTCCATAATCCGGCGGGCGCTGACCTTGGCCCGTGGAAGCATAACGAGCAATCCCGCCGCCATGCTCACGGCACCAATGATCATAATGACATAGAGGATAAACGCCTGCAGATTGCCCACCGTCTGCGCAATCTCAGAGGCCTGTGTGGCAAGGTCCATCCACTCCACCTGCTTGGCCCCGATAAATACGAGCACCACGATCGTGAAGTAGAGCACGATCATCAGCACCGGCACCAGGACGGCAAAGAGACGGTTGATCTTTTTGGCGATGCTTGCGAGCTCTTCGTTGCTCTGTTCAAACCGGGCGTCCTCATAATCGCTCCTGTTAAAGGCGCGGATCACGCGGATACCGGAGATCTTCTCGCGGACGACGGCATTGAGCCTGTCGATTTTTTTCTGTTGGCGGTCAAACAGCGGCATCACAAAGCGGGAGGCTAAAAAGGCAATGGCACCGATAATTGGAATCAGGATAAAAATGACAATGGAGAGCGTCTTATTCATCACAAATGCCATCACAGCTCCGCCGATCAGCATAAAGGGGGCGCTGATGATAACCCGGATCCCCATCAAAAGGAGGTCCTGAATCTGCCGGATATCGTTGGTGGTCCGTGTAATGAGCGAAGCCGTCCCAATCTTATCCACGTCACTCAGAGAAAAGCTCTCCGTTTTGCGGAACACCTGCCTGCGCGCTTCCGTTCCAAATCCCGCGGACGCCATGCTGGAGCAATAACTGAGTGCAATAGCCGTCACCACGACGATTCCGGACACAATGAGCATCCACGCGCCGATTTTGTAAATATAGTTCAGGTCGCCCTTGGCGATCCCGTTATTGATCATCTCCGCCATGAGGGTCGGCAGGATTAGCTGGGTCACGGAGTTGACCAGCACCAGAATCACCGCAGCCACCGTATGACCGACATACGGTTTCAGAAAATGAAGCACCTTCACTCTTCCGCAAGCCCCCTTTCTCCTTTTGCAGCGGATAAAAATCCACATAAGAGAATTATACCGCAAAACTCGCAATTCTTCAACGATTTATAAGAATTATGTGGAGGAAAATCGAATATATTTACACAGCGGCCCATGCCGTTTAATAAATGGAGGTGTAAAAATGCAGTGGCACGCTGTACCGCCGAATCGGGCGGCGGAAGAACTAAAGACCGACCCCTCCGCCGGGCTCTCCGCAATTGAGGCGGAGAAAAGGCTCCGGCAATACGGAAAAAACAGACTGGAGGCGGGAAAAAAAAAGAGCCTGATCCGCAAATTTTTGGAGCAGTTCGCCAACTTTATGGTCATCATCCTGCTCATCGCGGCTGTGATCTCCTTCGCCACGGCCATTTACAGTGGAGAGGGCGATTACATAGAACCCATAATCATCCTGGTCATCGTCATTCTCAATGCGGCGATCGGTGTAATTCAGGAAAACCGTGCGGAACACGCGATTGAGGCGCTCAAAAAAATGTCTGCTCCCCATGCCCGGATCATTCGGGAGGGGCGTACTGTCACCGTCAATACGGAAGATATCGTCCCCGGGGATGTGTTGCTCCTGGAGGCCGGCGACCTTGTCCCCGCTGACGCACGGCTGGTGGACTCCACCGCACTCAAGGCGGAGGAATCCAAGCTGACGGGGGAATCCGTCCCCGTTTCCAAGGACGCCGCCGCAGTGCTGCGCCCGAATACGGCCGCAGGCGATCAGAAAAACATGGTCTTCGCCATGAGCACAGTCACCGCCGGACACGGCCGCGCCATTGTAACGGGTACGGGTATGGATACGAGCGTGGGCAGGATCGCCGGAATGATCAGCGAGCAGGAAACCCCTCAGACTCCGCTCCAGCTCCGCCTCGCCCGGACTGGGCGGATCCTCGGCATCGGGGCGCTACTGATCTGTGCAGTCATTTTTGTGATGGGAATTCTGCAGAAGACGCCCATCTTTGACAGCTTCATGCTCTCTGTCAGCCTAGCCGTTGCGGCGATCCCGGAGGGGCTTCCGGCGATCGTGACAATCGTTCTCTCCATTGGCGTCCAGCGGATGGCACGGCGTAACGCCGTCATCCGCCGCCTCCCCGCAGTGGAGACGCTCGGCAGCGCGACCGTCATCTGTTCCGATAAGACGGGGACCCTGACCCAGAACAAAATGACGGTCACGGCGGCGTGTACGGCGGACGGCATGCTGAACCTGAATTCCGAGGAGGCACATCGCCTGCTCGCCGCCGGCGCGCTGTGCTGCAACGCATCCGTCCAGAAGCAGAAGGGGCATTATACGGCGGACGGAGAACCGACGGAAAACGCCATCGTCCTGGCGGCCGCCCAGGGAGGAACGGACCTGCACGCGCTGAATACGCAGTACAAGCGCGTAAAGGAAATTCCGTTTACATCCTCTTCCAAACGGATGACCACTATACACCGCACACAGGACGGCAAATGCTTCGCCATTGTAAAGGGGGCGCCGGACCTGCTGCTCAGGAGCTGCACGGGCGTGCTCCTGAACGGGAAAATACTGCCGATGAGCGAGGCGCGCAGGCAGTCCGCCGCGCAGCTAAACGCCCGGCTTGCCTCACGCGCCCTGCGCGTGATTGCCGTGGCCTGCAAGCCGCTCACCGGCAGCGGAGAAAGCGCCGAGAATGGCCTCGCCCTCATCGGGCTGATCGGCATGGAAGATCCACCGCGCCGGGAGGCCAGGGAAGCCGTACGCATCTGCAAGGCGGCGGGAATCATCCCGATCATGATCACAGGTGACCACATTGCAACAGCCAAGGCAGTGGCGGAGCAGCTCGGCATTCTAGAGAAGGGCTGCCGCTGTGTCACGGGGGCGGAGCTTGACCAGATGGGGGAGGATGAGCTGACTGAGAACGTCAAAAACATCCGCGTATTTGCACGTGTTTCCCCTGAGCACAAGGTTCGGATCGTCAAGGCCCTGCGTGCAAAGGGAGAGATCGTCGCCATGACGGGGGACGGCGTCAACGACGCGCCCGCGCTCAAGGCGGCCGATATCGGGTGCGCCATGGGCCAGAGCGGCACGGATGTGGCCAAAGGGGCCTCTGATATGATCCTTACGGACGATAACTTCGCCACCATCGTCAGCGCCGTCCGGGAGGGCCGAGGAATTTATGACAATATTAAAAAATCCGTACACTTCCTGCTGTCCTGCAATATTGGGGAAATTCTGGTGATCCTGGCCGCCTTCCTGATGGGCCTGCCCTCCCCTCTCGCCCCAATCCAACTGCTATGGGTCAATCTGGTGACCGACGCACTGCCCGCGATGGCACTTGGAGTGGAGAAGGCAGACCCAAACATCATGCGGCGCAAGCCCGTCTCCCCCGGCGGAAGCATGTTCGCGGGCGGCCTGGGCTTTGACATTGCCCTGGAGGGAATCATGATCGGCGCCGTTTCCCTGCTGGCCTATGTGTTCGGCCACACGTTTTTCGATTTAAACGGGGCTACAGGCGTAGGCGGAACCATGGCGTTCGGCGTGCTGAGCCTGTCCGAGCTGGTCCACGCCTTCAACATGCGCAGTGACCGATCTCTGCTGCGCATCGGCCCGTTTTCAAACCGGAAGATGGTCGGAGCCTTTGCCGTGTGTGCGGCTCTTCAGGTTGTGGTAATGATGATTCCACCTCTCGCCGCAGTCTTCGGTGCTGTTACACTAACTGCCGCTCAGTGGGGGGCCGTGTGGGGGTTCGCTTTGATTCCGCTGTTTGTCATGGAGATTGCCAAATGGTTTGGCCGCAAAAAAGAGCCCAATGAGGAGGAATAGGCACCCGCAAAAATACAGAATTCATAAAAATAGCGCCGGACCATTGGTCCGGCGCCTGAGACTGCCTAAGAACTTTATGTATGAGGTACGTACATAAGAGAAAAATCATCTGATCGTGCAAATCAGATGGGGTGGGGTGGGACAGGACGGATAGGTGCAACTTTGTCCATCCGTTAAAAA
This sequence comes from Candidatus Onthovicinus excrementipullorum, assembly GCA_018712345.1. Lineage (GTDB taxonomy): Bacteria > Bacillota > Clostridia > Oscillospirales > Acutalibacteraceae > Onthovicinus > Onthovicinus excrementipullorum. The sequence continues at coordinate 39,148 of DVHG01000020.1, read as the reverse complement.
TATACAAAAAGCCACACAAGCCGTGACGACTGAGGTGTTCTACTGCGTTTTGCGCTGGCTGGATGCGGAACAGCGGCCCTCCACCTCATCAGTCAGCTCCGCTGACAGCTTCCCCTCAAGGGGAAGCCGAAAGGATATACACAAACTATTAAAGCCTTCCCCTCAAGGGGAAGGTGGCGAGGCCACGGGCCGAGACGGATGAGGTGGTTCCTGCGGTTTGCACGAAGTACCTGTAAACGACTGGATTTCCACCTCATCAGTTGCCTTGCGGCGACAACTCCTGTCCGCAGGGGGATCCTTTTGTCCGCTTTGTGGACATTTCCCATAACAGGGGAAGCCGGATCAGTTTCCACAGACTTTTTAGTCCCTGCTTCACAGACCTTTTCCATGAAAGGGGGATGCCCCTTTCAGCGGGAATCCGAAAATATACGCTTTTCGACAAACTGAGGCGCCGGACCATTGGTCCGGCGCCATTCATCTTTTAAATCAAGCTGCTGTTTCGGCCGTATCGGCCGCCGCCTCAGCCTGTGCCGTCGGCGGCTGTGTCTCCGCCTGAGTCGTTGGTTCCTCAGTTACCGGCGCCGCCGTGGTATTGGGGACCTTTGCCGCCTCCGGCGCATCCGTCGGCTGGAGGGCACTCAGATAATAGCCGCCCGCACCGTTGTCACGCAGGGTGGCCCTCATGTACTTATCCGCCAGGACGGGCACCATGTTCCCCGTTCTATCCTGCGCCCACTGGTTGCTTGCCACATAGGCGATGATAACTGTGCGGGTACTCCCGCTGCGGCTCACACTCTCCACCTGCGGCGTATACAGCGGCTCTACGCCCGTGAGCGGAATGTTATATGTACCGGCTGCGGCATCATACGCAAACTGATAGCCGTACCCGTCCACCGTCTGGTGCACCGGTTTGATCTCCGTACCGAACAGACCGGCAAACGCCTTCTCCACATCGGCCTGAGGCACGATCATGGTCCCCGAATCCGACAGATATTGATCGGGCTCCAGATCACTCGTGAGCAGAGCCCAGATGGCGCAGTTGATGAGCTGATCCGGCTTGGCCTGCGTCAAGTCGTCAAAGGAGTCCGGATCAAACATGACGACGGGCGTCAGAAATTCCTGATACTCATCGTATTTGTGGGTGTCATTGGCCAGATCGCGCACACCCTGCACACAAAAGAAAATGATTGTTCCGGCGCCCACGAGAGCCAGCAGTACCATAAGCAGGCCGACCGGGAAGGCCCAGCGGTGCTTTCTCCGGCGCCGTTCCCGGCGCTGTGTTGTCATCTCAGCCATAAAGAGTCCCTCCTACCTTACCTGACCGTTGCCGTCGATCAGATATTTAAATGTGGTCAGCTCCGGCAGCCCCAGCGGGCCACGTGCGTGCAGCTTCTGGGTGGAGATGCCGATCTCCGCACCAAAGCCGAACATGCCGCCGTCGGTAAAACGAGTGGAAGCATTGACGTAAACGGCGGCCGAATCAACTTCATCCTGAAACTGCTGGGCCGCGCGGTAGTCCTGCGTCACGATGCACTCGCTGTGATGGGTGGAATAGCGGTTGATGTGCGCGATCGCCTCCTCCACACTGCCTACCGTTTTTACACTGATGATATAGTCCAGATATTCCGTGCCCCAGTCCTCCTCGGAGGCCGGGACGGTATCCTGCAAAATCTCACAGACCACGTCATCCCCGCGGATCTCAACCTGCTTTTCATCCAGCCGCGCTTTGATAACGGGCAGTACCTCCCGTGCGATATCGCGGTGGATCAGCAGGCTCTCACACGCGTTACAGACGGACGGGCGGGAGGTTTTGGCATTGAATATGATCTCCGCCGCCATATCTACATCAGCCGTGCGGTCCACATAGATATGGCAGTTGCCGGCGCCCGTCTGGATCACCGGTACCGTGGAATTCATCACCACATTGCGGATCAACCCGGCGCCGCCGCGCGGGATCAGGACATCGATATAATCATTGAGCTTCATCAGGCCCTCCGCCGTCTCACGGCTGGTGTCCTCAATGAGCTGGATACAGTTCTCATCGATCCCCGCGCTGCGCAGCGAGCGGCGCATGCACTCCGCAATGGCCCGATTGGAGCGGATCGCCTCCTTGCCGCCGCGCAGGACGACCGCGTTGCCGGACTTCAGGCAGAGCGCTGCCGCGTCTGAGGTCACATTCGGGCGCGCCTCATAGATGATGGCGATAACCCCCAGCGGGACCGTCACCTTGCGGATCTTCAGCCCGTTGGGGGCCGTGGTGCCGGAGAGCGTCCGCCCGATGGGATCCGGCAGGGCGATGATCTCCCGAATGCCAGAAGCCATGCCCTCGATCCGTTCGCGCGTCAGGCGCAGCCGGTCGAGCATCGCATCGCGCAGGCCGTTCTGCCGCCCGGCCTCAAGGTCCTGCGCATTGGCCGCGAGGATGTCCTCGCAGGCGTCTAAAAGCCCCTGGGCAAGCATTTCCAATCCGCGGTCCCGCACCGCTCCGGACAGCCCGGCAAGCGTACGGGAGGCGGCTTTTGCATTCTCGCCAATCCTGTTGAGCAATTCCATTCCAAACACCTCACTTTTATTTCTCCGGTGTAAACAGCGTACCGAACCGGTGCCCCTCCATCAGGCGGTAAATATCGTGCGGCTCCTGCCCATTCATGACTACAGTCGGAATCCCGGCTGCCGTGGCCAGCTTTGCGGCATGGAGCTTGGTCAGCATGCCGCCCGTGCCGCGGCTTGTACCGCTTCCGCCCGCGAGCGCCATGATCTCCTCATCAATCTTATGCACCACGGGGATCAGGGATGCATCCGCATCCGCGCGGGGATCCCGGTCATACAGCCCGTCGATATCCGTGAGGATGATCAACGCCTGCGCACCGATCAGCTCCGCTACGGCTGCCGAAAGCGTATCATTGTCGCCAAAGACGATCTCCTCCACCGCCACGGCGTCATTTTCATTGACGATGGGGACCGCTCCGTACTCAAACAGGCGCTCAAACGCGTTCATCAGGTTCCCGCGCCGGCGCGCATTCTCCAAGTCGTCCTTTGTAATCAGGAGCTGGCCGGTGGGATAGCCGAACTCCCCAAAGTATTTATCGTATATAAACATCAGCTCACACTGGCCGACCGTCGCCGCGGCCTGACGGCCCGGCGTATCGTCCGGCTTGGAGCCGAGCCCCAGCTTCCCGACGCCGACGCCGATCGCGCCCGAGGTGACAAGCGCTACCTGCCGGCCGGAATTGCACAGGTCGGACAGCACGCCCACGAGGCGCTCCACCCGGCGGATATTCAATTTGCCCGTATCGTATGTAAGGGTAGAGGTGCCGACCTTTACCACAATGCGCTTTGCCGCGCCCAAATCCAACAAGGGAACTCCCCTTTTCTGCATAAAAAATTGTCTGACAATTTAGTATACCACATTTGACGCCTTGTCCACAACTGTAGAATAAAAATCCGCTTCCTTTACCTTCCCTACGGCGGCAATGGACATCTGGTCAAACCGCAGCAGTTCCCGCGCGAGCTCCATCACCTGCTCCGCCGACACGTTGCGGATCCGCTCAATCAGCTCATCCTCCGTGGGCACGCGGCCATAAATCAGCTCACTGCGCCCCATGTGGGCTGCACGGGCCGGTGTGTTCTCCATCCCCATGATGAGGGAGGCGGCATACTGCTCCTTGGCGCGGGTGATCTCCTTTTCACTGACGTTGCGCTTAATGCCGTCCAGAATACAGATTGTCTCATAGAGTGCACGCTCCTCCGACTGCGGCGCCAGCGCCATCAGTACACCGGACAGGCCAGAGTCCAAATGCGAGGCGGAGAAGAAATCGATTGAGTACACAAGCCCCAATTCTTCCCGGATACGCTGGTAGAGGCGGGAAGAGGAGGCCGAACCCAGAATCGTATTGAGGACCTGCATGGCAAAGCGCCGCTCGTCCGTCGCGGAGATCCCCGGAAAACCGAGCGCAATCTGCGTCTGCTCAAAGTCCTTTGTCAGCAGCACATTGCCGCGGTGATAGTCCGCCGGCTCCGTCATGATCGGGCTGGCGGTATTCGCCAGCCCGCCAAAATATTTTTCAAGGCACATGAGCACTTCATCCCGGTCAAAGCTCCCGGCGATCGCCGCGACCATACGCTCCGGCACATACATTTTTTCCTTATAAGACCGGATCTGTTCCGGCGTCATCCCCCCGACTGTCTCCCGCGTGCCGAGAATATTCGCACCCAGCCGGCTGGTCCGCCACACAGAGGAGTACATCATGTCCACGCACAGATCCTCCGGGCTGTCCTCGTACATGCCGATCTCCTCGAGGATCACGCCTTTTTCGGTCTCAAGATCCTGCGCATCAAACCGGGGATTGGCGATCATATCACAGATGATATCGAGCGCAGCCGGGACGTTGCTGTTGAGTGCCCGGGCATAGACACAGGTGTACTCCTTGGCCGTATAGGCGTTGAGCGCCCCGCCAATGGAGTCCATCTGCTCCGCGATATCCCACGCGCTGCGGCGCGGCGTCCCTTTAAAGAGCATATGCTCAATGAAGTGGGAAATACCCGCATTCTCCGGGCACTCATAACGGGATCCGCTGCCGATCCAGACCCCCATCGTCGCGCTGCGCGCACCCTCTACCCGCTCCAGCATTACACGGAAGCCGTTGGCAAACTCAATTCTTTCCATTCCCGATCACGCCTATCCCATCAATTTATGGTTGTACCGCCGGTTTCCCGAAATCAGCCAATAAAAGTGTCTTACAGATTGAATCCATTATACATGATTTACAGGAAAAATGGAACACCTTTCAGAAAAGCCTGCGCATTGTAAACCTTTAATATTTTTTTGGTTGACAATCTTTTGAGGATTCTTTATAATGATCTTAAATGAAACAAACGGAGGATCTTCATTCATGCATCAGACTAAATCAGACAAAACGCCCCCTGAAAAGAGAGCCGCACACCGGTTCGGCATCCGATCGATGGCCCTGTGCGCTCTGTTTGCAGCCGTGACCGCCGTACTATCACAGATTGCCATCCCTCTCGGACCGGTACCGATCAGCCTGTCCACCCTGGCCGTATTCCTTGCCGGCGGCCTGCTCGGCGCGCGGGACGGTACGGTCAGCCAGCTGATCTATGTGCTGCTTGGAGTAGTTGGCGTACCGGTCTTTTCCGGCTTTTCGGGTGGACTCGGCAAGTTGGCCGGCCCCACCGGGGGATATATCGTCGGCTATATCTTTATGGCGCTTGTGATCGGGTTAATTGTTCCCCGCTGCCGGAACAAAATGCGCTATATCATCCCTGTCTTTGTTCTGGGGCTGATCGTCTGTTATGCTTTTGGAACGATATGGTATATTGCACTCACCCATACGGGGATCGGCGCGTCCATGATGACCTGCGTAGTCCCATTTTTACCGGGTGATGCAGTCAAGATTGCCGCCGCGGCCCTGCTCACAGTCAAACTGAACGGCACAATCCGGCGGGTTTACGGCCGGGAAAGTGTGTAAAACGATTCCAAATATAAGAAGCAGGCGGCCGGGCCGCCTGCTTTTACTCAATAATGATCCAACTCCGCCAGAACGTGCTCAAAAAAATTACATAATCCGGCTCCGATCGAACTCTCCTCTGCCCAGCTGCCGGCATAGTCGAGGTAATACAGACCCGTTTTGGGATCGACCGACAGGGAATCAAGCGGAAAGCCGTTAATCCGGCGAGGATGCGGGGTGTCCACCAGCCAGAATGGTTCACCGGACAGCGAATCGTCCATACTGCGATAAATATGGTTCTCATCCAAAATGAGACAGATCGCATTCCGATAGCGCGCAGTCAGCCGACCGCCATATTTGCGGGACATCGCGGCATAATACGCAACCATCTCCTTGTCTGTCAAGCTGTTCCCCTTAACACGTCGCACATGCGTCCCCGGCTGTTCGCCGGCGGGCACGCCATCAAAAAACAGGCCGGAATCGCAGGAAAAAACAGGGCGGCGGAGTACTTGATAAAAAGTGCGCGCCTTAATCTCTGCATTCTCCAGCGGGTTAGAGCCGCTCTCGTCAACCGGTGGGACGTCCATATCGGCCGGGAACCCTGCAATGTCAATATCCAGCGTTCGGACATATTGACGCATGACTTCAAGCTTGGCGCTGTTATGTGTCCCGTAAATCAGCTTCATGGGCTCTCCCCCTCCGGCACTCCCCTGCCAACACTTTGAAAAGGGGGCCCCCCTCCGTCCGGCAGGCACGGCAACGACCAGTATTTAATACACATTAAACATCTTTTTCATTCTTCTCTTTCAGTCAGTAGGATGCACCGACCGCGCTGCGGACAAACTCGACCATGGAACGGATCGTCTCATCGCTGTCCGACACCTCAAGCGAGCCAAAAAACAGCTTTTTCCGCTCGGAAAAGTAGTCGGAGGCAAAGGAAAACTGGTACATCATTACCAGATTGTCCAGCATAAAGGCCGTACTGTCAATATCCAGATCGGCACGCACGCGGCCAAGGGCCTTATCATTGGCAAGAATATCCTTGTAGAGCTTAACCGTCACGCTCTCCGCCTCACTGGACAGTTTACCGGAGAGGCTGACCAGGCTCTGCGAGGAACAGTCCAGATAGATCTGCGTAACCTCTGGCTGCCGGATTGACACGGCTCGGGCCATGCGCAACATGTCCTCAAACGCGGCGACAACGCCGTCCGTCACATGGATGCTTGAGAGCGCATCATACAGCGTGCGCAGGCAATATTTCATCACTGTGAGGAAGAGCTCTTCCTTTGATTCAAAATAGCTGTACATGGAGCCAATGCTGACCCCCGCCCGACGTGCAATGATATTGATATTGGCCCCGTTAAATCCCCGGGATGCGAATTCGTGGATCGCGGCATCAAGGATCCTTTCCTGACGTTCGGCCGAGGTCCCCTCAAACGCTCCCTGAGTTCTCAAACGATTCCGGTCCATTCTCTCCCTCCCTTCGGGTACAGACGCCCCATAGACACCGGATTGCCCGCCCGGATCATAATGCGGGCGGGCAATCCTTCATTTTCTCCCCTCTCTTATTGCGGAAACGCCCTTACTTAGCAAGGGCAGCCACTTCCATCATAAAGTTGCCGATCTGTCCGGCGAACTCCGGTGCGCCGTCCAGAATCAGGCGCTTGGCCTTCAGCGCCTCCAGCAGGTCGTCCTTCTGAAGCAGGATACCCAGCGCACAGTCATAGTCCGGGAAACGCATCTTAAAGAACGGGAGCGCGCGCTTATAATTGCCGCGGCCCGCTTTGGACTTACCGGCCTTGATCCGGATATAGGCGGAGATATCATCATGGCCATCCACCGCCAGCGCATAGACGCGGTCCGGGCTGGGCTTCGTCCAATTGACAACGCCCTCATGGCCCGCCTTGTTCAGCTGACTGATGCCACTGGTGATCAGGTAGAAGTAGCACTTGACGAGCAACTTCTTGGTCGCCTCGTCCTCCGGTGCGTCCGTAGCGCCAAGCAAGGAGGCCATCTTCAGCAGCACCTGCATAAACGCCAGAAAGTCCGGGAATTTTTTCACCTTTACGTGAAATTTTGGGAGCGTTGCCGGCCCGATCTTCCCTTTAAAGAACTGGTTGAGCGCCGGAACAGATTTAAACTCCAGCTCAATGTGCGGGTCCTTTGTGATGCGGTCTGTATGGACGAGCCACTCACCACTGTTGATTACGAAGTGGGTGGCGCGTTTCCCACCCGGCGCATCCGGGTCCAGCGCGCTGACCTGAATAACCGCGTGCGTGCGGTTGAACTTATTCCCGAGCTTCGGGATGTCCGCCGCAATGACCTTGGCGAGGGGCAGCGCGGCATTCAGGAAAATTTTACAGGAATAAAGATCCTCTTTTGTCAATGCCATAGATCACACCTCGTCATCCCATGCGTCATCTTCCTCGAAGTCCTTATGCATGACCTCGCGGACTGCAGCCATAATGCCGTTTGCATCAATACCGAGCACGGACATGATATCCTCATGCAGCCCAATCGGCGCAAACTGATCCTGAACACCCAGACGTTTGAATGCGCATCCCTTGCCGGACTCTGCAATAATATCCGCAACAGCGCTGCCAAGGCCGTTGATGATATTGTGATCCTCAACGGTAATAATGCGGCGGGTGTCAACAATCGCCTTTTCAACTGCCTCGCGGTCAATCGGCTTGAGCGTATGCATGTTCAGCACGCGGATTTTCAGGCCATCATTGACCTCAAGTGCCTTAGCCGCCTGGAGCGCCTGATAGACGCAGGAGCCACAGGCAATGATCGTCAGGTCCGTACCGTCGTTAAGCATATGAGCCTTGCCCAGCTGGAAACCATACTCCGTGTTCTCATACAGGAGCCGGTCAAAGCCGCGGTTGATGCGGATGTAAAACGGGCCGGGGGTCTCATATGCCGCGCGGACGGCGTTGACCGTCTCCATGCCGTCTGCGGGGCAGACGAGCTTCATATTCGGCAGCGTGCGCAGCAGGCCAAAATCAACAATCGCATGGTGGGTGGAACCCGCTTGACCAAACGATGTGCCCGCATGGGTACCGATGATTTTTACATTTGCGTTCTGATAGCAGACATCCGCGTGCAGCTGATCGGCCACGCGCATAGTCGCAAACACGGACATTGTGGAGATAAATGGAACAAGCCCTGCCTTAGCCATGCCGGCTGCGATACCGACCATGTTCTGCTCCGCAATACCAACGTTAAAGAAGCGGTCCGGGAACTCCTTCCCGAATACGCCGATTTTAGTAGAACCGCCGAGATCTGCCGTCAGGGCAACGATATCGGGGTGCTCTTTTGCAAGCTCACAAAGCGCCTGTCCGTAGTACTCGGCTGTTGCCATAGCATCGGAGCCAACCGCCGTATAAACCAATCCTCCTGCCATGATTAAGCCTCCTTCTCAACGCGCGCTACGCGCTCTTTATACATCGCATCCAGATCCGCGGCAGCCTGATCGTGCAGATCCTGGTCGATCGCTCCGTAGTGCCACTTGTACTGATTTTCCATGAACTTAATGCCGCAGCCCTTGACGGTCTTGGCGATAATCATGGTGGGCTTGCCCTTGCAGGCAAGGCCGTTGTCAATGGCCTCGCAGATCTCTTTCATATTGTTGCCGTCAATCGTCAGCGTGTTGAAACCAAAGGCCTCAAACTTCTTATCAAGCGGCTCAAGGGCCATCTCATCCTCCGTGGGGCCGTCCATCATAAGCATGTTGCGGTCCACAAAGCAGATCAGATTATCGAGCTTAAACTGGCTGGCGGACATGGCGGCCTCCCAGTTGGAGCCCTCATCCAGCTCGCCATCGCCGAGCATACAATAAGTAATATAGTCCTTGCCGCGGACCCTAGCTGCCAGCGCCGTACCGACGGCAATGGAAAATCCGTGACCAAGAGAGCCGGTGGATGCATCCACACCGACAACCTTATTGGAATCCAGATGGACACCCATCTTGGAGCCGGACAGGTTGAAGGTCTTGAGCTGATCCGCGTCATTCCAGCCCTTGTCGATCAAAAGGCCGGCATAGCCGATGCCGATGTGACCCTTGGAGAGGATGAAGCGGTCCCTGTCAATCCAGTTGGGATCCTCCACCTTGATATTCATATACTTGTAATACAGGCATACGAGCATATCCATGGCGCTCAGACTGCCGCCGATGTGACCGCTGCCGGCGCACAGGGTGGTGTCCAGCGTGGTGTGCCGGAGCTGGTTTGCCTTGGCTTCCAAATCGAGCCATTCCTGCTTGGTAAGTGGCATGTAAATTGCCTCCTCTTTCAAAATTCTTTTCAATCTAAACGGCACTGCCAGATGCCGAAAAGTTCAGTGGAATCAGAGCGGATGCTTCTCGCGGACGACCTTGAACGCCTCCTCGGCGATCTCAATGGTGCGGTTGATATCCTCATCGGAGAGCGACGCATTGATGAAATGGTTATGGTGCGAGGTCAGGAAGACGCCGCGCTTGACCATCTCCGCGATAAACTCCTGATGGATCATCAGGGAGTCGTCATCCGCTGTACGCAGGTAGAACAGTGCCGGTGCACCGGTGGCCTTCAGGTGGAAGCCATGCTCCTTCGCCGCGGCAACAAGGCCGGTGGTGAGCTTTTCACCCTTCTCCTTAAACAGCGCCGGGGCGTTGATCTGCTTGAGTTTATTGATGCAGGCGATGCCGGCCGCGAACGGGACGGCGCTCATCCAGTAGCTGCCCGTGTAGGTGATGGAGCTGACGACGTCCTTCAGGTCGGCACGGCCGCACAGTGCGGAGACATTGTAGCCATTCGCCAGTGCTTTACAGAAGCAGATCAGGTCCGCCTTAAAGCCGAAGTAGTGATCGCTGCCCGCCAGATCCAGACGGAATCCGGCGCGGACATCATCAATGATGAGGACGGTGCCATTGTCGTCGCAGAGCTTGCGAACCTTCTGCCAGAAGCCGTCTGCCGGGAACTCATTGTCCACGAAGTTGCCATGCATGTATGGCTGTGCGATGATACCGGCAATCTCGCCCTTGTTCTCCTCAAACACGCGCTCCAGAGCGGCATAATCGTTCCACGGGACATAGATGTTGTTGCAAACCTCCTCCTCGAGGATGCCGGGGTAGTCGAGCTTCTGTGTCCATGGGGAAACGCCATGATAGTAGCCGTTGAAGAAGACGATCTTCTTGCGGTGGGTGGCCGCGCGCGCGGTAATGACCGCCAGCGAAGTGACGTCGTTGCCGTTCTTGGCGAAGAACGCCCAGTCCGCACAGGCGACAGTGTCGACCAGCAGCTCCGCAAAGTCCACCATGACGGAGGACGGGATCGTCACGCAGTTCTCCTTTTTGAGCTGCTCAAGCGCCGCCGCGTCGACATCCGGGTCACAGTACCCCAGCACGTTGGGGCCGTAGCCGCACATGTAGTCGATATACTTGTTGCCATCCAGATCCCAGAAGTATGTGCCCTGGGCCTTGGAGGAGTAGAGCGGGAACGCGTCGTTGGGGATATAGCAGCCCTCTGACGGCCCCTGATGGCCATAGATGCCGGACGGAATTACCTTAAACGCCCGGTTGAACATTTCACGGCTCTTTGTATAGGTGTTGATTTTAAAGCTCATATTCCGTGCCCCCTTTTAGGATAAGTACAGGCTGACCCTGTCGAGAATACGGTTGACATTGTCGATCATATTGACCATGCCGCGCATGGAGATCGTACCGTCACAGATGCAGCCCATCGCGCTCAGCTGGCCGGAGAGAACACCGCCGACCACATCGAGGGAGCTGAACTCCATCGCGGCGCGCGGATGCTCGCACGGCTTTTTGATCGTGACCATATGATGATCTTTTACACGGAGCGTGGCACCGATCGAATCCTTGACGCCCATGGCGATCTCGCCATCCGGGATCAGATTAGCGCTGAACTTACCGCTCTGGTCGTGATTGGCGACCTGGGAGATCGCCACCGCCGCGCAGTAGAGCGTCATCTCAATGCTCTTTTTACGGAACGCGGGATCCTTCATATCCTCCTCGCTCGGACGGAGATACTTGGCGAGCAGGTCCGTCAGCGGGACAAAGGTCTTGAGCAGGAATCCGATGTGCGTAAAGCCCTTGGAGGGGATCGGCGTCGTAGTACCGTCGATCAAACCGTTGAACTTTTCGCAGGAGGAAAACGGAAGCTTGACCTCACAGTCGCGGATTCCATCCTCCATGCGGCACTTCCCATTTTTGAACAGGAGCGTCGCGCTCGGGCCGCCCTTGACCTCAAAGCCGATGCGGATCGGCTTTTTTCCGCTGAGAAGGGCGCTGGCATTCTCGTCCAGTTCACACAGATTTTCCAGTGTTCCAAGGACGGCAAACATGTTGATGTAGGCCATCGTTTTGGAATCAGTCGTCGTCAGCAAAGTGCATTCCTCCCTGCTTTGTGAGCGAGTATTCGCTCATCCGGCGCCATCAGGGAAGGAAGGAGCGAATATCCGCTCACTCCATATCCCCTGGAAAACCGGACGGTCCATACCGGGTGCTCAAAATATTTATACTGCTATTTTAACAAAAGATTAAATAGAAGTCAATTCTATTTTCACGATTATGACCAACAATCTTCACTCCTGTTTTGTAGTATATTTGCCCAAAGGCGGCCGCAGCTATCCGGCACTGAGCACACCACTTGTACGCGCATAATGGAACAGATACTGCTGGGCCACCCCCTCGAGCCCGGCGGTGCACGGCGGCATCCCCTGCGGATAAAAGGCCGCAATCACGCGCTTCATCCAGACATCCATCGGGCAGATCTCCAGCCGCCCCGCACCGTAGAGCAGGGTGCAGTCCGCCACCTTAATACCGACCCCTGTGATCTGCATCAGCCGGGCGCGTGCCTCATCAATCGGGAGGTAATCCAGTCCGTCGAGCGGTACCGTGCCGTCCGACACCTTCCGCGCCGCATCAATGATATACCGCGCCCGGAATCCCGCACGCAGTACCGCCAGATCCTCCGGCTCCAGCGGCGCCAGACGCTCTGGCCCCGGGAAGGCAAAGCCGCCGCCTGACGCCCTCTCTCCAAAGTATTCACACAGTCTGGCGATAATGCCCTTAATCCGGGGAATGTTATTGTTCTGGGAGATAATAAAGGAGCACAGCGCCTCCCACGGCTCCTGACGGAGGATACGGATTCCGCGGTGCTCCCGCACGGCACGCGCCAGAACGGGGTCCTCACACAGCCGCGCAACCATCTGCGGATAGTTGCGCCCCAGATCAAAGTATAGCGCCCATATCCGGTCAAATACCGCGCGTGTGGTACCGTAAAACGTGATCCGATCCCCCTCCTGACTGATGGCGAGTGCCGTGCCGCGCACGACGCCGTGCCACCGTCCATCCTCTGTCTGGCTCCAGCGGAATGCCTGGCCGCAGTCGAGCGTCCGCGCCAAATCTAGACAGTCCACCCGATTCACCACGATATCCCTGCCAATTGCCGCAATTTCCATCGTCTCACATCCCGCTCGTTTCATTCTCAGCTATTATCATATCATTTCCGGGAAAAAACGCCAACGGAAATTTTTGCTCTCTGCCCGCTGAAATGTTCATTTGTAAAGAAAATTAAACAGACCGTATATTTCAGTTTACAAACATTTGATTTGTAAAGCACATTTATTTACACGAATATTTTCCTGTATCATCACGGTGAACCCCATCTATTTGTCCACAGTTTCCACAGAGTTTTCCACATGAGCGCCCCATTTTTATTATACAAATAGTATAAACCGCGCTGTTTTTAACAATTTGGCCGGAATAATCCCCTTTTTCATGCACAAGATAAGGGAAAAGGAGGGATCCGGATGATCAAGGGGATCAACAGGCAGGTCGTGGAGATCACGCAGGTGGAAAACGAATATTTTGAGCGAATCTTATTTTTTGTAAAGCCGGAGTATTCCACAATCAGCGAGCACCAGCTCAAGGAGCGTGCCCAGCAGATTGGGAACAGCACCGGGGCCCCGCCCGCCGCCCGGATCCGCAACCGCAGGCTGATCATGGCCCTGGGCATGCTCGGCTCGGCCGGCGCCGGCGCCGCCGTCACGGCGCTGCTGACCCTGCTGTGAGCGGGGCGGATACATAAAAAGCGGCCGCGATTCACGGCCGCATAGGTGCATCATTGTTTTTTAGATGAATCGTGATCTTCTTCCGTTTCGGGCGTTTTCAGCGCATTTATATCAATCCCCTGCTTTTCCGCAAGCGTCTGTAATACGCGCTGCTGCTGATCCATCTCGGACTGCAACTCCTCCAGTGCCTGCATGATCTCATCCTGCCGGGCGCGCACCCGCATCTCCCCACGGATCAACCGGACCCCAAAATAGGAGATCAGTGTTGCCGATACAATAACGCCAAAGAACGCGATCTCGCCCGAATCGCCCTTTAGAACATGTGTCCATGCAAGCAGCATCAAGAGGGCTGTCACCAAAACAGGCGGCAGAATGATGCTCAGTGCCCCCCAGAGAAAGGTATCCCGATGATAGTCGTTCATTGTTTTCTCCCCCTTATCTGCTGATTGGATTCCTTATCTTCTGATGAAAGATCGCGTACGGAGGACATCTGCGCCAATTGTTCCCGAAGCTCCCTAATCTCTTCCTTGCACTCCCTACGCTCCCGAATCCCGCGCACACCGAAATAAGATACAGCCGTTGCAATGACAGTGACCGTATCAAACGCCCAACTGCTCACCCCCGGCTCGTCGGGCCGAATCCACATCAACAGTACCGTAATTCCGAAAATCACAATGGGTGGGATTACAATGCTGAGAATCCCGACGATGGTAATTTCATCTTCGCTTGGTAATTTCATCTTCTCCTCCTACCTGTTAATTAGGATCATATGGTCGTAATTTTTCGCCGATGTAAACTTGTTTGTATTAACACTGACACCGAAAATCCCTCCGATGTTCCATGAAAATGTCACCCAATTGAATAGACTGCTCAAGGTATGCGCATAGTTCGTGTACAAATTAAAATATCGCAATTCATCCGGATATTTTACAAAAGCATGGCCAGAAATGGTTATTGAATAGTTTAAAATTTGGACTGTATACGCCTCTTCATAGAGATCATCAGGTAAAACGAACTCATAATAAAATCCCTCATCATAAACGATATTCGCCTCATCCCCTTCCAGCGTGTCCACGACTTTTTTAGTAGTGCTTGATCCATTGTACGCATTTATCAATCGGTCATCATATTCAATCGTCGCCTGAAATTCATCTGTCCATGCCACTTCTGAGCAATAAAGCGATATCGCATCTTTTCCCCTTTTTGGGGGCATCGTTAGCCATTTTGCGCCACCAGAAAACACATAATTTCCGTCTTCGGGCACTCCCAAATATGCAAGGGTTAAAAGCATATATCCATCTGTTGACTTTTTTTCGTCGCCATCATAATCCAAAGACCGCGCAGATGCCAGACGCACATTGGAACCTTCAGAATAGATCCGGTTAGCTAATTCAGCCTCTTTTTTCAGATTGACCGCGTTCGCTTCGCGGATGCATTGATCCTTCGGAATTACCTGCTGCGCACCTGTTGCCTCATCAATCTTCAAATACTTGGAGGAAACCGTCAACTCCGTCCCCTGCGCCAGCATATCGTGCAGATCGTCATACAGTGCGCTTCCCTCCTCACAGATGTCCAATGCCTCTATAATCTGCGTATCAAGCCGTGTACTGCCGGCGGTATCTAAAAGTCCCGCTTTTACCAAATCATTTTTATTGATTGTTTTTATTTCCTCATACCCATTTTCCTCAACGCTAATGACGCTGTCAATTTTTTCAGATATGATCCTCTCCGTATCCGCCGCAAAAGCCGGAACTGCGGCCAAACCGCCAAGGATGCCGACCGAAACGATACCGGATACGAGACGCATATATTTTTTCATTCATAAATTCCCCCTAAAAGCTATAGTAGAAAAATCCGCAAAAATCCTACATGACACATGAGTATAACCTTATTCTTAAATTAATTAACACTCTAATTTGAAATATATCATATATCCACAAAACTGTCAATTACCAATTTGGATAATATTTGATTATACTTCTTCATCCTTTATTATGTTGTCTCCCCGTTGAATATACATCTCCTCCGCCTCACACTGAAGGCGGGCCAGCTCGGCGCGTAGGCGGTCCAGTTCCTCGATCGCCCGGGTGATGCCGTTAAAAAGCAGCGTATATTCCTTTGTCATCTCACTCATCCTTTCTGCTGAGCAGTAAATATTCTGTACATGCCGGATTATAACTGCTCCGCCGCACAAAATTTGTCGAAACAAGGGGCTTGTGGGAAATTCCGATCAAATTTATAATAATACAGGGGGATGTACATGAAAAAGATCGCCGTCATCACAACGGGCGGAACCATCGGCAGCAGTACGGACAACGGGATCATCCGCGTATCGGAGCGCGAGAACCCGGCAATCGGCCGTGCGCTGGCCGGTCAGGAATATGAAGTTTTTTCGCCGATCAATATTTTGAGTGAGAACGCCCGGCCGGAGACCTGGGACTGGATCGCCCGGACCGTACGCACGCTGCACTGGGAGGAATACAGCGGGATCCTTATCACACATGGGACGGATACCCTCTGTTATACCGGCGCCGCTCTGGCCTATACGCTCAATGATACACCGATTCCAATCGTACTGGTGAGCGCCGCCTATGAGCCGAACGACCCGCGCAGCAACGCACACATCAATGTACAGGGCGCCGTAGATTTCATCCGCACCGGCGGGCTGCGGGGTATATTCGCCGCCTATGCCAACGACGGGGAGCCGTGCCGGATCCACCTCGCCGCCCGGCTGGAGGAGATCACGGCCTGCGGGGCGCGCCTGCACTCCTACGGCGGTGTGCCGCTGGGCACGATTTCCGATCATCAATTTATTCCTGAACAGGCTCCGCAGAATCCCACAGCACAGGAGCTGAATCAGAGCCGCAAGCCCGCCTTCCCCACGGGAATTGCGTTTGACCGCCGCGTCGCGCTGATCAAGGCGTATCCCGGGATCAACTACGGGGTCTTTGATCTCACCGGATGCACCGCTGTACTGCACTGCCTGTATCACTCGGGGACGGGGCAGACCGAAGGGCGCGGCAGCCTGACGAAATTCATCCGGCGGTGCGTCGAACAGGGAATTCCCAGCTACTTCACGCCCGCCCACCGCGGGGACCGGTACAGCACCACCCAGCAGCTCATGGACGCCGGAGCCGTCCCGCTGCCGGGTGTGTCAACGGCGGCGGCCTACGTCAAGATGGTCTACTGCTGCAATACGCCGAATACCGCTGCGGATCTCCCCCTGCGGGACATCTGCTTTGAAACCATCGAATAACCGGAGGACCTATGGACGAAAAAAGTTTGCTCCGCGGGGCGCTGCTGGACAAGGCGCGCACGCGGGATGCGGAATACCGGCTCACGCACACACACTTCCTGACCCCGGCACAGCGCGCGGAGGCCGAGGCGATCGCACGCACAGAACATCTGTATCCGGGATGCGCCTTTTATGGCGGATATCCCGAGGCCGAGCGCACGGTATGCATTTTTCTCCCTGATTACATCGCGGGCGGGGATGGCACGGCACTGCCCCAGTATTTTGAACAGGAGCCGGAGCTCTGCCCGCTGTGTGTCGTCCGGGCGCACAAGGACGCCTTCAGCGCCGCGGGGCATCGGGACTACCTCGGCGCGCTGCTGGCCCTTGGAATCCGGCGCGAGATGATCGGGGATCTCCTCGTCACAGAGGAGGGGTGCCAGATCATTGTGCTCCGGCAGATGGCGGGCTACATAGCGGAGCACTTCACCTCCGCCGGTCACGCCGCGCTCCGCTGCACGGTGGAAGAGATGCGGACCCTCGCCATCGCGCCCGCCGCCGGGAAAGAGCTCTTCCTCAGCGTCAAATCCCCCCGGCTGGACGCCATCGCCGCGGCCTGCTTCGGCCTCTCCCGCTCCCTTGCTGCGGCAGCCGTGGCGCGCGGGACAGTCTTTGTCAACTCCGTCCCCGTCGCCAAGCCGGAAAAGCTGCTCAGCGCAGGGGATACCGTGACCCTCCGGGGCAAGGGGAAGTGCCGCATCTGCTCAATCGACGGCACAACAAAGTCCGGCAGGATCAAGATCACGGCAGAAAAATACTGAAACAGACCGGTTCCCGGTAGCAATCTTACAGTTTTGGAATAAACTGGCAATAGAAACGCAGCGAGTAAACGCGTGTCATATTGGAGGGATTGCAATGAGCGAGAACCAGGTCTCTTTTTTTGCGGGAGCAAATACGCCCGGCGGCTTTGTCTCCCTTTTCGACGGGCTCTATGACGCTTACGGCGACTGGAAAGTTTACATCATCAAAGGCGGGCCCGGCACGGGTAAATCCGGGCTCATGAAGCGCATCGCGGCCGAGGTGGAGAAAGCCGGACTCTTTGTGGAGCGGCTCAACTGCTCCTCAGACCCGGGCTCACTGGACGCCGTCCGGATCCCGGAGATCAAGGCCTGCCTGATGGACGGCACGGCCCCGCACACGATGGACCCAAAATTCCCCGGTGCCGTGGAGGAGATCCTCAATCTGGGCGAATTCTGGGACGCGGACCGGCTCAGGGAGCAGGCCGGTGCCATCCGGGAGACGGCCGCACTCAACCAGGAAATGCACCGCCGCTCCTCCCGATTCCTGAGCGCGGCCGGCACCCTGCTGGAGGAAAACAAGCGCCTGCTGGCCCCGAGTGTCCATATTGATAAGATCCGCAACTATGCCTCCCGCTTTGCGGCGCGGGAATTCGGCAAGCCGAACGGAAAAATCGGCACCGAGCACCGGCGCTATCTGAGCGGCATCACACCGGACGGCATCGTCGTCAAAGCCGGCACCCTGCCGCTCCTCTGCCGCCGCGTGATCGCCCTGGACGATGAATACGGTGCGGTCAGCCGCTATCTGATCCGCCTGTTGCGCAGCTACGCGCTCGCGGCCGGGCTGGACGTCATCTCCTGCCTCTGCCCCATGTCCGTCTGTCAGGATATTGAGCACATCATCATCCCCGCCGCCGATCTGGCCGTGTTTACGGAGAATTCCTTCCACCGGCTGCCCTTTGAACCGGCGCGCAGGATCCACGCCCGCCGCTTTCTGGAAGAAGAGGTCCTGGGTGAACACCGCTGCCGCCTGAAATTTAACCGCCGCGCCGCGGCACAGCTGATCGACGAGTCCATCTCTCTGCTGAAGAATGCCAAATCCATCCACGACCGGCTGGAGCGCTTTTACATCCCGGCAATGGATTTTGATCAGGTGGATGCCCTGGCCCAGGAAATCACCGGGCGCCTGCTCTCCTGACGGCCGGTCTCTGTCCATGCGGGCACCGGATTTCCATTTACTTTTAAAGTGAAATCTGTTACAATAGGGTTCAACATATAAGATGGGAGTCCTGCCACCGTGAATCAAGACAAAAGGCGTGGGTTCTTCGGCGTTCTGTCGGCCCTGCTGATCCTCTACTGCATTCTGATGATCATCTCCTGCCTGCTCAACGCCTCCACCGGCGCGCAGGTGATCTCCACCTTTACCCTGCAGTGGCGCAATGACAGCGCGCACGAGCTCGTCTCCGGCGCATATGGGCGTCTGCTCCCATTCATTATCCCGGGGGCTGTGATCGCGCTGGTCACGCTGATCTTCTCCATCAAGGACTACAAGCGGACCGGCCACGAGAGCTCCCTGTGCATGATCATTGCCGCCTGCCTGATGATGGTGATCAACGTAATCCCCGGCTTTTACATTGCCATGTTCGACCGCGTTATGGCGCTGAACTATTACAACGTGCTGATGTACACCGGACCGTTCAGTTTGGAAAAACTCTATCCCCTGTATGCTGTTTTCCTTTTCATCACGGCCGCATGGATTTTTCGGACAGTATACCGTTTCCGTGCCGATGGAGAAGAAGAGCAGAGCTGACTACCGTTCCCCGCCTACCCGGCGGGGATTTTTTTGATCACATAAAAATCCCGCCCGGTTTTCCGTGTGTTCTACCCGCAGCCTCGGTCAGTTGTCTGCAGACACACTAAAGGGAAAGTACGTTTCATTTCCGCTTTCACACATTCCTTTTGCTTTTCTGCACAATAATCGACTTTTTTCGCGCCGAAAGATCATTCATTTCATATTTGTTTTTTATATTTACACTAAAATTTTTACATGGTATAATGGTAAAAAAGGAATATTGCGTTACATTATTCTGTACCTCAGGCCCATGGCCGGATGTGGATATTCCCGGCAGGCCTCTCCCTGCTTCCATTGCAGTTGTTTTTTCAACAGGCCGCTTGGCAGCCACAGGGAACAAAATTTAATGAAAAGTCAGGTAATTACTATGCAGCTGAAAGAACGACAGAACAAAAGCGGCACTGCCGTAAGTATGAATGAAAACTTCAAAAAAGCCACCGTGGAAATGATGCTGCTCCATATTTTAAAGGACGGCAAAAAATACGTCTATGAGATGATGCAGGAGCTCACCCGCAAGAGCGGCGGCATCTATCAGGTGGCCACGCTGTATCCGGCGATTTACCGCCTCGCGGGGTTTGGGTACATTGAAGAGGCGGGGGTGGAAATGTCCCCGGACAACCGCACCCGCAAGTACTATGCCATTACGGACAGCGGCAGGACCTACCTTACCGAGCTGACGGCGGAGTACAAGCGTCTGCGCAGGGGCGTGGATAAAGTTTTTTCCAGCAAATAACCATATACAGCACAACAGCCCGGGATTCCTCCATGGATCCCGGGCTGTTTTTTTACGCCTGATGGATTTCCCTGTCCCCGGCGCGCAGGAGGTGGAAGTGATTGCGGTGGAAGGCGAGGATTCCCTCGTCCCGCATGCGCCCAAGCTCGGCAGAGAGGGCGCTCCTGTCCACGGAGAGGTAGTCCGCCATCTGCTGCCGGCTGAAGGCAATATCAAACTCCGCGCTGCCGCACCGCCCTGATTCCGCGGAGAGGAAGGACAGCAGCTTTTCCCGGATTGTCCGCTGGGAGAGGTGGGTAATCTTTTCATTCATCATCAAATTTTTCGCGGCCAGAATGGCCGTCAGGTTACGGAGCAGCCGGCGTGGAGTGTCACCCCGGGAAGCGGCATCCAACAGATGCCGCATATCCAGCCACATCACCCGGCAGTCCGTCTGTGCACAGGCGCTCACGCGCAGTACGCTGCCGGGTACACAGGCATAGCTCTCGGCAAACACTTCGCCGGGCATAATTTGGGCGACGATATTGCGGTTCCCCCAGAAATCCTCCTGAATGATCGTAACCTCTCCCTCCAGCAGCAGTGCAAACTGTTCCGTCCGCTCCCCCGCACGCAGCAAAAACGACTGGCGGCCATATGTGCGCACACTGCCGCCCAGCTCTTTCAAAAGGGAGCGAAGCTCTTCCCCAGAGAATCCACGGAAGAGCGGCGATTTCCCTAAAATTTCTGGCTCCATTTTTCACCTCGTTGTTTTTACAACAGAATACATGTGACAATTCCATTATAATATCCCCGAAAGGTCAAATCAATACCGACTGTGGAGGGATTCAGATGATCCGAAAAATTATCCAAATCGATGAGGATAAATGCAACGGGTGCGGCGCCTGTGCACAGGCCTGCCATGAGGGGGCCATCGGGATGGTCGATGGGAAGGCACGCCTGCTGCGCGACGACTACTGTGACGGTCTGGGAGACTGTCTTCCCGCCTGCCCCACTGGTGCAATCTCGTTTGTAATGCGGGAGGCCGCCGCCTATGATGAACAGGCCGTACAGGCGAAAAGGGGCCAGGCCCCATTGCCGTGCGGGTGCCCCGGGACGCAGTCACGCCGCATCGCGCATCCGGCGGGGGCAGAAGCTACCGTCCGGAACACCTCACGCCTGAGCCAGTGGCCCGTCCAGATCAAGCTGGTCCCGGTCAACGCCCCCTATTTTGATGGGGCAAAGCTGCTGATCGCCGCCGACTGCACGGCCTACGCCTATGGAAATTTCCATGAGGATTTTATCCGCGGCCATGTCACACTTATCGGCTGCCCCAAGCTGGACGGTCTGGATTACACGGATAAGCTAACGCAGATCATCCGGGAAAACGACATCCAGAGCGTAACAGTCGTACGGATGGAGGTCCCCTGCTGTGGCGGGATTGAAAATGCCGCCAGGCAGGCCATTCAGGCCAGCAAAAAATTTATCCCGTGGCAGGTATACACCATCACCACGGACGGCCGCATTCTGGATTAAAAGTTCAGCGCCCGGTTTCAGGGCGTTGAATTTATATTTTACGCGGCTGTCTGCTCCCGGCGCTGATAAATTGCCAGCATCTTGCGGCTGAAGGGGCCGACGATCAGCAGATTGATAAACAGCGCCATGCAGAAGTTCATCCGCCACCGGTCAAACCATGAGATGAATACCCAGGCGAAAAATTCCCGGTTCCAGTAGCCGATATCCCCGATAATGGGACCGCAGATCGTCATGATTGCGGACATCAACGTGACCAGGCACAGCGCGTTGAACACAATCATGGTGTTTTTGCTCTCGTGCTCTGTGGCGATCCGCGCGATCAGCCTGTTTTTCAGCGGCGATGCAACATAGTCGGATACCAGCATGACAAACAAAACCTCAATCGGATAGTGGATCACGATCTGAAAAATGTTCCACCAGCTCACCCCGTCAAAGCTCAGCTTATTGATCGTGCACAGAAACAGGATCATCCCCGCGGACATCAGAAAGCTGAACAGAAGCCCTTCTTTTTTATTCCTTGGCATTTAAAATCCCCCTTACAGACAAAAAAGCGAGTTGTTTTCAACTGGATTTACGCTGAAAGCAACTCGCTGATTTTTAGAAATATTCAATTGCCGCCCAATGGACGGTGTTACTATTTTATCATTTTTTAAAAAATTCGGCAAGTCCTTGCGCCTAAATTCGCCCCATGGTATACTGGAACAAATTCACGGAAAGGGAATGAAGGAAAAAATGATACCATTCTTACAGGAGGCGGCCTGTGTCAAGCCGTCCCGGCGTCAGCTGGACTGGCTCGCGATGGAGGGCTATGCCTTTATACACTTTGGCATGAACACCTTTACCAACCGGGAGTGGGGCAATGGCAAGGAAAACCCGCAAAAATTCAACCCGCAGAAGCTCGACTGCGACCAGTGGGTGGCAGCGGTCAAGGCGGCGGGATTAAAGGGACTGATCCTCACCGCCAAGCACCACGACGGCTTCTGCCTGTGGCCGTCGCAGTACACGGACCACAGCGTCAAAAACAGCCCGTTCAAGGGGGACATTGTCAAGGAGGCATCCGATGCCTGCCGGCGCGGGGGGATCAAATTCGGCGTCTATCTCTCCCCATGGGACCGCAACTCCAAATACTACGGCACGCCGGAATATAACGACTACTTCTGCAACCAGCTCACGGAGCTGCTTACAAATTACGGCGAGATCTTCTGCGTCTGGTTTGACAATGCGTGCGGCGAGGGCAAAAACGGAAAAAAACAGGAGTATGACTTTCCGCGGTATATTGAGCTGATCCGCCGCCTCCAGCCGAACGCCGTCATTTTCAACGACTATGGACCGGACACGCGCTGGTGCGGCAATGAGGCTGGCTCCTCCCGCTACGCGGAGTGGGCGGTTATGCCCTCCGAGCTGTGCAAATACGCTGAGGTGCAGACGGGTGCGGGGCCGCTCGCGGAGGGGGCCCGGCTGGACTTTTTATATAACGCCATGCAGAATCTCGGTACCATGCCGGGGATTCTCTACTCCAAGGGGCTGACCTTTGTCCCCTCGGAGATTGATGTCTCCATCCGCAAGGGCTGGTTCTGGCACCCGAATGAGGATCCAAAGTCCCTTGAGGAGCTGTTTCAGATCTATCTGACCTCGGTGGGCGGGAACGCCTGCCTGAACCTGAACATCCCCCCGACGACGGACGGCCTGATCGACGAGCGCGACGTGGCGCGCCTGAAGGACCTGGGCGGCCTGATCCGCCACGAGTTCAGCCGGAAGATCCCCTGCACCGTCACCAAGCTCGAGGGCTTCCCGCCCACGCAGCCGCGGTACCGCGTGACGCTGGAAAAGCCGTGCCGCAGCCTGAAATATGTGGCCCTGCGGGAAAACATTGCCGAGGGGCAGCGCGTAGAGGAGTTCCGCATTTTCTCCGATGAGGAGACCCGGTTTGCCATGTATGACGGCACCACAGTCGGGAACAAGCGAATCTGTGCGCTGCGCGATCCGTTCGCCCATCAGAATCCGCTCACCAGCACATTCCAGCCGCAGGTGAAATCGATCGATATCCAGATCACCGCCGCGCGCGGCGCGGCCGATCTCTCCGAGATTTCCGTGTACGCCGACGCGGGCGCCTATCACGCCTCAAGCACTACGGGCGCAAAGAAGGGCCTGTTCCGGCGCCTGCTGGGCAAATAAGGCATTTGACTATTTAAAAACCGGGAATGGAGGGCCAATGAAGGCCTCCGTTCCCGGCTTTTTTCATTGTTATTATTATTAAAGCTGGAGCTCCTGCCGGTGGAGCACCCGAAAACACCATCAACGGTGTCCATCACCCTGATCCTCCTTTAACAGTTCCGCCAGCGTATAGGTCCCGGGTCCGGGTACGTCCGAACTGCCCGACAGATGATCGGAAAGGACATCTCCGGCGTGCTTGGCCATCCGCCGTATTGCCTCGCGTTGTTCCTCCTCCGGCATCAACCGGCCGCCCCTGATCTCCGTGGCGGCGTATTGTTTCAACTCCGGATCCCGCATAAGCTCGTATACGCGCTCAGCCAAGGGGACGGCGGTACCACCGTCCCGGTCCATGATGTAGGACTTTACCGTCCAGTACTCCGGCGCCTGTGCCATATGGCATCCCCTCCGCCAGTATGGGTATGCACAGGCTGCCCGTCCGTTGCCAGTCCCGCCCTTTAAAATTCCAAGTCCCGGAATAATGGACAGTCCCCTGCCGATATGATGGTATAGATCCCCCTTTCCCCGCTACAAAAGCTGGCCCCTGCACATTAAAAACTGCCGTCCCCGAATAAACGATCAAAATTTACATTTCAAACATAAAATTGAAAATTTTAGTCACATTTTGTCGGTTGGATCGTTATTATGGATGTACTCTGTAATAATCTGATCGTGGAGTGTGGTTTTAAAATGAAAGTCCCCTTTTACCAGTCGGTATGGTTCACCGTTGCGATGCTGATCGTACTGCCGCCGCTCGGCATTTATCTGGCCCTGCGGTATTCAAGATGGAGCATAGCCGGGAAAGCCGCCGCATCCGTGCTCTCTGCGCTGTGGTTCATCATCCTTCTGGCCGCTGCTTTTTCCGACGGCGGCACATCCGATGATCCGAGTACGTCCGACACGGCCGCATACAGCAAGAGCTATTTCCAGTCCGCCGAATACGCGGAATCCGAGCCGGTTCCACAGACGGAGCCCAGCACCGCCGAGCCCTCCTCCGCGGCACGCCCGACCGAGGCGGAGCGGAGCACCGTCAGGGCGACGGAACCGCCCACCACGGAGAAGAAAAAGCCGGAAACGCCGGAGACCCCGGCGGACGATCCCCCGCAGAACAATATCGGCTATACGTATGTGCTCAATACAAACACAAAAAAATACCATCGCCCGTCCTGCCGGGATGTCAGGCGGATCAAGCCGGAGAACTATGCTACTTCCTCAACGGTCCCGCCCGGATACTCCCCCTGCGGGCACTGCCACCCATAGAGCCCATCCCCTGCCCATGAAACCGAGGTGAATGCATGGATATCGTCGCCGCCTATATCCGGGTGAGCACGGACGATCAGCTGGAATACAGCCCAGACAGCCAGCTGAAGCGCATCCGGGAGTATGCCGAAGCACACGGCATGGTTCTGCCGGAGGCATTCATCTTCCGGGAGGCTGACGGCGTGAGCGGACGCAGGGCGGAAAACCGGCCCGCATTCCAGCGGATGATCGCCGTCGCGCGGTGCAGGGAAAATCAGATCCGTGCAGTGCTGGTCTGGAAATTTTCGCGCTTTGCCCGCAATCAGGAGGAGAGTATTGTCTACAAATCGCTCCTCCGCCGCGAGCGCGGGATCTCCGTGATCAGTGTATCGGAGCCGATCGCTGCGGATAGCGAATTCGGCAGTCTGATTGAACGCATTATCGAGTGGATGGACGGGTATTATTCCGTCCGCCTGGCCGATGAGGTCCGGCGCGGCATGGCCGAGCGCGCCGGGCGCGGGCGCCCTGTCTCCGTCGCACCGTTTGGCTACCGCATGGATCAGGGCGCATTGCTCCCCGCCCCGGATACGGCCCCGCTGGTCCGGATGATTTTTGAGGAGTTTGCCGGCGGCGCGGGCTACCGCTCAATCGCCCTGACGCTCAACGGACTGGGCGTCCATACCGGCCGCGGCGGCGCGTGGGAAGACCGCGCCGTGGAATATATCCTGCGCAATCCGGTCTACATCGGAAAGATCCGCTGGAATCCAAACGGCCCTGCCGGCCGCCGCTTTGACGGGCCGGATGTCCAAATCACGGACGGGTGTCACGATCCCCTGATTGATCTCCCCCTGTGGGAGCGCGTACAGGCACGGGCCGATGTGCTCAAGACCATGTATGGCAAATACCAGCGCCGCGGCCTCTCCGGCCCGCTGGTCCGGGGCCTGCTCCAGTGCGGCGCCTGCGGCCGAACCCTGTCCTCCGCCCGGGGCGGATACCAGTGCAGCGGATATATCCACGGCCGGTGCGGGGCTTCGCATTACATCTCCACCCCAAAGATCGAGGCCCTGATCTTACCGGCCATCCTGGATGACTGGGCTGGGGCCGCGATCATGCTGAACCGCAGGGTACGGGAAAGGCCCTCTCCCGAGTCGGCGCTGCTGGACCGGCAGATTGCCATTGAACAAAAGCGGCTGGACCGGATCCGGGATGCCTATGAGCGCGGGATCGACTCTCTGGAGGAGTACCGGGCAAACAAGGAACGGATCGGCGGACAGCTCCGCGCGCTTGAAGCACAAAAACGGCGCCTGCAATCCGAGGAGCAGAAACCCGCAGACGGGGACGCTCCGCCGGACCGGAAAAGTCCCGCATCCCCGCCGCCGGATCTGCGGAATCTGCTGCTGCGCACCTTTGTCCATCACATCGTCTTTGACCGGCAGAACCGCTGCATTCACATTATTTACTACGCATACGGCAAATAGCCCCTCCAGCGCCGGGCATATCGGTTATGCCCGGCGCTGTGCTGTCCGGTTTTCGGATTTTTCCACGCGGGTATCGAAGCTCGCGAAAATCGGAGACAAATGTTCGAAAAAATTCATTAAATGCCTTGTAAACCGCTGAAAACATTGATATAATGGGGATATCATACGGGGACAAGGGGCCGGTGCATTGGAGAATATCAAGCGATTTATTGAGCAGCTTTTGTCTGATAAAAAGCTGCGGGAAGGGAAAAACTTCACCACCCGTGTCTATCACGACGAGCCGATCCTGCAGACTGCCGCGCAGATGGCGAACTATCTCCCGCCGCGCTGCCGGAAAATGCGCGGGATCGCTCGGAGTCACGCCGCCCTGGGCAAATCCGCGGACTGGGTGTTTTATCAGCAGGGAAAATTTATGGAGGATTTTGAGGACGACTTCGACTACCACGGCACGTTTATCCGTTACTTTCCAACCTATCAGGCCATGAATGATCTCCAGCTGCGCGGCTACTTCTCCTGGCGGACCAAAGTGCGCCGCGGCGAGGTCGGGCGCACATCGCTCTCCTTCGCATTCGTCTATATCTATGAGCTGCTCAATCAGATCGGCGTGCCGGACCCGGCAGAGGGCCTTTGTATGCTGCGGCGCTTTTGGAAGAGCTACCGCGTATTCGAGCCGTCCATTGACCGCTACATGCGGGCCTGGCTGAGCGACTATGTGGTCTATTACGGACTGGACCGGTCGCTGCTGCGGGAGCTTTCAGACGTCGCTTTTGATGAGAATCTGCTTGTCCTGCTCCGGACCGGTACAGCGGAAGACCTGGAGATGTTCCCGGCGCTTGCCGCCCTCTCCTCCTACCGGATTGAACACTCCCGGTTCTATAAGCAGCACTCCGCGGAGGTTGAAGCAGTCGCCTGCGCATCGTTCAGGGCGTGGGCGGAGTACTATGAGAAGAACCGCCAGAAGAGCCTGATTGAAAAGCTCTTTGGCCGAAAGATCACGTGCCCCTACCAGATATTCCAATCCGCCGTTTTCTACGACCAGAGACGGTATGAAGACTACACGTATGAGATCAATGCCATCCACCGCTATACGTGCAAAAAAGGCGTCTGGACCTGTGAAAAGTATTTCGGCAGCCGGGGCAGGAACCGGGAGCTCGGCGCCTTCCTGCGGGCGGTAGACTGCCTTATGCGGCAGGAATACGGCTTTCATCCGCCGCTGAAGGAGGAAAAAATCACCAAGGTGCTGCAGGGGATCATCCGCCGGGAAATCGCCCGGTATCTGGAACTCAAGCGGCGCAGCGAGGTGCCGAAAGTTGAGATTGACCTGACCAAGCTGCAGGGAATCCGGCAGGCCGCGGAGATTACGCGTGACCGCCTGATTGTGGACGAGGAACCCGGTGAAATTCCGATTGCAGCGGCACCACCGCCCCCGGAAGAGGCCCACGAACCCTCAGAGGATGACATGGGCTTGACTGAAACGGAGATCCGGTACCTGCGCGCGCTGCTCTGCGGCGGCGATCCCGGCGCCGTACTGCGGGAGTCGGGTGCCCTTGCATCCGTTCTGGTGGACTCGATCAATGAAAAGCTCTTTGACCGGTTCGGCGATACCGTCATTCTCTATGACGGTGATGCACCGGAGCCGATCGAGGATTACGCGGAAGAATTGAAAGGAATCGTGGAAAGATGAAGATACCCAAGAGAATCGCGTCAGCCGTCATCAACTCGCTCAAGGGCGGCGTAGTGCCGCGGATCGGCCTGCCATATATCACCGTGGGACGGGAGACGGAAATCAGTGCCCTGCTGCACGATGTAGACATCATCGCGGACGGCGGCGCATCGTTCCGATTTATTGTGGGCCGGTACGGCAGCGGGAAGAGCTTTCTGCTCCAGACGATCCGCAATTACGTGATGGACCGCAACTTTGTGGTAGTGGACGCCGACCTCTCCCCGGAGCGGAGGCTCCAGGGGACAAAAGGGCAGGGATTGGCCACGTATAAGGAGCTGATCCGGAACATGTCCACCAAAACGCGGCCCGAGGGCGGGGCGCTCACGCTCATTCTGGACCGGTGGATCAGCAGCGTACAGAGCGAGGCCGCCGCGGAGAGCGGGCTGGACTCTGCCGATCCGGCCTTCCACGCGCTGGTGGAGAAAAAGATCCATGAGGTCATCCAGTCCCTTCAGGAGATGGTGCACGGCTTTGACTTTGCCCGGCTGCTGACGCTCTATTACCGCTCCTACACCGATGGCGACGACGAGACCCGGGCAAAGGTGGTCCAGTGGTTCCGCGGCGAATACGCCAATAAGACCGAGGCGCGGGCGGAGCTGGGCGTCAATATCGTGATTACGGACGATGACTGGTACGAATATCTCAAGCTGTTTGCCATGTTCCTCAAGCGGGCGGGTTACAGCGGCCTGCTGATCCTGATCGACGAACTGGTCAATATCTACAAGATCCCCAACAGTATCACCCGGCAGTACAACTATGAGAAGATCCTGACCATGTATAACGATACGCTGCAGGGAAAGGCGCGTTATCTGGGGATCATCATGAGCGGGACACCACAGTGCATTGAGGATACGCGGCGTGGCGTGTACAGCTATGAGGCGCTGCGTTCCCGTCTGGCAGAGGGGCGGTTTGGCCGGGAGACGTACAAGGATATGCTCGCGCCGGTGATCCGTCTGGCCCCGCTGACGAATGAGGAAATGCTGGTTTTGATCGAAAAGCTGGCCGACATTCACGCCGGTCTCTTTGGGTACAAACAGACGCTCACGCAGGAGGACCTGATCGACTTTATCAAGATCGAATTTGGCCGGATCGGTGCGGATGTCAATATCACGCCGCGCGAGGTCATCCGTGATTTTATCGAGCTGCTTGATATCGTCTGCCAGAACCCGGGGCTGAAAGCGGCGGACCTGATGCACTCGGACCAGTTCGAGTACGCCAAAGCACCGCTCGATGAGGAGCCCGTAGCGGAATCCTTTGCGGAATTTGAGCTATAAGGGGTAGCGATGAATATTTTTAATCGGTATGCACCGTTTATTCAGGATTTTATCTATCAGAACAGCTGGGAATCCCTGCGTGCCATCCAGGTAGCGGCTGGGGATGCGATCTTCAATACAGATGAGAATGTGCTCCTCACCGCCTCCACCGCATCCGGAAAGACGGAGGCGGCTTTTTTCCCCATCCTGACCCAGTTGTATGAGGATCCGCCCCGCTCCGTGGGCGCACTCTATATCGGGCCGCTCAAGGCGCTCATCAATGACCAGTTTTCCCGGCTAAACGATCTGTGTGCTCAGGCGGATATCCCCGTATGGCACTGGCACGGCGATGTGCCGCAGTCCCATAAAAGCAGACTGCTGAAACATCCGTCAGGCATTTTACAGATCACACCGGAATCGCTGGAGGCGCTTCTGCTCCACAAGCATGCAGCCATCGCCCGGCTGTTCGGGGACCTGCGCTATGTCGTCATCGATGAGGTGCACTCCCTTATGCGTGGGGATCGGGGCGGGCAGACGCTCTGCCTGATTGAGCGACTCTCCCGTATGGCGGGGGTCAACCCCCGGAGGATCGGCCTCTCCGCCACAATCGGAGACCCGCAGGGGACCGGAGAATTCCTCGCCTCCGGCACCGGACGCGGAACGGTCATCCCAAAGATTGAGGCCAGAGGTGGAAAATGGCGGCTCTCCATGGAGCACTTCTATGTACAGGGGCCGCAGTCCGCACAGGATAAGGTAGTCACAAACGCCCTCCCGACGCTTGACAGCGCAACGGACACAGCGCCCGCAAATGCCGATCCCGGGATCGGCTATATCTTTGAGCACACACGGGGCAAGAAATGCCTCATATTTGTCAACTCGCGTGAGGAGTGCGAGGCCGTGACCACCACCCTGCGCCAGTACTGCGAGGCGCGTCATGAGCCGGATCGCTTTTTGATCCACCACGGGAATCTTTCCGCCTCCTACCGTGAGACGGCCGAGGCCGTGATGAAGGATGACGACCAATTTCAAACGACTGTGACCACCGCCACTCTGGAACTGGGGATCGACATCGGCCGGTTGGAGCGCGCGTTTCAGATTGACGCCCCCTTTACCGTCTCCTCCTTTTTGCAGCGGATGGGGCGCACCGGCCGGCGCGATCAGCCGCCGGAGATGTGGTTCGTCATGCGGGAGGAGCAGCCGGAGGCGCGGGCCATGCTACCCACGACCGTCCCCTGGAAGCTCATTCAGGGGATCGCTCTGGTACAGCTCTATCTGGAGGAACGCTGGGTGGAACCGCCCAAGCTGGACCGGCTGCCGTTCAGCCTGCTCTACCACCAGACGATGAGTACCCTTGCCTCCTGCGGCGAGCTGTCCCCTGCGGCGCTCGCCGCCCGCGTGCTGTCCCTGAGCTGTTTTTACCGCATCACGCAGGAGGATTACAAAACTCTCCTTCGCCATCTGATCGAGATTGATCACATCCAGCGCACAGAGGAAGGCGGGCTGATCGTCGGCCTCGCCGGCGAACGGATCGTGAATTCCTTTAAATTCTATGCCGTATTTCAGGAGGATGAAGAGTACACCGTCCGCTGCGGCTCTCAGGAGTTGGGTACGATTGTAAAGCCACCGCCCGCCGGAGAAAAAATTGCCCTCGCGGGTCATGTATGGATCGTGGAAGAAGTCGATCACAAGCGCCATCTGATCTACTGCGAGCAGGTAAAAGGGAAAGTGCCCGCCTACTTCGGTGAGTGCCCGGGCGATATCCACACAAAGGTTTTGGAGCGGATGCGCCGCGTCCTTCAGGAGCACGCCGCCTATCCCTATCTGATGAAAAACGCCGTTGCCCGGCTTGATCAGGCACGCCATACAGCGGCAAATTCCGGCGTGGCATGCGATCCACTCATCTGTCTGGGCGGGGATATGTGGTGCCTGTTCCCCTGGCTCGGGACATATGCCTTTCTTGCGCTGGAGCGTTTTCTCAAGCTCAAGTGCGCCTCACAGCTCGGGCTGAGCGGACTCGACTCCTCAAGGCCCTATTTCATCCAGTTCAAGATGAAAGCGGACCGGGAGGAATTCTTCCGCGTGCTCTCGGAGATGGAGAAGCAGCCACTCGATCCGATGGAGCTCGTATATCCGAATGAGGTGCCGCTATTTGAAAAATACGACGAATTTCTCCCCGCGGAGCTCGTAAAAAAGGGATTTGCGCACGGGATCCTCGGCATTGACGAGATGCGGGCACGCATCCGCAGCTGGCAAAACACCAGGCCGGATTTGTATTGATCTTCACAAAAGAAAAACCGCCCCTGACGCAGAGGCCATCGTAAAAACGATGTCCTCTGCGTTTCTACTGTTATGAGGATGCTGCGCTCCCTGCCGCAGCCAGTATGCCCCTTACACCGTGGCGAAAATCCGGGCTCAAGTCAATGGGCCATGTCAAGCACAATAGGCATATGATCCGAATACTTTAGCCAAACATCAGAAGATAATACCTGAAATGCCCGAATATTGTTCCGATTTGTAAAGCAGTAGTCAATATGGAAACCCCGATCTTTATGACGGTACATATAAAATGTATTTTGCAATTCCTCCCCCTGCTCTTCGCCGGTCACATAATGATAGGCTGAAATAAGGCCCATATCGTTCAGTTCTCTTACAACTGCGCTGTGATTTCTCGGGCCATGTCCGCGATCCCAAATTTTATTACTGTTAAAATCTCCGATAATCACCATATTCGGCGTGTATTTTTCTTTATGAATTGCTTGATAAACACAATATTCCTCTATATACGGACGGCAGGCCCATACGCCTAACAAATCAAATTTTCCATTGATGTTGACCGGCAAAAAATTCCGCAGACAATAATTGGGCCAGCTTTTGGGACTTAACCGAATCGACTCATCTGCAAATATCCCGAGCCCTTTACTGGGCTTTTCACCAATCCAGAGAGCGTTTTCAGCAAAGGCTCGGTATCCGGGATCGTCCTGTTGATCCGGATTCTCGCACTCTTCAATAACATAAATATCCGCGCGGAGTTTGGCAATTTCTCTGTATTTCTCGCGGAATTTCCCGTTGCAATTCCAACTGACAATTTTCATAGCACATCCCCTTTTGATCAGACAATGATGACTGTCCTTTTTCCCATGTCAGTCATTGTATTTTACCGCCGCATTTTTCCAAAACAGCGGTCCTTCATCCTTTTTGACGATTCAACCGGTCCTATCTATCCTGACCCATAAAATATGTACGATTCCCGCCTGCTTTTCAAGTCACGGCTTCACTGTTTTCCAAAGCGACGTTTAAATCCCACAACCATGGAGAAGTATTACGATCTTATGTCGTCTTACATTTTCTCAAACGGGAAAGTCTTACATAAATTCGCTCTTTAAAAGCGCTGTACCCGCCAAACGCTCCTATTACCCGGCGCCGTCTATGGATCCCCCGTTTGAGCAAACCTGAATAAAATTCCTGGGATGATGCTTTTCCAGAATAATCCGCTGCTTTCGTGTACTGACATGGGTGTAGATTTGCGTGGTGGTGATGGAGCTGTGTCCGAGCATGTGCTGAATATACCGGATGTCCACATCCTCCTCCAGCAGGAGCGTCGCAAAGGTGTGACGGAACATATGTGGGGTAATGTGCTCCCGAATGCCGGCCTCCCGGGTGTATTTTTGAATCATATTGCGGATTGACTGTTCGGAGTACCGGCCTCCATCCCGGTTGAGAAAAAGATAGGGCTGTTCCATCCCGATCGCCGTGCGCCTGTCCAGATATTGGCCCACGATCCCGATCACGTCCGGATTGGTCAGCTGGATCATCCGTTCCTTGGCGCCCTTGCCAAAAATGCGAATCGTTCTGGCATTCCAGTCCAAATCTTTCAGCGTCAGGTGGGCGGCCTCGCTCACACGCATTCCCGTAGCAAAAAGCAGTTCAAGTACACAGACATTTCTCAGGCGGCAGAAGGACTGGTACTGGGTGAGTTCCCCCTGCACCAGGTAGCTTCTGTCCAGCAGACGGGCAATATTGGGCACGGAGATCGTCTTGGGTAAAATAAACGCCTCGCGGAAATTCAGCCGAATCTTATGAAACGGATTGAGAGCGATCTTCTCCTCCTCTTCCAGATAGTGAAAGAACGCCTTTAGGCTCGCCGTCTTGCGCTTGATGGTCTTGGGCTTATATCGGGCATGCAGCAGGTCTATGTACCGATCAATCGCCTCCCGCTCCGTCCAAATCCTTCCCGCGGCAAATGCGGAAAATTGCCCGAGATCAATCCCATATGCTTTCAGAGTCAATGGATTGAGTTCTTTTTTGATCCGGCATTGGGATAAGTATTGACTGATTTCTTCGTCCAAAATAAGCATCACACATTCTCCTATCGTCTTTGTTTTTGGAAACCCCGTTACTATTATGACCGCTTTTTACGCTTTTGTCGAATCAAAAGCCTGAGGGCAGAGTTGAACAAAAACGAAATGAGAAGTATGTTTATATTTTATATTGAACTTTGTAAAAATAAGGGGTATAATAATTGTGTATAAATCACTTCTTGATGTATGTAAATTCTTGATAAGTATAGATCATTTTAAGTTGTGAGGAATGCGGAATAGAGGATAATATCTAATTATCCATATTAAAAAATATGTCTTTGGTTTATTGCTGGGAGGGGAAGTACATGATTGATAACAAAGTGGTTTTAATAACAGACGAAAATGAAAAAATAGATCATGCAGATATATCAAATAGAAATTTAGAGGGCAATAATGAACATTCAACGAGAATGATATCAAATGCAATTAAATCTATATGTAAAGAATTTGAAATTTATACAAGTGTTCCTTTGTTCATGCATGATATAGAAAAATATAAAGAAAATATTATATTTCCTATGAAATATGGGTATAATGCACCGGATTCTAAAAGCATAATCCCGGGTATTTGCGAAGGAGCAGGATTAAAATATGTAGGAGCAGATGATTATGCTCATATGTTATGTAATGATAAATATATGTCCAAAATATTTGCTAGGGAGTTCGGCATAAAAACAGCGCCTGCTCTTCTTTTTAGAAATCCAGAAAATTTTGCTACTGTTAAAGAGAACCTGCATTCATTAAAACCTCCTTTTGTCATCAAACCTAATTTTGGGGGCGGCTCAACAGGCATCTCTGAGCATAATATATGTGCTGATTTTGATTCTGCCACTGATCTTGTTATAAGATTATATTCCTATCATAAAATGCCAATTCTAGTTGAAGAATATATTCCAGGTGAGGAGGTTGAATTAATTCTTGTAGGAACCAAAAAAGGAATTACTTTCAGCGAAGAAGTTCAGTTGATAATGGATAAAAAAGAGTTCTTTGATCATGAAATTTGGGGATATGAAACCAAAAAAATAGATGATACAAATATAGATTTTAAAATGAGTTCATTCATATCTAAAAACGATATTAATAAAATACACAATTTATTTAAAGCATTCGATAAAATTGAATTTATGCGTGTCGATGGCCGTATGTATCAGGGTGAATTTCATTTGATCGAATTATCTCCAGATTGTTATCTGGGAGATGATTGTGCCTTTTATTATGCATTTGGAAGCAAAGGCTATTCTCTCTCCCAGATGTTTGAATATTTAATAGTCAATTGCTTAAATCACTATCAACTGTGAATTCCCAATAACCCAAGAAATCTGCTCTAAACGGGAATTGAGCATAAAAGTAGTCTGTTTTTATAAGATGATTCATACCAGAAGCCAAAAATTTAGTTGATTCTTTCGTCTTCGGGGAATTAACTAAATCTAGGATCTGGTCATAATAGTAGTGTCTTTTATTATTATTATGTTTGAATAAATCATAATAATAGTATAAATTTTGATATATGATATGCAAAAATTCTTCATATTGAAAATCAAGATAATTGCTCTTTTCAATGAAATCTGCTATACGAGTAGCTTCATTAAAATTATTGGTAAGGCAATAGAAAATTAATAGATTAGCACTTACTATTAATTTTTCATATCTAGTTACACACAATAATAACGCGTTTCTCAAATCTTTTTCTGTTTGATTAGAGTAAGCGTTGCCAAGTAATTCCAACACAGCATTATTATTCAAAATATAGCATTCTGAAAGTTCCCGCCTATCTAGTGTAGTAGCATCTTTTATATATTGCTTTGACCGAGCAATATCTCCGCTATAAGCTGTTATCATTGAGAGCGAAAGATATACCGCAGCCATATCATGGTACATTTCTTTACTTTTAAACCTATCAAGAGCTTGGTTATATAATTGTTTACATTCTTCATTGTCATCAGATAATTCAGCATAATTTCGCAAAAGATAAGCATACTCTATGTATTGTGTATATAGCTTGTTACTAATAAGTTTTTTGCCGTATTCTTTAGCATTCTGAGCAGGCAATAATTTCATTTTTAAATATAAAAAACAAATTTCGCATATTAATTTAAGCCGACTACCGTCTTGTAATTTTTGCACTAGAGTACATAATGCATCATGTGCTGCCATCGTTTCCTGAAGAGAATAAATTTGAGCCTGTAATGCAATATGATAGGCATTGGTGTCGTCATATATCAAATCTAGATTTTTTTGTGCAATATTTCCCATTTGTTTATTAAGACAAATTTCTACTATCATTTGTGTCAAAGAATCTGCACCATAAAATCCCTTTGCGCTGGAGTGTAATATTTGATTTCTGAAAAGATCTAATTTTTCTATAATTAGATCGGGATATTTTATATCCAAAATAAATTCTTTTATTCTAGGTAGTAGAATTAAAAGATCTTGGTCAGAGAAACGCAGATATAATGATAAAAGCTTTTCTACTGATGCCTTTTTAGTATCGAGATTATCATTGTAGAAATTCTTTAAAGTTATATATGCACAGTATAAAATCGGAGATTGCATATATATTTGTAATGCTTCAATTATAGAGTCATGCTTAATTTTTACAGTATCGTTCTCTTTTATTAATATTTTTTTCTGGCATAATATGTTTATCAAGCTTTTTAATTCTTCAAAATCTAAGCGAATTTGATTGTCATTTTCGATGGCCATGACAGCCAAATCATCATATTCTATAGGTGCATCATTTAAATATACAATAAATAATATATATTTTTCTTTTTTAGATAATTTTTTTATCTTTGTATCAATGTTGCTTTCGCTCTCATTACTATATTCATTTGCCAAGATTATTTCCATCAAATTGCCATTACTCTTTTCATATTGCACACGTACTTCATCGAAGTTAATATTTATATCTGCTGGAGCCAAATCTTGAGCGATTAAAAAATCCATTTTTTCTATTTTGTAGCAGGATATATCGGAACATATTTCTCTAAATTCTTTATATTGATTTTCAAAATGATTATGACTACTATTTGTAAGAGTATACTCAAAGATAAATGTCCGATTATGAGCTTCATATATTATATCCTTTATCAGTTCCCAAGACTGCGTATCTATATTTTGTATATTTTCAATATCAATTATAATATCATTCTTTTTCAGTACATAAAGCAAATAATCTTTTTTCCTTACAACTCCTGCATCTTCTGCGGGCTCTGATAAAGGTTC
Source organism: Candidatus Onthovicinus excrementipullorum (assembly GCA_018712345.1). Taxonomy (GTDB): domain Bacteria; phylum Bacillota; class Clostridia; order Oscillospirales; family Acutalibacteraceae; genus Onthovicinus; species Onthovicinus excrementipullorum. The sequence goes on along the minus strand of DVHG01000020.1, from coordinate 1,994 downwards.
CATATCCGATAACCCAGATTTACTTTTGAACATGCTGACCAAAACTCTCCAAAGATTCCTAATACTCCTTGCATTTTGTTGTGCAGGAGATAAAACTGAATCAAACATTTTATTTTTAGCATAATTTGTAACCGCCTTGTACAATGCATTAAAATACTGTAAGTTTTCAATTGTTTCGACGGAACTTTTGCTAATTTTAATAGATAAAATTGTTTGATTAAGTAGTGAGCTTTGTGAAAGTTTTTTGACAAATCCGGTCTTTCCTACACCACTGATTCCTGTTAGATAAATAATTTTGTTATTGTCCGCAGAGTTATTTAGGATTTCTAATATTTCTTTTGTTTCTTTTTCTCTATCTAATAATTGTTCAGCCATTTTGTCTCCTATTTCAACCTAAAATTAAATGGATAATTAGATATTATCCTCTATTTTTATTGTCAGGAAAAATTAGGTAGCTATGAACGACAAAAGAGGCACCGGTTAATCCGGTGCCTCTTGTTATTCTGTAATCCTGTTGGGCCACTGTGTCCACAACAAACAAGTAAATCTATTCAGCTGCTATTTTTTCTTATCAAAGCTGGGATTGAACGCATAGAAATTCTTCTCGTTCAGCCGGTCCGTAGCAAGACGCAAGCCCTCTCCAAAGCGTTGATAATGGACGATCTCACGCTGACGGAGGAATTTGATGACATCGCGCACATCCGGGTCATCCACCAGACGGAGGATGTTATCATACGTGACGCGCGCTTTCTGCTCCGCAGCCAAATCCTCGTTCAAATCCGCGATGACGTCGCCCTTACATGCGATGGACGCCGCACTGAACGGGAACCCACTCGCCGCTGTCGGGTAAACGCCGGTTGTGTGGTCGACAAAATACGTGTCAAATCCGCTCTTCTTGATCTCATCCACGCTGAGGTTCCGGGTCAGCTGATAGACAATGGCGCCCACCATTTCCAGATGTCCCAGTTCTTCCGTACCGATATCGGTAAGCAGTCCCTTCAATTCCGGGTAAGGCATAGAGAAGCGCTGGCTGAGATAGCGCAGGGAAGCCCCTAATTCTCCATCCGGTCCACCATATGGCAGCATGTGATAACTTGCCATACAAAAAAACCAGTTGGGACTGCAACATCTCTGATTTTATAAACTCTAAACACTTATATACCCTTGCACGCAAAGGACTGCCAGCATGTTTTCGCTCTTCCATCTCGAGCGATCACCAAAAAAGCAAATGAAAAATCCAAACTCAGCTCCCTCAGGAGTGAGTACGGATTGATTCGTACAATTTACCAGAAGCTTGGAAAAAACCAAATCCAGGTAACTCTTCATTTCTTCATAAGACAAAGCAGCCAAAAGTCGGCCGTAAATATTTTCCACTGCGCAGGCTTATGACCGACAAAAAAGGACAACCCCCGGGAAGGAATGACGGGCAAGGGGACGGGCGGCCTGCTTTCTAATAAGAGAAATAAAAAAATCGGAGCAAAGCGAACTTTGCTCCGAAGTGGCTCCCCCTGTTGGACTCGAACCAACGACCCTGCGGTTAACAGCCGCATGCTCTACCGACTGAGCTAAGGAGGAATATTGTACACTGCATATGCAGTGCCAACACCATGCAACAGCATGAAAAACAAGTGGTGACCCGTAGCGGATTCGAACCGCTGTTGCCGGCGTGAGAGGCCGGAGTCTTAGGCCACTTGACCAACGGGCCATGAAAGGCTTCTGCCTTATTTTATCATCAAAGCGAAAAAAGGTCAAGACCTGAAATCCGCCATTGACTTTAAGTGGTACACCATCACGGGCTCGAACCGTGGACACCCTGATTAAGAGTCAGGTGCTCTACCAACTGAGCTAATGGTGCATATATAAGATCGCGCCTTAAAAACCGAACAAAGGAAGCGAATCACCAAAGTGTCAATCGAGTTGACAAAAGATCGTAGTACAATCAGTAACCAAAGCTTTTTGGTCAAGCCCTCGACCTATTAGTATCACACGGCTAC
>DVHG01000019.1 GCA_018712345.1 Candidatus Onthovicinus excrementipullorum | reverse complement strand
GCAAAAAAGCCGCCCAAGATAGCACCTGGACGGCTTTCTGCGTAATGTGATAGATCAAATATTATTTTTTTCGGATTGTAGGCTCCGAAAAGCCTTGTATTTACAGCGTTCCTAATAAGAAACAATCATATGTATATTGCGCTGCATTCTTCCTGCTGGTGTATTTTGAAAATCCTCTGTCGCTGAACAAATTGTGACTCCATTATCTTGTAGACTTTTTTCGTTAAGAAGTGATTGCAATACATTTCTTCCAAATCTGTCAATCGCATAAACAACAACCGTTTCAAACTGCTTTTTCTTGCTATCCGCCAGCATTTTTCTGAACTGTGTCCTGTTATCCGTTTTGCCCGATTGTGCTCGGTCTATGTATTCTTGTAATACCGTATAGCCATTAGCTTCACAGTATTTATAACAGACCTTTAGCTGTCCCTCAATGCTCTGTTCTGTCTGCTTGCTGTCACTGTATCTGGCATAAATAACGGCTACCATTACAAAATCCTCCTTACTTACTCGTTTTCTTTTTCCTCATTCACAAACTTATAAAATGTGTTGGGCTTCAAGTCTAAGATTTTCATAGCCGCCTTGGCTGTGATTTTCTTATCTCTCCATTGGCTGTAAATCTCGTCCCATTGTTCAGGTCGTTCGGCTCTCGGTCGGCCTAGATGTTTTCCAATGGCCTTTGCATTCGCTATGCCCTGCGCCTGTCTTGCTTTGATATTTTCCCGTTCCTTGGCCGCCACATAGGAAAGAATCTGTAAAACCAAATCCGATACAAATCGGCTGTCTATGGTGTCCTTATTAGCTCTAGTATCAAGCAATGGCATATCCAGCACCTGTATATCTGCGCCTAACTCATTCGTGATGTATTTCCATTGCGCCTGTACTTCCGTATAATTCCGGCCTAGACGGTCGAGGGAAAGGATAACTATCAAATCCCCTTTACGAATCACATTCATAAGCCGCTGATATTCCGGCCTGTCAAAATTCTTGCCGCTGACCTTATCCATATAGATATCCCGCTCGGCTACTCCGGCTTCTTTGAGAGCCGCTATTTGTCGGGCTTCGTTCTGCTCTTTGCTTGATACACGAGCATATCCATGAATTCTTGTTTCTGTAGTCATATCATCATTACCACCTTTTTTCTGATGATATAATTATAAGATATTTGTTTGTAAAGGTCAATTGATATTACAAATATATTTGTATTTATTTTTACACGTTTACAAACATTGATTTGTACGGTTTCTACCCCGTTTTAGGGCATTGTTAAAGGTACACTTTTACAAAGGAACTTGATGTATCGTCCGTTTAAATTGTCACAATTTTTTGTACTCATCTCTTTCTGTTGTTGTGTCATATTCTCTCTTGCTACAATAATTGTTATATTATTGTTTTTCAATGTAGAAATCGTATTGAGAACTTTCAAACAATTTCTTCCTAATCGGTCAAAAGTATAAATGATAATCGCATTAAAATTTCCAGATGCACTGTTTTTGACTATCTTGTTTAGTTCTTCCATATCTTGATTGTTTGTGTTTTCAATATATTCGCCAACAACTAAAATTCCATTATCTTTTGCATATTGTCTGCAAAAGTCTAATTGTTCACTTACAATAGATTTGTCCGCATGTCTTGCATAAATAATTGCGTTCATTTTTCTATTCTCCTTAATATCTTGCAGTTTTTCATTTGTAGAACATCTCGCATATCCGTAAATCATATTGAAATCTCCTTTCTTTTTTTGCCGGCGTATATATAATAATATAACTTCCCCAAAGCATTCGTTAACAAATCATTAACGGGATTTTATGAGTAAAAGCTTATAAATAAGAGGAGATATTAAGTTTCTTTTATATAAAACAGCCGCAATCGTTTTGGATTGCGGCTGTTTGCCTAACTGTTAAATTATGAACGAAATGAACTCTTTGATTTAATAGCAAAAAGACACCACCCTCCACGATTGGAGAATGGTGTCCCAATCTAACTATGTCTGATTTCTGCCCGCAATTCTTCTATGAGATTACTCCAATCTTGATGAAACGCTTTTTCCCGTTGTTCTATTGTGATTTTCTCCATATCGGGATTGTCAGATGTTCCGCAAACATCGGCATACGCTAAGTAAAAGCCACTGCCGGGGGTAGGATTAGAAGTATTCTGTGTTTCTTTTGTCACGACCAGTACGGAAATAAAGATACCGTACTTATCATGTGTAAATTCTGACAGTTTACCCAATTCTTTACCAACTGCACGCAGAGCCGGATAATGAATAGCTTGGCACAAATCTTCATAAGTAATGGTTTGCTGTTGCCGAGCGCATTCTATCAAGACTTCTGCTATTCGGATATGTAATTCATTCATCCTGTTTTTTTCTGGTGTGTCTTTTTCTTTAGAGAATTTCCACATAATTCTTCCTCTTAGTTGATGTCTCTAAAATATCCAATGATTTTTTGGCCTTCATCTGTTTGTCCATACTTCTGTTGTAATAAGTCAAAACATTCTGGAACAAATGGATTAACAGAAATTAAATTAATAAGTGCTTCTGCAAATTTTTCTTGTGGAAACATTGGATTTTTTAGATTTAACAGAATCATATTAAATTCTTTGTTAATTTTTGTGGTAGTATCTGACAAAACTCCATTATCCGCCAAAGTTTGAACCCATGAGAAAAAAACATTGTAATAGTCACTATAAACCTCTTGGAAAAAAATATCCTGCTTAAATTCCGCAAAAACTTTTGCTTTATCTTCTTGTGTCATTTTAGTCTGAGAGGCTACATATTTTCCGATTAAGCCCATGCCAAGATTAAATGCCTCTGCTTGTGCCATGCCTTTCATAGCACCTTTAAATCCAAATCCGCCGCCTTGCATTTGTATAGCTCCGCCTATTTTGTTACCGAGATTGTTTGCCGCTTGATTTTTAGATTGCTCAATACCTGCCATCACGGTATAAGAATCAACAGCTTTTTTATATGTATCAACATGTTGAGCAGAAAACGATTCAACATCAACGGTAAAAATACCAAAAGGCAAAAACAAGCTATATGCTCTAGTGACCATTTCCTGCAAACCCTCTAAATACATATCAGAAAAATAGTAGAGCAAACTATCAAAATCCTGCACGCATTTTTCATATTTAAATTTAAAACGTTCCGCATAGTATTTGGCTGATGTCCGAAAATAAATACGGTATTGTATACAAGCATCTAATGGTGCTGAAACTAAAAGGGTATTTCCATCTAAAGAAAAAGTTTTCTCCTCTCCTGTTAAAACAGGCCATTGTTCCGGTGCGGGGTTGGGATATTCTGGGAAACTATCATATGCAGGAAATTCTTTTGGTTCTTCAATTTTTTTCATATCCGGAAAAACATCTTTTCCTATAACTTTATTGACACCATGGTTTAATTTGTTACTATAATCAGCAAATTTATTGAATGCTTTATCAAATAATGCCATTTTTCTCGTCCTCCAACAACATTATACTTTATTTCCAATAATACAACTCTTATCGAGTTTTGTCAACTCTAATAGTAGATTATTTCCTGTTATTTCACTTCCTTCTTTTAAAATTGAGAAAGAGGTGATAAAATGAGTTTTGGAGAGAATTTGCGTGTTTTGCTTGAAGAAAGAGAAATGACCCAAAAGGAGCTCGCTATACAGTTAAATATTGCTCCATCAACTATGGGGAGTTATGTTCAAAATGCACGGGAACCGGATTTTGCTACTTTAAAACTTCTTGCCAACTATTTTGATGTATCAATCGATTTTCTTCTGGATAATTTCACTGGAAAAATTTCTAATCATCAAGAGGCAGAATTACTGCGCATTTTTCGTTCTCTTTCCGATGAACAAAAGGCCATTTGCCTTGAACAGTGTCGGGTATTCGTCCGCATGAATCATCATCAAGAAGAAAAAGCAAAATCATCATAATTGATTTTAGAAAAACAGATTGATGAATGTATACCATTGCCTAGGATAAATTGGGCGATGGTATTTTTATGTGGGAAACCTTAATTTTAAACAAGAGGAAAATTGTTCCGCTTTTTGTTTTACAAAGGTATTTTGAAACCGTCAAACTGCCTTTTAAAACGGGGAGACATCTAACCTGGGTGTGTGAACAACGGTTGTCTGCTAAATTTATCGGATAGTATGAAACCGGCCTTAAAAACGAAATTTACACGAATTAGAAAGGTAGTATATTTATGATAAGAAGAAAAGTTTACAGCCCGATTTATGCGAATGAAGAGGTTATTTATAGAATCCCCGTGACTTGGCAGATGAGAGCGATTATTCCTGTGTCCGCCTGTTCTCTGAAAGAAGCGTTTCAATATGTGAATACGTTGGAATATGATTTGCCCGAAGGGGAGTACGTTGAAGATACCTATGAGATAGATTATGATCGTTTGGAAGAATAACGGGTAAACACCATAAATATTAGAAAAGCCATTGAAACCGAAAAACGGAATCAATGGCTTTTAAATTTAATTAGTAAAAATAGTGAAAATAAGTTTTCTCTATTTATTTTTGCTATTATTACTATTTTTTATTAGTGGATTCACAACGATGTTTGTGCTCGGCCTTCCCTTTCCGCCTGTCTTAACTTCAGAAATATTGATATAGTGCATTTCGGAAAGTAGATTTAAAGCTGGTCTCATTTCCTCAACTTTTTTAAATTTTCCCTTACAAATATCGAATAATTCATTTTGGCGGAATATTTCTTTATTAATTTTTTGAATTTTTTTCCAAAGATATTTTGCATTTTCTTGATTATTGTCTACAGACATAATCTGATAAGCTTTTATAGCATGAGCACTCAAGCATTCCGAGATTTCAATAGCTCTATTCATGGTTTTAGAAGAAATCGGTTGTTCTGAGGCATTATCTGGCATTTCCGCAGCGTGAATCAAAGCAGAAATTCTTAAAGTTGCTCCTGCTAATTTGCCGCCCCAATCTGGCATACAATCCCATTCATTTACTAATCGTTTTTCAATTGTTTCCATGTAGGAATCGAAGAGCTGAATTGCTTCTTCGCTTAGATAAATAACCCCGGAATTCTTACTGGAAAAAATTTTGAAAATAAAATCTTTATATGATGCTTTTATTTCTTCGGATATTGTATTAGGGGCAATTTTTCTGTGACCTATCTTTGACCTGCAAACTGCATATAAAAAGCGGGCGCACAAGCCGCATTCTTTGAATGCTTTGTTTTCCATCAAACCATTTAAAATTTCCGGTTGAATAGTTAATATCATAGATAACCGTGGATGCAGAATATTATTCTTTTTTCTTCCCATGCGTTCAACTGTGATAGAATCTCCAGAATGTGCTTTTAAATATACATCAAATGACAAAGATTTATCATAACGTCCAGCCATCATACCAAATACCCCGCCTTCCGAACTAGCAACAGTGAGACACCCTTTTTGTTCTTCCATCGTCACTATTAGTTTTTCCTGGGTGATATCATCTGCAAATAGCTGATAAGGATACCTATCCTTGAAAAATTCTAATTGGTAAGTTAGTTCTTCAACTCTTTTGCGGCATTGTATATCATTTTCTCCTTTTTTCCCGATTCTGTTACGGACATTTTTCAATTCTGCCTCTAAGTTTGCTCGTTCTGCTCGATTTTTAGCAACTTCTTTTCGTTCATTTTCTTTCCGGGACATTTCATATTCGTAAACCGGCTTAGTTAACGCTCTTATTACAGCACTTTTACGGTCAGCAGGTGGTGCAACAGCTATGGTATATAAACATAACTGCTCTTTCCAATCTGAATTACGCTCAACTACATAACGTGATTGAAAAGCTGTTGACAATATACCTAAAGACAGCACACCAGCCATTTCATTTGGTGTTTGTGTGCTTTCGGATAAAGCCTCTACAAAATCGGACAATTGCTTGGGTAGTCTATGGGCAGGGAAATCAGGTATATTAATGCGATTAAAGGGGATTGGCTGTTCCCACTGTTCTTCATTTGGATTAACTTTTTCGGCGTTCATATTTTGAATTCCTCCCGTATAGACTGTCTCACAATGTTTTACAGCTTCTTGAATCGTCATATTGCCATAGGTTTCTTTTCCGTGTAGCTCGTCCCATTTTGGGCGCATTAGTCCCGATTGACGGAATAATCTATCGATTTGCTGAAAATCACGTTGACACCAAAAGGCCAGAATGCTACACAAAGCGAGGTCTGCCCTGCTATGGTCATTATCGTATTCCGAGATATTTCCTGCCCACAAACTTGAAAAACGCCCACCATTTTTAGCAGAACAGGCTTGTTCAATAATTTGGTCATCTGTTAAATTCGTCACTTTTTTTGAAAGTGGTTTAGTTTCCGTAGATAAATTACAAGGCAGAGCTATATATTGCTGATGTATGGTGTTAATAGCCTGTTGATCGTTCCGAATCTCTTCATACTCACCATACAATTCACCGGTTATAGCAAAATACCGGTTGCTACCTTCTCCATACATCTCAAAGTTACCATTTCTTCGTCGGCCCTGAGGCAGTGCGCCCTCTAAAATGATATGTAGCCCACTACCGCTTTGAGATAATTCCGTATAGCTTTTAGCTATTTCCAATACTTGTATGGCTTCTGAGGATATTTCCTTTGAATATTTGTCCAAACACCCGTCTATATCAACACCTATGAAAGGGGTATTTGTAAAAACGAATCCAACACCGTTATAACTGCCTTCTTGGCAAGCACATACCGCTTCATCGAATGTTGCCCATGTACGGGGATCATTAACTTTTGCAGGGCTGCCATGGACGCAATAAGGGATTTTTGTTGGCTTTTTTCGACCTGTATCTTCTAGTCTCCATACAATCCAATTTCTATAAGCTCTCATTTTATTAGGAATATTATTGAAATTCATGACTCTCACTCCTTTACTTTAAGCTACATTTTGTTGTGTGTTTTCTGAAGAACCTTGGGATTGTTCTTCCATCATTTTGATGTCACGGATTATGACATCGAAGCAGTCATAGGCAAATTGGCGGGCTTGTTCTTTGCTAATTGAAAAATCATACATCATAGCAAATTTTCTCCTTTCATTTGTTCTAAAACTGCTTAACTATTTCGTCCGAATTATATACTTGACGAACCCAAAAAGGCATGATACAATCACACTATGAAAAACATTGAAACATTAGCCGATTTTGAGTCTGAATTTGGAACAGAAGAACAGTGCCTCCGTTTTCTGACTAATTTGCGTTGGCCGAACGGATACCGTTGTCCCCGTTGCCGACATGATGAAGCATGGCTTCTAAATGAAAAAAAGTACAAATGTAAAAAATGCAAATATCAAACGACTGTAACCGCGGGTACGATTTTTCAAGATACGCATTTGCCTTTAACTTGCTGGTTCAGAGCGGTTTGGTACATTTCATCGAATGCAGAAAAAGCGACTGCTATTGGATTGCAAAAAGAAACAGGTATCAAAAGCTATAAAACCGCATTTTTGATTTTCAAGAAAATAAGATATGCTAATACATTTGATATTTCTTCAAAGCCATTACAGGGGACAGTAGAAGTGGGGCAAACTTTTATCCCCATTGTGTCTTATTGTGTTAATATAGCAGTTGAAACGAGGAAGAAAAAAATTAAATGTATTGCGGTCAGCTTAAATGAAGACTGCAATACATTTGTAATGAATAGTATAAAAAAAGGAAGTTCTATTCTATCTAAAGGCTGGAATGGAAATCAGATTTTATTTGTTAAAGACTATGTGAGAGGGCCGTATACAAGTAGACTGTTACATGTTGATAGAGTTCATAAGAACTTAGTACGATTCTTAAACCAGAAATTAGACAATAAAAAAATTCGGGACAAAGATTTAGCTGAATCTTTAATCAGAGAGTTCTGTCAAAAATTCAACGCCAAAATTGTTGATACTGATTTCTACGAGCTTTTACAGAAAATGGTTCAAGTAAAGCCAATAACCGATTTTTCAGACAATAAATAACTGTAACAAAAAAAGACCAGTTCAGCTTTCAAAGCCTAACTGGTCTTTCTAATATGATTTTTTATCTGCCTGTATAAGGTTCCGTAAGATATCGCATAATAGCAAAGCCCCCGAGAAAATAATATTCTCGGGGGCTTTGTTTAATATTGGTGTGGTGATCCAAGAGGATTCTAATTCGAACATTTTTTCGGATGGATTTATTCGGAATGTTTTATTTTTGCAAGAAAACAGATTGTAGGCGGTCGTAATACGATATCCGTCCGGCTCGTCCCAGACCGTGACGGAGTTTATCATCAAATCAATAATACGCCTCAGAAAATTTTCGTCTGAAATATCTCCTCCCTTAAATTGGCTGAGCCAGAAAATGATTTGATCCCGGTCTAATCGGTAAATATATTTTTCTTCCTCGATTAGTTGGGAAATTATCATTTTCTTTTCCTGCTCCAATTCAGTCAATCGATTCAAAAGTGTGTCAGAAGCAACCCCTTTTTCAATCGCCTTGGTAATATTATTGATCGCTTGTTCAACGTCTTTCTTCTGGACAGTCAATTCGGGGATTCGGGTGTTTTCCTTAAGATCTTTATCGGACTGAGATATCGCCATATCAGCTAATTCGTCAATAACCTCGTCCGTCATAAGCTCCGCAGCGGATTTGGCCACTACTGTCTCGATCCACTCTTTTTTCAAGGGCTTTTTATCACAGCCGCCGCCTTTTTTACGAGTATAGCATGTATAGTAATTATATATTTTCCCTGTTTTGCTGGTCCCGCTTTCTCCATTCATCGGGGCTCCGCAATGGCCACAAAATAGTTTACCAGAGAGGAGATATTCTACTTTAGCTTTTCCTCTGGCAGGGGCTTCTGCATTTTTGGAAAGCCGATGCTGGACGGCCTCAAATAACTCTTTAGAAATAATGGCGGGTACACCTCCCTCGTTCCGTATGTCAATGTATTTGTACACTCCGATATAGCGTTCATTCCGAAACATGGATTTAAAACTGTTGCGGCCAAATTTTCCGCCTCGGGAAGTATGATATCCTTTAGAATTAAAAAGGCGGCAAATGCCTGCGACACTTTCCCCATTTGCGTATAATTGGAACGCCTCTTGTACAATATGAGCCGTATTTGGATCTACTACAATTCGATGATCTTCAATTTTATATCCAAGGGGAATTTGACCTCCAACACTGTGGCACTTCAGGGCAGTCTCTCTCATGCCGCGCGTGATCTTCTGGGAGAGATCGGCAGAATAATATTCCGCGATCCCCTCAAGCACGGCTTCAAGGATAATTCCCTCCGGATTTTGGGATATATTTTCAGTCGCGGATTCGACTTTTACGCCATTACGCCGTAGCCGCATTTTATAAATGGCGCTGTCCTCCCGGTTCCGAGAAAAACGGTCCAGCTTCCAGACGATAATCCGAGCCCAAAGTTTTTTTGCACTGTCCGATATCATTTTCTGAAAATGAACGCGTTTTTGTACATCTTTATGTGCCGTAGTGGCGCGGTCAACATAGATAGCAACAATACGGTATCCGACCCTTTTGCAATAGGAGACACAATCCCGAAGTTGCCCCTCGATTGATTGTTCTTTTTGTCGCTCTGAGCTGAATCTGAGATACAAGGAAACATCTATATCGCCTTGGTAGAGGGTAGACGAATCATCTATGAACTGCTGCTGCTCTTCTGGTGTCAGCATAGAAAGGTCAAGAGGAAATTTTCGGCTTCTCATCATATCCGTTCAGCTTTCTCTATGGGTATCTGATTATAAAAATCGTCGCGTTCGATGTGTGTAAGTTCGTGTTCATAGGCATCCCGCTGAGCATCATAGCTCAGACGGTCGTTTAAATAGACGTTATAATTGCCGTCGCAGTCAAGGATTGTAACTGCATTCATACCCAGTGGTAGGGCTTTAAGACGGACAAAAATTTCACCCATCTGTATTCTCTCCTCGAATAGCTTTAATCACATTTATGTATTGCCGCACCTGTTCGGGTGTAGCGTCTTTTGCAAGTGAAAACATTGCTCTTAGATCGGGATTGCGCCGGATATCTTCCAAGAGTTCGTATAGCTCGCTGTCGTTATCGGTAGCGGGCTTTTCTTCATTCCCTAAAAGATATCCTACAGAGACATCGAGATAGTCAGCAACAACTGGGAGATACTTAGCAGATAATTGTTTAGTTCTCCCGGACTTTAATTCGGATAACACGCTTCTGGAAATATTTGTTTCCCGGCACATTTGCGTAATATTTGATCCTCTGGCCTTACACAAAGATTCAATCTTGTTATACATATCACCCATAAAAAACTGCCCTTTATTGTTGATAATAACGATTTACAGATTTCTGAATAAATCGTATTGACAATAACAGTTTTCTGTAATATGATATAGATGCAAACAGAAAACTGTAATTGAAATGTCTGACACCATTACTATATTACATTTTTCTGTAATAGTCAATAGGTAAAAGGCGGTGATTTTTAGAATGACAAAACTTTGTGATTTTGGCAAAGAAATTAAGAAAAAACTTGTGGACATTGACAAACCGCAAAATTGGCTGATTGAGGAGGTGAGAAAAGATTCCGGTCTGTATTTTGATAGCAGCTATATGAACAAGATCATGACCGGAAAACTCGGAACGCCCAAAATCATATCCAGTATCTGTAAGATTTTGGACATCGAACACGAGCAGGGTGAAAAATCATGAAACAAAGCGTTTTTGTACCAGAAAAACAGGCTCAAGCCAAAGCGCTTAGTCTCCTGTTAGCACAAACGGTCAGGGAGTATTTTAAAGACACAGGGCACCGGGCCGAATTTGAAAAATGGTACGAGCAGCGGTATGGCAAAAAATACGTGTGGAAAAGGGTGTCCTTAGAGAAGCGAGAAAAATAGGGGCAGCCCGGAGGCCGCCCCATGCGAGGGATTATAACCCCTCGAGCGCATCGGCCATGTCCCGGAGCAGATCATCCATACTGTACATCAGCGCGAGGAGAGCGGCAAAAGAATCGTCGTCGATCTCAGAATGGTCCAGCACGGAGACAAATGACAGCGCAAACAGGATGCGCGCGGCCGTAAGAGTATTGGAAAACTCCTGCATAAAAAAAACACCCCCTTCCGGTAACAAGAACCGAAATGGGGTGAAAAATGGGACAAAGGAGGATGACAATGGAAACACTCAGAATCGCCCTTGAATCGCTGGCGGTGCTGGCGCTGGTCGCGGGCCTACTTAACGAAAAAAAGATCATCCGGTGGGAGGATCGGATGATCGGGAAGGTGAGGAGGAGAAAATAATGAACCAGAAAGAGCTCTTGATCGTGCTGGAAAAGCACGGTAAATGGTTAAGGAACAAGGAGGGCGGGGAACGTGCCTACCTGTGCGATGCCAACCTGTGCGATGCCAACCTGCGCGGTGCCAACCTGCGCGGTGCCTACCTGTGCGATGCCAACCTGCGCGGTGCCTACCTGTGCGATGCCAACCTGTGCGATGCCAACCTGCGCGGTGCCGACCTGCGCGGTGCCTACCTGTGCGGTGCCAACCTGTGCGATGCCAACCTGTGCGATGCCAACCTGTGCGATGCCAACCTGCGCGGTGCCGACCTGTGCGGTGCCTACCTGGACTATGCGTGCTGGCCACTGTGGTGTGGGAGCCTAAAAGCGAGGATTGATGACCGGCAGGTTAAGCAATTGCTCTATCATGTGCTGAGCGCCGTGTCGTACTCAGATAACTGCTCGGACGAGCTCAAGGCGGCACTGCTGACGGAGACCAATATCACCGTCGCAAACCAATTTCATCGGGTCGACGAGTGCGGGGAGCTGAAAATTTATGAAGAAGGAGACTGCCATGGGAACGATCAAAATTAAAAATCTGTCGACGCTGACGGACGAGGCGGTGTTGTACCGGGTTGCGGATTATGAGAGTGGGGAGATTGTTGGGGCAGAGTGTCCATACGATGGAGCCCACAGGGTCAACATCACCAAGCGCGGCAACACCTTCACGGTGACGGATGTAGAGGATCAACAAACACATGAAAGGATGATCGAATATGGCGGAGATTGCTCGAATTCAAGCCGTCAAATATGACGACCATGAGGAAATGAGCATCAGCGGAACAAGAATCCACATACTGATGCTTTGGGTTAAGATGGGACTTAATTTGTCCCGTGATCTCGAAATCTCCCGGGATACTCTGGCGAATATCCTTAAAGAAATTCCGGAGATTCTTGAGGATGCCATTTTAAAAAATCAGACAACGATAAATTTGAGTGATGCTTACGAGGCGATGAAGCAGGCGCAGAAAGATGAACAATAAAAACGCGCCGTCCCGGATGGGACCGGACCGGCGCAAAGCAAAAAACTTACACCTAAATACTACCATAAATCGGAGGTATAGTCAATGACCATGTCAATCCATCTCGACCGGAAGGAAACACTCAAGCTTGCAGATTATCTCGGGATCGGCAGATTGAGCATTGAGTCCACAGAGATCACATCGCTGTCAGTCTACGGCAGCCTCCAAGAGAAGGGAGAGGAGGTGAAAGAAAGTGAATGAGTCGGAGTTTGTTGTAAGGATTTTTGAGTTGGGCTTCTCACCGATTCTGGCGGGAGCTTATTTGAGATTTGCGGAGGAATATGGGGTCCCACTTGACATAATGCACGACATATTATTCCCACTCCTAAATTGCGTGGATGGGCCTACGATGTCCGCTATGAACATGGTGGCAGATCAAGTGTACCGAGAAAATTACGGATCAATAATTAACCCTGAAACATAAGAGGAGGTATAACAATGCTGCGCAAACAGGCATATCAACATATACTCAAGCTGATGCTGGACTATCCACACCTTGTCAGATATTTCCCCGCGGACAGTGGGATCTGGATCACAGACGGAGTCGTAGGATTTTGCATCGAGCCGGATGTACAGATATTTGATATGGACAAGATGACGCTCACCGAGGCGCTGCACGGTGTTATTAAGGACGCACCAGAGATGATGTCCCAATATCTGCTGCATGACACTCAGCGCCTCAAGATTACCGGATGCCATCTGGCACACATCTATACTCTCGGAGCTATTGAGACGTGGATTGATGATGGTCTGCTCTCCAAGTTTTTTCCGGCAAGGGATTACGAGTATTTCCAGCGCGGGGCAGACGGTCCGATCTTTGTGCGTCTTATCGGCGCACCGGACTATTGCGGGTTTGTCATGCCGCTCAGCCAAGCGGAGGGAGACCAATGATCAACAACGTAACGATCATGGGGCGGCTTACTGCTGCCCCGGAATTAAAGGTAACAGAGAGCGGGACAAGCGTACTCCGATTTTGCGTAGCCGTGGAGCGGGCATATGTGCCCAAAGGCCAGGAGCGCCAGACAGATTTCATCAATGTGGTGGCATGGCGTCAGACTGCCGAGTTTGTCGACCGTAATTTTAACAAGGGCCAGATGATCGCTGTAGAGGGATCGATCCAAACCCGGAAGTATCAGGACGGCCAGGGCAACACGCGCACGGCGTTTGAGGTTGTGGCGAACAACGTCAGTTTTTGCGGGGATAAAAAAACAGCTCCGGCAGCGCCGGAGCCAGAACCGGAGGATCCGCTGGACGTCGAGTACGACGATCCATATCTCAATCTTTGATATAGCGAGCGCCCCCGCCCGGGGGGGAGCCGGAACAGGGGCGCAAGCTTGTATTGGATACCTAAAGTATACCATAAATAGGATATTTTGTCAAATATATCATGCGTCCGAGGGGGGCGCATGGCGGGCTTGTATTGGATATTATTAAGTCGACGATCAACAAATATTGACTACTCTCTCTGCGTGCTGTGGAAAAAGACAGAGGGGAGAGGGTCATAGGGAGAGGGGGGATGTCTTTTTCCTCGCTTTTTTGCCCCCCTCTCCCTATATGGGGAGGCGAAGTCTGTACAAGCCCGCCCGAAAGGGCGGTGATAATGTGAAAATCATCCGCGAAAAACGGATCAGAGCCGGGAAAATCCTTGAGGCTGAGTTTTACCCGGTGTTTCCAAGCGGCCGCCGGGTCCCGGAACGCCGGAGGCCGACGCGTGAGGAGCAAAAAAACCTTAACGACGCCAACGCACGGAAAAAGATTGTCCGGCTCATCAATGCCAATTTTGATGAGGGAGACCTCGCGATACATGGTACATACCGCGATGATGAGATGCCAGAGAGCCTGGACCAGGTCCGGCGGGATCTCACCAACTACATCCGCAGGCTGCGGGGATGGCGGCGACGCCACGGATTGGATGATCTCAAGTACATATATGTGATCGAGGCCAAAGTGAGCAAACGGACAGGGACCCTGCGCTGGCACTATCACATGGTTGCATCCGGGATGGATCGTGATGCAGCAGAGCGGCTATGGGGACACGGCGACTGGACAAACGCCAACCGATTGCAACCGAACGAATTTGGCCTTGAGGGGATTGCCAAATATCTGGTTAAGTCGCCCGTCGCGGGCAAACGGTGGGCCCAATCAAAAAACCTCAAGCAACCGGATGTGCGCAAGCGGGACGGAAAGACATCGCCTCGCCAGCTCCAACGGATGTGTACGCAGTTGGTAGATGATACCGACTATTGGGAGCGGAGATATAAGGGACACAGGCTCCTCAAAGTGGAGCCTAAATACAACGATTATAACGGGTGCTGGTACCTGTATGTTACCATGCGCCGGAGGGAGTGACTATAGATGGGGATCGGCATTAACGACCTGAGCCTGTGGGCGCGCCAGTTGGCTCTAAAAAAATATCAGGAGGCGCAGAAAAAAGATCAAAAGCGTGCGGCGATGCCAAAACTGGACGATGCGTTTGATAGCGATCTGGAGCGTGACTATTACCTCGCGGAGATCGTGCCGCGGATACGTAGCGGAGAGATCGACTCCGTGTCCCTGCACGAGCGGTTTGAGCTCCTCCCCGCGTCGGAGTATTGCGGGATCAGGCTCCCGGCCGCACACTATACGCCCGATTTTGTGATTACATACGCGGACGGCAGTGTGGAGGTCGTCGAGGTTAAGAGTAAGCAGATCCGCAGGATGCAGGGGAGTTACGTGTACCGGCGCAGGCTGTTTGTGGACAAGTACGCCAGGCCCAACGGGTGGAAGTTTACGGAGGTGATCGTGTAGATGGGACACAAAATATCCCTGTTCACGATGATAATCAGGTTGTCGATTTGGGAATCCGAAAATTTTGCAACGATACGCCGGGAGTGATCGTGTTTGTATCACCGGTTGAACAGAAAGGTAGGAAGAAATATGAAGGGCTATAAAGCTTTTAAAAAAGGCATGATTTGCCTTGGGAAACAGTATCAGGAGAACACCGTCTTTGAAGAAGATAAAGCGGAAATTTGTAACAGCGGAATGCACTTTTGCAAAAATCCGTTGGACGTTCTCGGGTATTATCCTTTGGTTGACGAAAATGGGGATATTTCAGAATTTGCGGAAGTAGAAGCTCTGGACGAGTGCAAAACCAATGACGACAAAAAGTTCTGCACAAAGAAGTTGAAAATCGGCGCTAAAATCAGTTTTCCCCAGCTTGTGCAGGCAAGTGTTGAGTTTGACTACAGTAACGCTCAGTTGCGGCCATTGAACGACAATGGCGGGTACTACGCCCGGATCGGCAGCAGCTGGGACTCCGCCCGGATCGGCAGCATCGGGGACTCCGCCCGGATCGGCAGCAGCGGGGACTACGCCCGGATCGGCAGCAGCGGGTACTCCGCCCGGATCGGCAGTAGCGGGGACTCCGCCCAGATCGGCAGCAGCGGGTACTCCGCCCGGATCGGCAGCAGCGGGGACTACGCCCGGATCGGCAGCAGCGGGTACTCCGCCCGGATCGGCAGCAGCGGGGACTCCGCCCGGATCGGCAGCAGCGGGTACTCCGCCCGGATCGGCAGTAGCGGGGACTACGCCCGGATCGGCAGCAGCGGGGACTCCGCCCGGATCGGCAGCAGCGGGGACTCCGCCCGGATTATCAGTAACGGAGACTGTTCGGTGGTATGCTGTTCCGGCCACGGCTCATGTGTAAAAGCTAAAAAGGGCAGCTGGATCACGCTCTCAGAGTGGGAATATGACGCGCAAAAAGAAAAAAATATCCCGGTGTGTGTCAAGAGTGTCCAAGTGGATGGCGTAAAAATCAAAGAGGATACATTCTACTGCTTGGAAAACGGGGAGTTTGTCGAATGTGAGGATTGAAAAACAATACGCCAGCGATGACACCTATATCCTGATTGATAACCCCTACGGATATCAGGTCAACATCAACAGCCACCGCCCGATTTTGAGGTCGGGCGAGTCGATCAATGACCTGTACCGGAGGTACAAGGTGGCACACAATATCCCGGCGTGGTGCCCGTTGAGCAATGTCGAGCGCAGGGAGTTTGAGGCATTTGTGATGCCGGTGATTGATATGGTAAGGAGGATATAATGATAAACCAAGGATTATTCCAGTCTACAAAGCAGGATTGGGGGACGCCACAAGATTTTTTTGATGAAATAAACAAGGAGTTTGATTTCGAGTTGGACGTCGCGTCTAACGGCGATAACGCAAAATGTGAACGTTATTATACTCCGGTAACTGACGGGTTATCCAGTCCTTGGAGGGTTAGCCCTGGTAAATCAGTGTTTTGTAATCCTCCATATGGCCGGGAGTTGCCCAAATGGGTCAAAAAAGCGTTCGAGGAAAGTCGGAGCGGGACCAAAATTGTATTGCTTATTCCGGCCAGAACGGACACATCGTATTTTCATGATTATATATATGGCAAGGCGGAAATACGTTTTATTCGCGGGCGAATGAGGTTTGAGGATTGTAGAGGGAAGTCGTGTGGAACGGCTCCGTTTCCATCGATGTTGGTAATTTATAATTAACGGAGGCAGAGATGGAACATTTAGGCGATATCACACAGATAGACGGCGGGGAGATCGAGCCGGTGGACGTGATCACGTTTGGGAGCCCCTGTCAGGATTTGAGCATCGCAGGACAGCGCGCCGGACTGGCTGGGGAGCGGTCAGGGCTGTTTCTGGAGGCGGTGCGCGTCATTAGAGAGATGAGGTGCAAAACACATGGCAAACACCCAGCTTTCGCTGTTTGGGAAAATGTCCCCGGAGCCTTCTCCTCCAACAAAGGCGAGGACTTCCGGCGGGTGCTGCAGGAGCTCGCCGCCCTGTGCGACGATACCGTATCTATCCCTCGACCTGCGGGGCGGTGGCTTACGGCAGGCGAGATCATGGGAGACGATTACTCCATTGCCTGGCGAGTCATGGACGCCCAATACTGGGGAGTGCCCCAGCGTCGTCGCCGCATCGCACTTGTCGTCGATTTTGGAGGACAGCGTGCCGGCCAAATATTATTTAAGCCCGCAGGCATGTCAAGGGATACTTATCCGAGCGGAGCGGAGACGCAAGGAGCTGCCGGAGGCATTGCGGGAGGCGTTGATCTGGCAGAGGGATCATTACGAGGAACTTGTGCAGTGTATGACTGCCGAGGCAACGGATCGGGGGGATCGCCCCGATGACCACCAAAACCGGGTGACAGACTATACTGCGATATATGTGCGCGGGTACGAGCTCAATCAGATCTCAAGTCCCGCAAACCGGAGCAATCCAAGGTCAGGAGATCCAGCACCAACACTTAGTGCTGCCGGACGCCCCGGAGTGACATACTGCATGATGTCCGGCCAAGAGCACTCAATGATCGGCGGCGATGTAGCGGGTACAATCAGCTGTAAACACGAGATCCCGCTTATTTGCGCAGGTGTAGAGACCTGGAATTTTAAGGAGACGGGAGACGTTATACCCACCTTGCAGGCGGGTAACCACGGATACACGATCAACGCGATGCACGCCGTACGGTGCGACCACATCGTTCGTAGACTGACGCCAGCTGAGTGCGAGCGCTTACAAGGCTACCCAGACGGCTGGACGGATATCCCGGACTACATAGACAGCCGGGGCAGGCGGCGCAAGGCAAGCGACAGTGCCCGGTATACCGCGCTGGGTAACTCTATCGCCCTCCCGCAGTGGCGGTACGTACTGGGCAATATCAGCCGATACCTCCCACCTGGAGCGACACTTGGGAGCCTGTTTGACGGGATTGGGGGCTTCCCGCTGGTGTGGGAGGGGATTCATGGCGCGGGTTCGGCGGTATGGGCGAGCGAGATCAACGAGTTTTGCGTCGCCGTGACAAAATACAGGTTTGGAGGGTTATCATAATGAACAAAAAATACTCGGATGTTGAGAAATACGAGCGTAAGCTCGGAAACGTTATGAAGAGGATTGGTGCTGACCGGTACGATTATGACCACGGGCGAAAATTTGCGTACATCGAATTTTTGTACCATGGCCGAGGATACCGGTTTGAGAGTACCACAGAGGAGTTACAGGAGCGGGGGATCAATTTGAATTATGGATCAGATGTGTTCTCAATGTTGGTCCTCGACCTGGAATGTATCGCCCGGATGATGGAGCACGGCACCTATGATATTGAGAGCGGCGAAATCAAAGGTCTCAAACAGCTTGGAGCGGGTGTCCAAATCCCGGAATGCTTCAAGGTGTTGCATTTTGACCGTATTCCTGACGATGTATCGGAGGTAGAAAAGCAATTCCGGCGCTTGGCAAAGGTGGCGCATCCAGACGCAGGCGGGTCGGAATCGGAGTTTGTGGTGTTGCAGGAAGCTCGGAAAGCTGCGATTGAATATATGGAAGAGAGGGAATCATGACAGACCTTGAACGCCGTGCGCTGATGGGAGACCGCGAGGCGCGGGAAGAATGTACGAGACAGAGGAGGACAATCATGAATGACAAAATCAATGAGCTTTTGGAGCTCATCAGAACAAACCCGGACTTGCCTATTGTGCCGATGGTGGACAGCGAGATTGTGGGAAGCGACGAATATGCGCGATGGATGGCCGCATGGGGCTATAGTTATATCGGAGAGTATTTTTTGGGCGAAGAACGGGTGCACTACCGCAACGATAAGGATTCCGAGGAAATTCAGGAAACGCTTATCGATGGACAAATAAGTTACGATGATTTTGACGCCATGAGTGAGAAAATCCGCAAGGGGATTATTAAGCAGTTGGAGACCGGCGCGATATTACTGCCGCCAGGAGTAGAGGTTGTCAAGGATGCTGGGTGGGCGACAATTAGGACCGCAAAGGAGCAGATAAAGGGCGGCGAAAAAAATGAATAGACGCGACGAAAAAAACGCGGACTGGTTTGCCGAGCTCGAAAACCGATGTAAATCTAAAGGGATCAAGATCGCCAAGCTATTTGAGCAAGCGAGGATTGACGACACGGCAATCTACAAATACCGGGCTGGGACAGTGCCAACAGCCAAAACACGTGTGAGATTGGAGGCAGCGTACATAGAGTGCGAGGCTGATCGGCCCCGCACAAAGGCAAAAAAGTGCAAGCCGGCAAAGCCAAAGCGCCGGAGGCGTATATGCGCCGGCGACGAAATCCATTGTCCGTATCTCAGGATTGTGGAGGGCGAGATCGGGTATTGCCCGCTCCCGCGATGTGCGATGCAGTGGGGGGAGGAGGCAAAATGAGGTCAGGATATCAACCCAAAAATAAGATATCAACGCCTCCGCCTAACAAAGGATCAAGCGTCTTATCTCCCGCAGAAATTACGGTCACAGTAGAAGGTCTTAAACGAGATGCTGAGGCATTGCGGGGAATAGGCTACACGGCCGAAGAATACCAAAAAGGGTTGGACAAGGCCTTTAAACCGCTTAGGGAGGGAGGAAAAATGACAGCAAAAGAATTTTTACGACAGTATCTTGATGCAGATCGAGCACTGGACTGCAAATTAGAGCAGCTCGCCCGGCTGCGCGCTAAGGCAGCCAAGATCACAACGATCATAAGCGGGGAGCGGGTACAGGGCGGCATCGAGGGCAGCCGACTGGAGGCGATTGTTGAGCGTATCGTGGAGCTGGAGCGGGATATCGAGCAGGACATTGAGCAGCTCAAGCGCAAGCAGTCGGATGTGGAGGCGATGATCCTAAGACTTGACTCTGACCAGGAGAGGGATGTGCTCACGCTCAAATATATCTATGGATACAGGTGGGAGGAGATTGTCCAAACATCTAATTACTCACGGCGTCAAGTATTCCGACTACACGGCACAGCACTCCAAAAAATTGATTTTTTTTTGAAAGATGGCACTAAATGGCACTAAACGGCACTAAATGTCACTTGATGGCACTCTAAAAATCTGTTATTGTTATAATAAGGAGCGGTGTAAAAAAAGATCGCTCCCTCAAAAACGTTTTACCGGACTCGGTAGGGCGTTTTTGTGTTTTGTGAGCGGAGATTGAAAACAGAATGGAGATGCTGTTAAACGGGGATTGTCTGGAAATGATGGACAAAATCCCAGACGGAAGTGTGGACATGGTGCTTGCAGATCCTCCGTATTGCTCCGGTGGGTTGCATGCCGGTGAACGGCAAAAGAGCACTCGGCAAAAGTACACGGACAAAGATGGGCGCCGAGGAGCGGCGCGTTTTCCGAGTTTTAGCGGGGACAATATGGATCAGCGCAGTTTTACCAAGTATATGCGCATCGTATTCACCAAAGCAAGGGAAAAAACCAAACCGGCAGGAATTGTAGCGGCGTTTATCGATTGGCGTAACTTACCGGCGATGACAGACGCAATCCAGATGGCCGGCTGGGTGTGGCGCGGGATTGTTGTGTGGGACAAAAAGTCAAGCCGCCCACAAAAAGGCAGGTTCAAAAATCAGTGTGAGTATGTTATTTGGGGGAGCAATGGGGATCTTCCGATTAATCGAGATGCGCCATGTCTGCCGGGAGTATATTCTTGTGCGAACGTCCCATCGTCCAAACGTCACCATCAAACGGAAAAGCCGGTAGAATTGATGGAAGATTTGCTCCAGATCGTTCCGGGAAGGGCTGTTGTTCTTGACCCGATTATGGGTTCCGGCTCAACCGGAGTAGCCTGTGCTCGTATGGAGCGAGATTTTGTCGGAATAGAACTGAATCGCCAATATTATGATACCGCTAAAAGCCGAATCGAACAGGCACGAGCAGAGATAAAACCGCAACTGCTAAATTAAAAGAACCCGCCCGAGCATGATGCCCGAGCGGGTTTGATTATGCCCGATCAGAAATGTTGAGTTGATGTTTTAACGCGGTTTGAAGGACTGATGAAAAGTTGATATGATTTTCTTCCGCCATGCTATTAAGCCAAGAAGGAATAGTTAGCGTCTTTTTAACAGCACGGGTATCATTGCGACGTCGATAATCAATCATATCAAATTCAAGCATTACGACAAATTCGCCCTTTTCAAGCGCGATTTTATCCGGTTCAGATGGTGTCGGATAGTTGCTCATACCTTCGAAGTTAAGGCCAATCGCGTCCAGCGCGTTCTGACAGGCCTCGTCCATTGTGTCTCCTTCGCTGAAGCATCCGTCAATATCAGGAATCCTGACGGAGTAACCGCCCTGCTCTTTAAAAAATACGGCAGGATAAAATACATTGTTCATGTGTTGATCTCCTTTCTGGTACTTATTATTGGGGAAACTCGCGGGGATTATTTCAGCCCCGCTTGTTTTAAGATGTTTTTTTCTGTCCCCGGTTTTAGTTGCTTATTGTGATAAGGGACTGTGACCTGTTTGCCATTTTTCGGATTTCGATAAATTCGATGAGATCCATTCGACCGGATGAATTGGAATCCGTTTTTTTCAAGGAGCTTTATAATCTCCTTTGGTGTTTGTGGCATTCGGTTCACCTCCTTAACTGTGATTATATTATAACACGTGTTACACGTATAGTCAAGCGTTTTTTTAAAATAATTTAAAATGTTTTTCATCAAGCGTCGTATTTTACGGCGCTTTTTTTATGCCAAAAATCGGAAAAAGGAAACGAAATGAAAGAGTTTGCAGAATGGCTTTACAAATCCTCGGCGTGGCGCAGGTGCCGCAGGGCATACATCGCGGAGCGCAAGTCTATCGATGGCGGACTATGCGAAGAGTGCCGGGCGAATTTGGGATACATCGTCCACCACAAAAAGGAGCTCACAGCGCAGAACATCCACGATCCGGAGATCGCGCTAAGCTTTGACAACCTTGAGTTTGTGTGCAAGGGATGTCATGACAAGATACACGAGTATTGCGGCCAAGAGACGCGCAAAAGTCGGTGCGTTTTTGATGATAACGGCAATGTAATCCCTAAGAGCTGATGCTCCGCTGCCGGATATCCCCCCTGAAAATTTCTGCGAGCGGGCCAAAAATAACCGGACGCCCCAGAAGCATTTTACTGCGCGGAAAAATTTTGGAAAGGGGGGAAAAAGGAGAAAAAGGACTATGAACACAAGCTAAAAATCGACATCACAAAAGAAAGGGGGCGCAAGTCTTGGGAGCTGTGCAGATGGATCCGCTGGCCAAAAAGCATATGCTGAAAATCAGACGGCAGATGAAAAAGATCGGAACATACAAACCGGAGTACGAAGCGGCCATAAAAATATTGGCCGAGGCGCTGCGGGATTATGATTGTGCCAAAGAGCAATTTGAGGAGGACGGCGGAAAGTACATGGTGGAGTACACCAATAAGGCGGGCGCGACAAACTATGTCAAGAGTCCGCTGTACGTCGTCATGGATGACCTGCGGAAAAACATTGTCACTTACTGCCGCGAGCTTGGGCTCACCCCGACCGGATATAAAAAGATCGGCGGGACAGACGCGCCCGAAAGCGATGAATTGATGGAGTTTTTGCGGAGCGGGAAATGATTGAGCTTGAGCGATACGCGACCGATATACTGGACGGGAAAATTATCGCTTGCGATAAGATCAAGCGGCAGTATGAAAAAATCCTCAACGCGATGTTTTTTCCGGCCCAATACCACTTTGACGCCGCTGCGGCAAATCGACCGATTGAGTTTATCGAGCGATTTTGCAAACAGTCCCAAGGCAAAATCGGAAAGCCACTGAAGCTGGAGCCTTTCCAAAAGGCCATGCTGCAAGCGGCTTTTGGGTTTTTGGATGATCTTGAGGTACGGCAGTATCACGAGGTCCTGTGTGTCATCGGGCGAAAGAACGGTAAGACGACGCTACTCGCGGCCATCAACCTGTATATGCTGATCGGCGACGGGGAAGGCGCACCGGAGTGCTACAACATCGCCACCGCCAGAGATCAGGCCATGAAAGGATTTACGGAGTGTTTGAACATGGTGCGCCAGTCTCCGCTGCTTGCCAGACATATCCGCAAGCGGCAGGCCGATCTATACTGCCCCATGAATTTCGGAATACTGAAAGCTCTCGCCTCAAACACCAACTCGCTGGATGGCCTGAATGTGCACAATGGAGTCATCGATGAGCTGGCGGCAATCAAAAATCGTGACATCTACGACCTCATGAAACAGGCCATGAGCTCCGAATCCAGAAAGCAGCCTATGTTATGGAGTATCACAACAAACGGATTTGTACGTAACAGTATCTTTGATGCTCAGTACGAATATGCGAGCGGCGTAATCAGCGGAAAGATCAAGGATGACAGATTCCTGCCGCTGATCTATGAGTTGGACAGCAAAAATGAGTGGGACAAGCCGGAGATGTGGGTCAAGGCGAATCCGGGTCTTGGCACTATCAAGAGCGAAAAGGAACTGACAGATTTTGTGAACAAAGCGAAAAACGATCCGGCCTTTAAGGCGACAGTCATGGTAAAGGATTTTAACATGACCGAAAACAGCACCGCTGCGTGGCTGTCCTGGGATCAGCTCAATAACGAGGAGACATTTGACTACAGCCGCGGCAGATTTAGTTATTTGATCGGCGGGATGGATGCGGCAGACTCCATCGACCTCAATGCCGCAAAGGCGATCTGTATGCGGCCGGGGGACGACCGGATCTATGTAATCCAAAAATATTGGATCCCGGAACGAAAAATCGAAGAGATGAAAAACCGGCACAGCAAGGATGATGCGCCGTATGATATCTGGTATAATCGCGGCCTGATTGAGGTCGTGCCGGGGAACAAAGTTAATAAGCGGGTGTTTTTAGACTGGTTTTTGGAGCTGCAGGAGGCCTATGACATCTATCCGCTGTATATCGGATATGACCCGTGGCACATTGATGACAGCTTGCTCCTGCAATTTCAAAACGCATTCGGCAAAAACGCCATGGTCCAAGTCCGCCAGGGCACGGCTACACTGTCTGCCCCGATGAAAGAGCTGGCGGCTGACTTTGATGCCGGGAAGATCATATATAATAACCACCCAATCGATAAATACTGTCTGGTCAATACCTACGTAAAGACCGACATCAACGGAAACATCCAGCCCGATAAAGGGAGAAATGAGCGTCTGCGCATCGACGGCACTGCCGCGCTGCTGGACGCTTATGTTGTGCTAAAAAATAAATGGGATGAGTACCAAAACATGATATAAGGGAGTGATCACAACGGGACTTTTTGCAAGGATCAGGGGATTTTTAAACCGCGGAAAAGTCGGCACCACCATCAAGATGATGTCGGAATATAACAACCTGTATATCTGGGACGGTAACCTGTACAAGTCCGATATTGTGAGGGGGGCGATCCGACCAAAAGTCAATGCGGTCGGTAAACTGGTGGCCAAGCACATCCGTACAACCATAGCAGAGGATGGAGGGAAAAAAACCGTTATCAACCCCGACGCATACATCCGGTTTTTGCTGGAGGAACCGAATCCATACATGACCGGACAGAAATTCCAGGAGAAGATGGAGACGCAGCTCTGCTTGAATGGAAATGCCTTTGCGCTGATCGCACGCGATGATAACGGATACCCGGTGGGACTGTATCCGATCAATGCATCTACCGTTGAGGCGATCTATGACAACGCAGGGGATTTGTATCTCAAATTTTATTTTGAGAATGGCAAGATCTATACATTTACTTATGCCGATATCCTGCATCTGCGGGGAGATTTTGGACCGGATAACGATATTTTTGGATCATCTCCGGTCGAATCCCTTACTCCACTTATGGAGATCGTCGGGACGACAGACAGGGGGATCGTCAATGCCATCAAAAATTCGGGCGTTGTCAAATGGCTACTGAAGTTCGCAGGAAACGCGAGGCCGGAAGACATAAAAAATTTGGCGAACGAATTTGCAGACGCATATTTAACGAATGAGAAAAGCATCGGTGTTGCGGCAGTCAACTCCACGGTAGACGCGCAGCAAATCGAGCCCAAAGATTATGTGCCCAATGCTGCACAGATGGACCGCACCACGACCCGGATCTACTCGTCGCTTAACACCAACTCCAAAATCGTCATGAGCAGTTTTACCGAAGACGAGTGGAACAGCTACTATGAGAGCCAGATCGAGCCGGACGTCCGCCAGTGGGGGGACGAGATGACCCGGAAACTTTTCACGCGGAGGGAGCGGGCATTTGGAAACGCGATTGTATATGAGGCGTCCAGCCTGACAATCGCCTCCATGTCCACTAAGCTCAACCTGGTTAACCTCGTGGATCGCGGAATCATGACGCCGAACGAAGTGCGCACAATCCTCAATCTTGCCCCAATCCCCGGAGGCGATCAAGCCGTCCGGCGTTTGGATACAGCACCAATCGATGAAAAGGAGGTGATAGATGATGCCGAAAATTGAGATCAAGGGTACGATCGTACCAGACGATGATGCGTGGGTGTACCAATATTTTGGGATCAACGCCGTATACCCGCAGGCAGTCAAAAAAGCCATAGAGGACGCTGCCGGTCAGGATTTGGAGGTTGAGATCAATTCTGGCGGAGGAGATGTATTTGCCGGGAGTGAGATCTACACCGCGCTACGGTCGTACGACGGAAAAGTCACAATCCGGATTGTCGGGTTTGCCGGATCGGCCGCGTCAGTGATCGCGATGGCTGGGTACTCAGAGATGAGCCCGACTGCTCAGATGATGGTACACAATGTATCAAGCTACGCGAGCGGGGATAACCGGGATATGGCGCATATGTCGGAGGTGCTGGAAAATGCCAACCGGGCAATCGCCGCCGCATACGTGTCCAAGTCTGGGATGTCTGAAAAGGACGCCCTGGATATGATGGCGCATGAGACGTGGCTCACCGCTCAAAAGGCCAAAGAGCTCAAACTGGTGGATGCCGTTATGTTTGAGGATACGCAGCCGGTACAGCTCGTGGCAGGTTATCAGACTGATCTGATCCCGCGAGCCGTGATCGACAAAGTCAAAAAAGAACATGCCGAAAGGGAGCGTGCAACCGCAATGCGGGCGCGCTTTAATTTTTTAAAAATTACTGAAAGGAAGTAGAAAAAATGACCAAGGAAGAGTATCGAAACAAAAGGAAGTCCCTGGTGGACAAGGCACAGGCACTGATTGATAAGGCGGACTACGACGGCTATGAGGCCGTGGAGCAGGAAATCAAGGATCTCGACAACACCTATGAAAAATCTGCCAAGGCTCAGGCCGACCTCAACGCGCTCAGGGGCAGCGCGCCGGTAAAGATGGAGGATGCCATCCGTACCGTCCAGGACGGGGTTGGAATCGTCGCGGCGAGTATCGGGGGCGTCAAAAACATTGAGGATCCGTATGACACGGACGAGTACAAGCGGGCGTTCATGGATTTTGCCTGCCGCAGGGCCCCGATTCCGGAGCAGTACCGAATGAAAAATGAGAACCAGTCTACGAGCACATCGGATGTCGGCGCGGTGATCCCGACGACTACCATGCGTGAGATTATCCGCAAGCTGGAATCCTACGGATCCGTGTATAACTCCGTGCGTCACCTCAACGTGCAGGGCGGCGTGGAATTCCCGATTCTTGACTTTACGCCAAAGGCGACGTGGATTGCGGATAATGCGGTCAGCGAGACACAGAAGGTCACCGCGAACAACAAGGTATCGTTTAGCTACCACGGCCTCGAATGCAGGATCTCTCAGAGTATCCTCGTCAGCGTAGTGACATACGCGGAATTCCAGCAGCTATTCGTTCCGATGGCGGTTGAGGCAATTATCAAAGCGCTGGAAATCGGAATCTTTAACGGCTCCGGATCCGGCCAGATGCTCGGTGTAACCAAGGATACACGCGTCACCAACGTCATCACGATCAAGAGCACCGACTTTACCAAGTGGGGCGGCTGGAAAAAGAACGTGTTTGCAAAAATCCCGCTGTCCTACCGCAAAGGCAACTTTTATTTTGCAGCCGGAACGTGGGATGGATATATCGACGGCATGACGGATGACGTCGGCCAGCCAATCGGCCGCACCAACTACGGCATTGAGTCCGGAGCGGGCCGTTATCGATTTGGCGGGATCAACTGCCAGCTGGTGGAGGATGAGGTTATCAAGCCGTATGATCTTGCAAGCGCAAACGACGTTGTCGGCGTATTTATGGATCCGGTCAACTACGCGATCAACAGCAACATGCGCATGACCGTGACGCACTGGATCGATAACGATGATAACACGGTCAAGGATAAGGTGCTGCTGTTTGCCGACGGCAAAGCGCTCGACACCAACGGGATCATCCTGATCAAGAAGGGGGCCTGATGATGGGGATCGTAGACGCTCTCAAGGCGCTGTGCAAAAAGATTACCACCGTAGACTCCACAGCCGGGACCGTAGCCGAGGCCATTAATGATCTGGACAAGAATTGGCCGGAGAGTGCCCAGGGCCCCGCAGGTCCCCAGGGCGCTCCGGGCGTCGGGATCAAGACGATCACCGGGAGCATCGACGGGTCTAACAAGCTCACACTCAAGATCACACTGACGGATGACTCGGTGCAGACAGTGGAGGGGACGATTACCCCGCCCGCCGCCGGCTGATAGAGGAGAAAACCATGGATCAGGAAATGGACGTCGAGCTTGTCAAAAAAATCAAACTATGGCTCCGCGGGATTGATATGGGCGATATGCTGGATGATGAGATTTGGCAGGACGTTTTGGCATGCTGTGCGGATCTGCGCCTCTCTGGAGTGGTCAAGACGGATCTCGACGATCCTCTGATCCAGCAGGCGATCAAACTGTACTGCAAGGCGCACTTTGGCTATGAGGAGGACTCAGAAAAATTCCAGCGGGCGTATGATGCGCTCAAAGCATCCTTGTCGCTTTCTGGGGAGTACACAGGTCGGGAGGGATCAAATTGAACAGAACGACCGTCATCACATTGGTAAAGCCAGGAGAAAAGACGGATGATCTGGGATATCTGATCCCTGACCAGGAGCCGGTCAGGCGCACAGTGTTGGCCGAAAAGGTCTCCGCCGTGCGCGCAGAATTTTACTCTGCACTCAAAGCTGGCCGAAGAGTATCTCATGTGATCAGGGTGCGCGCCGAGGTGTATCAGGGAGAGACCGCCGCCGAGTATCTCGGCAAAAAATATGAGATCCTCAGAGACTACCCCAAAGGCGGATGGGTCGAGCTGAGTCTTGCGGAGGTGATATGATGGCATCGTGTAAGAGTGTAATCCCTGACGACCTGATGCGCCAGCTCAGAAAAATGGAAAACATCGACAAGGTTGCTCCAAAGATGCTCAACGCCGCGAAAAAGATCGTCAAACCTGCCCTCAAAAAAAACGTTGCACGTCACCATAGGACCGGAGACCTCGAGCGATCGATCAAGGGCACCAAAAACCGGAAGAATCAGTACGGGTGGTACACCAAACTGATTTTTGACGGATTTGACCGCAATGGAGTGGCCAACGACACCAAGGCAACCGTGATTGAGTACGGCAGAGCCAAGGGAAAGCGCGGGAGCGTTGCAGCGGATCCGTTTATTCAGCGGACCATAAATGAGACCAACGACGATGCAGTCGACGCCATGCAGGAGGTCTTTAATGAGGAGTACGGATTATGACGATAGAGCCAATCATCAAACCCGCACTGGAGCAGTTAGGATATCCGGTAGCGCCGGACTGCTACAACGGAGACGCCGACGAGTATATCGTATTTAATTATTCGGACGAGCGCCCTACAATCTGGGTGGATGACGTGGACCGGTACGATCTGACGACCGTACAGGTCCACTTTTTTACTCGCTACGACCCAAGCGGGATCAAGCCTAAGATACGCGCGATCCTGCGTAAGCTCGGATTTACAATCCTTGCGACCGAACAATTTTACGAGACTGACACCAAATACAGACATGTAATTGTAGAGGCAGAAATCGCCTCAGAAATTAAGGAGGAGTTTTGAAATGGCAAAAACAGGCCTGAAACATTTTGTCTATGGCAAGCCCAACGCCGATTACAGTAAATACACAGGCGGCCGAGTGCTCGGAGCAATCCAGAACAATATCACAATCAATACCAACGACGTAAAACTGTATGTCGATGATGTTGTCAAGGAAACAGACAGATCCTTTGCGAGTGGCACGGTTGATATCGTCACCGATGACTTACTCGACGAAGACAAAGCGGAAATGCTCGGCCATGAAATTGATGAGGAGAGCGGGGAGATAATCTATAAAGCCGGTGACGTTCCCCCGGAGCTCGGATTCGGATTTTATGGGCAGGTATCCCGCAACAACAAAAAAATGTATCGTGCGGCATTCCTGTTACGTGTCCAGTTTTCGGAGCCGTCTGATGAAAACGATACCAAGGGAGAGAGCACTGACTTTAAAACACAGGCTGTCAGTGGCTCTGTCTTGACTCTTCCGGATGGGAGGTACAAGACAGAAAAAACCTTTGCCTCTGAGCAGGAAGCCGTCGAATGGCTGGACGAAAAGGTTGGATATGGCAAGCTTGGCACCCTCACCGTAAAATCCGAGGCCGGATCTGCCGCGGGAAAGACCAAGATCACGGTCACTCCCGCCAAGCAGGGCGGGCACAGCTACAAGTACAAGGCTGGATCCAGTGTGACGGATCCTAAATACGGAGATGTCTGCACGAGCGGGTATACCGACTGGGACGGCACCGCGGAGATCACGGCGACGACCAGTCAGAAAATCCTCATTGTAGAGGTGGATGCCGATAACAAGGCTATGGCGGCCGGCAGTACGACCGTCACCGCCAAGGCGTAAGCGGAGGCAGCATGAAAATCATCGGAAAAGAGTATGTAGCAATCAGGTTCTGCGGCCAGGAATACCACCTGGCCGCGAACCTTGAGGTTATCGAGGCGATCCAGGAAAAATATGGATCAGTTTTGGCTGCTCTGTCGGCGGCTCAAAGCGCTCACGATCTGGCAGTTATATTCAAGCTGTTTTTGGACAACGCAACAAAAATCTATAACGAAGATCACCATAAGCAGATTGAGGAAATCTCGCTTGAAACAATCATGCGGCACGGAAATTATAACGATATTTCCGCCGTGGTGATCGAGGCCATAACGGTATCCATGCCAAAAACGGAGGAGGATACCGATAAAAAAAACGGAGAGCCGGGCAATAGACGTGGTTTGGTGGTACACAACCGCCCGTCTATTGCTCGGCTTTTCCGAGCGCGAGGCTCAGCGCGCGACAATCCGCAGGATTGAGGCTGTTTTTAGAGCCTACAACCACCTCCACGGCAAAAAGATGGAGGACGAGATCACCATAGACGATATTATCCCAGTGTAAGGAGGGCCAAGGATGGCGCGTAAGGGCAAAATCGGACCTGTAATAGCGATAGACGGGGAGACCGAATTTAAAAGGTCAATCAAATCAATCAACGACAATCTCGGAGTGCTCACATCTGAGCTCAAAAAAGTTGACGCCGAATTTGGGAAAAACGAGACGAGCATCGAAGGCGCTCGGAGCAAGATCGAGATCTATCGCAAGCAACTCGAGCAACTGTCGCAGAAAGAAAAATTGCAGTCCCAGGCGCTGCAAGATGCCCAAAAGCGCTACTCCGAGGCCGGGGACAAAGTTGGTGAGCTCAAAAACAAACTGGCGGCGGCAGAAAAAGAAATGGACGAGCTCAAAAACTCCTCCGATGCCACCACTGCAGAAATCAAAGAACAGCGCACAGTCATCAAAGACCTTGAAACCGATCTCAAAAAAGCCGAAAAGCAGTATTCTGCTGCCGAAAAGTCTACCAAGGACTGGCAGAAAGCGCTTAATAATACTCAGGCGGACATTGCCACATCACGCCGGGATATGGAGCAATTGGCCACCTCCACCATAAAAACGAAAGAGGCGTTTGAGGCCGCTGAAAAGCGGCTGGAAACATGGCAGAGCAGGCTTGGGAAAATGGGCAATGCGCTCACCATAGGAGTAACAGCTCCCTTGGTTACAGCCGGAGCGGGAATGTTTAAGGCGGCAGAAGATTTTGAATCCGCTTTTGCGGGAGTGACCAAGACCGTAGATGGGACCGCGGGAGAAATAAGCGGGCTGCGCCAAGGGATCATTGACATGGCCAAGGAGATCCCGTCCTCGACCACAGAGATTTCCGCCGTCGCGGAGGCCGCGGGGCAGCTGGGCATCCAGGTGCCCAATATCCTCGGATTTACGAGGACGATGATTGACCTCGGAAATTCCACCAATATTTCCGCAGAGGAGGCAGCCTCCTCATTGGCCAAGTTTGCCAACGTCACCAATATGTCGCAGGAGGATTTTGACCGGCTTGGATCTGCAATCGTCGATCTGGGCAACAACTTTGCGACTACCGAGGCTGATATTGTCGCAATGGCCACGCGACTGTCCGGTGCTGGAGCACAGATCGGATTAAGCGAGGGAGAGATATTAGGATTTGCGACGGCGCTGTCATCCGTTGGCATCGAGGCTGAGATGGGCGGATCTGCATTTTCAAAAGCCATGGTGGCCATGCAAGTGGCGTGCGAGACCGGTTTAGGCCCCGTTAAACAGCTGACAGAAAAAACGGGCATGAGCCTGCGCGACCTCCAGCTGATGAGTGAAAACTCCAGTAAAGATTTCACCGCTTTGGCTGACAGCCTTGGAATGACCAAAAGCGAGCTGCAAAACATGGTTGACGCAGGGAGCGATCTGGAGGGGTTTGCTGAGATCGCCGGGATGACGGCTGACCAGTTCCAAAAAGCGTTCAGGGAGGACGCTGCCGGAGCCATCGAGGCCTTTATCAAGGGTCTCGGAGACACGGAAAATAAAAGCGAAAGCACCATTGTAATGCTTGAGAACCTTGGATTTACAGAGGTCCGTCTCCGCGACACCATGACGCGCCTTGCCAACTCGGGCGATTTGGTCACAAAGGCCGTTGACATGGGCAACGCGGCCTGGGATGAAAACGTTGCCCTTACCGAGGAGGCCGGCAAGCGCTACGAGACCACTGAGAGCAAACTCAAAATCGCGAAGAATCAGATCACCGACGCCGCCCGTATTATGGGAGAAAATATGCTGCCCGTTGTCGGGAACCTTGCCGAGGATCTCTCCAAATTGACGGATAAGTTTTCCGCGTTGTCACCAGAGACGCAAAAAACAATTATTAAGCTGGCCGCCGCCGCGGCAGCGATTGGGCCGGTAACCAAAGGACTGTCTGGCATGACGGGAGCGGCAAAGGCGGCAGTCGGAGGCGTCAAAAACTTGGTGACGGCGCTCAGCAAGCAAACCGCCGTAAAAAAGGCGGCCGACGGGCTCACAGGTGTTGCATCTGCGGCCACATCGGTGGCCGGTGCCACTGCAGGAGCGGGATCAGGCGTGACCGGATTTGCCGGGATTTTGAGCAAGCTTGCCTCTCCGACCGGGGCGGCTGTAGCTGCTGCCGGCGCTGTGCTGGCCATCGGAGCCGCGGCCTGGAAAGCCCACGAGGATATGGTCAAGGCAGATATAGCGGCACATTTTGGTGATATCGAGCTCGCAGCCGAGGAGGTCGAGGACGTGGCCACACGGCTGACCACGACTGATTGGACCATGCGAATCAATACCTATATGGACGCAGAAGAAAAACTCGGAACATATGAGGAAAATATCCAGTCCGCTATATCAGAAATTAACAAAACAGAGTGGAAAATATCTGTTGGTCTGGAATTAACAGATGAAGAGAAAAAAGCTTATCAAGAATCAATTACGAACTATGTCCAAAGTTGTCAGCAATATATCGAAGAAAAGGGATATGTGGTCAATCTCGCAATAGCGGCGGGATTTGAGTCGGGATCTCCTACAGGAGAAAGCTTATCAGCGTGGGCGAACGAATACTACGCGAGTGCCAGCACAGAATTGGCAGAACTCGGTCAAGAACTTAGTGATGTGCTTGAAGAATCCCTTGTAAACGGAACATTTGATGAAAATCAAGGTCGGATTGATGAACTGAAACAAAAAATGATTTCGGTAATCAATCAAACAGTTGCAGATGCCACTAACGCGGAATACGAAGGTACTATCTCGGATTTTGAAATTACAATAGGCGAGATAGATATGGGCGATCTAACCAAGGAAAGTTTTGATCAGGTAAACGAGAAAATCGGAGAATACACTGACCAAATACAAGAGATTGCAGACAACGCCAACGCAGAAGTCAAAAAGACTATCAGTTTGCAATACGCATACAACATCCAAAACGGGATGCCACAGGCAACTGCCAAGCAGATCATGAACGATTCCCTTACTCAGCTTCAGTTGGATCTTAACAAACAAAAAGGAGAGGTGATCGTTCAGGGGATTGATTTTTCATTCGATACCATAAACGAGAATTTTGGGTATCGTGTGGACGATGCGTTAGAAAAAATTGATCAGGATTTTTCAAAAGCCAAAGATAAATTTATGGTCAGCTTTTCGGAAATATCCCCGGACGACTATAGCATAGCTCAGGCTATAACTGATAGCATATTTGGATCGGACAAAGCGCTTAAGCGATCCGTGAGCGATGCCATGGAATCCTTAGAGCCTCAAAAAGATCAACTCGAAAAGATCGCAAAATCCTACCTTGACGCGGGAAAGGCCGTGCCTCAGAATATCGTTAAGGGCCTAACAGACGTATATCAGATGAGTGCGATATCCGGAAGCGTAGAGGACATGTACAAGCTCTGGGCAAAAGACATTGCAAACTCACCTGAAAAAATGGAAGCCCTCGCTGAAGCAAAGAAAAGTGGGCAGCAAATCCCGGAGGGCGTGATTGAGGCCGTCGAAATGTACTCGGGCAAGATATACAACGCTGTCACCGGTATGTGGGAAGAACCGGTCAAAGCCACACAAGAAAATATCCAGCCGATCTTGGACTACCTTAACAAAAGTGGTCTGGATTGTGGAGACGAAGCGGCCAAAGGGCTTGCTGCCAGCTATGGCCTTATTTACGATGCCGCGTCCAAGACGTGGATCGCCGTGTCGGATGCAACCCTTGACAGTGAGCCGAATATCAAGAGCGTTGTTGAGCAATGTGGCTTGACGGTTACGGATGCGCTGATCACCTCCATCCAAGGGCAAAATGAGCCGACTAAGCAGCAGATGCTTATCCTGCTCCAGCAGTTGGTGGCTGCCACAGATGAGCAACGGGAGCCAATCTTATTAAAACTGGCAGAGCTCGGTGTGGATGTGAGTGCATCGCTGTCCCAAGGGATGATGTCAAACTACAGTTTTGTAGAGTCATCCACCGAGGGGATGGTGGACGTAATTGATAAAACGTCCGGAGAAAAGATCGCCACACTGAAGCAACCCATGGCAGAGCGACTGGCGGACGCTGTCGGAGGGGCTATTGATTACGTCAACAATCAGACCACCCAGAAAGGGCCACAGCTTGATCCACCGACAATTAAGGAATTTGATCCAACCAAATTGGATACTTGGGCCGATAAAACCATGTGGGCATTGCAGAGATCTCTTGAGGGGCACGGAACACTAACTGTACCAGTCAAAACTGTCGCATCCCCCGGGGACAGACCAATAGATAGAGAGGCATTCCCGGAGTACGCCAACGGCGGGAAAATAACAGAAGAGGGCCTATATTGGGGAGCCGAAGGGGATAAGGCTGAATACGTCATCCCGACCGATCCCGCAAAGCGTCAGCGAGCAATATCGCTATACAGTCAAGCAGGAAAAGAATTAGGGATCATCCCTGAGTCGGCATACACCCCGCCAACATTACCGGTCCAGCCAAGCGGCGTGCAGCTGGATTACACAAAGCTCGCAAAAGCAATTGCGGCGGAGCTGCGGAGCGCCCCAGTGGAAACGAGTGTCTCGATTAATGTACAGGAGGGTGGCGTCTATCTCGACAATGAGCTCGTTGGACGCCAACAGGCCCCTGTAATATCGCGAATCCAAGCTAAACACATCTAAAAGTGTTGAAAAATCCCTCCTCATGTGATACTATATCAATGAGGAGGGATAATATGGGGAAAAAGCAAAAGTTGATAGCAATTATAATTGCGGCGGTGATAGGAGCAGTCGTCTTGATCACTGTACTTATTGCGGCATTCAGCGAAGATGGTGCACCCCAAACCAAGGGTGATCCATCTACGCGGACTTATGGTTACTCGGAGGCAGCGAAGAAAACAAACCCAAAAACAGATACCACAGAATCTCAAACTACAACAGAACCAACAACCACTCGCTCTGCAGAGGAGGAAAAGCAAGAGTATATTTCAACGTGCGAATCGTATACATTCAAACAAATTGCTCGTAATCCAAGCGAATATGAAGGCAAACGCGCTAAATTTACGGGTGAGGTAATCCAGGTGATGGAGTCTTATGGTATCATGTATACTTTGAGAGTAAACATCACAGAAAACGAATACGGGTATTATGAAGACACCATTTATGTAACCTATTTCCCCAAAGATGATAATGAACCTAAAATTTTAGAGGATGATATTGTCACGATGTATGGAGAACTTGATGGGGAAACGACGTACGAAGCGGTT
The DNA here is from genome assembly GCA_018712345.1 of Candidatus Onthovicinus excrementipullorum. Classification (GTDB taxonomy): domain Bacteria; phylum Bacillota; class Clostridia; order Oscillospirales; family Acutalibacteraceae; genus Onthovicinus; species Onthovicinus excrementipullorum. Next base: position 83,575 of record DVHG01000019.1, on the reverse strand, counting down.
TTTGGCCAATCGGTTACTTTGCCGAGCTTTGATTGTGAATACATTGACATCCTCACGGAATAATAAATATATCCCAGCACCCTTCGGGGTGCTTTTATGGAGAATTCCCGATCGGGAGGAGTTTTGGTGTATTGCCTTGTTTGGCGATTGGTGGTATAATAATTACGCCAAAAAGATCTTTGCATCTTTTGGCTGTCGCTCCCTATATAGGGGCGTGGATTGAAATATGATTGGATACATTTGTATACCAAAAGAAAAAGCACCTACCTACGGGCGGGTGCTTTTTCTGCGTCCGTTTTAGGAGGAAAATTAAATGAAAATGCATGTGGAGCGGGATCAGCAATTTGGAAAAATCGTCACAGTGGACGGAAACGACGTCTACCGAGCATACAACGCAGATCTCAAAGAATATCGGGTAGAATCAGGTAAACTGACAGTGGACTATCAGCAGCGGATCGGTCGGAGCGGGTTTTTGCTGTTTAACAATGATTCCGATCCCAAAATCTTGACTATGGCGTTTTACGTGGGCGGGGAGGATGACGACGAGGCACAGATCAACGCCGAGCGCCTGATCCAGTCGTGCGCGCGAGAGTGTGTGATCCACATCGGGTCAAGCCGATTTGAGTATGCCGCTCTCCTGAGTGCAGCTCCCACTGTGGAGGACACAGGCGTCCGGAGCTATCTGCTCGTCACGCTCACCCTGTACGCCGTCCGGCGTCTGCCGCTGGTGTCGCTGGATTTTAACGCTGCCGCAATCCGGCTGACCAATCCGGGCACGGCGGCCTCCGGGATGAGGATCATCCTCACGCCCGACCAAAAGATCACATCCATGCAAGTAGGGGACATCACCGTCAAGGACTTGGCGGCGGGTGTCCCTTTTGTGATCGATGGATTATCCGGCACGGTTACAGCGGACGGCGAAAACCGCTTTGCGGACACCGACCTGACGGATTTTCCGCGGATTGACCCAGGGGATAATGAGATCATCCTCTCCCAGGCCGTACCCACGACAATAGAGTATTATCCAACGTTTTGAGGTGATCTGATTGCTGCGAATACTGGACAGCGCCAACCCCGAGATCCTGTATCCTCTGGTACTCGATAAGGGCGCGGCCTACGTCACCCACAAATATGAGGGGTACGACACCCTCACTTTTGACATCCACCCCAAACACGACCTGTATCCGCTGATTGCGGAGGAGGTGCGGATCACCAACGGCGAGAATCGCTTTGTTGTCCGGGATATTGACGAGTGCGCCACGGTCTCCACCGTCACGTGCGAGCTCGATCTCGACGAATGGCGCGAAAAGATCTACCAGTCCTACCGGCGTACCGAGATGTATCTGGAGGAGGCACTGGAGGAGATCAAGCCGGATGGATGGACGATTGTCAACGCCGGGATCATATCATCCCGCAAAACCATAGAGGCGAGCGAGGGAAAGCCGCTTGAAAACGTCACGCCGTATGACCTGCTGGGGCGTCTCTCCGAGGTCTATGACGTGGTTTTTAATTTTGACGTGATCAATCAGACGCTTGTTGTCGTAGATCCGGCCGTATTTGAGCCCTCCGGGGAGTACATCATGGAGGACCTCAATCTCAAATCCCTCAAATATACCGGCTCCACCAAGCAGATTGCCACCCGGCTGTACCCCTACGGCAAAAAGGATGACGATGGCAATTATCTGACCATCGCCTCCGTCAATGGAGGCAAGGAGTATGTTGAGAACCACAGCTATACTGATCGGATCATCTCAGCCGGATGGATCGATGAGCGGTACACGGTAGCCGAAAGCCTTAAGAGCGCTGCCGAGAAAAAGCTCAAAGAGATGGCGTATCCCGTGCGGTCGTATCAGTGCGAGGTCTCCGATCTGGCCCGGCTGCACCCGGAGTTTAAATTTTTAACATTTGCGCTCTACCGCGTTGTGACACTGGTGGACAAGCGTCGGAAAACGCGCATCGACCACCAGATCGTGGAGTACAGGGAGTACGACGGGAACGAAAAAGAGAACGTCGTCACGCTATCCTCTACAGTGCCGCAGATCAAAAACACGATTGACAGCATTAAGGTGAGTATGGATGAGGAGGTCTCAAAGACCTACTCCGACATGATGGCTGCAATCCAGCACAGTACTGATCTGATCACCGGTGCAAAGGGCGGCAATGTCGTTATCAAGTATACCAACAACAAGCCCACTGAGATCCTGATCATGGACACTGATGATATGGCCACGGCCAAAAAGGTCTGGCGTTGGAATATCGCCGGATTTGGTTACAGCCGTAACGGCGTTAACGGACCATTTGAGACGGCAATCAATATGGATGGCCAGATCGTGGCCAGCTTTATTACAGCCGGTACTATGTCGGCCAACATCCTCAAGGGCGGAAAGCTCAAGTCCACCAACGGCCGTTTGGAGTTTGATCTGGATCTTGCACGCCTGCGGGTATATAACACCTCCGGCCAGCTCATCATGCAGCTGGATACCACCGGCCAAAAATTTTACGAGGCCGGGGACTATATTGGCAATATCGGCACCAATCACCTCAAAGATAATCCCACCAAAAAGGGGCTGGAATTTGATCTTGACATGCGCGGGAGCTACATGACCTGGGCGCAAAAAGAGAGCGCGTCCAGTGATGTCTATACAACCAAACTGGCAGTCGCCAGAGAGAATCTCACCGAGGTCCTGAGCAAGGGCATATCCATCCAAGACGACGTAAATTTTAATTTTAATAAGACGTCGCGCTGCTCATCCTTGATTAATTGCCAGACAAACGTATCGCACGCACTCGCATACAACAGCAGTAACAATACAGCGGAGCTGATCGTCAACTATGGGCGCGACACGGCGTTTACGCGCGTGATTGCCTTTAGCACATCGGATGGGAGGCTGAAAGCTAATATCGCCCCGTCCACCACATCGGCACTCGAGGAACTAAAGCGATGGAAACACCGTCAATTTAACTGGAAAGGCACCGGGGAGCATGTGGACTGCGGGTACATCGCACAGGAGCTTGAGGAGATCAACCCGGCTCACGTGATCAAAGTGCCACAGGCGGACGGTCGGGAGTTTTATCAGCTCGATTTCAGGTCCATCATCCCAACGCTCTCCAAGGCGGTACAGGAGCTCGCGGAGCAGGTAGACCGGCAGCAGGAGATCATTACCGCACTGGCCAAAAAGTGCGGATTAAATACCATCGCGCCGGTTGCTAAGGCGATGGCGGCACCGGAGGAGGTGAGGCAGTATGAGGAGACGTTTGACTGCACGCCGGTTGTAGAGACACCGGCAGCACCGACGATATGCGTAAAGGAGGAATCCGATGGAACAGTTAATAGCAAAACTTAATATTGACCTTGACCGGAGGCAGCCGCCCGGAGAGGTGACAGTCTCGGCCAAGCAGGGAGACGATCAGTCGCGTGAGATTATCATCGCCCTGCGATCGTCCGGCGTCGCATGGGAGGTACCGTCAAGTGCCGCGCTGCGGCTCCGGCTGCTCAAGCCGGACGGCAAGGCGGTGTACAACAACCTGCCGCAGTCCACAGACGGCAAGGTGCACGTCACGCTGGAGGGGCAGATGCTCACGGCGGCCGGACTTGCACGGGCAGATATCGAGATTACAGAGGGAGGCGCGCTGTTGTCCTCCTTTTTGTTTTTTGCTGATATCACGGAGCAAGCTGTCCCGGACGGTACAATCGAGAGCACGGACGAGTTTGGCGCGTTGCAGGATGCGCTTGATCGCGTGGAGCCGGCCGTGGAGGCCTGTGAGACGGCGACCGATGCAGCCAACAGCGCGGCGTCCTCTGCGACGTCCAAGATAAGCGAGATGGACCAGCTCAAGGGTGATCTTGAGACCGCCGAGGCGGCCCGCGTAAAGGCTGAGCAGGGGCGTGTGAGCGCGGAATCAACGCGCGTCTCACAGGAGAGCGCCCGGAAGTCCGCCGAACAGCAGCGGCAGACGGATAGTGCGGCGGCAGTCAGCGCGGCCAACACTGCAGCCAGCCGGGCTGATACAGCCGCGGATAACGCAAACTCCAAGGCGTCTCTCGCTGACACTGCGGCGCAGCTTGCAAACACCAAAGCGGGGCTGGCTGATACGGCCGCAAATGCCGCAAACACCGCCGCCACGAGTGCGATGCAGGCCGCGCAGGCTGCGCAGACACAAGCGGGAGCAGCTGAGAGCGCGGCCAGTCAGGCACAGGCCCAGGCGCAGGCCGCTCAAAGCGCTGCATCCGCTGCAAATACCGCCGCAGGGTCCGCCAATACAGCGGCAGCCTCGGCCAACGCTGCGGCCGACCGAGCCAACAAGGCGGCGGAGGCAGTCGAGGGGACAGATGTCGGAGATCTGGCCGTGCGGGTGGATACTTTGGAGGACGAGATGGACACCGTCAACAGCACAATCGACGGGCTCAACGTCCCACAGATGCAGCAGAGCATCACACAACTTGAGGGCGAGATGGATACCGCGCAGGGGGAGATCAACGCGCTCAAGGATCAGACCATCACAAAAGCGACTGTGACGGTAGATAACAATGTCGGCACCCCGTCCGCGACGGCGACGGTCAGCAATGGGACGATCGCTTTTGACTTCGGCGGCTTGAAGGGGGACAAGGGCGATAAAGGCGACAAGGGTGACAAGGGTGACAAAGGCGATACAGGCCCGCAGGGACCGGCCTATAATCCGGTGCTGCTTAACCTTAAGCCCCTGTTTAAGGTCAGCGGATCGCTGGCGTCTTACGTGGAATTGATAAGTGCCTACCAATACGGCCGCATTCTCAGTATTGCCGGCAGATTCAAACAGATCCCGGACGGATGGATCACATCCAAGGATCAATTGGAAATATCCATAATAGGTAACTCGGAATACTATTCCCCAATTCAAGAAACGCCGCTGGAGGTGGGCTCCAACAACGCTGGTGCGTCTACGGATCAAGTCAATCTCAGTTACAACGGGACGAGTTTTTACGGGCGTGTCGGGGGGATATCTACGAGTTATACCACCTGGCGTCTGATATATATCATGAAGCAAGATTATGGATCATAAGGAGGAGAACATTATGGAAAAAAGAGGCATTGACATTTCGTACGCCCAGACCAGTGTGGACTGGGCAAAGGTAAAGGCGGCGGGCGTGGAATTTGCCATGGTCCGAGCGGGCTACGGGCGGGAGCTCAGCCAGAAGGACAGCATGTTCGAAAGCCACTACGCGGGCGCAAAAAGCGTGGGGATCCCCGTTGGGACGTACTGGTATTCCTACGCCAAGGATGTGGACGGGGCCAAAAAGGAGGCCGCAGCATGTCTGGAGACGATCAGGGGCAAATCCTTTGAATACCCCGTGGCGTTTGACATCGAAGATCCCTCCCAGCGCGACCTCGGAAAAGATGTGATCACGGATATTGCCGTGGCATTTTTGGAGGAGATCGAAAAGGCCGGGTACTTTGCGACGCTCTACTCGAGCCTCGACTGGCTGCGCAACCGTCTGGACTATGACCGGATCAAGCGGTTTGATATCTGGCTGGCGCAGTGGCGCGATGCCGGGGCGACCTATGAGCATCCGTATGGCATGTGGCAGTACACATCCAGCGGGAGCGTGGACGGGATCGCCGGCCGGGTTGACCGGGATATCGCCTACAAGGACTATGTGGCCATCATCCGGGAGGCGGGGCTCAACGGCACATCTGCCACTCCAGCCGCGCCCTCTTACCCGGAGCCGACGCGTAACATTGTCAACTACACCACGGGCGACGATGTCAAGTGGGTGCAGGAGAAGCTGCAGGGGCTCGGGTATTCGCTGGGCAGCTACGGCATCGACGGCAAGTACGGCAACACCTGTGAATCGTCCGTCAAGCAGCTGCAGCGGGACTACGGCCTGAGTGTGGATGGCATCGTAGGCCCCGACACCCGCAAGGCGCTCAAGGGTCAGATCGTAAAGGCGGTCAACCCGTACCGCAAGCCGACGCAGAACATCTATCTGGGCGACTGGGGCGACGGAATCCGCTGGGTGCAGTACGAGCTCAAGCGCCGGGGATACAACATCGGCAGCACTGGGATTGATGGCAAGTATGGTACGAGCACCAAGGCGGCGGTGGAGCGCTTCCAGCGGGCGAGCGGCCTGACCGTAGACGGCATCGTTGGGCCGAAGACGAGGGAGGCGCTGGCAGCTTAGTCATGGAGTACATCTGGCCTATTGTGCAAATCCTGATCACCGCGGTTGTGGGGGTGGTAGTCCCCGCAACCTGCGGGGCGATGCGCCGGAGCATCAGGCGGCAGCAGCAGGAGGACGAGGCGGTCCGTGAGGGCGTCAAGGCAATCCTGCATGATCGTCTGTACTCTGCCCACGCCTATTACATGGCACAGGGGTATTGTCCGCTGGATGACAAGCGCAATATCCGGCATATCTATGAGCCTTATGCAGCGCTGGGGGGCAATGGTACCGGCCTCACAGCCTATGAGGATATTAAGCGGCTCCCTACGAGCCCGATCAACCGAAAGGAGAATGTCTAAATGAAAGTCAACTGGAAAGCAAGATTGCATAGCGGCCCGTTCTGGATGGGTGTGATCTCCGCCGTGGTGGCGGCAGTGTTCACCATTATTCCCATGTGCGGGGTAGAGCTGAGTGTTACCGCTGATCAGGTGCTCAACGTAGCCACGCTGATCCTGATGATCCCGGCGTCGATCGGCATTATCAGCGATCCGACGACCAAGGGCCTGTCCGACAGTGCCCAAGCGCTTACATACGATAAGCCGCGCGCTGACGGCGAGGAGAAGTAAAAAAAGAAAGGGGGGGGCAGAAGCCCCCTATATATCTTGTCTGCGTGTGCCGGGGCTGTCCTGCGGGATGGTCCCGGCTTTTTTGTTACCCTAAAACGCGCTAAAAAGATCGTGGCAGGATAAAATGAGTTACATTACAATCGCACGAACCCCGGATATCTCTGCACTCTGAATGATAAATCCCGGAGCTGCTTAGTGCAGCTCCGGGACGGTCAGCGTTTACTTGGATACTCAATCTCGACTTTTAAGATATCCAGCATCTTGGCAATCATCAGCTGGAAATAAGAGGGACATGATCCGCGGTTGCGGCTTTCCCAGTTTTCTAGCGTGCGACGTGGAACACACAGGAGCTTTGCAAAATCCACCTGTGTCAGTCCGGCCTGCTGCCGGAACTCTACAAATTCCATGTGCGCGGTTATCCATATATTGTCGAGCGTATCGGCAACCTCCAGCATATCCGGGCCGGGCTGCTCAGGATTTGAATAGAAGATCTCGCTGGTAGTCCATTCTGATATATATCGCTCCCGATCAGTGGATTCAAGTGCCTCACCCCAAAGCGTGTAAAAATTACGATAATCAATCTTCATGCTGTTTCTCCTCCATAGATTTTTTGACGGCTGCGGCCTCGTCGATTGTATTGTAAATCCCGATATATTTGCCTTTGATTTGCAGTTGCCATTTACCCTGGTGCCAGGTGATCCCCCGTATACCGGATTGAGGATTGGGGTGGGGCATTTTGGAGAGGATCCGCGCAGGGTTAAGCCTGCCGCGTTTGACATCGGCTATTGCCTGTTTGCGGCGCTTTTGCTCTTTTGCGCATTCAGGACTGCACGTGATAGTAGGTAAGGGCGAAGAAAAGTTTTTCCCGCATACAACACAGACCCTACGCTCCTTTTGATTTTCTCGTCTCTTTTCGGGATCTCTGTGTTCTTTTATCCATTCACGCTTGCCTTTATTTAGAGTTTCACGGACAACTATTTCGGCACATTCGGGGCAATATTTTTGACGGCCACTGTTGACGATGTAAGGTTTCCCGCAATTCTGGCAAAAATCTTCGCCGCCAAGTTTTCTTTCAGGGCCGTTCTTTTTATATTTTTTGTTGCGTTCACGATTAATTTTCGCCTGGCATTCCGGGCAACGTTTCGATTTTGGATAGCCCATAAATTGGCGGCCACAGTCTATACAATTATGTTCACGGTATACGGCCTTTTTTCGGATTTCCTTCACACATTCCGGACACAGTGAGCTTTCTTGCTTATCAGTCAGAAAGATTGTTCCGCAATTTCGGCACTTAATCTGTCTCAAAATACCACCTCCAAACCTGCTAATCAAAGAAAACGACCGTTTTATTCGGATCGTCTTCGTCTCGCGCACTATTGTCTTCCTCTGCGCACTCTTTCAAATAATCGACCGCTGCTTCGTAGTCTTCTTCTGTCATCAAAACATTCCCTTCCGGATCGCGTTCAAAACGAACAGCGTCAAGCATATCCGGGGCGGCGTCTTCGCCATAGCCAGTCCGGCTTTGATCCCAAACCCTGCATTCCAGTTCTTTCAGTTTCCCATTTACGTTAATTGTCATTATCAAAACCTCCTTATCTGAGTGTTTTACCATTCATCAATTTCATCTTTGTACTGTTCAACCCAAGATCCTTCAAGGAGCCAGCCGATATTTCCGTAATCCAGATCGGGTGCCCAACCTTCTTTTTCGATCCGGCGATCGTATGCCCGGTTGACGATATCCGTCACGTCCTCGGCAACGTCCCAAAAAAGAACTCGATCGTCTTCTTCCGCAAGCTGCCGAAGCGCTTCAATCCGGTGGGAGCCAGTCAACAGCGTATCGTTGAATATTAAGATCGGACAACCAACAAACCCTTTTTCCTTCATACTTTCTTTGAGCTGGGCGACGCGCACCGGGTCAGTCTGGTTAATAGGATTCATGTATTTAATATCAACATATCGCATTCTCTTGTCCTCCCTTCGGATTACATCAATATTATACCACAAAATAGCGTATACGTCAATAGGTGGTAAACAAAAATATAAACAAAGTGTCAAAGTGGTTTTTGTGCAAAATATACTATTGATCATATAGTCGTATGGCTGGGGCTCCGAATGGGGCTCCGGCTTTTTTGTTGCCAAAAGTCAAAAAAGCCCCCTGCTATTACAGCAGGGGATACTTTCTTGTTTGCACAAATACCGTTCCACACATTATAAAGGGTTCGTATTCGCGCGTTATGGTGATCCATCGGAGATTCGAACTCCGGACACCTTGATTAAAAGTCAAGTGCTCTGCCAACTGAGCTAATGGATCGTGATTCTCTTTATGCGATTTACAGCGCCTAAATATGATATAACAAAATCTTCCGCTTGTCAATAAAATTATGCCCGTTTTTCAGATTTTCCGCACCTTTTCATTTTGATAAAAATTTCCATGGAAAAAATTTGTGCCATTTGTTGACCTGAGGGTGAAAATAAAGTAAAATATTATCGAATTTATCTTTTATTTAAACACGATCAGGGGAACGCCGTTCCCTTTCCTTTATGATATGGCCATTTTGGGGCGAAAAATCTGAATACTGGGGAGCTTTTGCATGAAACGCATTATGGAATCAGTCCCGCTGGATATCATTCCCTATCCGGACGGTTTTTTATATATTGCCCGGGAAAACGGGTTTAAAAAGCAGAACTCTATCGTCTTCCGTGCCTTTGAGGCGGAGTCAATGGCCTTTTTTAACGTGTCAAAAAAGGCCTACTTTATGTGCAAATTCGGCCCGGCATATGAGCAGGTCTGCCGCCAGCTCTCCGACCTCGTTTCCTGTGAGTCAGCCCTGCTTGGCAAGAGCGGCAGCGCCGTGATCTATCCCGGCGGAGAGCTGGGATTTTTTACCCGCAGCGGAGAACTCACCACTACGTCTGAGCTGACCTATCACGATCATTTTGCGCGCTCGATCGCCCCGGACGGGGATGGATTTTGGAGTGTTGTCCCAAACGGGAACTCGGTTATTAAATATTCGCCCCGCCTGTGCCGCGTGGTGTTCAGGATCGGCTCAAGCACGTCGAACACCTTCGAGCGGCCGGTGTCGCTCTCGCGGTCAGAGAGCTTTCTTTTTGTGTGCAATGAGCGGGGATGCAATGTGCGCAGCGTGAACTTGGAGACCTATGCCGTGCGGGATCACCGCCGCTTTGCGGAACCCGTCTACCGCTATTTCCGCAGCGCGAAGAAGGAGTTCGCCGTCCTCAGTTCCGGCGTATATGTCCTGTGACCGAGGGGCGTGTGTTTTGATAAAGCAAAAGCGGAACGTGTGAAACGTTCCGCTTTACTTGACTTGTTTGTTGCTGTTGAGAAATCAGACAGCGCGCGTAACCTTCCCTGAACGAAGGCAGCGGGTGCAGGCATAGACCCTGCGCGGAGAACCGTTGACGACCGCCTTGACGCGTTTGACGTTCGGCTTCCAGGTCCTGTTAGAGCGCCTGTGGGAATGTGAAACCTTTATTCCGAAAGACACATCCTTGCCGCAATACTCGCATTTTGCCATGTGTCAGCACCTCCTTCAAAGTGAAACATAAGCGTTAACCTAAAATATATTATCAGATTTGCGCCATAATTGCAAGAGCTTTTTTTGTTTTTTCGTCTTATCTCCCGCTTTTGGGAGAATTATGGCTCTTCCATGCCACGGACACTTGCATTTTATCAGGGGATATAGTATAATTTTCAGGAAATCAAGAACATTTGTACCGGACCTGTTCCGGCGTTTTGGGGGAAACAATTATGGCGGATAAGAAAAAGGCATTGGAGACGGCTTTGAGCCAGATTGAAAAGCAGTTTGGCAAGGGGGCAATCATGCGCCTGGGTCAGAGCAATGCGCTGAACGTGGACGCGATCCCCACCGGGTCGCTGGCGCTTGATTTGGCGACGGGGATCGGCGGCCTCCCGAAGGGGAGGATCGTGGAGATCTACGGGCCGGAGTCCTCCGGTAAGACAACGCTGGCACTCCACGCCATCGCGGAGGCTCAGAAGGCGGGCGGTGAGGCCGCATTTATCGATGCGGAGCATGCGCTGGACCCGGTCTATGCTGCCAATCTGGGGGTCGATGTAGACTCCCTGCTCGTCTCCCAGCCGGACAACGGCGAGCAGGCGCTTGAGATCGCGGAGGCGCTCACGCGCTCCGGTGCGATTGATATCCTTGTCATTGACTCGGTCGCGGCGCTTGTCCCGCGTGCGGAAATTGACGGCGATATGGGTGATTCCCACGTGGGCCTGCACGCGCGTCTGATGTCCCAGGCGCTGCGCAAGCTGGCGGGTGCGATTGCCAAGTCCAACTGCCTGATTATCTTCATCAACCAGCTGCGTGAAAAGGTCGGCGTGGTTTACGGCAATCCGGAGGTCACCACCGGCGGGCGCGCGCTCAAGTTTTACGCCTCCATCCGCATGGATGTCCGCAAGCTGGAGCAGTTGAAGGTGGCCGGGGAGTCCGGAAATGAATTTATCGGTTCCCGGACCAAGGTCAAGATCGTGAAGAATAAGGTGGCCCCGCCTTTTAAAGAGGCGGAGTTTGACATCATGTACGGCAAGGGCATCTCCCACGAGGGTGAACTGCTGGATATCGGTGTCAAGGAGAAGATTATTGAGAAGAGCGGCGCATGGTTCTCTTATAATGGAAACCGGCTTGGCCAGGGACGTGAGAATGTTAAAAAGCTCTTTGCGGAGAATAAGGAATTAGCCGCAGAAATTGAGGAAAAAATCCGCGCAAACGCCAAGGCGCAGAATACTGCCAAGGCGGCCGATACGGAGCAGATCAAACAGTCCATCGTCCAGTCTGAGATGGCGGACAAAAAGCCGGAAAAGGCCGCCAAATCCAAGGCTGCACCCACCAAGTCCGCCTCAAAGGCGATGCTGGATATCGCCATTGAGGATGATGAGGAGCTGTAATGATTATCACAGCCAAACAGGGCCGCGGTGATAAGGTTCACGTCTCTGTCGATGGGGAGTATCTGCTCACCGTCGACAGAGAATTCTGGTTTTCACAGGGGATTGCCTCTGGTGGAGAGGTTGCACCGGAGCGGCTGGAGCAGCTGAAGGTTCAGGCGGAGTTTCGCCGCGCCTACAACCGTGCACTGGGGATTTTATCATACGCACCTAAGTCGCGCCGCGCCCTGCTGGAGCGGCTGATTCGGGACGGCGTTTCCCCCGATGCAGCGGAGCGGGCGGCGGATCAGCTGGAGGAGTACGGCCTGCTCAACGATGCCGAGTATGCCGCGCTCTATGCGGAGGAATTACTGCGGAACAAAAAGGTCTCCGCGCGCGGGGCTGTGGATAAGCTGGTCTCCCGCGGCATTTCCCGAGAGCTGGCACGTGCGGCGGTGGCGGATCTGCCCTTTGACGAGGAGTCCGGCATCGAGGATCTGCTGCGCGGTAAGCTGTCCTACTTTTCGCGCAGTCCGCGGGACCGTGATCGTGCCGTCGCGGCGCTTGCCCGCCGGGGATATGCGTATTCGGATATCCGCCGGGTGATGGAGCGCCTGTGTGAAGAATTTGATAGCGGGGAGTAGTGTATGTCCTGTAAAATCGGAATGATATCGCTTGGATGTCCTAAAAATCAGGTGGACGCTGAGCGGATGCTGGCGAGTCTGAAAAATGCCGGATTCGAGATCACGGCCGACCAGATGGAGGCGGATGCCATTATCGTCAACACGTGCGGCTTTATTGAGGATGCCAAGCGCGAGGCGATTGAAAATATTCTGGAGACTGCGGAGCTGAAGCAGAGCGCTCGCTTAAAGGCGCTGATCGTCACCGGCTGTCTGGCGGAGCGGTATAATCAGCAGGTTCTGACGGAGATGCCGGAGGTGGATGTGGTAGCCGGGATCGGCGCGGATGGGGATATTGTCCGGATCGTCCGGGATGCGCTGGCGGGGAAGTCCTACTGCGAGTGCCCACCTAAAGAAAATCTTCCGCTGGAGGGGGAGCGGCTGCTGACCACGCCGCCCCACTGGGCCTATCTGAAAATATCGGAGGGGTGCAGCAACCGCTGTGCCTACTGTGCCATCCCCTATATCCGGGGGAACATGCGCAGCCGCCCGATGGAGAACGTTGTGGCGGAGGCGCGCAGTCTGGCGGAGTCCGGCGTGCGGGAGCTGATTCTCGTCGCGCAGGATACCACGCGCTATGGGGAGGATCTCTATCATGAGTCCAAATTGCCGGATCTGCTGGATCAGCTGTGCGGGATCGCTGGGATTCACTGGATCCGCCTGTTGTATTGCTATCCGGACCGGATCACGGACCGCCTGCTCGATACCATCGCTGTCCAGCCAAAGGTGCTCCCATACATTGATCTGCCGCTTCAGCATGCGGATGCCGCGGTCCTGCGCCGGATGAACCGGAAGGGATCTCCGGAGGAACTGTTCGCCCTGCTGGAGAAGATCCGCGCGCGCCTGCCGGAAGTCGTCATCCGCACGACGGTGATGACCGGTTTTCCCGGTGAAGGGGAGCGGGAGTTTGAGACGCTCTCCGACTTTGTGAATCGTGCCGAATTTGACCGTCTGGGCTGTTTTGCCTATTCTCCGGAGGAGGGGACCCCCGCGGCGGAATTCCCGGATCAGGTAGAGGAGACGTTAAAAAAACACCGCGGCGAGTTGATTATGCAGCAGCAATATGTTATATTTGACAGGAAGAACCGTTCACGGATCGGAAAGACGTATGAGGTGATCGTGGACGGGCTGGATGCGGAGAGCGGTTGCTGTATCGGGCGGACGTACATGGATGCCCCGGAGATTGACGGCCGTGTGCTCTTCCGCTGCAATAAAACGCCTGAGCCCGGCAGCTTTGTGAAGGTCCGCGTCACGGATACGGACGGCTATGATCTGATCGGCGAGCTGGCGGAGGACGATACGGAGGCTTAACCGCAGATGAATTTACCCAATCGATTGACCGTTGCCCGGTTCATTCTGGCGCCGGTGTTCCTGATTTTTTTGATGTGGCAGACGCTGCCGCACTATTCGCTGATTGCGTTTTTGATTTTTGTGCTTGCGGCGGTGACGGATTTTATCGACGGCAAGCTGGCGCGTAAAAATGGGCAGGTCACCGTTTTTGGCAAGTTCCTCGACCCGGTAGCGGATAAAATGCTTGTCACGGCGGCGCTGCTCGGCCTGATGAGCATGGGGCTGTGCAATATCTGGGTGGTGATGCTCGTGCTCACGCGTGAGTTCGTCGTCACCTCCGTGCGTCTGGTCGCCTCATCGGACGGCAATGTGATCGCGGCCAACATCTGGGGAAAGCTGAAAACGGCCAGCCAAATGATCTTCATCTCTCTCGTCTTGCTGTTTAACGAGCTGCAACTGGACGGGATTCTCCCCGCAGGGTTCCCGTTGGCGCTGATCTCCAACATTCTGATGTGGATTATTGCCGGATTGACGGTCGTTTCCGGTATCACTTATGTGTATGGTGCGCGAAAACATATCAGCGTAAAAAAATAAGTGGCATTTTTTTGAAAATGTAATATAATAGAAGTATCAAAAGTTCATCTGCAATGATTGGGAGAGTAGGTCCCGGTGCAGCCTCCAGAGAGGGACGCAGGATTGGTGTGAGCGTCCCGGCCCCGGCACGGGATTGAAATGCACCCATGAGCTTGCGCGGGGAAAGGCCGGCGGCCGAGTATCCGTGTACGGTTCGCCCCGTTATCGGCCTGCGAGTGAGAAATCAGGAGTGGAACCGCGGATGATTGCCGCCCCCTGTGCCCGGTTTGGGCGCGGGGGCTTTTTTATTATATGATTGAGGATTTTCAGGAGGTTATGGGTATGTTTGCGCAGCTGCGTGAGGATATTGCCTGCGTACGGGATCGCGATCCGGCCGCGCGTTCGGCGCTGGAGGTACTGTTCCTTTATCCGGGGCTTAAGGCGATCCGAATGCACCGGCGGGCGAATTGGTTCTACCGCCACAACATGTTCTTTCTGGCGCGTTGGATCTCCCAGCGCGCGTCGCGGAAGACGGGGATCGAGATCCACCCCGCGGCCAAAATCGGCAAGCGTTTTTTTATCGATCACGGTACCGGTGTTGTCATCGGGGAGACGACTGAAATCGGCGATGATGTGACGATCTATCAGGGCGTCACGCTCGGCGGCACCGGAAAGGATACCGGCAAACGCCACCCGACCATCGGCAACAATGTCATGATCGGCGCGGGCGCCAAGGTGCTTGGCCCGTTCAAGGTTGGGGATAATACGAATATCGCCGCCGGCGCGGTCGTGCTTGAGGAGATCCCACCGAATTCCACGGCCGTCGGCGTTCCGGCGCGCGTTGTACGCCGCAACGGAATGCGTGTGGATAATCTGGATCAGGTGCACGTGCCGGATCCTGTCAAGCAGGAGCTGGATCATATGAATCGGATCATTGAGGCCCTGGAAAGGGACCTGAGCAAAAAAGTGGAGGATGTATATGAAGATTTTTAATACGCTCACCAGACAGAAAGAGGAATTAAAAACCATTGAGCCCAATACGGTTAAAATCTATGCCTGCGGCCCCACGGTCTACAATTTTATCCACATCGGCAACGCGCGCCCGCTGTGCGTTTTTGACGTGCTGCGCCGGTACCTGGAGTACCGCGGGCTGAAGGTGGACTTTGTCCAGAACTTCACCGATGTGGACGATAAGATCATCCGCCGTGCGAACGAGGAGGGGATCTCTTTCTCCGAGGTGGCGGAAAAGTATATTCAGGAATACTGGACGGATGCCCAGGGGCTCAATATCCGGAAGGCCACTGTCCATCCCCGCGCTACGGAGAATATTGATGAGATCATTTCCATCATCTCCACCCTGATTGAGAAGGGTTATGCCTATGAGGTACAGGGGGATGTCTACTTCAGCCCGGCCAAATTTGAGGAGTACGGCAAGCTCTCCCACCAGCCGCTTGAGGAACTGGAGGCCGGTGCGCGCATCAATATTGGGGAGCTCAAAAAGGATCCGATGGATTTCGCCCTTTGGAAGGCTGCCAAGCCCGGCGAGCCGAGATGGAAGTCTCCGTGGGGGGAGGGGCGCCCGGGCTGGCACATCGAGTGCTCTGCCATGGCGCGCCGCTATCTGGGGCAGACGATCGATATTCACTGCGGCGGGCAGGATCTGATCTTCCCGCACCATGAGAATGAGATCGCGCAGAGCGAGTGCTGCAACGGCGTCCCCTTTGCGCGCTATTGGATGCACAACGGCTATATCAATGTGGACAATGTAAAAATGTCCAAATCACTGGGTAATTTTTTCACCGTCCGTGATGTGGCGGAGAAGTACGGCTACGAGCCGATCCGCTACCTGATGATCTCCTCTCAGTACAGGAGCCCGATCAACTATTCCGTTCAGATTATTGAGCAGTGTAAGGCCTCTCTGGCCCGGCTGTACAACTGCGCCGAGGCGCTTGATTTCGCTTTTGGCAATGCGGCGGATGGCGCGGCGGATGAGGCGCTGCTCGGCCGGCTTGCAAAGCACCGGGAGGATTTTATCACCGCCATGGATGATGATCTGAACACTGCCAACGGCTTGGCATGCATTTTTGAGCTGGTCAGCGATATCAATAAGGACGTACTCGGCGCGGACGCATCCAAACAGACGATTGCTGCGGCGCGCAGCCTGTTCCATGAGCTGTGCGATGTCCTTGGACTGCTCTATAATAAGATGGACAATAGCCTTGATGCCGAGGTCGAAAGGCTGATTGAGGAACGCAGTCAGGCCCGCAAGGAGAAGAACTGGGCGCGCGCCGATGAGATTCGCGATGAGCTCAAGAGCCGCGGGATTGTGATTGAGGATACCCCGCAGGGCGTCAAGTGGCATGTGGAGCAGTGATATCACAGTGGTAGCCTAAAAAATCAGTGTATGCATACCAGGTGTGTGCATACACTTTTTTCTTTATTTCCAGCATTTATTTTTGAATCATTAAACACGAATTTTGGGGCATTTTTTTGTCAAATTTACGCTTGTTTTTTTGTTAACAAGCGACTATAATATTAGCTATGCAAAAATGAGTTTAGGGGGCCTTTCCATGGAAAAAATGATTGACGCCATCGTGGAAATGGATAAAAAGGCACGCCTGCGCGCGCAGGAGGCTGAGGAATATAAAAACAATCAGATGAAAGCCCTTGACGGTAAGCTGAAGGAGATTGACGACAAGTACAGTGCCTACACGGCGCAGGAGATGGAACGCCTTGCCGCGGAGAGTGATCAAAAGATCCGCCGCCGCACGCAGGAGATTGAGCAGGCGGGTTCCCGCGCTGCCGATCGACTGGAGCAGGCATACAGGGCAGGTGCGGACGCTTGGGTGGATGAGATCGTAAAACGGACACTGGCGGGTGAATAATATGCTCAACCGATTTTCTTCCAACACGATTCTCGCCAAGGCGCACGCCATGTACGCTGGGCAGCTGACGGCGGCCAATTACAACGACCTGCTCAACTGCAAAAGTGTCGGTGAGATCGCGACTTATCTGAAAAACCGGACCGTGTATGCAGACGTTCTGCAGGATGCCGTCACGGAGACACTGCACCGCAAGCAGCTTGAATCCATCCTGCGCAAGCGGCTGTTCAACCAGTATGCCTCCATGTGCCGGTATGAGCTGTCAATCGGGACGGAGCTGTACCGTTGTTTTATCATCCAGGCAGAGGTGGAGGAGATCCTGAGCTTTTTGCGGTTCCTCTGCAACCACCATCCGGAGGATTATATCTTCTCTCTGCCGCCTTTCCTGAACGAACATACCAAGCTCAATCTTTTTGCCCTAGCCGAGATCAAGGATTTTGAGGAGATTCTCCGCGTGCTCAACGGGACAGAGTATTTTAAGATCGTTGAGCCCTTTGTTCGGCAGAGCCGGGAGACGGGCGAAATCGACTACTTCTCCCTTGAGGCGGAGATGAAAAAGTACGAGTTCGACACGCTGTGTGACATCGTTGATCAGGCCTTCAGCGGCAGCTATAAAAAAGATGTGCGCAGTTATCTGGAGCGCGAAGTGGATATTGAAAATATTATCAATATTTACCGTCTCAAGCATACAATTCAGGCCTCCAAAGAGGAGATTGACGAGTTGCTTGTCTTTGGGCGCAGCGCTCTGACCAAGCAGGAGCTTGAGTACCTGGCCGCGGCATCAACGGATACGGAATTCCTGGCGCGTCTGAAAAATACGCGGATCGGTCAGCGCCTGAGAGAAAAAAATTATGACTATCTGGAGGAGGGCGTCCAGAAGGTGCGCTTTGATTTGGAAAAGTACTCCTTCCGCTTCTCAACCAATCCGTATATTGTAATGTTTTCCTACATTTTTCTCGCGGAGAACGAGGTGCGCAATATTACCCATATCATTGAGGGAATTCGATATTCCATCCCGCCGGAAACGATAAAGACCATGCTGATCGGTGTTGATGGATAGGGAGGTGATCGTTCGTGGCAATCGCGAAAATGAAGCTTGTCGGTGTGGCTGGATTTTTGGAACAGCTCGATGAATTTATTGAGACATGCTGCATGGACGGCAATTTTCACCCGGAGCCGGCCGCGCAGTATCTCCCGGTCGATCTGGGCTACACACCGATGGAGGATGTGAACCCCTATGCCGATATGCTTCAGAAGGTAGAGGAGTTTGCCAAAAACGCTAAGGTTGAGGTTGCTCCAATCCGGCATTTGAAGCACACGCCGACCGATGAGGAGATCCGAACCTTTGTTGACCGTCTCAACAGCGCGGCGGGCCAGCTCGCGAGGAACCGGAAGGATCTGATGGAACAGCATCAGGCCTGTGAGCGCGGGATTGAACAGCTAAAACATTTCACGGATTTTGATCTGGATCTGGACGAGGTGTTCAACTGTGAGTATATCAAGGTTCGCTTCGGCCACCTGCCAAAGGATAATTATGAAAAGCTCCTCGCCATGGAGGAGGATAACCCATATGTCTTCTTCGTGCCCTGCTCGGTAGATGCGTTCGACTACTGGGGGATGTATTTTGCCCCGCGTGCGAAGATCGCTGAGGTGGATCAGATTTTCCAAAATCTCTACTTTAACAGGCTGCACATTCCTGGCGCCGCCGGTACGGCGAAGGAGGGGATTGTACAGCTCCAGAAAAATAACGAGATTCTCGATGAGATCCTGGAAAAAATCAACAGCCAGCTCGATGATTACTGGGCGGAGAACCGCGAGCGCTTTCTGGAGGTCTATACGCGCCTGACGCATTTAAAGCTGGTCTATGACCTGCGCAAATATGCGGCCGTCAAGGACAACTACTTTTTCTTTGCGGGCTGGGTGCCGGCTCAAAAGGCGAAGAGCTTTGAGGCCAAGGCCCAGAAGATCAAGCGCTCCGCCTATGAGATCAGCGATCCGGACATAAAGTCCGCGGCAAAGCCGCCTGTTCTGCTCAAAAACAACCCGCTGTTCCGGCCGTTTGAGTTCTACATTGAGATGTACGGCCTTCCGTCCTATGATGAGTTTGACGCGACCGGCCTCGTCGCGGTCACGTACACGATCCTGTTCGGCATCATGTTTGGCGATGTGGGGCAGGGGATTGTCCTGGCAATCCTCGGCTATCTGATGTGGAAGCTGAAAAAAATGGCGCTCGGGAAGATCCTGATTCCCTGCGGAATCGCCGCCACGATCGGTGGGTTTGTGTACGGCTCGTTCTTCGGCGATGAGGAGTTCTTGAATCCGTTGTATACTGCCCTTGGAATGGCCGGAAAGCCGCTTGAGGTGATGGACTCTGTAATCGGGCTCCTGATCTTCTCCATCGGGATCGGCGTATTCCTCATGATCGTTGCCATGTTTATGAATGTGCTTGTCAGCATCAAGCGAAAACAGTTTGGCCGTGCGGTCTTCCACCACAACGGTGTGATGGGGATTCTGCTGTACGCCGCGCTGGTGACACTTGTCGTCCAGCTGTTCACAGGCACTTCCGTTATCCCCACGCCCGTACTGATTGCCGTGATCGTCGTCAGTGTTGTGCTCCTCTTCTTTGAGGGGATCCTGGTAAATCTGATCGATGATCGGGAGCACTGGAAGCCGGAGAGCTGGGGGGATTACATTCTTGAAAATCTGTTCGAGCTGCTCGACTACTTTATCTCCTATATGAGCAACACGATCTCCTTCCTGCGCGTCGGCGCATTCGTCCTCGTCCACGCCGCCATGATGACGGTCGTGTTTGCAATAGCCCAGGGTAATATCGTTGTCATTATCTTCGGCAACATCCTCGTAATGGCATTGGAAGGGCTTCTCACCGGCATTCAGGCGCTCAGGCTTGAGTTCTATGAGATGTTCAGCCGCTTTTACGAGGGCGAGGGACGGCCGTTTGAAGGCGTCAAGATCGCTTATAAAGAGCGCGCCGAAAAACGCCGCAGCCAAAAATCCGTTAAAAAACAAAAATTGGAGGAATCAAAATGAATACTTTAGCAATCGCAATCCTGGCCGCAGTTCCGGTCATCGCCATCGTCGGCTCCATCGTGTTTATGGTCTATAAGCATTCCAAGGGCATGTCCACCAAGCGTGCGTTTAAGATGCAGATCGCCACCTTTGGCGCGATCGTTGTAATGGCAACCATATTTGCCTTTACGGCTTCCGCCGCCAACGATGACACCGCAGCGGCAAACGATGCGGCGCCCTCCACCTCCGTCTCCGAGCAGCAGCAGGCAGATACGGCCTCCGCGGACAGCGGTCTGGCCTCCGGCCTGAAGTATCTCTCCGCAGCACTCTCAATCGGTCTGGCGGGCATCGGCGGCGGCCTTGCCCTCGCGGCAGGCGCTCCGGCGGCCATCGCGGCCATGAGCGAGAATCCGAAAACCTTCGGTAAGTCCATCGTTCTTCTGGCCTTGGGCGAGGCAGTCGCGCTGTACGGCCTGGTCATCGCGTTCATGATCCTGCTCGGCATAGGCGGGTGACGTTGAGATGCGTTTCCATTTGATCAGTGATAATGTCGACACGCTCGTGGGCCTGCGGCTTGCGGGGATAGACGGCGTGGTCGTGCACGAGCCGGAGGAGATCGAGGCGGCGCTGAAAGCGGCGATCGCCGATGAGGATATCGCCATCGTGCTGATCACGGACCGCCTGGTCAAGGCGTGTCAGGATCAGGTCTACAACCTGAAGCTGACCCATGAAAAACCGCTGATTGTCGAGATACCGGACCGCCACGGAGCAGGGCGTGTCAGCGACTCGATCACCCGTTATGTCCGCGAGGCAATCGGCGTAAAGATTTGAGGTGTTTCCCATGGCTGAAAGTGATGCACGCGTCGACCTGTTCCTCAAGGACATCGATCACGACGCCGTTGATAAGCGCAACGCCATTGAATCCGAAGTAGATGAATATATCCATACTCAGCTCTCCGCGGAGGAGGAGCGCGCCAGGGATCAGGCTGAGGCCGCCGTCGGTGCGCGCAAAAACCGATTGGAAATTGAGGCGAACAGAAAGTTCGCCGCTGCACACAACAGCGCCAAGCGGGCGCTCAGCTGCCGCCGAATGGAGATGGAAAAGGAGGTCTTTAACCGGGCACGGAAGGCTCTGTGCGCGTTTACGGCCTCCCCTGACTATCTTCCTTTCCTGAAAAAGAGTATCGTCGCGATGGCGGCTGTCATTACGGGCGATGCCGTGGTTCTGGTCCGTGAGCAGGATCTGCCCCTTGCACAGGAATTAAAGACCGCGTTCGGCCGGGCGTGTGAGGTTGAAGCCGACCCCACCGTCGAAATCGGTGGATGTCGGGTGCGGGATCTCTCCAACGGGCTCCTTGCGGATGATACTCTGGAGGCACGCCTTGCCGCGCAGAGGGAATGGTTCCTAACGCACGCAAAGCTGTCCGTAAATGATCAAGAGGAGGTGGGCTGATGGCGGAGAATAACGTAATTTTTGGGATCAACGGTCCGGTTGTCACCGTGAAGGGTCCGACCTCCCTGAGCATGATGGAGATGGTCTACGTCGGAGAGCAGCGTCTGGTCGGCGAGGTCATCGGTCTGACCAGGGACTGTACGACGATCCAGGTCTATGAGGAGACGACGGGGCTGCGCCCGGGCGAGCCCGTCTATTCGACCGGCGGCCCGATGTCCGTCACCTTAGGCCCCGGCATTGTCACCAATATCTTTGACGGAATCGAGCGTCCGCTCTCGTCAATTGAGAAGGTTTCCGGTGCTTTTATCAGCAGGGGGGCGAATGTTTCCTCTCTGGACGAAGAAAAACAGTGGGATGTCACTGTCCTTGCCAAGGTGGGCGACCACCTCAGTGGCGGCGATATCTACGCCACCTGCCCGGAGACGGCGATCATCACCCATAAGATGATGGTCCCGCCGGATCTGAGCGGTGAAGTGATCGAGTGTGCCCCGAGCGGCGGCTACAGGCTCCGGGATACCATCCTCAAGCTGCGCGATGCAAAGGGGAATATCCACGAGCTGACACTCTGCCAGCGCTGGCCGATCCGTCGGCCGCGCCCGGTTGAGGAGCGCCTGCCGGCCACGCGTCCGCTGGTGACCGGGCAGCGTGTGATTGATACCATGTTCCCGCTGGCCAAGGGCGGCGCGGCTGCCATCCCCGGCGGTTTCGGCACCGGGAAGACGATGACACAGCACCAGCTTGCCAAGTGGTGCGATGCGGATATCATCATCTACGTCGGCTGTGGGGAGCGCGGCAATGAGATGACACAGGCTTTGACGGAGTTCAGCGAGTTGATCGACCCGAAGTCCGGTCGCCCGCTGACGGACCGCACCATCCTGATTGCCAATACATCCAATATGCCTGTGGCCGCCCGCGAGGCCTCGATTTATACCGGCATTACGCTGGCGGAGTACTACCGCGACATGGGTTATCATACCGCTCTGATGGCGGACTCCACCTCCCGCTGGGCGGAGGCGCTGCGTGAGATCTCCGGCCGCCTGGAGGAGATGCCCGGAGACGAGGGCTTCCCGGCCTATCTGCCGTCCCGCCTGTCGGAGTTCTATGAGCGCGCGGGCTATGTCCGCACCCTCAATGGCAAAGAGGGCTCCATCTCCGTCATCGGTGCCGTCTCCCCTCAGGGGTCCGATTTCTCCGAGCCGGTCACGCAGAATACCAAGCGCTTCACGCGCTGCTTCTGGGCGCTGGATAAGAGCCTTGCCTATGAACGCCATTATCCGGCCATCAACTGGAATACGAGCTACAGCGAATATCTGGGGGACCTGTCCGCGTGGTATGCCCAAAATGTCGGCGAGAACTTTATGAAATACCGCGAGGAGATCTCGGCCATTCTCGTTGAGGAGAACAGCCTGATGGAGATTGTCAAGCTGATCGGCTCTGATGTCCTGCCGGATGATCAGAAACTGATTATTGAAATCGCCCGCGTGATCCGCGTCGGCTTCCTCCAGCAGAACGCCTTCCATCAGGAGGATACGTTTGTACCGATGGCCAAGCAGATGCGGATGATGGAGGTCATCCTGCACCTGTACCACAAGTGCCAGGAGGTCGTCGCGCTTCAGGTTCCGATCTCCAAGATCGTGTCCCTGGGCCTATTTGATAAGCTTGTCAAGATGAAATATGATATTCCCAACGATAAGCCGGAACTGTTTGACGACTATCTCAGGGAGATCGATGAAAAGCTGGCCGCGTTCCTCAAATAAGTCGGTTAGGAGTGAATTTGTATGATACTGGAGCACATTGGTTTAAATGAGATCAACGGATCACTCGTTGTGCTCGACGGCGTCAAAGGCGCCAGCAATGAAGAAATGGTCGAGCTGAAACTCGACAACGGAACAAGCAGGGTCGGCCGAATCGTCAAGATTGACGGCGAGCGCGTCGTCATTCAGGTGTTTGAGGGGACCAATGACCTCTCCCTTGTCAATACGCGCACCTGCCTCACCGGAAGGCCGATGCAGATCGCGCTTTCGCCGGAGATTCTCGGCCGGGTGTTTGACGGCCTGGGCCGACCGATCGACGGGATGGGCGAGGTCTATGCCGAGTGCCGCCGCGATGTCAACGGCGAGCCGATCAATCCCGTCTCCCGCGTCTATCCGCGCAACTATATCAACACCGGCATTTCCTCCATTGATGCGCTGGCTACGCTGATCCGTGGCCAGAAACTGCCGATCTTCTCCGGCTCCGGCATGAAGCATAATGAGCTGGCGGTGCAGATCGTCCGTCAGGCCTCTGTCGGCGACGATGAGGATTTCGCCATCGTATTTGCGGCCATGGGCGTAAAAAACGACGTGGCGGAGTATTTCCGCTCCTCCTTTGAGGAGGCCAATGTCATGGACCGCGTCGTCATGTTCCTGAACCTGTCGAATGACCCCGTCATCGAGCGTATTCTCACGCCCAAGTGCGCGCTGACTGCCGCGGAATACCTCGCCTTTGAGAAGAATATGAATATCCTCGTCATCCTGACGGATATGACCTCATACTGTGAGGCGCTGCGTGAGTTCAGCTCCTCCAAGGGGGAGATCCCGGGCCGTAAGGGGTTCCCGGGCTATCTGTACTCCGATCTGGCGGCGCTTTACGAGCGCGCCGGAATTGTCAAAGGGAAAAAGGGCTCTGTTACGCAGATCCCGATCCTGACCATGCCCAACGATGATATCACCCATCCCATTCCCGACCTGACCGGCTACATCACCGAGGGGCAGATCGTACTTGACCGTGAGCTGGATTCCAAGGGCATCTATCCGCCCGTCAGCGTCCTGCCGTCGCTCTCCCGACTGATGAAGGACGGCATCGGAGCGGGCTATACGCGCGATGATCACAACGCGGTCTCCACCCAGCTCTTTGCCTCCTACGCCAAGGTGCAGGACGCCAAGGCACTCGCCTCCGTCATCGGCGAGGATGAACTCTCCGAGTCGGACAAAAAGCTGATGGAATTCGGCCGCGAGTTTGAGCGCCGCTTTATCAATCAGGGGTACGATGAGAACAGGACCATTGAGCAGACGCTTGACCTCGGCTGGGAGCTGCTGTCCATGCTTGACCGCTCCGAGCTTGACCGCGTCGATGATGAGATTCTTGATCAGCACTATCGGCCCCACACGGCCTGACAGGGGAGGTGAGCGCAGGTGGCCAAACAGGTATTCCCGACCAAATCCAATTTAATCAGTACCAGAAAGTCGCTTTCGCTCGCGAAGCTCGGCTACGAGCTGATGGACCGCAAGCGCAACATTCTGGTGCGCGAGATGATGGAGCTGATCGATAAGGCGAATGAGATTCAGGGCTCGATTGACTCCCTCTACGCGGACGCCTACATTGCGCTCCAGCGCGCGAATGTCACGCTGGGTATCTGTGACGAGGCGGCCCAGACCATCCCCATTGATGAGAGTGTGGAACTCGATTCCCGGAGCGTCATGGGGGTGGAAATCCCGATTGTTCGCATCGGGCAGCAGAATGACAGAAAGCTGCATTACGGCCTGTACTGCACCAACTCCCAGCTCGATGAGGCCTATATCATGTTTGATAAGGTCAAGCATCTGACGGCGGAGCTTGCGCAGGTGGAGAACAGCGTTTATCGCCTTGCTACGGCGATTAAGAAGACGCAGAAGCGTGCCAACGCGCTCCACAATATTATGATCCCGCAGTTTGAGAGCACCATCAAATTTATCAATGAGGCGCTTGAGGAGAAGGAGCGCGAGGACTTCTCCCGGCTCAAGGCGATCAAGAGCCAGCGCGGGCCGCAGAGCTAATAGTTATCGCATTGCGTCCGGGTTTCCCGGGCGCTTTTTTGTGCCGTTGTGCGCGTAAAAGCCTGTTTTTAAAACGGCATGGTGTATAAATCGCTCCTTTCGGTTTACAATACGGATGTAAACCAAAAAAAGGAGTGATTTTCTATTTATGGCGGACCTCACCAGTAAGGAACTGTCCGCGTTGGAGGATGAGCTCGGCGCGGAAAAGCTGATTATTACCAAGTTTAAAAATTACGCCAACATGACGGCGGATCCGCAGATCCGTGGCAAGTGCGAGCAGATCGCCGCACAGCACCTGCAGCACTATAATACACTGCTGGGCCATTTGAATTGAGAAAGGGAGGAGTACACCATGCCGACTACACAGGCGCAGGCCGTCCTCTGCGATCAGGACATCATGGATGATATGCTCACCGCGGAAAAGGGCCTTACGGGGCTTTTCAATACCTTTGCCAATGAGTGTGTGCATCAGACGTTGCGCAATGATATGCTCAACATCCTGCGTGAAAACCATATGATCCAGGCCGATCTCTTTACGGAGATGCAAAAGCGCGGCTGGTACAGCCCGCAGATGGCGGACCAGCAGATGATCAACCAGACGCGGACCAAATTCCAGAATATTGCGCAGAACTTATAGACGATGCCTTTGACAGCCGCCGGTCTTCTGGCGGAAAGGGCTGGGTCTGTCAGCTCGTAAATCTGTTTTGGGTCATGAACCGGAGAGCAGCGCTCTTCGGCGTAGGCAGATACACGGGGAATGTGCCTTTCGGGACATTCCTCTTTTTTCTGTAGGTAAGGATTACGGGACGCGTACCGCATCTCCGGGAAAAAGTCTATGGGCTGTTTTGAACTCCGAAAAAGCGTTTCTCTTTTGAGAAAAGACTTGATATTTTATAGAGGGGAGATATAATGGAAACAAAGTTATACAGAATTAAGTGAGTTTTTATGTTGTGCGTTTGAAGTGATAAGTTCCTTGATGATATGGGGAGTGTTATGGAAACAACAGGTATCATAGCGAACGCTGCTGAATTGTTAGAGGAGAGGATGACCATGGAACGTATCAGAGCACAGGCGGATAAAATTTTACAGGACCTTGGTTTGCTTGATAAACTGAAAAAGTACGGTACGCCGCACGTCATCGGCAGCTATTCCATGAACACCATGGTCTGGAATGATCTGGATATCGATGTCTCAAATGAAAAGATGGATCTCGACCGGCTTTATCAGCTGACGGACGAGATCCTCCGGGATTTTCATCCCACCTGGTATGAGGCCAAGCAGGTGCGGGACAACAGCGGGAAAACCGTATGGTTCCACGGGTTTGAAGCGTATTTCTTCAATGAACTGTGGAACGTGGATATCTGGTTTTTTGACGATGAAACGATCCGGGCCGCAGAGCGCTTCTGCGATCGGGTCGGGCGTGAACTGGCACTCGACAGCGCGAAAAGTTCGGCTGTGATCCGGATAAAAGAGCACTTGATCGCAAAAGGAATGTACCCCGGCAGATATACGAGTATGGATGTCTATCAGGCCGTCTTAGGGGACGGTGTCCGGACGGGGGAGGCTTTTCTGGCGCGCAATTCCGAATCGGTCAGCTGCTTCACGGAACAGATGACAAAAGTCAGGTAAAAGCAATCGTTTTCACCTGACTTTTTAACTCACGGCAGGATTCTATTTTATCTGTAATGCGCTTTCAGAGGTTCAGTCCTTTTCAGGGCGCGGTTGTAATAGAATAGGAAGGGGACTTCATCTGGGCGTGACAGGGGAGCGGGTATTTCCAGTTGGCGCACAGGTTTTCGTACCGCTTGTAGGCGATGGATACGGCGTCTTCCCAGGAGAGAAAGAGCCTGTCCATTGCGCAGCTGCCAGCTTTTTTGAGCCATTCCGGATGGTCCGTCAGCTCGGCGATCCGGCGGGCAAATGCCTCCGGATTCTCCTCCGCCGTAAATCCTTCCTCTGCCTCGGTGATCCCGCAGGCGGAACTGCTTCCGCGTACCAGCAGGGATGGGCAGCCGCATGCGGCCGCCTCCCGCACCACGATCCCGTGCGTATCAAATACGGAGGGAAACAAAAAGAGATCCGCCCTGCTGTAATAGGCGCGCAGCAGCTCACGGTCACCGATTTTTCCGGTGCGGATAATCCGGTCTTTCAGCCCGAGGCGGGCGATATAGCGGTCAATCGCGCCCTCGTCAGACCCTTTTCCGACCATGATCATGCGGAAGTCACGGCCATCATCCCGGAGCTTTTTCAAAGCGTCCAAAATAATGCGGATGTTTTTATACCACATCATCCGCCCCACATACAGATACACCGGCACATCCGCCGGCAGTCCGTGCAGGCTGTCAATGTGCCGCGCCTCCTCCTCTCGGACCTTTCCCTTGGGGAAATCCACGCCGTTGGGCATGACAATATAGTCGCCCTGATAGCCGATTTTTTTCAGGTTTTCTCCGGCCCCCTCGCTTACAGCCCAGACCTCATCCGCGCGGCTGAGGTTGCGCACGATGAAGTCGAGCGCCCAGTTTTGCAGGTAGGCGGTCGGCACGCGCTTGCGGATATCATAGTCATATTTGGTGTGGTAGGTCGCGATCATGGGAATCCTTGTCTCCCAGTTGATCAGCCGGCCGAAGACGGCGGAGGCGAGCGGCGTGTGGAAGTGAAGGATATCCAGATCCATCGCGGCGACCCTTTCGCGCAGTGCGTGCCGGAACGGCCACCCCACCCGATACTCATCCCTGTAGGAAAAAGAGAAGGAGTCATACCGGTAGACCTCAAACGGGTAGTTATCCACCACACCCGGCACACGCGGCGTTATTACTACGCTGCGGCCAAGCTTCTCCTGAATGGTAGTGGCATAATTTAAAATGGTCGTGCAGGTACCGTCCAGCGTCGGGGGGAAGGCGTCATTCATCAGGCCGACTTTCAGGTTCATGCATCAAAGCTCCCTTATGTTTTGTATTATTTGTTTATCATACAATGATTTTGTGAAAAATTCAATGTTAACTCCATGATTTCAGCAGAAAAACGAAAAAAAGTATTGGAAGTTTTTTTGTTATGTTTTATAATACTATAAATAGGGAAACCGAAACGGAGGTGGCGGCATTTGACTGAAAAATATTCCGTATCCCTGGAGAAAGTCGTCCGTGACAACGGCTTTGAAATTCTGTATACGCCAAAGGAGCCCGCGGATATCTATATCACCTGCTGTGATGTAAACCGTCCCGGGCTGATTCTCGCGCAGGATGACAATTATTTTGATCCCGAGCGCATCCAGTTCCTAGGTCTGTCGGAGTACGGATTTTTAAAGAACCAGTTCCCCGCTGACCGCAGGAAGAGCATCGAACGCCTGATGGAGCGCAGGCCCTCCGCCGTCGTCATCACGCGCAATATGGAGTGCCTCAAGGAGCTCAGCCGCTACGCGAAGAAGTATGAGGTGCCGCTCCTGCGCACCAATGACGCCACATCCAACGGGATGTCCGCGCTGATCACGTACCTGAATACGGAGCTCGCGCCGCGCATCACGCGCCACGGCGTGCTGATTGAGGTCTCGGGTGAGGGGGTTCTCCTGCTCGGGGACAGCGGCGTCGGCAAGAGCGAGACGGCCGTTGAGCTCATCAAGCGCGGCCACCGCCTCATCGCGGACGACGCGGTGGAGATCCGCCGCGTGTCCAAGAACAATCTGGTCGGTTCCGCGCCGGATAATATCCGGCACTTCATAGAGATCCGCGGGATCGGGATCATCAATGCCGGTAAAATCTTCGGTATGGGCGCCGTCAAGCTGTCCGAGAAGATCGATATGGTGATCCAGCTGGAGCAGTGGGACAGCAGTAAGGTCTATGATCGGATGGGCCTTGATGAGGAGTATGTGGATATTCTGGATGTCAAAGTGCCCATGACGGTCATTCCGGTCAAGCCGGGGCGCAATCTCGCTATCATCGTGGAGATTGCCGCCATGAACAACCGGCAGAAGAAGATGGGCTACAGTGCGGCGCAGGAGCTGCTGGTGCAGCTGGGTATGGAGAACGACATTGTTCCAACACAGCACATTGTGCCCGATCCCTGGAAGAACGCTTAACAAGCTCCGGGCCGATGTCCGGACTGGTAAGATAAAAAAAGATTTCAGTAAACCTTGGAGGAATTGCAGAGTATGTATCGGATTGGTATCGATTTGGGCGGAACGAACATAGCGGTCGGCGTTGTGGATGAGGAATACAACATCGTCGGCAGGGGTAAAATGAAGACGGCTCTCCCGCGCAGTGCGAAGGAGATTTTTGACGATATCGTCACCGCCTGCCGGATGGCGGTGGAGGATGCGCATATCACGATGGATGACGTCGCGTGTGTCGGCCTGGGCTCCCCCGGAGCGATCAACAAGGAGGACGGCGTAATCGAGTATTCCAACAACCTTAAATTCGATCAGGTTCCCGCGTGCAGCATGCTCAGCGACGCGCTCGGGAAGCCTGTCTATATCGATAATGACGCAAACTGCGCCGCCTTTGGTGAGGCGCTCGCGGGGGCGGGCAGAGGGGTAAAGGACTTTGTCGCCATTACCCTTGGTACAGGCGTCGGCTCCGGCGTTGTCATCAATGGGCGGATCTATTCCGGCTCCAATTCCATCGCCGCGGAGCTGGGGCATACCGTCATCGCAGTGGATGGGGAGCAGTGCACGTGCGGCCGCCGCGGCTGCTGGGAGGCCTATTCCTCCGCCACGGCGCTTATCCGCCAGACAAAGGATGCCATGCGCCACGCGCACGACAGCCTGATGTGGGAGATCGCGGGCAATGATTACGACAATGTCAACGGCCGTACGGCCTTTGACGCCATGCGCAGGGGAGACGCCGCGGGGAAGGCGGTTGTGGACCGCTACATCGATTATCTGGCCTGCGGAATCGTCAATGTTATCAACGCTTTCCAGCCGGAGGTCCTGTGCATCGGCGGCGGAATCAGCCATGAGGGGGATAATCTGCTCGTTCCGCTGAACAAGCGTGTTGAGCGCGACCGCTATACGGAGCACGCCAAGAGCCAGACGGTTCTCCGCTGCGCTGAGCTCGGGAATGATTCCGGCATCATCGGCGCCGCTTTCCTGGATCTTTGATCCGCATTCTGTTTTCATCGGAGGTTTTGCCATGTCGTCTGTAGATTCGATCTGTTCGGCGGCCGCCGCGGCGGGCGTTCAGGTGCGTTACGCTGTTCCGCTGAGGACGATGACGACGTTTAAAATCGGCGGGGCGGCCCATGCTGTCCTTGTCCCGCAGGATGAAAATCAATTGATGGAAGTCATGCGCGCCTGTGCACAGGCGAATCTCCGCCCGCTTGTCCTCGGGAACGGGAGCAATGTCCTCTTCCCGGATGCGGGATATGACGGCATCATTCTCCATCTGGAGGATGGATTTTCCGGGCTGGAGCTGTCCGGTGAGACGGTGCGCTGCGGTGCCGGGGTGAGCCTTACCCACCTGTGCCGCTTTGCGCTGGAGCATTCCCTGACAGGGCTGGAGTTTGCCTATGGCATCCCCGGCAGTGTTGGGGGTGCGGCTTTTATGAATGCCGGCGCCTACGGCGGGGAGATGAAGGATGTCGTCTCCCGCTGCTTTCACGTAACGCCGTCGGGGGAGGCCGGTAGCCTCTCCGGCGATGCGCTCGATTTTGGCTATCGGAACAGCGCCTATAAGCGTAATGGCTGTGTAGTCACCGCCGTCGAGTTCTGCCTGAAGCGGGGAGATCCGGCGGAGATCCGCGCCCGCATGGAGGATTTGATGGGGCGCCGGCGCAGCAAGCAGCCGATTGAATACCCGAGCGCCGGGAGCGTGTTCAAACGTCCGCCGGGTCATTTTGCCGGTACACTGATTGAGCAGTGCGGCCTGAAAGGGACGCGCATTGGCGGCGCACAGGTGAGTGAAAAGCACGCCGGCTTCATCATCAATACGGGCGGTGCGACTTGTGCGGACGTAAAGGCGCTGATCCGGCATATTCAAAACACGGTACGGGAAAAGACAGGCGTTTCCCTTGAGCCGGAAGTGATGATGCTCTGATATCGGCAGGGGGATCAAAAAATGGAGTTTATCATAGTCACCGGTCTCTCCGGTGCAGGGAAGTCAAGGGCAGTCGATATTTTGGAGGATATCGGCTTCTTTTGCGTGGACAATATGCCTCCCAAGCTGATCCCCACCTTTGCCCAGCTTATCCTGCAGTCGGGGGAGAAGCGCGACCGCGTGGCCGTAGTGACGGATGTGCGCGGTGGAGATATGTTCGGCGAGATCTTTGTCGCACTTGAGGAACTCAAACGGCTTGGGTGTGTGTATAAGATCCTGTACATTGATGCGGATACGCCCACCATTCGCCGCCGGTACGAGGAGACGCGGCGCAAGCATCCTCTCCTTGAACGCAGTGATGGATCGATTGACGAGGCCATTGAAACCGAGCGGGAAATTCTGCGTCCGCTGCGCCAGATCGCCGATTATATCATCGATTCTTCCCAGTTCACGGTCGGCCAGTTCCGGGAGCGTGTCTCCAAGCTTTTTTTGGAGAACCCCGGAGAGCTGATGAAGATCCATGTCAATTCTTTCGGGTTCAAGTATGGGATTCCGAGCGGTTCGGACCTGGTGTTTGATGTGCGCTGCCTTCCGAATCCATTTTATATCCCGGAGCTCAAGCATCAGACGGGGATGGACGCGCCGGTGCGCGATTATGTGATGAAGTTCCCGCAGTCTCAGAATCTGGTGCCAAAGCTCCTTGGCCTGATTGACTATCTTGTCCCGCTGTACCGCACGGAGGGGAAAAGCCAGCTCACCGTATCCATCGGCTGCACCGGCGGTAAGCACCGGTCCGTGACCTTTGCCCAGCTGCTGGCTGATCATTTTCGGGATCAGGGTCTTCCCGTGAGCGTGACGCATCGGGACATCAATAAGTGAGTTGGTGGTCTTATGTCTTTTTCACACAATGTTAAAAAGGAGCTTTCTGAGATAACCGGGATGAACCTGTGCTGTGTTCATGCCCAGGCATATGCGCTCGCGCTGTTCGGGCGCAGCTTTTCTGTGCGTGAGATCTGCATTCAGACGGATTATGATGAGGTCGCACAGTGCTACTGCTCCATGATCAGAGAGGCCTGCGGCGTGGAGCCGAAAATCAATATTTCCGATGCGGGAAAATATCTGGTGCATGTAGAAAAGTCGGAGGATCGCAAAAAGATTATTGAGGTGTTCGGCCACTCTCACGGCGGGGCGCTGCGTATCAACCGCGCCAATCTCTCTGAGGACTGCTGCGCGGGCGCCTTTGTACGCGGCGCGTTTCTGGCCTGCGGTACCGTCACCTCTCCGGATAAGGATTATCACTTTGAATTTGCGGTACCCTATCTGAATATCTGCCGGGATCTGATGAAGCTGCTGGAGGAGTACGACTTTAAGCCGAAAATGGTCACGCGCAAGGGCGTACGTGTGATCTATTTTAAGGACAGCGAGTCCATTGAGGACATCCTGACTTTTATGGGGGCGGCCAACTCCTCCCTGGAGATGATGGGGGTCAAGATGTATAAGGACATGCGCAACAATATCAACCGCAAGACGAATTTTGAAACGGCAAACATCACGCGCACAGTGGATGCCGCCATGCAGCAGATTGAGGCCATCCGCAAGATTGAGCGCTGCCGCGGGCTCAATTCCCTCCCGGAGCAGCTGCGGAAGATCGCAATTATCCGCAGGGACAATCCGGAGATGAGTCTGCGCGAGATCGGCGAGGTAATTGACGACCCCATTTCCCGTTCCGGGGTCAATCATCGCCTGCGCCGCATCGTGGAGATTGCCGCTGAAATTCAGGAAGACCCATAAGGGAGGGTGGTGAACGGTTTGCCCGGTTTTGTACATCTCCATTTGCACACGGAATACAGCCTGCTGGACGGCGTCTGCCGGATTGACAGGCTTATGGATGCGGTAAAAGCGGCCGGGCAGGATGCTGTCGCCATTACGGATCACGGCAATATGTTCGGCGTGATCGATTTTTATAAGGCCGCTAAAAGGGCGGGGGTCCGCCCGGTGATCGGGTGCGAGGTCTATGTTGCGGCCCGGTCGCGCTTTGATAAGACGCGCTCGCTCGACTACGAGCACAACCACCTGATCCTCCTGTGTGAGAACAACACGGGCTATCAAAATCTGATTAAAATGCTCTCCGACGCTTGGACGCAGGGCTTTTACGGCAAGCCGCGCGTGGATCACGAACTGCTTGAGCAGTATCACGAGGGGCTGATCTGCCTCTCCGCTTGCCTCGCGGGGGAGATTCCGCGTGCGCTTGTGCGCGGTGATTATGACGGCGCCCGTGAAACGGCGCTGTGGTATGAGCGGGTATTCGGCCACGGGAACTATTATCTGGAGATGCAGGACCACGCCATCCCCGATCAGGCTGTTGTCAACGAGGGGCTGATCCGCCTTTCCCGTGATACGGGGATCCCCCTCGTCGTCACAAATGATACGCATTATATTGACCGTCAGGACGCTCAGATTCAGAAGATTCTCATCTGCATCCAGACCAACCACACCATTGACGAGGAGACGGGCCTTGACTTTGGCAGCGATAATTTCTATCTGAAAACCGAAGACGAGATGCGTGCCCTCTTCCCGGAGCAGGAGGAGGCCATTGAGAACACCGCAAAGATCGCCGCACGCTGCAAGGTGGAATTTGAATTTGGCCACACCAAGCTGCCGCACTTTGATGTGCCGGATGGTCAGGACCACTTTGAGTACCTCCGCAGTATGTGCGAGGAGGGTTTTGCAGAGCGTTACGGGGCGGATGCCCCGGCGGCATACCGGCAGCGCCTGGACTATGAGCTCGATGTGATCCGCACGATGGGATATGTGGATTATTATCTCATCGTGTGGGACTTTGTTCATTACGCAAAATCTCAGAACATCCCCGTCGGTCCGGGGCGCGGCTCCGGGGCGGGAAGCATCGCAGCCTACTGCATCGGGATCACGGGGATTGACCCCATGAAGTACAATCTGCTCTTTGAGCGCTTTTTAAATCCGGAGCGTGTGAGTATGCCGGATTTTGATATTGACTTCTGTTATGAGCGCCGTGGAGAGGTTGTAGACTACGTAGTGCGCAAATACGGGGAAGATCACGTCGCGCAGATTATCACCTTTGGGACGATGGCGGCGCGCGCGTCACTGCGGGATGTGGGCCGGGCCATGGGGATGGCCTATTCCGCCGTGGACGCCGTGGTCAAAAAATTCCCGAACACCTTCAATATTACGATTGACGGCGCGCTTGAGCAGTCAAAAGAGCTGCGCGAGGTGTATGAGTCGGACGAGCAGGTCCGCAGTCTGATAGATACGGCCCGTAAGGTGGAGGGGATGCCGCGCCATGCCTCCAAGCACGCGGCGGGTGTGGTGATTACCCATGAGCCGGTCTCCTCCTATGTCCCGCTGGCCCTGAGCGATGACGACGTGGTGACGCAGTTTACCATGACCACACTGGAGGAACTCGGTCTGCTGAAGATGGACTTTTTGGGCCTACGCACCCTCACGGTGATTGATGACTGCGTCAAGCTCGTCAATGCACGCGGTATCCAGCTGGATATTGATACGATTGATACGGCGGACCCGGAGACATATCGGATGATCTCCGCCGGCAAGACGGAGGGTGTGTTCCAGTTTGAATCGGACGGGATGCGCAATGCAATTATGGCGCTCAAGCCGGAGTATCTGGAGGACCTGATCGCCGTGATTTCCCTCTACCGTCCCGGCCCTATGGCCTCCATCCCAACCTATGTGGAAAACAGGCATCACCCGGAAAAGGTGCGGTATAAGACACCGCTTTTAAAGGATATTCTGGATGTCACCTATGGCTGCCTGGTCTATCAGGAGCAGGTCATGCAGGTATTTCGTACGCTGGCAGGCTATTCCTACGGCCGTGCGGATATCGTGCGCCGCGCCATGTCCAAGAAAAAGCATGATGTGATGGAGCGGGAGCGCAAAAACTTTATTTATGGCCTTCAGCGCGAGGACGGAACCTGTGAGTGCGTGGGTGCGGTGAAAAACGGCGTTCCCGCTGAGGTGGCAAATGAGATCTTTGATGATATGTCCTCCTTTGCCTCCTACGCCTTTAATAAGTCCCATGCGGCGGCCTATGCACTCGTCTCCTACAGAACGGCGTACCTGAAATGCCACTATCCGGCGGAATTTATGGCCTCTCTCCTGACGAGCGTGCTCGAGGATACGGGTAAAGTCCGGCGTTACATCAAGGAGTGTGCTTCCCTTGGGATCAATGTACTGCCGCCGAGTGTCAACGAGAGCGGCAAGCGCTTTACGGTCCGTTCCGGAAAGATCCGCTTTGGCCTGCTGGCAATCAAGAATCTGGGCAGCGGCTTTATTGACCGCATTATCGGGGAGCGCGAGTTGAACGGGGAATATACATCGCTGTACACGTTTTGCAGGCGCGTCCATGGGCGCGATTTTAACCGCCGCGCCGTCGAGAGCCTGATTTACAGCGGTGCACTTGATGGGCTCGGCGCCAACCGGAGGCAGATGCTCCAAATGCTGCCCGAGATCATTGGTGATATCGACAGCGAAAAGCACCGCAATATTGAAGGGCAGATCGGCCTGTTTGACCTGGGCGGGACCAGTCAGCGCCCGACCGATGGCCCCGCGGTGCCGGATGTTCCAGAATTTTCGGCGCGGGAGCGGCTGCGTCGGGAGAAGGAAACAATCGGTGTCTACGTCACCGGCCACCCGATGGACGATTATCGTTCGCTGTTTGACGCGCTGCACTGCGATCTGATTGCCCCGCTTGTCCGTGCGGCAGAGCAGGAGTCCGCCTCCTACCGGGACGGCTCCCATGTGTACGTTTTTGGCATCGTCACTGCCCTGCGTAAAAAGGTTGTCCGGTCCAACAGCACTATGGCTTTCCTCAGTGTGGAGGACCTGAGTGGGGAGATTGAGGTAATTGTCTTCGCCGCTGATTTGGAGCGTTACGGCGCGCTCATCCGGCCGGATGAGCCGATTCTTCTGCGCGGGCGGCTGAGCTTGCGTGAGGACAGCGACGCCAAAATTGTCTGTGAGCGTGTGGAGCGGATCCCGTCTCCCGGGGAGCTGATCCATGCACCGGCGCAGGAGAAATCCTCTCCGCGCGGCGGGGGTCACGCGCGCCGTGGACTGTTTCTGCGGGTAGATTCCATGGAGTCCGAGTCCGTGCGCCAGGCCCGTAAAATCATGCGGATTTTTGACGGGATGGAGCCTGTCTATTATTACACGCCCGGCGGCGGATATGTGCGCGTGCCGGCGGAGGAGTGGGTCAGCGCAAACGAGCCCATGCTCCGGGAACTGCGTGCAATTCTCGGTGAGGAAAACGTCGTCTACCGGCCTTGACGGAAGACGGGGAAAATGGAAATATCTGTCGGGAAACTCTTGATTATTTGAGCGCTTTATTGTATCATATATCATGAATATTCAAAAAAATGTTTTCTTTTGAATTTATAAATGACAGATCAAGGGGAGTTTAATCATGAAGACTATCGGTGTTTTAACAAGCGGCGGCGACGCGCCGGGCATGAATGCTGCAATCCGTGCAGTTGTGCGTACGGGCTGCGAAAATGGCCTCAGGGTGCTTGGCATACGCCGCGGTTACAGCGGACTGATCGGCGGGGATATGTTTGAAATGAATCTCCGCAGCGTTTCCGATATTATTCACCGCGGCGGCACCATGCTCTATACGGCTCGCTGCCCGGAGTTTAAAACGCAGGAGGGTATCAATAAGGCGGTTGATGTGTGTAAGGAAGTCGGGCTGGACGGCATCGTCGTCGTTGGCGGTGACGGCTCTTTCCGCGGGGCGCGTGATCTCTCCCTGGCCGGCATCCCGTGCGTGGCGCTCCCCGGTACGATTGATAACGATATTGCCTGTACGGACTATACGATTGGCTATGATACGGCTATGAATACAATTGTGGACATGGTTGACCGCATCCGCGATACAACGGAGTCCCACGACCGGTGCAGCGTGGTGGAGGTCATGGGCCACACGGCGGGCTATCTGGCGCTCAATGCGGGTATCGCCGTCGGTGCAACCTCCATCCTTGTGCCGGAGGTTCCGTATGACTTTGAAAAAGATGTCGTGGGCCGCATGCGCCGCACCCAGAAGACGGGTAAAAAGCATTTTATCATCATTGTGGCCGAGGGCATCGGCGGGACCATGGAAATGGCTGAAACCATTGAGCGGGAGACCGGCGTGGAGAGCCGTACGACCGTTCTGGGCCATGTCCAGCGCGGCGGTTCACCCACAGTGCGCGACCGTGTGCTGGCCAGTGAGATGGGCCACTATGCCGTCAAACTGCTGATGCAGGATATTGGAAACCGCGTCGTCGCTTATAAAAAGGATTCGATCGTGGATTATGATATCTATGAGGCGCTGAATATGAAAAAATCGTTCGATATGGAGATTTACAAGCTGGCGCATGAGATCTCCATCTGATTGATAGACTTTAGAGCCGGAAGCATGACTTCCGGCTCTGTTTTTTCACCGCGTACGGACAAAGTATAAAGGCCGGCACTGTTCAGGTGCCGGCTTTTCTCATGAGGTTTCCCGCCCCTGCCGGCCACAGACTGGCCGGAGGTAGTATTCTTAAACTTTATCGTAGGGGCATTTTATAGTGGATGCTGCAAAATTACGATGGCGGAAAACAGACGGAGCTCATCATCATAGGTAAAACGAGCTTCTCCATTGTACCGCTGCGCCGCCCTGCGAATGATTTTGGTCCCATAGCCGTGCACAGTGG
This sequence comes from Candidatus Onthovicinus excrementipullorum, assembly GCA_018712345.1. GTDB lineage: Bacteria > Bacillota > Clostridia > Oscillospirales > Acutalibacteraceae > Onthovicinus > Onthovicinus excrementipullorum. The sequence continues at coordinate 45,454 of DVHG01000019.1, read as the reverse complement.
CGTCCTGTTTGGAGGATTGGAGATCCTCTCCTGTACTCATGGGCGGTTTAGACGCACTGTTTTCAACTTTGATGACGAGATAACGCACATTGCGCTCCGCAACTTGAAGGCGCAGCCATCGTTCCTCTCTGCACTTTTCCGCCGCCTCACAGGCATTCTCCAGCAGATTGTCAAGGATGGCTGTCAGATCGCTGTCAGAGAGGAAGGTGAAGTCCGCGTTGCGGATATCAATCTCCGCCCGGATGCCGGAGTTTTCACACCGCTCGCAGCAGCGGGTGACAATGTCGTTGACAAGCCGGTTCCCGCTGTACTGCCGGACCGGATGCAGTCGGTCCGGCTGCGTGATGGAGGAGATGTACCGGAGAATTTCCTCGTTTTCCGAACCCTCAGCCAGTGCGGCGATGGCGGACAAATTACGCCGGATATCGTGCACCAAAATGGCTGCGCGTTCCTGTTGCTCACGCGATTCACGAAGGATGTCGTGGTCCACGGCGTTTTTACGCACCTGCGCGCGCAGAGCCTGTGCGGCGAATGCCTGATCAGTATTTTGCCATACGGCAAACAGGAGCAGCAAGAGGATTCCAAACAGGATAAGTGCCGTGCAGGCGAGGAGGATCCGACCGTTCTCGCCGATATCCCGGCGGATGGTGACACCCATCCAGCCGCACAGCAGTGCCGCCGTGCCCAGCGGAACAAGGGAAGCCGGCAGGAAGAGATGCCCGTGCGGCGTGTCCGGGGTCTCGTACCGGTCGGTCAGCCAGCACAGCAGCGCAATCAGGAGGGCATAAATGGCCCCGCTTCCCGCAAAGGCACCGAGACTCTGCGTGGTTGATCCGTCAAAGATGCACCCGGCCAGGGGGAAGACAATCCCCGCGATAGCGGTGGGCAGCGCTGTCAGAAGCGAAGCATAAAAGACCGCCTGCTTCCAGTTGAGTTTGAACAACAAAAACAGCAGGATCAGATACACTGGAAAGCAGACGACGTATCCCGCCGGGAGGGTGAACATACACACGATGAATACGCCCCAGCTACCTAACAAGACGATAGGGCCTGTCGCCCCTGTATGCTTTTTGTGAAAGGTATGGTCCATGAATATCCAGGATGGGATCACGTGGAGTGTGGCCCCCAACACTAACAGCAGTGCTTCTGTCATAATGTATTCCCCATATACTCCATAAAGGAGGCTCGGAAGGCCGCGTATTTCCGCTGGGACATCGGCAGCTCTTCCCGTAGTGAATCCCCGGACTGGACGGTTACGCCGCCCCGGTTAAAGTTTGTCACGTACCGCAGATTGACCAGATAGCTGTGGTGGGAAAAAGCAAAATTTTGCGGCTCGTGGATGCGCTCCTCCCACACGCGCAGCGGATCGGCGCACCGATATTCGGCCTGTACGGTTCGGATCAGGGTCTTTCGGCCCGCGATGGCCAGGTAGACGATCTCCCGCGTGGGTACGCGCAGCGTCTCCCCGCGGCACTCAATCACCACCTCACGCCGGATATTCTGATATTCGCGCAGGGCAAGTGTCAGGCTGTGGTAAAACCGCTCCTTATCGATCGGCTTGGAGAGGTAACGGAACACATGCAGGTCCATCGCGTCGTCCAGATAGCGCTCGTAGGCGGTCACAATCAGCACCAGCGCATCCGGATTCTTTTCACGGACCCGGGCCGCCAGCGTTAGCCCGTCGATTTCGGGCATCTCAATGTCAATAAATGCTAGATCACACGGCGTCTCCGACTGGAACGCCTCCTGTGGGTCGTTAAACTCTGCAATCTGGAAATCAATCCTGCGCGCCTTTGCATACGTATCCAGCAGGGCGGAGATCTGACTGGAGATCGTCCGGTCATCGTCACAGATTAAAACCGAAATCATCCGATCCCTCCTCTCTGCCTTCATTCTATCAGATTCGGCGCCGGAAGTCATGTTTTTTATGCTTTTGGCGTGCAGAAACGGCTGCATTCGGAGGGCGGCTGATCTTTTTTGACGTTTTTTCAGGCGTTTTTGTCATTCCGCTTCCCTTACATGGCGCCGCGTGATAGAATGAAGGCGGAGTGAGAGAGGAGGGAAACCCTATGTCATCTTTCCTAAAACGCTTTCTGGTCAAATTACTGATCTTTTATGCAGCTGCAACAATCGGCGGATGGATTTTTAGCTGGGCGAGTAACCAGTTCTCCTTTTTCAATGAGGTCCACATGCAGATCTCTTATATCGACGAATCGGAGCAGGACCCGGAGGTGCAGGAGATCGCCGACAGGATCGGGATCATGTTGGACCCCGCGCTTGAAAAACATGCTGTGCTGATTGCCAACCGCGAACGTCTTGTCCTCTGTCCGGAGACAATCGTCTTCACACAGACAGAGGATGGCTGGGTTCGGGGAACCGTAGACCGTTCCCGCACCGTTTTGTCAGGGAATACGCTTCCGGAGGATCCCCTGTACGTCTACACAGGCGGTTTTACGGCGGATGGTTATGACGTCCGCATGGTACTGATCGGAATGGACACCTGTCTGAGTGCACAGGCTGAGACGCCATCCTTTGAGCTGGTGACGGAGATCCGCCCCGAATCCGGGCTATTCCCGCCGGGGGACCGCGCGTTTGATGGGACGCTGAGAGGCGATTTTACCTGGCGGCACACCAATCCGTATCCGGATGAGGAGGCGGGCAGTCAAGTTTTTTACCTCCACGCGCAGGGCGCGGATATCTGGTTGGAGAAAAAGGGAGCCTACGTCACTTCGGAAGGGAAAGTCCCGTCCCTGATCCTTGGCGCGCCTTCCGGTGGCCGCTTTGGCCGGCCGGACCTGATCCAGCTCTGGGGGACGGCGGTGAAAACCTCCGACAGCGCGGACACCAGCCGTGTCATATTCACCCTCTTGCGCAGTGAAACGCTGTGGGGAGAGCTGAGCTTCTGGTATCCGGACAGCCTTTATCCGTGATGAGAGGGGGAAGATGATGACAAGGACAAAATGCAATGTGCTGATTTTTCTCGGGGTGCTGATCCCGGTTCTTGTGATTGCCGCCGCGGGCGGCTGGTATGCCCGGAAGTCTGCCTTTTTCCGGGATGCGGAGATCATCGCCGGCTCGTCGGCGGACAGTGAAATTCAGGCGCTCTCCGAGCGGCTGGACGTCCTGCTCGATCCCGCGCTGGAGCAGCACGCCTGGCTGATTGAGAACAGCGGCCGCCTTGTGATCCACAGCGGCGCCGTCAAGCGCTGGGAGCCGGAGGACGGGAACTATGGCGGGGAGGAATACTTTGTCACGCTCCCGGCAAATGCCGGCGCCGGCAGTGAGGACCCGATCCACGTATATACCGGTACGTTTGAGGGTGAAGACTACACGGGCAGCATCGTGTTCATCGACGGTGGGGCCCGTGAATATGACGGCCTTCCATCCGCCGGGCTGGATGTAATTCTCCAGGTGCGCGCCCACTCGGGGGCGTTTGATGATAGAAGGCAGCGCGGTCTGTACGCCAACGTGATGATGGACGATGCCTTCTGGCGTGTTCCAGAGGAGTCGGCCTCCTTTTATCTGTACGCGCCGCAGGAAAACTGCTGGGCTGTCAAACCGGCGGAGCGGTGGCTGTTCACCAATCCCGCGGATTCCACCCTGCGTCTGGATCCGTTTCCCGCGTCGTTCACCGGCAGCGGAGAAAGCGGAGAGATCAACCTGATCCAGCTTTGCGCCCGGATGGATTTTACGGATCAGGGGGCGCAGAGCGTCACGTATCTCAAGGTGAGATTTGGCCGCATTATGATGATATATTCCGATACGTGGGAGGATTGGACGATCCGCTTGGACCGCGGAATTGATCGCAGCGGACACACGGACGCAGAATAGTGCACCTGCGACGCAGGGGTTCCGGCGTACGCATAGAAGTCGACCTGTTGGGAAAATGTACAATTTTTGTACTTTAAAGCAGTGAAATAGTACCAAAGATTTTTTTACCCCTTTAAAGCGGTGAAAGGATATGGTATATTAGGTACAATCATTTTGGCAGCCGTTGTGGAGGGGAAGTTATGTCAAAGCGAATCAGCCGTATCTGGATTCCGATATTCAGCGCCGTGGTTTTATTGGCGTTTATCGTCGTGCTGGTAATCCCAGTCAGCCGCCGGGGGTTTGCGGATGTCTCGAACGCGCATCCGTATATCATGGGCTTTTTAAAGTTTGCCCTGCTGGCCACAGTGGGGGAGCTGCTCTCCACCAGCCTGCGCGCAAAGAGTTGGGCCGCGCCCGTCAAGGTGCCAGCCCGCCTGCTGATCTGGGGCCTGATCGGCGTGTGGATTACCTATATGATGAAGATCTTCCCCGGCGGCGTCTCTGCGTTGATGGCGTCCGGTCTGTTGCCGGGCGGGGATTCCACTTTCCTGCGTGCGCTGTTTACGAGCATGACGATGAACCTGACCTTCGGCCCCACGTTTATGGCGGTACACAAGTGCACGGATAAGTGGCTGGAGCTCCGGGCAGCCAACGGGGGCAAGGCTGGCGGTCTGCGCCCCGTGATCGAGGGGATCGACTGGCATGGCTTTGTCACCTTTACGCTCTTTAAGACGGTGCCGCTTTTCTGGATCCCGGCGCATACGATTACCTTCCTGCTCCCCTCCGGGTATCAGGTCATCATGGCGGCGGCCCTCTCCGTCGCTCTGGGGATCTTCCTGAGCCTGAAAAAATAGGGGACTTGACAAATCAGGCCTCTTCCGTATATAATACACCCTGTTAAAACTACGTAGTGGATTTTTCCGGGCATAAACATGTCATCTTTTCGCCACACAATTATCAGGAGATAGTTGTGTGGCTTTTTCTGTTCCGGCTGTCCCTGCGCGCAGGAGGATCACAATGGATGAAACTTTTATGAAGAAAAAGCCCGTATTCCCGCTGCTTGTCAGCATGGCACTGCCAATGGTCGTCTCCATGGCAGTCAATTCGCTGTATAATATTGTGGACAGCTTCTTTGTTGCCAAAATCAGTGAGGATGCGATGACGGCACTGTCCCTCGTCTATCCGGTACAGAATTTCATCAACGCGGTGGCCATTGGCTTTGGCGTGGGGATTAACGCTGTAATTGCCTTCCATCTTGGGGCTGGGGAGAAGCGGAAAGCCGATACGGCCGCATCACGCGGAATGATGTTCTCGGCGATCCACGGCATCGTGCTGACAGTGATCTGCATTGCGATCATGCCGCCCTTCCTGCGCCTGTTTACACAGTCGGAACAGGTGATCAATATGGGCGTGCGGTATTCCGGAATTGCCTTTGCCTTTTCGCTCATCATTAACCTGAGCATCTCGTTTGAAAAAATCTTTCAGGCTGTGGGCCGGATGAAGGTCACCATGGCCGCCCTCATCGCCGGCGCAGTTACAAATATCATTCTGGATCCTGTGCTGATTTTCGGGCTTGGCCCATTCCCGGGAATGGGGATTGAGGGGGCCGCATTGGCCACGGGAATCGGTCAGGTGCTCACGCTGGTGATCTATATTGTGGTGTATTTTGTCCGCCCCATCCGGGTACATGTCAGCCGTCGCTATCTGTCTGCGGACCGAAAGATCGACCGGAAGCTGTACGCCGTGGGGATCCCGGCCACGCTGAATATGGCCCTGCCGTCGCTGCTGATCTCCGCGCTCAATGCAATCTTGGCCGCGTATGGGCAGATCTATGTGGTTGTGCTGGGTGTCTACTATAAATTGCAGACATTTCTCTACCTCCCGGCCAATGGAATCGTGCAGGGAATGCGTCCGGTGATCGGCTACAACTACGGGGCCGGGGAACAGAAGCGGGTGCGTAGGATTTATCAGATCACGCTCGCCATGAGCGCTGTCATTATGCTGATGGGCACAGTGGTCTGTCTGGCCGTCCCGCGGCAGTTGATCGGTCTGTTCAGCTCCAATCCGGAGACGATCGAGGCTGGCGGCACTGCCCTGCGCATCATCAGCGCCGGATTTATCGTCTCCGCCGTGTCCGTGACTTCCTCCGGAGCGCTGGAGGGGCTGGGCAAGGGGATGCCCTCCCTGATAATCTCTCTGCTCCGGTACACGGTGATTATTATCCCGGCGGCGTTTCTGCTCAGCCGCCTCTTCGGCCCGGACGGTGTATGGCACGCATTCTGGATCGCAGAGGCTGTCACCGCCGCGATCGCCATCCTGATCTACCGCCGAGCGGTGCGGGAGCGCGGAGCAGGGGAGCGGACGGAATAAACAGAGGACGGAAAATACAGCCCAGGGAACGCCGCCCCGGTAAAAGTGCATTTCCGCGGTTCGCACAACCTCCGGCCTCCCTTTACACAAGGGAGGCCGGAGGTTGTGTAAAGTGAGGTGTCACGGCACCAGCCGTGACGGAGTGATTGTTACAGGGAAGCAGATTGTAGAAACGCCTCCGGTTTCTGCCGATACCCACCACTGATTCCGCGGGAGCCCCATTTGCACAGGGAGTGCTTGGAAATGTGTCTTGTTCGAAAGAAAAAGGCCGCTGCCCAACTATCAGGACAGCGGCTTTTTTGATTACACTATTTTTTCAGCGGCCTGTAGACCTTTTTTAAGATGGTGTCCAGCCGCTTGTTCTGCTTTTCAAAGACGTCTTCAAAGATCTTGGCCCAGTCCTGATGCACGGCGATGATCGTAAAGGGAGGATCGGGGCGCACGATCTTTCTGCGGATTCGGTCCAAAACAGATTTTCCGGGCCGGAAGGTATCCACTGCCTGTTTGATTTTTTGCTCCTCGTTCTCCATTCAGTCATCACCTCGATGAATCAGTTCTTTAAAGTGCGTTCTCGCCTTTTGCAGGCGCGTACGAACGGTGGAATCCGTGGTCCCGGTCATCTCAGCGATCTCTCGGCTGTTGAAGCCCATGGATTTGAGCGTCAATAGCTCGCGCTCCGTCTCCTCCAGTGCGCAAAACGCCGTGCGGACATCCAGATCGTCCGGCGAACGCGCTTCGGTGGTCTGTTCGCTGTTGTCCCAGACGCGGTCTGCCAGATTCCGGACGCGCAGCTTCTGCCGCAGAAAGTCATTTTTTAAATTGACCGCGCATCGGAATGCCCACGCGCGCCAGCTTTCAACCGCCGCACCGTTCTGAAGCTGCCGCCACACGCGGAGGAAGACCTCCTGCGTCAGATCCTCGGCAGGATTCGCGCCGAAGCAGATGTTAAAATAGGCGAATATGTCGCTCGCCAGCTCCTTGTAAATGCGGTCAAATTCCGCTTCCAGCCCCTCCATATCTACTTGGAGATGATCTGGACGTTCTCTGCGAGCAGCTGTGCGGCGTCAAAGGTCTTTCTGGTGGCCTTGATGTGGTGAATATTATACATCAGCAGTACCTTTTCCCGCAGCAGCTCCGGGGTGACGGATTTTTCAATGATGACGTGACGGATGTTGAAACAAACCAACTTGCCGCTGATCTGCTGCAAAAAATCGGCGCTGATGCGCAGTTTATCCAGATTGAACTTCAGCGTGACGTCGCTCGTGATGTTATCGCGATAGATGACTTGTTGAGCATCCAAAACCAGATTTGTGTTACGGATGGAGGAGTCCGCCAGAAGGATTGGGCTTTTTGCCGTGCCCTGTACCTGTACTGGCAGGTGTGGAATCATCAAAAAGACATTTCCGTAATAGATCGTCTCAGGATCCGGCCGCAGGAGATTTTCGGTTAAAATGCCGCCCATCGGTATTTCGACCAGCTTGTCAAAATTAACACCATCGCATTCTCCGTTGACATTTACGAGCTGAATCTGGGATTCGGAGCGAATGTCATAGAGCAGATCTCCGTTTGCGATCACTTTTACAGTTTTTCCGGGGGAGAGCCGGAAAAGGCGTGCTGTACCGTTTATGATGATAGGGCTTTCACCATCTGGCAGAACATCGTCTGTAATTGTCGTTTCTCCGTTAAAGATCAGTGGGGAATGGCTGGCGTCCACTTCAATTTCGGTAGCAACGTTTGCCTTTTCAATGGCGGCGTAAGCGGCGCGTGTCTCATCATCCATATCTTTTGGAACAAGCAGCAGCGCGACGTTCTTGATCTTAGAAATTTTTTCCATAGCCTTTGTAGAGTTATATAGACGCAGATCACATACAGCCTGATTGGTGATTTTCATAGGGAAGCCTCCTTTATGTTCTTTTACTAATAAAGACGCTCACAGGCTCAAACTGTCTGCGCTATTTGAAAAGAATTAAAGTAATTCCCCCATGCACTTCTCCGCATCCGCACCGGTGATGCGCACTGCCAGCGTCTGGCCGCCGATATCGTGGTCGGCGTGCACCTGCACAGGCGTGTAGTTGGCGGTGTAACCGATATACTGATCGCCGTCATGGCGGCTCTCAAACAGAACGCGGTCCGTCTTGCCAATGCGCGCCTTTAATTTTTCCGCGCGGATTGCTTCCGTCAGCTCAATCATCACATGGGCGCGGCGTTCCTTTTCCGCCTTGGGCACATGGTCCTCAAAGTGTTCGGCGCGCGTACCGGGCCGCACGGAGTAGGGGAATACGTGTACTTTGTCAAATTGAATCTTCCGGACAAAATCGCAGGTTTCGTCAAATTCTTCCTGTGTCTCTCCGGCAAAGCCGACCATCAGATCCGTCGTGATGGAGGGATCGTCAAAGCGCGCCCGAATATCCGCGCAGAGCTGTTCGTACTCAGCGGCAGTATAGTGGCGGTTCATGCGCCTGAGCGTCGCATCGCATCCGCTCTGGAGCGAGATGTGGAACTGCGGGCAGAACTTGGGGCACAATGCCAGACGGTTTAAAATCTCCGGCGTGATGTGGTCAGGCTCCAGCGAGCCGAGGCGTACTTGCTCAATCCCGTCCACTGCCGCGGCGATTTCCACCGCCTCACAGATGTTTGAACCGACGTCCCGCCCGTAGGCGGACAGGTTGATACCCACCAGCACCACCTCCGTAAAGCCTGCCTGTGCCAGCCGTTCAAATTCGGGTTTCAGCTGCTCCACCGGCTTGGAGCGGGAACGACCGCGGGAGGTGGGGATGATGCAGTATGCGCAGAAGCGGTCACACCCGTCTTGGATCTTGACAAAAGCGCGGTTCCGGTTCTCAAAGGCGGAGATATCCTCATCGCAGAAGCGTTCGCCCTTTTCATGCGCCAGCACCTTGAACAGATGCTTGCCCGAGCGGCGATATTCCTTGATCGCCTCCGGCAGGCGGCTGTAGTCCCGGTTGCCAAGTACGATGTCGGCACTCGGCAGCTCGTCGGATTTTTCCGGGTACGCCTGCGCCATACAACCCGCCAGCACGATCACTGCGTCCGGATACAGGCGGCGCATCCGGTTGACGGCCTGCCGCGTTTTGCGGTCGCTTTCCGCCGTCACGGTGCAGGAGTTGACAATGCACACATCCGGCGCTTCGCCCTCCGCCGCCGGCTCATAGCCGCACCGCCGCAGGATCTCCGTCATCTCCTGCGTCTCATACTGATTCACTTTACAACCCAATGTATAAAAAGAAATTTTCATAAAGAATTCCCTCATTTTTTGTAATCCGATACTATTATAAACGAGAACGGAATATAATTCAACAAACCGATTTTGTTAGAATATAGGGAGGGATTTTTGATATGAAACGCGGGATTCGAGCGCTCTCCTGCGCACTGGCGGGGGCGATGCTGCTCGGGCTGGGTGCGGTACCGGCGGCAGGGGAGGAGCCGGCTGCCGAGACATCCGCAACGGCGGAGCAGCAGTCCGCAGCCCTGCCCGTAGAGGTCAAGGCAAAGTCCGCCATCCTGATGGATTTAAACACCGGGAAAATCCTCATGGCACAGAACGAGCATGAGAAGATGGCGCCCGCCTCTGTCACCAAGATCATGACACTGCTGCTCATTGCGGAGGCGATCGACGCCGGAGAGATCGCCCGGACCGATGTGGTGACGGCCAGCACGGAGGCGTCCCAGAAGGGCGGCTCGCAGATCTGGCTGAAGGAGGGCGAGCAGATGACAGTGGACGAACTGCTCCGCGCCACTGCCATCGCCAGCGCCAACGATGCGAGTACCGCGCTCGCCGAGCACCTGTGCGGCAGCGAACAGGCATTTGTAGATCAGATGAACAAGCGCGCCGGAGAGCTGGGTATGGCGGATACGCACTTTGAGAACTGCACCGGGCTGGATGATACGGCGGTCGACCACGTGACAAGCGCCTATGATATCGCGGTTATGTCACGCGAGCTGATGCTCCACCACAGCTGGATTCAGGAGTACACCACCGTCTGGATGGATTCGCTGCGCGAGGGGGGGACGCAGCTTGTCAACACGAATAAGCTTGTCCGTTTTTACAGTGGAGCCACGGGGCTCAAGACAGGGACAACAGCCAAGGCGGGCTCCTGCCTGTCGGCTACCGCCACCCGTGAAAATACGAGTCTGGTTGCCGTTGTGATGGGCTGTGCTACGAGCAATGATCGATTTGAAGGAGCTAAAGCGATGCTCAACTGGGGTTTTTCCAACTATGAGCTCTTTACGCCGGAGATTGATCTGACCCAGATCGCGCCCGTCAATGTGGTGTCCGGCGTGGAGGAGACGATCCTTCCATCGGTGAGCGCCGTGGAACCGATTCTTATTCCCAAGGGCGCACAGGCTAAGATTGTACAGAAGATTGAACTCGCGGTCGATGTGGAAGCCCCTGTAGAGGCGGGGCAGGTACTCGGCGAGGTGCGTTTGGAGCTTGATGGAGAGGTAGTCGGGACATACAGCCTGATTGCTCCGCAGGCGGTGAAGGAGATGGATTTCTGGTCGGCGATAAAAAAGTTTTTCCAGAGCATGGCGCGGTAAAAAACGGCCTGTGCGGGCGGCATACCGGTTGCGGTACGCCGCCCGCGCTCTGTGTCCGCACCCTTGTTGCAGAAACACCACGGGAAGATGAACGGACCGTGTACAGGAGAATAATATTTTGATTTAATTGACGGAACACTATTGAAATCAAAGGCGTCATAGGGTAAAATATAGGTGTAAACTACCTGTTTACGATTGCATATGGGGGTCTTATTCAATGGTTACATTAAATGACAAGTATTTGGAAAAATTCATCACGCCCGGTCAGCTGGATGCGATTGCGCCTGAGGTTGCAAAAGCACACGACGTTCTCATGAACGGCAGCGGAGCGGGCAATGATTTTCTCGGGTGGATTACACTGCCTACGGATTATGATAAAGAGGAATTCGCCCGTATTAAAAAGGCGGCTGAAAAGATCAAAAAAGATACCGATGTCTTTATCGTGATCGGCATCGGCGGCTCCTATCTCGGGGCGCGGGCGGCGATCGAGTTCATTCATTCACCCAACTATAACGCACTTAAGAAAGATACGCCGGATATCTACTTCTCCGGCAACTCCATTAGCTCCGACGCACTCTCCGACCTGCTCGCCATCTGCGAGGGGAAGGAAGTCTCCATCAACGTGATCTCCAAGTCCGGCACCACCACGGAGCCGGCGGTCGCGTTCCGCGTCTTCCGTGAGTATCTGGAGAATAAGTACGGCAAGGAAGAGGCTGCAAAGCGCATCTATGTGACCACCGACCGTGAAAGGGGCACGCTCAAGCAGCTTGCGGACCGCGAGGGCTATGAGACATTTGTCGTCCCGGACGATGTCGGCGGCCGCTATTCCGTCCTCACCGCCGTGGGTCTGCTGCCGATCGCGGTCAGCGGCGCGGATATCGATGCGCTGATGGCCGGCGCGCGCCAGGCGCAGGAGCAGTATAACGACCCGGATATCCATAAAAATGACTGCTATAAATATGCCGCGATCCGCAACCTGCTCTACCGCAGCGGCAAAAAGATTGAGATGTTCGTCAGCTATGAGCCCGCTTTCACTATGATGGGCGAGTGGCTCAAGCAGCTCTTTGGCGAGAGTGAGGGTAAGGACGGGAAGGGGATCTTCCCGGCGTCCGCCACATTCTCCACAGACCTGCACTCCATGGGCCAGTACATCCAGCAGGGGGAGCGTCACCTGTTTGAGACGGTTGTCAAATTCGGCAAGCCGAAGGCTACAATCACCATTGGCACGGATGCGGACAATGCGGACGGCCTGAACTTCCTGGCGGGGGAGACGCTCGATTTTGTCAACACCAAGGCGTTTGAGGGCACCGTACTCGCCCATACGGACGGCGGCGTGCCGAATACCGTGCTCAATGTGCCGGAGATGAATGAGAAAGAGCTCGGCGCACTGATCTATTTCTTTGAAAAGGCGTGCGGGATCTCCGGTTACATTCTGGGCGTCAATCCGTTTGACCAGCCCGGTGTGGAGAGCTATAAAAAGAACATGTTCGCGCTCCTTGGCAAACCCGGATATGAGGCTGAAAAGGCATCCCTGGAGGCGCGCCTTTTCCGCTGAGTATATAAAGGATCCACTGTTCCGCAGCTGCGGATATCAACTTTAACAGGAGGAGAAAACTATGACATCTCTCATCATCGGACACAAGGGTTCTGGAAAGACAAAGCGTCTCATTGAAATGGTGAACAGCGCCGTCGAAAAGTCCAGCGGCAACGTTGTCTGCGTCGAGAAGGAGACAAAGCTTACTTATGACGTTAACTACCGCGCGCGTCTGATCGCCACGGACTATTTTGACGTCCATGGGTTTGACGCCTTCTACGGCTTCCTCTGCGGCATCTGTGCCGGGGATCACGATATCACGGATCTTTTCGTGGATGCGACCTTCCGCATCGGCAGCCGCGACTATGAGGAGCTTGCCGATTTCCTGTATAAGGTTGACAAGCTGTCTCAGCTGACGGATACCAAGTTCCTCTTCACCATCTCCTGCGATGAGGAAGTGCTTCCCAAGAGGATCTTTGACTACTGCCAGAAGGTCTGACCACGATTTCAGGGCAGGCGGGGGAGCGTTCTCCCGCCTGTTTTTTCGCCCCTGCTGATTTCCATATATGCCGTTTGGGCGTGCCGTACATCCGATACGGGGATGCGCAGGGCTGTTTTTCTTTAGAAATCCTTGACAAACCGCGGAGAAGAATATATAATATCAGTCGTGTGGTATTTTGAGGTGTGCTATGATACTGGAACTTCAGAATCTTTTCCAAAACAGTGGGGAGCAGCTGCCGTTTGATGTGTCGCTTGACTTCTCACAGGTGGACTGGAATGGGTCCAGGCCCTTTGTCTCCCCGGTGCATGCACAGGGGCTATTCCGCAATGAGGCCGGCGTTGTTTCAGTAGAAATGCGCGTCCAATTTCACTTTTGTGCGCCGTGTGACCGTTGCGCGTCAGAGGTGGACCGGGCTTATGATTTCCGTTTTCAGCATTTGCTGGCGGATCATCTCAATGACGAGGATAATGATGATTTTCTGCTCGTTGAGGATATGCGCCTGGATCTGGAGGCCTTTGTGCGGGAGGATATCTTCCTTGCACTGCCCACCAAGTTCCTCTGCAGGGAGGACTGTAAGGGCCTTTGCCCGCAGTGCGGGAAGAACCTGAATGATGGTTCCTGCAGCTGTAAAAAGCCGATAGACCCGCGTCTGGAGGTTTTAAGGCAGCTTTTGGATAAAGAAGAGTAATTTCATTTTCAATCTGTTTCAGATAAGGGGGTTATCACCATGGCGGTACCGAAGAGAAAGACCTCTAAAGCGAGGAAAAACAAAAGGCGTTCCAACGTCTGGAAGATGGACGCTCCGGCTCTTGTCAAGTGCCCGCACTGCGGCGAGTACAAGAGAGCGCATCGCATTTGCGGCAACTGCGGCTACTACAACGGCAGAGAAGTTGTAAAAAAAGAGGCTTAAGCGGCAGTCATAGCTGATGAGGAAAGATGGAGAAGGCGTCAGTCTTCCCCGCTTTTTTCATTTCTGGATCAGATTGGAGGAGGATCAGGCATGTCAAAGCCGGTCGTGGCTATCGTCGGCCGCCCGAATACGGGCAAGTCGACGTTGTTCAATAAGCTCGTCGGCAGGCGGATGTCCATCGTGGACGATACGCCGGGTGTCACGCGGGACCGTATCTTTGGGGAGAGTGAATGGCTCGGCCGGAAATTTACCCTCATTGACACGGGCGGGATTGAACCAAAGACGGACGATGTTATCCTGGCGCAGATGCGGCGGCAGGCGCAGCTTGCCATTGACAGCGCGGACGTGATCGTGATGGTCGTGGACCAGCGTTCCGGCGTGGTGGCGAGCGATCAGGATGTAGCCGCCATGCTGCGCCGGAGCGGAAAGCCGATAGTCCTGTGTGTTAACAAGTGCGATACGATCGGTGAGCCTGCGCCGGAGTTCTATGAGTTTTATAACCTGGGCCTCGGGGATCCGATTGCCGTCTCCGCGGTCCACGGCCACGGCACAGGGGATCTGCTGGACGCCGTATTGGCACACTGTCCACCCGCTTCCGAGGAGGATGAACGCGAGGATTATATCAAGGTAGCCGTGATCGGCAAGCCGAATGTCGGCAAATCCTCGCTGGTCAACGCCGTTACGGGAGAGGACCGGATGATCGTCTCCGATATCGCGGGGACTACGCGCGACGCAACGGATTCCCTGGTTGAGAATTCGTTCGGCAAGTATATCTTCATCGATACGGCCGGTCTCCGCCGCAAGAGCCGCGTTGATGACCAGATCGAAAAGTACAGCATCATCCGGGCACGGATGGCCGTGGAACGCGCCGACGTGTGCGTCATCATGATTGACGCGACAGAGGGCTTTACGGAGCAGGACTCCAAGGTTGCCGGGATCGCTCATGAGGGCGGCAAGGCATGCATCATCGCCGTGAACAAGTGGGATGCCGTGGAAAAGGCCGGGAATACCATGGACCAGATGCGCAAAAAGCTGATGAACGATTTCTCCTTCATGCCCTACGCGCCGATCGTATTCATCTCTGCGCGTGAGCATCAGCGCCTGGACCGGCTCTATGAGCTGATCAATTATACGGCGGCGCAGAACGCGGCGCGGATCTCCACCGGCAAGCTCAACGACATTTTGGCCGATGCAACGGCCCGCGTGCAGCCGCCTACGGACAAGGGCCGCCGCCTGAAGATCTATTATATGACGCAGGCGTCTACCAAGCCGCCCACATTTGTCTGCTTTGTCAACCGGAAGGATCTGTTCCACTTCAGCTATCAGCGCTATCTGGAGAACCAGATCCGCGCCGTGTTCGGTCTTGAGGGGACGCCGGTGCGCTTCTCCATCCGCGAGCGCGGGGAGAAGGAAAAGGGGACAAAATAAGTATCTAAACTACGACCGCTTTCTGTGAATCCCACAGGAGCGGTTTTGCTTTTGGTGAATGAAATATCTGAGAGCGCGAATATACAGAAAAGCACACTTCTCACCAATTAGGCAGAGCAGTGTGCTTTTGGCTTTTTATTTAAAAAATATTTCCGAGTGACAGGCGTTCCGATTCCATGATGTGCGTGAGCTCGTTCCTGGCCTCCTGAGAGGTCTCAATATATTTTTCGTAGTTCCCCTGGGCAAAATAGTAATCGAGCATTTGGATCCGGCGCTCAAAATCGTCCAGATGATAGTGCTGAAGCATCACGGAAAAAATGAGCTCGGATTGGTTCCATTTTTGCATCAGTCGCGCATTGCTCGCCTCCAGCCCCTGAATATCCTGGTGCTGTGCACAGGCAATGGACTCCGTCAGCAGGTTGTCCAGATCTTCATTGGTGTCCTTTAAAATAAAATATCCGCCCACGCACAGCAGGCACGCCGTCATAAAAAAAGCGATGGCGATGGCTAAGCGCTTCAAATGGCATCATCCTTTTTAATTACAGTCGCTTTTCCGGTGCGGTCGGCGACGAGTAGAAACACGTCTTTGAGCTGTACATTCTTTTTCCGCAGCAGCTTTTCCAGTCGGTTGCGGTTCATACCGCACTCGGCGAGCAATTCGTCCATGATTACACCGTCCCCGACGACCGCGCAGGGGAGTCCGCTGTCGGCGGCAGGAATGCCCAGATCCCCTGTAGTCACTGTGCGTTTATCCGGTTTGAGCAGCACACTCAGCGCGCCGTTGGTCTCCAGAATGGCGTACTGCACATCGCTGATATCGAATACGTCTTTTTGCCGCAGGCTCTCTGTCAGGTCGTCCGTCGTAATGCGCAGCTTTTTCAGCGCCGCCTGATCCACCTTGCCATCCCGGATGACAATGACGGAATTCCCCTCCATTACACGCCGGAATTTCATGGACTTCATATTGATCACGGAGAGAATAATTTCAAATGCCACCAGCACCAGAATGGGGATGATCGAATTGAACAGCGGAAGGCCGTTATCCTGCATGGGGATGGCGGCGATTTCGGAGATCAGGATCGTAATAACAAGCTCGGTGGGCTGAAGTTCTCCGATCTGACGCTTGCCCATAATCCGGACAGCGGCGATAATCATAATATAGAGGATAATTGAGCGAAAAAATGTAATCAGCATGGCCGCACCTCCCTGAAGGTTAGTATTACGCCTTTCCCCGTGCTTATGCACGGTGGAATATTCCCCACAGGAAGCGGCAATAACTATAGTCGGGAGTGTGTTTTTATGTTTGAATCGATTAAAAGAGCAATGAAAAAGAGCTTGATTCCAGAGGATGATCTGGGAGCGAAAAAGGAGAATAAAACCATTATGGCCAGCCTGCGTGAAAACATGGTTTATCTCTACGGCCAGTTCGGTACTAGCTCCGACTTTATGGTGCGTGAAATCACGATTGCGGATATTCCGGCCGCCGTTGTCACCTGTGAGGGGATGGTCGATAAGGATCTCTTGGCGCGCAGCGTGGTGGAGCCCATCCTGCTGGCGGAGCACATGCCGCGCAGGGCGGGCGATCAACTCGACTACATCCGTGCGCAAGTGGTCACCAATGTGGATGCCAAGGATGTCTATCAATTTTCCCAGGCGATTGAGCTGTTATTATCCGGCTTTGCACTGCTCTTTATCGACGGTGTGGCCTGCTGTGAGGCGTACGGTGTTCAGGGATATCCCACGCGATCCATTGAGGATTCAGAGACACAGGCACAGGAGCGCGGCCCGCGCGAGGGGTTTGTGGAAGCTATAAAAATGAATATGACGCTTGTCCGCCGCCGCCTGAAAACCCCGCAGGCCCGCTTTGAGATGATGACTCTCGGCAGCAGCAGTAATACACAGGTCTGTATCTGCTATATGTCAGACCGTGTCGATACGGCCATTCTCGATCAGGTCAAGCGCCGGCTGGCAGATATCAAACTCGATATCGTGATGGAGTCCGGTTATGTTCAGCCATTTCTGGATACGTCAGTCAAATCCATGTTCACCGCAGTGGGCGTTATTGAGCGTCCGGATTCCTTCTGTGCCAAGCTCAGTGAGGGGAAGGTGGGGGTCCTGGTGGATGGAACTCCCTTTGCACTGGTTGTCCCGTACCTGTTTATTGAGAATTTCCACTCGCCGGACGATTATGCGATGCGCCCCTACTACGCCGTATTTCTGCGGTTTATCAAGCTGATTTCCTTCTTTATCAGCATCTTCCTGCCGGGGCTCTATGTGGCAATCGCCACCTTTCACCAGGAGCTGCTGCCGGAGTCCGTGCTGTACGACATTGTATCCACACATGCCCGTACACCACTGCCCATCATGCTGGAGGCCGTCCTGATCCATCTGATCTATGAGATCATGCGCGAGGCAGGGCTGAGAATTCCAAAGCAGATGGGGCACGCCGTGAGCATCATCGGAGCAATTGTCATCGGCGATGCTGCTGTTTCAGCCGGCGTAATCGCGCCGCCTATGCTCATTATTGTGGCGATCAGTGCCATCACATCTTATGTTACGCCGGCGCTCTTTGAGCCGATCTCCATCCTGCGGTTTCTCTTTATCTTTGCAGGTGGCTTCCTCGGATTTTATGGTCTGGTGATGCTGGGTGTTATCGTGCTTGTCAATCTGTGTGCGATCAACCCCTATGGGATTCCCTATATGTCCCCGATTTCCCCTTATTACAAGAGCGCGCTGCGCGATATGGTTTACCGTGCTGGTTGGAAAAATCTGAGCAAGCACAAGATGGTCATACAGGACTTTGGGACACAGCACGGAAAGGCGGTTCGATAGAGATTGGAAGGTATCAGTAAAATCAGGTCTACCCAGCTCTTCTGCCTGCTTTTTGTCAGCAGGATCATCACGGCACTGATGCTGATGCCGGCAATGGAGCGTTCAGCCATTACCGTAGATATGCTCCCTCGCGTGCTGTTTTGGGATGTGCTGGCTTTCCTGTGCATCCTCCCGATCTTCCGGCTCTATGACCACGGGAAAAGCGGGATTCTCGATTATGCGCAGGTGATTTCACCAGCCGTCTGTAAAATTGTCGCAGTACTCCTCACACTCTATTTTCTGTTTGCCAATATCAATTTGATTTCGGGATTTGAGGTTTTTTCCACAACGGTTGTCTTTCCGGAGCTCAATTCCATTCTGTTTCTGATTCTGTTTGCGGTGGTCTGCGGCTATATCGCATCTCTGGGGCTGGAGGCGGTGGCACGGGCTTCGTCCGTTGTCGCCGTGCTGGCGGTGGTCATTGTAGGGCTGCTGCTCATCACACTAATTCCCCAGGTGCGCAAGTTCAATTTTACGCCGCTTTTCTATGACGGCGTGCAGGTACCCATCACAGCAGCTCTGCGCTCAATCGCAAACACGACAGAGATCGCCGCAATTGCTGTTGTCCTGCCACATGTAACGGGCCGGGTCAAACGAATCTATGCGGCCTGGGCGGGTGGGATTACCGTGTGGATCATCGTTCTCTCCTTTTTCGCAGTAGGCGCACTGGGCGCCTTTGCAACCACGCAGCTGTTCCCTTTTTACACGCTGGCGGAGATTGCCAGTGCTGGGATTTTTCAACGTCTGGACTCCGTCATGACGAGCGTATGGGTAGCGTGTGCAGTCATTAAGTCCGGTTTTTTGATCTACCTTGCGTCCGACTGCGTGCGCCGTGCTATCCCAAAGCTCGGGAAAAACACCTCTATCCTGCTCTTGAGCGCTGTTACGGTGGGATGTGCGGCCTTTATATCACTCGATGAGCAGCGGTATGTCCAAATGAATAATTATACCCTGTCTCTGATCATTTTTGCCGTGATCGTTTTGGTAATGCCGCTGACCCTGCTTTTACTCGGCGCTATCCGCAGGCGGAGAAAGGGGGAGGAAGGATGAAAAAACTCCTTGCGATTTTACTGGTTCCGCTGATTTTGTTTGGTGCTTCCGGATGTGCCGATCACCTGAACAGTGATATCAGCAACCGCGTCGTCCTCCAGGGGATCGGGGTCGACTATGAGGAGGGGCAGTATACGCTGACCATACAGGTGTTCAATCTTTCTCAGGCGAGCTCCTCCGGTGCGGAGACGAATAAGAACGTCACCACGTTATACACGACCCGCGGGACCACTATTTCCCAGGCGGCCAACGGCATCAGGCAGTTTATTGGGAAAAACCCGATGTATTCCCACAACCGGGTTCTGGTTGTCAGCCAAGCGGCGGCTGATACCGGGCTGCGGGATATTCTGGATTATTTTATTCGGGATTACTCCACCCGCCCGTCAATCGATTTTGCAGTGACAGCAGGAAAGGCGTCGGAGATCCTGAGCGCCGATTTTGGGGAGGCTACGATTCCGGCAGAGGAGATCGCAAACCTACTGGAAACACAGTCGAAAAAGGCGCGGGTACAGGTGATGAATATCGTAAACCGTTATATTGCGCCTGGAATTGACCCGACCGCCCCAAGTCTTGAGGTCGTCGAAGGGGAACCAAAGGACGCGAAAGGGGTACGGATATCGGGTGTGGCGATAATGCAGGATGACCGCATCTGTGGCTATCTGGACAGCGAGCAGGCGCCGTTTCTGCTGGTGCTGGATGGCAACATTAAGCAAAATGAAATTAATATCCCCATGAAGGAGTTCGGGAATGTGGGCCTGTATATTGTCGACTGTAAATCGGAGAAAGATGTCGGCCTGCGCGATGGGCGGCCCTATGCAAATTTTAATCTCAGGCTTCGGTTTGATATCAGCGAGCTTCAGAATGCTCCGCAGGAGATGACGGAGGAAAAACTCGAAAACATCCGTCAAAGTGCCGAGGAATATATTGAAAAGACCTGCGGCCAGGTGCTTGAAAAGCTTACCAGGGAACTCAAGAGCGATGTATTTGGGATCGGGCGGGCCATGATGATGAGTGAGACGGCCTATTTTAAATCCGTGACCGATCGGTGGCGTAAGGTCCTTCCGATGGTGACGACGAGTGTCACTGCAGAAGTTCAGATCCGCCGGAGCGGTCATGAATCCGTTGAAATCAACGCGTGATCCCCTCCGTACACAGAGCTATACAAAAAAGCGGTATGGGATTATACCATACCGCTTTCGCCATGTTTTTGATTATCGCTCGGAGAATGCCGTGGCGATTCGGCTGACCCGGAAATCGACTGCGGGGCGCTTCTGATTGAATCGGTAGACGCTCATCACCAGCCCGATGGCCAGATAAATACAGACATTGGAGGATCCGCCGGCGGAGAAGAAGGGGAGCGTGATCCCGATAACAGGCAGCACGCGCAGGCCCATGCCGATATTCAGGATAGCCTGAGAGGCGATCATCGCTGCCGTCCCCATGCAGATCAGATAGCCGACCATATCCTTGGAACGTCTGCCGTTGAGGATGATCCTGAGGATAATCAACCCCAGCACAATCACCACAGCCGCCGCCCCGATAAAGCCAAACTCCTCGCCGGCCACAGTAAAGATCATATCGTTTTGGCTTTCAGGGACCAGGTTGTTCTGAGTATAATTTCCCCCCATGAATCCTTTTCCCGTCGTCTGGCCCGATCCGATTGCGACGATCCCCTGATTCTGTTGATAGGCCTCATTGAGTGCATATTCCTCGGGATGGATCAGTGCCAGAATACGTGCCTTCTGGTGATCGTCGATAATGAAGCCGGTATACCAGAGGATCGGAATTCCCACGAGCAGGCAC
This sequence comes from Candidatus Onthovicinus excrementipullorum, assembly GCA_018712345.1. Lineage (GTDB taxonomy): Bacteria > Bacillota > Clostridia > Oscillospirales > Acutalibacteraceae > Onthovicinus > Onthovicinus excrementipullorum. The sequence continues at coordinate 24,616 of DVHG01000019.1, read as the reverse complement.
GAGAAGGCGGCAAGGAAATACGCCCAGTGCAACCCTGCGGCAAACATCATTGCTGCGAAGATCAGCAGGAAAATTAGGGCGGAGCCGTCGTCGCCGGATTTCATTACCATGAGGACAGGGACCGCCCCGTGCAGGCAGAGGAGAATCACGTTTTTGAACTTGTTGATCTCCTCCTTGACCAGATCCAAATGGACGGAGAACGTCAGGATAAATCCCACCTTTACCAGTTCGGAGGTCTGGAAGGCAATGGGTCCAAGATCCAGCCAGGATTTGGCATCCGGGCGGTCAGGGTTGAGCGGTGTACCGAAAAACAGCGTAATCACCATCAGCAAAAAGCAGCCGATTCCCACCAGAATCCACAGCCGCGACAGGATCTCATAGTCGAATGAGGAGACGATCATGCACGCCGCAATCCCCAGGCAGAAAGCGATCATCATTACGAGCGCGTCACGCGGGATCAGGCTATCACCCTTGTCCGCATAAGTGGCACTGAAGACAAGCAGGATCCCGTAGACGGATGCCGCGGTCACCAGAAGCAGCAGCCATTTATCGGTCTCTTTGATATATTGCTTAACAGCCGGCCAGGTGAGTTTCGGGAGGCCGGTCCTCTTTTTTGTGCTCGTTTTGCCCATGGTCTTTTTCAAAAGTTCACACTCCCATGCACAAAGTTTAAAATGTATACTACCATTATAATCTCCCATCCCTTACAATTCAAGCAAAAATATCTGCCTGCCTGTCCTTGAATGAATTTGTTTTGCAATTATAGGGCAGGCATGTTATAATTTGAAAGAAAGGCGGTGATGGGATGGCGGTCTATCTGACCCACAGCGAGGAGGAGACAGCAGCTCTGGGTGAAAAGCTGGCAGGAGATCTCTCCGGCGGCGGAGTTGTCGCCATGTTCGGCGGGCTTGGAATGGGGAAGACTGCCTTTGTACGTGGAATGGCCCGTGTACTTACTCCGGATGCCGCCGTTACAAGCCCGACCTTTGCGCTGGTGAATGCATACGGGGGGCATCCGCCGCTGTATCACTTTGACATGTACCGTGTCGGGAGCTGGGAGGACCTGTATTCCACCGGATTTTTTGACTACCTTGACCAGAAAAGTGTTCTGGCCATCGAGTGGAGTGAAAATATTGAGAACGCCATCCCGGCGGGAAGTTATCTGGTGGAATTTGAGCGTCTGGGGGACAGCGACCGCCGGATCACGATCACCAAAAAGACGGAAGAAGATGTTTTATGAATATTTTGGCAGTTGAAAGCTCGGCCGGGGCGGCGAGTGCGGCCGTCTGCTGTGACGGAAAAGTGCTCAGCGAGGTGTTTACCAATACGGCGCTCACGCACAGCCGCACGCTGATGCGCTGCATAGATGCCGCGCTCCGGTGTGCGGAGATTGATTTTGACTCCATCGGCGCGTTTTCGGCGTCGATCGGTCCCGGCTCCTTTACGGGGATCCGTATCGGCTGTGCCACGGTCAAAGGCCTTGCGGCGGCGCACGGCAGCCCATGTGTGCCGGTCTCCACGCTGGAGGCGATTGCCTATGCTCTCGCGGGAGTTGATTGCGTGGCCTGTGCCGTAATGGATGCGCGCTGTGGTCAGGTGTATACGGCCACCTTTGACTGTTCAGACGGCTTCCGCAGGCTGTGCCCGGATCAGGCTGTTCCGATTGAGGAGCTATGTGCATTTTTGAAAAATCTGCAAAAAAATATAATTTTTATAGGCGATGGGGCTGTATTATGTTATAATAGGCTGAAAGATGTTTTGCCAAATGTCCGCCTTGCACCGGAGAACATCCGGTATCAGCGCGCCGGGACTGTCTCCCTGCTCGCGTACCGGCAGTATCTGGAAGGGGAAGCCATCCCGGAGGCGGAACTTGTACCGTCCTATCTGCGCCTTGCCCAGGCGCAGCGGGAGCTGAAACGGCGTCTTGAACAGCAGAAAGGGGAGCGTCAATGAAAATTGCTTTGGGAGCCGATCACGGCGGCTATGAGCTCAAATGTGCCATTATGGATCATCTGATTGCCAACGGGCATGTGGTGAAGGATTACGGAACTAACTCCTGTGAGTCGGTCGATTACGCGCCGATCGCCGCGGAGGCGGCCCGGGGAGTTGTATCCGGTGAGTGCGATCTTGGAATTCTCTGCTGCGGAACGGGAATTGGAATTTCAATGGCCGCTAATAAGATAAAGGGTGTACGGGCCGCGTGCTGTTCAGACTATTTCAGCGCCAAATATACACGGCTGCACAATGATGCGAACATCCTGTGCATGGGCGGCCGCGTGGTGGGCGTCGGTCTGGCACTGGAGCTGGTGGATGTCTTTTTGAGCACGGAATTTGAAGGCGGCCGCCATCAGCGCAGGGTCGACCAGATCGCCGCCATTGAAAACGGAGAGCTGTAATTTAAATACGGATATTATCATCAGAGAGGAAGTTCAAAAATGGGCAATATTACAATTACCAACCATCCGCTGATCCAACACAAGCTGACCCTTCTCAGGGACAAGAACACCGGCTCCAAGGAATTCCGCGAGCTTGTGGGCGAGATCGCCATGCTTATGTGCTATGAGGCGACGCGCGATCTCACACTCAAGGAGGTTGAGATCGAGACACCGGTCTCCGTCGTCAAGACCAAGGTGATCTCCGGCAAAAAACTGGCCTTTGTCCCAATCCTGCGCGCAGGCCTCGGTATGGTGGAGGGAGTACTGGAACTCGTTCCGTCCGCCCGGGTGGGACATATCGGGCTGTACCGTGATCCGCAGACACTGGAACCAGTCGAGTATTACTGCAAACTCCCGTCCGATATTGAGGAGCGCGAGGTAATCGTGCTCGACCCGATGCTCGCCACGGGTGGCTCTGCGACGGACGCGATTTCTATGATCAAAAAGCACCATCCAAAATCAATCAAGTTCATGGGCATCATCGCCGCACCTGAGGGGCTCAATAAGCTCTCCAAGACGCATCCGGATGTGGATATCTTCTGTGCCGCGCTGGATGAAAGACTCAATGATCACGGCTATATTGTCCCAGGTCTGGGCGATGCGGGTGACCGTATTTTCGGGACAAAATAACAATCGATTTTTAAGAGAGCGGACTTCCCGCTCTCTTTTTCATGTTGCGATCACTGCCCATCTGAGAGGGATCGGACTGTTTGATAGACAATGAACAAAATCTGGACACAACTTTGGGACAAAAAGCAAAAAAAATATAAATAATTCTTGAACTTTTGGCTATACGGTGGTAAAATATATAAAGTTTAAAAAAGTAGCGTAGTAAAGTTTTAATATTTTTCTGGGGTAATGGCGGAATCTGGAACGCCCGTCGGCGCGCGTATGCCATGGCATACAGCGCCGGTTCCGTTATTCTGATAAAGTATCATTTTTATCTGATGAGGAGGAAGTCTATGGGGAAATTCAGTATCAAGGGATTCCTCGACAGCAAAATTATTAAAAATGATGTTGGTGAGGAGACCTATCTTACCTGGCGTGAGCTGCTCTCCTATGCGGTGGGCCGCGGCGCGCAGGGTATGAACACGGGTATGACAAGCTCTAAGTATGTCAACTTTTTCCTGACGAACGTCCTGTTTAAAAAGCTTAGCGACCCGATGGGCACGGCTTCCGTTATCCGTCTTTTCTGTGGAATATTTGACGCGATCAACGATCCGATGATGGGCGTCATTGTGGACCGGACACGTACTAAGAACGGTCAGATGCGCCCCTACATCAAGTGGGCGCCCATTTTTGTGTCGATTGTCATGATCCTGTTCTTTGTCGGTAGTGCGGATGCGCCGCCGGTGTTCAATATCATCTATACGACGATCCTTTTCATTGGGCTGGATGTCACATATACGGCATTTGATATTCCGATGGGTGCGCTGGCGTTCTCCATCACGCCCAGTGGCATTGAGCGAACTAAGCTATATGGTATCAGCAATATTGTGCGTTCTGTGCTGGGCGCTCTGCCGCAGGTGTTTGTCGCAGGCGCAGCGCTCCTGCCGTACTTCAAGGACCATACACCGCAGGCCTATCTGACCTCTGCAATCGTATCTGCGATTGGTATCGTATTCCTGACGCGATTTACATACAGGAATACCCGGGAGCGCGCGGAGCATAAGGAAGATGTTCCCTCCGTAAAGGAATGCTTTCAGCTGCTGTTTAAGAATCGGCCGCTGCTGATGCTGTTCCTGGCGAATATTTTCTTCCTGCTTTGCAAGGTGGCCGAACAGGTCTCGTTCTATTTCGTGGCGGATCTGATGTTCAACCGTCAATATAATATTTTCATTGATGTAATCAAATTCCCCGGTTTTCTCATTGCGGGACTCGTGGTGCCGAAAATCGTTGAAAAGCTTGGTGAGCGCGCGGACTCTAGGCGCTTTTTCCAGATCTGCTGTGTGGGCGCGATTATCATTAACGTTCTCTTCGCGGTGACAACCTATCACGGACTGATGACAAAGGAGCCCGGCACCTCTGTCTCCCTATTTACGGGTATTTTGATTGTCCTCTTCACCGGTTTGACCACCATCCCTATGGAGTTTAAGAACCTGATGCAAAAGGAGATGGAGGCCGAGACGGTCGACTACATCGAGTGGAAGACCGGTACGCGTGTGGAAGGCATCATGCTCTCCATCATGAGCTTTACCGGCAAGATCGAAAACACCTTCGCTTCGTCCATCGGCCTGTTTGTCCTTGGCTTGACAGGATATATTGCCCATACGGAGGAATCTGTTATCCAGAATACAGAGACCAACTGGGCCCTCTTCCTGATGACGACAATCGTACCGGCGATCGGCTATCTGCTAATGCTGATTCCGATTCACTTCTACAATATCACTGGTAAGGGCCATCGGAAGATGATGGCGGATATCATGGCCGCCCGCGCCAGGCGTAGGGCAGAGGGGGAGAATGTTCCCGATTCCGTAGAGGCTGCGGCAACGGATGCGGCTCTCAAAGAAATGAACCTGAAAGAAAGCGGGACCCCGCAGAGCGAAGATCCCACCGATAAAAAATAAAACTTTTGATTTGTATAGATTTTAGATTTGAACCGGGTGTGCGTAACCGTATGCCCGGTTTATTTTTTATTTTCCTCAACCCATTCCCGATTGCTCTCCACATTGGCGTCATTCGGCATGGCCACACCTGTCTTTTGCTGTCTGGAATCGGCCTGGCTGATCGGCTGAGTGATATAGGTTTTGTAAAGATCGGCGCTTTTGTCCTTCCTGATTTTTTTCAATGGTCTCACTTCCTTTTGCGGGATTAGTATAACTCGCATGAAACGCGATATTCCTGGGAATATTTTTAAGGAAGTGTGAATTCTGGCGTAAGTCGTTGACTATCGGTTAAGCTGCGGATATAATGGATAATGACCGCCGCGCGGCAATCTATGGTAAAGCGAGAAATTATACATGGCTGATGAGAAAATTTTTTATCCGATCCGGAATATTGAAAATTTTAAGGATTTACTGGCACAGAGCGCCCGGCTTTTTGGCAGCCTGCCGGCCTACCGGCTGAAGGGGGAGGACGGCGTTTATTATCCGGTTACCTATCAGGAGTTTCAGGAGGAGGTCAACGCCCTCGGTACGGCGCTGCTCAGCCTCGGGCTCAAGGGGGCGCATATCGCCGTCTCGGGCGACAATTCCTACCAGTGGGAGACCTCCTATCTGGGAATCACCTGTGGCACCGGTGTGGTTGTCCCAATCGACAGAGAGCTCCCGGCGGATGACTTTGTCAATATTCTCACCGTGTCGGATGCTCGTGCCGTCCTTTGCGATCAGAAGCGCATGAACCGGATTCGCGAGAATCTGGCCCGCATCCCGCAGAAGCTGCTACTGATCTGTTTTGACGCACAGGAGGACCTTGCGCCGGACATCCTGTCCTATGGGAAGCTGCTGGAGCGCGGCAGGGAACTGCTCCGCAGTGGGGACCGCGCGTTTCTGGATGCCGAGGTGGACGGCAAGGCACTCGGCAGCCTGATTTTTACCTCCGGTACCACGGGGATGGCAAAGGGTGTCATGCTCAGCCAATACAACATCTGTTCCGACCTGATGGCGCTCAGCGGCGTGGTCAAAATCAGAACGGACGATCAGGTACTCTCCATTCTTCCGCTGCACCATACGTATGAATCCTCGCTTGGCTTTCTGTTTGTTCTCTATTCCGGCGCTTGCATCTCCTTCTGTGAGGGGCTGAAATATCTGGCACGGAATATGCAGGAGGTCCAGCCGACGATTTTTGTCACCGTTCCGCTGATGCTTGAAAAGCTCCATAAGCGCATCCTGAAGGCTGCACAGGAGAAAAAGGGCGGCAAGGCAGTGCTCGGCTTTGGGAAGATGCTGGCCAGGGCCTCCAGCGCACTGGGCGTTGATGTGTCCGATAAAGTGTTCGCGGCAATCCATAAGACATTTGGCGGACGTCTGCGCCTCCTGATTACCGGGGCCGCGGCAATCGCTCCGAGTATTGTAGAGGACTTTAAAACTTTTGGTCTTGAGGTGTATCTCGGCTATGGTCTGACAGAGTGCTCACCGCTCGTCATTGGCAATAACGACCGTTTGTCACTTGCGGATTCCGTCGGTGTCCCGCTGCCGGGTGTGGAGGCCAAAATTATCAATCCCGATTTCTCCGGAGTGGGGGAAATCTGCGTACGCGGTCCGATGGTGATGATGGGCTATTATAATGCACCGGAACTGACGGCTGAGGTGATCGACGCAGAGGGATGGTTCCATACCGGCGATCTCGGCACGGTCGATGAGCAGGGGCATTACCGCATCACCGGCAGGATCAAGAATGTCATCGTCACCAAGAACGGGAAAAATATCTACCCGGAAGAGGTGGAGTACTACCTGAACAATGATCCGTTCATCGCGGAGTCCATCGTATCCGGGGAGGACGGGGAAGATGACCTATTCGTCACAGCGAATGTGTTCCCGAATATCGAGGCTATTAAGGAGAAAAAGAAAAAGCAGTCCCTGACCCCTGAGGAGATCGCAAAGGCGATCGGCGATGTAATCAAGGAGGTCAATAAAAAACTCCCCTCTTATAAGAATATCAAGCGTATCCATATCCGTGATACGGAATTCGTCAAGACGACAACGCAGAAAATCAAGCGCTTTGCCGTGGAGACGAAGGAGGACTTGACCAAGATTCTGGAGGAGAAGAAAAACAGTTCCCCGGAGGATAAAAAGTGACGGTCAATTTATTAAAGAGAGGCATAAAGCGGTCCTCGGCTTTGGAATGTTTCCAAAACCGGGGATTTTTATGCACTTTAGCGGGGTAATCCCAAATTTTGTGTAACCGCCAAAAGCGGTGCAAACAGAGCGAAATTTATCGTGGGCGGCAGGCGGTAGAACCGGCTGCCGCCTTGTTATCCTGATAAAAAGAGCGGTGCTGAATTTTTCAGCACCGCTCAAATGCATTTTATTAAAACTCGATGGCCTCAATCGCCTCAATGGCGCCATCCTTGTCGGATTCCGTCACCAGCAGGGAGATGTCCACCTCGGAGGTCGTGACCATACGGATATCGGTCTCCCTGGCGGCCAGCGCATTAAAGATTTTGGCGCTGTAACCGGGGCAGCCGCGCATCGCCTCACTGAAAACAGAGATTTTGCAGTTGCCGCTGCTGACGCTGAACTTGAGATTGGGGTTGAGTTCCCGAACCTGGGCGGAGATCTCCAGAATCCTGCCGAAGTCCTCTCCGCTGACTGTAAAGGAAAGCGTAGAGTTCTTGCCGTGCGGGGATTGGGAAATCATATCCACATCAATTCCGGCATCTGCGATCCGAGAAAACACCCGACCAATCATTCCGATGTCGGCAGGGGATTCCAGCAGGGAAATGAGTGTGACATCTTCCACAACATTGATGGTAACGTTTTTATTCATGGTGCAAACCCTCTTTCGGTTTTACTTTCCCTCAACCAGATCCGCCATGCAATAGAGTCCGGCGGGCTTTCCGTGAAGATAGACGGCGGCATTGATGGATCCGGTGGCGAAGATCTCCTTGCTGCGGGCGGAATGACTCAGGGTGACGATCTCATCATGGCCGGCAAAGATGACCTGATGCTCGCCGACGATGGTGCCGCCGCGCACGGCGTGGATACCGATCTCATTCCTGTCGCGCTTGCAGCGCTTGGAGTGGCGGTCGTATTCATAGCGCATCGCATGGTCAACTTCCTGGGAGATCCCGTCCGCCAGCATCAGCGCGGTTCCGCTCGGGGCATCCAGCTTCTGGTTATGGTGCATCTCTACAATCTCAATATCAAAAGAGGAGCCAAGCACGCGGGCGGCGACCTTGGACAGCTCAAGCAGCAGATTCACACCCAGGGACATATTGGCCGAGAAAAAGACCGGAATGCGCTCCGCAGCCTTTTTTAAATAGGCAACCTGTTCATCGCTCAGCCCTGTTGTGGCAATTACGGCTGGGATTCCGTGTTCACAGGCGTAGTCGAGCAGGGGAGTGACGGCACTCGGATTGGAAAAGTCAATGATGACATCGGCCTTCACCACGGCATCCGGGGTCTCAAAAACCGGGAAATCCGCCCCCTGGGCAGTGTTCTTATCAATGCCAGCCACAATGCGGCAGTCGTCACGCGCAGCCACGCAGGCCGTAATGACACGGCCCATTTTTCCGTTGCATCCGCTGAGAAGTATATCAGTCATTGGAACGTCCTTCCTTTTTGCTTATTTTACAAGGCTGTGCTTCTCCAAAACGGCTCGCAGCGCCCGGCACTTCTCCTCGCTCATGCGGGTGAGCGGCAGACGGCAGTTCCCCACGTGCAGGCCCATCATATTCATGGCCTCCTTGACCGGAATGGGATTGACATCAGAGAAGAGCGCATGGCACAGATCAATGTACTCCAGTTGGAGTGCACGGCTCTTTGCGGGATCACCATTCAGGTAGCTCATGACCATCTCGTGCATCATGGCCGGCATGATGTTGGATACCACGGAGATCACGCCTTTCGCCCCCAGGGAGAGGAAGGATGTGACCTGATCGTCGTTCCCGGAGTAGACGTCCAGCTTATCGCCGCAGAGTGCCATCGTATCGGCCAGGGCGGAGATGTTTCCGTTGGCCTCCTTGATCGCGCAGATGTTCTCATGCTCCGCAAGCGCCTTATAGGTCTGCGGCTGGATGTTCAACCCCGTCCTGCTGGGAACATTGTACAGGATGATCGGCGTGTGGACATGGTCTGCGATCGCCGTGTAGTGGGCGATCAGGCCGTCCTGTGAGGTCTTGTTGTAATAGGGAGTCACGCTGAGCAGACCGTCTACACCCAGATTCTCCGCCTCCTGGGAGAGATAAATGGCATAGCGGGTGCAATTGCTCCCCGTTCCGGCGATGACGGGGACACGCCTGTTGACGTGGTTGACGCAGAACTTGATCGCGGAGGTGTGCTCCTCATGGCTCAGGCAGGCATCCTCACCCGTCGTCCCGCAGACGACGATGGCGTCCGTCCCATGCTCAATTTGATCATCAATAATAGTGGCGAAAGTCTCAAAGTCGATATTACCCTTCTCGTCAAACGGGGTGACAATTGCAACGGCAGCGCCGGTAAATAAAGTCTTCTTCATCATGTTTCCTCCTTGAGAAAACTCAATCGGTTTGAAATCAGTCCAGATAGCCCCCAGCCGCGAGCAGCTCTGCCATCAGGACCGCGCCGCCGGCCGCGCCGCGCAGCGTGTTGTGGGAAAGACAGACGAACTTGTAATCATACTGGGTATCCTCGCGCAGACGGCCGATGGAGATCGCCATGCCGCCCTCCAGATCGCGCTGAAGCTTTGTCTGGGGCAGGTTCTCCTCCTCAAAGTAGTGGAGGAACTGCTTGGGCGCGCTGGGGAGATTGAGCTCCTGCGCGCGGCCGGAGAAGTTCTTCCAGATATCAAGGATCTGTTCCTTGCTCGGCTTGTTTTCAAAGCGGACAAATACGGCGCCCATGTGGCCGTTGGAGACCGGTACGCGCAGGCACTGCGCCGTGAAAGCGGGGGATTTGGCAGGGACAATCTGATCGCCCTCGATCTTACCCCAGATCTTCAGCGGCTCCTGCTCGGATTTTTCCTCCTCACCGCCAATGTACGGGATGACGTTGTCGAGGATCTCCGGGAACGTCTCAAAGGTCTTTCCCGCGCCGGAGATAGCCTGATATGTGCACACCAGCACCTCTTTTACGCCGAACTCGGACAGCGGGAACAGGGCGGGAACATAACTCTGGAGCGAGCAGTTGGACTTGACGGCGATGAAGCCACGCTTGGTGCCCAGACGTTTGCGCTGTGCGGGGATGATCTTTGCGTGCTCGGCATTGAGCTCCGGGATGATCATCGGCACATCCGGCGTGTGGCGGTTTGCACTGTTATTGGAGATAACCGGGCACTCGGCCTTGGCATATGCCTCCTCCAGCGCCTTGATTTCATCCTTTTTCATATCCACGGCGCAGAAGACGAAGTCGACGGACTTTGCAATCTCGTCAATGTCTGCCGTTGCATCTTTAACAATCATATCAGCCATCGAGGCGGGGATCGGCTTATCCATGGCCCATTTTGCGCCGACGGCATCCTTATACTTCTTACCGGCGGAACGCGGGCTGGCTGCCAAAACCTTTACATGGAACCATGGGTGGTTCTCAAGGATAGTGGCAAACCGCTGGCCGACCATGCCCGTGGCGCCTACGATACCTACGTTGAACTCTTTCATGTGTAGCACTCCTTAAAGCTGAAAATATTCTATGACATTAAAAAAACCGGTTGCCAACCGGTCATCAATGCAATATAATAGAAGAAGTTTGGCACAGTCCGGGCGGACGGTGTATCAGTTCGATAGCTCTTCATCATAAAGCAATGATGACAGTTATGCAGTTATTCACATGCATCCCCAGAAAAAACTTGCCACGTTTTTTCTTCGGCATCATTTCCTTTCCAACGACCATCAAGCGATTCTGGCAATCTACTGCCGCCTACTCATAAATGACGCGCCTCTATCAATGACATATTTGACATTATAATACCATCTGAGGCCGGCTAAGTCAAATGTTTTTCAAAAAAATATACTTGGAATTTAATAAAGTTTCTGGTAACACAGCCTGAAAGAGGATTTTTATATGAAAAGAAGCGATTTTAGTTATGATCTGCCCCAGGAGTTGATTGCGCAGACGCCGGCGGAGCCCCGGGACGCAGCGCGTATGTTAGTGCTGGGGAGGCAGAGCGGCGAATACGAGGATCGGATTTTCCGGGAGTTGGACGAATATCTCAATCCCGGAGATTTGCTCATTCTGAATGATACCAAGGTCCTTCCCGCGCGCATTTACGGCGTAAAGGAGGGGACGGGGGCACATGTGGAATTCCTGCTCCTGACGCCGAAGGGGAACGATGTGTGGGAGGTCCTGGCGGGGCCGGGTAAGCGCGCCAAGCCGGGCTCGCGTTTCATCTTTGGGAACGGCCTGATGCGCGCAGAGATCCTCGAGGTTATCGAGGGGGGCAACCGCCTTGCCCAATTATCCTATGACGGGAATTTTTATAATGTTCTGGAAAAAATCGGCGAAATGCCCCTTCCGCCGTACATCACTCAAAAGCTGGAGGATCAGAGCCAGTACCAGACGATCTATGCGCGTGAGAACGGTTCGGCCGCGGCGCCGACGGCGGGGCTGCATTTTACGGACGAGCTGTTTGAACGCCTAGAAAAGAAAGGGATTCAAAAAGCCTTTGTTACGCTTCATGTGGGCCTCGGAACCTTCCGCCCTGTGAAGGAAGAAAATATTGAGGACCACCTGATGCACTCAGAGCACTATTATATGCCGGCCAATACGGCGCGCATGATTAACGAGACCAAAAAGAACGGCGGACGCGTGATTGCAGTTGGGACAACCAGTTGCCGCACGCTCGAATCGGTGGCCACGTTCAACGGGAAGATTGGGGAGGCCGAGGGGTGGACGGATATCTTTATCTATCCCGGTTATGAATTTAAATGCATGGACGGCCTGATTACCAATTTTCATCTGCCGGAGAGCACTCTGATTATGCTGGTCTCCGCATTCTGCGGCTATGAAAACACGATGAATGCCTATCGCCATGCAGTGGCCGAAAAATACCGTTTCTTCAGCTTTGGGGACGCCATGCTGATCCTCTGATGCCTGTTTGCAGTTTGACGGTATCTCAATTGATCCAAAACAGTACCGGAAATCGTCCGGCGGAATTACGAGGTTTATTATGTATCAGTTGATTTTAAAACGCGGCAATGCCCGCCGGGGTGTGTTTGAGACCCCGCAGGGAACGGTGCAGACGCCCGCATTCATGAATGTCGCCACCTGCGGGGCGATCAAGGGGGCGGTTTCCTCCTATGACCTGACTGAACTGAAATGCCAGGTACAGCTGTGCAACACCTACCATCTGCATGTGCGTCCCGGTGATGAATTGGTCCATGAGCTGGGCGGCCTGCACCGCTTTACCGGGTGGAGCGGGCCAATCCTGACGGACAGCGGCGGATTTCAGGTCTTCTCCTTGGCCAAGCTGCGGAACATCAAGGAGGAGGGGGTCTATTTTTCCTCCCATGTGGATGGTCGAAAGATCTTCATGGGTCCTGAAGAGAGCATGCGAATCCAATCAAACCTCGGCTCAACCATCGCCATGGCGTTTGACGAGTGCGTGGAGAATCCGGCGGAATATGCGTATTCCAGCGCCTCCTGTGACCGCACCTATCGCTGGCTGGTACGATGTAAAGCGGAAATGGAGCGGCTGAGAAGTCTGCCCAACACCATTAATCCGCAGCAGATGCTCTTTGGTATCAATCAGGGATGTACCTTTGACGATCTGCGCATTGAACATATGAAGCGTATCGCTGAGCTCAATCTGGACGGCTATGCGATCGGCGGCCTCGCCGTCGGTGAGCCGAAGGAGGATATGTACCGGATCATCTCAGCCGTAGAGCCATATATGCCGGCGGACAGGCCCCGGTATCTGATGGGCGTGGGAACCCCTGGGAACATCATTGAGGGTGTGGCCCGGGGGGTGGATTTGTTTGACTGTGTGATGCCCAGCCGCAATGCCCGGCACGGACATATCTTTACCTGGAATGGTATCATCAATCTAAACAATAAAAAGTATGAGAAGGATTTGCAGCCGCTGGATGACTCCTGTGACTGCCCGACCTGCCGCCGCCATTCACGTGCTTATATCCGCCATCTCTTCAAAAGTAAGGAGATGCTTGCCATGCGCCTGTGCGTCATGCATAATCTCTATTTTTATAACACACTGCTGGAACGGATCCGCCAGGCACTGGAGGAGGATCGCTTTGAGGCGTTCCGTAATCAGTATGTGGATCTGCTGGACAGAAGGATCTGAGTGGGTCACAGATCCTGTATAGATGGGGGGATACATAGAACTTGATCAAAAAAATGTGTGTTGCTTTTTTCGCCCTTATGCTTGTCTGGGCGGCAGCTATACCCGTGTCTGCAGTTCAGGACGCGGAGTTGGAGCTGGATGGACAGCAGGGGGAAAGTGCCGTCTGGGATTCAAGCCATTATATTGCGCTGTATGATACGGGGATTTTGTCCCCACAGAATGGGATTACCTATGCGGAGCTGAATTACCTAATTGATGAAAACCGAAAAACGCTCTATCTCTATCTCCGACTAATTGACGATGTTCCACCCGCCTCCGGAACGGGCAGTGTCTATCTGGAGCTGGCGGACGGAAACACCATCCTGCTTCGTGAAGATGGTCGTGCGGCCAGTATCCCGTCCGCACAGATCGGGTACTGTGCACTGATCCTACGGGATGCGAGTACGGTTGTGGAGGCGCAGATCGACTTTCATACCGTCACGGAGGCAAAGAACGCGCTGGAGGGGATCTCTGTCTCCTTTTCCGACCGGATGGGCCGGCGAACGAGCTCCTATCGTTTTACCCCGGTTTTCCCGGTGCCACCCGGTGAGACGGAGAGTTCTTCCGCTGTTCCGGAGACAGCAGAGCGGGACGGTTCCGAGCCCGCGACCCGGAAGGAGAGCACTACAAAAAAGCCCTCCACCTCCAAGTCAAAGGGCAGCGGGACATCCAAGAGCAGCGGCAAGTCGTCCGGAAAAAGTCAGGGAGATAAGGACGATGATGAGCAGGAGGAATATGCGGAAATAGACCATTCCGTGGCATATTCAATCGAGAGCCGGGAGTCGTCGGACTATCGCGTGATGATCTGGACAGTAGGAGGTTTGATCCTTCTCTTGATTGTAGCCGGGATCGCCGCCGCCGTCACTTCATTTGTGAGAAAACGCCGCGCGGCCCTATCTGAACAGTCCCGCCAGGCGTATGAGGAGAAGGATGAATCGCCGGACAGGGATGATAAGGATAAGCCGGAGGCGTGAGTGCTCTGACGGTGCGGTTTCTGTTTCTCCTGCCGCGCGAATGACCTTTTGTGTAAAAAGGTATTGCAAATTTAGCTGAAATATGATATCATATTTACCGTTGCAGTTCTGACTGCAGCGGTAAATCCGGGTGTGGCGCAGTTGGTAGCGCGCTTGACTGGGGGTCAAGAGGCCGTGAGTTCAAGTCTCGCCACTCGGACCATTTAAAAACCGTGCTGTATCCCGGAAACGTTGATACAGCGCGGTTTTTTATTCTTTGCGCGAGAACCAAAAAGGACTAAAACGGGCCTAAAAAGACGTTTTTGTGTGGACTAAATGTGGACCAAATCGAAAAGAAGCGGGGCCATTTTTGGAGCCCCGTATGCACAGATATTCTATTTTGCTTTAAGGAGTTGATTCAATTTGTCCCCGGCAGAAACAATCATTTGCGGTTTTAAAGTCATGTACACCTCATGGATCATTTTAACGTTTGCGTGCCCTACGAGCTGGATCGCGATTTCTTCCGGCACCTCCGCCATGCAAAGCATACAGACATATTCGTGCCGGAACTGGTGGGCACATACGTCGGCTACCCAGTCAGTTTGATAGTAGTAGTTATTAAATGAATAGGCATTGTTCCCAATTGGACATCCTTTCTTCCCACAGGAACAGATTGATTCTAGTTGATAAAGCAACTTAAGTAGTTATAATATAATTGCATAGATTGGCCGAATTGTTGCGGATTCTGTATGGATATGCTATACTAGAACTATACAGAAAGGGAGGCGGCAGGCATGGAACTTCGCACACTCCGCTATTTTTTAGCAGCGGCACAGGAAGAGAACATAACCCGAGCAGCGGATATTCTACATGTAACGCAGCCGACGCTAAGCCGCCAGATCATGGATTTAGAAAAGGAACTGGCTACCACATTGATGCTCCGCGGGAAAAACGGATTGACTTTGACAGATGACGGCATTTTTTTCCGGCAGAGGGCTGAAGAAATTGTCGAACTGACAGATCGTCTGGAGCAATCTTTTGTAGAACGTAATGCGAATGTGAGTGGCCTAATCGCAATCGGCGCCTCCGAGGCAGTAGGGAGCCGGTTGTTCGCAAAGCTGATTAAGCAGTTTTCTGACAAGTATCCTTTGGTTCAATTTCATTTGTATAACGAGATGGCCGATAATATCAAAGATCGATTAGATAAAGGTCTGGTAGATGTTGGGCTTTTATTAGAGCCGGTGGATACAGTGAAATATGATTTTGTTCGGCTCTCTCAAAAGGAAACCTGGGGCATCCTTATGCGGGACGATCATCCATTGGCAAAGAGGGAAACGGTTACGCCAGATGAAATTGTTGCATATCCGTTGATTCTTCCGCTACGCGAACGGGTGCGCAGCGAAATTTTAAATTGGATCAATCAGGATGAAAAAGATTTAACAATCCCATTAAGCTATACACTTTTATCAAATGCCGCTTTGATGGTAGAAGCCGGGCTTGGTTGTGCCTTTTGCCTGGACGGCGCGCTGGCCATCCACAGCAGCCCGCGGCTGCGTTTTGTACCTATCGCGCCGGAACACACCACTCGCAGCGTGCTGGTGTGGAAGAAAAATCATTTGTTTTCACCTGCAACTTCCCTGTTTATTCAGGAGATCAATATGCTTCGGTCAAAAATGGAATAATTATTGTTTACATTGAGACTTCCAAGGGATGATTAACTTGGAAGTCTTTTTTATCCATACAAAAATCGCATTAAAAACGATAAGCAATAGGTATTAGACATTGAATCAGAGGCGTTTTATAATGAGAACAGAAATATAAAAGATTCCTGGTTTAATCAATACCACTGAAAATAAACTTTGCGGAGTATGGATAGGAGGCAGAATAAGTGAAAAAAATACTTTCTCTTTTTTCAGCAATTGCTATGGTTCTTTCTATTTCTGCATGTAGTGCAACAGAAAGTCAGGTAAATCATTCTTCAGAAGCTTCAGGAAGCAGTTCTGCTTTTGAGTCAGCAGAGATCAATAAGGAACAGGAAAGTAATATTCTGGTGGCATACTTTTCCTGGGCGGACAACGCCATTTTGGCGGACGATGTGGATGCAGTCGCATCTCCCAGTGTGATTCCTCCCGGAAACGTGCAGCAGCTGGCAGGTTGGGTGAAGGAAGAAACCGGAGGTGACCTGTTTTCCATCCGGGTTACTGATCCATATCCCAGCGATTGGGACGACTGTTTAGCGCGGGCTAATCAAGAGCGGGGTGATAATGCCCGGCCGGAACTGGTTGAAAATGTAGAAAACCTGGATCAGTATGATACAGTATTTTTAGGCTATCCCAACTGGTGGTATGGCGTACCCATGGCGCTGCTCACTTTCTTGGAGCAGAATGATCTTTCCGGCAAGCAAGTGTATCTTTTCTGCTCTCACGGAACCGGCGGACTTGCCAACAGCGTGGAATTGATTACAGAGGCCACTCCCAACGCTGTAATTTCTGATAATATTTTCGATTGTTATGAAGAGGATGCCTCTTCTTCCCAAGGGGATATTCAGAGCTGGGTATCCGGGCTGGGCTATTAACCCATAGGAGGTCAGAGCAATGAAAAAGACCTTTAGTATAATCCTCCTTAGCCTACTAATAGTGTTTGCCCTTTCTTCTTGTGGAATCAGTAATTCGGAATCGCTGGTAACGTTAACATCAGAAGCTTCTGCTCCCGAAGCGGGGCAATCTTCTTCCGTGGAGCAGCCAGAACCGACTGAAGCGTCTTCCAATGTAGAAATTCCTTCTGCAACAGAAAATGTAGAAAATCTGGAAAGCGTAGCCAGGCGGATTTCCGTACAGTTTGGGGAAAACATGGTTGTTTACGAACTAAACGATGGAACCGCCGCTGATTCCCTCTATGAACAACTTCCCCTTACCATCGAGGTAGAGGATTATAGCACCAATGAAAAGATATTCTATCCGTCGCAGGAGTTAGATACCAGCAATTCACCATTGGCGCAATCAGGAGCCGGAACACTGGCTTATTTTGAACCTTGGGGCGATGTAGTATTTTTTTACGGCGACTACAACCAGAATCCGTCCTTGTTTGAACTGGGGCAGGTTCTTTCCGGCGGCGGGCTGATCAGCCAGATGTCGGGAACCATAACCATAGAAGCTGTAGAATGAAGAAATTTGTATATGCGTCAGGAGGTCCCATGGGATGAGTAAAACCTTAGTGGCCATTTTCTCGGCCGGCCGGCGGCACGACAAAATGTGCAACTGAAAAGCTGGCGGGCAGCTACCAATGGTGATTTGCACGAAATCAAATCCACTGTGCCCTATACAGGCGCCGATAGGTAGTGGCCCGGGTAGAATGGGCAAAGAAACTTTTACCTGCTGCCCAGCACCGTTACAGCGTGCTGAAACGTTCTTTTGGGACTTCCGGTATTTTCGATTATTGTAAGGGGAACGGCGTCACATCCTTCTCCTACACGGCGCTGGAGCGGGGGTGCTGTCCTGGAAGTATGATACAAAGGGTTGGTGAAACGCCGCTGAACGTTATTCATTACTGGGAAAAGGAAATGAAGTAAGGAGACGCAGGCAATGAAAATTATTGTTTTAGAGGGCAGTCCCAATAAAAAAGGTTCTACCCATATCCTGGCGGATTGTTTCCGCCAGGGGGCGGAAGAAGCGGGCCACACCGTAGAACTGCTCGATGTAGCCCACGCCAATATCCATCCATGCACTGGCTGCATTCACTGCGGGTACGAAGGCCCTTGTGTACAAAAGGACGATGTAGAAGCGATCCGTAAGAAAATTCTGGACGCCGATATGGTTGTATTCGCTACACCGCTGTACTATTACGGTATGTCCGCTCAGCTAAAAATTATGATCGACCGTTTCTGCGCCTTCAACAGCTCTATTCAGCGCAAACATATGAAATCCGCTTTGCTGGCGGTAGCATGGAACAGCGATAACTGGACCTTTGAGGCTCTGGAATCCCATTATAAAACATTGGTACAGTATTTGAATCTGGAGGACATGGGTATGGTGTTGGGCTATGGATGCGGCACCCCATCCATGACGCAGCATTCCAACTTCCCGCAGCAGGCGTACAATTTAGGAAATCGGTTGAAGTAAGGAGGAAACCAATATGCCAGTGATTACATTGGAGGCAGCTCAATTAAGTAAGGAGCAGAAACAGCAGTTGGCAAAAGAGTTTACCGCAAGTGCTGCCAGAATCATGAAGATACCGGAAGAGGCGTTCTATGTTTTTCTGAAAGAAAACGCGCTGGATAATGTGGGTGTTGGCGGCAAATTGCTGAGTGATAAATAATTCGCGTGTAGGAATGGGTGGGCAGGTAAGCTGTTCCGCCCATTCCTTACTATTTCAGATAAAGGGGGATGTTATAGTGTGGAAACAGTCAAACTGAGTAACGGTGTGATCATACCAATAGAGGGGTTTGGAGTCTTTCAAATTCCAGAGGAAACCTGCGAACAGGTTGTTAAGGATGCAATTTCCACCGGGTACCGCCTGATTGATACAGCCAGTTCTTATCAAAATGAGAAAGCCGTGGGCCGGGCGATTCAATCCTGCGCCGTTCCACGGGAAGAGTTATTTATTACAACTAAAGCTTATATCCAGCAGATGGGATATACAAAAACAAAAGAAGCGTTTGAGGAGTCCTTGAACAACTTGGGACTTTCTTACGTGGATTTATATCTGATTCATATGCCGTTTGGGGATTACTATGGCTCCTGGCGTGCATTGGAAGAATTGTATCAGGAGGGTAAGGTTCGCGCCATTGGCGTGTGTAATTTTCTGCCGGATCGACTGCTCGATTTGTGTTATAACGCAAAAATTCTTCCCCAGATCAACCAGATTGAGCGTCATCCTCATTATCAGCGTTCTGAAGAGCTTTCACTGATGAAGGAGCTGAACGTGCAGCCGGAGGCATGGGCTCCTTTTGCGGAAGGTTTGAAGGGGATGTTTACGGAACCAGTACTTTTAGAGATCGCTGAAAAATACCACAAGAGTCCGGCTCAGATTATCCTGCGCTGGAATGTGCAGCAGGGTGTCATTATCATTCCCAAATCGGTTCACAAAGAACGGATGGAGGAAAATCTGGATATCTGGGATTTCCGTTTGGACAAAGAAGATATGGAAAAGATTTCCGCCCTTGATAAAGGCTGCCCTTCAATGCTGGATACCCGGAAGATCAGCGAAGTGAAGCGGGTATACGACTACCTGAACAACCCGGTGCTGACCAGCTTGTAATTTTTTATAGGAGGAATCGTTATGATGAACATCGAAGTAAATGGAACCACTCTTCAGGTCAAGCTGTACGAGAACAGTTCAGCAGAGGCAGTGAAAGAGCTGCTGAAAAAAGGACCGTTGACGATCAAAATGAAGGATTATGCAAGTATGGAAAAGTTTGGCAGTTTTGGCGTGCAGCTTCCCACCAATGACGAGCATATCACGACAGAGGCGGGTGATGTAATCCTCTCTGAAGGGAACCTGTTAGTGATTTATTATGCGCCGAACACCTGGAATTTTACCCGTCTCGGCAAGGTACAAAATCTGTCAGAGGCAGAACTGAGAAAAGTGCTGGGGAAGGGCAGTGTCACTGTAACTTTAACGTTATGAGACAAATAATGCTCTCCCTCAGAAAGGAGTGTTACCATTATGAGAACTGTAACTTTAGGGAAAGAAAGCCCACTGACTGTCAGTGCAGTAGGGCTGGGCTGTATGGGAATGGTGTCGGCATATCCGCCTATACCTGAGAAAAAGGATATGATCCGGTTTGCGCGTGAGGCATTTGAAAAGGGTGAGACCTTTTTCGACACAGCGGAGGTATACGGCCCGTATACCAGCGAAGAAATTCTGGGAGAAGCGCTGCACAAAGTTCGAGACCATGTGCAAATTGCAACCAAGTTTGGGTTTGATATCCAAAACGGTGTCTCCGTTGGATTGGACAGCCGCCCGGAGACGATTTGGAAATCAGTAGAGGGTTCTCTCCGCCGGCTGAAAACCGACCATATTGATCTGCTTTATCAACACCGTGCAGATCCCAAGGTTCCTGTAGAGGTGGTAGCGGAAACGGTTTCCCGCCTGATGGAGGAAGGAAAAGTTTTGCATTGGGGCATGAGTGAAGTCTCCATCCGTACCATTCGGAAAGCCCATACGATGCTGCCGCTCACAGCAATTCAAAATGAGTATTCCATGTGGTATCGTGATGTGGAAACTGAATTGCTTTCCGTGCTGGAAGAACTGGGAATTGGTCTTGTGTGCTTCTGCCCCTTGGGACGTGGATATTTGACTGGAAATCTAAAGCAGTCCAATTTCACACCGCAGGACGTCCGCAGCAGCATGCCTCGTTTTTCCAGCGAGGATGCACTAAAAGCTAATCAGGAATTGTTAACTCTGTTACAGCAGCAGGCAGAAAAGAAAGGCTGTACCATGGCACAGCTGGCCCTTGCATGGATTCTCTCCCGGCGTCCATGGATTGCTCCTATCCCTGGAACGACAAAGCTAAGCCGAGTGGAGGAAAATACCGGTGCCGCCAGCGTAGAATTTACACCGCAGGAATTGGATGAATTGAATGCAAAACTCGATCAGATCCAAATCTATGGGGCACGCTATAACTCCCAGCAGGAGAGCATGGTAGAAAAATAAGAATAGGTTACAGTGTATGATGCCACTATTTTGCTGTTTGCGTCTGTGCCAACGAAGGTAAGTAACAGGAGTACGGGATGCCCCGATTTGGAAGGGGAGTCCCACTCCTGTTTTTATATATTTTATCAATACAAAAACCACATAGATGATAATGAGTTATAAGTATTTTACATAAGACCGGAAGTTCAGTATACTTATAATTAGAACGAGACCTGTAAAGGAGTTAATGGGATGACCGAATTTGAGAAGAAGCAGAGCGGTCGAATTTATGATGCTCGGGACCCAGAGCTAAGGAAACAGCAGAACCACGCCAAAAACCTAATGCGAATCTATAATGATCTGCCTGCGGAAAACATCGAAGAACGCAACCGGGTGTTATCTGAACTGCTTGGACAGTTTGCCAAAAATGCCCGTGTAAATCAGCCGCTCTATGTGGACTACGGATATAATATTCATCTTGCGGACAACAGCTTTATCAATATGCACTGCACCTTGCTGGATACTGCGCCAATCATTATTGGCGAAAATACCGTGATTGGTCCGGATGTAAAAATTTATACTGCTGCCCACGCCTTGGACGGTGCAGAACGCTTTTGGTTGGAACCGGATGGGACAGTTGCGGTAAAAACTTATACTGCGCCTGTAAAGATTGGCAGATTTACATGGATCGGCGGCGGCAGTATTATCCTTCCCGGTGTTACTATCGGGGATAATGTGGTCATCGGTGCGGGGAGTGTGGTGACCGAATCTATACCGGACAGCGCTATCGCCTGTGGAAACCCCTGTCGAATTAAAAAGTGGAATTCACCACTTTTGTAAAAGTCTATTAGGCAGCAAATAGTTCACCCAAAAGTAAGAAAGGAATGGTCAATTTGAAAAAACTGTTATCATTTTTGCTATCCATGACGCTGGTATTTTCTCTCGCTGCATGCAGCGGCGGGACATCCACAAGTGAGGGAGGCGCTTCTGGATCATCCTCCCAAGCACTTTCTGAATCAGAAGAGCATTCCGGTTCCGAAGCGGCGGAAGAATCAGCAGAACCCACGGAAGAAGTTGGCGGAACACTCATTGCGTATTTTTCCTGGTCAGGCAACACTGAACAGATGGCACAGATGATTCAGGCCGAAACTGGCGGTGATTTATTTGAAATTGAACCGGCCACCCCGTACACCGATGATTATAACACCCTTTTGGATGTCGCCCAGCAGGAACAGGCAGATAACGCCCGCCCGGAGCTGGCTGCTCAGGTAGAAAACTGGGATAGCTATGACGTGGTGTTTGTGGGTTACCCCGACTGGTGGAGTGATGCACCCATGCTCATCTACTCTTTCCTGGAAGCTTACGACTGGGAAGGTAAAACCCTTGTTCCCTTCTGCACCAGCGGCGGCAGCGGTTTTGGACGCAGCCTTGATAAATTGCCTGATAGTGCACCGGGCGCCACGATTGCGGAGGGATTCCACGTATCCGGAAGCCGTGTAGATGGGGCGTCAGGGGAAATCGCAACATGGATTGACGGTCTGAATCTGGCTTAACTCAAAACGAAAGGAGGGAAAACCAATGAAGCCAAAAGCTGTCTTTAAAATTGTTGTGGATATCTTGATGACACTTGGTCTGCTCTTTTTAATGGGATACCAGTTCTGGGGAGATGTAGCTCATGAATGGGTAGGAGCTGGAATGTTCCTGCTATTCATTTTGCATCACATTTTGAACGGGATTTGGTACAAATCCCTTTTTAAAGGCAGGTATACTCCCTCCCGAATCTTCCAATTAATTGTGGATTTGTTGGTATTCCTCGCAATGATCGGGCTCATGGTCAGCGGTATTATACTCTCCAACCATGTTTTCAGCTTTTTGAATATCCATGATGGCATGTCCTTCGCCCGCATGCTGCATATGGCTGCCTCCCATTGGGGGTTTGTCCTGATGGCACTGCATTTAGGGCTGCATTGGGGCATGTTCTTGGGTATGGCCAGAAAAGCACTGAAACTTCGGCAGCCCTCCCGCCTGCGAAAGGTACTTTTACCCATCCTTGGAGCGGTAATTGCAGTCTATGGCTTCACGGTGTTTATCCGGAGAGATCTGCTTACATATATGTTTTTGCAGACTGAGTTTGTGTTCTTGGATTTCGGCGAATCAATTCCACTTTTCTATTTCGACTATCTGACCATGATGGGTACCTTTATTTTTCTTGCATATTATATTTCACAGTTGCTACGGAAGATACAACCGAAAAAAGAAAATGCGTAAAAAACTTTATAATATCATAGGACAAGGAGGTTTCAAATGAGAAAGTTATCTGTTCTCTGCTTCGTGATGCTGTTATGCCTTGGCATGTTGTCAGGGTGCGCATCTGGGGAGGTGCCTGTTACATCAGACGGCAGTTCCTCAGAAACCGGTTTATCTAGCTTCGAGCCATCGCAGCCAGCAAACGGGGAATCAGAACAGATGGAAGCCCCACCCAAAGGAATACCGACCGTGTATATGACTACCAATATCAGCGCGGAAGGATTGATGGCTATTTATGAGGCACTGGGGGCTTCACCCTCTGGCAATATTGCGGTAAAGCTTTCCACAGGAGAACCGGGAAGCAACTATCTGCGCACCGATTTAATCGGTGATCTGGTACGGTCTTTTGATAATCCCACTATTGTGGAGTGCAATACTGCCTATGGCGGCCAGCGTGCCAATACCGCCATGCACTATCAGCTTGCAGAAGACCACGGCTACACCTCGATTGCCGATGTGGATATTATGGATGAGAACGGCTCTATGACACTGCCGGTTGTTGGCGGCAACAATCTAACGGAAAACTATGTGGGTGCCAATTTTGCCAACTACGATTATTATGTCGTTCTTTCCCACTTTAAAGGTCATGCCATGGCCGGCTACGGCGGAGCGATCAAAAATATCTCCATCGGCATTGCTTCTTCGGAGGGCAAAGCACACATCCACAGTGGAGGAACCGGCGGTAGCATGTGGGGTGGCGAACAGGACGCCTTTTTGGAGAGTATGGCCGAAGCGGGGAAATCCGTTGTGGATTATCTGGGCGGGAATATTCTGTACATCAATGTAATGAATCGTTTGAGCGTTGACTGCGACTGCGATGGAAACCCCGCCGAGCCGGATATGCACGACATCGGCATTCTGGCTTCCTTTGACCCGGTTGCGGTGGACCAGGCATGTGTTGATCTGGTTTACGCCGCTGAAGATGGTGGTTCCCTCATTCAACGTATTGAAAGCCGAAATGGTCTGCATACGCTGGAACATGCGGAGGCAATCGGGCTTGGCAGCCGGGAATATGAACTGGTGAGTATTGATGAATAGAGGTGGAAGTATGAAACGATGGATCAGCTTATTGATAGCTGGAGTGATGACTGCTTCTTTGGTCGCGTGCAATTCATATTCGCCCGCCCCGGGACAGGAAGCAATATCATCTGTTAACCCATCTGCAATCGAGGCACCGGAAGGCTTCCTGCTGATTCCCGGAGGAACTTTTACTATGGGAAGCCCGGGCAGCGAAGCCTGGCGCAGCGAATAATGAGGTGTGATAGCGATAGCGGCAAAAAGCTAATAAAATCAATGGTTTTGCGGACAGCGGATAGACAGGGAATGTGTTAAAAACTGAATACGCACACAAACGGCGTTACCTTAACCCCTTTGGGG
>DVHG01000018.1 GCA_018712345.1 Candidatus Onthovicinus excrementipullorum | reverse complement strand
TCAATCGCATTGTCGATCCCGTTGCCAAACAGGGTGCTGATGTCCAGCGGTTCGATAAAATCAATGTCCTTAAAATCAATCGCCACGGAAAAATCAATGTGCTTCTCCCGTGCCTTTTCGGCCTTGTCCTTCATGATGATATCGAGGAATTCGTTGCCTGTGCGGACATAGTCCTCGTAGTCCGCAATCTGGGTGCGCAGCTCCTGCGCCATCTGGCGGGTTTCGTCGGTATTCGGCTTACTCTCCAGCACCAGCAGGTGATTCTTCATGTCATGATAAACGCTGCGTACTCGTTCCTCATCCTTGATCCGCAGCTCCTCCTGCTGCTTGGCCACCCGCGTCATAACGCTGGTGACAAAGAATTTCAGGCCGAGGAATACGATTGCGACAATGAGCAGACTCGCCAGGGCGACGACCACTTTATAGATTCCGGAGAATGCAGACAGATTCATGCTGATGAGGAGGAACAGATAGATTCCCACAAGCATGACAAAAGCAATGCCGCACGCCAGCTTGGGAGAAAGCACATTTTTGATATCCATCAGAATTTTCCGCTGGAACAGGACAAACAGCGCGCTCAGCAGATGTACAGGAACATATAGATAGGCCAAATAATAGATCGGACTGTTCCCGTCGTTTAAGAATTGCAGATCAAACAGATTCACCAGAGCGGTAACATTCAGTTCGGCCAATACCTGCGCGATGCCGAAACAGGCGTAGACCATACAGCCGGTCCAGAACTCCAGCTTGTAAATCAATTTAAACGCAACCGCCGTCAAAAGAAACGAGATCGGAAATCGGATAAATGTATGGATATTAAGGAAAGTCATCGCTTCCGTCAGTACGGTCATAATTGCAACAAACGCAACGTCATATCTGAGCGGCAGCTTTTTCTGGAGAAAGCCCCTGCCCAGGTAGCATATCATGCAGCACTCAATAACGGTCCAAAAGATGTCCCAGAGCAACTCGTCTATCGCTAAATTCAAATGATTCATCCTCTCCCAAGGGATTTTTACTGATTTTTACCGCCCGGAACCGGAATTAAAATCTTGAGCGTGAACTTGCCGTCCTCGCGCTTTGTCGTGCAGGTGCCGCCGTACTTTTCAGCAGCTTTTTTCATATTGGAGAGACCGAATCCGTGCAGCAGGCTGTCCGCCTTTGTGGTGCGCTTTTCTTTGGGCAGTGCTTCCGCCGCGCAGTTGTTCTCAATCAGGATGGAGACAAAGGTCTGCACCCTGCCGGCTTTCACCAGAATGACGCGGTCCTCCTCCCGGAGCTTTTCACAGGCCTCGATCGCATTGTCAATCCCGTTGCCAAACAGCGTGCTGATGTCCAGCGGTTCGATGAAATCGACGCCGTCAAAATCCACGACGGCGGAAAAATCAATATGTTTTGCGCGCGCTTTTTCGGCTTTATCCTTGAGGATGATATCAAGGAACTCATTCCCTGTATGGACGTAGTTTTCATAGTCCGCGATCTGGTTGCGGAGTTCCTGCGCCATCTGGCGGGTGGCGTCCGTACCCTGACTGCCTTCGAGCACCAGCAGGTGATTCTTCATGTCGTGGTAGATTGCGCGCACACGCTCCTCGTCCCGCTGTTTATCCTGATAATAGGCAAACTGCTGCTGGAGCTGGGCGATCTGTATCTTATCCCGCTGTTCTTCTTCCCGGAGATAGGAAACATTTTTAGTATAGAGAAACAGCACCATGAAGAATACGCAGAGCACAGAAGTGGTCAGGTCCAGAAGCAGCGTGTTCTCTATGTTCAAATTCAGAAAATTATACGTGCTGGAAAAGTTAAAGGTGAGGAGCAGCAGAAAACTGGCGGTCAAAATCGCTGCGTCCTTGGTTTGGATCTGATATCGGAAGTTCCGCAGCAGCCCATACGCGATCGCCAGGAATACGCAGCGCAGTAAGAGAGTAACCACGTAGATCTGCCATTTGAGAACCGTTTCTCCGCCCACCTGGGTCGTGGTATCCCCGTGATAGATCCAGCTCATCAGCGAAATGCCCACAGCTTCTGAGAGAATAGAACCAAGAATATAGAACAGTTCCGTAGTGACCAGACAATAGCGCAGCGGCGATTGATAACACATTTTTGTCATGACGAGCGCAAACGGAAAAATGATAAAAATTTTGATGCCCCCTAAATCCGTGAAATGAGTCAGGAGCAGAACGAGGATTCCGTAGCTCACCGCCGGCAGCAGCCGGCTCACGGCCGGACGGAAGCGCGGTTGCTTGCAAAAACACCCGATCATCACATACAGCGCAAACGATTCTGTTATGGTTGCAATGATATCTAAAGCATTATAGAGTCCCATCTTGCTTTACACACTCCGCTACATCGTGTCATTCCGGGGTATATTGTATCACATTCGTTTCGCTGATACCATCCCCGCACAGAAGTTTTTAACCCCCGCTCCCTTTGAGGAGAAGAAATATCCCACCTCCCTTGTGTAAAGGGAGGTGGGCCGGAGTAAGCCGGGACGGAGGGATTGTTACAGGGTGAGGTCAGCAGAAAACCGATGATTTCGGCCAACAACCCCTCAGTCACGCATCCGCGTGATGGCTCCTGCTCCGCAGGCGGGAACCCTTTTGTCTGCTTCGCAAACATTTCCCTTGACAGGGGAATTCCCCCCGGGGGAAAGTCGGGCGGATTTCTACGAAAAAAGCCTTCCCCTTGAGGGGAAGGTGGCACGGCGTGAGCCGGGACGGATGAGGTGAGGGGCCGGTTATCGTATCAGGCATCCCTGTGATGGAGCCGGATGGATGAGCGGTGTGTTGGGACGCTTTATAGCACAGCCGTCAGATTACCGCAGGGGCGATTTGTTCAAACCGTGACCTTTCCCCTCATCAGACCGACAAGTCGGCCAGCTTCCCCCCAAGGGGAAGCCTTTGAGTGCGTGTATCTGGTTTTCAGTGAATGGCGACGGCCCTGCTCCGCAGACGGGAACCTTTTTGTCTGCTCCGCAGACAATTCCCCTATTAGGGGAATTACCCTGACACAAGGGAAGCCTTGGTCACAAAAAAACCACTGTTTGTCATTTGGAACGGTGGTTCTGTTCTCGTCTGTTCGGTTTTTGACAGGGATCAGGATCTCCAAGGCGAACCTGTTATTTTCGCGCTTTATGGTACAGGTGCCGCCGTACTTGTTTGCGGGCAATATGATATCACAATCCCGATGTGTATTAAAGCCGGAGAGTTTTAATTCATGGCAATACGATATTATTGATTTAATATGTCCGTTAGTTTTTAATCAAATAATGTCACCCAGTTCGGATCACGATACGCGTTAAAGCACATTTTAACTTGTTCTACCGTATTTTTCTCGGTCGCGAGTGCCGGTAAATCGTTTTCGGAAAAATAGCGGGATTCTGTCGTTTCAATATTAGGCTCAAACTGTCCGCCAATGACGGAGCAGAGCACAAATATCTTGCATACCCCATATGCGTATAAGGGCAAATTGTGCTTTGCCCTGTCCTGCACCGCGATAATTCTATCGGCGGTAACGTCCAGTCCCGCTTCCTCTTTGACCTCTTTCAGTGTGTTCTCTTTGACGGATACATTTACATCCACCCAACCGCCGGGCAGGGACCATTTTCCATTGTTTTCGCGCACAAGAAGAATTTTACCATGATCGAAAATAGCAGCCCGTGTATCCAGCTTGGGCGTTTGATAGCCCGTCTCGCTGCAAAACAGATCTTTTACCTTCTCCAGCGGAATATCTGTCCGATACGACATCATTTCGGCAGAGATATCGCGTATCCGCTCGTAGCGTTCTCTGTCATAAACATCTTTACCATAGGTCAATCCTGCCTGAGCAAGGCTTTGTAATTCAATAGCCCAATCCAGCCATTTTTTGTCCATATCCTATTGCCTCCAAATTGTCAATTCTATCCTTATTGTATCATATCTGCGCAGGGGCTTCCAGACCGAATATGAAAAGGCTGCGGCAATCTGCCGCAGCCTTTAGGACTTTTAAAAAGTATTTTATTCCAAAATCGCGCCTGTGCTGCCGGAGGTCACCTGCTTGGCGTAGCGTGCGAGGTAGCCGGTCGTGATGCGCGGCTGGCGCGGCTTCCACGCCGCACGGCGATTTTCAAGCTCCTCATCGCTGACAAGTACGTTGATCTTGTTGGCGGGGATGTCGATCTCGATCATGTCGCCCTCCTCTATCAGGGCGATGTTGCCGCCCACGGCCGCCTCAGGGGAGACGTGGCCGATGGCTGCGCCGCGTGTCGCACCGGAGAAACGTCCGTCCGTAATCAGAGCCACGCTGTTGCCCAAACCGCAGCCCATGATGGCGGAGGTGGGGTTGAGCATCTCGCGCATGCCGGGGCCGCCCTTCGGGCCCTCATAGCGGATGATGACAACCTCGCCGGCGTTGATCTTGCCATCGTAGATCGCACTGAGCGCGTCCTCCTCGCAGTCAAACACGCGGGCCTTGCCCTTGTGCGCCATCATCTCAGGCGCCACGGCGGAACGCTTGACGACACAGCCGTCCGGTGCCAAATTGCCCTTGAGCACTGCGATGCCGCCCGTCTTGCTGTACGGGTCGGCGACCGGGCGGATGACGTCCGTATCCAGAATTTCATGGCCTTTGATGTTCTCGGCGATCGTCTTGCCTGTGACGGTCATCAGATCAGTATGCAGCAGGCCGAGCTTGTCAATCTCGTGCATGACGGCCGGGATGCCGCCCGCCTCGTTCAGATCCTCAATGAAGTGGTCGCCCGCCGGGGCCAGATGACACAGGTTCGGCGTCTTTTCGGAGATGCTGTTTGCCAGATCCAGATCCAGCTTGATCCCGCACTCGTGCGCGATCGCGGGCAGGTGGAGCATACTGTTGGTGCTGCACCCGAGAGCCATGTCGATCGTCAGCGCGTTAAGGAAGCTCTCCTCCTTCATGATGTCGCGGGGCTTGAGGTCTTCTTTCACCAGTTCCACAATGCGCATACCGGCGCGCTTGGCCAGGCGCAGGCGGTCGGAATATACCGCCGGAATTGTCCCGTTGCCGGGCAGGCCCATGCCGAGCACCTCGGTCAGGCAGTTCATGCTGTTGGCGGTGAACATGCCGGAGCAGGAGCCGCAGGTCGGGCAGGTCTTGTTCTCATATTCCACCAGATCGTCCGCCGTGATCTTGCCGGAGCGGAATTCGCCCACGGCCTCCGAGATCGAGGAGAAGCCGATCTTTTTGCCGTGCATGTGGCCGGCAAGCATCGGGCCGCCGCTGACAAAGATGGTGGGGATGTTGATGCGTGCCGCGGCCATCAGCAGGCCGGGGACGTTTTTATCGCAGTTGGGTACCATGACCAGACCGTCAAATGGATGCGCAGTCGCCATGGCCTCCGTGGAATCGCAGATCAGCTCGCGGGTGACGAGGGAGTACTTCATGCCCTCATGGCCCATCGCAATACCGTCGCACACGGCGATGGCCGGGAACACGATCGGCACGCCTCCCGCCATCGCGACGCCCATTTTAACGGCCTCCACAACTTTGTCAATATTCATGTGCCCGGGCACAATCTCATTCGCGGAGCTGACAACGCCGATGAGCGGCTTGTGGCCGATCTCTTCCTCCGACAGCCCCAGCGCATGGAGCAGGGAGCGCTGCGGCGCCGCGTTGACGCCTTTTGTGATCCGATCACTTCTCATGATATACACACCCTTTTTCTCTAAATCAGTATCTCTATTTTATCATGTTTGCGCCCGTTAGAGTGTAAACAGTGATACAAACCGATTTCAATATTTCGGCTTTTCTCTATTGTACCACAACGGGCGGGCGATGGGAAGCGGAATTCCGTGGCAGAAGGACCTGCTTCCTTGACTTTTCGCGGCCGTTTGATTACAATAATAGCATATGTTTACAACCGCTTGAAAGGTGGAAGAGGAATGCTCAAGAATGAAGAAAAAACCATGGAGCAGGTCGTCTCGCTGTGCAAGAACCGCGGCTTTGTCTATCCGGGTAGCGAGATTTACGGCGGGCTCTCCAATACGTGGGATTACGGCCCGCTCGGCGTGGAGTTTAAAAATAACGTCAAACGCGCCTGGTGGCGCAAATTTGTGCAGGAAAATCCCTATAACGTCGGGCTCGACTCTGCGATCCTGATGAACCCGCAGGTGTGGGTGGCGTCCGGCCATGTGGGCGGATTCTCCGATCCGCTCATGGACTGCAAGAGCTGTAAGACGCGCCACCGCGCCGATAAGCTCATCGAGGATACGGGTGTCAATCCGGCGGGCTGGTCCTTTGAGCAGATGAGCCAGTACATCAAGGACCACAACATTGCCTGCCCCGACTGCGGCGGCCACGATTTTACGGATATCCGCCAGTTCAACCTGATGTTCAAGACCTTCCAGGGCGTCACGGAGGATGCAAAGAATGAGCTCTACCTCCGCCCGGAGACGGCGCAGGGCATCTTTGTAAACTTCCTGAACATTCAGCGCACCACGCGCAAAAAGTTGCCCTTCGGCGTCTGCCAGATCGGCAAGTCCTTCCGCAATGAGATCACGCCCGGCAACTTCACCTTCCGCACCCGCGAGTTTGAGCAGATGGAACTGGAGTTCTTCTGCAAGCCCGGCACGGAGCTCGACTGGTTCGCCTACTGGAAAGACTTCTGCCACAAGTGGCTGCTCTCCCTGGGCATGAAAGACAACAACCTCCGCCTGCGCGACCACGAGAAGGAGGAGCTCTCCCACTACTCCAACGCCACTACGGACTTTGAGTACCTCTTCCCGTTCGGCTGGGGCGAGCTGTGGGGCGTCGCAAGCCGTACCAACTTTGACCTGACCCGCCATCAGGAGACCTCCGGCAAGAGCATGGAGTACTTCGATCAGGAGCAGAATGAGAAATACCTGCCGTACGTCATCGAGCCGTCCCTCGGCGCGGACCGTGTGGCCCTGGCATTCCTCGTGGACGCCTACGACGAGGAGGTTGTGGACGCGGAGAAGAACGACACCCGCGTTGTCCTGCATCTGCATCCGGCACTTGCGCCGTTCAAGGCCGCCGTGCTCCCGCTCTCCAAAAAGCTGAGCGAGCAGGCGCAGGAGGTCTACGCCATGCTGTCCCGCCACTTTATGGTCGATTATGACGACGCGGGCTCCATCGGCAAGCGGTACCGCCGTCAGGATGAGATCGGTACACCGTTCTGCATCACGTTTGACTTTGACTCGCTGGAGGACGGCGCCGTCACCATCCGCGACCGCGACACCATGCAGCAGGAGCGCGTGAAGATTGACGATCTGGTAGCCTACCTTCAGGTCAAGATGGATTTCTGATTTATAAACAGATGTGTATCATCGCCCGTGCGGCAGTCAGCCGTGCGGGCGATTTTCTGTGTATGCCGGCAGAGGAGGGGGAGAGTGTGTGACAGTTTCATAATATACAAAGAGCACCTGCGCAGTCGGTGCGCAGGTGCTCTGTCATGTCCGATTTTGAATCATGCGTACCCCAGGTATTCCTCCAGGCACTGCCCGCTGGCCTTCATTGCCTTGGCCGCGTCCACCCCGACATAGCGCCAGTGCCACGGCTCATAGGTGATCTGCGTGATATCCTGCTTGTCCGCCGGATAGCGGAGGATAAAGCCGTAATCCTGCGCGTGTTCCATCAGCCAGGCGAATTCCTTGGTGTTCGCAAAGGACTCCTCCAGGGAACAGATATCCATCGCCAGACCGAGGTTGTGCTCGCTCGTCCCGGGCGGCAGGATGATTGTCGCGGCCTTTTGAGCGGCGTCCAGGTAGGAGTACCCCTGATTCAGGTACAGATTGATTTTATTTTCATAGTTCTTTTTCTGTGTGGAGATCCGCCGGTATCCGGAAAGAGGATACAGCTCGATGTTTTCCTTCAGCGCGGCGTTGTACATGGCAATATACTGGTCCGCACACCGGGAGTCCAGTTCCGCATCGGAATCGTCCACCAGATAGGAGGTTTTCGGCGGAATAAAATCCTCCGGCAGCTTGCGGTTCCGGTTGACGAGCGTCAGGTACCACTGGTCCTCGTCAATCGTGATCGTCTGCACATTCGGATTGCCGTAGTTGTCCGCGGCGGAGTGTGTCTGCTCTTCGGTCTGCGCTTCCGTGGATACCTGAGAGGGCGTTTCCTCTGTGGCCGGTGCCTCGGTCGTAGCGGGGGAGGTCGTTGTAATTTCCTCCGCAAGGGGATCGGGCGTATCGCCGAATTTCAGATTGACTACAACGAGGATCGCAATAACCGCGATCAGAACGACAGAGGCGATGACTGCGATGGATGTCTTTGCCTTTTTATTCATGGAACGAATTTCCTCCTTTGACCAATAGGGGAGCGTGCCGTTTCGACTGATTCCTGATTTATTCATTATAAAACGACGGACGTCTTTTGGCAAGTGGATATGCACTTCACATCCTTAATTTTTCCGGATTTTCCCCCAAAAAACATCTGCGTTTCAAAAGGCCGTTTTAAATTAAGATGGGAAATTTTTTATTACAATAAAATTGTTTGGGCGGATACACTGTTTATCAGGAGGTGGGGTGATGTCCCGTTACCTGATGTGTGCACATGGTGCGGCCCGGATTGTTCAGGAACCGCCCGGAAGCAGCGAATATGTTGCGGTCGTAGCCGTCAGCCCGCAGGAGCGGTATCGCGTATTGCGGGATGGCAAGTCATTGTTTGCAGTTAAAATTCCGGCGCTGGAGTCCTATGGCCGGTAAAAATCCGGATATGGACGTGGTGGCAAATAGGAGCGCTGCGGGATTGGTCTCCGCAGCGCTTCGTTGTACATCTACAGCTTACTTTTGGTGCCGTTGCGTTTTCTATACATAAAACACCACCAGCAGAACATCCCGGCGGCTGCCATCAGCACCACGGCCAGCGTGATCATAGCCCGCATCTACTCGGCATATACTGTCCACCCCTTCGCGTCCATTTAAATGGAATATCCCGCCGTTGTTCAACGGGGGGACTCACAGTTCATGAGTTAAATGCGATGGACCTTGTAATGAAATGAAAAAACTCGCCGCAAACCGGGAAGAGGTTGTTAGCGAACCAAAGCAGCCGCAAGGGCGACTGTAACCAACCAGATAACGTGAGAGGGAATTCGGGCGGAGGCGGGGAGTGACGGCGCGAGCGGGCCGATGACTTAAAAAAAGTCGTCGCGAACGATGCAAAGTCCGCGACGACGTGGCTGAGACGGCTGGGCTCGAACCAGCGAATGCGGGAGTCAAAGTCCCGTGCCTTACCACTTGGCTACGCCTCAAAATATCAAAAATACGCAAGACGGTCCGCCTTGCGTATTGTTTTTTCAGTGGGGTGGATAATCGGATTCGAACCGATGACCTCCAGGGCCACAACCTGGCACTCTAACCAACTGAGCTATACCCACCATATTCCCGATGGACGCCTACTTAAAAGCGCTCAAATATCATACCATAGATTGATTGATTTTGCAAGGATTTTTTTGCTTTTCCGGCAATAAAATCGGGCGGCCGCCCGAATGGACAGCCGCCCGACAGCTGGATTTACCGCAGGGCATGAATCAGAGCGTAATGACGCCAAGCGTATTGAGCACAGAGCTGACCAGAATCAGCACCAGGCCAATCGGCGCGATATACTTGGTTATCACGATAAACATCTTTTCAAAATGGAACTTGGAGGAGAGTTTGACCTCATCGGAGATGGTCTTTGTCTTGATGACATAGCCGACAAAGATGCAGGTGAGCAGCGCGACGATCGGCATGATGACGCTGTTGCTGATAAAGTCGAAGAAGTCGAGCAGGGACGTCCCCTCGCCGAGCGGCTGGATAAAGCTGAGCACGCCGAACCCAAGGGAGGAAAGCAGACCGATCAGCAACGTTCCGATTGTCACCAGAATCACAATGGTACGGCGGGAAAGCTTGCACTTATCCTGGAAAATGGAGACCACCGTCTCCATCAGGGAGATGGAGGAGGTCAGCGCCGCGAACAGTACGAGAATGAAGAACAGCCCGCCGATGATGTGCCCGCCGGCCATGTTGTCAAACACCTGCGGGAGAACCTGAAACATCAGGCCGGGGCCGGAGGCGTCCAGATTCTCCACACCGGAGAAGACGGCCACACCCGGGACGATCATCAGCCCCGCGATCAGGGCAAAGCCGGAGTCGAACAGCTCAATCTGAAATACGGAATTTTCAATATTGGCATCCTTTTTCATATAGGAGCCGTAAGTGATCATGATGCCCATCGCCAGCGACAGGGAGTAGAACAGCTGGCCGATCGCGGCCAAAAAGGTCTTTGAGGACAGTTTGCTGAAATCGGGCACAAAGTAATACTTCAAACCGGCCAACGCACCCGGGCGGGTAATGACGTAGATCGCGATGCCGATGGAGAGGATCACAAGGACCGGCATCATGAACTTGCTCACGCGCTCAATGCCCTTTTCCACGCCAAAAAGTACAACCAGCGCCGTCGCCAGGACAAAGATGGCAAACCAGATGATCGGCTCCCACGTGCCGGAGATAAAATTATTAAAATAGTCGGGTCCGGCTGCGGCGGTGCCCTCTCCCATCACGTAAGTTCCGATGTATTTGGTCACCCATCCGCCAATGACGCTGTAGTACGGCAGAATGATGATCGGGACCGCTGCGGAGATATATCCCAGGAAGGCCCACTTCTTATTCAGCTTTTTATAGGCGCCGACTACGCTCAGGCCAGTCTTACGCCCCAGGGCGATTTCGGCGACCATCAGCGCAAAGCCGAACGTGACCGCCAGCAGGACATACGTGAGCAGGAAAATTCCTCCGCCGTATTTAGCTGCCAGATAGGGGAACCGCCACAGGTTCCCAAGGCCGACGGCAGATCCGGCAGCAGCCAGAACAAAGCCGAGCTTGCTGCTGAATGTACTCCTCTTTTTCACTTCATTCAACTTCATTCCTCCTAACTATCGTTAATCCCCTCAAGTTCATCTGGAAATGCCCCTTCATTATGACACTTTTAGGCCGCTATTGCAAGCGTTTATAATAAATTCATAATTAATTTTTGCAAAATCGCACGGTGCTTTCGATCATAATCGGGACAGGGGCGTCATATAACTTGGTATCGGCAATTATCGAACAGAAAGAGAGGGCGCTCTGTATGGATTTCAATGTTGTCAGACAAGGCGTATGTGTCAATGAGCTGATATATGAGGGGAGTTTGGAGCAGGCAGTCGACAGCGACATCACGCTGCCGGATTACTGCCCGGACATCCAGCGGATTCTCAAATGCCTGATCGTGCCGCAGGTCACGGGCACACAGGCGTCAGGCGGACGGATCACCGTGGATGGGGCGGTGCTGATCCGCCTGATCTATGTATGCGAACAGGGGCGGATCCACTGCTTTGAGCAGACCCACCCCTTCTCCCGCTTTGTGGAGGTACAGAATATGCCGGATGAGGCCTGTGCACAGGTGCAGGCAAAGACAGAATATGTCAACTGCCGGGCTGTCAGCCAGCGGCGGATTGATGTGCATGCGAGTGTGACGCTGATGATTAAGGCCGTCGCTCCGCGCAGCGAGGAGCTGATCGATCAGGCGGAGGGCTGCGGCGTCCAGATCCGCCGGAGCTGCGCGCCCGTGAGCAGTGTGCAGTGCTGCGTACAGCGGGGCTTTACGGTCAGTGAGGTCATGGAGCTTGGGCGATCCCAGCCGCCGATCGCCCAGATTATCACCTCCTGCGCCAGCGTGCGCGTACAGGATATCAAGGTGATCCCCAATAAGATCCTGCTCAAGGGAGAGCTGGAGGTCCGGACGCTCTATTGCAGCGACGAAGGGGACAGTCGGGCGGAGAAGATTACCAACTGCATCCCCATCAGCCAGATTTTGGAAGCGGACGGTATCGGTGAAGACTGCCGCAGCGATGTCCGCCTGGAGGTCGCCTGCCTGGAGGTGACGCCGAAGAGCGATGCGGAGGGCGAACTCCGCCTGCTTGATATCACGGCGCGGATCTGCGCCTCAGTGTGCGCCTACGTGGACGCGCAGGCGCCTATGGTCACGGACGCCTACTCCACTGCCTATGAGCTCAGCGCGGAGCGGAAGATCATCCGTCTGGCCCGGCTGACGGATACGTTCAGCGATACGGCGCTCTGCCGCGGCGCCTTGGAAATACCGGGTTCAGGCGTCTCCAGCGTCATGGACCTGTGGTGCGGCGGCATCACGGTGTCAGTCTCCGTCCGGGACGGCCAGCTCGTCGTCAGCGGAACGGTCACAGTCTGCATGCTGCTGATCGACTCCGGCGGAGATATCCAGTACCTGGAGCGGCAGACCGATTATGAGTATCTCCGCCGGCTTGAGAATGGTGACGTCCCCGTCAACTGCGACCCCGTTGTGCGCGCCGGCGCAATGGATTATGTCCTCAGCGGGGAATCCAAGGTGGATGTGCGCATTGAGCTGACGGTCACGGCGAGCATTTTTGAAATGGTGGAGAAAAAGGTCGTCACACAGATCAGCATGATGGAGGACCAGCCGAAGAAGACCGCGGCCTCGGCGCTGACGATCTACTACTGTGACGCCGGAGAAAGCGTCTGGGATATCGCCGTCCGATATAATACGACTGTTCAGGCCATCATGGGGGAGAACCAGCTCGCCGATGAGACCGTGCCCGAAAAGTGTATGCTCCTGATCCCGAGTGCGTGAATCAGGTCACGATCAATGAAATGAGCGCAAGGAGGAAAAGACAAGATGGAACAGCGCAATATTTATAAGGATATCGCTGACCGGACGCAGGGGGATATCTATATCGGCGTCGTCGGGCCGGTGAGAACGGGAAAATCCACCTTTATCAAACGGTTTATGGATACGCTTGTCGTTCCCAATATTGAGGACGATGCGCGGCGGGACCGCGCCATTGATGAGCTGCCGCAGTCCGCTGCCGGGCGCACCATCATGACCACGGAGCCCAAGTTCATCCCCGAGGAGGCCGTCCAGATTGAGCTTCCGGGGAATGCCCGCTTCAATGTGCGGATGATCGACTGTGTGGGGTATATCGTCCCCGGATCGCTCGGGTATGTGGAGGGAGACCAGCCCCGCATGGTCAAGACACCGTGGTACGACCATGACATCCCCTTTAACATGGCGGCGGAGATCGGCACGCGCAAGGTCATCAGCGAGCATTCCACAATCGGCCTCGTTGTCACGACGGACGGCAGCATCAGTGACATCGCCCGGGAGGAATATGAGGAGGCGGAGGAGCGGGTCGTCAATGAGCTCAAGGAGATCAACAAGCCGTTTATTATTCTTTTGAACTGTACCTATCCCAATACCGGCAACGCCACATCGCTGGCGGAGAGCCTGATGGAGAAGTACTCCGTCCCCGTCATCCCGGTCAACTGCCTCGATCTGACCGAGGAGGAGATTCGCCAGATCCTGGCCCAGGTGCTGTTTGAGTTCCCGGTCAAGGAGATCTCCGTCGATCTGCCGCGGTGGATCTCCAATCTGGCGCCGGACCACTGGCTGCGCTCCAAGGTCTATTCCGCCGTGCAGACATCTGCTGCCGGCGTCACCCATATCCGTGATGTAAACCGGCTGGTCAAGGAGCTGTGCGGGTGCGAGTATATTGAAAACGCACGCATTGCGGAGATGAACCTCGCCTCCGGCGGCGCGCGCATCAGCGTGACCATGCAGCAGGAGCTATTCTATAAAGTGCTCACGGAGTCCACAGGGCTGGAGATCGCCAACGAGCAGGAGCTGATGATGTGCATCACCCAGCTCTCCCAGATCAAGTGCAAATATGAGCGGATCCGCGGCGCTCTGGAAGAAGTGGAGGCCACCGGCTACGGCATCGTCATGCCCACGCTCGACGAACTGACACTTGAGGAGCCGGAGATCGTCAAGCAGGGCGGGCGGTACGGTGTCAAGCTTAAGGCGAGCGCCCCGTCCATCCACATGATGCGTGCGAATATCACCACGGAGGTCGCGCCCATCGTCGGGTCGGAGTCCCAGTCCGAGGAGCTGGTGATGTACCTGCTCAAGGAGTTTGAGGAGAACCCCTCCCAGATCTGGGAATCGAATATCTTCGGGAAATCGCTGCACGAGCTCGTCAATGAGGGGCTGCACAACAAGCTCTACCGCATGCCGTCCGAGGCGCGCATGAAGCTTCAGGAGACGATCGAGAAGGTCATCAATGAGGGGTGCAGCGGGCTGATCTGTATTATTCTGTAAAATGAATGGAAACCGCCCCTCCGAAGATCGCGGAAAAACGGACCGCGCAAACTTTTCATTTTTTCCCTTCGCGCGGGGAGGGCGGAATGCTTTCGCCCGTTATGAATAAAATAGAAACACAAAACGGAGCGGTTTTCTTACCGCTCCGTTAAACGTTGTTCTAAAACTTTTGAATCTTCGGTTCACGGCGCAGCATACAGGCCGCCCCTTGAGAAAGTTTCAAGATCACACGGTCATCGCCTTCAAATTTGCATGGGATCTCTCCTGCGCCGTCACTGCCCGTTCGTGTAAAGGAGGTGATTCCCGGATACTCCACAATACAGGGCTCGCCGGCGCGGGAGCGGATCTTTAATTCCGTAAGGTGATGATCCCGCCAAGCGGCATCAATCACGAAGTTGCCGCGGGCGACAAGGCCGCGGAAGCGCCCCTTTTTCCACCGGCGCGGGAGCGCCGCCAGCGGGCGAATACAGCCTTCATGACTTTGGAGCAGCATCTCCGCGACGCCGGAGGTGCCGCCGAAGTTCCCGTCAATCTGAAAAGGCGGATGGGTGTCCCACAGGTTGGGCAGCGTACCGCGTTTCAGCAGCAGGTGGAAGAGATGATATGCGTGATTCCCATCCCCTGTGCGCGCCCAGGCGTTCAGACGGTGCGCCATCGCCCAGCCGGTGCTGCGGTCCCCGCGCAGACGGAGTGTCCGTTTGGCGGCCTTCATCCACGCGGGCGTTTTGGTGTTGATGAGCGTGCCGGGATACAGGCCGACAAGCTGGGAGATGTGGCGGTGGCGGCGCTCTCCGATCTCCCCATATTTCCGCTCCTCCCGGAACTCCTTAATCTGCCCGGATGCGCCGATCTGCACCGGATCCAGCCGGTCCAGCGTATCACGCAGACGATCGAGGAATCCATCCGTTTTTCCGAGGATCTCCGCCGCCCGCAGGGTGCGTTTGGCATTCTCATAGATCATCTGCTGGTCAAAGGCACAGCCGGTGGTGTGGTAATACTCCCCCTTGACCTGCTGTTCGGGTGAGGCCGACGGAGAGGCGAGCAGATGCCCATCCCTCTCCACTAAAACATGGGAGAGGAATTTGGCCATCCCCAACAGGGCGGGATAGGCATGCTGCTCCAGGATGTTTCCATCGCGCGTGAAGTCATAATAATCCCAGAAGAGCAGGGCCGTAAAGGCGCCGGTGCCCGGGCCGGAATGGCTCGCCGGGTTCAGCCCCTCCAGATCGTAGGGCCACACGCCCGTCCCGATGATCCAGCCGTTCTCCCCCGTCCCAACAGGTGCCATATTCTGATCGCCGATCTGCTCAAGGTACTCATCCGCCTTTCTCTCCGCCGCGGGGCGGAAAGCCTCGTTGAAGTCCGAATAAGAGGTGAACAGCTCTGCCAGATTGGTCTGGAAGGCCGGCCAGTAATTCATCTGCTGATTGATGTTGTGCCAGTAGCCCGCGCTCCACGGTGCGTCATTGTGGACATTCCAGATGCCCTGCAGATTGGCGGGCAGGCAGCCAGGGCGGGAGGAGGCGATCAACAGATAACGCCCGTATTGGAAATAGAGCACTTCCAGATACGGCACGCGCACGCCGCGTCTGTGGCGGCGCAGGAGCTGGTCTGTGGGGTGCTTTGGTGCCGTCTGATCGCCGAGTGAGAGCGAAACGCGGCTGTACAGCGCCCGGTAATCGGAGAGGTGGCGCTCCAGCAGCTCCTGATAGCTCTTTTCCTGTGCAGCATTCAGAATGGCCTCTACCCGCTCGCGTGGGAACTCCTCAGGATTTAATTTTTCCTTGACCGGGCGCAGGAACACTTCCGGCGTCATGTGGTAATTGGTTCCAACTGCCATGAGAACCAGCGCGCTGTCCGCACCGGTGACACGGAGCGTCTGACCGTCCTGCGTGACCGCTCCACCCTTGGGGAAAACCCTGTATTGGCCCTCAAAATTAATCTGATAGTATGCCATCCCACCGGTGAGACGGATCGTATTTCTGTCCACGGCAATCTGTCCGCTCTTGCCCATGCCGTCTCCCGGCTCGCTGTGGCAGTCGCACATATACGGAATTTCCGGGCGGAGTGTGAAAGAGATGCTGCCCGGTTTTGAAGATGAAAAGAGCATGACGAGCACACGGTCCGGATAACTGGCAAAGTATTCCCTTGTGTACCGCACGCCGTCGCAGTCGTATTCCACGCGCGCCACTGCGTCGTCCAGAGAAAGACTGCGTCGGTAATGCTTTGCCCTGCAATGGGGGAAGTCAATATACGTCTCCGCAAAGTTATTCAGTCCCGGCCGATAGGGATTCGCAAGGCTGTTCTCCGTGATCTGGATCCGCTCCGATTCAACACCGCCGAACACCTTTGCGCCAAGATAGCCGCACCCGAGCGGCAGCGCCCAGGCTTCCCAGCCCGCAGTGGTATCGGGCGCGGGCTTGCGGTACCAGAGCTCCATAGGCAGATATGAGGTCGGCGGTTTCAAAATGCGTGCCATGTTATCTTCCTCCGATGATTCAAAACTTTGCGAGCCGGTAACATAAAGATCCGGCATAATCATACCATTCGGTTCTTGTAGATCAGGGGGGCGGGTTTCACCCCGTCGAGCGGAAGCCGGAGTGCGGAACAAAAGGGAAGTGGGTAAATCCCTACCTGTGCGCGAAGAAGAATTTACTGCTTTTTATATCGGTCTGGTTCATTTTTTACCGGGATTAAAATTTTTAACGTAAATCTCCCGTCTGCCTGATTGGTTGTACAGGCCCCGCCGTACTTTTCGGCGGCCTTCTGCATGTTGGAGAGGCCGAACCCGTGCAGCAGGGTGTCTGCCTTGGTGGTGCGTCTCCCTTTTGACGGTGCTTCCTGCGCGCAGTTGTTCTCAATCAGGATGGAGACGAAGTTCTGCACCCTGCCCGCCTTGACGAGAATAACCCGGTCCTCCGACCGGAGCTTTTCGCAGGCCTCAATGGCGTTGTCGATCCCGTTGCCGAACAGGGTGCTGATATCGAGCGGTTCGATAAAATCGACGCCGCTGAAATCAATGGCTACGGAAAAATCGATCTGCTTCTCACGCGCCTTTTTGGCTTTATCTTTAATGATGATGTCGAGGAACTCGTTTCCCGTGTGGACATAGTTTTCATAGTCCGCAATTTGGGAACGCAGTTCCTGCGCCATCCGGCGTGTTTCCTCAGTATTCTGTTTGCTTTCCAGTACCAGCAGATGGTTTTTCATATCGTGATAGATCGCCCGCACGCGTTCCTCATCCTTTAGCCGATCGTCATAGTATTGGTACCGGGCCTGCAATTCCCGCAGCTGCATCTCGTCCTGCTGCTTGGTCATGCGCGTCATGACGCTGCCGGCAAAAAATTTCAGCCCGAGAAATACCACCGCTACGATGAGCAGGCTCACCAGCGCGACAGCGATTTTATAAATTCCGTCAAATGCATCCAGATTCATGCTGATGAGGAGGAACAGAACAATGCACCCAAACAGAACCAGTGTGATCCCGCCCGCCATCTTAGGCGAGAGCGCATCTTTAATATTCATCAGGATCTTCCGTTCGAGCACCACAAACAGTGCGGAGACCAGATGAACGGGAACATACAGGTAGGCCAGATAATAGATTGGGGTATTCCCATCATTTAAAAACTGCAGGTCAAACAGATTCATCACCGTGGACACACACAGCTCCGCCAATACCTGCGCAACACTGAAGCAGGCATAGATCATGCAGCCGGTCAAAAAGTCGAGCCGATAGATGATTTTAAACACGACCGCTATCAGTACAAACATGACTATGAATTTAATCAGTGTATGTACATGGATAAATGTTAAAATTTCTGCCAGTGCGGTTATGATCGCAACAGTCAGAAGGTCCTGTCTATATGTATGCTTTTTCCGGATGAAAGCCCTGCACAAATAGCACTGATAACAAGCCTCCACCACGGTCCAAAGTATATCCCAGAGCAGTTCACCCACGGTAAAACTCAAGTTGATTTCTCCTCCCAGCGGAATGTTCCATACCGGCGGACACATCAGGCCCGCTCCACAGGCTATTATAACCGGAAAAATTCCCCTTTTCAAGGGAGAGGCGCCGCGGGCCCTGCGGCCCGCGGCGCTTCCTGCAATTTGTTTATGAAATTTTATTCATCTGCAATTTCAGCTTATCGCTGATCATGGCAATGAACTCGCTGTTGGTGGGCTTGCCACGGGAGTTCTGGATCGTGTAGCCAAAGTAGGAGCTGAGCACGTCCACATCTCCGCGGTCCCAGGCCACCTCAATGGCGTGGCGGATGGCGCGCTCCACACGAGAGGGAGTAGTCCCAAATTTTTTAGCCACGGTGGGGTAAAGTACCTTGGTCACGGAGCTCATCATCTCATCGTCCCGGATGGAGAGGATAATGGCCTCGCGCAGGTACTGATATCCCTTAATGTGGGCCGGCACGCCGATCTGGTGCATGATCTCTGAGATCACGACCTCCAGACTCTCATAGCTGCGCGCATCCAGTCCGCCGGATATGTTCTGCTGGCCGGAGCGGCTCCATCCGGTCAGCTGATTGATCCGCTCTGCGAGAAGCTGCGGATCGAACGGCTTTAAAAAGTAATAGTCGGCGCCTTCGCTCATGATCTGGCGCTCAAATACGGCGTTGTCAATACTGGAGATCAGGATGATCAGCGGCTTCTGATCCAGGTTGAGCTCACGCATTGCCTTGATGACGCCGAGCGCGTCCTTCTGCGGCATGAACACGTCCATGATTACTGCATCCAGATAGCGGTAACCCTTCACGGCCTCCAGAACGGCGTCGCCGTTCTTTTCCACCTGGATCACATGGAAGCCACTCTGCATCAGCGCCTGTGCGCAGGACTCGCCGAATTCACTGTCTTTTTCCGCCAACAGTACTTTTAATTTGCCATTCATTTTTGAAACCTCCGAAAATGTCATTTTTTGGTAACTTACTACTGAAATCATATCACAATTTACAGAAAATGACAATACCATTTTTTGACATTTTCGAATTTCGTTTTTTTACATAAAAATTTTTGGTTGAATTTGATTAAGCTGCATCGCTCTCCGCAGCGGCTTCGACCTCTTTCGCGGTTTTGAGCATATTTTCGGCATAGATCCCGTAACCCTGCAGCGGATCGTTCAGGAACACATGCGTAACGGCCCCAACAAACATCCCATTCTGGATAATGGGGCATCCGCTCATCCCCTGGACGATTCCGCCCGTCTTTTCGATCAGCTCCGGGTCTGTGACAGCGATCACCAGATTCTTCTGTTTTTCGTCGTCGTTTGAATAAGTTCGCTTGATTTCCACATCATAGTACTGTGGCTGCGTACCGTCAACGGTTGCAATGATCTGCGCGGCGCCTGTCTGGACCTCGCGGCTCAGGGCCACAGGGTACGTTTTGGCACTGGCATCGGGATGGTACAGCCTCCCGTAAACGCCGGTGGTTCCGTTTGTGAGCAAATCGCCGACGGCATCAGAGTTAAAGGTACCGCACAGTTCCCCGGCGGTGCCGCTGCTCCCTTTATAGCAGCCGGTGATTTTGGCATCTACAATGTCTCCGTCTGAGAGCGGCATCAGTTCCCCAGTATCCACATCGCACACGGCATGTCCAAGTCCGCCAAAGATCCCACTCTCCGGGTCATAAAACGTCATTGTTCCGATTCCGGCAGTGCTGTCCCGCACCCAGAGTCCGGCGCGGTATTTTCCGTCTGT
The DNA here is from genome assembly GCA_018712345.1 of Candidatus Onthovicinus excrementipullorum. Taxonomy (GTDB): domain Bacteria; phylum Bacillota; class Clostridia; order Oscillospirales; family Acutalibacteraceae; genus Onthovicinus; species Onthovicinus excrementipullorum. Next base: position 23,797 of record DVHG01000018.1, on the reverse strand, counting down.
ATCAGAGAGCACAGTCTTAAAGTCCACATGAAACACGTCGTCACCGCGCACGATTTCCAAATCGAGCGTCCGCCCACAGGAGGAGGCGAGGATGTCGGCCACCTCCTCATTGCGGGAGACGGCCTGTCCGTCGATGCTGCGGATTGCGTCGCCCTCCTTCAGACCGGCCTCCCTGGAAGGGTTGACCGTTCCGTTTTTTGTTTCAACGCTGTCCGTTTTTACAACGATCACGCCGTCTGTATACAGCCGTATTCCAAAAGCGTTCCCGCCGAGGGCCACATATTCCCGCTGTGAGAATGTGACGTGCGCCGACTTGACGGGAATGACGTTAAACAGCCTTACATCCACATTATATGCCTCGGCCCCGCCGCCGTTGAGATGGTCGGGATCATCGCTGAGCAGGGTGATCCCGCCGCCGATCGGCGGATCAGAGCCCATGTCGATCTGGTCGGGCACCGCGTACATCGTCATACCGACGAGCACGAGAATCAGCGCGGAGAACGCGGAGCAGACCCCGGTTAAAATTCGAATCCCTTTTTTCATATTTCACCTCCGAATACGGCGTAATATTTTTTGAGCCGCAAGTTTAATTTGGCCTGTTTTCGGTAGATTATTTGAGGTAATTTGAGCTTGAAACGGTCCGAATTGGTCGTTTGCGCTCCATGGAAATTTTTTTGCGTCGCTTTTGAGGCCCGGTGTGTTTTTCCTGCTTTCATTCCATTTTTTCCTTAAAAATAAGTTTTAGACGCTTTATTGGCACAAGGCGTACGCTTTTTAAGTGATTTGGGCGTATTACTTGATTTTTGCGGGGCATTGTTGTATAATTTTTACTCGTAACCGGTATGCGCCCGTAGCTCAGGTGGATAGAGCAACTGCCTTCTAAGCAGTGGGCCGGGGGTTCGAGTCCCTCCGGGCGCGCCATGATAAGTATACAAACCTGTGTTTTAAGGAATGGCTTAAAACATGGGTTTGTTGCTATTTACGAGAGAGTTTAAGGCTGAGATTTACAAGCTAATCCCAGACAGACGGGATTTGAACCCTTGTAACAAGTGAATAACCCCATGTCGGCACGGCAGAAAAAACTGCCGTGCCTTTTCTATTTCCAAAATCCTAAAATTATAAGAAAAGGAGATTATCGAGATGAACATCACTGATACGCAATCTCGCGTGTGCTACGGGTATTCCCGGAATGCACTGGGACAGTTTGTTGAAAACGACAATGCCCCTATCGTCAAGCAAATTTTTTCATTGTACCTTAACGGATGCAGTCTGCGATCCATCGTCAACTGGCTGGGAGAAAATCAAATTCCTTCTCCCAGCGGCAAAGAGCTTTGGACGCCAAAAGCCATCGACAAGCTACTGTCGAACGAGACCTACCGCAAAGGTATCATTACAACAGAACAGTTTGCACAAGTACAAATAGAGAAGCAGCGACGTAGCAACCAGATACAAACAGAAGAAGGTCAAGTGAGAAAGCCCACCCGGTATCATTCACAGAATGTACTGAGTGGGCTTTTTGTCTGCGGAGAATGTGGCCGCAGTTACCGTCGAATTACCAAGCATGACGGCAGCATTGTCTGGAGATGTGCGAACCGTGTGGAACATGGAAAAACAATCTGCAAGCATTCCATTACCCTTTCGGAAACGGAAATGAGGCAATATTTGAAGGAGCTTCTTGGGGAGGGCTATACGGCTCAAGACATTCGGGGACAGTTCGACAGGATCACGGTGGAAACAGATAGAAGCTTGTCTCCATCTATCAAACAAAGCGCCAACATGCGTATTGTATTTGAAAAATAAGTCAAAAGCGTTTATGCTATTACTTATGGAAAAAAGAATGACTACAATTCCCTCTAAAGAACTATCAAGGTCAGTACGAGTCGCTATTTATTGCAGAGTCAGTACACCTGCAGATGATCAGCAACTGAGCTTGGACACACAGACCGGACGCTATAAGGAACTCATCTCCCATCATCCGGAGTGGCTATACGTTAGAACCTATACGGATGTGGCCAGCGGTACCAACAGGTATAAACGCCCTCAGTTCAATGCCATGATGGAAGCCTGCAAAAGAGGTAAAATTAATCTAATCCTTACCAAATCGGTCAGCCGGTTTGCCCGCAACACAGTAGATGCTCTGGAAGCGCTGAACACCCTCAAACTGCTCGGCGTTGACGTCTATTTTGAAGTGGAAAATCTCTGGCTTCAGCAGCAAACCAGCATGTTTTCTCTTTCCCTTTTTGCCGCAGTTGCACAGGAGGAAAGTATCATTCGAAGCGAGAACATCAAGTGGGGCATCCATGCAGGCTTTCGGTTGGGGACTTCAAAACTGGCCGACCGAGTTTGTTATGGATATCAAAAAAACGAACACGGTGAGTTGTGTATCCATCCGGAGCATGCTACCGTCGTGCAGAAGATATTCCGTCTCTATCTGGACGGTTATAGCCTATCTGGAATATGCAAAGAACTGTCTGCGTGCGGCATTTCTTCACCTATGAAAAAAGAAAACTGGACGCCGAAATCGATTGATAAGCTATTGTCCAATGAGAAATACGCTGGAAATGTTTTGCTGCAAAAGACTTGTATCACGGATTACTGGAATCGCCGGCAGGGGAAAAACACGGGTGAGCTGCCACAATTTTTCTATGAGAATAATCATCCTGGAATCATTGATCCGTCTGTTTTTGAGGCCGTCCAACAGGAAAAGAAACGCCGCAGCAACATGACGCAAAACAGTCATGGCAAAAACGTCCGCAAAAGCAACCGCTTTTCTTCCGGAAACACTCTATCCGGTAAAATTGTCTGCGGAATGTGCGGGCGGCATTATCGGCGCCTCACAACACACGGAGGTGATATCATCTGGCGTTGTTCTGCACGGGTAGAAAAGATCAAACACAAATGCACAGCCCGAACCCTTACTCAGAAAACGATTGTCGAGGAACTCATGCGGCAGATCAACATTGCGGATTTACATTTGGATTTTCTTCCAAAGGTGGTGGAGCAAATCATGGTTGAGGATGGACATCTGCATCTTACCTTACGAGAAATCGATGTAGTGAAAAAGTCAGAGCTGCTGCACCAGCAGGATCATTGGCTGTGCAGACATTTCTTGGACGGAGATAAAAGAGCTGGGGAAATCTTGGTCTGTCTGCACCAACCACTGTTGAAAAAACGTTTGCTTTTTCTGCAAAGGGCTTCTAGCCTGACTAGAGAAGAAATTGAGGACTTGGAGCAAATCGTATGGCTTCGGGCGTTTTCCCAAATGAAAAGCTATGACAGCCATTACCGGTTTTGGACTTGGATGAAACAGATTGTACGCAGTGTGTTCAACCAAACAATGAAGCAGAAGAAAAAGCACTTGCCAGTAACGATATTTGCAGAACCGCGTCTTCAATCAGTTGCCTTGAGCCACAATATTGACGGATGGATCAGTGATGAGTATGTAAATTTTCTGCTCGCCGAACTGACAGACTGGGAATGCAAAGTTGTGACACGATATTTGCTGGCAGGGGACACGCAGCGTTCCTTGGCAAAAGAGATGAGATTGTCCAAGTCGAGAATCAGCCAGATTTATTTGGAGGCACTGGAGAAGATGAAGAAAAAGGTAGAGACAGAGTGATTTGTTTATGAGGAAAGATGTGGAAATTGGTTGAAAAAGATGTTATAATAAAAATAATAGATAAATTGACTTTAGATTATTTTTAAAGTTTATTAAATTTAGAATAGGGGGCATCCTAAATGACTATTATCCACAAGTCTATTCGCATTATTGATTATGAAGCTCAACAAGTTGCCCCACGAGAAACTCCTGAAGCATTTGATGCTTATGTTGCTGAATTAATAAATCATATCAGCAACAACGCATCTGTACGCGAATATAAAACACATTCAAACGCAACTGAAGTAATCGGATGCGTATTGGCCATATGTGCTAACCAAGATGATGAAGATTTTGTTTTTGATAAAATGAACATAATGGCCCATCGTCTCTTATTAAAAGAAACTGAGGCGCAAAGGCAAATTCATCGCACAAATACGACAGTGCAAAAAGGTAGTCTTATTCAGGCGTTACTTTTTGATGAGGTCGAAGAAAGATATGTATATCTACTTGCTAAAGTTGAACATACTGAGTGGGTAGATGATTCAGACTTTACTTTTAAAACTGGTTTTTCCAAAGATAAAAAGACTATATGGAAATCGTGTTTGTTCGATTTATCAAATCTTGCTGCCGATGTATTTTACGCAAAGATTTATTCTGATACCAAAGCTCAGTATTGGAGTAACGGCTTTCTGGAATTATATGAGATGAATAGCGACGAATCAAATACTCAACGGGCGTTTCGAGCGATTGATGCGACATTAGGGCATGGATTCAGAGGCGTCACTAGACCAGACCACACAATAATCAGAAATCACTTTATTGGCTATTTTAAAAATAATGAGTATATTGATTATCCATTAATGGTGAATTCTATATTGGAAAATTATCAGCCTGTAGATACCGACCTTACTCCTGAAGAGGTTCGGACCATTTCGGAAAAAATCCAATCTATTAGGATCAAACTGCTTGAGCAACCTGAAAAAAAGAAATTTGATAGCCAATTCAACGTAGTTAACAGCGCTATTAATGCTAGGATTAAAAGAGTATATCCTATTAACGACGGAATTGATTTAAAAGTTACACGTGATATACCTAATTTATCTTCGACAATTCGGTCGATTGAAGAAAATGGTGTTAGGTACATAAAGGTGAGAACAAACAATGACGAAACCTATCGTCAGTTCCGTTTCTAATTGCTGTAGCATATAATGAAAGAATAGAAAGGGGTGCAAACTGTGAAGCTGTTTTCAGAATTTAGTAGAGTATTCCAATCTGATAACATAAACGTCACTGAACGGTTAAATACCGCTGAGGCCTCCTTTACTATTGAATTTCAGGCATTACCGAGCATAGAATCTATCCGATCTCTTTGCGAACTTGTTCCGGCAAGAGATACTTTAACATTAACATTTAAAAATGATAGTGAAGATATAGTGTATGTTACAAATCAACAAACCCAAGAGCCTGACTTTTCTGCCCTAATTTCATGCCTATCGCCAGAAGATAACATTGATATAAAAATACAAATTGATAAAAGTGTCTCTGATGGGAAATTTTCTATCTATAATTTTGCTTCATTTTCGGAGGATTTGATACAACGATCTATACTTGAAGTCTTGAATTGGTTTTCTGAACGGTTACGCGGAGAAAAGAGTCTCAAGTTTGAGGTATATGATTATGATATTTCGTTTTCGACTAGAACTATGGCATTTGAATCATGCGAAAATGCCACATTTAAACCAAAGATTGATAGAAATCAACGATTGAACGCTTGTAGAGACACAGCATATTTTTATAACATGAACACCTTTGAAATCATACCAGATGATTTTATTATTGAGGGGGTTATGAGATCTGGAGACTGTCTCAGGCCTCTCTTTGGCAAACTAGCAACCATCCTTTCGTTAGCATATGTTGCGACTTCGGCATCAATCAACGATACAGTGATTAATATACAAATAAGTGGTCAAAGAATTGCAAGTTACGAATTGCCAGTTGATGATATTCAAGAAGATGAAAAATGGCAAAACATTTACATGTGGATTTACACTGATGGCAACCCTACTGATAAGGCGTTAATAGCTCATAACGTTATAAGTCTACATTGTAAATTTGCAGCATTACTCAATCTTGATAACGCAGTATTTGAAGCAATCAAGACTAACTATAATTTATACCTGCGAAACAATGTTAATCAATATCTTGATACGAAACGTGATATTGCCAAGTTCATTCAGAATGTAGTAACACAGGTGGGCGACTATGCAGTAGCCATTCTAGAAAAATTTAAAACAAATCTGATAGCTATATTTGGTTTTCTCTTTACAGTGGTTTTAACAAAAATTGGGGGAACGCAGAAATGGGACGAAATATTTACACGACATACAATCTACCTTATTGAGATTTTTGTTTGTGGTTCACTTGTTTATATGATTCTTTGCTTTTTTGAAATTCGCTTCAAATTGAAAAAAACTAAGCAGGGATACTTTCAACTCAAAAAGAACTATCAAGATGTGCTATCTGAAGCGGAGCTTAAAGAGGCATTCAATGATGATAAGCTTTTACGTAATACCGAGCAATCCACCAAGAGAGGCATGATTGGTTGGTCGATTGCATGGGGAATATTATTAGTAGCTACAATAATCATTATTGAAGCTTTCACAATAAATCATGGCCTGATTGTATGGCTATGGAATAAAATATTTTAAATCAAAGCGATGAATGCACTCCGCTTTTGAGTAGGTTTTCATAAACTTTTTCTATATGTGAGAGTTCAAATCGCCCTCAAAATGAATGAGACCCGCTTTTCAAACCTTTTTATCGGAAATCGGGTCTTGTTTTGTTTTTGAAGCCCTGATAAATCAGGCGTTGTCTGAATTTCCGCTTTACTTGTAACCAGTAAAAAATAAAAATTTCGGATGAAAAATATTTTTTGATATCCTAATTTTAGACAGGCTATTCTCATAATACAAGACATTATTTCTTGCCAAACAACTCCTCAAAAATAGGTCAATGAGCGATGAGAAGGTATGTGAGCGTACCAATCTCCCTCTGAGAAAAACAACCAATCTTTTTTGTATCACCCTTACACGTCGGAGCAAGCTTTATATCGCTTGCTCCGATTTTTTGTAAAATCGGAGCGCACTCATGCCGCTGCTCTTCCTCTTTCGCAAAAGGTTACGCTCGGCTCACCTCCTCGGTTGTAAACATCCTCACGACGGTTCCTGTCGCTACCAACTTTTGCGCGGGGAACGAGGGTTCAAATCTCCCGCCAAAATCACTAAAATATTTTATAACCACTTGATAGAGAAAGCCTTGAATCTCTTTGTTCAATAAGGAATTCAGGGCTTTTTTGATGTGGTCTTCAAAAATATTATTTTTCCAAAGCCCTTTCAGAGTGTCGGCTTTGTCATGATTAACAAAAATATGCTGATAATTTTGGACTGTACGATTGGCCGTAAAGTTGTCGTTTGGGGTTGACGATTTAAAATCAAAAGATTATAATCTCTTTTGACACCCGGTGTTAAAAGATGCGAGGCCTTGTTTTGCCCTTTAAAAGTGAATCGATTGTCGATTAAAAGTTTTGCATTTCTAAAAGAATATTGTCATTCAGGGATGGGCTGCAAATTTGAAGGCAACGCTTAAAAAACACGCCGCCGACACTACATGGACGATATGATTCAGCAGTATACAGCGCACGATATGGGACGTATGAAGTACGGGATGACACGAGGAGACAAACGGCACGGATTTTGGCCGGAATATCCTGACAGCGGGCGGTAATACACATTATTTAGTGATTTTTATTTCAGTAAAGGTGCACTTTTCGCCATCTGGCAGAATGATCTTTGGTGTACTGCTACGTGGAGACCGCCGCAGGAGAGAAATAAATCAAACTGTTTCAGGAGTATGCGATGTTATGCTTTTGCATTGGGGGCAGATGAATGTTAAATCAAAGGGCGCTTGAAAGCATACGGTCGAAGAATTTTTCAGATTTACTGGAAGTTATGCGAAAGAAGGGCATGTGCAGTCTGTCGCAGATCACGGCCAAAATGGATGTTGGCTTGACCACCGTCAAAAAGTGCGTGGAGGAGGGGGTCAAATGCGGGATGATTCTCCCGGGCGAGGCTGCCGATTCTACCGGCGGGCGGAAAGCGCAGCAGTTTTTCATTAATGCCAAGTATCAGTATTATCTGATCGTTATTACGGATAACAACGATCTGATCTGTAAAATTTACGATTTTAACAAACGCTGCGTAGAGGAGACGCAAAAAACATTTTCCATGCCGCTGTATTATCAGACCCTGTGCGATGAGATTGATGCTTTCACCGTCAGGTATGAAGTGGGTACCATCTGCCTCTCCCTGCCGTGTGTGATCAAGAGCGGCCGCGTTGTGGATTGGTACTACAACCCCGAACTTCAGGGCTTTGATATTCAGGGTGCACTTGAAAAACGCTTTGGCGTCCACGTCGTTGTTCAAAACGATATGAAGCTGACCGTCCTGGGTGCGGAGGCCCGTCCGGAGGGAGAGCCGACTCCAAATCTTGTCACCGCACAGTTTGGCCATAACGGTATTGGTGTTGGCGAACTGGTGAACGGCCGCGTCTTAGAGGGGCACTCCGGATTTGCGGGTGAGGTCGGGTATATTCAGGATATTCGGAAAAACATCATGGGCACGTCCTATCTCGCCAAGATTGTACGCAGTGTCATCATCTGCATCAATCCGCAGAAGATTATTTTTTATCATTCCCAGCGTCAGAACAACTTTCCGCGAATTTTTGAAGAGGCGATTCGTGGATTGCCCGGTTACGCCGTGCCGGAATACGTTATTTCCGACGAGTACCTTCAGGATATTACCGTCGGTTTTTTCAAAGTGATTGATGAAAAGGGATATTTTAAAAAGGAGAGCAAATCGGATGAGTGAGAATTTGAAAAACAAGACGACCAGAGAGATCATTGCTTATTCGCTGCTTCCGTTTGGAATCAGCACCATATACGGAATCGTGGGTACTGCGCTGAACATGTATTTTACGGATGTACTGGGGCTCTCACTGACCATGACGAGTATTCTGGTGTCCGTCACCAAGGTGTGGGATGCGGTCAATGATCCGCTCATGGGCATGCTGGTCGATAAAACGCGTACGCGTTTTGGTAAATGCCGACCCTGGATCCTGTGGATGTCCTTCCCGATGATTCTGGCTACTGCGCTGCTGTTCGCGCCGGTCGATTTTGGCCAGAACGGCAATTTTGCCTATGCGATTTTTGCCTATCTGCTGTACTATACGGTCTACACGGCATTGGATATCCCCAATAAGGGCCTGGCGCCGCTCGTTTTTCCGGAGGATAAGGTGCGTGTAAAAGCGATTTCCTGGAGCAATATTCTCGGATCGCTCGGTTCCGTTCTGCCCTCTGTCCTGTTCTTTACTGTTGCGGGTCTGTGGGGCCGCGAGAACCAGAAGACCGGCTATTTTATGGCCGCGCTCATTTTTGCGACGCTCGGTGCGATCCCGATGTTCTTCTCCGCCTTTGGGTTTAAGGAGAAAATTACCATTCCTCCCCGCAAAGAAAAGTATTTTGACGGACTGAAAGTTGTCTTTAAGGATAAAAAGTTTGTCATTCTGACCATCGCCATGTTCTTTTCTTCCATCGTCAATATCGGCTCCATGTTCCTTCCTTATTTTGCCAAGTGGAACTGCATCGGTGTGCTCCCGATCGATGATTTAAACAGCTGGATCAACAGTACCTTCGGCATTTCGCTCGGCCTCACGAGTGAGGGCCTGCTCACGCCTCTGCTGCAGATCGGCAGCGGAATTTCCTATATGCTTTCGATGGCACTGGTGCCGGTGCTTCTTAAGAAGATGGATAAGAAGACGCTGTGGATCGGCGTCTCGCTGGTCGGCGTTGTCGCCGATATCATCTGCTTCGTGGTGGGCGTCTGGATCGTCCCGTACAACACCTTTGCTGGCGCTGTTACATACATGATCCTGCGCTTCTTCACAAACTTCCCGGTAGGTATCATGACCGTCCTGACCGTGGCCATGTTCTCCGACGTCATTGAGGATATTGAGATGCGCACCGGCCGCCGGCTGGAGGGGACTGTTTTCTCGTTCCAGAGTATGGTCAGCCAGATTTCTGTTGCCGTCCTGAATGCATTGATGCTTCAGGTTGTTGACGCCTTCGGTTATGATGTTAAAACGATGACCGCCCTCACGAACAATTTGGCGCAGCCGCTCATCCAGAGCACAACTCAGTCCGTGGTGCATGGCGGAATCGATTATACCCTTCTGCTGAATGTGATCTTCTTCCTGCTCACTGCGTTCGGTGCGATCGGCCTGCTGCTCCAGTCCATCCCGATGTTCTTCTACAAGTTTGATGAAAAGGCACAGGCCGGTAAGCTGAAGGCCTTCCGTGAGGAAAAAGCCCGTCAGGAGGCGGAGGAGCTCAATAGGCTGTATGTGGAAGCGCAGGCTGCCGAGACCGCCAAAGAGCAGGGCGCGACGGAACAGAATGTGGGGCACTGATATCCCGGGAATCTGTTTGAGCCTAATCCCTGAAAGGAGATCGTGCACGGTGGAGGAGAATCAGATCAGAGATATTGAATATTGCTTTTCCATTTCGCGGTATCATCACGGCCATAAAGTTTCCGAAAGTGTCCACCCAATGGTGCCGCATGATGCAGTGCCGGAGATGGAGTTTACCTGGCAGCGCCATACGCAGGGGGGCGGCCTGACCCGGAATGTATGCACATTCCAGATACGCAAAAATTTACCGGACCGTTCCAGTCTGGGGCTTCATTTTAATTTCAAAAACTGGTCGGCAAAAAATTATGTCTTTGCACCTGCGGCACTCTATAACGGGAATCGCTTTAAAAGTATCCACAGGCCGTATCCCCCCATGCTGACAAAGGAGGAGGCACAGCGCTACCGGGGGCAGACGGTTATCTCCGATGTGCCCAGATTGGAGGAGGAGGGCGGCGGGCGCGTTCAGCTCAATGTGGGGGATCTCTCCATCCCGTGCGCCGGCTATTATTCGGCCGAACAGTCCGTGGGATACCTCCTGTTCTTTGAGCAGCGCAGTGAAGTTGGAAATTTTGGCCTGACCCTTCAGGAGAATGCCGCCTCACAAGCGATGCACCTCACGCTGTCCGCGCCCTGTGTCCGTACACCAAATAAATATTCAATGTGTACAACCCAGGTGCAATCTGATGACCGGGGAGCGGTGCTCCGCGCGGGCGACTGCGTCACTTTCACCTATACGGAATACCGCTTTGTGTGCAATAGTGTCTGCGAATTTCTCAATTGTTTTTTCCAATACCGTCACGCTGCCGCACTGCCTCAAAGTCACCCGAACGAGGTGACCTGGAACTATGCGTTCGGGCTGATCGAGGAAAAGTACAACCGCCGCAACTGGCAGGCCGATTTCGGATTCTACACCTCCTCCGAGGCGGCATCGGGCATTTTCCGCCAGTGGCAGACGGGATGGGTAGGCGGGGCGATCAATACCCTGCCGGGTCTCCTGATCGGCTGTGAAGAGACAAGGGAAAAAAGCCGCCAAACGCTTGACTTTGTATTCCGGGAACTACAGCATCCAAGCGGCTTTTTGTATGGGATTTTCTGTGATGGGAAGGCGTACGGGGACGACCCCGAACCGGAAAACAAGCAGATTGTCATGAGCCGGAAAAACACGGATGCCCTTTATTATATCGCAAAGCTGCTGCTGGTGATGCGGGGGAAGGGGGAGCCGATCCCCGAAAGCTGGTGGAATGGATTAAAACGGCTGGCGGATGCCTTTGTCCTGTTCTATGAAAAGAACGGGGAAATCGGACAGTTTATCGATTTGGAACAGCTTGAGCCGCATGTCGGCGGTTCGGCCAGCGGCGGGCTGGTCGGTGCCGGTCTTGCGCTTTGCGCGGATCTCTTTGATCAGTCAGATTACCTCCAAACGGCGGAAAAAATCTCTGGGGAATACTATCATAATTATATTGCAAAGGGGTTTTCCACCGGCGGGCCGGGAGAGATTCTGTCATGCCCGGACAGCGAGTCGGCCTTTGCTCTTTTGGAAAGCTTCGTCGTCCTCTACCGGTACACCGGCCGGGGGGAGTGGCTGGAATATGCACAGGACACCGCTTCCCTCTGCGCGAGCTGGTGTGTCGGCTATGATTACGCCTATCAGCGTGATACCCAGTTTTTTCAGCGCGGAACCGCGACCACGGGCGCAGTCTGGGCGAGCGTGCAGAACAAGCATGCGGCCCCGGGCATCTGCACCATGTCGGGGGAGTCGCTGCTGCATCTCTACCGTGCGACGGGGAATGTGGCCTATCTGGAACTGCTTCGGGATATCGCGCACAATATCACCCAGTATGTGAGCACCCCTGAAAAACCCATGTATGCAAGCTATGTTTGGCATAACAGGCGCACCCATCTGCACAAGCTGGCAATCAGGTGGTATGTCAAGGCGCTGGCCGTCCTTTCCTCTAAAAGTAAGGGGCTGAAAAAGCTGCTGTCCCCGCTGTACCATGCAATTTATAACCCGGTGGGCCGTATCAACGAGCGCGTCAATCTTTCCGATTGGGATGGTACGAATAACGTCGGCGAGGTCCCAATTGGCTCCTGCTGGTGCGAGGTTTCCACAATGCTGACCTATCTGGAAATCCCGGCCGTCTATGTCCAGCCGGATACGGGTTTCTGCTTTGCAATGGATCATATCGAGTGCTCTGTCCAGAGCAAAACGGACAGTGAACTGGTGCTGGCGCTGAACAATCCCACCGCACAGGATGCGGAGTACCGGCTTTTTGTTGAGAATGACAGCGACCGCGCGATGCCGCTCCGGGAGCCGTGCATGTGCCGGTTCCAGACGGTTCGCGTACAGGCGCATGGAACAAAAACGGTAGTTTTAAAAAGGGGTATGTGATATGCTTGAAATCCGCGGAAGAGATTTTTATCTGGACGGTAAAAAGTTCAACATCTACTCCGGCGCCATCCACTATTTTCGGGTGCCGCATGAATACTGGCGCGACCGCCTCCTCAAGCTGAAGGCCGCCGGTTTCAACACGGTGGAGACCTATGTGGCGTGGAACGTGCACCAGCCTGAGGAGGACCGCTGGTGCTTCGAGGATCAGGCAGATGTTGTCCGCTTTATCCAAACGGCGCAGGAAGTGGGGCTGTATGTGATCGTCCGACCCGGCCCGTATATCTGCGCGGAGTGGGACTTTGGTGGGCTGCCGGCATGGCTGCTGCGCCATGAACAGATCCGGCTGCGCTGTTATGATGAGCCGTATATCACGTATGTCCAGAAGTATTTTGACGTGCTGATCCCCAAGCTGGCTCAGCTGCAGATCACGCGCGGCGGTCCAATCCTGGCCGTGCAGATTGAGAATGAATACGGCAGCTACGGGCGGGATAAAAAGTACTTGGGCTTTGTGCGCGATCTGCTGCGTAAAAATGGAATCGATGTACTGCTCTTCACCTCCGACGGTGAGAGCCGGTACCATCTCTCCGGCGGAGGTCTGGACGGCGAGATGAAGGTTGTAAATTTCGGCGGTTATCCGGAGAACAATTTTTACGATTTAAAGGAATTGCAGCCGGATAAGCCGCTCATGTGCGGGGAGATGTGGTGCGGCTGGTTTGACCATTTCCGGGAGCGCCACCACCATTCCGCAGACGCATGGTCTAAAAAAACATTCCGGCGTATTCTGGAGCAGTTCTTCCGCGAGGATGCCAACTTCAATTTCTACATGTTCCACGGCGGGACGAATTTCGGCTATATGGCGGGGGCCAACTACGCGAAATATTACCAGCCCACCACTACTAGCTACGATTACGACGCCCCGCTCAACGAGTATGGGGATTACACGGCCAAGTATTATGTCATGCGTGACGCACTGTGCAAGAAGCAGGGCATTGTGCCGCCGGAGCTTCCGCCCCGCCCGCAGACGCAGGCGCTGGGCCGGGTGGAACTGACGCAGCGCACCTCCCTGTTCCGGAACATGGAGGCCCTGTCCGAGCACCATACCGATCATATCGCGCACTACATGGAGTATTACAGCCAGTCCTACGGCCTGATCCTATACCATACGGAGATCGAGGGGGATTACCCGGATACGTCGATCTCGGCAGACGGGGTGCACGACGCCGCGTGGGTCTTTGTCAATCATCAGTTCGTCGGCCGGTATGACCGCTCCCGGCCGTTGACCCGCAGGCAGATCAAAAACGGTGTTCAGCCCTCGGAGAGCTTTACGTTCCCGATCCCGGCCTTCCGTGGAAAGGTGGAGGTCGATATTCTGGTAGAGGGGATGGGGCGCATCAATTTTGATAAGCGTCTGGCGGACCGCAAGGGGCTTGCTGCAGTCCGGATCGGAGAGCAGTACGTGTACGATTTTGATGTTTACACGATCGCCGCGGAGCGTATCGATTCCATCGACTTCACCGCCGGCGAGACCATGGGCCCGGTGTATTTAAAGGGATCATTTTCGGCCTCATCCAGGGCGGACTGCTTTATCAAAATCACCAATTTGACGAAGGGATATGTCTTTGTCAACGGGATCAATCTCGGCCGCTACTGGGATGTCGGGCCGCAGCGGGCGCTGTATCTGCCCGGCGTATGGCTGAGGGAGAAAAATGAAGTGGTCGTTTTAGAGCTTGAAAAGTGCAAAAAGCCGGTGATTGAGATCGTCGATCATCCTATATTTGGATAACGGCACGGGTAGGTGAGATGCGTGAAGGAGTATGCCTTTCGGATTGACTGCCATGGGGAGACGCGGCAGGTGACAAAGCACTGGCAGTTCTGCATCGGCAGCGGACATGCCGCACTGGCGCAGCGAGCAGACTATCTGGAGCAGCTGAAAACCGTGCATGATGAGCTGGGCATCCAGCGCGTGCGGTTTCACGGAATTTTTAACGACGATATGAATGTGTGCATCCGTCTGCGTGATCATTTGCCCGCCCCACAGGCAAGCCGGACTAAATTATATGATTTTTACCAGATTGGCCGGGTTTATGACCATCTGCTGGACATCGGCGTGCGCCCCTTTGTGGAGCTGAGCTTTATGCCGGCTGCACTCGCCTCCGGGCGCAAGACGGTATTTCACTACCGGGGGAATGTGACCCTTCCCAAAAAGATGGCGGAATGGCAGAATTTCATCACGGCTTTTGCGCGCTTTTTGATCAATCGCTATGGACGGGAAGAGGTGCGCAGCTGGTTCTTTGAGGTCTGGAATGAGCCGGATCTGCCCTGCTTCTTTAAAGGGAGCATGAGCGATTATTACCGGCTTTACGCCGCCACGGTTCGCGCGCTCAAATCAGTTGATTCCCAGCTGACGGTTGGCGGCCCCGCCACGACGAAAAGCGGGCACATTCCGGAGTTTTTGGATTTTTGCCGGCGGGAGGATGTGCCAGTCGATTTTGTCTCCACGCACCAGTATCCCACGGACGCGCTTGGGCACGAGATCAATCGGGAGCGTGTCCGCCAGCTGAAAAAGCTGGGGAAAGAGCCCAAGGACCGCTCCCTTCGCGCGCTTTTGCAGCCCGTCTTTGATAATGCGGCGCCGTTCACGCCGGAGCTGAAGGGATATATGACGCGGGAGGCGGAGCGGGCCAAGCGCGAGGCCGGCGGGCTTCCGCTTTATTATACGGAGTGGAGCATCAGCTCCAACTGCGTGGCGGCCGTTCACGACACGCCCCGGTGTGCCGCCTTTTTAGTAAAGACTGTTTTGGATCATCAGGGGATCGTGGACGGTTCCAGCTACTGGACCTTTTCCGATATCTTTGAGGAACTGTTTTTCTTTACGGACCCGTTCTGCGGGGGCTTTGGACTGCTGACGGTGGATGGGATCAAAAAGCCGTCATTTTGGGCGTTCCGTATGCTCGCGCGTCTGCCGGATGTGCGATACTGCTTGCCGGATACCATATCGGACGACGTGGGGATTGCGGCCTTCCGGGCAGACGACGGCGGCTTGGCAGTGATGCTTTACGCGCAGAGCTTTCAGGCGGAGGAACAGACCTATCAAGTACGTTTAAAGCTGGAAAATGCTCCGCATTTTTCGTCGGTCCGGCTGGAGCGGATCGGTAGGTCCAGTGGTGATCCCGCTGCCATTTGGCGGGAGATGGGGTGCCCGTCACAGCTTTCCGCGCGTGAATTGGAGCAGCTCAAACGCGATTCCCAGCCGGAGGTCCGGCATCTGGATGTCGGGAATGTGAAGGGACAGCGTGCAGTTGACATCACTTTACGCGACGATGAGGTTGTATTCCTGGAATTTCAATGTTAAAATCGGTGTGGGGGTATTGCCATGCGCTATTCTATTGACAAAAGCCATTACCGGGATTTCCATATGTTTTCCGCAAACCGTCTGGAGCATCGCAGCTATTTTATCCCGTTCCGTACAGCGGAGATGCTTCGGACTTCTGACCGACTGCGCGAGCGGTATGAGAGTGATGCTGTGCTGATGCTGTCGGGCGAATGGGATTTTGCCTATTTTAAATCGGCGTCCCGGTTAAAAAAGACGCTTGATACGGATAAGATGGCGTTCGATTCCGTCCATGTGCCGTCCACCTGGCAGAAGACGGGCTATGATCAGATCAACTACCTCAACTCCATGTATCCTTTTCGGTGCAATCCGCCCAAAACGCCTAAAAACTGCCCCGTCGGCGTATACCGTAAAAAGTTCCGGCTGTGCAAAAAGGAAGCATATCATTATATAATCACTTTTTTGGGCGTGGCGGCCTCGCTTGACCTCTATCTCAACGGCAGATTTATCGGATACAGCGAGGGGAGCCATAACAGCCATGAGTTTGATATAACCTCCTGCCTTTCGGATGGGGAGAATGAGCTGCTCGCAGTGGTCTATAAATGGTCTACCGGCACTTATCTGGAGTGTCAGGACATGTTCCGCGAAAATGGAATTTTCCGGGATGTATACATCAGTGAACTGCCGCCAAGCTATATTTTTGATTTTCATTTCGCCACCCAGAAGGAGGTGGATGGATATCGGGCAGAGCTGACAACTGAGATCCGCGGCAGCGGAAAAGAGACCTTACGTGCTCAGCTGCTTTTGGCGGGGGAAATGATTGCCGACACCATGGCGCCCGCAGGGAAGCTCATCCGCTGGCGCGATCTCCACGTTCAGGAGTGGAGCGCCGAACGGCCGGTCTGCTACGATTTGATCCTCACACTGCAGGATGGGGACCGCACTTTGGAGTGTATCCGCCATCAGGTGGGTTTCCGGACGATTGAACTGGATGGATGCCGCTACCTGTTCAACGGTAAAACAATCAAGCTCAAAGGCGTCAATCACCATGATACGCATCCTGTGCGGGGGTACGCGATGACAGCCGAGGACCTGCGGCTGGATGTTGAGCTGATGAAAGAATACAATGTCAACTGCGTGCGGACCTCCCATTATCCGCCGGACCCGATCCTGATGACGATGTGTGACCTGTACGGGATCTATGTCGTGGATGAGGCGGATATTGAAACGCACGGCTGCTTTGTGAAAAACATTGATCTCATCAGTGATGATCCCAAGTGGGAGTCCCACTATATGGACCGCGTACAGGCGCTCTATGAGCGCGATAAAAATCATGTGTCCGTGGTCATGTGGTCCATGGGTAACGAGGCGGGCGGCATTCGCAATTTTGACGCCTGCTATGCGTATTTAAAATCAAAAACATCGATCCCGGTGCATTACGAACCGGCCTGCCGCAGTGAGCGGGTTCGGTATGATATTCTGGCACACTTTTATACTCCGCCTGAGGAGATGCGCGCGCTCAGCCGCGGGGAGTGGAAGGATCCGCGCAATTACGACGCCCCCTTCTTCCTGTGCGAATACGCGCACAGCATGGGTGTCGGTCCCGGCGCGCTGGATGAATACTGGGATGTCATTTACAGCGACGAGCGCTTCCTCGGCGGCTGCATCTGGGAGTGGGCGGACCATGCCCACTTTGACCCCGATGCCAAATATCGCTATACTTATGGCGGAGATCACGGCGACCGGCTCAATAACGGCAACTTTTGCTGTGACGGCCTGTTTTTCCCGGACCGTACGCCATCCCCAAGCGCCCTGTGCATGAAAAATGTGTACAGTCCGCTGCACGCCTCTCTGAAAGATGGAGCTGTGACGGTGTGCAACCGCAACTGCTTTGTCTCCGGCGGGGTGATTCGGATCTCCTGGCATCTGCTCCGCAACGGGGAGCAGTGCGCTCAGGGGAGCCTCGATACTGAAATTCCGCCGGGAGGGTATGTACGGGTTCCGGCTGATCTGTCGCTTGCAGCGGAAGATGATGTCTTCCTGATTTTGGAGTACAGCATCCCCAAGAGCGGCCGCGTGATTGCGCAGGAGCAGATTACCCTGAATGAGGACTTTCCGTCCGCCGCCCCCAATCGTGTTCCGCTCACCTGGGGCGGTGGGAAAAAGGCGCCCCGCCTGGAGAATGGGACATGCCGCATCACATGGGACGGCCGCGGAACACTGACGGGCATGGCGGACCGGCTGGGGAAGCAGCTGTTGGCCGCCGGAAGTTCCGGACTGATGCCGATGCTCTATCAGGCCGTCATCGATAATCACGTCTATGCCGTGGTCTCTCTGAAAAAGCAGGGGATCGACCGGCTGCGTCCCGGGCGCCAGACCATGGTATGGGATGACTATTTAAACACGGTAAAGACCTCCTTTTATCTGCGCTCAGGGGGAAAAAGGCGGTTCCGGGCGGAGATCCTGCACCGGGCGGTCTCGGAGCGGGAGATATACGTCACGTTCAGCCTGACTTCCCTGTGCCGCAGGCCGCTGGATATGCTGCAAATCGGCCTGACGCTGGAGCTGGACGGCCGATATCACCGGGTGCGGTATTACGGCATGGGGGAGACGGAGAGCTATTCCGATTTCCATGCGCAGGATGTAATGGGCATCTACGAGACGGACGCGTCCGCCATGGCCGTCCCCTATATTAAGCCGCAGGAATCGGGAAACAGGAGCGGTGTCCGCTGGGCGGAGGTCACGGATGACAGCGGTGCGGGGCTGCGCATCACCGCGCTGGAACAGCCGCTGAACTTTAAAGCTGTGGATATTGACGAAACGCAGCTGCGCCGGGCCGGGCACCGGGAGGATGTGACCCATCAGGATCACACGGTGCTCCACATCAACGGATTCATGCGCGGTATCGGCAGTGCCAGCTGCGGGCCCGATACGGCCGAACGGTATAAAAAGATCTTGCATAATCGGGAGACGTATTCCTACTCTTTTAAAATAGAAGCAATTTAGGAGGAGACATCATGAGTCACTGGGTGTTGGGCGCCAATACGTGTCGGGCTGCCGTGGAGGAGACTGAGCAGCAGCTTTTCCTCAGCAACGGGCTGATCAGCCGGACGATTGAGAAAACAGGCTGCCGGACCGTCTCATTGAAAAGCATCACAAAAGATAACGAGCTGGTCGCGGAGCCCTGCACGGATTTTGAAGTTTATGCCGGGGGCAAATGCTGCGGCACATCGCAGATGGCTCTGGAGTCGTGCCGGATGGTTCCGTGTCTGGAACGGGTGCCCTTCAAGCGGTCGGGTACCATGACCGCAAAAGGGGATTATCCGCCGCCGGGCAGGGCGGTGGAGCTGACCTACCGGATGGATCATCCGGCGATTCAAGTCGTTGTCCGGTATGAGATCTATGACAATATGCCCGTCCTGATGAAGC
Organism: Candidatus Onthovicinus excrementipullorum; assembly: GCA_018712345.1. GTDB lineage: Bacteria > Bacillota > Clostridia > Oscillospirales > Acutalibacteraceae > Onthovicinus > Onthovicinus excrementipullorum. The sequence goes on along the minus strand of DVHG01000018.1, from coordinate 4,525 downwards.
GGGTTTCCGTAGAGAATTGCGGGGCGGAGACGATTACCATTGACAATATCTGTACGGAGGTCTTAAAGGTCGGGGAGTTCCCGGACACCCTCTTTGTGGACAGCGACTACGACTCCACCACGGATTTTATCGGGCTCGATTTTGATACCTATGCCAGGCATTATGCCCGCTGCCGTCACGGTGTGCTGGAGGTGGCTCCCGCCCAGCGGATGAATGTGAAGCTGGCCCCGGGGGAGACGGTGCACTCCATCACAGCTTTTGAACTGCTCTTTGAGACGGATTACTATGAGCAGCGGCTGATTGAGGTTAAGGAGATGTACCGCCGGATCGCGCCGTGGTGCACGGATAACGTCCTGTTTTTCCATCTGATTTCCAATTCCCCCCGGACGATCCGGCATGCCGTGGACCAGTGCGCGGAGTTGGGGCTGGAGATGATTCTCCAGTCCTTCGGCTCCGGGGTCAATATGGAGAGCCATAGCGAGCGGTATCTCAACCGCATCCGCGCCGCCTATGATTACGGCCATTCCAAAGGGCTGCGCATGGGCGCGTACACGCTGGCCTATGTAAAAAATTACCGCCCCGTCCGGGGAGATGAGGCGCTCAATCACGATGGCAGTCATATCTGCCGCTGCCTTGCCACCGAGTGGTCGCAGAAGTATATGGCCGATGTCCTGAACTTTATTGACCGCACGGGCGCGGACGCTGTAGAGATCGACGGCCCCTATGGGATGATGACCTGCTCCGGCGGGAAGACGCACCTCCACGATGACTTTACGGACTCCCAGTACAGGCAGTGGAAAATGTCCGTTCACGACTGGTATCAGGAGATCAAATCGCGCGGTGTGTATATCAACGCGCCGGACTGGCACTTTTTGAACGGGACTAACCGGACGGGTGTCGGCTATGAGGAAATTGCCTTTTCTGAAAAACGGGCTGAGCAGCTCGTGACCTCCCGGATCTATTATTATAAGGGAACTTTCTCCAAAAATCCGTCGCAGGGCTGGGGCTTCCTTCCGCTGAACGTCTACCACGGCGGCGGAAAGGGCGCCATGTTCTGCCCGACGGATCGCAACGCCTTTGAGTTTGACTGGGCGATGGCACAAATTACGGCGAGCGGCGTCTGGCCCACGATCCGCGGTAAAAAGGTGTATGATTCTGAGGCGGGCAAGCAGATCCTGCAAAAGTGGATCCGCATTTTTAAACGCTACCGTGAAGTGCTCAACGGCATCACGGTCCACTTCCTGCCGCCGCGTATTGATACGCAGAATCCGTCGCGTACCACGGGGATCGACGCGATCATGAACCAGCTTCCGCACGGCGGGGAGCGCGGCTTTGTCATGTTTTTCAACCAGACCGATTCTGAGCAGACGCAGGAGCTCCTGCTGCCCGTCTATTACACGGGCCTGACCGGGCTGGAAGCTCCGCCGCCTCCCTTTGAAAATACCAAAAACAGTGATGTCACCTATCCGCTGTACGGCGAGGAGATCGCGCCGCTCGTCATCCGGGCGCGCGACGGCTCCGCGCGGACGTATATTACGGATACACCGGTCGTGGATCGGGAGATTCCAAACCCGTCAGCGGCCTCGGACAGCGGGCGTTCAATCGTTATCTCCGAGCGGGATGAGAAACCCGTCGTCTATCCCATTGATTCCAACGGGAATGTCAAATTTAAAATTACTTTGCCGGCCATGTCCTATCAGTGGTATGTGCTGCGGCCTACGGAGGAAAAGCAATGAGTCAAAAGACAAGAGTGGCCGTCATCGGCCTTGGGGAACGCGGCAAGCAGCTGTTGGAGGTCCTGCTCCGCATGGAGGATGTTCAGGTTACAGCGCTCTGCGATGTGTACGGCGACCGGATTGAGCACGCGGCCCATATGGTGGAGGAGGCCGGCGGGGACACGCCCGCACAGTCCACGGATTATCATGAGGTGCTCAACCGGGAGCAGGTGGACGCGGTGGTCATTTCTACGGCGTGGCAGTGCCATGTCCGGATCGCCGTGGAGTCAATGCGGCGCGGGATCTTTACTGCCATGGAGGTCGGCGGGACCTATGATTTGGCGGAGTGCTTTGATCTGGTTCGGACGCATGAGGAGACAGGGACCCCCCTGTTTTTCCTGGAGAACTGCTGTTATGGCCGGCGGGAGCTCATGTGCCTGAATATGGCGCGGGCCGGGGAGTTCGGCGAGATCGTCCACTGCGACGGCGCATACCGCCACGACCTGCGGCATGAGATCGCATTCGGCACGGAAAACAGGCATTACCGCCTGCCGCACTATATCCACCATAACTGTGAGAACTACCCCACGCACGATTTGGGCCCCATTGCCAAGATTTTAGGGATCAACCGCGGCAACAGGATGCTGCGCCTTGTCTCCGTGGCGAGCAAGGCGCGCGGCATGGCGCAGTACATCCGCGATCAGAAGCCGGATGATGCCCAGCTGCTTGCCACCGGATTCCGTCAGGGGGACATCGTCACCACGCTGATCACCTGTGAGAACGGAGAGACCATCTCCCTGACGCTGGACACCACTTTGCCGCGTGTGTACAGCCGGAGCTTTACCGTCCGCGGGACGAAGGGGATGTATCAGGAGGACGGGGATTATATCTTCCTGGAGAAAGATCACCGGGAGGATATGGCGGAAATCGACCTGAATCCCTCCGCACTGTGGAAGAATGCCGATCACTACGGCGCTGAATTTGACAGTGATCTCTGGCGCTCTCCCTCCGCTGGGATGCTTGCGAGCGGGCACGGCGGGATGGATTACCTGATTCTGCGCGCCATGCTCAGCGCCGCCCGCGGGGAGAGTTACCCGGCCATTGACGTGTATGACGCCGCGGCATGGATGTGCATCACCGCCCTCTCGGAGCAATCCGTCATGGCCGGCGGGGCTCCTGTGGAGATCCCCGATTTCACACACGGCGCATATAAAAACAGGAAAGAGATTTCTACTGGGAAATATGCGTTAGACAAATAAAGACAAAGACGAAAGAAAGGAATTGCCAATCCATTATGCTGACGATCCAAAATGAAAAGTTCATGCTCAACGGCAAGCCGTTCCAGATCTATTCCGGTGCGATCCACTACTTCCGTGTACTGCCGGAGTACTGGCGCGACCGGCTGGAAAAGCTGAAAGCCGCGGGCTTTAACACCGTGGAGACATACGTCTGCTGGAACCTGCACGAGCCGAAGAAAGGGGAGTTTGACTTCACCGGGCGGCTGGATATTGAGCGCTATATCAAAACGGCGCAGGAGCTGGGGCTGTATGTGATTATCCGTCCGGGCCCGTACATCTGCGCGGAATGGGACTTCGGCGGCCTGCCGGCGTGGCTCTTAAAGGATAAAAACATGCGCCTGCGCTGCAATGACCCGGTGTTTTTGCAGCACGTCTCCGACTTTTACGCGGAGCTGTTCAGGCGCCTTGCGCCGCTTCAGATCACGCAGGGCGGGAACATCATCGCCATGCAGGTGGAGAACGAGTATGGCAGCTACGGCAACGATAAGAAGTACTTAAACCGCATCCGCGAGATCATGCTTGAAAACGGGGCAGAGGTGCTGCTCTTCACAGCGGACGGCACGCAGAAGAGCATGATCGCGGGCGGCGGGATTGACGGCGTGTACAAGACGCTCAACTTCGGCAGCCGCGCGGCGACGGCGTTCAATGCGCTCAAGGGCGTTCAGGAGCACATGCCCAGGGTATGCATGGAGTTCTGGTGCGGCTGGTTCGACCACTGGGGCGGTAAGCACCACACCCGCGGCTATAAAGCGGTCCTCAAGGAAATGAACGATTTCTTTGCTCAGCACGCGGGCTTTAACTTTTATATGTTCCACGGCGGGACAAACTTCGGCTTCACGGCGGGCGCCAACCACTATCTGCGCTACAGCCCCACCATCACCAGTTACGACTACTGCGCGCTGCTGAATGAGTACGGGGACTATACGCCGGCCTATCACGCGGTGCGCAGACTGATGCACGAAAAGCAGGGCCTCCCGCTCGGGGAACTGCCGCCCGCGCCGAAGCTTCAGTCCATCGGCAAGGTAGAGCTGACGGAGAAGACGGGCCTGTTTGAGAATATGGATTTAATTGGCGAGCAGCACTATTCCCCCATGCCGGAGAGCATGGAGTACTACGGGCAGAATTTCGGCCTCATCTACTATAAGACCACGGTACATGGCGCGTATGGTATGTGCTCCATGATGCTGCGTGACCTGCACGACCGCGCCTATGTGTATGTGGACGGTGAACTGAAAAAGACGTTTGACGTCATGAAGCCGGACGGCCTGATCAAACGGATTATGAAAAAGGACGGTCTGCTCCTGAACCTGAAAAACGAGGAGACGGAGCTCGGGATTCTGGTGGAAGCGATGGGGCGCGTCAACTACGGTGAGCACCTTACGGACCGCAAGGGAATCAGCGCCGTGAACCTGAATTTGCAGACCGTGATGGACTATGAGGTGACGACGCTCCCGCTTGACAATATCGAAAAGCTCGATTTTACGCGCGGCGCGGCCAAGTATCCAATCTTCT
>DVHG01000003.1 GCA_018712345.1 Candidatus Onthovicinus excrementipullorum | reverse complement strand
TTTTTTTTTTTTTTGATGATTTTATTGCAATATTTGACAGCGCGTGTTATACTGAAAACGTTTTCTGTGATATTTCTGACAATGTGTGACTAAAATATAGCCGCAAATTTTAACACCAAAAAAATTTTTAATTTGCAGACAAAGCGGAAAAAAAGCCGTCTTTATCTGTAGAAACCGCAAAAGAGAGATGATAGTGCGTGAAAAAGGAAAAAGAACTTCAGAAAAAGACTGTTCACAGTCTTTGGGATAACTTCAGATACATGATTGAACACTGGTGGAAGTGGAATAAGAGGAGCATGATCTGGGTTTTGCTCACCATTCCCGCATCGGTCGCGCTGCCGGCGATTACTGCTCTGGTCCCCAAATTGCTGATCGACTATATCACGGAGCACGCACCTGTTTCAGAGATGATCCTGATGGTCTGTCTGGTCTCGTTTCTGGTTGCTCTGCTCACCTGGATCAGCCCGTTCCTGAGCAATCTGATTGAGGCGGACACCATGGAGATCAAGATGCGCTATCGCATGCTTGTTTTTGATAAGCTCCTGTATACGGACTACGGAAATATCGAAAATGAGGAGAACCGCCTGAAATTTGAACGCGGTAAAGACTTCGTATTTGCCGGAGCGAACAACGGACCATGTACGTATTTCTTTTTCTGTATTACACAGCTGTTAACGGGGATTGTGGGGATCTGTTCCTTTCTGGGGCTCCTCTCCGCACTGAAAATGTGGACATTGGTCATCATCCTTGCCACCTGCATCTTTGACTATCTTTTGAGTCTGAAATTAACACAGGAGGACTACGCCGCCACTGATAAGCTGGCGCCGTTTTATCAACGCCTGAACTATTTTTACCGGCTGGCCAACAATATCCCTGCCGGAAAAGATGTGCGCATCTATGGCGCCGGGGACTGGTTCATCCGGTCCATGGCCGAGTGTCTGGCGGCCTATGTCAGGCTGCTCGGGAAGGTGGGACATACGGCGATTTATGTATCGGCAGGTCGGGCCCTGATGTCCCTGGCCCGGGATCTGGTCGCCTATGTCTATCTGATTTACTGTGTGCTCAATGGGGCTATTTCGGTTTCAGACTTCATCTTCTATTTTGGCATTATCAACGGGTTTTCGAGCTGGGTGCTGAACGTCTCCTATACGGTCAACGATCTGCGCCGCATTTGCGTTGAGTGTGATCGGTTCCGTGAATTTATTGAGATCCCGGAACGCAGGGGGATACAGCAGAATTCGGTGCCGATTCCGACAGCGAACGCATTCCCGTGTGAGGTTGAATTCCGCCATGTGACATTCCAGTACCACGGCGCACAGGTGCCCACCATCAAGGATATGAGCTTCTACGTGGGAAAAGGGGAGAAGATCGCAATTGTCGGCGAGAACGGCGCAGGGAAGACAACGGTCATTAAACTGCTGTGCGGCTTCTACCGGCCGACATCCGGGCAGATTTTAATTAATGGAATCAATACGGCTGAATTTGATCCTGATCGTTATTTTGACCTGTTTTCCGCGGTATTTCAGGACTACAACTTTTTACCGCTGAGCATCACGGAAAATATTGCCGTCTGCCCGAAGGAGAAGGCAGATCCCCAGAAGGTGGAGCACGCGCTCCGAATCGCCGGAGTTTATGACCGCATTATGCGGCTGCCAAAGGGAACGGATACCCTGATGAACAAGCAGCTCAATGACGATGCGGTAGATTTTTCCGGCGGTGAGCAGCAAAAGCTGCTGCTGGCCCGGGCAATGTATAAGGATGCCCCTATTTTGATCCTCGATGAGCCGACAGCGGCGCTCGACCCCATTGCGGAGAACGAGATGTACCTGAAATATCATGAACTCTCACAGGAGAAAACATCGTTTTTCATCTCCCACCGGCTTTCCTCCACGCGCTTCTGCGATCGGATTCTGCTTATTGCAGATGGTAAAATTGCTGAGGAGGGTACGCACAGGGAGCTGATGGAGAAAAACGGAAAATACCGCCACATGTTCGACATTCAGAGCTATTACTACAGACTGGGGGTGAACACAAATGCCTGAGACAGTGAAAAGCGAAAAATGCCGGAAAGGGCGTGCGCCTTCGCTTGTTATGCGCTCAATACGCGATGCCCGGCGCATCTCCCCACACATCTTTACTTTTATGACCATCCATGCAATCACTTCCTCGGTTTCCCCGTTTGTCAATGTCTATTTCACGGCGGCAATTATCGACGTGCTTGCAAACGGCGGCGGCGCCGCACAGACGGCTCCGCTGGTGATAGCGGCGCTTCTGCTCAACTGCCTGCTGTATTTTGTGCGGAATGCTGTGGGCTATCAGTATCAAATTCGGCGCTACACGCTCAGCCGTGGAGAGATGGCGCGCATTAATGAGAAGGTTTTTACCATGAATTATGCGCTGCTTGAAAGCCCGGAGATCTATGCAAAGATACGGCGGTACGACGACGATCGGAAACAGCACGGCATCTCCTCCTGGCGGCTCCAATATTCCCTCCAATCCCTGATCATGGGGACGATCACCCTGCTGATAGCCATCATGATGCTGTGGGAATTTTTTGGCGCTATCTTTAAAAAAACAGGCGATTCCTTTATTGAGACGCCGTGGCTTGCCATCTGTGTGCTGGTGGTCATCGCCGCCGGCGCCGGAATCGTCGCGGTACTGAATTCAATCAGCACCAAAAAGTACTTTCAGTACAATGACGCCTTTTTAAAAATTGACAAGGAATTCAACTTTTATTCTGACATGATTGCCAATTACCGGAACGGCCAGGAAATCCGCACCTATCACGAGCAGGAACTCATCAGGCGGCACGCCTGTGACCGCATGATGACCAAGGGGGTCACCCTGCTGAAAAAGATGTCCATGAATACCGGGTTTTCCGGCTCGATCATGGCGATCATCAGCGCCGTGCTCGCATGCGGTGTATATATCCTCATTGGCACCAAAGGTCTGCTGGGCGTGTTTGGCGTCGGTTCCGTCGTTCGCTTCTCCGGTGCGTTTTTACAGATTGTTCAGGGGGTAATCAATCTTGCCACCTGTTTCGGTCAGCTTAAAGTCATGCGGGAGAGCCTGAAATATTACTACGACGTTATGGATATCCAATCTGTACAAAGGAGCGGAAGCCGCCCGATTGACTTCGATCCCGATACGGCGCGGATTGAGTTCAGAGACGTCAGTTTTAAATATCCCGGCGCGGAAAATTACGCGCTGGAGAATGTCTCCATCGCGCTTGAGCCCGGTCAGCGCTATGCGGTTGTGGGGAAGAACGGATCGGGAAAGACGACCTTTATCAAGCTGATCTGTCGGTTCTATGACGTAGAGGAGGGGGCGATCCTCATCAACGGCGTGGACATCCGTGAGTATGATATCGCCGCATATCGCAAGCTGTTCTCCGTCGTGTTTCAGGATTTTGATGTGTTTTCCTTCACTGTGGGGCAGGATACCGCCGTGGCGGAGACATATGATGCCGAACGTCTGTGGTCGTGCCTGGAGAGCGCCGGTCTGAAGGAGCGGATTGAGTACCTGCCGGATCAGGCGGATACCTATGTTACACGTGATCTTGCCGAGAATGGTGTCGACTTTTCCGGCGGAGAGCAGCAAAAGCTCACGCTGGCCCGCGCGCTCTATAAGAATTCGCCGATCATCATTCTCGATGAACCGGCCGCAGCGCTGGACCCGATTGCGGAATATGATATGTACACCCGGTTCAACGGCTTTGTCGGGGATAAGACGGCGATCTACATTTCACATCGTCTCTCGTCCTGCCGATTCTGTGCCAATATCATTGTATTTGATTTGGGACAAATCGTACAGGCCGGCTCCCACGAGTCCCTGCTCAATGATGAGGAGGGCAAATACTATCAGCTCTGGCACGCGCAGTCCCAGTACTATGCGGAATAAACGATAATAGCCTGTTTATCAGGATATTATACCCCACATTTCGCGGGCAGGGGATCTTCAAAACTGTTCTCTGCCCGCTTTTTTGAGGTTTTTTGGCAATTTGTGCCCCTTTTCACACTCTTAACCACTGAAACTTTGGCACTGCCCGGCGGCAGAAGTATGATATAATTTTTCTGTCACTGTTTGAGGGGGAGTTGTGTTGAAATTTATTAAAAACAACTGGGCGGGGTTGTTGATTTGCCTTGCAATCGCGGTGCCCGCATGGTTTCTCGGCAAGGCCTTTGATATCATCGGCGGGCCTGTCTTTGCCATTTTGATCGGGATGATTATTGCGCTGTTTCTCAAAGGGAAAGCAAAAGATTGGACTGCTCCCGGCATCAATTTTACCTCTAAAAAGATTTTACAGTTTGCCGTAGTCCTGCTCGGCTTCGGCATGAACCTGTCTGTCATCGTCTCAACGGGGAAGCAATCGCTGCCGATTATTCTGGCCACCATTTCCACCTCGCTGATTATCGCCTTTGTCCTGTGCAAGGTAATGAAAATCCCGGTCAAGAGCGCGACGCTTGTCGGTGTCGGTTCCTCAATCTGCGGCGGATCGGCCATTGCCGCCACAGCGCCGGTGATTGATGCCGACGACGAGGAGATTGCACAGTCCATTTCCGTAATCTTCCTGTTCAATGTAATCGCCGCCCTGATATTCCCGACCCTTGGCGGGGCGATTGGGCTGTCCAACGAGGGATTTGGCCTGTTTGCAGGTACGGCGATCAATGACACCTCATCTGTGACGGCGGCCGCTGTCGCCTGGGACGGAATCCACGGGAGCAACACGCTTGATACCGCCACCGTCGTCAAACTGACACGGACCCTGGCCATTATCCCAATCACGCTTGTTTTGGCGCTCATGCGGATTCGCCGGGAGAGAAAGAACAAGGTGGAGGGGAAGAAAATCGACTTTAGAAAGATCTTCCCGCTGTTTATTCTGTTCTTTATCCTGGCATCCGTTGTGACAACCGTCTTTAAACTCCCGGCCTCAGTGACCGATCCGCTCAAGGAGGCGAGCAAATTTTTCATAGTCATGGCCATGGCCGCTATTGGGCTGAATACTAACATTGTCAAACTCGTCAAGTCCGGCGGAAAGCCGATTTTCCTCGGGTTGTGCTGCTGGGCCGGCATTACCGGGGTGAGCTTGCTGATGCAGCATGTCCTCGGCATCTGGTAACAAAAATTTTAAGCCTGTGCAGAAATGCACAGGCTTTTTGTATAGGCTGGTCTTGACTGATCCACAATAATAGTATATGATAAAAAGGTAAGTTAGCATGAGCTAACTAATAAGGAGGCATTTCAATGAAATTTGAAATTAAAAATCTGTATGGCCGGGAAATCATCGACTCTCGGGGGAATCCAACGGTTGAGGCCGTCGTCACGCTGGAGGGTGGCGCCGTTGGGCGGGCAGCTGTCCCAAGCGGCGCATCTACAGGCCGGTTTGAGGCGCTGGAGCTCCGGGATCAGGATCCTTCCCGTTTTGGGGGCAAGGGCGTGTTAAAGGCTGTTGAAAACATCAACACCGTACTCCGGGAGGCCCTGGTTGGAATGGACGCCTCCAGGACATCGGAAATCGACCGGAGAATGATGGAGCTCGACGGCACGCCGGATAAGTCCTGCCTGGGCGCCAACGCGATTCTCGCCGTCTCGCTGGCATGTGCCCATGCGGCGGCCAATGGCCTTGCCATTCCGCTGTTCCGTTTTATTGGAGGCGTAAATGCCGTCACGCTGCCAGTCCCCATGATGAATATTCTCAACGGCGGTGCACATGCGGCCAATAATATTGATATTCAGGAATTTATGATTATGCCTGTCGGCGCTCAGAATTTTCGCGAAGGGCTGCGCTGGTGCACCGAAGTATTCCACACACTTGCGGCGCTCCTGAAGGCGGACGGGCATTCCACAGCAGTAGGGGACGAGGGCGGCTATGCTCCGAATCTTGACAGCGATGAGGAGGCAATTGAGTATCTGCTGCATGCGGTGGAAAAGGCCGGGTACACCCCTGGGGAGGATTTTGTCCTGGCAATTGATGCCGCTTCCAGTGAGTGGAAGACAGAGGATGGGTATTTCCTGCCCAAGCGGAAAGAGCACTTTACTACGGCTGAACTGATTGATTACTGGGATAAACTGATCGGAAAGTACCCCATTGCCTCTATTGAAGATGCGCTTGGCGAAGAGGATTGGGAAGGTTGGGAGCAGCTCACTGCCCGCCTCGGCGATCGGGTACAGCTCGTTGGCGATGACTTCTTTGTCACCAATACCGCCAGACTCCAAAAGGGGATTGAACGCCACTGCGCGAATTCCATCCTGATCAAGCTCAATCAGATCGGATCCCTGACGGAGACAATCAATGCCATCAGAATGGCGCGTGATGCAGGCTATACTGCGATCGTCTCCCACCGCTCCGGTGAAACGGAGGATACGACAATCGCAGACCTTGCCGTGGCTCTGAATGCCGGCCAGATCAAAACGGGGGCACCGAGCCGAAGCGAACGTGTGGCAAAGTACAACCGTCTGCTCCGGATTGAGGACAGCTTATCCACCACGGCCGTTTGGCCCGGGAGGAAATGCTTTTAATAAGGGATAACAGCCAAAAGAACTCCGGCATTTTTACGCCGGAGTTCTATACTCAGAGGCCTTAACGGGCCAATTCTGTTATTCGGGGCCGGAAAACACACAGAGCCAGGATAATAGAAGGTGTATTGAGCGCCCAATAAACGCTTCAGGCAAGTGTGGGATATTAGTTTTCTACGGAAGCGGCTGTGTTTTTTCGCTTGTGCGTTCCTGCAAGGTGACACGGACTGAATCGCCGGCCTGTTTGCCGATCTTACTGCGGATGTCCTTGCGAATTCCGATGATGTGACAGGGTGTTCCCATCTTTACAATCTGGCCGTCATAGGGTTCCCCGTCAAAAGTGGCGTGGACCGGGACGCGACCCTTCCCAAACACCTTTTTCACGTCAAAGGGGATCTCAATATATGCCGCATCCATATCGGGCATTTTTTGTATTACCGCATGAAACTCAAATATGTCGTCCATTGCAATTCCCCTCTTCAAATTGGAGTGATTGCTTATAGTATGGCGCCCCTGTGTGGATTTATCTATTTTCTCTTATAACAGCGCACATAATCTACAATAAAGTCGTATGCCTTGGTTTTATCATTTTGGGCCGGGCTGCCGCACCAGAACTTTTCAAGCTTTCCCGTCTTTGTATCGCGCGTGCGTCCCTCATAGATCACACCGTTTTCTATACAGCCGGCGACCTCTGTGGTGAGCAGGAGATATTCCGGTACCTTGCAGATCCCCATACCGTGTCCTTGATAGATGTGACGGGTCTCCCAGGTCTTGTGCCCGTCGATGAAGAAAAGGTACTTGTCCGCCTCCCAGAGCAGGGAATAGGTATGAAATTGCTCATACATGCCAGGGACATAAAAGGCGGGGGAGGAGAGGGATTTTAACCGCTCGTCGTATCCGTCTGCGTGGATGACATGGATGTTTTGATTTTTGTCTTTCTCCAAAAAGTGAAAGGCGTGCGGGGACTCCATCACGTCAATTTCAACGCCATCCTCGCCGCTCCATTGACGGTCCCTGTCGGAAAAGGCGATTTCGTTATCCGGCATCAGCCAAAAGGCCGACCAGATTCCCACCGCCCGGGCGACCTTGCACCGCACTTCAAAATATCCACCCGCCTGTGAAAATCCATTGTACGCGGGGCCTGCATATTCGGGATTGACTGCCTGACTGGTCTCCAGAAATCCCGTATACCAGCCTTCGCCGTACTTCCCGTTCTTCCAAAGGGTTCGGATATACAATTTTCCGTGCCGGACGAAAATTACATCCGTGTCATCTACGCAGTACGCGGCACGGCGGATGCCGCTGTTCTGCGGTTGGATGGTGTCGCGGGCCGTGTTGATTTTCCACTTGCTCAGGTCCAGTGTGTCAAAATTGTCTTCAAAGGTGAGCTCCCACTCTTCCGATGTGGGGGTAAAGGGCGCCGTATCCGGAATTCGTTTAAGCATAGGTGTTTATCCTCCAAGATGATAATATTTTCAGAGAGAATTCGTGATAAAACGAATATCATATTCCACGATGTTCATCCGATGATCTTCCGCCCGGTACAGAGCGCTCATAAAGTGATAAGTCCCATCTTTTGACGGCAATGCGTTATAAGAATTCTCATCTGTGTTATAAATCAGGATATAGTCGTAATTTGACATGCTGTCTACAGGCGAAGAGATGCCAACCAGGTCGTTTGGCAGATATGAAAGCCATCTGTCGTCCCGTACGATCCGGTTTTCAAGTTGGTCGGCATTTTGGAAGTTAAAATATACATCGCTTGTCAAATAAATATATCCTCTTGATAGATCTTGCGTTCCCTGTGTCCAATCCAGTGTATTGATCTGCTCGTAGTCAGGGATATCGATCGCCGTATATTGTTCCAGTTTGGCAACAGGTACATCGCTGTGAAGATACGTATCGTCAAATATAAAGGTAAAAGAGCCGTAGATACATAAAATAACCGTCATAATAATTCCAGCCACGATGTTCTTTTTGTATTTGTAGCCCCTTTTCCTGAGACAGAATCCCAAAATAATAGATGCGATTGGGATCGGCGTCAACAAGAAGAATAGCCACATGTTTTCGTTAAAATGATGATTTGCTTCCGATACGGTTCCCACTAAAAATATTGCCCCAAATATGGACAGCAGGGATCCGATAAATAAGATCAGAGACCATACTTTCCATTTACCGGCAGGCGGTTGGCGAACAGCTTTTGCCAAATAGCGGTTCAGCAAGGTGTAAACTGCGGAATTGGCCGGCAATTCGCCTTTTCTCAGAATAAAGGTCTGTCCGGAAATAATCAGGAGAAGATACCCGCCGATATCCTGGATCTGTTCAATGTCCTGAAAATAGGTTTTCGATGTCCGGACCGTTTCGCCATTTCTTTGGATTGAAATAGTGAGATAATCATCATAAATCTTGTATTCATAACGGCTTTGGGCAACCTTGTCGTTGCCTTTTCTCCAATTTTTTTTAAAAGCGCGGATGCCTCTGATATGAGAAGCGATGCCAACCAGAAAGACACCAAGGACGACCCCGGTAAAAATATCCGGGACGGAGGTTCCCAAACAGGAGAGCAGCAGAGCCGCATATGTTACGAAAAACAGGATTGGTCGTTTGATCAGCCGATTTCTCAAACACTTATATATTTCTGTAAGCTCCTCTATGGAGTAGTTGAACTGATATAATTCTGCCGGTAATATTGGATCTGCCGGAATATCATTTTTAATCTCCAATATTTCATCGACCGAGACCCCTAAAATTTCTTTTAAGCGGATCAGGTTATCAATAGTAGGGGAAGTCTGTCCTTTTTCCCACAGGCTGATTGTCTGCCTGCTCACAAGGAGTTTTTGCGCAAGTTCCTCCTGAGACAGCCCAAGCTTCTTTCGATAGGATTGAATTCTATCTCCGATGGTCATCAAACCCGCCCCCTTTATGATTTAAGAATATCATATCAGTTATCAAAATAAAAGCACAGAACACTTGATTCTGTCAAGTGCCGCTTGCATTTGGGGCTTTGGGCTGACGGATGTAACCGGTTTGGCAGGGCCTTTCATCTCCGGATCAGGAGATTTATTGCGAAAAGCAGTGCCAGATAGGCCAGATTATAAAGGGTGAACATACCCAAATATCGTTTGCGCTGACCGGGATATTTTTGCGCAAAAAACTTATAGGAGATCAGGCTCGCCATGGAGGCAATCAGCGTGCCAAGCCCGCCAAGGTTGCACCCGACAATCAGGCTTTCCCACTGTGACGTGAAGCCGGATAGTAGAAGCGCTGCCGGGACATTGCTGATCACCTGACTTGTCACAATGGCGGTCAACTCCACGTGACCGGCCAGTAGTGAAGAGATCATCTGTCTGAAGCCTGACAGGCTGCCCAAATTTCCCGTAAAGACAAAGAAAGCCAGAAAGGTTCCAAGGAGTGAATAGTCGACGGAACGCAGTACGGCCCGGTCCGCAAACAGGAGAAAGATTAAAATGACTCCTGCAATGAGCACGGGCGGAATTACTTTAAAAATTCCCAAAAGGCAAAGAACAAACCCGAGCCCGCAGCAGACAAGCGATTTTTTGCCGCTAAGCTGCGCAGGCACGGACGCCGGTGCCATGGGGCGTGACCGCCGCAGAACCGTGCTGACCAGCAGCAGAATTCCGGAGATGGCCACATAGGGAAGCATCAGCAGGCACAGGCCGCCGAAGCTCATGCCGGATCTGGCGTACAGGTACAGGTTTTGGGGGTTGCCCATCGGCGTGAGCATGCTGCCCAGATTGGCCGCAAGCGTCTGAAGCACTACCATCGGCGCGGAGAGACGTTCCTGCCCGGCCATTTCCAATACCGCCAGACCGAACGGTACAAAAGTGATCAGAGAGACGTCGTTCGTGACTACTGTACTGCATAAAAAGGGGAGGAATACAAGAACTAACAGGAGCTTGCGTGTCGTATCGGTCCTCTTCAGCAGGGAATTCCCGAGAAAGACGAATGCACCGGCCTGCTGAAATCCCTTCATGACTGCCATCAGGCTGAACAGAAGGAAGAGCGTATCCCAGTCTATGTATGTGAGGTAGGCGGCGCTGGGCGGGACAAAGGCGCAGGAGAGGAGCGCCAAAAGAATTGCAATACAGAGGACGATCTCCTTTTTAAAAAAGGAGAAGCACTTTTGAACGGTCTTGTTGGACATGATGAAACCTCGTTTGTATATTTGAAAGATGCAGATAAATGCAGACAAACATTTTGATTTTTAAAAGAAAAAGTCCAAACGCGAATTGCGTCTGGACTCTTTATGGTTGCGGGAGGAGGACTTGAACCTCCGACCTTCGGGTTATGAGCCCGACGAGCTACCGAACTGCTCCATCCCGCGATATATCATTTTGAGTGCTTAACTATTATATCACTTTCAGGGAAAAAATCAAGTACTTTTTTATTTTTTTGCGGCCGATTTATGAAAGTGAAGAAACCAATTCAGCTGCAATGGGAAAACTGTTCAAGAAATATAAAAATTTTGGACCATATTTGGCGGGAAAAATTCGCTGTGGAGAAAACAGGAAATTGACCCAACTTTGGCTAAATGGTATAATAACCTCACGGAACACCAACAAAATCGAAGATTTTGGGTGTTCCGGAGAACATTGTATTGCAGGATCAGCAGGGCTTGCGCCCTCTCCCGCCTCTCGGCGGGGCGCTGGAAGCGCCTGATCCGCAGTATAATAACCTCACGGAACAGAACCAAATCAGAGATTTGGAATCTTCCGGAGGACACGGCGCAAAACCACTTCTATTTTTTCAGCGGGGGTACTGCAATGATTCAATCAACGGAAAAGAAAGAGTTCTATCTGGCCACGCAGAACACGTCCTATATTATTCGTGTTCTGGAGAACGGGTATATCGAAAATCTTTACTACGGGACACGAATCCCGGCAGAAGAGAGCTTCGAATTCCTGTATGACAAGCACGATCTCGGTTACGGCAACTCCACTGCGTACTCCCAGGAGGATACGAAGC
Organism: Candidatus Onthovicinus excrementipullorum; assembly: GCA_018712345.1. Classification (GTDB taxonomy): domain Bacteria; phylum Bacillota; class Clostridia; order Oscillospirales; family Acutalibacteraceae; genus Onthovicinus; species Onthovicinus excrementipullorum. The sequence continues at coordinate 98,532 of DVHG01000003.1, read as the reverse complement.
TGTCTCTGGATCATATCTGCCTGGACTACTCCTCCTATGGCAAGGGGGATTATCGTCTCCCGGCCGTACAGATCAGCACGCCGGACGGTGTGTTTACATCCGATTTTAAATATACCAGCCATGGGATTACCGATGTAAAGCCGGAGCTCAGGGGACTGCCGTCCAGCTACGGCCCCTCCCAGACGCTGACACTGGTGCTGGAGGATGCGTCCATCGGTGCACAGCTCCATCTGATATATACGGTTTTTGAGGAGTGCGATGTTATCACGCGCTCTGCCCGCCTGATCTGTGGAGAGACGCCGTTCAAAATGCACTCCCTGATGAGCATGCAGCTGGATCTGCCGTTTGACGAGTATACGATGATGACGTTTGACGGCGCGTGGATGCGCGAGCGCTATCTGCATGAGAAAAAAATCAATCAGGGCGTTATCTCTATGGGATCTATCGGCGGGGCAAGCTCCAACCGACACAATCCGTTTTTTATTGTTCGGCGGGATGACTGCACCCAGGAGGCCGGTAGCTGCTATGCATTCAATCTGATTTACTCCGGCAATCATATTGCCCGGGTGGAGACCGGCACGCATGACCTGATCCGCATCCAAAACGGGATCAACCCGTTTGAATTTGAGTGGTCGATGCAGGAGGGCGATATCTTTGACGCGCCGGAATCCGTCATGACGTTCAGTGACCAGGGACTCAACGGCATGAGCCGGAACATGCACCGCTTTGTTAAAGAGCACATCGTCCGCGGCGAGTGGAAATATAAGGAGCGTCCGGTACTCGTAAACAACTGGGAGGCGACCTTCTTCAACTTTACGGAGAAAAAGATCCTGAACATCGCCAAGGCGGGCAAGGAGCTCGGAGCGGAGATGTTTGTTCTGGACGACGGCTGGTTCGGTAAGCGGAACAGTGACCGTTCCTCCCTGGGCGATTGGTACGTCAACAAGAAAAAGCTGCCCAGCGGGATCGGCGGCATCGCCAAAAAGATTAATGATATGGGATTAAAATTCGGCCTGTGGTTTGAGCCGGAGATGATCTCCATTGACAGCGACCTCTATCGGGCACATCCGGACTGGGCCGTTACAGTGGACCGGTATACGCCCTCACAGGGGCGCAACCAGCTTGTGATTGATCTCACGCGTGAGGATGTGCGCAATTATCTGATCAATGCGCTGACCGACGTGCTTAAGAGCGGCAATGTGGAGTACGTAAAATGGGATATGAACCGCCAGTTCTCGGATGTGTTTTCTCACGCTGCCGGCGCACACCAGGGGGAGTTCTTCCACCGCTATGTGCTGGGGCTTTACGAAATTCTGGATGCCCTTGTCACGCGGTTCCCGTCCATTCTGTTTGAGTCCTGCTCCAGCGGCGGCAACCGCTTTGATCTGGGCATGTTCTGCTACATGCCGCAGTGCTGGACGAGCGACAACACAGACGCACTCGATCGTCTGCGCATCCAGACCGGAACATCCTATGGCTATCCGCAGTCGGTGATGTGCATGCATGTCAGCGATTCGCCAAGCTTTGCCGATCTGCGCCCATCCTCCATTGAGCAACGGTTCAATGTGGCCTCCTTTGGCTTGCTCGGCTACGAATTGGATGTGACCAAGCTCAGTTCCTATGAAAAATCGGCAGTCAAAAAGCAGATCGAGTATTACAAAAAGCACCGCAGGCTGCTTCAGTTCGGTGATTTTTATCGCATCGGTGACGCCTTTACAGATGATCTTTCCTACTGGGTTGTGGTGTCGGCGGATCAGAAGCAGGCGATGCTCGGAATGTTTACGGATAGAATCAAGCCGAATTATAAGTACGATAATATTCGTTTTACTGGATTGGCTCCCGAAAAGCGCTATCACATGGAGAAGCGCACACAGTCCCTCAACCTGCGCCAGTTCGATCCGCTTGTCGGTATGGTCCTGCCCGTGGACACGGAGACGAGTAAGCTCTACGACTTTGTCATGGATAAATTTGTCCGCTTTAACACGGAAAAGGATGTCTATGATCTCTCCGGCGCTTCACTGATGTATTCCGGCTTTAAGCCAAAGCAGCTCTATGCTTCAAACGGCTTCAATCTCAATTGCCGGCTGTTGCTCGATAACGATTCACGCGTGTATTACGCAGAAGAAATAGAATAAGGGGGAGAATCATGATTCAGCCGATTAACTTTGGATGGCAGTACGCAGACCATTTTCAGGAGGAATACATTTCTCCGGAATTTGACGCTTCAGGTTTTGAGACGGTCGATATCCCGCACGCCAACCGGGAGCTGCCCGTAAATTACTTTGATGAGCGGGACTACCAGTTTGTCAGCTGCTATCGCAAAACGTTTGACTGCACAAAGAAAAAGGGCGGCCGTGTGCTCCTGCACTTTGAGGGCGTCTCATCCTATGCAAAAGTCTACCTCAACGGCGCGTGTATCGGAGAGCATAAGGGCGGATACACGGCCTTCCAGTTTGACATCACCGATCAGGTGAAGGCCAGGGGGAATATTTTAGTCGTCCGCGTGGATTCCACGGAACGTAAGGAAATCCCGCCCTTTGGCAATGTGGTGGATTATCTCTGCTTTGGCGGTATTTATCGCGAGGTCTGGCTGGAATATGTCGCCCAGCAGTACATTGAGGATGTGTTTGTACGCACAAAGGATATCCCACTGGAAAAAAAGCTGCTTGATGTGGATGTTACTTTTTCCGAGAAGCTCTCCGGGAAGCTGGAGCTGGCCGTGCTCGATGGGGAGAATATCATCGCGGAGCAATCCTGCGACTTTGATGCGAAAGTCCTGAAGCTGAAATGGAAGGTCACCGGATTAAAGCTGTGGGATATCGATAGCCCGAACCTTTACACTCTGCGCGTGAGTCTGAACGATGGCGCAGATGTGCGTGAGATCCGCTTTGGGGTACGGGAGGTAAAGTTTAAAACAGACGGCTTTTACCTCAATGGTAAGAAGGTCAAAATCCGCGGTCTGAACCGTCATCAGAGCTATCCGTATGTGGGGTATGCAATGCCGGCTTCGGCTCAGCGTTCGGATGCCGATATTCTGAAGTATGAACTCGGATGCAATCTGGTGCGTACCTCACACTATCCGAATTCCAAACACTTTTTAGACCGTTGTGACGAGATCGGTCTGCTCGTCTTTACAGAGGTGCCGAGCTGGCAGTACACCGGTGATGAGGGCGAGTGGCGCGATCTGTTTGTGCGCAATGTGTCTGATATGGTCCTGCATGACAGAAACCACCCAAGCATCATCATGTGGGGGGTGCGTGTCAATGAGGGGCCAGACTGCGACGAGCTCTATGTAAAAACCAACGCCGTTGCACACAGCCTGGACGATACCCGTCCCACCGGTGGGGTGCGGAACTTCCCGCAAAGCCATCTGTTTGAGGATGTGTACACGTATAACGACTTCATCCACTCCGGTGGAAAGATCGCGCTCAACAGCCCCTTGATCGTAGCCGGCCCCAAGGCGCCCTATCTGGTCACGGAGCATAACGGCCATATGTATCCTACGAAGAGCTTTGACTGTGAGGAGCACCGGGTGGAGCATGCGCTGCGCCACGCGCGTGTCCTGAACGCAGCCTACGGGAACAATCGCATCAGCGGCGCGATCGGCTGGTGCATGGCGGACTACAATACACATAAGGACTTTGGGAGCGGGGACCGCATCTGCTATCACGGCGTGACGGACATCTTCCGCGTTCCAAAGCTGGCGGCGGCCGTCTATGCCTCCCAGCAGGATCGCACGCCGGTGATGGAGGTTTCCTCCTCCATGGATATCGGCGAGCATCCGGGCAGCTGTCGGGGACAGACATACGTGTTTACCAACTGTGACTATGTCAAGCTGTATAAAAACGGAGTCTATAAGAGCACGGCATATCCCAATTATAAAAAATTCCCGCACCTGCCGCATCCGCCGATCTTCGCAGATGATTTCATCGGGGACGCTCTCCAGCGGGAGGATGGCTTAAACGATCAGGCGGTCAAAGCGCTCAAGCCGGTTTTAATCGCCGCCGCCAAGTCCGGCTTTTCGATCCCGCCGCAGTACTTTGCGCTGGCTGGTGCAGGGATCGTCCTCGGCAGGCTGAAGATCAGCAATATCGTTTCATTGGTGGAAAAATACGTCGGCAACTGGGGTGATGAGCAGGTCGAGTTCAAGTTTGAAGGGTATAAGGACGGCGAGCTTGTCAAGACAGTCGTCAAGACCGCTTCCAATACCGTAACACTGGATGTCCATGCGGACAGCACCGCACTTGTGATCGGGGATACCTATGATGTCTCCCGGGTAGTAGTCAAAGCGGTTGATCAGAACGGAAACCGGCTGCCCTATTGCTCGGAGGCCATAGTTCTGGAGCCGGACGGCGCAGTCGATGTGATCGGCCCACGGGCAGTCTCCCTGATCGGCGGAGATGTTGCCTTCTGGGTGCGTACTAACGGGCAGAAGGGAAATGGAAAAGTTGTGATTCACACTGCCCATTATGGAACCCATGAGGTCATATTTAACGTAAAATAAAAACCGGATTGCGGTCTGCTTTTGCGGGCCGCAATTTTTCTTTATTGAAATTTGAGAAAGATTGTGTTAAAGTAAATATAATGAATACAAAATATCTAAATTATTTCAAGATTAGGGGTGATCATATGACTAAATTGGTTAAAAACGCAAAGATTTATGACGGAACAGGGGCAGATGCTTTTATCGGTGACATTTTGATGGATGGTGATAAAATCGTCCGGGTGGCGCCGTCGATCAGCGGCGATGCGGACGAGGTGTTTGATGTCGGCGGAAGGTCGGTTTCCTCCGGCTTTATCGACGGCCATTCCCACAATGACTGGTTCGCCATAAAGAACGATCCCGTCCCATATTTTGAGCCATTTGTCAGGCAGGGGATCACCACCTTTATCTGTGGTAATTGCGGCCTCTCAAGCGTTGGATTTGAGGATGAGTGCAAATATATAGATAAAATGGGCGGGGGGCTGTTCTTTTTTAAAGATACTACCGGTGAATACGGAACAGTGGGTGACTATTTTGCGGCAATTGACCACAACTGCCCGGCAAATATTGCGGAGCTTGTGGGTCACTGCTCGGCCCGTGCGGCAATTACCGGATTTGAAAACAGAAAGCTGACCGTGGAGGAAGAAAACGAAATGCTCGCCATCCTTGAAAAGGCGCTGCAGCATGGTGCGGCCGGTGTCTCCCTGGGCCTTATGTACGAGCCGGGATTGTATGCGGACACAGACGAACTCAAAAAAATCGTCAACCTGTGCGTCAAGTACAACAAGCCGCTCACCGTCCACGCGCGGGCATGTTCGGCCGTTTCAATGGCGTATCACCAGCTTTTAGGGCGCTCGCATCTGCTGCGGGCCGTGGATGAGTTGGTTGAGATTTCAAAGGGAACTAATCTCAAGCTTCAGTATTCCCATGCGATTTTTGTCGGGAAACGTTCTTTTAAAGATAAGGATGAGTTTGTTCGGATTATGGATCAGCTTCGTGAGTCCGGAGTGGATGCGAGGTTTGATATTTACGATGAATGTCTGGGTGTCTCTGTGATCACAGTTGTTTTGCCCACGTGGTATCAGGGGATGCGTATTGAGGAGCGAAAAAAGCCATTGAACAAGCTGAAGCTCTCCCTGCTCATTAAGGCCACCAGCCTGCTGCTTGGTTTTGGGTTTGATGATATCCAGATTGCCTATATCGGCAAGGGGTACGAAAAGTATGAGGGAAAGACTGTTCATCAAATCGCGCAGGAGGAGGGAAAATCCGACCTTGATACCTATTTGATGCTGTGTGAATTGAGCGACTTTAAGGGCAGGGTGAATATGGGGCCATATTCCACGCCGCAGATTATTTCGGAGTTTTCACACAATGATAACTGCACCTATATGACAGATGCCTGGGTGGAGGAAAACGGCATTCAAAATCCCGCGATTTATGACTGCTACCCCAAATTTTTACATGATTCCCTGACCGGTACAGGCGATACAATGCCCAAGACCATTCGCAAGATGACGGGGGCAATTGCCGATCGTTTTATGCTTGAAAAACGGGGATATGTCAAAGAGGGGTTCTACGCGGACTTAACGGTTTTTGATGAAAACGTAATCAGAAACGCAATCCCGGATCAATCACGGCCCTTTGGAATTGATAAGGTATTCATCAACGGCAGCAAGGTGCTCGACGGGGATGCAATAGATCGGCAGACACTCAAAACGGCCGGCAGGGCTTTACCGGTAAAATAGGCCCGGTATTCAGGCGTGTGGAATGGATCCGCACGCCTGTTTTTATTGTGAAAGCTCTTGAAGTGGCCGGGAGATCATAGTATAATATTTAAATGATAAATTTGTACCCATTGGGGCGATTTTGTCATTGAAACACTACATTTGGAGGTTTACCATTGCCCGAGAATATTCGTTTCTCCGCCCGGATCGGCCCTTCAGAGCTCACCGTGCAGGCGGAGTACTCCGAAAAAGTGCGGGAATTGCTCTCTCTGAAATATGACCGCCGTCCGCTGGCCTTTGTCCATACCTACGGCTGCCAGGGGAACGTGTCCGACAGCGAGCATATCAAGGGGATGCTCGCCGGGATGGGATACGGCTTCTGTACACAAGCGGAGGGGGCAGACCTGATCCTGCTGAACACCTGCGCCGTGCGTGAGCACGCGGAGGATCGTGTGATCGGTAATATTGGCGCGCTCAAGCAGTATAAGGCGCGCCGTCCGGATGCCGTTGTCGCTGTGTGCGGCTGTATGATGCAGCAGGAGCATATGGCTCTCCGGGTCAAAAATACCTTTCCGTTCGTCAACTTGATTTTTGGTACCAATGCGGTCCACGAGCTGCCCGAGATGCTCTATACCGTCCTCAGTCAGGGCAGGCGTGTCCTGCGCATTCCGGATGGCGCCGGCATCATTGCCGAGGGAATTCCCGCAGTGCGTGACAGCAGTTTTAAGGCATTTATTCCAATCATGTACGGCTGCAATAATTTTTGCAGCTACTGCATCGTGCCGCATGTACGCGGACGTGAGCGCAGCAGGAGGATGGCGGATATCCTCACGGAGGCGCGCGATTTGATCGGCCGCGGATACCGCGAGATTACCCTGCTCGGTCAGAATGTGAATTCCTATGGGAAGGACTTGACCGGGGAGCCGATGTTTGCCCAGCTGCTCCGGGAGATCAACGCGATTGAGGGGGACTTTGTAATCCGGTTCATGACCTCCCATCCACGTGACTGTTCCCGCGAATTGATTGATACAATCGCGGCGTGCGAAAAAGTAGCGCGCCATCTGCATCTGCCGTTCCAGTCCGGGAACGACCGCGTTCTCAAGGCGATGAACCGCCACTATACGCGGGAAAAGTATCTGGACATCGTGCGCTATGCCAAGGAGAAAATTCCTGATCTCTCCCTGACAAGCGATGTGATTGTCGGTTTTCCGGGGGAGACGTACGAGGAGTTTCAGGACACCCTCTCACTGGTGGAAGAGGTGGCGTATACCTCCCTGTTTACGTTTATTTTTTCCCCGCGCCGCGGCACTCCCGCCGCCGCGATGGAGGACCCTGTCTCCCACCGGGAGAAGACGGTCTGGTTTAAGGAATTGACTGATCTTCAGGAAAAAATCGCCGCACAGCGTACGGCCGCCATGGTCGGCAGGACGTACCGCGTTCTGGTGGAGAATCCGGCGCGCGGCAAAGAGGGGATCGTCTGCGGGCGCACGTCCGGGAACACGATCATCGAGTTCCCCGCACCGGAGACTATGATCGGCTCCTTTGCCCATGTGACGGTGACACAGGCGCGCTCCTGGGTCCTCGCCGGGGAGCTTGCGGAGGTTTAACGCTTTTTGTCTGAAAGAACGCACTTTGGAGTATGATCCGGGAGCAAAATGAAAAAATAAAAACAGGCCGTTTGTGCCGAAAAAGGAGAATTTTAAAATGAATGTAGAAGAGCTTACGAGAGAACTTGGCAAGGCCATCCAGCAGGATGAGCGCTATAAGGACTATGTGGCTGCAAAGGCGGCCAACGATGAGGACAAGGACCTGAACGAACTGATCGGAAAGCTGAACCTCGTGCAGATGAACTATCAGCAGGAGGCCGGGAAGGAGACGCCGGACGACGCCAAAATGAAGGGCTATGACAAGGAGTTCCGCGACCTCTATACGCAGGTGATGCAGAACCCGCACATGCAGAATTATGAGATGGCCCGCGGCGCAATTGACGATATGATGAACCGCTGTATGCAGATCCTGACGCTCTGTGTCAACGGCGCGGATCCGGAGACCTGTGAACCGCAGGTTCAGTCAGACTGTACCGGCTCTTGCTCTACTTGCGGCGGATGCAGCTGATCGGACTATTGATGAAAGGAGGCGGAAAAATTGGAGTATACGTATGACAATGTCGATGTGGAAAAGCTGTCCCCGATGATGCAGCAGTATCTTACGATCAAGCGTTCCAACCCGGACGTGCTCCTGTTTTTCCGCCTTGGTGATTTTTACGAGCTTTTTTTTGACGACGCACGCCTTGTCTCCTCGGAACTGGACCTCGTCCTGACGGGCAGGGACTGTGGGCTTGAGGAGCGCGCTCCGATGTGCGGTGTGCCGTTCCACAGCGCGGATTCCTATATTGCTCGGCTGGTCGAGCGCGGGTATAAGGTGGCTATCTGCGAGCAGACGGAGGACCCCAAAAAGGCAAAGGGGCTTGTAAGGCGGGATTTGACGCGGATCATCACACCTGGCACGGTGATTGATTCCAACATGCTTGACGAGGGGAAGAACAACTATCTGGCCTGCGTATATGTCATGGGGCGGCAGGCCAGCATTTGCTTTGCTGACGTCTCCACCGGAGAGGTCCACGCCACAACGCTCCGGGGAGATTCCTTCCTGCCGGATTTGATCGGGGAGCTGGGCAAGTTTTCACCCAGTGAGATCCGGTATAATCGGGCGGCAGGGGAGCTCTTGCCCTTAAAAAACTACCTGGACAAGCTGGAAAATGTCTCCATAGAGTGCGTGGAGGAGGCCGAAGCTAACCGGGAGGCCTGTGCGCGCACAATCTGTTCCGTTGTCGGAGAGGAGACGCTCACGCATTTGGAGCAGACGGAGGACGAGGCGATGATCTTCGCGCTTGGAATCTGTTTTGCCTACCTGACAAAGACACAGATGACCTCCCTGGAAAATATTCGGGAGGTGGATTTTTACAAGGAGAATCAATATATCCGCCTGGATGCCGCCGCCCGGCGTAATCTGGAGCTGACGGAGACGATGCGCAGCCGCGAAAAACGGGGTACGCTGCTCTGGGTGCTTGACCGGACAAAGACGGCCATGGGGCGCCGCCTGCTGCGTACCTGGATCGAACAACCGCTGCTCAGTTGTAATAAGATCCTCTCCCGCCAGAACGCTGTGGCGGAGCTGGTGGACCGGGTCGCCCTGCGGGAGGATCTGATTGAGCAGCTCGATGGAATCCATGACCTGGAGCGCCTGATGGCACGCGTCGTCTATGCGACGGCCAATGCCCGGGAGTTGCGCGCGCTGGCGGATACCTTTAAAAAGCTCGCGCCGATCAAGGAGCTTCTCGCCCAGGCGGATTGCGCCATGCTCAAGGTTCTGTGGGAGTCCGTCGACACGATGGCGGATCTGTATGACGTGATCGACCGTGCCATTGCGGAAAATCCGCCCTTCTCTGTCCGGGAGGGCAATTTGATCCGGGACGGCTTTGATGAGGAGCTTGACTCCCTGCGCTACATGATCGGGAACGGAAAAGAAGTCATTGCCCAGGTTGAGGAGAGCGAACGCGAAAAGACAGGGATCAAGAAGCTGAAAATCGGATATAATCGTGTCTTTGGTTATTACATAGAAGTTCCAAACGGTTCCAAAGACATGGTGCCGGAGAGTTATGTGCGCAAGCAGACGCTTGCCAACTGTGAGCGCTATATCACGCAGGAGCTCAAGGAGCTTGAGGCAAAAGTGCTCGGCGCGCAGGAGCGCAGCATTCAGCTTGAGTACAATCTTTTTACCCAAGTACGCCAACAGGCGGCGGATCAGTTCCTGCGCATTAACCGCACGGCCAAGGCGATTTCCGTGCTGGACGTGCTCTGCTCGCTCGCACTTGTCGCCTATTCCAACAACTACGCCTGCCCGCTGGTGGATACCTCGGACTGCATTGCCATCGAGGAGGGGCGCCATCCCGTCGTGGAACGGGTGCTGCGCGATGTCCCGTTTGTGCCGAACGACACGCTGCTCAATAACGGCGAGGACCGCTGTGCGATCATCACCGGCCCGAATATGGCCGGTAAATCCACTTATATGCGTCAGGTTGCGCTGATCGTCATCATGGCGCAGATCGGATCCTTCGTCCCGGCGCGCAGCGCCCACATCGGCCTTGTGGATAGTGTATTTACCCGTGTTGGGGCGGCGGACGATCTGGCGTCCGGGCAGTCCACTTTCATGGTGGAGATGAACGAGGTCGCCGAAATTCTGAAAAATGCCACGGATAAAAGCCTGATTATTTTTGATGAGATCGGGCGCGGAACCTCGACCTTTGATGGGATGAGCATTGCGCGCGCCGTTTTGGAATTTACCGCCTCCAAACGCACCCTCGGTGCAAAGACGCTTTTTGCTACCCACTACCATGAGCTCACCGAGCTTGAGGGGCAGGTCGACGGCGTGAAAAATTATAATATTGCCGTTAAAAAGCGCGGGCACGATATCACCTTCCTGCGGCGGATTGTACGCGGCGGCGCAGATGGGAGCTACGGCATTGATGTCGCCCGTCTGGCCGGCGTCCCGGACCGGGTTGTGGCGCGTGCACGCGTAATTTTAAAATCGCTGGAGGAGCAGGAGATCTCCTTCGGCAAGATTGAAATGAAAGAGCTCCCGGAGGAGGAAACCCAGCAGGTTTCCATGGGTTCGCTGGCCGAAAAGGAGATTCTGGAGGACCTGCGGGAACTGAATATCAACGATCTGACGCCGCTTCGGGCGCTGGAACTGCTGGATGAGCTCTCCCGGAGGGCAAAAACCGTATAACGGAGCAATGCTCCATACGGACTGTGAGAGGTGAACGTGATGCCGGATATTTTATTGCTTCCAAAAAATGTCTCCGAGCTGATTGCGGCCGGGGAGGTGGTGGAGCGCCCGTCGAGCGTTGTCAAGGAATTGCTTGAAAATTCGATCGACGCCGGCGCCACGGCCGTCACCCTCGAGATCCGGCGCGGCGGGATCACCTATATCCGAATCACGGACAACGGCTGCGGGATCTCCCGCAAGAATGTCCCGGCGGCTTTCCTGAGCCACGCGACCTCAAAGGTACATACCGCACAGGATCTGAACTCCATTTTTACACTTGGCTTCCGCGGAGAGGCGCTCGCCTCCATTGCGGCGGTCTCGCGTACGGAGATGCTCACGCGCGTCTCCGGTGAAGAGGTTGGCACCCGATATGTCATCGAGGGGTCGGTAGAAAAGGAGAGCGCGGATGCCGGGTGCCCGATTGGCACCACGATTGTCGTGCGGGATCTCTTCTATAACACCCCCGCCAGGATGAAGTTCCTCAAAAAGGATGTCTCGGAGGCAAACTCCGTGGCAGGTGTTATGGACAGGATTGCCCTTTCTCATCCTGAGATCAGCTTCCGCTTTATCCGGGAGGGGAAAGAGACGCTCCTGACCCCCGGCGACGGAAAGCTTGCCAATGCACTTCGCGCCGTCTACGGAAAGGGATTTGCTTCCGGAATGATTCCGGTGGACTATACGCTCAATCATGTCCGCGTCTGGGGCTATATCAGCAAGCCGGTCCACTCCCGCGGAAACCGCGCGATGCAGAACGTCTTTCTCAATGGGCGCTATGTCCGCTCCGCCACCGTCACGGCTGCGGCGGAGGAGGCCTATAAGCGCAGCATCATGGTGGGGCGCTTCCCGGCGTTTGTCCTCAATCTTGAAATCCCGCACGACAGTGTGGATATCAACGTCCATCCTGCCAAGATCGAAGTGCGCTTTTCCAATGAAAAGGCGATTTTTGACGCAGTTTATTATGCCGTGCGCGGCGCGATTGAAAAGCTTGATACGCGCCCCCAGATGGATTTGAGTGCACGCCGCTCTGCGCAGGCAGCTGTCCCCGTTCTCCCGAAAGCCGAGCAGATTTCAATGCATGTGCCGCAGCCGACTGGTGCGCCGGACAGGGAGCTTAGTAGTCCTCCGCAGCCATCAGAACCCGTTCGGAGGGAACAGGCACAGCCCAAAAAGGAGAGCTTTTCGCCCGATTCCGGCTTTTCAATTCGGGTCATCACCCCTGAGATCCCGCACCGGGAATCCGGCGGCGCAGTGGCTGCACGGGGAATTCCGCCCGTCCATACTGAAGATCTGGAGGCGGCAGCTGCACCACAGCCTGAAAAATTGTCTGATCCCAAACCCTCCGTTAACGGGAATCCGGTGGCGCAGAAGTACCGACTGATCGGGGAGGCCTTTAAGACCTATATCATCGCCGAGTGTGGGAAAGAGCTCTACTTTATTGATAAACATGCCGCCCATGAGCGAATGCTTTATGAAAAACTGAAGGCCGAACACAGCACGGACCATGCACAGCTTTTACTCAAACCCGTATCCGTGACGATGAGCAAGGAGGAGTATTCCGCCGTACTGGAGGGGAAGGAGATTCTGCGCAGTGCCGGGTTTGATGTGGAGGATTTCGGGCAGGGGAGTGTGCTCGTACGCTCCTGCCCGCTCGACCTGAGCAGCGAAGATATTGAGCCCCTCTTCACGGAGGTGGCCCAATATCTCATGGAGCACCGGCATGAGGTGGAGCCTGCGAAACTGGACTGGCTCTATCACAATGTCGCCTGCCGCAGCGCAATCAAGGCGGGGGACAATACGAGCGGTTATGAGCTGGATCGTTTTGTTGCGCGGCTGCTCTCCGATGATTCCATCCGGTACTGCCCACACGGCCGGCCGGTGCTCATCCGCCTGACCCGTGGGGAGCTTGAAAAACAGTTTGGGAGAGAATGACACCATGGCGGAGAAAAAGATTCCGATACTCGCTGTTGTCGGCCCCACCGCCTCCGGAAAGACGGCACTCGCCGTGGAACTCGCGCTCCAGTATGACGGGGAGGTCCTGTCTGCGGATTCCATGCAGATCTATCGGGGGATGCAGATTGCCACAGCAAAACCCGACTGTTTGGAAATGAAAGGCGTCCGCCATCATATGATGGATTTTTTGCCGCCGGACACTGCGTACAGCGTGGCGGATTATGTGCGAGACGCCCGGGTCTGCATCCGGGAGATGGCTGGCAGAGGGATTCTGCCTATCATTGCGGGCGGGACGGGGCTGTATGTTGACTCCCTGATCCGCAATATCCAGTATGCCCAACTGCCGTCCGATCCGGACATCCGTGCCGGACTGGAGCGGCGCGCACAGGAGGAGGGAGTTCCCGCTCTGCTTGAAGAGCTCGCATCTGCCGACCCTGAGACGGCTGCGCGACTGCATGTCAACGACCGCAGACGGATCATCCGCGCACTGGAAGTTTTCCTGGCAAGTGGTGTGACACTTACGGAGCATAACAGACGCTCCCGCCTTCAGGAATCCCCGTACCGCTCTTTCGTCATCGGCCTTCAGACGAGGGACCGCGCTTTGCTCTATGACAGGATCAACGCCCGGGTGGACAGGATGATGGATCGGGGCCTTTTGAATGAGGCGCGGGATTTTTTGGAACAGAAAAACTCTGTGACGGCCGTTCAGGCCATCGGCTACAAGGAGCTTGCTCCCTATTTTTCCGGACTTAAGACGCTGGAAGAGGCGGTTGAGGATGTCAAGCGCGAGACGCGCCGGTATGCCAAGCGTCAGCTCTCGTGGTTTCGGCGGAACCCTGAGATCCACTGGTTTTATCTGGATGATTACGCCTCGTTCGACGCGTTGTGCAGCGCCGTGTGTACTATGATAGAGAAAAGATGTGATTTCATTGGCGGCCAGACCCAAACAGAAAAAGAATAGAGCGCTTCGGCTGCTGCTGATTGCCGTTGCCGTCGTGCTTGTGCTTGCCTATGTCGGGTATCAGATCTATTTGATCGCGATTCCATCGGTGAAAACACAGACGGCCTTCCCCGTCAGCGAATACAAGACGGTTGACACCAAGGTCTACGTAATCCGGCAGGAGAGCGAGATCTCCGGCAACGCCTCCGGCGTGGTTGTCCCGGCAGTTGAAAACGGATCGCGTGTGGCAAATGGAGACACGGTCGCCTATGTTTTTGCCGATCAGGCCTCCGCGGAGAATTACGCAAAATCCCTCACACTGAAGGAGGAGATTGCCCGCTGTGACAGTTTCGCGGCTAATAATGCTGCCCCTTCGGATGTTGAGCGGCTGGATGATGATGTTGACACGGCTTTTCTGGATTTTTTGAAGGCACTGGACATCGGTGATTTCCGCGCCGCCGGTGAAAATTCCACGGAATTCAATGATACACTGACACGTTTTAAGATCGCCACCGGTGAGCAGATTGATTTTACGCAAAAAAAGGCGGAGCTTCAGGCGCAGCTGGATACGCTGAACGCCGGTATCCGCCAAAACTCTGCGATCACGGCATCCGGGGCCGGGTATTATGTCGGCAGTACGGATGGGTACGAGCATTCTGTGGACTATGCCGCGGCACCCAGCCTGACAGTGGAGCAGGTGGATAATCTACTCAGCGATCAGAACCAACCCTCACAGGGGAGTGACGGCATGCTCGGTAAGCTGATCCAGAATTTTGACTGGTATCTGGCCTGCGTGGTGCGGACGGAAGAAATTGCGGAGCTCCAGGTTGGGGATAGTGTCTCCGTGGCACTCCCGAATGCAGTTGCAGAGCATATTGAAATGACTGTAAAAGCCGTTAATAACAGTGCAGACGGCCGGGCGGCGCTGATTTTGGAATGCAATCTCATGAATGAGCAGCTCGCCACGCTGCGCTTGGAGGAGGCACAGATCATTCTGGAAGAATATGATGGCCTGAAAATTCCCTCCGGCGCGGTGCGCGTTAACAGTGAAAACGAAAAAGGCGTCTATGTCATCAAAGGGAATATTGCCCTGTTTAAAAAAATTGAGATTTTGTATTCGGATGGGGAGTACGTGCTTATCGATCCGAATTCAGAAAATAATGAAGTCAAAATTTACGATCAGGTTGTTACAGAAGGGAAGGATATCAGCGATGGAAAAATCATTGATTGACCGCCGGTTTGAGGATATTGAGGAAAATTTAAAGGTCATTCGTGAGAATATCGCACAGGCGGCGCTTGATTCCGGCCGCACCGCCTCGGACATACATCTGATGGCTGTAACGAAGACGGTTGAGCCGATCTTTATCAATCATGCAATTGAACTTGGTATTGATCTGATCGGGGAAAACAAGGTTCAGGAGCTTGAGAGCAAGCGGGAGAACCTGCATTTGGAGCACTGTGACGTCCATCTCATCGGTCATCTGCAGACCAATAAGGTCAAAAAGATTGTGGGACGGGTCTCCATGATTCAGTCTGTTGACAGCATCCATCTGGCTCGGGAAATTGCCAAACAGTCCGCCGCACGGTCCGTGACGACGGATATCCTGCTGGAGGTCAATATCGGGCACGAGGAGAGCAAGACAGGCTTCCTACCGGAGCAGTTGGGGGATTCACTGGCAGAAATTTCCTCCCTTAATGCCGTTCAGGTCCAGGGGCTCATGGCGATCCCGCCGATCTGCGACAGCGAGACGCAGGCCCGCAAATTTTTTTCGGATATGCACCAACTGTTTGTTGACATATTGGCAAAAAAATTAGATAATATCAATATGAATATTCTCTCGATGGGAATGTCCGGCGATTACCGCGCGGCGATCCTTGAGGGGGCCAATCTGGTGCGGATTGGCTCCGCGCTGTTCGGCGCAAGAAAATATTAAAGGAGTTTTAAGCTATGGGATTTATGGATAACATCAAAAAGATGATTAACGTTCCAGAGGACGAATATTATCCGGAGGACGAGCAGGAGAATCCGGATGTCCCCTATGAGGAGGATGAACCCGCCGAAGAGGCGCCCCGCCTGTTCCGCTCCAGAAGCAGCGGCGGTTCTTCCTCCAATGTCGTCAATATCAACACCACGGCAAAGCTGCAGGTCGTCCTCGTCAAGCCGGAACGCTTTGAGGATGCCAGCGCGATTGCGGATCACCTGAACGAAAAGAGAACTGTCGTGCTCAATCTGGAGGCGGCTAACCGAGATGTAGCGCGCCGCCTGGTAGATTTTATCAGCGGGGTGGCCTATGCCAATAAAGGCCAGATCAAGCGTGTGGCAAACAGTACGTTTATCATCACGCCTTATAATGTGGACGTTATGGGTGAGCTGATTGATGATCTGGAAAATAACGGCGTTTTCTTCTAATCGATGATAGGTTTTCTGTTTGACAAATAGGGATATGGAGGTTGGGCTTTATGTTGACACCCGCACAGGTTAAAAACCATCGTTTTGAACTCAGCGGCAGAGGACACTACAGAGCCGACGAGGTGGATGAATTTTTTGATGAGGTCTACGATTCTTACAGCCAGATGTTCAAGGAAAATGGGGATCTGGTGCGCAAGATCGGTCTGCTCGCCGATAAGGTAGAGGAATACCGCAAGGATGAGGATAATATCCGTGCCGCCCTGTTGACGGCTCAGCGTATGGCTGATAAGATCGTCAAAGAAGCTAAGGAGAGCGTTGAAGGAAAGGTGACTGAGGCAAAGCAGACGGCTCAGACCTTGGTCGATGAGGCACGCGAAAAGGCAAATGCCATGCTGGAGGAGGCAAAATTCTCCGCTAAGGAGCATGCTGAGAAGGCTGATCGTCAGGCGGAGGAGATTCTGTCTGCCGCGCGAAGAAAAGCTCAGGAGCAGGCGGAGGAGATCACCGGGAGTGCCAAAACGCGCTTGGAGGAGCTCAACCGGGAGTTGGCGCTGCGCTCTGTCGAACTGAAACAGCTCAACGAGAATGTCTCGGCCTTCAAGTCTGAAATCACATCTGTGTGTGGGAATTTTGCCGCACTGCTGGAAAAGCTCTCCGTGCATGTGCAGGAGGATCTTGACGCCCGCATTGAGGACTACGTTAAAACACAGGGCTCGTCTGCTGTGGTTACTCCTGAACCGGCTGTTGCCGTTCAGAAGCCGGAGATGCCGCTTGCTCAGGAGCAGGTGCGGGAGCAGCCGAAGACGGGGGATGCCTCTCCAATACAGCAGAGTGACGGCGTCCAGGTGGAGATTGACTCCACAGTGATGGATTCATTCACCGTGAATCCTCCGCCGGAAACTGAACAAAAAGCTTCCGAGACAAAGCCGGGCGGCTTTAAACTAAATCTGGATGATCTTGACCGGACGGCCGATTACGGCGATCTGGTCTCCAAGACGCCGGCACACGATGATGGCCAGCTCAAATTTGGAGACAATTATGATATTTTTGAAGATGAGGACGAAGAGGATGAGGAAGAGCAGCCGAGTAAACCGTTCCTGAATTTCTTCAAAAAGTGATTACCCGTTTGCGTCTTTATTAAATAATTGGGGTGAATCAATGCTTGCTGTTATAACCGCATTGCTGATCATCATTCTCGTGGTAATTGATCAGTTGATTAAGCTGATCGCTCAGTATTTTCTTCTGTCTGCCGGAGAGCCTGTCACTATCATTTCGGGTTTTTTGCAGTTCCGCTATGTGGAGAATACGGGGGCTGCATTTGGATTTTTCAGCGAACATACGGGGATACTTACAATCCTGACTACGGCCGTTATTGTGGTGATTACCGTACTGTTTTTCGTTGGCATCTTTACAAAAAGGGTGCGTCCGAGTGTCCTGTATGTCAGTCTTGTTTTTCTCCTCTCCGGGGGGATCGGCAATCTCGTGGACCGCATCGGACGCGGCTATGTGATCGATTATATTGAGCCCATTTTCGTCAAATTTGCCGTGTTTAATTTTGCAGATTGCCTGGTGACGGTTGGGGCGTTTCTTTTGGTAGGATGGCTAATTTACGATATTATCATGGAGGCCAAAAGAGAGCGCCGGAATAAGCATAGCAGCGATCAGGGGGACGGCCATGCCTGAGCAAATAGAGTTTTCTGTTCCTCCTGATCAGGTTGGTGACCGGATTGATAAAGCAGTCTCCAAGGCCTGTTCGGAGCTTTCCCGCAGTGCGGTTCAGCGTTTGATTGCCGAGGGGGGCGTTACGATTGCTGGATGTCCTGTTCCCAAAAGTTATCGGGTTGATTTGGGCGATGTGATCCGAGTGGAGCTCCCGGAGCCAGTACCGCTTGATTTGGAACCGGAAAATATTCCACTCGATATCCGGTATGAGGATGAATGCCTACTGGTGGTCAACAAGCCGCGCGGCATGGTCGTGCATCCGGCCCCCGGACATTACAGCGGGACGCTTGTCAATGCGCTCATGTACCACTGCGGCAGTAGTCTCTCAGGGATTAACGGGGTGATGCGTCCGGGGATTGTCCACCGTATCGATAAGGATACGAGCGGCCTGCTGATGGTTGCCAAAAATGATTTGGCCCATCTCTCGCTTGCAAAGCAGATTCAGGATCACACCTTTAAGCGGGAGTATTTCGCTGTTGCCCACGGCCGTTTTTGCGAGACAGAGGGTACGGTTGATGCACCGATTGGGCGCCATCCGCAGCAGCGTAAAAAGATGGCGGTTACCTCGCAGAACTCCAAACATGCTGTGACCCATTTTACGGTTTTGGAGCAGTTTGAACGTTTTGCTTTTTTGCGCCTACGGCTGGAGACGGGCCGTACCCATCAGATCCGCGTTCATATGGCCTACCTGGGGCATCCGTTGGCCGGTGATGAGGTGTATGGCCCCCGCAACGGTGTAAAGGGTCTCCACGGGCAGTGTCTCCACGCGGGTCTGCTTGGGTTTGACCATCCGGTGACGGGTACATATATGGAGATCCGGAGTGAGCTTCCGGATTATTTTGTGGATTTTTTAAAGAAGTTAGGGGGTTCCGGAGAGGAATGGCGGAAGGAAAAAGCATGAATGGATGGCTTGTTGTATCAGATGTGGACGGTACTTTGAATAATAAAATACGCCAAACCCCTAAGAAAAATATTGAGGCAATTGACAGATTTGTCCGCAGCGGCGGGATTTTTACGTTAGCTTCCGGACGGAATGTACAGTCCATCAAAAAGCATTATGATAAACTGCCCCTTGAGGGGATGCCGGCGATCGTGATGAACGGTTCTGGAATCTATGATTTTGGAACGGGAGATTTCCTCTATAAAGATCCGATCTGTCCGGATGGAATGGAACTTGTGCGTGCGGCCCATCGCCGTTTCCAGACGAATGAGGTGGCGATTTTTACCTCAGATAATATTTATTGTCTGAATGCCGGGATCTGCTGCCGGACTTTCGTTGGGGCAGATCATCTGGATCACCACTTTTGTGCCTCGTTTGATGAGATTCCCAGTGGGGACTGGTGTAAGGTGATTGTTTTTGGATTGCCCCTGAATCTGAAAAAGGTGATGTCTTTCATGCAGCAGCATGGGGAGGGAATCGTAAAAGTATTCCATTCCTCCATCATTGGGTTTGAGATCGTAAACGGAAGTGCCAATAAGGGAGCCGCGGTCCTCCGGCTGGCGGAAATGAAGGGGATCGCATTTGACCATACCGCCGCCATCGGCGATTATTATAACGATGTTGACATGCTCAAGGCTGTCGGTGTATCTGCGGCCTGTGGTCAGGCACCGAAGGATATTAAGGCTATTGTGGATTATCAGGCCTGCCATTGCAACCATGGGGCAGTCGCCGATTTTCTTAATTATATTGAAAATAAATCTCAGTAAAGGAAAGGTAGAATTGACATGAGTGATGCAAAAGTCAGGCAGCTCGAAATAATGGCCTGCAAAGCTCGCATGGGCGTTATTGAGGGGACATTCAATGCCAAGTCCGGCCATCCGGGAGGGTCCCTGTCGGCAGTTGATATTTTAACCTGCCTGTATTTTTCCAAAATGAATGTGGATCCTCAGAACCCGAAGGATCCAAACCGTGACCGGCTGGTTCTCTCCAAAGGGCACGCAGCACCGGCTCTTTACGCCGTGTTGGCCCTGAAGGGATATTTTCCCTTTGATGAACTCAAGACGCTGCGCAAGAGTGATGCACGCCTTCAGGGGCATCCGAGTATGTGTATGCTGCCGGGACTGGACATGAGCACCGGTTCTCTGGGGCAGGGAATTTCCGCCGCCGCTGGTATGGCACTTGCGGGAAAACTGGACCACAAGGATTATAAGGTCTATGCGATTCTTGGTGACGGCGAGTGTGAAGAGGGGCAGGTTTGGGAGGCGGCCATGTTTGCCGCCCACAAAGAGCTGGACAATTTAGTGGCTTTTGTAGATTTTAACAACCTTCAGATCGATGGTACATTGGATGAGGTCAATGCACCGACGCCGCTTCCGGAAAAATTCACTGCCTTTGGCTGGGATGTCATGGAAATTGATGGCAACAACATCCCGGAGATTCTGGAGGCGCTTGACCGTGTGACGGCAAACGGAAAACCGACAGCGATTATTGCCAAGACGGTAAAAGGGAAGGGTGTCTCCTACATGGAAAATGTCTGTGGCTGGCACGGAAAAGCCCCCAACAAAGAGGAATATGACATTGCAATGGCTGAATTAAATGATGAACTTGGCCGTCTGGGAGGTAAATAAGATGAGTGAGTGCATAAAAGCGGCAACGCGTGACGGTTATGGAAAGGGGCTTGTCGATCTGGCTGCCAAGAATGACCGGCTGATTGTTTTGGACGCAGACCTGGCGGCGGCTACAAAGACGGGTGTCTTTAAAAAGGCCTGCCCGGACCGCTTTTTTGACTGTGGCATTGCAGAGGGGAATATGATGGGTGTGGCTGCCGGTCTCGCAACATGCGGCTATACGGTCTTTGCCAGCAGCTTTGCCATGTTTGCGGCCGGACGTGCCTTTGAGCAGGTTCGCAATTCAATTGGCTATCCGCATCTGAACGTAAAAATTGGTGCAACACATGCAGGCATCTCGGTTGGAGAGGATGGCGCCAGTCATCAGTGCTGTGAGGATATCGCGCTCATGCGTACCATCCCTGGAATGACAATTATCAATCCGGCGGACGATGTAGAGGCCTACAAGGCTGTATTTGCGGCTGCTGAACTGGATGGTCCGGTCTATCTGCGTTTTGGCCGCCTTGCTGTTCCAAGAGTATTTGACGACGATTATAATATTGAGATCGGCAAGGGCGTTAAGCTGACGGATGGGAACGATGTGGCGATCGTGGCCACAGGTCTGATGGTCAACGAAGCACTCATGGCGGCAGAACAGCTCAAAAACGAGGGGATCGCCGCAAGAGTCATCAACATGCACACGATAAAGCCGATTGATCGCGATCTCATTATTGAGAGTGCAAAAGCCACAGGCGCCATTGTTACCGCCGAGGAACATAATGTGATCGGTGGCTTGGGAGCGGCTGTTACAGAAGTCATCTGTGAGGCGTATCCGGTCCCCGTGCTGCGCGTCGGTGTGGAGGATACATTCGGCCGTTCCGGCCCCGCTGTTGAACTGCTGCATCTCTTTGGCTTGGATGCTGCACATATTGTCGATATGGCGAAACGTGCAGTCTCAATGAAAAAGTGATGTTTGCCAATAGTGAGGGGGAACCGTAAAACGGTTCCCCCTTGATCTGTGGAATAAGGAGTTTTCAGTTTTGAATTATCTGATTTTTGATCTGGAATGGAATAATACGTTCGGTCGGGAGGTCAATATCAATGAGATTATTGAGATCGGTGCGGTTCTGCTCGATCATAAACTGAAGGAAATCGGGCGCTTTTCGACCTTTGTACGTCCGCGAATTGCCCGCAAATTGAATTCCCGCACCAAAAATCTCACTCATATTACCAATCTGGATATTCAAAACGGTATCCCTTTTCCACAGGCAATCAGAGAACTGTCGGGCTTTATCGGAACTGAGGAGACGACAGCGCTCACCTGGGGCGATACGGACTTACGAGTGCTGATTGAGAATTTAAAGTGTTTTTTGGGGAGCGAGAATATTCCGTTTTTAAAAAATTATCTCGACCTGCAAAAGTATTATCATACTGTGACAAATCGTTCACTGAGCCAACAGGCCTCGCTTGCGCATGCGGCGGAATCTCTCAAAATAGATCCGGAAAAATATGCGTTGCACCGTGCGCTGGATGACAGCCTGCTCAGCGCCGACTGCTTCCGCGTGATCTTTGACCGGGACCTGGTGGAGCACATGGCTCTGGTATGTGACCAGACTTTTTACAATAGGTTCCTTTTCAAGCCCTACATCATCAATGATCTCTCCAGTCCGGCCATAGACAGGAGCAGGTTGACCTGTTCCTGTGACCGTTGCGGCGGCAAAGCGCAGCGCGTTGGCCCGTGGAAGTTCTTTAACGGAGCTTTCCATGCGCCCTATTTCTGCCGCACCTGCAATCGTAAGTTGAATTTTTCCATCCGTTTTAAGCAGTATTATGACTATGTGGAAATCAGGGAACGGACAGTGGATGGCAAACCTCAAAATTCCTCAGTTAAGTCAACTGATTAGCATGTGTCAAAAATCTTGATAAAAATAACCATCTTTTAGAGCAGGGAAAATAAAAATATCCCCGCCAGCGGCGGGGATGGCATTATGATTTTGTTGTGGTGCAGTTACGGCACTTTCCGTAAAAAATCAGGGCATGTGTCTGGATAGTGAAGTCCGTGTGTTCAGCAGCCTCTGCCTCCAGCTCGGAGTGAACCGGCATATCCAGATCGTAGACCCGGCCGCAGTTGGTGCAGGAGAAGTGGTAATGCGGTTTGGGATTGCCGTCAAAATGATCAGCAGCACCACAGGAAATTTTCAGGATCATGCCCTCATTGCTCAGAAGGGCCAGATTGCGGTATACCGTGCCCAGGCTGATAGAGGGCATTGTTTTACGGAGCTGCGTATATAATTCATCGGCCGTGGGGTGATCGCACCGGGAGCACAGTTCCCTCAAAATGGCCTCACGCTGCTTGCTGCGCTTCAACATATCTAATCACCTATAAATAATAAGAATAATAATTACTAATATTATTATTCTATTAGATTCTTGATGTTTTGTCAATATGTATCTGCTAAAACGCCAGAAAATACCAGCAGACGGCGGCAATTATGAGGAAATGCAGTGTAAAAATCAGCGGCAGACCGATCATGAATTTTCTGTGCCTCGTCTTATGATGGATCAGTCGCATGGTGAGATACATGGGCAGCGCTGCGCCTATGGCGGCTACCAGCATCAGGGTGAATTCCGGGACTCGCTGCCCTGAGCGCTTGGCGCTGAGCTTGTCAAAGATCGTAATTACGATTCCGATCAGGCTTATAAGCAGCCAACAGAGGAGAAGCTGCCGGATAACAGTCGGCATGGTGTTCCCTCCCGGATTATTTTTCAGCGCCGTGGCGGCGCTTTGTCCCATCGACAAGCAGGTGCATGTGCTCTTCGTTAATAAAGCTGCCATTCCCTCCCTTAAGCGCGATATATGCGGTTTTGTCGAGCGCAAATACACTGGAGCACTCTGGGCACACGGCAAAATAGTCCTCTAAAAAGGAGCCTACAGGCACGCAGACCAGGTGTAGGCTGTCAAAAACCTCCATCATCTGGAGGAGAGCTGTTTTTCCGCAGGCCGGGCATTTGGCCTGTGCAGCGCCAACCTTTTTGGCGCGAGAATCAATCATATGAAACATAAATGAATCCCATCCTTTATAAATATAATACTATGTTATTCGGAAATAGCGCGAATGTCAAGCTTTCAGGATAGGATGACGATCATGATTAAAAAACATTTTATTGCAGCACTTTTGCCGGTAGTGATGCTGGCTCTTGGAGCCTGCGCATCGGGGACGGCCCCCGAACCAACTGGTATACCGGAGTCGGAGGCGACAACTAGTGTACAGGTGTCAGTGGATCTTTCTACGGAGCTGCGTGCTGTGTGGATTTCCTATAACGAGCTGTCTATGTCGGAACAGGGCGGAGGGACAGAGGAAAGCTTTCGCCAGAAAGTGTGCGGGATGCTGAATACAGTGTCTTCCCTCGGACTAAACACGGTCATCGTCCACGCTCGGGCATTTTCAGACGCCTTTTACCGATCAGAGCTCTTTCCGTTCAGCAAGTACCTGACGGGGGAGGAGGGGAAGGATCCCGGATATGATCCCCTTAAAATTATGGTGGAGGAGGCCCACAGCCGTTCCCTGGAGATCCACGCCTGGATCAATCCGTATCGTGTCTCTTATGATACTGATTTTGCCAAGCTCAGTGATTTGAACCCAGCCAAAAAATGGCATAATGAAAAACGGGAAAAGGATACCCGCCTGATCTTGTGTGAATCGGGAATCTATTATAATCCTGCCGACAGCGAGGCGCAAAAGCTCATCATCGATGGAATTCGTGAGATTGTGGAGAACTATGAGATAGACGGAATCCACTACGATGATTATTTCTATCCTGCCACTGCGCCGGAAATCGACGCGGTAAGCTATCAGCAGTATCGCGATACGGGCGGAAAGTATGAGTTGGCGGACTGGCGCAGAGAAAATGTCAACAATTTTGTCAGCGGCGTATACAGCGCTGTTAAGGCGTGCGATCCCTCTGTTCAGGTGGGCATCAGCCCATCGGCAAATCAGGATTACAACTACAATAAAATGTATGCGGATACGGCTCTGTGGGCCGGGAACAGCGGATACTGCGATTATATCATGCCGCAGGTCTATTATGGCTTTGACAATGAAACCCTCCCATTTGAGCGCACTGTGGTCCAGTGGGAGAAGCTGTGTGAAAGCGGAAAGGTGAAGCTGTATTTTGGTCTGGCTTTTTATAAGAGTGGGGAAGTTGACACATATGCCTCCGCCTCCGAGGAGGCAGGTTCCGCGCGCTATGAGTGGCAGCGCAGTTCAGATATCATCGCGCGCCAGATCCGCACCATACGCAGTCTGCCGCACTATGGGGGATACGCCCTGTTTTCCTACGCGTCAGTCTCCTCTCCTGGGAGCGAGAATGCTAAGGCGGAGCTAGAAAATTATCTTGCGGTCGTCTCGGAAAAATAGGGGCAAGAATGACGAGCTGTGAGCTCTCAATCCGGAAGGGCGGAGTGCAGGCCGTACACTCCAGATTTGGGGGCGTTTTACGGGATGAATATTTTAATAATAGAAGCACTGTAAATTTGGCTCTTTTGCTCAATTTTTGCAGAAAAATCGTGCAACAAGTACGATTTAACACACTTATATCGAATTGTTTATAATTTGTTTATAATTTATTCTGAATTGATTAATTCTTTCTGCTTATAATAATAGCGTAAACTTAAATGGTTTACATCTTTTTCATTTTCTTTTCTCTCTCTTTTAGTAAGGCTTCCGAGTAATCGGGGGCCTTACGCCTTTTCTATGGCCATTTTGAGCCACCTCATATCAATGTGGAAGTTGTCTCCAGCGCCCTGTTTTTTGCACGCACCGGATTTTATATGCGGCGTTGCCCCGCCTGCCTCCATGTGCTATAATGGACTAAAAGCAAATATAATCTGGAGGGAAGGCTTATGGCACGGCCGACACCGCAGCAGCTGGAATGGGCTGAAAAAGAATTTGGCGTTATCATTCACTATGATATTACTGTTTTTGAACCCCAGTACCACTTCAGGGAGCGCTGGGGTTATCATCCTGATCCGAAGGTATTTAACCCCACCAGGCTGGATACTGACCAGTGGATCCGTATAGCGAAAGAGGCGGGAGCCTCCTATGCGATTCTGGTTGCCAAGCATTGCAGCGGATTCTGCCTATGGCCCACGGAGCCCTATAGTGTCGCCCAGTCCTCGTATCACGGCGATATTGTAGATTCCTTTGTGAAATCCTGCAAGAAGTATGGCATCAAACCCGGTTTCTATTACAGCTGCACGTGCAATGGGTATATGCAGGTCGATAATCCTGGATACGTTATCAGTGGGGATCCTGCGGCGCAAAAGCGTTATGTAGCGCTTGTCGAACGGCAGCTTACAGAGCTGTGGAGCCGATATGGGGAATTGTTTGAAATCTGGTTTGACGGCGGTCTTCTGCCTGTGGATAAGGGAGGCCCAGATCTGCGCCCGATTCTCATAAAATATCAGCCGAACGTCATACGTTTTCAGGGGTCTGTTATCGGGCCGGAGAACAATACGCGCTGGGTCGGAAATGAGCGGGGATTGGCCCCATATGACTGCTGGTCGGCCACAAACGGGGACAGCCAGTTTGATGGAACTCAGGAGGATGATTCCATTGGAGAGGGGGCACCGGATGGCGCTCGGTGGAGCCCGGCCGAATGCGATGTCCCGAGCCGAAAAAACGAGTGGTTCTGGAAAAAGGGCGAGGATCACAAAGTGTTTCCGGCAGAAAAACTGATGGATTTTTATTATAAGTCCGTCGGGCGCAACTGCAATCTGCTGCTGGGGATCGTGGTCGATGACCGCGGCCTTGTCCCGGAAAAAGATGCGGCTCAGCTTTGCCGCCTGGGGGCAATGCTGAAGCGGCGCTTCGCAAACAAAGTGGCTGAGACTTCGGGGCAGGGAACGAGTTTCGCCCTTGCGCTAAAACCTCGGACCCGGATTGATCACATCGTACTCCGGGAAAACTTGAAAAACGGGCACGCGGTGCGGGCCTTTTCTGTGGAATTGCTGAAAAACGGGAGGACCGTTAAAACATTCCGTGCCAAAGCGATTGGGAACAAGCGGATTTTTCGCTTCCCGGCGACGGAGGCCGACGAACTTCGCCTTACCATCCAAGAGTACGCTGATACTCCTGAAATCACAGAATTCTCCTGTTTTTGGGCCGAGGATTTTTCCCTGCATGAAAAGATCAAAATGCGTTTTGATAGGCAATAACAGATCAAAAATTCCGGATATATTACGGATATATACAGGAAAAAAGAGCCCTCCCGGAGAGCTCTTTTTTGCATAGTTGTTCGTTTGGGTTCACAGCTGAGGCGGCATACAGTGGAAATCTGCGCCCTTTGCAATGCAGCCCACACCCTCTAAAATATATTTTGGGCGGTAGGGGAAGTTCAGGATCGTACGCTTATCTGTAACACCTGTGAGGACAAGGACTGTGTCCATGCCCGTCTCCATCCCGGCGACAATGTCCGTATCCATTCGGTCGCCGATCATCGCGGCATTGGCGCTGTGCACGCCAAGCTTTTTGATTCCGGTACGCATCATCAGCGGATTGGGCTTGCCGACAAAATAGGCCTTGCTGCCCGTCGCAAGCTCGATCGGGGCAATAAAAGCGCGGCACGCCGGAATAATGCCGTAATCGGAGGGGCCTGTCATATCCGGGTTGGTGCCGATCAGCTTCGCCCCGTTATTGACAAACTTGACCGCGTTTAAAATGGAGTCATAATTATAATTGTGCGTCTCACCAACAACGACATAATCGGGGTTCACGTCGTTCATGGTGATGCCAACCTCATAGAGGGCATTGACCAGACCGGGCTCCCCAATGACATAGGCTGAGCAGCCGGGGGATTGATCCTTAAGGAATTTGGCCGTGGCCAGCGCACTTGTATAAAAGTGGCTTTCGTCGATGTCCAGACCCATGCGCTGCAGTTTTTGGCGGAGCTCGGCGGGCGAGCGCTCGCTCGAATTGGTCAAAAACAGAAACCGTTTATTTTCCGCATAGAGCCATTTGACGAAGTCTGCGACCCCGTCGATCAGATGATTGCCGTGATAGATGACGCCGTCCATGTCACAGAGAAAGCCGTCCTTGGCACGGATGTTTTCAATAGCCTGTTCAAGATCTACCATGATTTAACCTCCCGCAAAGCGGATTAAAATAGTCATAATGCTCTTATTAAATTATATAACATGCCGCGCCGCATGACAAGGTGTTGTATGCGTTTTTACGGGATTTTTAACATCAATCATGATTTCCTTACCGCTCTCATATTAGTTTTTAAGGAACGAAAAATTGCGGGAAGGAAGATGGTCGGATGAATAACGCGGGACGTTTCCTGATGAATGCGGTAATTATGACAGCGACCTCCCTTGTCATCAGTGCGGTCGGCGTCTGGTTCAATCTGTTCATATCCAACAGGATCGGCGTGGCGGCGATGGGGGTTTTTCAGCTCATTCTGTCCGTATATTCTCTGGCAGTTACGGTGGCGACTTCCGGGATCAACCTGACAGCCACGCGGCTGGTGGCAGAGGAGATCGGCGGGGATAAACGTGACAGTGTACCGGATGCCATGCACAAGTGCATACTTTACGGGCTCTGCTTCGGTGTGGCGGCTGCGGCTGCGCTCTTCCTGCTGGGTGGCGTAATCGGAACTTATTGGATTAATGAGCCGCTCACAGTGCGTCCGCTACGTCTGGCCGCGCTCAGCCTGCCCTTTACTTCCGTATCCTGTGCGCTCGGCGGATATTTTACGGCCGTGCGGCGTGTCGCAAAAAATTCCGCTGTGCAGATATCTGATCAGGGGATCAAGATTGTGCTGACAGTCCTGGGGCTGACGGCGCTGGTGTCCCAGGATGATCTGGAGGGGACGTGTCTGGTCATGATCGGGGCCACCGCTGTTTCGGAGTTTCTTGCCTGCATCGGATCTTATGTGCTCTATCAGATGGACCGTCGACGCCTTGTACCGACCGCAACGGTAAAGGATCCCACGCTGACAAAGCGGATGTTTTATATCGGGCTGCCAATTGCGCTGAGCTCCTACCTGCGTTCCGGCCTGCTGACGCTGAAAAATCTGCTTGTCCCGGGGCGGCTGAAAAAAAACGGAATGACACAGGAAAATGCGCATGCCGTATTCGGCACCGTGCACGGTGTCGTGCTGCCGGCCGTTCTGTTCCCGAGTGTGTTCCTCTCCGCGTTTTGCAGTCTGATTATTCCGGAACTTACGGAGAGCCACTCCAGAATCGGCGGGGGGAGTGTAGAGAAGGACCGGCACATCCACTATATGGTTAATCGGATGTTTCAGGTTGCCTACATCTTCTCGATCGGCGCGGCGGGGGCCATGTTCTTTTTCTCCGAGGAAATCGCCGCCTTTGTCTCCAATAATGCCAACATTCCATTTTACCTGAGGCTGTTTGCTCCGCTGATACCGATCATGTATGTGGACACCGCTGTTGACAGCATGCTCAAGGGACTTAATGAACAAATGAGCTCCATGAAGTATAATATCATAGATGCCTGTGTCAGTGTAATGATGGTGTGGTTTGTGCTTCCCCACACGGGACTCAAGGGATATATTGCTACGATCTTTCTCAGCGAGATCCTCAATGGCGCGATGAGTCTGAACCGTCTGATTAAGGTTGTAAAACTCCGCTTTGAGCTGCGCCGGTGGGTCCTGTTCCCGCTGCTGTCCGTGATGCTGTCCGGTGCGGTCGTCGTCGGTCTGAGGCAGCTTACCGTCCTCTCTGGCCGGCTATGGACGGTAGTCCTGGGCGCTGTGTTTCTGGCGGCATATCTGCTCCTGCTGATTGCGACCCACAGCGTTACTACCGACGATTTACGCTGGGGAATGCGCCTGATTACGGGCAGAAAAAAAGCAGGCCGCACCGATATGCCGGTACAGTCCGCCGATATCGCGCAATAACCCCGCCGAGCCGGTTTGCAGCTGATGATAACCTGCAGGTAAAAGCAGGTGGATGCCTCCCGCTTCCTTTACGCTCCCTTCGTCCGATCTGTGATCGGGAGGTCTGCAGACCAGAAACGGAGATCAGCTTCCGATTTAAAGTGTGTTGGGTTATAAAAGCTGCAATGGTCGCACTTAGCAGGGAAAAGCGCCTTTTTATTCTTCCTCAATCTCGTACAGATCACTCAAACGTTCCTCAAAAATTTTTCCGATCTTATTGAACAGATTGTCGTCCTCAATCGGGGAGAGGATATTGTCGCCGTTTTCGTCCTCGCTCACCTCTAAAATAATGAGTTCGCCGTCGCTGTCAATGATCTCTTCACTGTCGTCAAAGGCGGGGATCAGCGCAATGAAGCGCCCCTCGTCGGTTTCAATCCGGTCGAGCTCTTCAAAGGTGTGCTCAGTGCCTTCCTCGTCGATCACGGTGACGAGATCCGGGTTGTATTCCTGATTCTTATCCATGATACGATGCTCCTTGCATTCCGTTTAAATATATAATACAATCCAAACGCCGTTGAGTCAACTGTAATTATTTATCTGATTTATACAAATATAAAACTAATTATTTGTTGAAAAAATATGTTGACATTCACGATAATTAAGGCTATAATAAAGATGCAAAAAGGAGATAGGAGATTCCTCCAAAGGTCTTTTTGACAGAGATCCGGACGCGGGTTCAAGATCCGCAAAAGGATTCATTGTTTCCGGTGCCTGAGGCGCAGGGAGACAAAAATAAAATAAGGAGGGCGGTTCCAATGTACTCAGAAGAGCCGGGTTTGGCAACCGCGCATTCCGTTAAATAGGGCACGATCAACAGTATTTAGAGCGGATATGTCAGGCGGAAAATATTCTTCCGCGAGAGAACAGGTAATCCGATGATCGAAGCAATCTATTGGTTTTTATGATCGTGCGGCAGCAGAGTTTAACTGGATGCGATACGCGGTCAGAAAAGCGAAAAGTTAATATGGATTTCAAACAAATATCTGCTGGTTTGTTTCTATAAATGGAATGGTACGTTGGTCCGTATCAGGATGAAGTTGGTATGGAGCGTACAACTGCGGAAAGTCTTTTGCTTGCAAGCAATTGAAAGTAAAGAGTTTCACGTGTAGGTCATTTCATTAAAGACTAATGCCCCGGAGTGATTGAATTCACTCCGGGGTTTGTTGTGTTGCACGAGATCATTTTTTAAACGTTCTTGAATATCTGCTTCCCCAGAGCAATGCACAGCCTGAATTTGGATTATTGCGGTGATGCTTTCATCATTGTCCATCCAAGCACGCCGCCGGAAAACACGAATGCATCCTTGGATTTACGCCTGCTCCCGATACTTTCACCCTGAATGGGTATACCTTGTCCATTCGAACGGTTTGGGGTGGTAACGTGTTCGGCAGCACGGTTGTGGAACGGGGCTATCAGCCGTATTCATTGGAAATCTATTGCTTCATCAGAAATACACAGGAAAAGCAAATTCTGGAAAATACTGCAAAAACTCAGACGGGCCCGCAGTGAAAACGTATTGGGAATATTTACCACCGCGCGTATTTGGGGAACTCAGTTTCCGAGAGATCGGGGAAGTTTGGGGGAAGGAACAAAATCATAGCACATGGAAACTCGTTCCGTTTTTTGTGCGAGGCAGCAGTTAAAACTTTATAATCATAATGGAAAGAAAAGCAATCAATTCTGAAATTAAGCATGGGAGTATTGTTGCAAAAAATCTGTGATTGTGTAGTTGTATGATGAAAAATATGTAATGATTTATTGTTGGAATGTCCGAGATTTGAGTTTTTCTCTTTAATGTAGGGTTTTCTATTCATTTTCTCTCCCCTTAATTATACAAAATATTAATTTTGTATAATTAATAAATTCGATTTCTTGGGATTCCTCCGTAATAATAATTATGTGAAATCCGTTTTTAAACACAGCTCTACTCTGCATTTGTGACATGCGGAAAACCAATCAATTTTGAGATACAATTTTTCGCTTTTCATTGCAGCCTCACAATTGAATTTTAAAACTCTGTGTATCTCTTTTTTTATATTCACACCACCACATATATATTATTGGCGTTTTTAGTAGTTTACATTTCTTTCAGTCATTCTGTGATGAGTCTTTTACTTTCATTTTGGAATCTCAGCCTTTCCCTGCTCTTGAGTTGACCATTGGTTTGTATGAAAAATTTCCTGTGTCTGCATTTTTACTTGCTCTTGTGTTTTCTGCCATTCTGGCTTATTATAATATAAGGCGGAATCCGCTTGGAATTAAAATTCAGCTTTACAGTATAACGGATTGGTGATCAATATGCGCAGGGATGAAATTTTACAGCTGCCAGCCCTGGTTCAGGATTATTTACGGTATATTTCGGTGGTCAAAAATAAGTCAAATACAACCGTGTCCGAATATGCCTCGGATTTGCGGACCTTTTTTCGCTTTTTAAAGGCTTTGCGCCTCAGACTGCCGACGGATGATCTATCCGGGATTGATGTGAGTGATCTGGATGATTCCTTCATGCGTTCGGTTACATTAAATGATGCCTATGAATTCCTCTACTACTGTAAGAACGAACGTTCGAATGACGCGGCGTCGCGCGCGCGTAAAACTTCAGCCATCCGCCAGTTTTTCCAGTACCTGACGAATAACAAGGGCCTGCTTGAGACGGACCCAATGGCCAATCTTGACTCCCCAAAGCTAAAAAAGGCGCTGCCCAAATATCTTTCTGTTGAGGAAAGCAAGCGTCTCCTCTCCTCTGCTGACGGAAAAAATAAAGAGCGGGATTACTGCATTATCACGCTGTTTCTCAACTGTGGGATGCGTCTTTCCGAGCTGGTGGGGTTGAATTTGAGCAGTATCAAGTCTAATAATAGCATGACAGTCACCGGTAAGGGTAATAAGGAACGTACGGTCTACCTGAATGATGCATGCATCAGCGCGTTAAACGCCTATCTGGCCGTCCGCCCGCATGATGGCGTAATTGATA
Organism: Candidatus Onthovicinus excrementipullorum; assembly: GCA_018712345.1. Classification (GTDB taxonomy): domain Bacteria; phylum Bacillota; class Clostridia; order Oscillospirales; family Acutalibacteraceae; genus Onthovicinus; species Onthovicinus excrementipullorum. Next base: position 65,991 of record DVHG01000003.1, on the reverse strand, counting down.
AGGATGCCCTGTTCCTGAGTGCTCGGCTGCGCAGGATCAGTCCTAAGACCGTACAGTATATAATTAAGACGGATTTAGAAAAAGCCGGATTGGGCGGCGCCGGGTACTCAACGCACAAGCTGCGCCATACGGCCGCTACGCTGATGTATCAGACGGGCCAGGTGGATATCCTGACGATCAAGGAGATCTTAGGGCACGAAAATTTAAATACGACGCAGATCTATACACATACCAACCGCGAACAGCTCCGCGATGCGGTGAACAGCAATCCCCTCTCAGATCTCCGGGCGCCCAAGTCCTCCACTGAGGATAAGTAGCAGGATTTTCTCTATTTTGTAAGGAATACCCCGGAAAACAGCCTGATTGCCATCATATCCGCAGCTGCGGAAAGAAGGATAAACAGCACAAGGAGCAGAAAGCGAATGGAATAATTTTTAACAGAATCGCGCCGGGAGGATCTGGACAGGCAGATCTCCGTAAAGATTCCGCACGAAAAGCGTGCGCACTCCTTGGCGGCGATTAGAATGGCCAGCGTGGAAATAAGCGTGCCCGGCAAAATTACTAAAGCGGCATATCCAAATCCGCGTGCTGCATAGTCTGCGTACAGCGTGCCACATACGATCCCATATCCCATTCCCTTAAACACGGGCATCAAGAGTGCCACAGGAGCCCCCCAGGCCGTCACACCGGCCAGATACAGCAGGATCAGGCAGAGCATGCCCATTGCAAAGGAGTTGCCAAAATTGACCGCCATAGACTGCTGAGAGCGGATTTCCATATAGTTTCGTATGACCTGAACCAGCTTTTCAATAACATCGTTTCCAGCGCTCCTGGCGCATATGGCGCCGATTACAATCCCGGTGATGAAGAGCGTGGTCAGCACGGTCAGCAGCAGATTGGGATGCCCTGTGCCGCTGCCCGGTCCCGGACGGTCGGTTATGGGTGATTGAATCCTTTTTTTGATCCTTTCCATTTATAGTTCCTCCCCGTGATTCATCATTCAATCATATGACGCATAGGGGACAAACATGCCGGAAAGCTGATATCTGCCGCACTGGATACAAGAACCAACGGCATATTTTTTCATATCTCGCCCGATAGATTCACAGCAAAACGGACGGCAAAAGTATTTGCCGTCCGTTTTGCTGTATGTTGATGTCTGTATTACATTTACGCGGTTTCGCTGTCCGCCATTGCGGCCTTAATCATAATGGCACACTCCAGGCGCTTCTTTTCCAAGTCGCAGGAGAGCTGATAGGGCTTTAGAATATCGCCGGTAAACTCATTATTATTGGCGTTGCATCCGCCGCTGCAATAGAATTTGGCCCAGCAAGTTTTACATGTACTCTTTGTATAGACATTAGCCTTTGCAAACATTTCCTTGCGTTTGGTGTCGAATGTACCATCAATCAGACTGCCCATTTTCCAGTCTTCAAAGCCCACAAACTGATGGCAGGGATAAATATCGCCCTCTGGTGTTACGGCAACATATTCATTCCCGCAGCCGCAGCCGCGCAGCCGCTTGATCGCGCAGGGACCCTGGTCAAGGTCGATCATAAAGTGGAAGAAATTATAGCATTTCCCCGCTTTTTTACGCCGGATCATCTTCTGCGCAAGAGCATCGTATTCGTCGTAGATCCGTGGGAGATCTGCCGGTGTGAGTGCATATGGAATCTTGCTGTCGGCAATAACTGGCTCCACCGAGATCTGGTCAAACCCCTCGTTATACAGATGCTCTATGTCGTTTGAAAAGTCCAGATTGTACTTGGTGAAAGTTCCGCGGACATAGTATTCCTTATCCCCGCGCTGCTCGACGAGCTTTTTAAACTTAGGCACGATCACATCATATGAGCCCTTCCCATTTGGGGTATAGCGCAGTCGATCGTTAACCTCGCGGCGGCCGTCGATAGAGAGGACGACATTATGCATCTCACGATTGATAAAGTCAATGCTGTCATCATCCAGAAGAAGGCCGTTTGTTGTGATAGTGAAGCGGAAGTTCTTATGATGTTCCTGCTCCAGTGAGCGTGCATAGCGGACGACCTCTTTAACGGCCTGGAAATTCATCAACGGTTCTCCGCCGAAGAAATCCACCTCCAGATTGCGCCGGCCCTTGGAGTGCTCAATCAGGAAGTCGATCGCCTTTTTACCAATCTCCACCGGCATGAGCTTGCGCCCGTGACCAAAATCCCCCTGCGCAGCAAAGCAGTAACCGCAGCGCAGGTTGCAGTCGTGTGCGATGTGCAGGCACATCGCCTTGATGGGAGCGGAAGTCATCATACCGGCGAATTTTTCATATCCATCGGCAGAATAGAGCAAATCCGCCTGATAGAGCTCATAGAGTTCACGGTAGGCATCAGTCACCTTGTCTGCGCCATACGCGGGGCCAAAGCGGGTTATAAGCTCCTGCGGGCACTCTTCCGCAAGCTGATCACGCCCCTCCCCCAGCGCACTTACAAGCTGATAGGAGAGGTCGTCCAACACATGGACCGCACCGCTGTTGACATCCAAAACGATATTGTAGCCATTTAATTGATAAAAATGAATCATAATTTCAACCGCCGTTACTGATGTTTTATACCCGTAGGCATTGAGGTTCCTTTAAGACGTGAAAGAAGGGACAGTCGGAAACTGCCCCTTGATCAACAGACGAACCGAAATACTTATTTCTCGCACTTCTGGTTTGCAACCGTGCAGGAAGTCTTGCAGGCGGACTGGCAGGATGCCTGGCACTCGCCGCAGCCGCCCTTGGCAGCAGACTGTTTCAGGCTGGCCTTGTTAAGTGTTTTGATATGTTTCATATTCTCTTACCTCCGAAAATCATCCAAATATTTGATTTGGTTTTGTTCTGTGAGGCTATTATACCATGTTATCCGGTGATTTTCAATCTTTTTGACCTATTTCACTCTTTTTTTCATATTTACGGCCAGTACACCGCCGCAAATACCGAAAATAACCATTAGTGGGACCATAATCGCGATGTTGGTGCCGGCTTTTCCTCCGTTGATGAGCAGTGCGGCGAGCAGAACGATAACCATCAGTGGGGCACATCCGGCAAGGCCAAGGAGGATCCCGTTTTTTTTCGGGCGTCTGGCACAGAAAAATCCGCCCACAGCGGCAGAGACACAGCAGCAGAACAGGAAGAGCACGGCCGTTTCAATCTCACCCATGCTGATTTTCATGAGGAGGACAGAGCAGATGACAGTAAGGACAGCAAAGACAGCCATACCGATCAGCAGGCCGCGGAGAATATCACCAAAGATTTCTTTCCGCTCCGGCCGGCGGCCCTGGGATGGGGATGACTGCTGCTGCGTCCTTTTTCTTTTTTTATGCATAAAAATCCCCCCATATCCGTTTGATACAGAATATGGGGGGGACTGAAAAAATATTCCAAATCAGTCTTCTTTTTTGCTCTCCTTTGTCTCATCGACGACCTCAGGCTTTGTCTCATCAACTGCTTCCTTTTTGGCAGCCTTGGCATCGCTGATATCCTTGATCTCGGCCTTATCCTTCTTGCGGCCCCAGCCCTTTTTCTTGCCCTCGGCGCGATCCTTTTCCGCCTGTGCCTTGGCGGCTTCACGCTCGGCCTGAGCGCGCTCATTGGCGGTGTTATTGGTCTGTACGGCCCAGCGGGTGATCTTCATCTTATTGCGGTCCGCCCCGGTCTCAATAATCAGGCTGTCCTCTTTAAAGGTGACAACACGGCCCATAATACCGCCGATCGTTGTGATTTCATCGCCGATCTGCAGGGCGTTACGCATTTCCTGATCCTTCTTCTGCTGTTTCTTCTGCGGGCGGATCATGACAAAATACATAATCGCAAACAAGGCGACCATTAGCAGAATCATGTACACGGGACTGGTGCTGCTGGTCGTACCGGCCGCTTCGAGAAACTGTGCCATGGCAAGTGCGTTCATTCGTATACCTCCGTTTTATACGTTCAAAGATAAGACAATTATACTATTTTCATAGCGTTCTTGCAAGATGTTTTTGGAAATTTGCAGTCCGAGTAATCATTCAGGGCCTGCGCAAACAGGCAGATCCCAGGTGTGGCACTACTTATTACTCTTTTGATTTCCTAAATAGAGCGCGCTGCTTTTCGTAGATCCGCTTACGGCGGGAAATGGTTGCTGCGGGATCGGCATAATAGCCGCCATCAGGCATCCGAAAAAGGACGCTCCCCTCCTCCGCCGGACCGGAGATGGAGGAGAGGGGGATCTCCAGATGGTCACGGTTCTCGTCCTCACAGACTGCAACCGTACCCTCGATCCGGTCGATAATCCAGAATACCTCAGAACGCGCTGACTCATTCACTGCCATGCTCTGTAATCACCTCGTATGTATTCCCATCGGTTCCGATCGTGATGGTTCCATTGACATCCGTGCGGAAGCTGCGGATTCCAAGGGCATTAAACTTGTCAAGCGTCTGCTGATGCGGGTGGCCATAGGAGTTCCCCTCTCCGCAGGAGATGACGGCAATTTCAGGCTGAACGGCCTCCAGATAGTCCTTGGTGCTGGAGGTACGGCTGCCGTGATGCCCCACCTTGAGGATATCAGCCCGCAGATCTTCTCCACTGGCAAGCATAGCACGCTCTGCCCCGCTTTCGGCATCACCGTCAAACAGGAAAGAAGCATCCTGATAGCGCATTTTTACGACGACGGACATATTATTGAGGTTCTCGTCCTCTTCCAGCGGAGCCAGTATTTCCAGTGTGACACCTGCGATCTCATACTGCTCTCCGGGCACGGCAGACAGGACCGGGATCTCCAGCCGGGTGATCGTGTCCAGAAGATTTTCGTACACCCGGGTGGTAGGTGTCTCCTCCTCCGGGAGCTCCGGCATGATGATCTGATCAGCTGGGATCTTCTCCAGCACATCTGCCATAGAGCCAATATGGTCAGAGTGTGGATGGGTGGCGATGACACAGTCAAATTTTTCAATTTCAAGCTGCTTGGCAAAGGAAATGATCTTGGCCGCATTTTCGGGCAGGCTCTCCCCCGCATCAATCAGAATGTTCCCGGATGGCGTGTGGATCAGCTCACAATCCCCCTGCCCCACATCAATATAAAAGACATTCACGGGCAGAGCGGTAAGGTTGGCCTGATCCTGCGCGCCGACGGAGGCTTTGATCTGTTCCCAGTTTGGAGTGTTGAGACCAAGCTCATCCCCAAAGGTAATAATTCCTGAGAACGCCACCGCCGCGGCGGCGATCAGCCCGGCAACCGCTCTGCGGATAGCACGGCGCTTTTTGGCCGAGAGTCGTTTCCGCTTCAAGTGTTACTCCCCTTCTCCGGATTCCTGATTCCCATCGGGCGGCGCGTCACTGAGGGCGGACATCTCCAGCCACGCCTCCTTTGTCAGCAGGACCTTGCGTGGCTTACTCCCCTCAGAGGGCCCGATAATCCCGCGCTGGTGCATTTCGTCAATCAGTCTGGCCGCTCGGGCATAACCGACACGCAGACGGCGCTGCAGAAAGGTTGCCGACACCTGCTGGGCCTCCACTGCGACCTCAATTGCGCGGGTGAGCATCTCTCCGTCCGGGTTATCAAAGGATTCTTCATCCTCCATACCGGCCTTTTTCTTTTCCTTGACGGCCATACTTTCAATATCCTTGATAACGTCCTCATCATACTCACAGCTGCCCTGCTTTTTGATATAATCGACAACGTGCTCGACCTCTTGATCGCTTAGATAGCACCCCTGCACGCGGATCGGCTTGGAGTTTCCGATGGGGCTGAAGAGCATGTCACCGTTACCCAGGAGCTTTTCCGCCCCAGCCATATCTAGAATAGTGCGTGAGTCGATCTGCGAGGAGACGGACAGCGCAATACGGCTGGGAATATTTGCCTTTATGATTCCGGTGATGACATCCACCGACGGTCGCTGTGTGGCGATCAGCAGATGCATGCCAGCGGCACGTGCCATCTGTGCCAGACGGCAGATGGAATCCTCCACTTCGTTCGGCGCCGCCATCATAAGATCAGAGAGCTCGTCAATGACGATGACGATCTGGTACATAGGCTTTTTATCCTTGTCGTGCTCGCACAGCGCGTTATACCCCTTGATATCACGCACATTATTATCAGAAAAGATCTTATACCGCTCCAACATTTCTGTCACGGCCCAGTTCAGGGCGCCTGCGGCATTGCGCGGCTCTCCCACAACCGGGACAAGTAGGTGCGGAATGCCGTTATAGACGCTGAACTCAACCTTTTTAGGGTCGATCATCAAAAACTTGACCTCGTCCGGCTTTGCTTTATAGAGGATACTGATGATCATGGAATTCAGGCAGACGGATTTTCCAGAGCCCGTGGTTCCGGCGATCAGCAGATGCGGCATTTTCGCAAGATCCGCGTAGGCCGCCTGACCGGTAATATCCTTGCCCAGGGCGACGGTCAGCTTGCTCTTCGCCTTATAAAACTCGGGATTATCAATGATTTCCCGCGCGGTGACCATGGCGCGCTTTTTATTGGGCACCTCAATACCCACGGCGCGCTTGTTGGGAATCGGCGCCTCGATGCGCACGCCAGAGGCAGCCAAATTGAGCGCGATGTCGTCAGATAGATTGGTGATCTTACTGATCTTCACGCCGACGGCGGGCTGCAGTTCATACCGTGTAACAGACGGCCCCTGGGAGATATCAACAATCTTCGTCTCAACCCCGAAGCTCTTGAGCGTATCTACCAGGCGGCGGCTGTTTTCGTTAAGCTCTGCAGAGTGGTCCTCGCGTCCGCTCTGTACGGGTGCATGGAGCAGATCGATCGGCGGCAGAACATACCCCTCCGATTCAGTGTTCTCCGCCTGCTTTTTAATCGCCGGCACAGCTGCCAGGGGGACTTCAGGCACAGGCTTGGGGCGTGGCTCCCCCGCGCGCTTGATGATGTCTTTGAGCTCCATCTGACCATCTTCATTGGCAAAACTGTCCTTCATCGGCTCCTCGGGGGGCGAGACTTCCGCTACAACATCGCTGATATCCGGGAGTGGCGCTGTATCCTCGGCGGCAAGGACGTCCTTGGCAGGGGCCGACGGTCCGAGATCCACGTCCACATTAAACAGCTTGCGCCGCGTGGGCCGCTCCTCCGCTCGACTTTGCTCACGGTTTTGAATCCGTTCCTCCGAGTAGCGCTCAATCTTCTGCACAGGCTTCCACAGGGTGCGGAAGAGACGGATCAACGTAAACCCGGTCATGAACATCAGGTCAACAAACATCAGGATAAAAATCGTGGCTGCGGAGGCCGCCTTGCCAAACAGATAATAGAGCCCGCCGCCAAGCAGCGCGCCGAAAAATCCGCCGTTGCCATGATCGATTCCGGCCAGATAGGCGTTCTTGATATCCTCAAAATATCCGCCGCTTGCATCCACGGTAAATACATGGATCACCGAGCTGAGCAGAATAATGAACACAGCCGCCTCAATCACTTTGGTGGCAAGCCTGTCCGTCGGCCGGTCAAGGGAAGTCATGACGGCCACATACGCCAGAACAAACGGCCAGATGTACGCGCAGAATCCAAACAGCCCAAAATAGAAGCTGCGCACGGCCTCCCACACGCTGGCGCCCGGGATGAACGCCAGACAGATCAGGAAGATTGATACGGCAAAAAGGATGATCGCACCGACTTGTTTGCGTGCAACCATCGTTTCCTCAACCGTGCTTCTGCCGGTTGTTTTTTTATTGGCACCTGCGGCGGTTCGCTTTTTTCCACCGGAGGTCGTACGTCTCCCGCCGGCACCGGCGCGGGCCGCTTTTTTAGCCGCCATCCCACTCACTCCAAGTAATACTCAATTTCCATATATCTCTATTATATCAATATTCGAACAAAAGAGCAACCGCAACGGGGAGAATTCTTTATGTGAAGTAATTGTGAAATTATTGACAATCCCGACTCAAAAAGATAAAATATACAGGGAGATTGATAAAAACCTAAAAAAGTATTGGGAGGTCATTCAATTGGGTTACACGATCGGCGAGAAATTAATTAAGGCCCATCTGGTGGACGGCGAAATGGTCCCCGGTCAGGAGATCGGGATCCGCATCGACCAGACTTTGACGCAGGATGCCACCGGAACGATGGCTTATCTGGAGTTTGAGGCGATGGGCGTTGAGCGCGTGAAGACGGAGCTCTCCGTCGCGTACATTGATCATAATACGCTGCAAACCGGATTTGAAAATGCGGACGATCACCGCTTTATCCAGTCCGTGGCAAATAAGCACGGTATCTATTTTTCACGCCCGGGCAACGGAATCTGCCACCAGGTTCATCTGGAACGCTTCGGCAAGCCGGGCAAGACGCTGATTGGCTCTGACAGCCACACCCCCACCGGCGGCGGGATCGGCATGCTGGCGATCGGCGCCGGTGGCCTGGACGTGGCCGTGGCGATGGGCGGCGGCACCTATTACATCACCATGCCCAAAATGGTTCGTATCAACCTTAAGGGTAAGCTTCAGCCGTGGGTAGCCGCTAAGGATATTATTCTGGAGGTCCTGCGCGTAATGAGCGTCAAGGGCGGCGTTGGCAAGATAATCGAATACGGCGGTGAGGGCGTCAAGACGCTCTCTGTCCCGGAGCGCGCCACGATCACAAATATGGGCGCGGAGCTGGGAGCTACCACATCCGTATTCCCGTCCGATGAAGTGACGCGCGCGTTCCTGAAGGCCCAGGGCCGTGAAGAGGACTGGGCAGAGCTGAAGGCCGATGACGATGCCCATTATGACGAGGTTATTGAAATTAATCTGAACACCCTTGAGCCGCTGGCCGCCATGCCGCACAGCCCGGACAACGTCAAGAAGGTCTCTGAGATCGGGCCGATCAAGATCAACCAGGTGTGCATCGGTTCCTGCACCAATTCCTCCCTGAGCGACATGATGAAGGTCGCCGCGATTCTGAAAGGCAAAACGGTCCATCCGGATGTCAGCCTGGCAATTGCCCCCGGCTCCATGCAGGTGCTGAATATGATTGCGCGCAACGGCGCCCTCTCCGATATGATCAGCGCTGGCGCGCGCATCCTGGAATCCGCGTGCGGTCCCTGCATCGGAATGGGGCAGTCCCCCTGCTCGGAGGGGATTTCCCTGCGCACATTCAACCGTAACTTTGAGGGCCGCTCCGGCACCGCGGACGCCGGCATCTATCTGGTCAGCCCGGAGGTCGCCGCGGCTTCTGCACTCACCGGGGTCCTGACAGATCCGCGCACGCTGGGCGAGGCGCCGGAAATTGCGCTGCCCGACCGATTCATCATCAACGATTCCATGGTCATCCCCCCCGCCTCCCCCGAAAATGCGAAGGAGATCAAAGTATTCCGCGGCCCGAATATTAAACCGTTCCCGGTCAGTGAGGCGATGACGGAGAATATCGAAGCAAAGGCGATTCTGAAGGTGGGCGACAATATCACAACCGATCACATCATGCCTGCTGGAGCCAAGATCCTCCCCTACCGCTCCAATATCCCCTACCTCTCCCAGTTCTGCTTCCGTCAGTGCGATCCGAACTTTGCGGAGAACTGCAAAAAGGAGGGAAAGGGCATTATCATAGGCGGTGCGAACTATGGCCAAGGCTCTTCCCGTGAGCATGCTGCGCTCGTTCCGCTCTATCTCGGGATCAAGGCGGTCATTACCAAGTCCTTTGCCCGTATCCATAAGGCAAACCTTGTCAACGCCGGCATCATTCCGCTTACTTTTGTCAATGAGGCGGACTACAACCGTATTGATCAGGGCGATGAGCTGGCGCTCAATGGAATCCGCGCGGCGATCGCCGGCGCCGGATCCATCCGACTGACAAACATCAGCAAGAATGAGGAATATGACCTTGCGTATGATCTCTCCGACCGCCAGCGTGAGATGCTGCTTGCAGGTGGTCTGCTCAACTACACCCGTGAAACTTCAAAGTAAGGAGAAAATAGAACATGCAGGACTACAAAGAATACATTGACCGTGCAACGGAAAAATTTGCTGCCCTGCTCCAGACGCAGCTGGAGCGCTCCGACCGCATCAAGGCGGATACGGAGTTTACGGATTTTGCCAAAAAGGATCAGATTGTAATTGGTGTCTGCGGCGGCGACGGGATTGGCCCGATCATCTGTAAGGAGTCCGCCCGCGTGCTTGAGTACATGCTCAAGGACGATGTGGCCAGCGGAAAGGTCGTCTTCAAGTTTATCGACGGCCTCACGATTGAGAACCGCGTGGCGGCTAACAAGGCCATTCCGGACGACGTCCTCGATGAGCTGAAAAAGTGCGACGTCATCCTTAAGGGGCCGACGACTACGCCGCAGGCAGGCGATCCGTGGCCGAACATTGAGAGCGCAAATGTCGCCATGCGCAAGGCGCTCGACCTGTTCTGCAATATGCGTCCCGTAAAGGTCCCGGAAAAAGGGATTGACTGGACTTTCTTTCGTGAAAACACAGAGGGCGCTTATGCCGTAGGATCCTGCGGCGTAAATGTCAGTGACGATCTGGCGGTCGACTTTGTTGTCACCACCACGGAGGGCACGCAGCGCATTGCCAAACTGGCCTATGACTACGCGCGCCGCAATCATAAGGAGCGTGTCTCCATCATTACAAAGGCCAACGTCATCAAGACGACGGATGGGAAGTTTCTGAACCTCTGCAAGGAGGTTGGCAAGGACTATCCGGAGATCACCACGGATGAGTGGTATATCGATATCACCACCGCCAAGCTGATCGATGAGAAACGCCGCAGGGACTTCAAGGTCTTTATTCTCCCGAACCTGTACGGCGATATTATCACGGATGAGGCGGCAGAGTTCCAGGGCGGTGTCGGTACGGCCGGCAGCGCGAACATCGGCAAACACTATGCGATGTTTGAGGCGATTCATGGCTCTGCCCCCCGCATGATTAAAGAGGGCCGCGGAAAATATGCAGATCCCTGCTCCATGCTCCGCGCCACGGTGATGCTCCTCTCTCATATTGGCAAGCAGGAGCAGGCTGACAAGCTGGAGCGCGCGCTCGATATCTGCATGCTGGAGGAGAAAAAGCTGGTCATCACCGGCCGGGAGGACGGCGCGACCTGTGAGGAGTTCGGCAACTACGTCATGGATACGGTCCGCAGCCTGTGATATGACAATCATCTCTTTTTGAAAGATGTGAGAGCAATGGCCAAATATAACATTTCAATGTCCGTCATCAAGCGCCTGCCCCGCTATTATCGCTTTTTGGGGCTGCTTCTGGATCAGGGAATCACACGTATTTCTTCGCGGGAGCTATCGGCTAAAATGGGCCTGACCGCCTCCCAGATCCGCCAGGACTTTAACTGCTTTGGCGGATTTGGGCAGCAGGGCTACGGGTACAACGTGGAGCAACTGCGCAATGAGATCAGCAAGATCCTGGGGCTCTCCAACAATCTGGGCACGATAATCATCGGCGCCGGGAATCTGGGGCGCGCGATTGCGACACATATGTCCTTTGAGGAACGGGGGTTTAATCTGATCGGCATTTTTGATAAGAATGAGGCACTCGCCGGTGAGATGGTCCGTGGGATTCCGGTGCGCCACATTGACGGACTGGATGATTTCTGCCGGGAAAACCACCCCTCTGTGGCCGTACTCTGCATTCCCGGAGAGCATGGGACGCCGATTGAAAATCAGCTTGTGGAACTCGGAATCAAGGGCTTCTGGAATTTCAGCCACTCTGACATCGCGGCCCGTCACCCCGATCTGGCCGTTGAAAACGTCCATCTGAGCGACAGCCTGATGACGCTGTGTTATCAGATGAATTCCAGGTTTGGGAAAAATGACAGGTAGATACGCTTGCCGGCTGGCGGCAAGAGATGGAAACACGGCAGCGGAATAAATCCGCTGCCGTGTTCTTTATGGTGTCTTCATTTAAATATAACTGCATTCTCCGGTGGATAGTTATGGTTAGCGGGGGCCGGCGATCAAGATATACAAATATGCCCAATCGTTGGTATGTATTTTCTCTGTTTCTTCTGCCATGAAATGCTTGAATCACGTTCGGTTTCGCTATAAAATTGATATGTCAATAGTTGATATATCAAGAGGTGGTTCGATGGAGCGAATGTTTCATATGATGATTTACCGAGCCTTTCACGCCCAGCGCAGCTGTCTGCGGCCGCATCTGGATGAAATTGGCCTAGGGGCAGGGCAGCCAAAACTGCTTGCCTATCTTGCTGCTCACGGGCCGTGCAGCCAGCGGGAACTGGCCGACTATTTTGAAATTGATCCGGCGGCCGTCTCCCGCATGATCGACAGTCTGGTCAAGGGCGGCTTTATCACCCGCGCCCCGTCGGAGAATAACCGGCGCTGCGGCATTGTCTGCCTTACACCGAAGGGCGCATCAGCCAACCGTGAGTGGCAGATCAGCTGCCAAGCTCTGGAGGAAAAAATGCTGGGCGGGTTCACGGCGGAAGAAAAGCGTCAGTTTTCCGATTATCTGTCCCGCGCGTATCAAAATCTGAAAGTTGTTCAGAAAGGAGGGTGAAACTGTGAAAGAGCTTAAGCAACTATTCAGCTATGTGGGGCCTTACAAAAAGGATTTCTACTTGGGAGCCATACTTGTAATCTTTGAAACCTGTTTTGAACTGATTATCCCCCTTTTGATGGCAGATATTATTGATATTGGTGTTGTTAATCATGATACCCGCATTATTTATATTCGGGGGATTGAAATGGGAATCTGCGCCGTTTTGTCTCTGATTACCGGACTGCTCTACGCGCGCTTTGCCGCGCGGGCATCGTATGGATTTGGCGCGCGTGTCCGCGAGGCCGAATATGAAAAAATTCAGACCTACGCCTTTTCCAATCTGGACCGATTTGATACCTCATCACTGGTGACACGCTTGACAACCGATATCACCGTTGTGCAAAACGCCATCAACGGCGGGATCCGGCCGCTGGTGCGCGGTCCGGCAATGCTGATCCTCGGGATCGCGCTCTCCATCTGGATGAACGCTAAGCTCTCGCTTGTGTTTTTCGTCAGTGCGCCGCTCCTGGCCGTGACGCTCGTATTTATTGTGCACAGGGTTGCGCCGATGTACTCCCGCTTACAGCGGGCCGTCGATCGGCTCAATGGTGTGGTCCAGGAGGGGCTGACTGCAATCCGTGCCGTCAAAGCCTTCGTCCGGGGCGAATATGAGGAGGAAAAGTTTAAAAGCGTCAACGAAGATCTGATGCAGACCAGCCAGAAGACGTTCCACTACGCCGTGCTCAATCTGCCCGCGTTTCAAATTGTAATGTATACGGCGGTGGTGCTGATTATGTGGTTCGGCGGGAACATGATCATTAACAGTACGCTTCAGGTGGGCGATCTGACAGGATTTCTGAGCTACGTATTGCAGGTGATGAACTCCCTGATGATGATCTCCAATGTATTCCTGCTGCTGACGCGCTCACTCGCAAGCGCCAAGCGGATCGGTGAGGTGCTCGATGAAAAGCCGGAGATCACCTCCCCTGCCGCCGCGGAAACGGTAATACCGGACGGAAGCATTGACTTTAAAAATGTCTCCTTCAAATATCACCGCGACGCAGAGGAGTATGCGCTCTCAAACGTGAGTCTGCATATCCAGGCAGGGCAGACAGTCGGCATCCTGGGCGGAACCGGATCCGCCAAGACAACGCTGGTCCAGCTGATACCAAGGCTGTATGACGCAACGACCGGCGAGGTGGACGTGGGCGGAAAAAATGTAAAGGATTATGATCTGACCGCCCTGCGCGACGCAGTCGGGATTGTACTGCAAAAAAATGTTCTCTTCTCCGGTACGATCCGCGACAATCTCCGCTGGGGGAACCGGGAAGCGGATGACAAGGAGCTTTGGCGCGCGTGCCGGATCGCCTGTGCGGACGAGTTTATCGAGCGGATGCCCAAAGGGCTTGATACGGACCTTGGACAGGGCGGTGTCAACGTCTCCGGCGGGCAAAAGCAGCGGCTCTGCATTGCGCGGACGCTGCTGAAAAAACCGAAAATCCTGATCTTTGACGATTCGACCAGCGCCGTGGATACAGCCACGGAGGCAAAGATCCGCACAGCACTGGCTGAATTACCGGATATGACAAAAATCATCATCGCCCAGCGCATCACCTCTGTGATGAATACGGACCAGATCATCATTCTGGATGATGGAAAAATCAACGCGGTCGGTACGCATGAGGAATTGCTGCGGAACAATCATATTTACCAGGAAATCTATGCTTCACAGGTGAAAGGGGGCGATTCAAATGGCACGTCCAATGAGCGGTAAACGCCCCAAAAATTTAAAATTCACGGTCCTCTCCCTCCTCCGGTACATGGGACGGCACAAATTTTTGCTGCTGGCCGTTGCCGTTCTGGTCACGATCAGCGCGGCCAGCAATCTGCTCGGTACATATATGATCCGCCCTGTTGTCAACAATCTCGCCTCCGGGGATATCAAAGTGCTGATTCTCGGTGTCGCCGTCACCGCAGCAATCTATCTGACAGGGGCGCTGTGTGCATACGGCTATACACAGGTCATGGTCAAGGCCGCCCAAAAGGTTCTGCTGGATATTCGGCGCGACCTGTTCAATCACCTGCAAAAGCTGCCCCTACACTATTTCGACTCGCACCGGCACGGGGACATCATGAGCCTCTTCACCAATGATGTGGATACCATTGCCGACGCACTCAACAACAGCTTTGCCATGATCATTCAGAGCTTTATCCAGATCGTCGGGACGCTGGTCCTGCTCTTTGTTCTTAACTGGCGGCTCTCACTCCTGGTGGTGCTGGGGTATCTGGCGATGTTTTTATATATCCGCTTCAGTGGCAAGCGGAGCAAAATGTATTTCTCCCAGCAGCAAAAGGCGCTGGGCGAGCTGGACGGCTATATCGAGGAGATGGTGAACGGTCAAAAGGTGGTCAAGGTATTTAACCACGAGGCAGAAAATATAGAGGCCTTTCATGAAAAAAACACACGCTTGCAGCGGGCCGGAACCGGTGCACAGAGCTATGCCGCTACCATGATCCCCGCCGTTGTCAGCATCTCTTACATCAACTACGCCGTGGTTGCGGTCCTGGGCGGACTGATGGCCATCGGCGGTACGACAGACGTCGGAAGTCTGGCCAGCTATCTGGTATTTGTCCGTCAGGCGGCCATGCCGATTAACCAGTTTACCCAGCAGAGCAACTTTCTGTTGGCCGCACTTGCCGGTGCGGAGCGCGTCTTTGAGACGATGCGGGAGCAGCCCGAGACCGACGACGGAACGATCCGGCTGGTCAATGTACGCGAAAAGGATGGGAATTTGGTTCCCTGTACGCAGAAGACGGGAAAGTGGGCCTGGCTGGATGAAAAATCTGGCAGTTTAACGCCCCTTCGCGGTGACGTCCGGTTTGAACAGGTCGATTTTGGCTATGAGGACGGTCATCCTATTTTAAAAGATGTCTCCCTCTACGCCAAGCCGGGGCAGAAGATCGCCTTTGTCGGCTCCACCGGCGCGGGGAAGACGACGATTACCAATCTGATCAACCGGTTCTATGACGTGCAGGGCGGCCGCGTAATCTATGACGGGATCGATGTGCGGGACATCAAAAAAGACGACCTGCGCCGCTCGCTGGGCATCGTCCTGCAGGACACACACCTGTTCACCGGGACAATCGCCGACAATATTCGGTTCGGCAAGCTGGACGCCACGCAGGAGGAGATTGAGCACGCCGCCAGAGTCGCCAATGCGGACTCCTTCATCCGCCGTCTGCCCAAGGGATACCAGACGATGATCACCGCGGACGGTGCAAATCTTTCTCAGGGGCAGCGTCAGCTGCTGGCCATCGCCCGCGCGGCGGTCGCCGATCCCCCGGTCCTGATTCTGGATGAGGCAACCTCCAGCATCGACACCCGCACGGAGGCCATCATTGAAAAAGGCATGGATCAGCTGATGGAGGGCCGCACCGTGTTTGTTATCGCCCACCGGCTCTCCACGGTGCGCAACGCCAACGCCATTATGGTTTTAGATCACGGAAAAATCATTGAGCGCGGCGACCACGACGATCTGCTTCGGCAAAAGGGCGTTTATTACCAGCTCTATCAGGGAATGTTTGAGCTCTCATAAAAATAGCAACAGCGGGGTGCAACCGAATGATCGCACCCCGCTCATTTTTTCACCCATTACAGCTTCACGTACTGCGGCTCATGGCCTGTCGCCGGCAAAAAACGATGCAGCAAATCCTCTGTCCGAATCAGCAGTGTAGACGTGCAAACGCACGGATGGCAGGCAAAGTCCACCTCACCCTTTAAATCTTCATCAATCAGCAGCTTTACCTGATGATCTGTATCGTTCATCAACCCCAGTACACTGACCGCGCCGGGCTTGATATCCAGATATTTCAGCATGTGCTCCGCCCCGGCAAAGGACAGACGTGCGCTCCCGATCTGCGCGGAGAGATCTTTCGTCTTAAAGGGCTTGTCCCCGGGCATGCACAGCAGATAGAACTTCGTCTGCTGCCGGTTGCAGAGAAAGAGATTTTTGCAGATCGGCGCGCCGAGCACCTTTTCAATCTCCGCACACTTTTCCATTGTATCGGCCGTCTCATGGTCCAGGCGGCGGTACGGGATGGAGCGTGCGTCTAAAAACTGATAGACACGCATTTCCCGTTCCTCCCGCCCCTCCGGCGCGGGCGCGTGTGTATAAAGCTGGGTATCTATGTACATGTTTTTCCCTCCGGCTGTTCCATCTTTAATGGATTTATTATAGCTCAACCAAACCGGAATGGCAATAGAAGCACGGATCAGCAGTTAACAGCCCCATCCCAAGCATATATGGGAAGGGGCTGTTTCAGTGTATCTCTTTATTTTGATTTGATCCCCTTGAACGTTCGGAGCAGGCGGCCAAGGGCGCGCATTTGGTGATCACTATTCATCAGGTCCACGATCGCCTGTGCATCCTCTGGCCCGATTTTTCCCGGTGCTATGGATATAATCCCGCGGATCGGCGCGGTGATAACCGCCTCCAGCAGGACGGCGTACTTCTCACCGCAGATTTTTTCCGCAACCTTCATCAGACGCCTGCCCCATTTGGTGTGCCGTGCGTCGTAGAGGCAGTCGTTTACCGTGAACCGGTAATTATCCGGCAGCTCACCTGACGGGATTTCATGGCCCAGCAGCGCTTTAAATTCGCCGTCCGGTACTGCCGTGATCTTCCCACTGAAATAGGAGGGCATCTGTGCGGCCTCATAGGGGGACTGCTCCCCCTCCCCTGTAAGAGAAATTTCTGTGCTCAGGCGGATATCCCGGCTGGAGGCAGCCGCATGGATCTGATAGATGCCCGGTTCCGCACACCAGCAATGCTTCCCTACATGGTAATATTCAAAGGAACGTGGAGACAGCTCAATCGAAACATGAACCGTTTCCCCCGCACGGAGAAATACTTTTTCAAACCCCCGCAGCACCCTGACTGGGTGGAAAACCTTCCCCTGCGGCGGCTGGACATAGATCTGTACGATCTCGGCGCCGTCTCGCTTTCCGGTATTGGTCACGTCAAGGCTGACAGTCAGCGGCTGCCCGGCAGTTATTTCTTTTTTATCAACGGTGAGATTGGCGTATTCAAAAGTTGTATAGGAAAGCCCGTATCCAAATTCAAACAGAACATCCTTCTGCGCGGTATCGTAATACCGGTAGCCAATGAACGGCCCTTCGCGATACTCGACCGTCCTTGTGTTGCCCGGGAAATAATTGGCCGTGGGCGTATCCTCGAGGGAAAGCGGATAGGTCTCGGCCAGCTTTCCGCTGGGGGTACAGTCGCCAAAGAGAAGATCGACAACGGCCTCGCCGCACGCCTCACCGCCCAGATAAGCGCATAAAACGCCTGAAACATTTTTCAGCCATGGCATCACGACCGGCGCCCCGGCGTGCAGGACGACAACTGTATTGGGCTGCACGGCTGACACTGCTGTGACAATGGCATTGTGAACGGACGGCAGGTCGAGGGATTTCCGATCATATCCCTCAGATTCCTCAAGGTCTGTCAGGCCGATAAATACGATGGCCGCTTCCGCCTCTTTGGCCGCCTGTACGGCCTGCGCCGTCAGTTCGCGATCCGGGAATTGATCCCCGATCCTGTATCCCTGTGCATAGGTGACGTCGATTCCGGCACCCTTGGCGGCATCCACAGCGCTGACGACCTGATAGGCGTTGATATGGGAGCTACCCCCGCCCTGATACCGGGGCTTGGCGGCAAACTCACCGATAAAAGCAATCTTAGCAGACTTTTTCAGCGGGAGAATATCTGCGTCATTTTTTAGGAGGACCATGCAGTTTTCGGCCAGTTCCCTGGCCACGGCATGATCCGCCGCACGGTCATATACGGCATCTTTGACCACCTGCTCCTGGTGGCGGACGGCAATATTCAGAATGCGCTCCACGGCCTGATCCACCACCGCTTCATCAAGCGTCCCGTTCTCCACAGCCGCAACAATTTTGACCGTGTTATAGTCCAGACTCGTGGGCATCTCAAGGTCGTTGCCGGCCTTGAGTCCCTCAATGCGGTCGTTGCTGGCCCCCCAGTCCGTCACAACGAAGCCGTCATACCCCCACTCCTCCCGCAGGACGTGGTTCAGCAGCCATCCGTTCTCCGTGGCGTAAGTGCCATTGATCTTATTGTAGGAGGCCATAACCGTCCAGGGTCTGGCCTTTTTGACCACGATCTCAAAGGCGGCCAGATAGATCTCATGCAGCGTGCGCTCATCCACAACGGAGGAAATCAGCATCCGCTTATACTCCTGATTGTTGGCCGCAAAGTGCTTGACGCTGGTCCCAACGCCCTTGCTCTGAACGCCGGCGACGTATTCGGCGGCCAATTCCCCAGCGAGGAACGGGTCCTCAGAAAGGTATTCAAAGTTCCGGCCGCATAGCGGCGAGCGTTTCATATTGATCCCGGGGCCGAGCAGGACGGCCACATGTTCCGCCGCACACTCATTGCCGAGAGTCTCGCCCAGTTTTGCAAACGCTTTCCGGTCAAAGGAGCAGGCCATGGCGGAAGCGCTGGGGAAGCAAACGGATACAATACTGTCGTAGATCCCCAGGTTATCCCCCTTCGCCTCCTGTTTGCGCAGGCCGTGCGGGCCGTCACTCATCATCATCGGTTCAATCCCAAGGCGCGGCGCATTCTTGACGTACCAGGTCCCCTCACCGGTGAGCATATCTGCCTTTTCCTGCAGTGTCATCTGCTTTACAATTTCTCTGATATTCATTTTACCACTGCCTTTGATTAATACTTACGGGAGAGCATTGTCTCCGCCTCTTCACGGGTGAGCTTGCCAGCGTTGACATCGGACATGATCTGGACGTCCTTATCCTTCAAATTGTAAGCAAACAGGAATCCGATTGCAATCAGCTTACCAATCATCGGGATCAGGAAATTCGCATTCCAGATCCCATCGATCACGGACTGCGGCACCAGGCTCAGCACTACTTCACCATTCACCTGATAGGATTCGGCCTCGAAATTCAGAAAGGTCAGCACGAGCCCGCTGAGCCCGGTTGCGATAGCGGCGGTAAACTTGTTGGCAAAGGTCTGGATGGCAAACGTGATTCCCTCTTTACGCTTGCCGGTTTTGTAGGTGCCATACTCAATACCATCCGCCGGCATAACGCCGTTGAGCATCAGTGGAAGGATGGCAAATGCGAGGATCAGGGCGCACATAATCATGGTGAGCATCTTATTCTCGTATCCAAGCAGCCAGGTGACAACATTCATCACCATTTCCCCGATCACGCAGAACCGATAGATATAGATCTTGTTAAACTTTTTCAAAATGAACGGAGAGAGCAGGTACAGAGCGCCGATCAGCGGAATGGAAATCAAAGTGATCTTGGACGTATATTCCACGCCGCCCAGACAGTAGATCGACATGTAGGAGAGCATGGAGACCGCAATGGAACCGGAGATAATGCGGTAGGCGTAAAAATACAGCAGATACTTATTGCCCTTGAGATAAATCCATGTATCCCGCAGTGAAGCGCTCTGCTCCTGATGAACATCCGTTGCATGGTAGCGCTCTTTCCCAAAGATTCCGATCCAGACCATCGTGGCAAAGCCGATCACAGCGATCAGAACGCTGGTATTCAGGAAGCCGTGTGCATCAAAGTACGGGACAAACACAATCGTTGTCAGCGCCGTGGCCACCGCACCGCCCATGCCGGAGAAGGTCATGATCGTACCGCGCTCCTTGACATTCTGCGTCATGGCGGTATTCAGCGCGTAGATTGGCGCATCGCAGATGGTATAGGCGCTGTCCCAAACCAGATAGGTGATGACCGCAAGTGTAACACGCAGCCACATATCCATATCCTTATTGAGAACAAACAGCAGAACCGTACTGATTGGAATTAAAAACGTGGACACACGAATCCAGGGCAAAAACCGATTTCCGCTTTTAAACTTGACCTTGTCCACGATCATGCCGAAGATCATATCGTTGACGGCGTCCCAGATTTTTCCGCCGAACATAATTGCGGTCACGATTGCGGGCGAGATGAAAATATAATCTGTATAATACAGCATCAGGTACTGGGAAACAATGGTAAAAATAATCCCCTGGCCAAAGAAGTATATTCCATAGGAAACCTTCTCAATCGGCCGGACCTGACTCTTGACTTTTGGCGTTTTAACTCTGTTTTTCATATTCAACTTCCTTTCTCTCACGTTTCATCTGCGCAATAAATTTTTGAATATCATCGCGCGTCATCGCGTGATGCCAATATTTGAGCGCGTCCCAGATCCGTTTGGGTTTGGACATATCCCACAGCTTTTCGGGCGCCGGGGTAACGCCAATTTCCATCAAATCGGTGTACAGCAGTTTGAACCGCGCCTTAAAATCATCCACATTGCTGATCTCCGCTGAACTCCATGCGCGCTCCGCCGCAGCCGCAGCACGTGGGAAAGCCTGAAATGCCAGCCGCTCAAAATTCTGAATAAACTCCGTCCAGAGCGGCGTTTCAATGCCGAGAACCCCCGCCTCGCACTCCGGCAAAACATCCGGCGGCAAGGTGAATCGGTTATAAGTCGTGGACACAGCCGTCTGGCCGTAGCTCATATCCAGATAAAACACACCGCAGGTAGACATGATAGTCTTTCCACCCTTATTGAGGTGCTCGGTGGTGAGATTGATATCACCCACCCAGTACTGGGAAGTTACCTCCGGGGAAAGATTGTGTCCTTTGATGGAGTCGCTCCAGACCACAGCCGTCTTGCCAAACTGCTTTAAAAATTCTGCCACCCGGTTTGTAAAATCGCACTGCAGCTCCAACGCATTTTTCAGCCCGTGCTCCTCCATATAGGCCTGACAGTGCGGACAGTTCATCCAGTGGTCTTTCGGCGCCTCATCTCCGCCCAAGTGGATGCGTTTTCCCGGGAAAAGCCCGGCGACCTCCGTCAGGACATTTTGGACAAATTCCATCGTCTTTTCACTGCTGACACAGATGGTATTGGTATGTACGCCGCCGCGCGTGGAGACCTGGACCGGATGGCCGTCACAGGAGAGTTCCGGATAGGCCGCCAAAATGGATGTTGCATGGCCCGGAAACTCGATTTCCGGAATCACTTCGATACAGCGCGCCGTACAGTATGCAACGATCTCGCGGATATCGTCCTTGGTGTAGAATCCGCCGTACTCGCCCGGCTCATAATCCCGACCAAAATCAGAATACGGACGTTTGGAGCCGATCCCCGTCAGGAGCGGATAACGGTCAATCTGGATACGCCAGCCCTGGTCGTCCGTCAGATGCCAGTGAAACACGTTCATCTTGAACATTGCCATGGCATCGATCAATTTTTTAATTTCCGCAACTGTGAAAAAGTGGCGCACACAGTCGAGCATGAAACCGCGGTGGCTGTAGCGTGGAAAGTCCTGAATCACGCAGCACGGCAGCGTGCGGTTCGGCGTATGGCGGATGATCTGACGCAGTGTCCGCCCGGCATTCAGGAAACCCGACTCGGAGGCCG
Organism: Candidatus Onthovicinus excrementipullorum; assembly: GCA_018712345.1. GTDB lineage: Bacteria > Bacillota > Clostridia > Oscillospirales > Acutalibacteraceae > Onthovicinus > Onthovicinus excrementipullorum. The sequence continues at coordinate 44,075 of DVHG01000003.1, read as the reverse complement.
ACTGAATTAAAATCCCCTCGGGACTAATGGTGAGCTTGTACGCCTCCTCCGCCAGCTCATGAACGGTCTCCCGGCGGATCTGCGGGCCGCTCTCCGGGAATGTATAGCTCCCCTCCAGCGCCTTGACCTGCTGCGGATACGGGATAACAGGTAGCTTCACGTTCATTCCTCCTAAAATTCAATCATCAGTAAATGCGTATCGTTGGAATCAAGTGCCGTGCGCAGCGTAATCTGCCCATCCTGCTGCTCAAAGGGAACCGTCTCCTCCACTGGGCGCGACTTTTCCTGAATCTCTGCAACCTGGCGCCGGGACAACGTTTCCGGTGCGCCCATAGCCCGCCAAATATCGATTGGATTACCGCTCTCGGCATCAATGCGCAGGCGCTTGACGGCCTTGACCGTGCGCGAATCCTCAACGGCGATAGTTACCTCCTGCTTCCCACGCTTCTCCGGTGTGTACTGCTGGCGGTAAACCAAGATCTGCATGGCGTCGGCTGAACGAAATGCCGCCAGCTCAATATCCTCGTGCGTAGTCGGCAGATCAAGCCGCTCATCCCCCAGCTTGTTGAGCAGGTAGAACGCCCAAAAGCTTGGTTTTGGGATACCGTAGATGTTCATCAGGCCGAAGGAGCCCGTGAATGGCTGCGGGAAAAAGGTACTCTCCTCAAAGATATCTGAAAAGCACCAGAACGAGGCGCCGTCCATGATATACTGGCTCTCCATCATGTGTTTGATGATGTAGCAGGAGGATTGTGTGGTATCGTGTGCGGGTGCCGTACAGGTGGGGTTTACATTCCACTCCGTGTAGAAGAGCGGTGTATCACCCGCATCCTTCCGGGCCTGCAGCGCCTGATTGTACATGGAATCCTTTTTAATCAGCGGCAGGATTTCCGGGCGGTACATCATCTTATGGTAAGTCTGTGTGACATTCAGGCCGGGATTTTTCTTTGCCGTCATCAGCATCCGTTTAATATTCGGCCAGGTCAGGAGCGGAATGCCGACGTCATCACCGGGATAATGATGCGTGGATAAAAAGTCAAGCGGCAATTTTTCCCGCGCGCAGAAATTCTTCATATCGGTCAGCCAGCGGTTTTGCGAGGTTGCCGGACCGCCGACCATGATATTAGGATCAATTGATTTGATTGCTTTGACCGTGGATTTGTAGAGTTGGAAGTACTCCTCCTTGCTCCCCGTCCAGAAGAAGCCGCGCAGGTCCGGCTCATTCCAGACCTCAAAATACCAGCTCTCCACCTCCTTTTTGCCGTATCGGGCAATCAGAAAATGAATAAAATCACGGATCAGGTTCTCCCACTGGCGATACTCGCGCGGCGGCGTGACATTCCCTTTATAGGCGAAAACCGTGCGCTTTCCCCGGGCAATGGCCCCGGGCATAAAACCGAGCTCCACAAACGGCTTGATCCCCATATCGAGCAGAGCATCATACACCAGCGCCACATGGTAGAAAGACTGCGTTTTAATTTTAGCTGAACCGGGAATATACCCCATGAAGCTTTTGAGCGTAGTGATAATGTGCATATCGTCGTCAAACAGGCCGTGGAACCGCACCCGCTTAAAACCGAGTTCATCATGAACTCGCTTGAGCTGCTGCTGATAGTCCGCCCGCAGGGCGAGCGCTGCATGGCAGCTACCGACACAAAACTGCCAGTAGCGGTCGTTCGGCTTCACCGGAGTGGAGGATGTAATTCGGAACTCTTTCAAACCAATCATTCTCCTGTACATTTTATTTGCATTTTTACATCGTTTTTAGTATAATTTAACGCGTGAGATAATTCAATAACCTTATTTACTACATTTTATCGGTTATTTTTAAGATCAAAAGTGGGGATGATCTTTTGAATGCGCAAAAAACCTATCAGGAACTGCTGAATCTGGACCAGGATGAAAAATACGCCTATCAATATTATCTTCGCACCGGAAAGGAGCTCTCGTTCTTTCAGGCTTATGCCGTGGGCATCGATAACCCCGCTTGGGAGGGCGAACCTGACTTTTCTCGCCTTGAGACGCCGGAGGCGCAAAAGCACTTTGCGGAACTGGACGCCATCTTTGCGCAGGACGCCGATCATGAGCAAAGCTCCGATATCACTTTAGCCGAAAAGCTGTTTATCCTAAAGGACTACAACGTGGAGATCCAACGCGCTCAGCGCTATATCCGTATGTTCCCGCACCGGCACGACTTTTTTGAGATCGAGTGTACGCTGCGCGATTCCGGACTGCACTATATTGGCGGGGAGTGCATTGAAATGCACGCTGGTGATATCTGCATTGTCCCGCCTGGCGCCCGCCACAACACATACTTGTATCCCGATGGAATCATGCTCAATATCAAAATCCGTAAAAGCACCTTTGAAAATGTATTTACCAACATTTTGCAGGATCGCACGGCACTATCCGAATACTTTGTCAAAACGCTCTACACTGCCGGTTACTGCAACTCTCTCACCTTCCACTGCGGGGATGACTCTTTTATCACAGATCTGCTGCTGTATCTGTATGAGGAGCAGTTCTCCGGAAAACCCTACTCCAATAAAGTCATTGACGGCCTCATCATGACCTTTTTCGCCTATCTGATTCAGAATTATGATGATACACTTGAATTTTCCTCCGCCAGCAGCAACAGCATTGAGCGGATCATTGAGATTGAGAACTACATCCGCCAAAACTATAAGGATGCTACATTGAAAAGCACGGCGGAGCACTTTTACCTCAGCCCGCAGTACCTGAGCACGATCATTAAAAAGCAGACGGGAAAATCCTTTACTGAAATCATCCGAACGATTAAAATGCAGCATGCACGGGATATGCTGATGAACACAAAAATGAAGATTGATGATATCTGTGAGGCTGTAGGCTATCACGATACCACCCAGTTTATCCGCACGTTTAAAAAGCAGTTTGGCAGTACGCCAAAGCAGTATCAAAAACAAAATATGGCCTGAATCCACCAAAAAAGCGCCGTCCGGAATCCTGCCGATTCCGAACGGCGTTCTTTATATATAGTTTTACTTTCTTTGTGTTACACCCGCGTTTCAAGGACCCGGATTTTCTCGGAAAGCGTATATTCCCCGGCACCCGCCGGGATAAAGACGCTCTCCCCCTTGCGCAGACTCATCTCTCCCCCATTGTAGGAGAGGACCCCCGCACCATCGAGGATGACAAGGCTGACAAAGGAGGATTGATCCGCCGTAAAGCTGGCCCTCCCGTCAATATCAAGCGTGCGGAACGTGAAAAAGTCACACGCCGCCTGAAGCGTGGAAATATACCCATCATGGCGTTCCGGTTGGCCTGCCGGGCCGACCGCATGTGCCGGGGGCTCACAGCGTGTAACGTCGAGAGCCTTTTCAATATGAAGCGGACGCGGCTTTCCGTCCGCTCCGACACGGCCGTAGTCATAGACACGATAGGTAGTGTTAGAATTCTGCTGAACTTCAGCGAGCAGAATTCCCTTACCAATTGCATGGAGCGTACCGGAATCAATAAAAAACAGATCTCCACGATGTACCGGCACTCTGTTGACGACCTCCAGCAGCGTGTTATTTTCAATCCGCTCGCGCATTTCCTCCCGGGAAATGGCCTTTTTGAACCCGTAAATGAGGCTGGCCCCCTCCTCACACTCAAGGATGTACCAGGCCTCCGTCTTACCGTATTCCCCCTCATGAATCCGGGCATATTCATTATCCGGATGCACCTGGACGGAGAGGTTGTCCTTGGCATCAATCAACTTGATCAGAACCGGGAAATAATCAAACCGCGCCGCGCGGGACCCAAGAATCGCCTTTCCCTCCTCCTCAATCACTGACTCCAGGGTACGGCCGTCGTACGCTCCGCCGGCGATTATACCTTGACCGTCCTTGTGGCAGGAGAGCATCCAGGCCTCGGCCGCTTTTGGCAAATCGGTCTCAATAGAATATTCTTCCTTCAACTTGGTTCCGCCCCATATGTAATCCTTTACAGGGGGGATGAGTTTAACTGGCAGCATGATTCAAGATCCTTTCATAACGCAGATGGGGAACGGCATAAAATGGTATCCCGTCCCCACCTATTATACCTGAAAACAGGCGTGGAATAAAGCGCCAGTAATAGATTTTATTCAGATTTTTTAATAAAACGGCTGCGGCAATCCTGACTGAACCGGCAGTTTTCCTCCATACAGACGCGCTCTCCGCTGACGAGGTCCTCGCGGACAGTCACATTCTTCTCCGCAGCGGGGCAATAATGCTCATAGAATTTATTGATGGGCGCCACTGAAAACACTTCCCTTTTCAAGAAACAAGCGGCGTGTAATGCAAGACCGCCTTTTTTCTATTATATTCATCGGGCCGTAAAATAATCAGCATCAATACAATTTTTGATTATCCTTGGAATATTTGTCCAATACTATTGATACAAATTAAGGGAGGATGATGATTTTGAACGCTGTCGCAAGACTTGCATCTACGGATTGGCTCAAAAAAAACGCGCCCACACCGACAAGGGAGGAACGCATCCTTGCCGATATGCACGCACTGTGTGAACAGATGGAGAGAGCCTATTCCAGATTTGAGTTTGAACAGGATACCGATCTGATCGAATCGGCCATCTATGAAATCAAATCCTTAAAGGCACAGTACCGCTATCTGCTGCGGGTCGCAAAGGAAAACGGCATCACGTGCCCTCAGGCGCTTCACGCCAAATTTGAAAAAGAGGAAGTGTGGTAATATGGGGGTCGGCACGCTGACCATCGCGGCACTCATCGTCAGTGCCGCGGTGATCCTGATATGCTGTCTGAAGAGCAAACATTTTTTGAAATACATACTGCTCAGCATCCTGTCCGGACTGGCAGCGCTTTTCGCGATTCAACTGCTTGGCACCGCCATTGAATTGACGGTCCCGATCACGCCGCTGACACTGGGGATCAGCGGCCTTGGCGGAGTGCCCGGCGTTATCCTCATTCTTGTGCTCGATGTCCTTGTCCAACTATAAAAAGCGCTTACGCTTAAAAATCATCAGGCAGACCGCCGTAATCGTGATACTTATAAAAATCACAAGCACATATCCATAGCGCCACTGAAGCTCCGGCATGTTTGTAAAATTCATACCATACCATCCAGTAAGCAGGGTCAGGGGGGCAAAAACAGTTGTCACCACGGTGAGGATCCGCATAATTTTATTCTGTCTCAGATCAATCTGGGACTGGTAGACCTCATGGACCTGGAGGCAGTACTCACGCAGGCGCTCCGTCTCACTGAGCAGACGGGAAACGCGGTCCGCAAACCTTCCAAACAATTCAATACTCCGCTCGTCAAAAAATCCGTTTTCATTCTCCTGCAGGTCCTCTACCATATCAGTAAGTTGCGCATAATAGGAGCGGAAGGTCAGGACTTCCTTGCGGCAGTGCATGATCCCCTCGCTGTAATTCTCTCCCCGCTCCTCAAGAATCTCATCCTCAATATCGGCGAGCTTGTCCTGAACGGAATTAAGATAATACAGATCGTCCTGGATAAGCGCGATCATCAGGGAATACAGAAATCGACCAACATTTGGCTGTTCGAACGTCACCGTGAGACTAATCTTCCGGATCAGGCCTTCCACCGTATCCGCGTCATCTACAAACAGAATCCCCTGGCTGTGGATACAGAACATAAAGTTCCGATACTCCATTTCCTCCTTCTTTTTGGGGACGGAAAAGGAGCCAAAAAGATATCCGGTCACCTCGTCCGCCTTGCAGAAGCGGTCCCGCTCATAGCGGACAAGCAGCCGCACATCGTCCCGGAAAATATTTTCCGCCACATTTTCCAGCTCTTCCCGGGTACATACGGAGATAATGCTGCGGTCTTCATCCCGGATATCGTGGACATTGATCGGCTCAATTGTGGAAGTCATTCGATAATTTTTCATATTACTCCCCCCTGCAAACTCAGTTTTATTGTACCACATTTTTCAAGCATAGAACCACACTCATAAAAATAAACTTGTCACTTCTGTGCCTTTTAATTTTCTGAACATTTTCATTGACAGGATAAGGCTTACCTTCAGGATGATCTTGAATTTTTGTTTTATATAGCATTTTTATCAGAAAAATTCTTTTTGAGGTCTTCTCCGTACCAAAAACGGGAGCGATGCGGCGCATCGCTCCCGTAAAAGCCTGCTGTTTGAAAAACAGATGGTTTTGCGCTGATTATTCAGCTTCCTCTTCCCTCATCTTCGCAAAGCACTCGCTGCAGTATACCGGACGGTCCTCACGCGGGCGGAAGGGAACTTTCGCCTCGCCACCGCACCTTGCGCAGGTAGCCGTGAACATCTCGCGGTCCGCACGGGCGGCATTCTTACGCGCATCGCGGCAGGCCTTGCAACGCTGCGGTTCATTGACGAACCCCTTGGACTCGTAGAACTCCTGCTCACCGGCGGTGAACACAAATTCCTGGCCGCATTCCTTACAGATGAGAGTCTTGTCTTCGTACATGATTTTAACCTCGCTTGAAATAATGTATTTGCCCTTGGGCGGGATTGCACCGCCACCTTTGCTGAAATCAACGCTCTACTTTTAAGCTACGCGGGCATATTCAACTTTGCTGTGGTCCCTGCAGTTTACGCCGCACGCGCATCAGTGCATTGTCGACTGTCTTGACGCTTACCTCGAGTTTCTGCGCGATTTCATGATAGCCGTACCCCGAAAGATACAGGAGCACTACATTACGCTCAAGCCCCGAAAGTTTTTGATCGATAATCTCCTTGATCCTCTGAACCCCCTCAGCCGCGATCGCGGAATCCTCCGGGCCCGGAATGGGATCAGAGAGCTCCTGAGCGCCGTCCGCCAGCGGGGACTCCCCGCCCGGCGCAGTGCGCTTGCTGCGCGCGGCCGTGCGCACAGCGGTACGCATGCTGTTGAGCATGCAGGTGTCGGCATACGTTGCAAAGCGGGCTCCGCTGCCCTCTCTGTAACTCTCCAGCGCGGACAAAAAACCGATCATCCCCTCCTGGACGAGATCGTCCGCCTCCATACGGCCGCAGAGCATATGCGCCTGCGCTCTGGCCGCCGGAATGAACCGCTCAATCAGCCGATCGCGTGCCTCACTGTCCCCGGAGCGGACAAGGCGGAGAAGCTCATCATCACTCAAGCCAGAATAGGAATTGCCAGACAATGGATTCACCCCGCTGAATGCCCTCAATTACCGAACACATTCATAATAAGCTAAAAAAAACTATTTGTCAAGAAAAATTTTTTGTTAAAAATCGAGAAAATGATGAAATTTCAGGGGATCGCCACGAACCTTGTCGCCCGTTACTCAAAACCGATGACCGAATCGCCCAGAAAGTCGCGCTCCTCCAGATCATGGGTAATGAAAAGTGCTGTCTTCCCCCGCAGGGAACGACGGACCAGCTCCATCATCCTCAGCTTCATCTCACGGTCCAGCCCCTTGAAGGGCTCATCCATCAGGAATACTGCCCCATCATAGGCGAGAGCTCTGGCGAGCGCCACACGGCGGCACATTCCCCCGCTCAGCTGCGTGGGATACTTGCCGGCATCGTCCGCCAGACCCACTTTTTCCAGCCAAAGGCGGGCATCCACACCCGGCGCCGCAACGGAAACATTCATCTCCGCCGTGCAGAAGGGCAGCAGGCGGTCCTCCTGAAAAATCACTGAGACACGCCGGTCCCCAACGCCGTCAACGGTACCGCTGTCCGGCTGTTCCAGACCGGCCAGAAGGCGGAGAATCGTCGTCTTCCCGCGGCCGGAAGGGCCGAACAGGCAGCTGATCTGCCCCTCCGGGAAAAGCAGGGAGACATCGCTGAGAACCGCTTTCCCATCAAAACTTTTAAATACGTGTTTCAGCTCCATCGGGCTGCCCTCCTCCGATCACACGGCGCATGATCTGTTTTACAGCCAGGCGCACCAGCTTTTCCAGAATCATACTCAAAATAATGACAACGAGCGTCCAGAAAAACAGATCCGCCGTCTCGATATACCGTTTGGCGTCGTAAATATTGGTGCCGATTGCGAGCTTGGGCACGCTCAGAACCTCGGCGGCAATCCCCGCCTTCCACGCCATGCCGAGCCCGGTCATGCAGGCGGTCGTAAAATACGGCGCCACGGACGGGATATAGATCCGCCGGAAGATCTTCAGCCTGCTAAACCGGTACATCCGCGCCATCTCAAGCAGTTGAATGTCCGTCTGTGCAATCCCCTCGCTCACATTTGCCCAGACGATCGGGAGCACAATGATCCCCGCCATCAGGGATGGAACAGCCCCCGCGCTGATCCACACCAACGCCAAAATGATAAAGGACGCCACCGGCGTGACGCGCAGAATGCTGATGATTGGATAGAGCAGCGAATATACAATTTTGGATGCCGAAGTGGCTACCGCCACCACAACACCCGCCGCCACGGCGATGAGATATCCGATCAGAATACGATATAGCGAAAGGCCCGCGGTCATCCAGAACTCCGATGTGACGATCAGCTGGGCGCCGCGGGCAATAACCGCCTGTGGGGAGGCGATCAGGATATCCTGATTGACCAGATAATAGAGCCCCTCCCACACAGCGATCCAGAACGCCGCCACAAGGGCGGCGCTCCCGATCCTTTTCAATTTTGAGCCTTTGGACTTTTTACCGGGTGTAGTAGAAAGCGTCATCAGGCATGGTTCCTCCGATCGATTTTGGGTTTGCGTCAAAGAGAATCTGAAGATTCTGCTGCATGTTCTGCTTCATCTCCGCGCCCTCAATATACGTGATGTTGCAGTCTGGAATAGCCTTCTTGGCAACAGCGGCCTTCGGGATAATTCCATAGGTCTCGCACAGCTGTGCGGCAGCGTCAAGGTTGGTCTCATTGGTGACATATTCCACGGACGTCTTATACTCATCCAGGAATTTGTTGAACGCAGCCTTGTTCTGCTCTGCAAACTCCTTATTGACGATGATGCATCCCATGGAGAGCTGGCCCTCTTTACCATTGACCTTATTCGTGTCATCCCAAACCTTGGTCAGATCGAGTGCGATCCGGACATCCTGCGCCTGTGTAAGTACGGTGGTGACGTTCGGCTGCGGCAGCAGGGCGATATCGGCCTCCCCGGCAACCATCATGGTGGCGAGGGTGGCGTGATCCGCCACGAACTGGATATCGACATCTTTATCCGGATCAATCCCATTGGAGGTCAGGATATAATCGAGGACATACTCAGGGGTCGCACCCTGGCCGGAGACATAGATCGTCTTTCCCTTCAGATCGGCCACGGACTGGATGGAATCGCCATTCTCCAGCAGGAACAGCGTGCCAAGCGTGTTGATTGCGGCAACCTGAATCTTGCCATTTGTCTTATTGTAAAGGGAAGCAGCCACATTGACTGGCACAGCGGCCACCTGAACCGGATTGTCCACGTTGGACACTGCCGCCACAACGTTATCCGGGGAGTCGAATACCTGGAACGAATACTTGTTAGTTGTGGTACCCGCATCGGAATCCTGCATCAGCTTGACCATACCGATTCCGGTCGGGCCTTTCAGCGCTGCAACAGACATCTCGATCCCCTGCACTGCAGGATCCGAGCTCTGGGCGGGATCATTGCCCGCATCCTTCACGGCGCAGCCGAACAGCGAGAGCGCCAGGACTGCCGCCGTGGCTGCCGACAATAGAGCTTTTACTTTTTTCATCTTTCATGCACTCCTATACTTCAGGCGGTTCCCCGCCAAGATTTACAGATACTGCTGCAGTTTTTCCCGCGACAGGACCGTGATTAGCTTCCCGTCCCGGCGGATGGCCCCCGCCTGCTCCAGCTCCTCAAAGGCGCGGTAGAGCGAGGCGCGCCCGATATCGAGCGCGGAGGCCAGATGAGCGGCCGGAACGCCGGAGGTATCGGCCTCCGACATCAAAAAGTAACCGGCCAGCCGCTGGACAGCCGAACCACCGGTAAAGCTGTCGATCCGGCGGTTGAGAAAATAGATCCGCTCACTCAGATAGGTGAGATAGTTGACGGCAATCTCCGGGTAGGTGCGGATCAGTTTATCCATAATCCGCTTGGGGATGATCAGCGCCGTTACCGGCGTAACCGCCCTGATCGCCGTGACGTACCGCTCGCTGGATGCATATAGGGAGACGGCGCCGAACACATCACCCTGAAGCAGGCGGCTCATTACGATCAGGTGGTCTTGGGTCCCTTTCTCAACTTGGGCGGTACCGCTGAGAATAACACCCAGCGCCCGGGGATTTGCTTCGCGGGAGAAAATATATGTGCCCTTCTGATATCTGTGGACCTTGCACAGGCCGAGATCCCCCATCATCGCGCTACTGTTTCCATTTTTAAAAAGTGCACTGGAAAAAAGAATCCGCATTTCCTGTTCATCGAGCATGGGTTCACCGCCATTCTGTATCATTTGGGACACTTTAATCATACCTCTTTTTAATGCTTACGTCAATAAAAAACATATAGAATATTCGGGAAAATATTGAAAAACATATTGACAAGGTACACACTATAGTATAGTATATTAGTGAAACTAATAAGTACCGCTAAGGAGAATAAATGCATGGGAGACGCTTATCTGCAGCAATTAAAGAGGGGCACCTTCGAGATGATTTTTTTGTCATTGCTTTCCAAGAAGCCGATGTACGGCGGGGAGATAATGGCTATTCTAAATACTGAGGGTTCTCCTTACTTTTCCGGAGCCCGCGAAGGATCTGTTTATCCAGTTTTTTATCGGCTGGAGGATGCTGGATATATTAAGTCCGTACCTAATGGCAATCAAAAAAAAGATTTCCATATTACGGAAAGTGGATTACAAAAGCTATACGAGATGAAAAGCCGCTGGAATGGTTTTACCAGTAAAGTAAACTTTTTTTTAGACTACATCGTGGAGGAGGAACAGCAATGAAAGCCGATGAAAAATATCTGGCAAATGTACGTATTCGCCTACATGTCGATAAAAAAAATAGAGAGCGTATCATTAATGGACTCCGTACAGAAATCGAATATGCACTTGAAAAAGGAGAATCTATTGAGAATATTTTAAAACGCATGGGATCACCAGCAGAGATGGCAAACAGTTACAATGACACATACAAAAACGATATTTTTTTTCAGAAGAAGAAAACATATAAGATTGTTAAGTTTGTAGCTATCGCTTCTCTTGTTGCATCACTGCTATTTTTAGGAGTAATTCTCATCAGCATTCTCGTTCTCCCGGCAGATGGTTCCATTTCTCAAGTGGGAGGAGTATCAGGACCTGCAATAATCGAAACAACAAGTAGACCTCTCACATTGTTTGAAATTTTAAGACCTTACTATAAATATACTTGCATCCCTCTCAGTCTATTTGTGTTAAGTACTCTTTATTACATTACAGAAAAAATCAAACAAAAAAGGGTGAGAAAAAATGAAAAAAAATAAATGTGTTATTAGTTTATTTCTGGCAAGTTGCTTTATGCTTTCTTTAACCACTACAACCATCGCTGCATCTTCAGACAACAATTATTCTGAGGAGTCCTTTTCTGAAGCCGTACGGTCTTTAGGGGAAAAATATGGCGTCACAGTCACTGTCTCTTCTACTGCTCCAGATCATACCACTTTATCCTCGGAACAAGTTGCTGAAGAACTAAAAGATCTAGAAAATCACCTCATTGCTGGCCAAAAGGCGCTTGAAGAAAATCATCGACTTGCAGATAAGGCCGAAAAAGAAATTGCCAATTCTGAAAAATTTAAAAAAAATATAATTCCCCAAAAGACATTGTCTGCTACACCTACCTATTCGGTACAATATTATCAGACAATCGGATCTTACTACCCCAATGGCACTACTATTCTTTGTACAGTTGTTGGGGAACGTGTATATAACGATTATTACAAGCGCTATCTTTGGGGAGCTGTAGTAGCCAAAAACAGCCGTCTCTATTCTGGAAAAGGTGTAAATTGGGATCAAACAAATTGTCAGGTACAACGCATCGATACCGGGCGGACATATTATGTCCAAGTATGGGGAGATCTTACCGAAAAATATACAAAATGGTTCCGTGAGTATACAGTCACAAGTAAGGGTTGGCGCATATGGTACGAGGCGTATTGTCCTGCATAAACCTATAATTTTTTTCGTCAAATGAGTGCTTAACACATAAAAACATATCCCGAAACCATTAACTGGTTTCGGGATATGTTTTTAGAGTTTCCAGAATAACATTACTATATCTCTGCTATATCTCTTTAAAAAAGTCTGTAATCTCATGGTTTGTCTGCACGCTCTCCTCACGGTCGGGATATGCCACATTGAACACATGCTCGATCGGCTCCTGCTTATTGTACCCCCAGTTACGGAAGCGGTGGCGGATTCCCTTTTCCCGCAGGAGCTGCTCCATATAGACGGAGCCCTCCTGAATGAAGTCCTGATCGCTGGTGACGATGTACGCCGGCGGGAAATAATCGGCGGAGAGATATTTTTTTAAGTCCGTGCCCTCGTACTCCGGATGTTTGCGGTACCGCTTGCCGAACGCCGCCCCGTTTATAAAAGCACATTTCCCTTTACGGCTGTACATACAGCAGATCAGCGCCACACCGCGGATGTTCAGGCCGCTCTCCTCCACGCGGTAGATCTGCCGCAGCTCAGGGCAGTTATTGACCAGCGTGCAGTGGGCACAGAGCTGGCCGCCCGCAGAATCCCCCGCCACAAAGACGCGCTCCATATCGCAGCCGTACTCTGCGCCGTGCTGTGCGATCCATCTGAATGCAGCCAGCACATCGCGCACCTGATCCCCGTACAGGACGTTCGGCACCAGGCGGTAATTGATGCTGATGACCATGAACCCATCGCGCGCCAGATGGTAGCAGAAGTTCTTGTTGATCTCCTTATACCCGTACATCAGCCCGCCGCCGTGGATATCGATAATCAGCGGCAGCGGCTTTTCAAAATCGTCCGGTGTATAAATATCCAGCAGATGTTCCTTTGCCCCATCCTCCAGATAGGGCACGTCCAGCACTGCCTGCACTCCCTCCGGTAGTGTCTGACTGCTGATGCGTTTGTTATCAGCGGCTTCAACCTTGGCCCAGACGCGGGGGCCGAGCTTTGCGACAATACTCATTCTAATCTCCCCTCAACAGTTCAATCACTCTGCCTTCATTATAAACTGCCGGGCCCCACTTTTTCAAGCCCCTGTAGACGCAAAACTTTATTACAATGATGTATTGACGCGGCTCTTCCGCCTGTATTATACTTAAGGGTAAACAAAAAATATCCTTATTACACAAAAAGGGAGGCAGTTATGGACAGTTTTTCTTTTTACCTGATTACGGATATCCACTATTACGCACAGTCCCTGGGCATCACGGGAAAGGCGTACGAGGCGTGCAGCCACGCAGACCAGAAGTGCCTGGCGGAGACAGGGCCCATTCTGGACGCTGTGATTGATAAGCTCATTGCAGACCGGGAGATTGACACCGTTTTAATTGCGGGCGATATAACACACAACGGCCAGAAGGCCAGCCATATCGAATTTGAACAGAAGCTGCGCCGCCTGACAGCCGCCGGAAAAAAAGTACGGCTGATCACCGCCTCCCACGATGTCAAGGAGAAACCCGATGGTTATTCGGGCGATCAAAAGCTCGTGGTTGAGGGGGTCAATCGTGAGATCCTCCCCACTCTGTATGCGCCTTATGGATTCAGTGATGCCATTGCCTATGAGCCGGAGAGCCAGTCCTACGTCTCCCAGCTTGCGCCCGGCATCCGGCTGCTGGCACTGAACGACGACGGCAATCTGCGTTCCTTCAGCGGCGCCACGACGGAGACGGTCCGCTGGTATATGGACCAGATTGAAAAGGCGCACGAAGCCGGGGATTATATCTTTGTCATGTCCCATCACCCGGTGCTCCCGCCGTCGCCCGTCTACCCGCTGTTCTCGGAAAAGGATATGATATTCAATCACGACGCCGTGGCGCGCCGTTTTGCCGACGCCGGCGTGGACCTGATCTTCACCGGCCACACGCACATGCAGCACATCAATCAGATCACCACGGAAAAAGGGAATGTGTTCTATGAAGTCAACACGGGATCTGTAGTGGGATATCCCAACCCGATCCGCAAAGTGACGTTTACGCCGGGAAAGGCGGAAATCGTCACGGAGCACATCGACTCCTTTGACTGGGATCTGGGCGGTAAGACGGTGAACGAGTATCTGAAGGATCATTTTGAATATATGATCCGGGATATTCTCTACTCCGTCGGCCACGATATTGAGCACTTCAAAGAGCTTGCCAGGGGCTTCAGCATGAGCGCCGCCACGGTCGATAAGCTGCGCCCGCTGCTGAAGGTGGTGGGCCGCATCCTGGACACGTTCACCCTTGGTCGTCTTGGCAGAATTGCGCGTGTACCGGTGGACCCATCCGTGAAGGATATGCTGGTCAAGGATCTGGTGCTGGAAATGATCTGCTACCTCTATGCCGGAGACCCGCCCTACTCCCCGGATACACCGGTCTATCAGGCTGTCGTTCCGGCTGCGGACAAGCTCGCCGCAAAGCTGAAAAAGGTCGCGCCCGATGTCAAATTGATCGATCAGCTGCCCGAGGTCTTGAGAGCCCTGCTGCATAACGGCGGAATCCCGGACAACAACGCAGTTTTAAAGATTGGATATGGAATCTGATGCGTGACAGATGCAGCATCTGCCCGCGCAGCTGTGCTGCCGTGCGTTCCGGGACACACGGCAGCGGGGTCTGCGGCATGGGCGAGACATTTAAAATTGCACGGTGCGAGAAGCACTACTGGGAGGAGCCCTGCATCAGCGGGGAACGCGGTTCCGGGGCCGTATTCTTTTCCGGCTGTTCCCTGCGCTGCGTCTACTGCCAAAATTTTAAGATCAGCCATGAGGGCTTCGGCGCCCCCGTCTCAGATGAAAATCTCATCCGTATGATGAAACGGCTGGAGGCGGAGGGCGCGCACAACATCAATCTGGTCAATCCCACGCACTATACCCGGCAGATCATGCGGGTGCTGGATCAATATCGGCCGTCTGTTCCAATCGTCTACAACTGCGGCGGATACGAAAAGGCCGAGACGATCCGTGCGCTCAAGGGCTATGTGGATATCTATCTGCCCGATCTGAAATATGTGGATGCGGCCCTCGGCCAAAAATATTCCGGTGCGGCGGATTACTTTGAATACGCCTCGGCGGCTATCCTGGCCATGTATGAACAGGTGGGAGACCCCGTTTATGACGCTGACGTAATCATGTACTCCGGGCTGATCGTGCGCCACCTGATCCTGCCGGGTCAGGTGGAGAACTCCCTGCGCGTACTTGAGTGGATTGCCCAAAATCTGCCCCATACGGTTCCCGTAAGTGTGATGTCCCAATATACGCCGTGCGGGGATCTCTCCCGTTTTCCGGAGCTGCAGCGCAGGCTGACCCAAGCGGAATACGACCGTGTATTTGACCGGATGTTGGAATTAGACTTGACTGAGGGATATATTCAGGAGCTCTCCAGCGCAAAGGAAGAATATATTCCGCCCTTTGATCTGTCCGGTGTGATTACATAGTATTAAAAACTACATATTAAATATTTTTTGTTTATTATACAGTTTTTGTATTGACATCTTCCGTGTATTTGGATATGATAGTAACAGATCCGATGAGGCAGGTGTTTTTTATGTCTATTCAAGAAATCAAAATCCCATCCTATTCCGTCGCGGAAGATCGGTGGAACAGTGTCACCCACGCGCTTGGGGCCGTACTGAGCATCGGTGCGCTGATCGCCTGTCTCGTACGCGTGATCCCAACCGGAAACGCATGGGCAATTGTCAGCGCCGTTATCTACGGCCTCTCCCTGATTGTTCTGTACACCTGCTCCGGTGTGTATCACGGGTTGAAGGCCACCTCCTTCACGAAGAAGGTCATGCGTGTGATCGATCACTGCATGATCTTCCTCCTCATCGCAGGGACCTTTGCCCCCTATATGCTCATCGCGCTGCGCCCGGATTATCCAGGGCCCTGCTGGGCCCTCTTCACCATCGCGTGGGCCTGCGCCATCCTCGGGATCATCCTAACAGTCGTGGGATTTGAAAAATTCAAGGTCTTTCAGATGATCCTGTACATCGCCATCGGGTGGACGACTGTATTTATTATCAAACCGCTGCTGACCGTCTTTTCCGGAGAGCTGCGCGGCGGGTTTATTCTGCTGCTGCTCGGCGGCATCGTCTATACCGTGGGGGCCATTTTTTACGGTTTGGGCAAAAAAATCGCGTACGCCCACACTGTCTTTCACCTGTTTGTGCTGGGCGGCAGTATTCTTCACTTCATATCTATCTATTGTTATGTGCTCCCACTTGCCGCATAGTACCATAAAACATTTATAGAAACACGCATAAAAACCGTCAGATGTTACAAATGCATCCGGCGGTTTTTGTACAATCAAATGATTTCCGCTTCAAAAGGTAACAAAAGTGTTACAAAAGGGTAAAAATATGTTATAATAACCTCACGCAACAAAGCCAAATCAAAGATTTGGACTGTTGCGGAGAACATTGTTACGCTGAATCAGGTCCGGGCTTCCGCCCGGCTCCGCCTGTCGGCGGGACGCTAAAGCGCCTGATCCGCGTAATAATAACCTTTTTTGATCCTATGCAAAACAAGGTTATAATAACCTCACGCAACAAAGCCAATCAAAGATTTGGACTGTTGCGGAGAATATTGAATATAAACAAAAACCGGCCCGCCAAACAGCGGTAAGCCGGATTGATTTTTGGCGTGAGGTGATGAGGTCTTGGCATTCAAGGTAAATGAGTACTCCTACCTCTCCGTCTCCAAGCTGTGCAACATCTACGCAAAGAGCATCGAGCCGGAGGACAGGGACAGCGTCAAGGCGGTCTTCCAGATCGCGCACGGCATGGCGGAGCACTCCGCCCGGTATGACCGTTTTGCGGAATTTCTGGCAGAGCACGGATACGCCGTCTTCATCAACGACCACCTCGGGCACGGCAAGTCCGTCTCCGGTGAGGAGGAGCTCGGCTACTTCGGCCGGGAGAACGGCCGCGACACACTCGTGGGCGATGTCAAAACGCTCACCGGTATCGCCCAGCAGGAATTTCCCGGAAAGCCGGTCGTGCTGTTTGGGCATTCAATGGGCTCCTTTGTGGTACGGAAGTACTGCGCCCGGTATGGGGATAAGATCGACGCCGCAATTTTCTGTGGGACGAGCGGCGCCAATCCCGGCGCCGGCATCGGTGCGGCGATCGCCGCCTTTGTGGCGCGCGAAAAGGGAGATCATTACCGCAGCCCGCTGCTGGACTCCCTCGCCTTCGGCAGTTATAACAGCCACTTCAAGCCGCCGCGTACCAAATTCGACTGGCTCACGCGCGACAATGAGATCGTGGACCGCTACATTGAGGATCCACTCTGCGGCTTTCTTTTCACGGCGCTCGGCTACCGTGAGCTGTTTAAGCTTCTTCAGGACATCTCCTCCAAAAACTGGTACCGGAATGTCCCCTACATCCTGCCGATGCTGCTGGTCTCCGGTGAAGAGGACCCCGTCGGGAGCTACGGGAAAGGGATCCGTGAAGTCTCCGCAGGACTGAAAAAGAGCGGCCATCAGGACGTGACCGTCAAGCTGTATCCCGGCGGGCGGCATGAAATCCTCAATGAGCTGAACAGGGACGAGGTCTATCAGGATATTCTGGACTGGGCGGATGAAAAAATCGCCGCTAAGAAATCTGTTGCCAAAGGAGTATGACTTGGATCATGAAAACGCTGCTTGTCTATTATTCCATCAAGGACGATGTGCGGACACTGTGTGAAAAATCCCGCCGCGAAGGTGAGATCGATGTGATTGAGCTACGTGAAAAATACGACCGCGGCGTCCTCTCCGCCTGCACGGTGGGGGCAATTGCCGCTGCCGCCGGCGAGGGCTCTATGATCGACGAAATCGACGTGGATATTGACGCCTATGATACCGTCATCATCGCCACGCCCGCTTGGGCGTTCAGCCCGGCCCCGGCTGTCAACGCCTTCCTGCACTGCGTCAACCTCAGCGGCAAGGAGGTCATCGGCATGATTTTTGGAACCGCGGCGGGGGCTCACGCCGCCGACATCCTGCGCAAGCGCATTCAGCTGGCGGGAGGTCATTGCAGCAGCGTGGTAAACGTCAATGCAAAGCAGCTGAAAAAGAGGGAATCCGATGTGATCTCCTACGCCCAGCAGCGTGATCTGCTGCCGACGATGGCCTGATCAATCATGAAAATCAGGAACGCCTTGAGGTCCTCTGTTGCCTCAGGGCGTTTTGCATTCATCATTTTAGTAAGTCCTCAGGCAGTTCAGCACACAGCGCGTTTTACAGTTATACCGCCAAGTCTGAATCTGAGCTTGATTTTCCCACTGTGTTATGCTATTCTGTAGGCACGGTATTCTCTTCTCCGCGCATCGTGCGGTATAGATTCTTTGTTTTTGGTTACCCGCCGCTTCACCCGTAACAGAAACACAACCGGAGGCTATGGCTATGACGCTTTCCATCATCCGATGCAGACGACGATGAATACCTGTACTTGTTTTTGGGTACAGGTATATGCTGCTGTGTGCCTGAAAACAGGGGTAAGCGTATTAAGATATGAGCTTTTTACTCGCTGTTTACGGCATATGGCTGTAGGCAGCGATTTTCATTTTATTGATCAAAAGGAGGGCACAATATCATGCACAAAACACAACAGAAAATGGAACATTCCTCATTGAATGCCGCCATATATAAACTGCTTGAACTTCCCGAAAATGCTGCCGTGATCGATCTGGGGTGCCGTGATGCCGGATTTTTGCTGGGATTTATGGATGTTTTCTCCGATAAAATCAAAACCGCGCTGGGCGTTGACATAACTGATAAAGGGTTTAAAAATGTCAAGTATAAAAAACCGATCCAACTGAAAGTTATGGACTGTTCAGGGCCACTGAATCTTCCCGACGCCACTTATGATTTCGTATTTACAAAAGACATGCTCGAGTGCTTGAGTGATAAGGAGCTCTTTGTAAAGGAGGTATATCGTATTCTCAAGCCGGGCGGAACCGTCATTTGCGTAAACTGTGACTGGGATAGTATCGTCTACAATGGAGAAAACAAGGAACTAATTTCAAAGGCCATCCACGCCTATGCCGTTACCAAACAGCCCTGGATGGACGATCTGGACAGCTGGATCGGGCGCAGGGAATTTGGCCTTTTTCATAAAACCGGCCTTTTTGACAGTGAAGTTCACGTTCACAACGTGGTGGAGACAGAATACCGGGATGGATATTTCGGCTATGATTTCAGCCGACAAATTGGGTGGCTTGCGGAAGAAAAAACAGGTGTATTGACTGCTCAGGAATACGATGATTTTATTGATAATCTTAAAACCGCTCACAGTAACGGCGACTATATTTTCTCAAAGCCCTATTATATTTATAAGGGGATAAAAAAATCAAAACAGACGCGATAAGCAAAATAAACACCTCCTATGGCACACAGTCGAAACCACAGGAGGTGTTTTGATATGTTTCAGAAATGAAATATGCGGCCTTTACAAAACGGACTGTCTGCCACCCGTCTTTATGGTTCCACATAAATGGCCTCCCCCAGCGCAAAGGAGTACAGGATACACGCCCGAACAGGCAGGCCCTTGCACAGTTCCATCGCCCTGCGGTAGACGTTCATCTGGCCGCTGTAATGCTCCAGGAGTGTCCGGGCGTCGCGTACCCGGTCCGTCTTATAATCGACGATAACGAGGCCGCCGTTCTCCTCAAAGGCGCAGTCCACGATCCCCTGGAGGAAGATCAGCTCCCGCGCCATCTCCCCGTCCGGCAGGTCATAGTACTCCCCGGCCGGCACCTCAATGGCAAACTTTTCCTCCCGGTAGACGTGGGGGGAACGGCGGATCCGCTCATACAGCGGCCCCGCAAAAAAGCGGGTGATCTGGCCGTAATCGACCGCCTGCGCCTGCACCGGCGTGAGAAACCCCTCCGCCGCGAGCCGCTCCCCTTCCGCGCCGGCATCCGAGGCCGCGCGCCCGTAATCGGCAAACTGCATATACGCGTGTGAGGCTGTCCCGCGCTGGGCGGGCGTCAGCCCCCGGCTGTTCATGTAGGCGGGGCGTGAAGTGGCAAAAAAGGCACTGTCCACGGCGCTCTCCTCTCCGTGGGACGCCGCGCGCTTGGCTGCGACTTCTGAAAGCGGGAGGTACGGATAGACATACTCCACCCGTGCGCGCACATCCGCCAGGAAGTGCTCACGATCAAGCAAATCCTCCTGCGTCGCCTCCGCCGCAGGATCCGTCTCTGTCTCCGCGTCCGGCGCCCTGCCGGACAAAAAGCGCATCGGGGACGACGCCTGCCCCACCGGCACCCGGAAAGGCACGCCATCGCGCAGGAGGCGCGCATCCGGATGGGAAAGCAGCGCCGCAACGATCCAGTCACTGAACCGGCCGCTGCCGGCGATAAATGCCGGATCCACGCAGCCGTCCGGGCCGATCAGCGCGGCACAACGCGTGACTTCAGCGTCCAGCCTGGGCATCTCCGCGACGAGGATCAGTTCCTCCCGCGCACGCGTCATCGCCACATAGAGTAGGCGCAGCCCCTCACTGATCCCCTCCGTACGCACAAGTTCCCCGGCAACCGCCTTGGCAACCGTGTCGAACTTACGCATGCGCTTAAGATCGATCATCTTCAGCCCTGCCCCATAGCGAGAGTGGAGCACCACATTCCCCTGCGCAGAGCGGTTATTCATCCTGTATTCGCACCCGGCCAGGATGCAGACCGGGTACTCGAGCCCCTTGCTCTTATGGACGCTCATCAGCGTCACCGCGTCACTCTCACGCACGCCCGCCTTCATCCGTATTCCGCCGCCCTCAGCGACGGAGTCGATATACCGGACGAAACCGCCGATCCCAGTATCCCGCCGGAAGGAGCGCGCGTAGTCAAGCAGGACGTTCAGGTTGTCCGCCGCATCCGGCTTACCGGCGGAGGCAATGGTTGGGTAACCGGTCCTGTCATAGAGCCGCTCCACCAGTTCCCCCGGGGTGAGGACAGCCGCCAGATCGCGCATCTCCTCAAGCTCCTTTAGAAAGGTTCGGCAGTGCGCGTCTCCGCGGTCCGCCGCCGCACATACGGCGGCATACAGGCTCCCGTCCCGATGGCCAGCGCGGATGAGTGCTGCCTCATCCGGCGTGAAGCCAAAGATGGGCGAAAACAGGACCGCAAGCAGCGGAATATCCTGGATGGGATTGTCAATCACGCGCAACAGCGAGAGCACAACTTTGCTCTCCGGCTGAGAAAAGATCTCATCATCTCCGCCGGCACGCAGCGGGATCTCCTCCTTTTCAAAAGCCTGTATATACTCCTCAACATGTGCGCTGTAATATCGCAGCAGGACACAGATATCTCCACAGCGGATCGGCCTGCGGATCATGCCGCCGTCCGTTTTCTGACTGACCGTCATGCCGGAGTCAAGCTTTTCCCGGATCAGGCGCGCGATATAGGCGGGGCTGTCCCCCTTCCGATCCACCGCAATGAAAGAGACATCCGGGGATGGATTCTCCTCTGCATATGGCGCACTGTAGACAAGCGCCTCCTCCGGGCCGTAGATGAGCTCCCCCGCCCGCTGCGACATCACCCGGGAAAACACATAATTGACCGCATCTGTAACGCCCTTGCGGGAGCGGAAATTGCGCCCGAGCGTGATGCAGGCCGGATAGTGTTCCCCGTCGTACGGCGTCATTGCGGCGCGGCGGCGGATGAAGATACGCGGCATGGACTGGCGGAAGCCGTAGATACTCTGCTTGACATCCCCGACAAAGAAGAGGTTTTTCTCCCCATCTGAGACAGCACGGAAGAGCAGCTCCTGCGCCTCATTGACGTCCTGATATTCGTCAACCATGATTTCCCGGTATCGGGAGGCGATCTGGGCGGCATAGGCCGTGCGGACCGTCTCCCCGTCCCGCTTCTCAACGAGCAGACGGAGCGCCAGATGCATGATATCGCTGAAATCGTACTGGTTCTGTTGCGCCTTCAGCTCCCCGTAGATAGCCTCAAAGCGCCGGACCGTATCAAACAGCAGCGCGAGGATGGGGCGCAGCGTGCAAAAATCCTCACGTGTCTCCGCCTCCGTGGCACAGAGGATACCCCTGACAGTGGAGCCAAAGATGTTTTTTTTGACAAACTCACGCCGCGCTTTGACAAGCTCCGCCGTATCGCGGCATTCGGACTTGGCCGTGCGCAAGGTCCCGTATTTGTACCCGGATACAAGCGCGTACGCGCCATCCCAGTCCCGGCCGCGTATGAGCCGCAGGAACGACTGCGCATATTCAAGCTCACTCTCAATGGCGGGCATCGCCCCGCGGACGAGTGCATCGTCCGCATCCGCGATCAGTTCCCGGCAGGATTCCAGAATCCGCACGGCGTCCTCCCCGCTCTGCTCCAGCAGTTCAAAGGCCAGCATTCCCCACCGGTTCCCGGCGAGCCCATCCGTTATATCGTAGGAGGAGAGCGCGGCGTCCAGCCACTCCTCCGGGAAGGGATAAGCCATAATGAATTCATCAATGCGGATGATCGTCTCCTCCAGCTGGAGATCAAGGCGTCCGCTGCCGAACAGCTCGCGCAGCTCCGGCAGGCCGGGCGGATTGCGTTCATACAGCTCTTCAAGCGCCTGACCGCACGCCGCACGCTTGAGCTGGGCGGCATCCGCGTCGTCCAGCGTTCCGAAATCCGCGGGAATCCCCAGGGCATGGAAATTTTCCCGCACCAGCGCGGCACAGAAGCTGTCAATCGTGCCGATGGACGCCTGATCGATCAGCACCTGCTGGCGTGCCAGACGGCGGTTGGATGGGTCCGCCGCAGACCGCCGGGCCAGCTCCGCCGCAATGCGCTCACGCATCTCCCCCGCCGCCAGGCGGGTGAAGGTGACAATCAGCATCTCATTGATATCGCAGGGGGACTGCTCATCGCAGATGCGTTCCACCACCCGCTCAACGAGGACAGCCGTCTTCCCCGATCCGGCCGCCGCGCTGACGAGGACAGTCCCGCCGCGGGCTTCAATTGCGTTTTTCTGTTCCGGTGTCCACTGCGGCATGGCCGTCCCCTCCCCCCTTTAATTCGGCAAGACATTTACCGTGATCGAGCTCTTCAAGAACCCGCTTGCGGCTCCCGTCATCGCGGCAGATGTCGCGGTAATCACAGTATTCGCAGATTTTATCGTGCGTTTTGCTGTAGGCCGGATAGGCGCGGATCTGCCCCTGATGGAGCCCTTCGCCCATCTGGCGGAGCAGGCCGTCGATCCGTGCGGAGAGCGCGCGGAACTGCTCGGAGGAGATCACACTGCCGAACGTCTTGTGCGTGTCATCCACCCCAGCGGGGATAAACTTCCCGGTTCCGTCGTGCTCCATGGCGAGGATCACCTGCGCATCATCGAGCACCATCCCGCTCATGCGGTAGGCGCGGTCCTCCTTCTCAAGCACCTCACGGTCCGTCGCATGGCGGCCGAGATTTTTATCCGGCCCACGCGAGGAGAGATACAGTACCCCTGCGGGGACAATCCGGCCGCCATAGTGCTCCGCACCGCCCCGTGCAATGCACATGAGGTAGAGCACCATCTGGATATTCAGACCCTGCATCACGTCACACAGGCGAAACTCCTTGGCACCGGACTTATAATCGATCACGCGCAGCAGCGTCTCATCCCCCCGGCGGCAGATATCTACGCGGTCTACCTTGCCCTGAATCCGCAGGGTAGAGCCGTCGCCGAGGGCGACCGTATAGGGCAGAATCTCCCCCTCCCCGCCGATCTCCAGTTCAAAATCCGCCGGCTCAAATGAGCACTCCGACAGTTCCTGCGCAATACGGTTAATCAGGCTGTACACGGTCCGCACCAGAGTTGCAAACGCATAACGGTCCCGCGCCGTCAAGGAGGCCTCGCCGCCCATAAACTCCTCCCGATAGCGGTACAAATATTTTTCCACCAGGCTGAGGCGCTCATCCGGCCTGAGCGCGGACAGCCCACCAGCTCCGAGCTCCCGGATCATGTGCTCAAGCACATAGTGGATCGCCGTGCCGCTGCGCATCGCGTCGAGCTGGGCGGCGGTGCGCGGCATGGCCTTCAGCCCGTACCGGCAGTAGTACTGGAACGGGCACTGGTAGTATGTCTCCACGCGGGAGGCGGAGATCAGCATATTCTTCCCAAAGAGCTTTTCTGCGGCCACAGGATCTTTCATCACGGCGTCTTCATGCGCCGCGCTGCGCCGGATCGCCTCCACGGTGCCAGCATAGGCGGGATCCGGCTCCAGAAACGACTCTAATGCACGCCGGACAGAGGAATTCCCACCGGCGGTCTCCGCATACAGGGCCAGCGCGGATTTGCCGCTCTCAATCCGATCAATAGCCGCCTCCGCCCCCTGGGCCATCTTGACACAGGCAGGCAGAATCCGCCGACATTCGTCCACCAGTACGGATGGCGAGAGGCCCTCCCCCTTTACATCCGCCTGTGCGTAGCAGATATAGAGCCGCTCCCGTGCGGCGCTTGCCGCACAGTAGGTGGTAAAGCGCTCCTCCAATGCGCGATCCTCGCAGACCCCGCCGAGCTCAATTCCCCTCCCCTGCAAAATTCGGTACTCCGGGTCCGTAAACAGGCCGCCCTCCGATGCTGCGGCAGGGAACACGCCCTCATTCACCCCGAGCAGAAATACCGCCCGCGGGGACCCCAGGCGCGCGCGGTCCGCCGCCGCAATGGTGATATTATCCAGCCCCTGCGGAATGTTCCCCAGCGTCTGAAGGGAGACGACAATCTCAAACAGCGAGAGAAATTTCTGCACACCGAGCTGCTCATTTTCATAGATGGTTCCAAAGGCGCCGAGCAGATCCATGAGGATATCCCACACGCGCTCCTGCTCCAGCGCCAGTTCCACTTCCCCGCGCGATTCAAACGCGCGCGCCAGACGCAGCAGATTCTCCGCCGCACCGACCCGCTGCAGCAGCTCATATGTTGCCGTGGCGATCGCGCGCCCTGTTGATCCCTCCCGCGCGCGGGCCGTAAAGGCCAGAAGCGGCTCCACAAGCGCCAGACGCGTCTGTTCAATCCGCCCAAGCAGAGCCGTGTCCGCATTGGTAAATTCCGTTTCCAACCCGCGCGGGTGGCGCTCAAACGGGCGCTTCCACTGCGCATAGCGGATATTCCACATCACGGCATAATTTTCAAGTACGGAGATATCGTCCCGTTCCACGCCGCAGACGCCCGATTTGGCATAGCGCATGAGGGAGTCCGTATCAAATCCGCCCGCGGCAATTTTGAGCGCACAGCGGACAAACACCATCAGCGGCTGGCTTGCAACGGAGCTGCGCCGGTCCTCAAACAGCGGTACGCCGTACCGGCCGAGCGCCCCCATCAGCGGGCGCATATACGCCTCCTCATCGCGCATGACGACGGCGATCTCCCGGCACCGGTACCCCTCCTCACGCAGCAGGCGCTTAATCTCCCGCGCAGTGTAATCACACTCACCGGCGCGGTTGTACGCCTGATAGAGCGTGACATGCTCCGCGGGGCCGTCAAAGACGAAACCCGACGGTTCAAAGAGATTTTCCTCCAGCGCTGAGAGCTCCGGTTCCAGGAAGCGGACCCCTTCCCGCAGGTACTGCGCCGGGTGCACCGGGACACCGCAGGAACCTGCCAGACGGACCAGCCGGCGTGCTGTGGCAGATGTGACGGCAAAGCGGGAGCAAGCCCCCGCCTCACCGACGGAATCCGTACACAGGGTGATCTTGACCTCCTCCGCCTGCCGAAGAATACGCGAAAGGACTGCATACTCCTGAGCCGTAAAGCTTTTAAACGCATCGACGGCCACTGTTTTCCCCGCAAAATAGGGGTGCTCGTCCAAAGCGGAGGCGAGCCTGTCCAGCGCGTCCAACGGCTCGGTATATTGGGTGCTTACGAGGGTGTCATACGCCTCCAGAATCAGTGATAGCTCGTGCGACTTATCCTTCAGCAGGCCGGATTCGAGTTCCCCCGCCACCGACCGCAGCCGCTCGGGCCGCACGCCGGACTGGCGGCACCGTGCTGAGAGCGCGATCAGCTCCCGGACAAATTCCGGGGAATCTGCGCTCTTTGCATAGACCTCCAGACTGTCCGACACCGCATCCACCGCGCGGCTCATCAAAAGCGCGCGCTCCGCCTCCCCGACCGGTTCCAATCCCCCGCCGCCGTAGGCGCGCCGGAAGCTGTCCACCAGCCGGGTAAAGCTCAGCACCTCCACCCGAGACATGTCGCGCGGGCCGAGCAGGCGCAGGATCGCACGCTCCGTCTCAAAGGAGAACTGCTCCGGCACCAACAGGACCACCGCGGCACCGGCACGCGCCAGCGCCGCCGTATCATCCAGCAGATATTTTGTTTTTCCGCTGCCGGAGCGGCCCAGAATGAGCTGCATCATGGATATTCCCCCGTAATAAGGTTTATAAATTATTTCTTCCGAAGTTTTCGGGCGGCGGCGAACACTGCCGTCCCCGCTGCAACGGTCCCCAGAACGGACAGGCCCACGTCGCGCAGGACCTGCAGGTGCTGCCCATACGACAGGCGCCCCGTCATGGGGTTGGAGAGATGCCTGGCGACGAGATCGCTGAAATAGATCGAACGCGTCTGATAGGTGCCGGGCTCATCCTCGTGGAGCTCAATCACGCGCACGCCGCGCCCGATCCCGTCCCCGTAGGAGCGCACGCCTGTGCTCTTGCAGTTGGTCAGACGGATCCCCTCGTGCAGGACCTCAAAATCATTGACGTGGTCGTGCCCGAAAAACGCGCCGAGGACATTGCAGCGCTTCATCGCCGCAAACTCGCCCGTGTTGTAGCACGGCGGGCACGGCCCCTCGCCCAACTTGCCACAGGCGCCTTCCGGAAGCTTGTAATACCGGCCTTTCCAGTTATTCTCCTGCCCCTTGACGGCACCTTTTACCCCACGCGGGACCTGTTCGAGCGCCTCATAGATCTCCGGTACAATAATATGCTGGAACAGGAGTCCACCCGGCATCCGGCCGCCGTTGGACGCCTTCAGTTCCCCGGCCCTGCGCTCAAGCCACGCAACCTGCTCGGGTTCCGGGGCGGCGTATCCGTCCGGGATTCCCTGTGCCAGACGCTCCCTTGAAATGCGGGAGCCGGAATCAATCATCCACAGCGCAAACCGATCCGTCTCATCACTGCTGCCCTTCACGGTTACGACGTAATTCCCGCAGCCCGGCACGCCCTCGGCCCCCTGCATCAGCAGGCAACCCGGATACTGCTGATAAATTTTAAGCTGTTCCTCATTCGGCATGCCGCTCTCGCGGTCATGATTGCCGAACACCGGGGCAAACGGGATCCCCCGGGAGGAGACCGGCGTGATCACCGCATCCAGTGCACGGCGCACGCGCTCCGGCGTCGCCCCTGGAAAGGCGCCGTCCACCGTATCGCCCAAGTAGACGACCAGATCCGGGTCCACTGCGTCGAGCGCCCTGTTAATCAGCGTAAGCGTATCCCGGAACGGACGATGGGTCTCATGGATATCTGTAAAAACAAGGATTTTAAATTTTCCATCCTTTTGAAAGCGAAGGGAAGCTGAATCTGCCATGGTATCCTCCTGAAATCCATATTTTATTCATACAGAATCTCATCTGCATTCGATATCATTATAGCTTATTTCCCTGCACTTTTCAAACGCTCCCTGTTCCGATTGGAGCGGTTCGTAATCCGTACTTTTATGCACTGCCCCTCCGGTGCCCGGACACGGCTTCGGCACTGCGTTTTCGGCAGCGAAACTCTTGTAAAACATGGGAAATTGTGCTATGCTATGGATAGTTTTTTACTTTATCAACAAAAAGAGGGGGAATATTATGTCTTTTTTTAGAACTCTTTGGAAGGGATTTCACTCACGTGCAGGATCGTATGTCTTCTTTGTACTTACGGCGACGGCATTTGCCTTCCTCGACAGTGCAACATGGGCATACAGCTGGATTGCGGACCTGTACCCGCTGGGGGAAAAATTCGTCCCGGTTATGCTGGGCGTAATCGCCGTCTGTGCGGCAGTGCTGCTGGCGCATTTACTCCTGCTGGCCCTGACGGACCGGGAAAAGCCCTTGAAAGGGCTTCGGGTTCTCAATGTGATCCACTTTATCTTTATTGTATTGGGCACGGCCCTGTTCATCTACACATTCGTGTTGGTATTCGGGCTGGATACGGGATTCTCCGCGGACAATTTTACGCGCGGGTTTCAGGCACTGCTGCCCGATCTCCCGGTGCTGAGCATTGCAATAGCGCTCCCGCTCGTGCTGGTGTTCTGTGAGACGCCCAAAAAAGCCGGCAAAGCCATCGTCGCAGCGATCGTGGTGGCTGCTCTGGTTCTCACCCCCAGCCTGGCCGGCCGGTTTGGCTCCGGCAAATGGGAGGGCAATAAGTTACCCGCCGTGACCCTGCAGTCTCAGAATGTGATGGAGGGCGCGCGTATCGCTTTTGAAAGCCTGAAGGAGGGAGAAAAGCCCGACGCCGCCAATCTGCTGGAGGACGGCGACAAGTGCTGGACCCCACAGGATCCGGAGCGTAGCCCGGCCGAAGGGCAGGAGGATGTCAACAACA
Source organism: Candidatus Onthovicinus excrementipullorum (assembly GCA_018712345.1). Lineage (GTDB taxonomy): Bacteria > Bacillota > Clostridia > Oscillospirales > Acutalibacteraceae > Onthovicinus > Onthovicinus excrementipullorum. Next base: position 15,517 of record DVHG01000003.1, on the reverse strand, counting down.
GCTATGTGGAAATTGAGCTGGCCCAGACCAGCACCTTCAACACGGCCATCATTGAGGAGGTCGGCAATCAGGCGCAGTATTTCCGACTCCAGGCCCTGGTGGACGGCGAATGGCAGACGGTCTATCAGAGTGAAAAAATTCAAACCATGCGCCTGTGCAGCTTTGACTCGGTGACAACGGACCGCGTGCGCCTGTCTATTGATAAATTCCGCAGCAGCGACACACCGGTCAAAATCCGCTCCCTCCGGATGTACAATGAGCCGGTGCGCGATGTGCAGGACTTTGAAGTGACGGCGTATCAGCGCCTGGACGGCGATGTCCCGACCGAGATTCTAGCTAAGGGTGAAGCATATGTGAACAACTATGCCCGTTACTATAACGTTTACAGCACAGTCATCGTCTTTGGCGCGGTCCACTGGGATGAGAACGGCCAACTCGGCTTTGGCGAGGGCGGAGAGGAGCAGTTTGCCCGGGAAGTGGCAGCACTCAAGGAGATTATCGCCCACCGCTCCAATCAGGACCACGAGGTAAAGATCATCGTCACCGCGCTGGCGGACGGCACCTGGAACGACGGACATATCGGCGTCAATGGCTACATGGCCGAGTATTGGGAGACTGTCGCCGACCAGATCGTAGCTTTTGTGAATAAATACGGCTTTGACGGTGTGGACATTGACTGGGAGTATCCGCAGTCGGCAGATGACTGGGCGCTGTTTGATCAGTTCATTGCCCGGCTGGACGACGGCATGCAGGCCACCAATCCGGAAGCGATTATCTCCGCAGCCCTCTCGGCCGGGAATCTGGGGCTCTCTGAAGAGACGCTCGGCCGCCTTGACCAGATTCAGTATATGGCCTATGACGGCAGCGATGAGGACGGATACCAGAGCTCCCTCCAGCAGGCGCAGGAGGGGCTTCAGGCCTTTATCGACAACGGTGCGGATGTCAGTAAGATCAATATCGGCATCGCCGCCTATGGCCGCCCGGTCAACGGCACCCCCTACTGGGGCACATGGCGCGATCTGAAAGACGCAACCTATTGGAACAACAAGTACTATACCGTGTATGACAGCGATCAGGTCTATGAGGGGACATTCTGCTCCCCCGCGCTTGCGGGCGATAAGACAGCCCTTGCCCTGTTCAGCGGGGCCGGCGGTGTGATGGTCTTCCGCGTGGCCTGCGATAAGACGATGGACGATCCGAACAGCGTGGCCTGCGGGATTGAAAACGCACTCCATCGCTATATTCAGAACTGGTAGGCTGACCGCCCGTACCCTGTGTGGCGGATGGACACCTGTCCGCCGCACAATCAGAAAAATGAGGAGGCTTTTTTATGGAGGTTTGGCAGATTATCCTGATTGCGATTGCCTGCATCTTCGGGCTGGCAATCGTCATCACGCTCATCAAAGCGGCGCTTTTTAAGCCGAAATCCAGCGGCGAAAAAATCACGCTGACAGAAGAAAAGGTGGACCCCAAGCGGGCGGAACAGCACATTTCCCAAGCAATTCAGTTCAAGACCATTTCCAATCACGATCCTTCGCTGGTGAATTGGAACGAGTTTGAAAAATTCCACGACTTTCTCCGCCGGGAGTATCCGCTGATCCACGAAAAGCTCGAGTGTGAGGAGGTCGGTCAGGCAAGCCTCGTCTACCGCTGGAAGGGGCGCGACAGCTCGCTGGAGCCGATGGCCATGCTCGCGCACCAGGACGTGGTACCCGTGGCGGACGGCACGCTCGGCGACTGGGAACACCCGCCCTTTGACGGCGTAAACGACGGAGAATTCATCTGGGGACGCGGCGCGATGGATATGAAAAACCACCTGATCTGCGTGCTGGAGGCCACAGAGACACTGCTGGAAGAGGGCTACGAGCCCGAACGCGATATTTACATCTGCCTTGGCCACAATGAGGAGATCGTGGCTACGCCGGATTCCGGCGCAATGCAGATTGCCGATAACTTTAAAAAGCGCGGCATCCATCTGGACAGCGTGCTCGACGAGGGTGGCGCAATCCTCCCGGCCAAGGTCAACGGTATCATCGACAAATACCTGGCCGGCGTTGGTGTGGCGGAAAAGGGCGCCGCGGACTATAAGATCAGCGTCAGTGCCAAGGGCGGGCACTCCTCGCAGCCGCCCAAGCACACGGCGCTAGGTGAGATCGCCAAGGCTACACTGGATCTGGAAAACCACCAGTGCAAGCCGCGCATGCTGCCCATCACACGCGATATGTTTGAGATCATCGGACGTAATGTGAGCTATCCGGCGCGCCTGATTATGTGCAACTTCCGATTTCTGACGCCACTGATTAAAAAAGTACTGATGAAGATCCCCGCGGCGGCCACATTCATCCACTCCACTACTGCTGTCACCATGTCTGAGGGCAGCCCGCAGTGCAACGTGCTGCCGCAGAAGGCCAGCATTACCGCAAATTTCCGCATCCTGCCCGGCGACTCCGTGCAGGGTATCAAGGAACATATCCAGTCCGTTGTCAAAAATAAGAACATTGAAATTGAGTTTTTAAAGGGCAAGGAGCCCTCCAAAATCTCCCCGCAGGATTCCCGCGCATTCAGGGCCATCAAGAACTTGTGTGAGGCGTCGAATTCCGACAATATCGTAGCCCCGTTCCTCGTGATGGGCGGTACAGACTCCTACCACTATGAGAACGTGTGCGACAACATCTACCGCTTCTCCCCGTTCACCGTGGACCTGAGCCTGGTGATGTGCACGCACGGCACCAATGAGCGTCTGCCGGTGGCATCCATCCCGGAGGCCTTAAAATTTTTCAAACGCTACATCCGCACTGTATCGGGGAAATAGACACAGTAATGGCCGGGAGTATTCCCGGCCATTGTTTATATAGAAAACTATTCTTTTGAATTGTCCCGGTCCAATTTTGTGCGGCGTCTACACCAAAAATACCAGCCGACGCCGACAATATCCGCCAGCGCCCAGCCGATCGGAACCGACGCCCAGATGCCGATGACGCCGATGGCATCCACGGCGGAGAGGACATACGCCAGCAGGACGCGTGTGCCCAGCGAGAGCACCGTCAGCACGACGGACATCCCCGGCTTGGCAACTGCGCGATAATAGCCGTACAGCAGGAACAGCAGGCCGATGCCAAAGTAGAACGCGCCCTCAATGCGCAGGTACTGGACGCCGACATTTACGACCCCGGTCTCCTCCGCCTGGACGAAAATGCCCATCAACTGCGGTGCAAATATGCATACCAGTGCACTGATGACCACGCAGAAGAGGAAGGAGGCGAGCACGGCGCTGCGTGTCCCCTTCCGGATCCGCTCCTGATTGCCTGCCCCATAATTGAGCGCAATGAAGGTGGAAAACGCGTTGCCGAAATCCTGCACCGGCATATAGGCGAACGAGTCGATCTTCACGGCCGCGGCAAAGCCGGCCATCACCGTGGCGCCGAAGCTGTTGACCAGCCCCTGCACCATCAGGATCCCGAAGTTCATCACCGACTGCTGGACGCAGGTCAAAAAAGAAAAATGCGAGAGCTCCTTGAGAATCCCGGCATCCCAGTGCATAAACTGCCGCTCAAAGCGCAGGGATGGGAAACGAATCCAGACGTAGACCGCCAGACCGATTCCCGAAAAAAACTGTGAGATCACCGTCGCGATGGCGGCACCCGCCACCCCCCACGGGATGACGAGCACCAGAAAGAGATCCAGCCCGATATTCATCACGGCAGACACCGCAAGGAAGACGAGCGGCACGGTTGAATTCCCGATTGAGCGCAGCACCGAGGCATAGTAATTGTACAGAAATGTTGCGGGCATTCCGATAAAGATAAACAGCAGATATTCGCGCATCAGCGGGAACACGTCCGCCGGCACGTTCATCAGCGACAGAATCGGATTTAGTCCTGCAAACACAGCCGCCTCCAGCACCAGCGTCACTGCCAGGATCAGGACAAAGGAGAGAAAGATCCCCTTTTTCATCCGCTGCGTATCGCCCTTGCCGTAATAGATGGAAAAGAACGCGCCGCTGCCCATGCACAGCCCCAGAATGACGGAGGTCAGGAACGTCATCAGAGTATAGGCGGAGCCGACGGCTGCCAGCGCCCCCTCCCCCAGATAGCGCCCGACAATCAGTGTATCCGCAATATTGTAAAACTGCTGCATCAGATTGCCTACCATGATCGGCCAGGCAAACAAAAGCAGTCCCTTTGTGATATTCCCGTGAAGCAGATCTCCCCGCATGTATCAATTGCACCCCAAGTATTATTTTGATCCTTTCCCCACCTGATAAGAGGGCTCCGCCGCCTTTATATCCGCAGCAGAGCGATCATCACAGCGGAGATCACGCACTGGATCAGGATTGAGCGAAAAATCACCTGTGTGTTGGACCAGTTCTTTTTCATGCGGAAGTGGTCGTGCAGCGGCGTGCGGATGTTCTGGAACGCCTTGATCTTCAGAAAGCGGATCAGGCTGACCTTGACGATCCCGAGCAGACCGTCGAGCAGGATCACAAAGCACAGCGGGATGCACAGGAGCACATTACCCGTCTTGGCGACCGCAATGCCGAGGAACAGCCCGATCGCGCGGGAACCGGCATCGCCCATGAGTATTGTGCTCGGTTCGCAGTTATACCACAGGTACGCACCGATGACTAGGAGCATGATCAGCATCAAATGCTGGAATCCACTCTCCATCTCCACGATTCGGCCCACCAGACAGAGCGACAGCAGCACGACGATGCTCAGGGAGCCGCAATAGCCGTCGATCCCGTCGGAGCAGTTGGTGGCGTTGATCATCAGCCAGAAGAATACTGTCAGGATCAGCGCGAACAGCCAGCGGGGGATCTCCAGCTCCCACGCCGCAATACCCACCGAGCAGAGCTCCGGGTTAAACCAGACAAAAGCGGCCGCCGTGGCCAGGCAAAGGATCAGATCGATCAGGCCTTTTTTGTACTCACCCCATGGCTTTTTGGCGCGGTCGTCCAGATAGCCCGACAGCATGCTCAGGAACACCAGCGCATAATAGGCCAAATACTCCGGATTAAACCGGATGAAGAGCAGCGCCGTCAGGGCGAACACGCTGATGAAAATAATACCTGCGCCGCGCAGCTTGCCTTTGGAGAGCTTGCCGTTAAAGGCAAAATCGCGCCCGCCGTCGTGCGGCAGCAGCTTGCGGAAAATTTTCAGGCAGGCGATGGTTGCGCAAAATGTCCACGCAATCAGCAGCGCATCAAAAACCCCCGCCGATACGCCAAAGCGTTCAAAAAGCCATTCAATCATACGTATTCCCCCATCAGGCAAGCCCGCACAGGCTACGGAAGCCCATATTCTTACAGATATTATACCATAAGCTCCTCCCGTTTTAAATAGCACCAAGGCATGAACGATTCCCAAAAGTACCGATCATGCGGTTCAATAATATATCAAACTAATTGCACGTTTTACTTGACGAACTATCTGTTCCGTGATATAGTGAGGACGGAAACATGCGCTGCGAATCCGAAACGTTTCTGGTTTATCTTTTAAACATGGAAAAGAGGAATGAAAAGATGAGTAAGACCGCTGTTAAGATCATCGCTGTACTGGCCGCTATCCTCCTACTACTCGGGATCATCGCCGCTTTTTTGCTGACTCCGCGCCGGTCCCCGGGCTATGCGGACGATACCTGGGAAGGGCAAAAGAGCTTTGATATCAATGAAATCACCACACTCAGCAAAGAGCCGGGAAAGGATTTTAAGATCCTGGCCATTACGGACCTGCAGTTTGATAATCCTTTTAAGAGTAAAAATCAGGTCAAAGCGGATCTTGCAAAAATGGTGAATTACGTGGATCCGGATCTGATCGTTACGGTGGGCGATAACTTTGCCGGCATCTTCAATCACTTCCATGTAAAATCATTTGTCAAGCTTATGGATGATCTCGGGGTTCCCTGGGCGCCCATCTATGGAAACCACGAGCGGGATTTCAGCGCCGATCTGGTCTATCTGGGGCAGCAGATGCAAAAATCCGACCTGTGTCTCTTTGAAATCGGCCCGACAAATATTGACGGCGTTGGAAATTACATCATCAACATCAACGAAGGGGATGAAATCGTCGCCTCCCTTGTGATGATGGACTGCAATGAAGAAGTCATTCAGCGGGATGCGGGCGGGAACCGCGTGGGCGCTTATTACGAATCCCCCAGGCACAGCCAGGTGGCGTGGTATCGGGACAATATCAACGCCATCACGGAACACGCCGGCAGGGTGGTTCCCTCCATCCTGTTCACACACACGCCCCTGCCCGAGTTTAAAACAGCCTATGATCTGTACCAGCAGGGCAGTAATGAGGTCACTTACATCGGCGGTGAGGGCGAAGTCGGCGGCGGCCTGATCGACTACGGTCTCTTTGACGCCGCACTGGAGCTCGGCAGCACCAAGCACATGTTTTTCGGCCACGAGCACACCAACACGCTCAGTCTGCGCTACCAGGGCATTGATCTCTCCTACGCGGTCAAAACCGGCAATTTCAGTACATATCGCGATGGAAAAACCGGCGGAACCGCCATCACCATCTCTGACGGCGGAGCGATCACCTACGAACAGCTCTATACGGCGGAAATGCAGGGATAAGTCTCACTTGCCTGTCCGCTTATAAGAAAAAGAGGGCAGCCTGCACTGCCCTCTTTTTATATCCTTATTTTGCAAAAATTTCTACTTATGATACTTGCCGCCGCTGCGGATCATGAAGGCGCGGTACAGCTGCTCGAGCAGCATCACCCGCGCCAGCTGATGGGGGAAGGTCATTCTGGACATGGAGAAGCGAAAATCCGCCGCCGCCTTGACCGTGTCACTTAAACCATGAGAGCCGCCGATTACAAAGGCCATTTCACTGACCCCCTCCACCATCAGGGAGGAAATTTTCCCGCTCAATTCAAGGGAATTCAGCTGCTCCCCCTCAATACACATGGCGGCAATATAGGTGTTGGCGCCCCTGCGCGGGAGTTTGGGCAGAATCAGTGCCGCCTCGGCATTGAGCACGGCTTGAATCTGCGCCGGATTGGGATCATCCGGTGGGCGTTTGGCCGGGAGCTCAATCACCTGCGGCGTGCAGAACGCCCGTAGCCGCTTGAGATACTCCGCGCCGGCCTCATCCCAGTAGCGCTCTTTGTTTTTTCCGATGCAGATGATCCGCAGGTTCATAGTGCCCCTCCGCTAAAAAATCAAAACGCGCTGTGCATCGCACTCCGGCGCTACCTCCAGCATAAAATCCCGGTTCTCCTGACCGCCGCAGGCCTGCAAAGCACGCAGCGTCTCCCCGCGGGCCAATGCCGGTGTATTGTTCTGCCGGCTCAGATGGCCCAGGAAAAAGCGCGTGGTGCCGCTCCGCATCAGCTCCGCCGCCGTCCGGGCACAGACCTCATTGGAGAGATGACCAAACTTTGACAGAATCCGCTGCTTTAAATAAAGCGGATACGTCCCGCTGCGCAGCATCCCATAATCATGGTTGGACTCGATGAGGACAAGGTCGCAGCCGCTCACAGCCGCGAGGACCTCCGGTGTCATCTCCCCCAGATCCGTCACCACGGCGGCCCTGCGGGAATCGGGCAGTTCAAATGTGTAGCCGAACCCCTCCGCGCAGTCGTGCGAAATATGGAACGGCGTGATGCGCATACCCGCCGCCTCAAAGGGGACACACGCGATCTCATTGAGCAAAAAGGAACCGTCCGCAACGCCGCTGCCACGCAGCTTTTCCGCAGTCCCATGTGAGGTGAAAACGGGGATTCCCAAACGCCCTGCCGTGACCCGTAGGCCCTTGACGTGGTCGCTGTGCTCATGCGTGACCAGAATAGCGCGGATGGAATTGCGCTCAATTCTAAGCCGGTCGAGCGCCTGGGTCAGCTGCCGGGCACTTACCCCGGCATCCACGAGCACGCCGCCCCCGGACCCGCCTATGTAAATGCTGTTCCCCGAGCTGGAGGAGAACAGCGGACAAAATCTGGACAAAATTTGGCTCCTTCCCTGTACTGCACAAAAAAGATCGGATCTCGGACTTGGCGCTGCCCGTCAGCACAAACTCCGACACCCGATCTGACCGTTAACACTCATGCCCCCGCGACGACACGGGACTCACCGACCTGCTCCTCTGCCCGGACGCGCCGGATATCTGCCCCAAGATCGGTCAGCTTCTCGACTACGAGCTCATAGCCGCGGTCAATGTGGACAATATCCTCAATCTCCGTACGGCCCTGCGCCATCATGCCTGCGATCAGCATCGCAGCCCCTGCGCGCAGGTCCGTGGCGCGGACAGGAGCACCGGTCAGGAAATCGACCCCCTCAATCACCGCTACCTTGCCGTTGACCTGAATATCCGCCCCCATCCGGGAGAGCTGGTCAACATAGCGGAAACGGTTGTCCCACACGCTCTCGGAAATAATACTCGTCCCCCTGGCCACAGAGAGCAGAGCGGCCATCTGCGGCTGCATGTCGGTGGGGAAACCGGGGTGCGGCATGGTCTTCACATTACAGCAGTTTGCCCGGTCCGGCATCCGAACACGAATCGCATCGTCAAACTCCTCAATCTGTGCCCCACACTCAACCAGCTTGGCGGAGATGGACTCCAAATGCTTGGGAATGACATTCTTAATCAGCACGTCGCCATGGGTGGCCGCCGCCGCTACCATATACGTCCCCGCCTCAATCTGATCGGGGATCACGGAGTAGGTACAGCCGTGCAGCTCTTCCACCCCGCGGATCTTGATGACGTCCGTCCCGGCGCCGCGCACATCCGCACCCATGGAATTGAGGAAGTTTGCCAGATCGACAATGTGCGGCTCCTTGGCGGCATTCTCAATGATGGTCAGCCCGCGCGCGCGTACAGCCGCGAGCATGATGTTGATCGTGGCGCCCACGGAGACGACGTCCAAATATATGGAATTCCCTGTCAGCCGGTGTTCCTCCACCCGTGCATCCACCATGGCGTTCTCGATGGATACCGCCGCCCCGAGCGCCTGAAAGCCCTTGATGTGCTGATCGATCGGACGCACACCGAAATCACAGCCGCCCGGCATGGCCACCTTCGCCCGGCCAAAGCGGCCCAGCAGTGCGCCGATCAGATAATAAGAGGCGCGCAGCTGCTTGGTCAGCTCATGCGGAACGATAAAGGAGCTGATATGGGTGGAGTCGATCTCCACTGTATGGTCATTGATCATTTTGATCTCCGCGCCCATTTGGTAGAGGATGCGGATCATCATGCTCACATCACTGATATTGGGAATATTTTCAATCCGGCACACGTCCTGCGCAAGGATCGCGGCCGGGATAATTGCAACAACGGCATTTTTTGCCCCGCTAATATTGACTTCACCCTTCAGCGGATGGCCGCCCTCGATCACAAACTTCTCCAATGCGGTACACCCCTCGAAACATACTGAATATACTGATATCCTTGTTATTATACCACAACACCTTGGAAAAATAAACATGGTAATTAAAACAATCCCGGTGTTTTTTCAGATAAAATTTTAGACGCTTTCTATGCTTTTGGGCGGATACAGAAAACAGCGCCGGGCTCCATACGGCGCCGCGGCGATATTTTGCTATTTATTTTCTGTCCGCCGTTTTTTCTCCGCCTGCGCGGCGCTGATACCGCCCTCTGGCCGAACGCTGGTTTAAAAACGCGGCAGCCCGGCGGAGAATGGACCGGTCGTTTTCAAATTTCAAAGCCTTGAGCGCCGCATCCATCCGCATCCAGGCACAGTCATCAATCTCCGACTCCTGGATGACAGTCTTGGTGTCACGCGTAGTGGCCAGAAAGATCGTCACCTGCTTTTCAACCCGCCCCTGAATCGTATAGGACGAGCGGCAGGAGAACATCGGCAGCAGATCAATATGCAGCCCCGTTTCCTCAAGCACCTCACGGCGCGCCGTCTGCTGCTCCGTCTCCCCGTCCTCAATATGCCCCTTGGGGAACCCCCAGTGCTCGCTGCGTTTATTTTTAATCAATAGGTACTCGCGTCCCTTCGGGGTATTGCGGTACACCACCGCCCCGCAGGACGCCTCGTAGAGGCATTCGAGCGTAAATGCCGAATTCTTAAACGCAAAGGAGACATTTCTGCGAATATCGTTTATAATATATTTGCGCCCTTTGGGGGCGAGCACGTAATAGCATGTCCGCGTGCCCGTGCAGCGAATCACAGCAATCACCCGGCCGTGGAACTCCCGCACCGGATGGCGCACCCCCATGATAAAGGCGCCGATCTCGTGCTGACCGGTATTTTTTACTAGGCCGTAATTGAGCTTGTACTGGATCCCCGATGCCTCATCCACGAAGCCCATGGGGCGGGTCACCTGGACCCCGGCAAACTTACCTAACATATCCCATCCGCCTTTCACTGTATATCATTATAAACAAAAATTCTTATCAGTACAAGGGAAAAGGGGAAATTCAATGAAAACATTGTACATCAGCGATCTGGACGGGACTCTGCTCGGCAGCGACGGTACGCTCTCCGCCTACACACATGGTGAGCTCAACAGCATGCTCGGGCAGGGCCTGCTGTTCTCCGCCGCCACGGCGCGCAGCCCCGTCTCCGCCATGCCTCTGCTGAGCGGACTGAACCTGAACCTGCCGCTCATCCTGCTCAACGGCGTCTTTCTTTACGACCCGGCCACAAAAAAGATCGTCTCCCACGCGGCTATCGACCGCAAAAGCGCGGAGACGGCCGTCCAAATCTATCAAAGGCACGATAAAAATCCCTTTCTTTTCACCTTTGACGGGGAGCGTGTACGCTATCACTACACAGAACTGCGTACGCCGGAACAGCGGGAGTTCTACCGGGTGCGCAGCCAGATGCAGCCGGGCTGTTTTTATCATCTGGACACGCTGAGCGTCCCCGCGGGGCAGGATGCGGTGTATTTTACCATTATGGACCGTTATGAGGAGCTGAAGCCGCTCCAGGACGAGCTGGAATCATCCTGCAATGTGCGCACGGCGTTCTACCATGACACCTATACAGAGTACTGGTTTCTGGAGGTCTTTGCCGCGCAGGCCGGGAAAAAGAACGGCGCGCTGGCGTTGAAACAGATGATCAGTGCGGACTACATCTGCGCCTTTGGGGACAACCTGAACGATCTGGGGCTTTTTGAGGCGGCTGATCTGCGCGCCTCCGTCGCCAACGCCGTCCCGGAATTAAAAGCCAAGGCGGACTATATCATCGGCTCCAATGATGAAGATGGCGTCGTTCGCTTCATCCGGGAGCAGCTGAACGGATGCTGATTCTTACAAAATTGTTATAATCACGGAATCCGCTTGATTTAGCGCCTCATTTCCTCTATAATGAAAATAATATCCGCCAAGGGAGTGTGTCTGCTATATCTAAGTTATCCAGAGCTTATATCCGCTCTTTTGCCCTTTCCCCCGAAAAAAATGCGCGGGAATTTTTTGACTGCATCTCTGACCTCTATACGACACCGGAGGTCCAGTCCCTCCAGCAGTATGAGCAACATTTACAGATCAACCGGCTGGATCATATCCGATCGGTCTCCTACATCAGCTATCTCGTTTGTAAAAAGCTGGGCCTCAACTATCGGGAAGCTGCGCGCGGCGCCATCCTGCACGATCTGTTTTACTACGACTGGCGGGATAAGTATTCCCATCCGCGGCCGCATGGCTATCTGCACCCCGGCATCGCCCTGAAAAACGCACGGGAGCTTTGCGGAGAAAAGTTGACCAGGCTGGAGGCCAATACCATCAAACGCCACATGTTCCCACTCACGCCGATCCCCCCGCGCTATCCGGAGGGGCTCGTCGTCAGCATGGCGGACAAATACTGCGCCAGCTGGGAGCTGTATCTGTCCCTGATCCCCGCCGGAAAGCGGATGCTCGCTGCTCTGGCCGGCCATTCAGATCCAGGGAAAGGACCGGACGCCGGGCGGCCGGGGCGTGAGACAACATGAATGTGACAACTTATATCCTTTACTTCTTCTTTTACAGCGCTGTCGGCTGGCTGATGGAATCCCTCGCCTGCTCCGGCGCACAGAAGCGCTGGATCAACCGCGGATTTTTAACCGGGCCGATGTGCCCAATTTACGGTACCGGCGCTGTAGCGCTGACGGTCCTGCTCACGCCGCTGCGCGCGCATCCGCTGCTGGTGTGCATGCTGGGGATGGTCATCACGGATGTGGTCGAGCTGATCACCGGCATCCTGATGGAAAAGCTCTTCCATACCCGTTGGTGGGATTATTCTAACCGGAAATACAACTTTATGGGCCATATTTGCCTGCGCAACACTCTCTACTGGGGTATCGCCACACTCGGTTTTATGTATCTGGTGCACCCGGTAATTTCCCTGTTCCTGGGGAAGATCCCGATGATGGCTATCCGCGTGATCGTCGCAATCATCCTGATCATCTTTGTCATCGACCTGATCGCCGCCTTTAAAAACGCGGCTGACCTGCGCAAGATCAAGGACACGCTCAAAAAGCTGTATGACAAGTTCTCCGGCGTGCCGGCAGGCACCGAGGAGACAGATGAAGAACGGCAGGAGCTTTTGAATACGGCGGACACGCTGGAGGATATCCGCGAGGGAAACCGGTATAAAAAGCACGACCCCGCCCGCATCCTGCGCATGAATCCCCGGATCGACAATGAGTTCAAGCGGATCCTGCGCGATATCAAGCGCATTCTCTCCGATCAGGATGAACGTTACTAACCGGACCGCTCTGGCACGATCCAGAGCGGTATTTTTTCTTTCCAAAGCAATGGGAGGTTATCAATATGAACCACCTTGGGACACAGTCACTGGAGACAAAACGGCTCATCCTGCGCCCGTTCACGGAAGCGGATGCGCCCGCCATGTTCCGCAACTGGGCCAGTGATCCGCTGGTGACGGAATATTTGATCTGGCCGGCCTATACTGCCGAATCGGATGTTGCGGACTATCTGCGCTCCGTGGTAAAACAGTATGAGCGCGCCGACTGCTATGAGTGGGCGATCGTTTTAAAGGAATTGGGGGAACCCGTCGGATCCATTGGCGTGGTCAACCTGCGGGAGATGATCGAGGCGGCGGAAATCGGCTACTGTATCGGCCGCCGCTGGTGGCGTCGGGGCATTGTTCCGGAGGCCGTAACGGCTGTGATGCGGTTCTTATTCGAGCAGGTCGGTGTGAACCGGATTGAGGCCAAGCACGATGTGCGTAACCCAGCCTCCGGCACGGTGATGAAAAAGTGCGGCATGACCTACGAGGGCACGCTGCGCCAGGGCGCGCGCTATAACCAGGGCCTGTGTGATGCCGCACTGTATTCGATTTTAAAAGAGGAATTTCTTAAAATTCATAAAGGCGGGGCGGATCACATCTGATGAAAAAGGTAACGCTGTTTATCGCCATGAGCCTGGACGGTTATATTGCCGATTGCTCAGGCGGAGTGGACTGGCTCACAGGCACCGGAACACAGGAAACGGATTCATACGGGGATTTTATTCAGGAAATTGACACCGTCATTATGGGCGGAAATACCTACCGTCAGATCATCACACAGCTTTCCCCAAACATATGGCCTTACGAGGGGATGAAGAGCTATGTGATCACACACCGCGGGACTGTGGCATCCCGTGATGATATCTATATGGTTCATCAGTCTCCCTGTGATCTGGTGCGCCAACTCCGGGAGCAGGACGGTAAAGGGATCTGGATCTGCGGCGGGGCGCAAGTCGTCCGCCAGCTCATGGAGGCAGACCTGATCGACCGGTACCACTTTTCCGTGATGCCGGTACTGCTCGGGGATGGGATACCACTCCTTGTCCCCGGCATGCGGAAACATCTGCTGAGACTGGTGAGGACCCAAAGCTACAATGGAATCACAGACCTCATTTATGAGCGGCGCGAGCAGGCTGCGGAACAGCCGTCCTCCTCCGCACAGTGTTAATCTGATCCAAGGAGGCGATCCGGATGGACGCAATCACCTTTATCCCCGACGAAAGCAGACGGGAGCCGCTCTACCTCCAGGTCTACAAGCACCTTACGGAGCGGATCCGGGATGGGGAGCTGCGGGACGGGGAACATCTCCCCTCCAAGCGCGCACTGGCCGCCCACCTGAAAATCAGCGTGAGCACGGTGGAGACAGCCTATGAGATGCTCGTCACCCAAGGCTATGCCACGGCACGCCCACGCAGCGGCTATTATGTCAACGGTATTGAAGGGCTGGTTGCGGACCGCCCCTACATAGTCCCAGAAGAGGAGCCGGAGAGGTTCGGTGCTTCCACCTACCGATATGATTTTGGCACCGACGCAGTAGACGCATCCGCATTCCCCTATGCCACATGGGCCAAGATCACGCGGGAGGTCATGAGCGACGGCGGCGGGCTGCTCGCGCGTGGAGACGTGCGCGGCGACGAGTGCCTGCGTATGTCGATCGCCAAATATCTGCGGGATTTTCGCAATGTCCGCTGTCGGCCGGATCAGATCGTGGTCGGAGCGGGCATGGAATATCTCATGGGGCTGATCGCCGGACTGACCGAGGGGACTTTCGCCCTTGAAGAGCCGGGCTATTCCGCCACAGCGCGCATTCTGGAAAACCTGGGTGCATCGGTGTGCCCCATTCTGCTGGATGATGGCGGGATGGACGAACACGCTCTGTATGCCTCCGGGGCCACAGCCGCATATATCACGCCGTCCCATCAATTTCCCACTGGGATCGTCATGCCTGTGGCGCGCCGCCTGCGCCTGATCCAGTGGGCCGCACAGGAGAGTGAACGCTTTTTGATAGAGGACGACTACGACAGCGAATTTCGCTATTCCGGCCGCCCCGTCCCCAGCTTACAGGGAATGGACCCCAGCGGCAAGGTTGTGTATATCGGCTCTTTCTCCCGGAGCATTGCCCCCTCTATCCGTATCGCCTATATGGTTCTGCCGCATGATATGATGGACCGCTTTTTAAAAAAATACGGGAGCTACTCCTCCACTGTCTCCCGTTTTGAGCAGCACACACTCAGCCGCTTTATTTCCGAGGGGCACTTTGCCCGCCACATCAACCGGACACGGTTGGTGTACCGGCGCCGGAGAGATGCGGCGATCCGGGCACTTCAATCCATGGAGAGCGGCGCTGTCACTGTCCACGGCGCACAGGCCGGGATCCACCTGATTGCTGAACTGCGGTGTGGATTTTCGGCTCAGCAGGTAGCGGCGGCTGCCGCCGCTCACTCCGTCCGTGTCCTGCCCCTAGCTGACTATTATCACGGGCCGTCCCCGGAATCCGCTCGTGACCGGATGGTCCTCCACTTTGCCGGGATGGACGAAGAGACAATATGCGACGGCATTACATGCCTTGATCGAGCAGTATTAGGGCTCCAGGCAGGCCACAGCGGCCATAGAACCTGAAAATTTTTAACAACAAACATTGCCCCCCCGCCCGCATGATGCGGGCAGGGGGCAATTGATTGGTGCCTTTAGGCGCGGAAATAAACCCCCGGTTCTACCGGGGGAAGAGAAAAAGCGGAGCAAAAGAAATAACCGCCGAGGTATAATGGTAAAGGTTTGGCGACCGCATTACCAAAGAACCAAGGAGGTT
>DVHG01000017.1 GCA_018712345.1 Candidatus Onthovicinus excrementipullorum | reverse complement strand
CGTGCAATATAAAGTAAAATACAGTGAGTTTACAAAACAATAATTTTGCAATAGCGTGAAAGGAATTAAGTTTATGGAAAACGCGGCAAAAGAAATTAATTGGATTCCGTTAAATCAGTTTAAGCCTCAGGCTGGACAATATCTTTATTTGCTTGGCGGCACGTATTCGCCTGATAAAGGCTGCCCTGACTGGGGCTCTAACCGGGATGAGGATACATATTATCCGGGCGACTGTGCCGGCAAATTAGTTATAAGCTATTCGGGCGGCAAAGTTGATGAGGTGCCTTTGATTTTTGGCTATACTTTATGGTTCGCAAAACATTTCAGCGACGGCCAAGCGCCCTTTTTTGGAGAGGACAGCAATCCCAGGATGACGCAGCTGCTTCAGGACACGCTGTTTCTTAAAGGGGGAACAACCGCTCAAAGCCCGTATATGCTTTGCATTAAATTAAGCGGGGACGAGCTTAAAAGCGTAGAGGTTCAGCCCAGCCCGCAAAAAAAGGGAGAGCCGGTATATACTCATTACGCTGTTTCTGATACTAATCAGGATGAGTTTTTCATATCACATGTTATAGACCCCGAACATCCACTGCCTGAGAGAGTAACCAGTGCGCTTTCAGAAATTGCGCATGCGCTGTTTACTTTTGACCCGCAGGACTATCTGCTTCCTCCCAGGTTTGAATTTCCGATTGATTATGATGGAGTGAAGGTGCGCTTCACGGGAAATGCCTATGCGGAGATAGCCACAGGGGTTTTTTATGAGAACATGATGGCTATATATCATAAAATAGGGGAAGACGGCAAGGTGCATGAGAGCAGCTATATGGCTCCGAGCTGGAGATATGATGGCTTTGGCACATGGAGGCCGGGAGCCAACAGCTATTACACACAGATGTGGACGCGCAATCATCACAGCATTACCGCTATTTCCCGTCTGGGCTTTAAGGAAAAGGCGGATAAGGCGGTTGAATACAGTCAGAATTGCATGATGTATTTTAAAAGAGAGAAGCTTACCCTTGGCGGCAAGCCTATTCCGGGGCATTGGACGGCAGTATGCGATGATCCTATGTATTATTCTAAGGTGCTTCAATATGCCGGATGGTATACTAAATATACTCAGGAGAAATTCGGGGACGAATTCCAGAATCTGGGCAATTTTGAAGTGGACGGCCATGGCTTTGCCATGCTGGGCATATATAACGTATGGAAGAGCGAAGGCAAAAGCGTGGATTTTGTTAAGCAGAATTTGGAGGAAATAATCGAGCCGGTTAAATTTATTCAATGGTGCCTGGATAATCCGGAGCTGTCCTTCAGCGAACATGGACTGCTCTATGGTGAAACCGAAGCGGGCCTGGCTGATATTGCTTTTGGCGCAGGAATGAAAATAACCATGTACGGGAATATTGCCTGCTGCCTGGGCGTCAGGGCATATTCAGATATGGTCAGATGTGCAGGAATGAATGAATTGGCTGATGAATGGCTGGATTTAAGCAAAAAGCTTGAAAAGTCCATATTGGATTACTTTGTTAAAGAGGGAAAATGGGATTTATATAACCGCGGATTTTATCATGATTCCTCTCTGCCTACATATTCAGATTACGCTGGATATGATGCGCTGCATGATGTTCCTGAAAATTGGTATAATCTCAGCCGGGACACTTACGAGGAGGATTTTAACGACTATATAGGGGATACATTCGTAGGGCCAAGAGGCATCGGCTATGACCACAGCATATTTACTCAAACGGCCTTGCTTCTGGATAAGGTGTCCGATTATACGCGTTTGCTGGAAAATCTATGCAAGATATGTTATTCGCCGCGGTTGCCGCAGCCTTATATAGTGCCTGAATGCGCCAGCTACAGTCCGAACAAAAAGATGTTCAGGCGGCAGGGGGATTTGGGCAATTTAGCGCACCAGGCGGAGGTTATGCATACGTTTATGACCGTGATTGGGCTGTGTGCAACAAAAGACGGGGCGTTTAAATGGATTCCCAGGCTGCCTAAGGGCTGGGCCTTTGAGGCGGAAGAACTGCCCCTTCCCGACGGAAGCGCTACAATAAACCTTAAGTATCAATTCCCTGATGGGGGCAGGCAAAAGGTATGCATACAATGCGAAAAAGAGATAGAGCTTTTGTTCCGTGCCGGCCCGTTTGAACCGGAAAGCCATGTGACATGCTTTGTAAATGGTGAGCGGCATGAATGTGAGACAGAAATATGCGGTGAAGGCGTATGGGGCAGAATAAAGCTGCAACTAGAACCCGGCAAGCATTATATTGTAGAAGCCGGAAATAATATTTAAGTATTGGAACTATTATATTTATAGCTTTACGAGGCGGGTGGGCAGCAAAATATCTGCGCTTTCCCGCCTTATTATTTTGTATCTTTTATATGTTTATTATGTTTTGAGATTTTCAATGGGGATGTTTTGAGGTTTCCAATGGGGCGCCCCGCCCTTTTAATGTGGGCGCTCCGGGAATGCCTGTTATCTAAAGCCTATATTTATTTTCCACTCGGACCTATTTTTCAGCGGCTTTAACTCTGCGCCCGTCCCGGCCCGTTCGGGCCAGGACAATATAAACCCGCCGCCTTAACGGCGGCCTGCCCGCGCCGCAACCGTCCCGGCGTTAGTGGAGGCCGTGTGGTTTAAGGGTGGGGGGTTCCGCGGCTTTTTGGTCTCTGGCGGCAGAGTGGGGTTAAAATTTATTGTCGGACATTTATAACCGTAAAAGCCCATATGTAAGGATTTTTCAATGCCTAATGCAGGCCATTCTCAACCGCAGATTGGCCGTTTACTTAATTGACTTTCCCAGCACATATGCTTGCTGGATTTCAGGTTTTCCTTGGATATCTCCTGCGCCGCCATTACCCCCGGCCAGGACGCAGCCGAGATTTTTCCATCTTTGATGTTCTGATAAATGCCTGTAATATGTCAGGACGTCGGCAAAATCATGCCCTTCTGCCGCCATAAGCAGTATTATGGCGCGCGAATGCCCTCGCAATAGATTTTCTTTTCCTTCTTCTAAAGCAAACAGACGATCTATAGCTGTTCTGAGCTGAC
The DNA here is from genome assembly GCA_018712345.1 of Candidatus Onthovicinus excrementipullorum. Taxonomy (GTDB): domain Bacteria; phylum Bacillota; class Clostridia; order Oscillospirales; family Acutalibacteraceae; genus Onthovicinus; species Onthovicinus excrementipullorum. The sequence goes on along the minus strand of DVHG01000017.1, from coordinate 107,063 downwards.
CGCTCATGTTCCAGCAATATAAAGGAGAGGCAAGAATTATTATATCGCTTTCTTTTATAGCCGGATAGATTTTATCCATATCGTCTTTTTGCACACATGGACATGTCCGGCTGCTGTCGCCGCAAAAACAGCCTTTGCAGCCGTGAATATCCATGCTGTCAAGAAAAAATTCATTGATTATGTTGTTGGATATTTTTGCGCCTTGGGTAAATGCCTGAACCAATGCGGAGGTATTTCGGTTTTTGCGGGGGCTCCCGTTTAATATAACAATTTTTTACCCGTAAATTTTACTGCCAAAGCGGCCGCCTGTTTTGCCGAGTGTGCATAAGGCAGTATCCGAAAAACACACAGAAATCGGCATTGCAGGGTAGAAACGAGAGTACGAATCGAAGGGTTCGTACTCTTGTTCTGTATATGCCGTTAAAACTGCAATCGGCACATTGGTTTTTCCTGAGAATCTTCTGTAGAATGAAAATATCATAAAACACAGGAGGTTTTACGATGAAAAGCATTTATGAAAAAGCAGGCGGCACCTATACCCGGCAAGGCGATTATGAGCTTCCCAATCTGAAAATACCACCCGAAAAAGAAATTGAAATCGGAATTTGGGGGGCAACAATACCGGCAGTATTTGAAGCGGTATCACAAAATTTGGTATTACAATCTGCTGACCGCCGGAACACTGAATGAACATCTAGCAGAGGTAGATCAGCAGGCGGAGCGGCTGTTTCAATCACTTGTATCCGTACTTTCTAAGCAGGAAAATGTCACGGAAGATCTGAAAGCCAAGCACCCTATGGAATGGGTGCAAAAGATGAACAACATCCGAAACCGAGTCGCTGAAATCGTCAACAACGAGTTGATTTTCGTATGAGAGAGCAGAAATATCATCTCTATCTTTCGGAAGCTGAGCACAGATTTCTCATTCAAAATCTCATTTGGTTTCAGAACAAGCTGCGGCAGGAAGGGCGCTATACCGACGCCGTAGACGACTTGATTGTCAAAATTTCAAAAGCAAAGCCGAAAAAATTAGGGTAACATAGAACGAACCGGAGAAAGCAAAACAGCCTTCTCCGGTTTTTCTGTATCATCTTAGCGAGCAGACTGTTTGTATCCCCATACGGCTACAAACAGTGATTCTCGTTAGGGCGCTGCCCTAAGACCCGATTGATTCTATATGCTTTTAACCGGCGTACTTCTTAAAGTTTTCCGCCTGTTCCAGAACTTCCTTATAGACATCATCCAGTGTTACCGGCGGATAGCCGTATTCGTCCAGCAGCAAAATCAAATCCACCTGCAAATTTGCTTTGATGTCGTCACGGGTAGACCAATCGGTATAGCGGGACTTATCGTCAACAATGACTTTGATTTTCTTTGAAAGCTCAAGCATTTTTTCATCCGGATATTCATTATCGAATTCGTATTTCTTTGCAACGGCTTTCAAAATATCATAAAAGGCTTTTTCCTCGTAGTCTATCCCTAATTTTTTGAAGGAGTCCTTCTCTGTTTTCAGCTCCGCAAGCAGATCGGCAAGCTTCCCGGCAATATCGTCAAGCACCTCATTGGCATAGGATTCATCTCTGCGGCGGTTATTGTATTCGTCAACCACCCGCTTTAATCTGTCCGCAAACTCTACACCCATAATTTTGTTAACCTTCTTGAATTCGTCAATTGCCTGAGAAAGCAGTCTTTGCAGGATTTTGATTTTGGTGTTCGGCAGCTGGATAGCGTTTATCTTGTCCATATACTCATCGCTGAAAATGTCAACAGAGATATGTTTTCCGGTTTCAAATAATTCCTCGATACCGTCCGACTGGATAGCACCCTCCAGCATTTCACGCACACGGGCGTTCATCTGTGAAATATCCGGGGCGTCTCCCTTTGTCAGCTTGAAGAGAATAGAGCGGACAGCGCAGTAAAAGTGGATATAGTCTTTTTCCTCGTCCGAAATCTTTTCGCTGGAGCTGCAAAGATTGAAAGCCTGCTTCATTCGCTTGACCGCCGCCATAAAGCGTGTTTCCAGTTCTTCCGAAAGCTGCACATATTCAACCGCCCGATTGAGGCAGGCAAGCTGTTCCGTCGGAGAGCCCTCAAAGAAATCCTTGCTGTTAAAGCTGTGGAACATCTGCGCCAGCACTTCTAATTGGTCTTTGACAATAGTAACTGCCTGCTCTATACCTTCAAACTCATCACATTCAAAGTTCGTGTATTTCTTTAGAGCAAGGTTCATATTCTTTTTGATGCCGATATAGTCTACAATCAAGCCCTTGTCTTTCCCTTCGCAGACACGGTTGACACGGGAGATCGTTTGGATCAGGGGGTGCTGCTGAATCGGCTTGTCTATGTAAATGGTATCCAGTTCCGGCACATCAAATCCGGTCAGCCACATATCGACAACAATGGCGATTTTGAAATTGGATTTCGGATTTTTGAACTGCCGGTCAAATTCCTTGCGGTCATCCTTTGTCCCAAGCATTTCATAAAGAGCGGGCTCATCATCTTTGTTGCGAGTCATCACCAGTTTGATTTTCTCAATGGGCTTCAGTTCTTTTCTCTCTTTATCGGTAAGCGCTGTTTCATCTTCGCTGATTTTCTTTTCCGCCCATTCGGGACGCATCTCTACAATGATTTTGTAAAGGTCATAAGCGATATTGCGGTTCATGCAGACAAACATTGCCTTTCCCGCAACTGTAGCACCCTCTGCCACACGGGTTTCGTAATGGTGAATAAAGTCCTTAGCGACTGCACGCAGCCTGTCCGGATCGCCGATAATCGCCTCCATTTTAGCAACGGCTTTCTGGCTTTCCTCAATTTGGTGCTCGTTAGCACCCTGCGTTTCGCACTGATCGTAATACTGTTCGATTTCTTTGACTTTTGCATTGTCCAGCGTCACCCTCGCCGCACGCCCGTCGTAAACAAGATTGACGGTAATGCCGTCACGCACCGATTCGGTCATGGTGTAGGAATCCACCACAGGGCCGAATACTTCAATGGTTCCGTCTACAGGCGTTCCGGTAAAGCCTACATAGGTTGCGTTTGTCAGGGAATCGTGCAAATACTTGGCAAAGCCGTATTTGCGCTCCACACCCGCTTCGGTCACTTTGACCTTTTGGTCAAGGTTGATCTGGCTCCGGTGCGCCTCATCAGAAATACAAATGACATTGGTTCTATCGGTAAGAAGCTGCAAATCCTCTGTGAATTTCTGAATGGTCGTTAAATACACGCCGCCGCTTTCCCGCCCCTGCAATTCTTCCCGCAGCTTTTCACGGGATTCAATGCTGACTACCGTTTCATCGCCAATATATTTTTTGGAATTGACAAATTGGCGGGAAAGCTGGTCGTCCAAATCAGTACGGTCGGTGATAATTAAAATAGTCGGGCTGTGGAACAGTTTGCTTTTCATCAGCATACGGGTCAAAAACAACATGGTGTAGCTCTTGCCGCAGCCGGTAGCCCCGAAATAGGTGCCGCCCTTTCCATCGCCGTCAGGACGCATATGCAGCTTGATATTCTCAAACAGTTTCGTTGCAGCAAAAAACTGCGGATAACGGCAGACGATTTTCAGCTCTTTATCCGAGTTGTCGGGGAAATAGATAAAATCCTTGATAACCGCAAGCAATCGGTCTTTGCGAAACAGCCCTTTTATCATGGTGACAAGGGAGTTGATTCCGTCCAGCTCCTTATCATTAGACTCAACTTTCCTCCACGCATAGAAATAGTCATAGGGACTGAAAAGAGAACCGTATTTGTTGTTCGCTCCGTCGCTGATGACTACAAAGGCATTGTATTTGAGCAGTTCCGGAATATCTCTGCGGTAGCGGACGGTGAGCTGCTTGTAAGCGTCCATGATTGTTGTATTTTCTTTGACGGCGCTTTTGAATTCCAGAACTACCACAGGAATGCCGTTGACAAACACGATACCGTCGGGAATGCGAAGCTGACCGCCCACGCCCTCGATTTCAAACTGGTTGACCGCTTTGAAGATGTTATTTTCGGGGTTGTCATAGTCGATCAGCTCAATATATAAATCCTTCTGCATCCTGTCCTCACGGTTGAGGATAAAGCCGTCGCACAGCAGTTTATGTATCGCCTTGTTCGCTTCGTACACTGTGCCAGAGATGTTCCGCAACCGCAAAAGGATACCGTCCACTTCGCTGGGGGTGATGCAGTCCTTGGCGTAACGGTTATATAAATACTGCCGCAGGTCATCGGCAAGCAGAACTTCCGTGCGTTCCCGATGGATCTGCTCTCCTGCGAGATAAGTGTATCCTTCATCCTTGAACAGCTCCATGATGGATAGTTCTAAAGCGTGTTCATTAAAGTTTGCCATTGTGGTCACCTCTTGTTTTTTCATCTTTTGGTGCTTCATAGTATGAATTATACAGCGCTTGCAAAGTTTCATAATATTTATCCTCAAAAGTTTCAGCTTGTGCATCGGTGTATTCCAATATAACCTTATTTGTTTCATCATTGGCTTTTCTGTTCTTAGTTATGATAGCGATATTTTCAATTAGCTCCATCATCCACATACAAACTTTTTCTTCATCACAGTATGCAAGATTTCGAGAAGTCCACACATAGTCTATAGGGGGAATCGGTATGTCATTTTCCAAGTCCATATGCTTATCAATATAGTAGTAAAAATATTCGTCTATATAATCACCGATAGAGAGTTGATTGATATTGAATGTTCTTCTAATTCTATTGTTTTTATTTATAGGTTCAAACACACATGGTGTACCATCCCATTGTGACTCACGATATCTTTCATAACTTCTATGAAAGTATTTTGCCCCATCATACAAATAGTCTCGCCCTAAATTATATTTCTTAATATCGGCTTTTAGTTTTTCTATGCAATCATATACCCAATCCTTATCTTTCATTGAAACTATTTCAAAACCTGCCTGCTTTAAGATTTCGTCTCTCAATTCTTCAGGACAGCGGCAAAAAGCTGTATAAATAACACGGGTATGTTTCTCAAGCCGGTGGAGATTCGCAGCAAGAACACACCACGGCAAATAATCTCGTTCGGATTCATTATCCATCAGAAATAAATTTGCCTTTTCCTCTAATTCTTTTTGCTTTTGCTTTTTTTCCAATCTTTGCAATTCTTTTTCATGGTGCATTTGCAACCAATAAATCGCAAAGGAAACCGCAATAGTTGCCAGTAAAGACAAAACACCAATCACTATTTGAATAATATCTGCTAAAGGCATAAATGTTTCTCCCTTAAATGATAAATGATAATTTAGCGGCTTGATATTTGGCTTACCATTGTGCGTTGAAGCTCAAGTAAATGCAAAATCTCGGCTTCAATTTGTTCCTGATATGCGAATATTGGTTCACACATTGACGAAAATTTCTTCGTGAGTTCTTCGGGCGGAATGGAAACGGGAATGGCTTTCAACACATTACCCGAAATCTCCATAAAGGTAGTTCCGGATGAATGACTTTCCAACAACTGTCTGTTTTCTTTGAGAAAATAGTACACGAAAGCAGTTCCAAATTCGCTTTTGGGGATAATTGACTTAAAGCCTTGATTAGTGCAAAGATCTGTCATAGCAATGGTATATTGACGAGCCTGCGGCGCAAGTCGTCCGGAAGATATTCGCCCTCTGCCTTGCTGGGAAAGGGCCGACGCAGATCGCAAAGCAGCTGGAAAAAGAAAAGGTTTTGACGCCAACAGCATATTTTCACTCGATTGGCAGAAAGACAAGCAATCCCGTTCCGGCAAATATCTACGGCTGGCACGAAAGCACCGTGGAGCGTATTTTAGAAAACCAGCAGTACACCGGATGCACGGTGAACGGGAAATCTACAACGGTTAGCTACAAGGTGCATAAGGTGATTGAGAATCCAAAAAAAGAATACCAGATCATTCCAAACACGCAGGAAGCGATCATTGATGAAAATGTGTGGCTGAGGGTACAGGAACTCAGGAAGAACAAGCGCAGACCGACAAAGACAAATCGGAAAAGCTTGTTTTCCGGTCTGGTATTCTGTGCCGACTGCAAATCAAAGCTGCACTTCTGCGCTGCCAAATCGCTCAAACGCAATCAGGAATTCTTCCGCTGCGCCAACTACAAGGACGGCAGAGGAAACTGTACCATCCATTTCATTCGGGATGTGGTGTTAGAAATGATTGTGAAAGAAGCGGTTGCGGGTTTGGCGGATTTTGTGCGCTGTTACGAGTCGGTATTCCTCTATATGCAGAAGCAGAAATGCGGGGAATTCCAGAAAAAACGGCAACAGAAATTGAAGCTTTCCATTGAAAGCAGCAGAAAGCGGATCGCCGATCTGGACAAGCTGTTCAGCCGGATTTACGAGGACAATGTGATTGGGAAGCTGTCGGACGAACGCTATGCAAGGATGGCGGAGGAGTATGAATCCGAGCAGAAAGAACTGCTGGAAAAGGTCAAAGAGGAAGAAAAGCAGCTATCCGAGATTGAGCAGAAATCGGTGGATATGCGCCTGCTTTTGCAGGGGTTGCGGGAGTTTACTGACATGAAAGAACTGACGCCGACAATCGTCAACAAGCTGATTCGTCGCATTGAGGTGCACAATCCAGAAAAGAAGCACGCTCGAAAATCGGTGAAGGTTGACATCTATTTCACGGCGGTGGGAATGGTGAGCCTTCCTGACGAGCAGGAGATCCGGAGAATGATGGAACAGATACGAAGCGCATCACTGCTTCCAAAACAGCTGACCGCATAAAAAAAGAAAACGGTGTAACCCGCCACATATCGTGTTACACCATCTTCTCTACATTTTACTGCCCTATTAGCGCCGGGCATTGTGCAGGGCCGGTTTTGCGAAGCGTGTTCATGCCTGTAGAGCAGGACAGAGCAATGGGCCGGTGCCCGGTGCGACTTTGGCTGTCCCTGGGTTTAAACGTTTGGTCAATTGTCCGTCTCTCTGTGCGGAATATCGCGCGGAAGTCTGAAAGTTGCTACTTCAGGTAGTTGTTGATTGCCTTGGCAAATGCGTCAAATGTTTTTTGGATTTCCAATGCGATTACATAAATCTCCTGAAAGGTTTCGTCATCCAGGTTGGAGTGATTCAGGGTGCTGAGATACGAATTTGTAAATTGGTCGCATGCCGCTGTCAGTTCCGAATTCAATTGTGCCTTTTTGTCCATCTTTTATCACCTCCTGCTATCATTAAATACCAGCAAAAAGCGATTTTGTGACATTTTTTTTAAAATATGATTCTTGAAGCTTGGCATAAATGAAAAAAGGTATTTTTTAATGAAATTGAAAAGCGCCCGTGTGGGGTCAAGTGCCTTTCCGTGTGTGAGCGATGAAAAGAGCTTGGCATTTTGGATGGGATGGGTTGCGCCTGGATCAAAAACCGAAAGAGAGACAGCAGTGCCACAACGTTTACAAACGAGCAGTAACGGCACAGTGTAACCTTTTTCGACAATTAGGCGCAGGGCGCGGGAGGGAGAAAGGGTTGTTTTCCGCCAAAGGACAAAAAAATAAGCCGGAGCAAAGCGAACTTTGCTCCGGCGTGGCGGAGAGCAAGGGATTCGAACCCTCGAAGCCTCGTTTAAGGCTTACACGATTTCCAGTCGTGCTCCTTCGACCAGCTCGGACAACTCTCCATATCAAACCGCTCGAATATTATATCAAAAAGGGGATCAGAATGCAAGCCCCTTTTTTTTGAAAAAATTTCAAAAAACCCTTGATTTTATCTACTGTTTATTATATAATCTCAATGTTGCCTTTATCGGGGTGTGGCGAAGTTTGGTATCGCGCTTGGTTCGGGACCAAGAGGCCTCGGGTTCAAGTCCCGACACTCCGACCACTCCGGGTGTCCATATGGACACCCGTTTTTATTTGGTTATTGTCATTATGAACACCCATACCAAAACAATAATCCGCGAATACCCGGAAGCAGGGTGTTTGTGGGTTATATTTTTTCTTGGGCGTTATGTCGGCGCTTTTTCGTAAGGGGTTCCTCCTGAAACGTTTTTGCTGAAAGGGGAATGTGGTTTTGAAAAAGATACGTAATTTTTTACGGGGACACCGGAAAATTATTCTCCCGCTGGCAGCAGTGCTGGGAGTAATTCTGGTGGCGATAACCGCGGTGGCCGTTCTGTATCCCTTCGGGGGGCGGGCATCCACTCAGCAGGGACCAGGTTTTGAAGGAATATCCTCTGTTGCCGCTGCAGAGGGTGAAGAGAAGAGCGACAGCGGCCCGGAAAACAGCAATGCAGCATCAATCGGGGAAGCACCCGGGAGTAGTGATACGACGTTCTCTGCTGATGCCGGGGATCAGCAGGCGCAAACTTCAGAGAATGGCCGGTCCACTTCTGGCAACAACTCATCCCAGCAATCCTCCGGCAATGCTGGAAATGTCGGAAACATCGCCGCGCACACGCATATCTGGAAGGACTATGTGACGGCGGTGACTGTAGAGGACGAACCTGCCCATTCGGAAAAGGTAACGGAATATCATATGTATTATTGGGATACTAAAACCTGGAAGACTTCTGAGAATCCCGATGACTTTAAAGCCTGGGAACGGGAAAAGATGGAATGGATGCGCACATATCGCTATGAAAACAATATGCCGCCAGAACTGTTCTTGGGATATGATAGCAATGGTAATCCGACATATGAAAACGACCATTCGATTCTGACCTATTACAAAACCATTCCCGCTGTTACCCATGAGGAGCAGCGGGTGGAATATCAGTATTGCAGCATCTGCGGTGTGAGAAAATAAAATCAAAGAGGAGCCTGAACCTTTTGGGCCACCTATTTACCTATACGTGAAAACAGGAATAGCATCTTTTTATACATCGGAATGGGTTATGCTCATTCCGATTTTTGACCATTAAAAAGAGGAAGGGAGAGCTATAAGCCCGACCCGGTATGCGGTGTCTCTATTTTACGATTTGAACCCCTGTAGTATAGTTGGCAGCGCCGGGCTGGGTCTTCGGCGCGGCCAGGGCGTAAATATCGTCACACCTGCTTTCCAGTTTGAAAAACTGCTCGGCATCCGGCCCCAGCTTGCGCACATCGGCGGCCTTTGTCACAACAGGCAGGCGGGCGGTCTTCTGTGCGGTGCGCAGGATGTCAAAGCCGTTCTGGTTGGCGGCGAGCACCCGAATAAATGGTGGATTTTTTGAAAAGTCCTCGCTCCGGAAACCGAGCAGTGCGTAGAGCAGCAGCCTTCTGATCCGGGCAAGGGGATAGCGTTTGCTTTTGATCCCGGCGAGCAGGTCCTCCAAATTTGTAGCTTGCTGTGCGGAGCGATATATTTTTACCTCCAGTCCCTCACTGATATCGGGCAGAAGGGCAAGTGCAGCGGGATCTGTACGCCGAAGCGCATAGAGGAGAGGGAGCTCCAGCCGGCTGAACCGGGCGGGGACGGTCCCATCCTGTAGTCCGGATTGGATCATTTCACATGCGGCGGCCGGGAGGCAGTCGTCGGGCAGCGGACCGCCGGAGCAGAGTATCCGCCGGATCTCGGAGGCGCTCATGAATCTGCCGGTACGCGCGGTGCTGTCGTGCGCCACACCCGTCCGCCGGATCGGCAGGAAGTTGAATTCAGCGCCGATCCGCCGGCAGGCACGGATATACTCGATGCCCAGAATGTTATTGGGCCTGCGCAGGCGGTCCGCATCCGCAGCGCCAAGAATGGCGCGGACGGCGCGCTCGCGTGCGGCAGGATGGCTGATCCCGCTGCGCACACATTCAGCAATCTGCTTTTCCGTCTCCGGGTCGTCAAGGCAGTCCGCGAGCCTGCGCAGCGCAGTGATGTCATCGTCCTCACAGCCGAAAGACAGCGTATCGACACACCCCAGCGCCTCCAGCAGAAAGATTCCGCCATAGGCAAAGCGTTCGGCCGGCGCCATTGAGAAGACCGTCGGCAGCTCCACCACCAGGTCCGCGCCGCACAGGACAGCGGTGCGGGCACGCCGGAATTTATCCTGAATGGCGACATCGCCGCGCTGGACAAAATTGCCGCTCATGACGGCGACAATCCGTTCCGCCCCGCACGACCGCATCCGGCTGAGCTGATATTGGTGCCCGTTGTGGAACGGGTTGTATTCCGCGATAACGCCGGCGATCTTCAAGTGAAAACACTCCTTGAAAAATAAAAAGTACAAGTATATAATATCATTAGTCTACTGTTGTGTAAACAATTCTTTCAACCATGCTTTAAAGGAGCGGAAAACTGTGAAAATTCTTGTAATCAATGCCGGAAGTTCCTCGCTGAAATATCAGCTCATTGATATGGACGATGAGACGGTCCTCGCCAAGGGGATCTGCGACCGCATCGGGCTTGACGGCAGTAAGATCAAGGGGTCCAACTTCAAGGGTGTCAAATTTGAAAAAGAGCTGCGTATGCACAACCATACGGAGGCTTTCCTCTATGTCACCCGCGCCCTGACGCAGGGGGATGCCGCTGTCATCAGCGATATGAAGGAGATCTCCGCCGTCGGGCACCGCGTAGTTCAGGGCGGGGCCAAGTTCAATAAGAGCATGCTCGTCACCGACTATGTCATCAAGGGGATTGAAGAGCTCAGCGATCTGGCACCGCTCCACAATCCTGCCCATGTTCAGGGAATCAATGCCTGCCGCGCCGTGTTTGGCGACGAGCTCCCGGAGGTTGTCGTGTTCGACAATGCCTTCCACTCCACCATGCCGCCGGAGGCGTACCTGTTCCCCATCCCGTACGAGTACTATGAGAAATATAAAATCCGCCGCTACGGGTTCCACGGGACATCCCACCGGTACGTCAGCGCGCGCTGTGCACAGCTGATGGGGCGTGACATCGTCGGTACGCGGCTGATCACCTGCCATTTGGGTAACGGCTGCTCCATTACCGCCATTAAGGACGGCAAGGTCATCGATACGAGCATGGGCCTGACACCGCTGGATGGCTTTATGATGGGCACCCGGTCCGGCAGTCTGGATCCCTCCGTTATTATCTATTTGCAGGAGAAGGAGGGATGGACGCCGCAGGAGACAGACGTGGTTCTGAACAAGAAGTCCGGCCTGCTTGGCATTTCCGGTATCTCCAGTGATGACCGCGATCTGGAGCAGGCGATCGCGGCCGGCAACGAGCGTGCGCAGATGGCCAGCCGGCTCCAGCGCTATCAGATCCGCAAATTCATTGGCGGTTATGCCGCCGCCCTGGAAGGGGTGGACGGGATTGTGTTCACCGGCGGTATCGGCGAGAATTCGTCCATTATGCGTGAGGAGATCTGCGATCATCTGGGCTATCTCGGTATTCATATTGACCACGCTCTGAATAATGAGTTTGTCCATGGCAAGGAGGGGAAGATCTCCACCGACGATTCGAGCGCGGATGTATATGTCATCCCCACAAACGAGGAGCTGGTCATCGCCCGCGATACGAAGGAGATCGTTGAATCCCTTGCAAAATAAGCGGCGCGGATCTGCAAATTTTGATTGAATTTTTAGGACAAATAGGATATAATGAGGGGTATCCGGGAATTGTCCGGCACTGTTGACGGAGGTGGGAGCATGACCGACAAAACCATACAGTTTTCCATTAAGGAAGAGCGCGAGGACGAGATGCGCAAGACGCTCCGCGTGATCTATGACGCGCTGAGTGAAAAGGGATATAATCCGATCAGTCAGATCGTCGGCTATCTCCTGTCGGAGGATCCGACCTATATCACAACGCACAATAACGCCCGCAGCCTGATCCGCCGCCTGGATCGGGATGAGCTGTTGCAGGCGCTCGTGAAAAACTATCTGCGCGAGGAATAAGTGCACTTGTTGCCAAAAGGCGTGGGGATTTCTCCGCGCCTTTTTTGACAGAACCCACAGGATATGATATCATATTAAAAACAGCCCATCGCATACGGCGATTGTGTGCCGCCCGGTATAGCGCTTTGTATTTTATAAGTATCTGGAAAACGGACGCTGTTTCCTGTTTCCGTGCGGCTTTGCAGTTGAAAGATTGATTTTCCGCAGGGAGAAAAACAAGTTTGATTTTGAAGAACGGAGATGATTGAAATGGCAGCGGAAAAAGAGACGAAGCCTAAGTTTTTGACATACAAGGGGAAACCGCTCGTCCGCAATGGTAACACCATCTATTACGGCGATATGTCGGATAAATGCGTGGTGATGATCCAGATCCTCACCACAAAGAAGTTCAATGATCTGGAGCTGGCCGACAAGGTGACGATCCAGCTCATGAGCACAGATCCGGATGCCCGGCCCAAAGAGCGGATCCTCAAGCGGAGTGAAAAGCACGGGCTCTATAATGCGATGGATCTCGGTGCCATCTGGCTCCAGCGCGCACTTGCGGAATAACACGTTCCCCGGCTTGGCCGGGTGTCCGTAAAACAGTTAAACCGACCTATGGTTACGATCATAGGTTAGTTTTCTCGTAACATGTACTGTTTCTGAAAAGGCCCGCTTGTGAGAAAGGAGCTGTCAGCGAAGCTGACTGAGAGATTGATGACCCCTCCGCCCCTGCGGGGCACCTCCCCTTACACAGGGGAGGCTTTGGTGCGGCGCAAGACCGCATACCGCACGGTATACGCGGTAAGCGTATAGAAGTGCGCCTTTATAATCTGTTCGATGAATGAGCATTGGTTAAATAATTCTAATCGGGAAAAACATATAATTCTTTCCATTTACAGGGCAAGAAAAATCGTGGACAGCTCCAACCAATGTGATATTATTTGCCCTCATATAGTCTAGTACCTCCGAAAATGTATTTTCATTTTCAGCCTCTGCACAAATATATTCATAGCCCGGAATTGTCCATTTTGTCCATCCCTCGGGCGCTTCAGCATCATCAATACATTCAACGCCAGCAAGGTATAGTCCTTTGCTAAAGTTATCTTCCCACGGTTTGTATAAATGGGAACAATCGGACATTGCGCCCCAAATACCAACCAAATTGCCATTTTCGTCTTTTTTAGCTAACGGCTGAACTTCGCTAAAATGAGAGTTTGCATCCGACCATAATTTTTGAATAAAGCCTTGACCATCCAAAGTTGAACCTTCTTTACCAATCACAACAAAAGCACTCTTTGTGCATTTTTCAATCTTCATACGAACTCCTCCAAATTTAAGTTTCTCAGTCTGTTTGATTACCATACTATCACACCAAAGAAAAAATGCAAGAACAGCCACAACAGAATTAACTGTTGTGGCTGTCAACTGTTTTATGGCTCCTGCCCATTGGCCGGGGATTTTTTGTTCCCATCACCTATTGATTGGCGCGCGAGCCTATGGTAAAATATTCTAAAACGAGCCTTGAGGGGGATTTTCAATGACGGGGAGTACCGTTCAGATCCTGATTGCGATGTGCGCCTATATGGCGGTCGTCATCGGGATCGGCATCTTTTTTGCCAAGCGCGCCAATAAAAACAGTGAGAACTATTTTCTGGGCGGCCGTTCGCTCGGACCGTGGGTCGCCGCCATGAGTGCGGAGGCCTCCGATATGAGCGGCTGGCTGCTGATGGGGCTGCCCGGCGTAGCGTACTGGTGCGGGATTGCAGACGCGGGCTGGACGGCGATCGGGCTCGCGGTTGGTACATACGTCAACTGGCTGGTTGTTGCCAAGCCGCTGCGCCGGTATTCCCAGGTGACGAATGCCATCACGATCCCAGACTTTTTCAGCAACCGGTTTAAGGAGAATAAAAAGGTCATCATGACCATCTCTTCCGTGTTCATCCTGGTGTTTTTCGCGGTCTATGCAGGGAGCTGTTTTGTGACATGCGGCAAGCTGTTCAGCCAGCTCTTTGGCGCCGATTACAGGCTGATGATGGTTGTGGGTGCGCTGTTTGTCCTGCTTTACACCTTCCTGGGCGGATTTTTGGCTGAGAGCGCCTCAGATTTTATGCAGGCGATTGTCATGATCTTCGCACTGGTGACGGTGCTCATCGTCGGGACAAGTGCGGCGGGTGGTTTTTCTGTCGTGGCGGAAAACGCCCGAAACATTCCCGGATTTGCAACGTTCTTTGGCATTGCCCAGCCGACTGTCGATGCCGCGGGCGTGCAGATGGTGGACGCGGCCGGGTCGCCGCTCTTCGGTGAGGCGGGGGAGTACGGCTTCCTGAAAATTATCTCCACCCTGTCCTGGGGGCTGGGCTATTTTGGCGTCCCGCAGGTGCTGCTGCGCTTTATGGCAATCCGCTCCTCCCGGGAGATCAAAAAGTCCCGCCGCATCGCGACTGTGTGGTGCGTGATCTCGCTGACTGCGGCCGTGATGATCGGCGTCATCGGACGTGCCTACCTTCCGACCACCTTCCAGACGGCCTCCTCCGCGGAAAACATCTTTGTGGAGATGGCGTCGCTTCTGTTCCATCCGCTGTTTGCGGGGATTGTGATGGCGGGTGTACTGGCAGCCACGATCAGTTCCTCGGACTCCTATCTGCTGATTGCCGCGTCCGCATTCTCTAAAAATATTTTTCAGGGGATTCTCAAGAAGAACGCTACGGATAAGCAGGTAATGCGCGTCAGCCGGATTACGCTGATTGTTGTCGCGGTCATCGGTATGATTATTGCGCTTGATGAGGACAGTGTGATCTTTACCCTTGTCAGCTTTGCCTGGGCGGGCTTCGGCGCCACATTCGGTCCGCTGATGCTCTTCAGCCTGTTCTGGAAGCGTATCAATCGTGCCGGTGCGATCGCCGGCATGCTCACGGGCGGGATCTCCGTCTTTGTCTGGAAGCTCGTGCTCAATCCGCTCGGCGGGGTGTTTGCGATCTATGAGCTGTTCCCTGCCTTTATCCTCTCCTGTATCGCAATCGTGGCGGTTTCTCTGCTGACCAGGAAGCCCTCCGATGAGATTCAGCAGGAGTTTGAAGAGGCTAAAACAATCGAATGCTGAAGCAATCTCATGCTCCGGGACGCCCTGCACGGCGGCCGGAGCTTTTTAAACATCGGCATGGATTTGTCCGGCCGCTCGCGGTGGCCGGCGCGGTCTGCTTTGCCTGCCTCTACTTTTTGATCGAATATCCAGCCCTCCTGCCGGTGCTATGTCTGATCGGGGTCGCGGGCATTTTGGCCTGCGCGCTGCTGTTCCGCCGTTTGCATGCGGTGAGGGCTTTGACAGCTTCAGCACTCGTGATCGTCTGCTGCCTCTTCTTTGCGGGTGAGGAGTACTTTTCCCTCCGTCCGGCAGTTGCGCTGGTGGGGAAGAGGGCGCAGGTGACCGCGCATACTGAAAACGGCGCGGAACAGAGATACGGGAAATATGAATATCTCTTTGTGACGGATTCGGTGAACGGGGAAAAATTCAAAAGCACCGTGCGCTTTGAGTCGTACACGCCGCTGGAGGTAGAGCCATATGATGCGATTGAAATGACGGCGGTGCTGGAGCTCGCGGGGAGCAACCGCGACAGCAACCGCTATTATAGGTCAAAGGGCATTTATCTGGAGGCGTATGAGCTCCAGGTTGAATCGGTGACTCCCGGGGAGGGATTTCGTCCGCTCGGGTATTATATCTGGAGATTCCGGGAGGGGCTCTCCGCCCAGATATCCACCATGATGGGGGCAGATACGGGCGGTCTCCTGCGCGGGATCCTGTTGGGGGATAAAACCGGCATGTCGTGGGATATCTCCCATGATTTTCAACTGATCGGCATCTCTCATCTTCTTTCCGTGAGCGGCCTGCACATGAGTGTCTGGGCCATGGCGGCTTTATCACTGCTGAAGCGGGCGCGCGTTGGGCCGCGCGCATCGGCACTCCTTGCCGGAGGATTTGTGCTCTTCTTTATGGCGCTTACCGGCTTTACGCCATCCGTCATGCGCTCGGGGATTATGATGCTCCTGTATCTGTCCTCATTTCTGTTCAAGCGGACACCGGACTCTCTCAATTCACTGGGCGGTGCGGTGCTCATCCTGCTGGCCATCAATCCGCTTGCGGCAGCGGATGTCGGCCTTACAATGTCAGTGCTGGCAACCTTTGGAATCATCACACTTCACACACGGCTTTCAAAATGGTATGGGGAGCGGCTGGATCGGATCGCTTTCAGTCCGGCGCGCCGGCTGTTTAAAGGCGTGCTGGATGTCTTTTCCATCTCCGTCTGCGCCACGCTCTTCACGATGCCCACCGTCCTGGTGGAGTTCGGCATGATCAATGTCCTGTCGCCGCTCTCAAATCTGTTTATCGCGGGGCTGGCCACGCCGGCCATGATTCTGGGCGGGATCGGTGCGGCGTTCGGGATGATGGGGGCGCTGTTCCTGGCTCAGCCGCTGTCGGTGTGTTCCGGTGCCCTGCTGCGCCTGATGATCCGCATGTCCGCCGCTTTTGCCGATATTCCGTATGTCTCCTATTATGTGCCGAGCGGTTCAGCGCTTCGCCTGCTGATGTTTCTGATTGTGACGGCGGCCGTATTCTGGATTTTGATGCGGGAAAGGGTCCTGCTGCCGGCGGTGGCGTATATGCTCGCGCTGGCTGTTGCGGTCACGGCCTGCATCGGCGTTCCCGCCTACCAGGACCGCGGACGGGCGGTGATTCATATTGCACAGGGGAGCAATCCGTGCGTCCTCATCCGTGACGGCGGGCAGACAGTGTTGATCGGGTCCGGCCGGGATGGTTCCGGGTTTGATCTGCTGGAGCGGAACAATCTGTACCAGGTCGACTTTCTCTATTTCTGGTCAGATGATTCTGAGACTGATGTGCGCGCGGTCCTCCGCCGGTGCCGGGGTGTACAGCCTGTATTCCAGGGCGAGGCGTTCCGCGCGGCGTTTGCGGAGGGGATGGAGCTCACCTCGGACGGAGAGTCGTTGCTGCTCCAAGTGAATGGGCGCACTGTTCGCATAGCGGAAAACCTGAAAGCCGATCCTGCCGATATTCTGGTCGCCGGCGGATTTTCCGCGAAGATTGATTACGCTGATGTGCTCGCGGTTGAGACAAATGCGCGCTACGCCAAAGGGAGAAATACTTTGACCGTTCCATACAATGGTGATATAATAATCAGGATAGATGATCATTCTCAAATTGTGCTGGACGGAGGGTCGTAATGCCGCGGATCGATGAAAAAGAGCTGAAGCATCAAATCAAGACCGGTCTGCTGGCGGACGGCTACCTGATCTATGGCAATGAGCCATACCTCAAGGCGCATTATGTGCAGCAGCTGATCCGGGCGGCCGTTGGATCGTCGGCTGATTTTAACCTGCACACCTTTGACGCGCAGGAGAATCCAATATCGCCGGAGGATATCTATATGGCGGCGCGCTCCTGTCCCATGCTGGGGGGTAAGAGCTGCGTTGTCGTGCGGGATCTTTCACCGGATACCCTTTCGGATGCGGGGGTGGAGATGATTGCGGAGCTGTTTGAACAGCCATCCGCCTCCTGCGTCCTGATTTTTGTCTATGACAGGACGGAAGCGGCGCCAAAGAAGAACAACCGGTGGAAAAAACTTTTTTCTGCTGCGGAGAAGGCCGGCGCACTTGTCCAGCTGGACCGGCTGACGGCCCGTTCACTGGAGAGCATGATGATTTCCGGCGCGCGCAGACGTGGCTGCGAGCTCCAGCAGCAGGCTGCGGCGCGTCTTGTGTCTCAGGCGGGGGATGATCTGAACCTGCTGATTAACGAGCTGGAAAAGTGCTGTGCCTATGTCGGTGAGGGCGGGATCATCACTGTGCCGGTGATTGAGGAGCTTTGCATCCACTCACTCGACTCCACGGCGTTTGATCTGGTGCGGGCGATCACCGCGCGCGACTGTACGCGCGCCTACCGCCTGCTCAACGAGTTGTTTATCCAGCGCGTGGAGCCGATCATGATTCATGGCGCGCTGACTGCCGCCTATGTCGATATGTACCGTGCGCGCGTCGCCTCAGAGTCGGCGGGGGATCCGGCGGCAGCCGCTCAGATTTTCCCGGCGGCGTACCGCAACAGGGAGTTTCGCCTGCGCAATGCCGCGCGTGATGCGCGCAGCATCAGTACCCGTGCACTTCGCAGCTGCCTCGACTGTCTGGACGAGGCGGACCGGCTGCTCAAGGGCGGCGGGGCAGAGCCGCGTATCATTTTGGAGGAGACGGTTGTCAGGCTCCTTCGTCTTTCCGGAGGGGAGAACGGGTGAAAATTAAGCTTGACTGCGCTGTTATCGTGGAGGGAAAGTACGATAAGATCAAGCTTTCCTCCTTTTTGGATGCGCTCATCATTGAGACAAACGGCTTTTCCATCTTCCACGACCGGGAGCGGATGGAGCTGATCCGGCAGCTTGCGCGCACGCGTGGGATCGTCATTCTGACGGACAGCGACGCGGCCGGTTTTGCGATCCGCTCCAGGATTCGCGGCTCCGTCCGGGAGGGGGATATTCGCAACGCCTATATCCCGGATATCTATGGAAAAGAGCGGCGCAAGGCCGCTCCTTCAAAGGAGGGCAAGCTCGGCGTAGAGGGCATGACGCGTGAGGTTCTGACGGACGCTCTTCGTGCGGCGGGTATTCCCTTTTCACATACTGAGGAACGCACAGGCGGGCGACGGATCACAAAGCTGGACCTGTTTGAGGACGGCTTGAGTGGAACGGCGGACAGCAAGCGGCGGAGAACGGCCTTTTTGCGTGCCGTCGGACTGCCCGAGCGCCTGTCCGCCAACATGATGCCGGAGGTCCTCAATGCCCTGATGGACTATGAGGAGTACCGGGAACGGCTATCCCGGCTGAAAATATAGGCCGGATTATTGACAAAGCCCCCTGATAATTGTTACAATAAATTGATTATGAATTTGATGATTCGGAGGCGTTTCAATGCTCAGGAGCATGACGGGGTATGGACGCGCACAGTCCGCCGATGAGAATATCTCCGTACTGGTGGAGATCAAGAGTGTCAACCACCGGTATTTTGAATTTTCCGCGCGGGTGCCGCGCATGTATGGCTTTTTGGAGGACAAGCTCAAGAGCTATGTCCAGTCCCGCGTGGCGCGCGGCAAGATTGACGCCGCAGTCTATATTGAGACACTCGCTACCAAGAATGCAGCCGTCCACGTGGATATGGCGCTGGCGCAGGCGTACATTGAGGCGCTGACGCCACTGGCCGAATCTCAGAGCCTGAAAAATGATCTGAGCGTGATGTCAATCGCACGTCTGCCGGATGTGCTCAACGTTACGCATGAGGAGCTGGACGAGGATGCGGTCTGGCATACAGTTGAAGCGGCGGCTTCAGAGGCCGTGGACAAGTTTATTGCCGCGCGAGAGCAGGAGGGGGAGCGCCTGCGGCTGGATATCCAGGGGAAGGCGGAGGCCATCCTGCACAGGGTTGCAATGATTGAGGAGCGGTCGCCCCAGACGGTTGAGGAGTACCGCAGACGCATGCGCGAGCATATGCGTGCCGTACTGGGGGATTCCCCGGACGAGCAGCGCATTCTGACTGAGGCCGCAATCTATGCGGACAAGGTGGCCGTTGATGAGGAGACCGTCCGTCTGCGCAGCCATTTCCAGCAGCTTCAGGAGATCCTTGCCTCAGATGAGGCGGTCGGCCGCCGGCTGGATTTTCTGGTGCAGGAGATGAACCGGGAGACAAATACGATCGGCTCTAAGGCGCAGGATGTGGAAATCGTCCGTGCCGTGCTGGATATCAAGTCGGATATTGAAAAGATCCGGGAACAGGTCCAGAACGTAGAGTGAGCACAGGGGGTGCGAAATGGTTCAGCTGGTAAACATTGGATTTGGCAATATGATTAACGCATCGCGCCTGGTCGCGATGGTCAGCCCGGACGCCGCGCCGGTCAAGCGTATCGTACAGGACTGCAAAAAGAACGGAACGCTGATCGACGCCACACACGGCAGACGCAGCAGGACGGTTCTGATTATGGACAGCGGCCATGTGGTGCTGACGTATCTCCAGGCGGAGACAGTTGCGGCGCGCCTGAGTGAGTCGGGCGGCGAGATCCACGAGGAGGGCGATGTGTATGAGCAGTAAGAGTAAAAAAGGGATGCTGATTATCCTGTCCGGCCCGTCCGGCTCCGGGAAGGATACCATTTTGACACAGCTGGCCAAACGCGATATCGGGGTACAGCTCTCTGTCTCCCTGACAACGCGCGCGCCGCGTGAGTGGGAGATCGATGGTTTCCACTATTACTTCGTGAGCAAACAGACCTTTATGGAAAAGATTCATAATGATGAGGTTTTGGAATACGCTAAATACGGCGAGAACTTTTACGGTACGCCCAGCGCGCCGGTCGACCGCTGGCTTGATGAGGGAAAGACCGTGATCCTGAAGATCGAGGTTCAGGGCGCCGAGAAGATCCGTGCCCGCTACCCGGATGTCGTAAGCCTTTTCCTGATGCCGCCGTCGATGGAGGTGCTGGAGCAGCGCCTGCGCAATCGCGAGAGCGACAGTGAAGAGGATATCGTCCGCCGGATGACGATCGCCCGGGAGGAGATCGCCCGGTCCGAAGAATACGATTACATCGTCGTCAACGACGTGGTGGATTACGCAGTCAGTGACATCTGTGCCATTATACAGGCGGAGCGGCTGCGTTCCACCCGCATGAAATATAAAGTAAGTGAGGTATTAGATCATGCTTAATCCGGATTTGAGGTCTATTTTGACAGACCATCTGAGCAGATATTCCCTGGTGATTGCCACAGCCAAGCTGGCCCGCCGCGTTGTCGAGGATGCGGAGGAGACCGGGGAGATCCTTGAGGAGAAGCCGGTTACGATCGCGCTCAACAAGGTCCTCGACGGCGAGTACGAGATCGAAGAGCCGGAAGAGATCCGCAATCTGTAACAGGGGACGGAGGGATCAGCCGATGCCCGCTGTTATGATTGCAGGCATAGCCGTGGAAAACACTTCCTTCCACTTTGATAAGCTGTATGATTATGCGGTCCCGCAGGCGCTTGTGCCAAAGGTTCAGCGCGGTGTGCGTGTTCAGGTGCCGTTCGGTTCCGGGGACAGCCGCCGTGTGGGAATTGTCATGGATGTGCACAGCGGCCGGGCCGATCACCGCCTGAAATCAATTGCCGAGGTCGTGGATGAGAGCCCGTTGCTCAGTGAGGAGATGTGTCTGCTCGCCGAGTATATGAAGGCGCACACATTCTGTACGATCTACGATGCGGTCAAGAGTATGGTTCCCTTTGGGATTAATCTTAAAATAGTGGCCCAGTATGCTCCGGGGGAGCGTGCGGGCGAGGACTTGGGCGATGCGCTTGACGAGACGGAAAAGCAAATCGTCTCTTTTGTCGTATCGCAAAAAAAATTCGTCAGCAGGGAGCGGATCATGGCGGCGCTCGGACTGGACCCTGCCAGTAAGGTACCGGAAAAGCTGTGGCGTGCCGGATATCTCGTGCGCAATGATGAGGCGGTGCGCAACGTGGGGGACCTGACGGTCAAGATGATCCGCCTTGCATATGGCTCTGAGGACGAGATTGGTATTAAGCTCTCTAAAAAGCAGCAGAGCGTTGTCAATATGCTGGCTGAGGTGGGCTGCGCGGCCGTGCGGGAGGTCTGCTACTTTACAGGCGTTACACCCGCCGTGCCGGATGCACTGGTTAAAAAGGGCATTGCGGAGTATATTGAGGTCCCTTCGCTGCGCACCCCTCTGTCTGACACAGTCGTCACCGGGAGGACGGAGATCGCCCTCTCGGCGCAGCAGCAGTCCGTCTATGACGGCCTGCGGGAAAGGCTGGAGGCTCGGGAGCCCTTTACGGCGCTTTTGTACGGTGTCACCGGCAGCGGAAAGACACAGGTGTACATGAAGCTGATTGACCGCGCTCTGGACCTCGGACTGACGGCAATTGTGCTCGTGCCGGAGATCTCACTCACTCCCCAAACGCTGGAACTGTTCCGCCGCCGGTATGGTTCCGATGTGGCAGTACTCCACAGTGCGCTCTCCGTCGGAGAGCGGGCGGATGAGTTCCGGCGTATCAAGAGTGGAGCGGTAAAGATCGTCGTCGGGACACGCTCCGCGGTCTTTGCACCGCTTGCAAATCTTGGAGTCATCATCATGGATGAGGAGCAGGAGGCGGCCTACAAGTCGGAGAGCGCCCCGCGCTATCACGCGCGGGAAATTGCGCGCTATCGCTGTGCATATCATCACGCGCTGCTTCTTCTGGCCTCCGCCACACCGAGCGTTGAGAGCTATACGGACGCCCGGCGTGGGAAATACGGCCTCTATCGCCTGGCACAGCGGTACGGTGCAGCGCAGCTCCCGGAGGTCATTACAGTCGATATGCTGGAGCAGATCAACAACGGCTGCACCGGTTCCATCAGCGCGCCGCTGCTGGCGGATCTTCGGGAAAATATGGAGAAGGGGAGACAGTCGATCCTGCTGATCAACCGGCGCGGGTATCATACATTTGTCTCCTGCCCCTCCTGCAAGGAGGTCCTCACGTGCCCGCACTGCAGCATTTCCATGACCTATCACGCGGCGAACGGCCGGCTGATGTGCCATTACTGTGGATATTCCCAGCCGTTTTCGGATGAGTGCCCGCACTGTGGACACCATGGCCTGCGCCGGACAGGCTATGGGACGCAGCGCGTGGAGGAGGAGCTTGCTCAGCTGCTGCCGCAGGCGCGCATCCTGCGCATGGATACAGACACCACCGCAGCGCGCTTTGCGCATGAGCGCAAGCTGCGCGCCTTCGCGGCGGGGGAATACGACATCATGCTTGGCACACAGATGGTCGCCAAGGGGCTGGATTTTGAAAATGTTACGCTCGTGGGCGTCGTCTCGGCAGACGGCCAGCTCTACAGCGACGATTACAGGAGTCTGGAGCGCACCTTTGCATTGCTGACACAGGTGGTGGGGCGCGCAGGCCGCGGCAGGTATCCGGGAACGGCCGTCATCCAGACAATGACGCCGGAAAATCCGGTGATCCACTTTGCCGCCACGCAGGACTATGACAGCTTTTATGAGACGGAGATGCAGATTCGCAGGCTGATGACCTATCCGCCCTACTGTGATCTGTGCACCTTTACCTTCTCCGGCCAGTCGGACCGCGACACGGAGCTGGCGGCCCAGGTGTTCCTGGGGCAGCTCAAATCGCTCTCCGCATCCGAATACCCGGAGGAGAAGATGATCGTCCTGGGTCCCGCGCCGCCGCGTGCAGCACGCATCGGCGGGAAGTACCGCTACCGGATCATCCTCAAGTGCAGGATGCGCGCCCGGATGCGGGAGATGGTCGGGCGGCTGATCTCCGCCTTTGGACAGGACAGGCGCTTCCGCCGGATCACCTGCACGCCGGATGTCAATCCTGAGTCTATTTTTTAATGATATCAACAATTCTGGAGGTAATTTGCATGGCACTGCGGAATATTATTACCGTCGGCGATCCGATTCTGCGCAAGGTTAGCCGAAAGGTCGAAAAATTTGATGATCGTCTGGGGCAGCTCCTGAACGATATGGCGGAGACGATGTATAAAGCCCCCGGCGTCGGTCTGGCGGCAGTCCAGGTCGGCATTCTGCGGCGCGTGGTCACGATTGATGTCGGCGACGGCCTGATGGAGCTTGTGAATCCGGAGATTATTAAAACCGAGGGCGAGCAGGAGTGTGTGGAGGGCTGCCTTTCCATTCCTGGGGAGAGCGGCGTGCTTCACCGTCCGGAGTCCGTCACGGTCAAGGCACAGAACCGCCGCGGGGATTGGATTATGTTCAAGGCACACGGGTTTAAGGCCTCCTGCGTCTGTCATGAGCTCGACCATCTGGAGGGGATTTTATACACCGATAAGATGATCCGCCGTGCGACGCAGAAGGATTTGGAGAAGTGAGCATGAATATTATTTTTATGGGAACACCTGATTTTGCCGTACCGTGCCTGAAAGTTCTGCACGCGGATGGGCATAATATTCTGGCGGTATTTACACAGCCGGATAAGCCGACGGGACGCAGGCAGCTTTTGACACCGCCGCCCGTCAAGGAAGCGGCGCTGGAGCTCGGACTGTGTGTTTTACAGCCTGCTACCCTCAGGGACGGCAGTGCCGAACGGGAGATCCGTGTAATGGCGCCGGATCTGATCGTCGTGGTAGCGTATGGAAAAATTCTGCCAGAGGCAATTTTATCCATCCCGCAATACGGGTGTATTAATATCCATGCCTCCATCCTCCCCAAGTACCGCGGCGCGTCGCCGATCCAGAGCGCGATCCTCTGTGGGGAGCGCCGGACAGGCGTGACCTCCATGCTTATGGACAGGGGGATGGATACGGGTGATATCCTCCTGTGTGAAAAGACGGAGATCGGGGAGACGGAGACGGCCGGCGAGCTCTTTGACCGTCTGGCGCCGATGGGTGCCGGTGTGCTGCAAAGGACGGTTGCCGCCCTTCAGGCCGGAACGCTCCGCCCGCTCCGGCAAAACGACGATCAGGCGACTTACTGTAAAATGCTGGATAAGTCCCTCTCACCAATCGATTTTTCCCGCTCCGCGAAGGAGATTCACCATCAGATCCTGGGCCTTTCGCCGTGGCCGTGTGCCAAAACGCTGGTTCATGGGAAAGGGCTCAAAGTGCTGCGCAGCGCTCTGACCGATATTAAGGCAGGCGTGCCAGGTCAGGTCGTCCGGTGCGACAGCAGACTGATCGTCTCCTGCGGCGACGGGTGCTGCGTCGAATTTCTGGAAGTTTGTCCGGATGGGAAAAAACGGATGTCGGCGCAGGATTACCTGCGCGGCGCAAAACTCTCCGCAGGTTTGCTTTTGGGTGAGTAACATTAAAACGACGGAGGTACCTCTATGCCTTTTTTTTACTTTGATCCCCTCTATATTTTGATTGTGGTTCCGGCGATGCTTCTGGGGTTGTTTGCCCAGCTAAACGTCAACCGGACCTTTAAAAAGTATTCCCGTATGCAGAATTCCCGCCATATGACAGGGGCGGATGCCGCCATGGAGATCCTGCGCCATTACGGGATCTTTGACGTACGGATTGAGCGCGTCTCCGGGCATCTCACGGACCATTTTGATCCCCGGAGCAAGGTGATCCGCCTCTCCGACAGCGTCTATAACAGTACGTCCGCCGCGGCAATCGGCGTTGCCTGCCATGAGGCCGGTCATGCCGCGCAGTACGCTCAGGGGTATAAGCCGATCAAATTCCGCAATGCCATCATCCCGATCTGTAACATCGGCTCCAATATCGGCATCCCGCTGATCCTGATCGGCCTGATCTTTTCCGCGCTCAACTGGCTGATGATGGTCGGCATCATCCTGTATGCGCTTGTCGCCGTATTCCAACTCGTGACGCTGCCGGTGGAGTTCAACGCCAGCTCCCGTGCGCTGCAAGTCATCGGGGAGGAGAATCTGCTCGCAGGCGAGGAGTACACGGCCGCCAAAAAGACACTGCGTGCGGCGGCTTTGACCTATGTTGCCTCCCTCGCTGCGACGCTTGCAACGCTGCTGCGCTTCTTGATTCTGTATATGGTGCGTTCCAATGACCGATAATCGCATGAATCCCCGCCGTACGGCGTTTGAAATTCTAAAGAACATTGAGCGTTCCGGTTCTTATTCTAATCTGGAGCTGTCTGCGCGCCTGAGGGAGGCGCATCTGGATCCCCGCGATGCAGGCTTTGTGTGTGCGCTTGTATATGGCGTGCTGGAGCGCCGGATCACGCTGGATTACATCCTGAACCGGTATCTGACTAAACCGCTGGAGAAGGCGCATTACGATGTGCGGACGTTGCTGCGGCTGGGCGCCTATCAGATTGTATTTATGGACCGCGTACCGGATAGCGCGGCCGTTAACGAGAGTGTGCGGCTTGCCAGAAGCTGCGGCTGCTCCTTTGCCGCCGGAATGGTCAACGCCGTCCTGCGCAAGGTGGCCGGCGGTGGTGTGGACTGGCGTTCCGCCGGCTGGGAGGTGCGCTATTCCTGCCCGCGGCAGCTGATCGATTTTCTGGTCGGTGCCTATGGGAAAGAGCGGGCGGAGGGAATCCTCGCAGCCTCCCTCGGCGGAACCCGTACATATATCCGCGTCAATACGCTGCGCACGGACGTGCGGCGCCTTCAGGAGCTTTTGACGGCGGACGGAGTCACTGCGGAGCCGGCGGACGGGGTCGAAAATGCGCTGGCCGTCGCCGGGGGCGGCTCCCTTGAAAATCTGCCCGAGTATCGGGACGGGCTGTTCCATGTGCAGGGGCTTCCGTCCCAGATCTGCGCCGCGCTCCTCGATGCGCGCCCCGGGATGCGGGTGGCTGATATCTGCGCCGCACCGGGAGGGAAATCCTTTACGATTGCCCAAATGATGAATAACCGCGGGGAGGTCTTCTCCTTTGATCTGCATCCACACCGGGTGGATCTCATCCGCAGGGGAGCTGCGCGCCTTGGGATCGGTATCATCCGCGCGCAGGTACGCGATGCGCGTGAATCCTTTACAGCGGGAGAAAAGTTTGACCGGGTTCTCTGCGATGTCCCATGCTCCGGACTGGGCGATATCGCCTCAAAGCCGGAGCTGCGCTATAAGGATACTTATCTTTCAGAGGAGCTGCCGGCGCTCCAGACGGAAATTTTGGAGCGTTCCGCGGCCGCAGTGGCTTTGGGCGGAAAGCTCGTCTACTCCACCTGCACACTCAGCCCGCGTGAGAATGAGGACATCTGCCGTGCTTTTCTGGCCCGGCACAGCGAATTCCGGCTGCTTCCGGCTGCACGGGAGTGCGTCCGCTCAGTTGGCGGGATGATGACCTTCCTGCCGCAGGATTACGGCGGGTACGGCTTCTTTGCCGCCGTGATGGAGAGAGAGGAGTGAGGACATGGTGCGGGATATTAATTCCATGACGCTCGCGGAGATTGAGTCCGCAATGCAGGAACTGGGGGAACCGAGATACCGCGCCGGTCAGATTTTTGACTGGCTCCAGCGTTCGGGTGTCACAGATTACGATCAGATGACAAATATCTCCAAGGAATTACGCCGGAAATTGTATCAAAAGTATGACATTTTTGCCTGTACTATTGAAAAAAAGTTGATTTCAGAGTATGATAATACAGTTAAATACCTCTTTAAGCTGCACGACGGCAGTTTTATTGAGAGTGTTTTAATGGAGTACAAGTACGGTTACACACTCTGCGTCTCCACCCAGGTGGGATGCAATATGGGGTGTGCCTTCTGTGCCTCTACGCTTGACGGGAAGGAGAGGGATCTGACTGCGGGGGAGATTCTCGCCCAGATCCATGCGGCCCAGCGTGACCGCGCCGTGCGCGTCTCCCACGTAGTCCTGATGGGGATGGGTGAGCCGCTGGATAACTTTGACAATGTGATGCGCTTTCTGGAGCTTGTCAGCTGCCCGCGCGGATTGAATATCGGGATGCGCAGCATTTCCCTTTCCACATGCGGGATTGTTCCAAGGATGGACGAGCTTGCGCAGAAAAAACTTCAACTCACGCTCTCTGTCTCCCTTCACGCGCCGAATGACACGGTCCGTTCCCGGCTTATGCCCGTCAACAGGCGGTGGCCGGTGGCACAGGTTCTGGATGCCTGCCGCCGCTATATCCGCCTTACGGGGCGGAGGATCTCCTTTGAGTATGCGATGATCCGCGGCGTCAATGACAGCGATGCGTGTGCGCAGGAGCTGGCGGCCCGGCTGAAGGGAATGCTCTGTCACGTCAATCTGATTCCGGTAAACGCCGTGCGCGAGCGCGAATTTGTCAAGAGCGACCGGAACAGGCTGGAAAGCTTCATCCGTATTTTGGAGCAGCGGGGGATCAACGTCACTGTTCGCCGGTCCCTTGGCTCTGATATAAATGCTTCCTGCGGGCAGCTTCGCCGCAGTCACAGGGAGAAAATGGAAGGAGGATGATATGCATGCGAATCGTGGCCAAAACCGATACGGGTCTGGTCCGCAGCATGAATCAGGACGCCTACGCGGCCGGTGAGCTGCCGGTGGGTGCAGCCTGGGCCGTTGTCTGTGACGGTATGGGCGGCGCTTCGGGCGGAGATGTCGCCAGTTCCCTGGCGGTCAAGACAATCTCCGAGCATATCACTTCAGGCTACCGGGACGGTATGGGAGCCAAATCTGTACGGAATATGCTGGACTGTGCCATATCGGCGGCCAATATCACCATTTACGATATGTCCCGGTCCAATGAATCGCTCCGCGGGATGGGGACTACGGTGGTGGCGGTCATAGTTGCCGGGGGTACCGCGTATATATCGCACGCGGGGGATTCACGCGCCTACATGCTATCTGAGGGCGGGGAACTGCGTCAGCTTACCCGGGATCACTCCATGGTTCAGGAGCTGCTTGAGTGCGGAAAGCTGACCCCGGAGGAGGCGCGTACTCATCCGCGCAAGAATGTCATCACCCGCGCACTCGGCGTGGCGGACAGCATCGATGCGGACTTCTCCGAGGAAAAAATGGAGCCAGGGGACGTACTGCTGATCTGTACGGACGGATTGAGCAATTACATCAGCAATGATGATATCGTGGAGGTCACCAAAAGCCACAACTATTATGAATTTGCTGATGAATTGATAAAAAAGGCTAATTCCAATGGCGGCGGTGACAATATCACCGTTGTTGCGGTCACTTACTGATAAAAGGAGGTCAACCCTTTGGAAAATTATGTAGGAAAACGCCTGGACGGGCGATATGAGATCCAGGAGCTGATCGGTGTCGGCGGTATGGCCGTGGTCTATAAGGCTTACGACAATATTGACGACAGGATCGTCGCCGTAAAAATTCTCAAGGAGGAATACCTCGCCAATGAGGATTTCCGCCGCAGGTTCAAGAATGAATCCAAGGCGATCGCCGTGCTCTCCCATCCCAATATTGTCAAGGTCTATGATGTCAGCTTTGGGGACCGGCTTCAGTATATCGTCATGGAATATGTCGATGGCATCACGCTCAAGGAGTATATTGAGCAGCAGAAGGTCATTGACTGGAAGGAGGCCGTCCACTTCACGACGCAGATCCTCCGCGCGCTCCAGCACGCCCATGATAAGGGGATTGTGCACCGCGATATTAAACCGCAGAATATCATGCTGCTCCCCAATGGGAATATCAAGGTGGCCGATTTTGGCATTGCGCGCTTCAGCCGCAATGAGACCAAGACCATGACGGAGTCCGCGATCGGCTCCGTCCACTATATCAGCCCGGAGCAGGCCCGCGGTGAGGTGACGGATAACAAGGCGGATATCTATTCTGTCGGCGTCGTGCTGTATGAGATGATTACCGGTCAGCTCCCGTTCCAGTCGGAGAGCGCCGTGTCCGTTGCGATTATGCAGCTCCAGGCCGATCCCAAAAAGCCGCGTGAGCTCAATCCCATGATCCCGGTGGGGCTGGAGCAGATCACCATGCATGCCATGGAGAAAAATGTTGCGGATCGCTATCAGTCTGCGGCGGAAATGCTGATGGATCTCGATGAGCTCAAGCGCAATCCAGCTGTGACATTTGATTATACCTGTTTTGTCGATAAGGAGCCGACCAAGTTTGTCCCCACCGGTGCGGCGGGGCTGGCCGTTCCGCGCAGCAGCGAGGATGACGCGCCGGAAGAGAATTATACTTCCGACGCCCAGCTCGCCAAGCGGAAAAAGACCATTGCCATCGTCACCGGCGTCTCTGTGGCGGTGGTAGCGGTCATTGCAGTCGTGTTGATTGTTGTGGCGGCTATGGGCGGCTTCTCAGGCAACAAGGTTGCGGTCCCGAACTTTGTCGGGATGAATTACGAGGAGGAAATCCGGGATAACGAGGAGTATGCCCAGTGGCAGTTCGTGACCAATGCCGAGTACTCCACTACTAGGGAAGAGGGCACTGTTATTGCTCAGGATCCGCCGGACGGCCGCAAGATTGATCCCAATACGGATAAGATCACGCTGACGATCGCTTCTGCGTCTCAGCCCATCAGCGTTCCGGATGTTACGGGATATGATGAGGCCTCCGCCAAGCAGGCGCTGCGCAAAGCCGGCTTTACCAATATTGATGTCAGTTATGAATTTGATAAGGACACGGAAGTCAACCGTGTTATCCGTACGGATCCGGCGGCAAATTCCGATGCCTCCCCGGATGGTAGGATCACCATCTACCTGAATAACGGCCAGGATGACTCCCAGGTGCCGCTGCCCAATCTCGTCGGCATGACACTGGAGGAGGCGCAGGCAAAGGCGGAGAGTCAGGGGCTCACCGTCAGGGTCGACAGGAGGGTCGACAGCGATCAGCCTGCGGATACGATCATCAGCCAGAACCCCGTCTATGTCAACGATCAGAGTACGATTGCCAAGGGCAGTGAGATCACGGTCATCGTCTCCAACGGAGAGGGCACAAGCAAGAAGGTTACAGTCAATTATGACCTTCCGAATGAAAGCGGCCGCAGCGCAAAGGTTGATTTCTTCCTCAACGGCAGCCTGCTTAAGTCGGATACCATGCTCCTCAACGGCTCCTCCCGCACCATTGATGTGGAGGGCAGTGGAACTCAGGATCTCGTGATCCAGATCGATGGCAGCCAGTACTGTACCGCCACAGTCAATTTCGACAGCGGGAACGCCAGCGTAAGTTATGACCGCAATTACGGCATGATTTCTGTTCCGAGCGTGGTCGGCCAGGAATATGAACAGGCGCGGCAGACTTTAATTGACGCTGGATTTGAGGTGAACGTTACAAATCCGGGAGCGGAAGGGAAGATTGTCATTGCGCAGAGCCCGGAAAGTGGTACTGCTCAGAGAGGAAGCACGATTGATCTGACCCTTGGAAGTAACACAGCTGATAATGGCGAATAAAACGATTGAAAACGCGAGGATTTTAAAGGGCATCGGCGGCTTCTACTATGTTGAAGCCGCCGGTGCGGTATATGAGTGCCGGGCGCGCGGAATCTTCCGCCGGGAAGGGCTTACGCCGCTGGCCGGCGACCGGGTCACGGTCACGCTGGATGCGGACCCGCAGAGTGGAAACAATACGATCGACCGGATTGAACCGCGCCGGAATTTTTTCCTCCGGCCTCCGGTGGCCAATATTGACCGGCTCTTCATCACGGTTTCTGCCGTGCAGCCACGGCCCAATTATCTGCTGATTGATCGGCTCACGGCGATCGCGGTCTATAAACATGTTGAACCGGTGATCATAATTACTAAGGGGGATCTCGCCCCGGTCGATGACCTCGTGCAGATCTACCGGTCCACCGGGCTGCAAATGATCGTCTCGGACGGCGGTGAAGAGACGGCGGAGGCGATCCGCTCGTTAATCGCGGGCAAGATCGCGGCTTTTACGGGGAACTCAGGGGTTGGAAAATCCACGCTCATCAATTTGATCGCTCCGGAACTGAATCTGGATACAGCTCAGATCAGCCGGAAGCTCGGGCGCGGGCGGCACACCACGCGTACCGCTGAACTCTTCCGGGTGGCGGACGGCTATGTGGTGGATACACCCGGGTTCTCTTCCCTTGATTTCAGCTCCGGCGAGCGGATCCCAAAGGAGGAACTGGCCGCCTGCTTCCCGGAGTTTGTCCCGTTTTTAACGGAGTGCCGCTTTACCTCCTGTTCTCATACGACGGACAGGGGGTGCGGTGTCCTGCGCCATCTGGAGGCGGGGGAGATCGATCCCTCCCGCCACCAAAGCTATGTTCAGCTCTATCAGGAAGTGAAGGATATTAAGCAATGGCAGAAATAAAGCGTTGTGTCATCATCGGTGCGTCCCCGGACACTGATGTGGATTTTATACGGAATGCGGTCCGTCGGGATGATTTTGTGATCGCGGCGGACGGCGGCGTTCACCATGCACGGCAGGCCGGCCTCACGGTCGGCCTGGCAATTGGGGATTTTGACTCCGGCGAGGCACCGGATGATCTGGAGACCTTGCGTTATCCGGTTGAAAAGGACTATACGGATCTGGAATTGGCCGTGGAGCAGGGGATTGAACGCGGTTTTCACCGCTTTTTGATCTTTGGCGGAACCGGCGGCAGATTGGTGCACACGATCATGAACATCATGCTGATGTTCCGCTGTGCACGCCGCGGGATTGAGGTGTCCCTTGAAGATTCGGACATACTGGCCTACGTCATGACTGGGGCGGAGACGGTAAGCCGTATTCCACCCAATGTCACTTATTCCGTCTTTTCTGTCGGCGGAGATTCGATCGTCAGCGAGATTGGGGCCAAGTATCCGCTGGATCATCACGTCTTGCCTGGCTTTGAATCCACAGGCGTGAGCGGTGTCAGCAATTTTTCTCAGGACGGTGCAGAGGTAATCCTGCACCAGGGAAACATGCTTATTGTGATTGAAAAGAATATTTAAGAGCAGCCGGACAGCGCAGTGTTTATGTGCTGTCCGCTGTTTATTACTCCCGGGGTACCGCAGGTGTTATCCTGTTGAAATCAAGGCATGTAAAGGGGCGGGGCTGTAATGCCCCGCCCCTTATGTAGGTCAGCTGATGTGAAAGATTACCTTGAGGATCCCCTTGAGGAATTTGGGGCTGCGCCAGACGATTACTTTCATAAAAAGAACCTCCTCTGCATCATATCATGACTTTACTATCATTCTATGACGGAGGAGGTATTTTGACACTTCGGGTCAACCGGGCATTTCTATCTATCGCTAAGCAATCAGGCGGCGTCGCTCTCAGCGGCCGTATCTGATGCAAGCTTGTTGTTGGTGATCTTCAGTGAAGAGGTCAGGGCGCTGACCTGGAAGCTGAAGGTGTAGTTCCCATACGTTTTATCCGTAGTAGCTCTGGTCGTGTAAGAGGCGTCATTGTCCAGGCCCATCTCGGTAAAGTAACCCTCCGCCTTGGATTTGCTCGCGCCCGTATAGGCCTGTGCCAGTGAGAGGAACAAGTCCTTAAAGGCCGATTTCCGCTCCGCGGGAATGGTGGCAGGCTCCGCGTCGTCCGTGCCCAGCAGGCCGGACAGCGTCAACTTGTCAATCGGAAGGATTAAAGAGATGTGATCCACGGCATCGCTATTGCTCGGAATATAAGCGGTGAGGGTAAAAGAACCAATATTGCTGTTATCAGAGCGGAAGGTGCAGGTACGCTTTTTGCTCCCGTCACTGAGCTTGACCTCAACAAACTTCGCGGTATCGATTTGATAGGTTTCGCTGTTTTTATTGAATTCTTCAGCAAAAGAGAGCGGATCAAGGTCGGAGGAAGAGCAGGAGGCGAAGCACAGGAGCATGACGCCCGCCAGAGCCAATGCAGAAAACTTTTTGAAGTGTTTCATCTTTGTATAACCACCCTTGAATTAAACTTGTTTTTTAGGATATTCATTGAAAATATCATAGCCTCTATTCCCGATTTTGTCAATCTCAAAAATGGGAGTTTTGCTGCTTTTTTTGTGATCGACATAAATTCTTGTGTAAAAAAGGCAGAACTGGATGGGAATAGTCTTGCAAAAGAGCCATTTTTTTTATACAATATAAATAATGGATTTTGGGAGGCGATTGGAATGCGCAAAAACGATCAGACCGGCGTTTTGCCCTGTGCCATTTCCTGCCACAATCCGACCGATCAATAAGCGGCTGCCGTTGGTGTTTTTCGGCAGCCCGTTTTGATTTTGTGGTATGGCAGGAGGTTGTTGAATATGAAAAAAGTAGCAGTAATTATGGGGAGCGACAGTGACTTTGAGGTCGTCAGCGCCGGAATCAAGCAGCTGAAGGCGCTCAATATCCCGGTTGAGGTGCATGTCATGAGTGCGCACCGCACACCGGAGCGTGCCGCAGCCTTTGCGGCGGGTGCAATGGGAGCAGGATTCGGCGTCATCATCGCCGCGGCCGGAATGGCGGCTCATTTGGCCGGTGTTCTGGCGGCAAATACGACACTGCCCGTGATCGGCATCCCGATCCGCTCCACCTTTGACGGCCTGGATGCGCTGCTTGCCACGGTGCAGATGCCCAGCGGCATTCCGGTGGCGACCGTTGCGGTCAATGGGGCCAAGAATGCGGCGCTTCTGGCGGCGCAGATTTTGGCGCTCAGTGATGACGCACTTGCGGACAAGCTCGCGCAGATGAAGGCGGATATGGCGGAGGGCGTCGCAAAAAAGGATGCTGATATTCAGGCAAAGGCTGAATTGCTTTGAGTTTTATGAGGAGGGCGAATTATGTCTAACGGGCTTCACGAGGAGTGCGGCGTATTCGGCATTTACAACAGCAATGATCTCTCCCTTGCGCAGGAGGTTTATCTGGCCCTGTATGCGCTCCAGCACCGCGGCCAGATGAGCTGCGGGATCGCTGTGAACAACGGCGGAGTAATTGATCATTACAAGGACTGCGGCATCGTTCCTGAGGTGTTTGACAAGCAGACGCTCGCAAATCTCTCGGAGAACGGGAAGGGGGATATCGCCGTCGGGCATGTGCGTTATTCACCGAATAAATTGATTCATCAGGTCAATTCGCAGCCGCTTGTTATGCGCTACGCGCGCGGAACCATCGCGCTCGCCAACAATGGGTGCCTCGTCAATACGGCGGAGATCCGCCGGGAGCTGGAGCATGACGGCTGCGTCTTCCAGACCTCCGGCGATGCGGAGCTGATCGCCTATCTGATTGCCCGGTCTCGCTTGGCGGCCGGCAGTGTTGAAAAGGCCGTCAGCGTCATGATGAACAAGGTGCGCGGTGCCTATTCCATCGTGCTGATGTCGCCGCGCAAGCTGCTTGCCGTCCGCGATCCCAACGGTTTCCGCCCGCTGTGCATCGGCAAGCTGGAGGACAGCTACATTTTCACCTCGGAATCCTGTGCGCTTGATACGCTTGGCGCCAAGTTCGTGCGCGATGTGGAGCCGGGGGAGATCGTCTGGACGGAGGGCGGAGAACTCCACTCCATCCGCGATCACTGCGGCGGACCGACCTCGCTTTGTGTGTTTGAGCACGTCTATTTTGCCCGCCCGGACTCCGTGATCGATGGGGCCAGCGTTCATGAATCCCGCCTGCGTGCGGGTGCGTTCCTGGCCCGCCAGTCTCCGGTGGAGGCGGACGTCGTGGTTGGTGTCCCGGACTCGGGGCTTGATGCCGCTATCGGCTATTCGCGTGAGTCGGGGATCACCTATTCGATGGGATTTATTAAAAATCGCTACATTGGCCGTACGTTTATCCAGGATACACAGGCACAGCGTGTCAAGAGTGTGCAGATCAAGCTCAATCCGCTCAAGTCTGCCGTCAGCGGCAAGCGCGTGGTTCTGGTGGATGACTCCATTGTCCGCGGGACGACAATCGCTCGTATCGTCGGCCTGCTTCGCAATGCGGGTGCAGTGGAGGTCCACGTGCGTATTTCCTCGCCGCCGTTTCTCAACCCCTGTTACTTTGGAACGGACATTGACTCCAAGGACAAGCTCATTGCCTGCCGGATGACGCGCGATGAGATCTGTAAGACGCTTGGTGCGGATTCGCTGGACTACCTCAGTCTGGAAAACCTCGGGCAGATTGCCCCCGATTCCACGTGCGATATGTGCATGGGCTGTTTTACGGGGAACTATCCGATTCCGGTCCCCGAAGAGCCGCAGGAGGATAAATTTGCCCGCAAGCTCCCGTCCATGACAAAAGAGAAAAAGGCGTAACGGAACGACTGTTCCGATTAAAAGGAGAGTATAACATGAATACGGAAAGCTACAGTAAGAGCTATAAGGATGCCGGTGTCGACGTCACGGCTGGGTATCAGTCTGTGGAGCTGATGAAGGAGCATATCCGGCGGACGAATATCCCGGGTGTCATGTCCGCAATCGGCGGATTCGGCGGCCTGTTCCGCCCCGATATGACCGGTATTCATAAGCCGGTCCTCGTCTCCGGCACAGACGGTGTGGGAACCAAGCTCAAGATCGCTTTTATGATGGGGAAAAACGATACAGTCGGGATCGATTGTGTGGCCATGTGCGCCAACGACGTGGCGTGTTCCGGTGCAAAGCCGCTTTTTTTCCTTGATTATATCGCATGTGGGAAGAATTATCCGGAGAAGATTGCGGAGATTGTCAGCGGCGTGGCCGAGGGGTGCGTACAGGCTGGGTGTGCCCTGATCGGCGGAGAAACGGCTGAAATGCCCGGTTTCTATCCTGTGGATGAGTATGATCTGGCGGGATTCTGTGTGGGTATCGCAGATGAGGACAAGCTCGTTGATCCCCAAAAGCTGAAGGCAGGGGATGTCCTGATCGGCGTGGCTTCCTCCGGCGTGCACTCCAATGGCTTTTCGCTGGTGCGCAAGGTGTTCAACCTGAATTCGGATGAAAAGCTGAAGATCTATCTCAACGACTGTGGAAAAACGCTCGGCGAGGAACTGATTACCCCCACAAAGATCTATGTTAAGCCGCTGCTGAAATTGATGGAATCCGTGGATGTCCATGGTATCTCCCACATCACAGGCGGAGGGTTCTATGAAAATATCCCGCGCATGCTCAGTGATACCCTGCGCGCCCATATTGACCGCTCCCGTGTACCGGTCAAGCCGATTTTCAACATCATCGCAAGCGAGGGGATCTCGGAACACGATATGTTCAACACCTTTAATATGGGCGTTGGCCTGTGCATCGCCGTGGCGCCGGAGCAGGCGGACGAGGCGGTCCGGATTCTGAACGGCGCGGGTGAAGATGCCTTT
This sequence comes from Candidatus Onthovicinus excrementipullorum, assembly GCA_018712345.1. Lineage (GTDB taxonomy): Bacteria > Bacillota > Clostridia > Oscillospirales > Acutalibacteraceae > Onthovicinus > Onthovicinus excrementipullorum. The sequence continues at coordinate 70,689 of DVHG01000017.1, read as the reverse complement.
GTCATGGGCGAGGTGCACAACGGCGAGAAGGGGATCGACATATGCTGAAGATCGCAGTTCTCGTCTCCGGCGGCGGGACGAACCTTCAGGCCCTCATCGACAGTGAGCGCGCCGGTGCGCTCGGCCCGGGGAAGATCGTAAAGGTCATTGCGAGCCGCGCTGGCGTCTACGCGCTTGAGCGTGCGGAAAAGGCGGGCATTCCCACCTCGGTCATCGCACGCAGGGATTTTACGGACGCGGCGGATTATGGCCGCGCCCTGATTGATGAGCTGCACGCCTGCGGCGCCCAGCTCATTGTGCTGGCGGGCTTTCTTTCGATTCTGGGGGAAGAGGTTATCCGTGCTTTCCCCAACAGGATTATCAATATTCACCCCGCTCTGATCCCTTCCTTCTGCGGAAAGGGGTATTATGGACTGAAGGTCCATGAGGCCGCACTGGAAAAGGGGGTCAAGGTGACGGGGGCGACCGTCCACTTTGTCAATGAGATCCCGGACGGCGGTGCCATCATTCTGCAAAAGGCGGTCCCCGTCGAGGAGGGGGATACACCGGAGCGGCTGCAAAAGCGTGTGATGGAGCAGGCTGAATGGCAGCTCCTCCCGCAGGCGGTCCGCCTTTTCTGCGAGGGGAAAATAAAAGTTACAGGGAATATCACACATATTACGGAGGGATAACAGTGGCAGCACTTGATCTATCGTCTTATCTGTCGGGCAACACCTACCCCGGCCGCGGTGTTGGGCTCGGCCTGACACCGGATGGGAAAAAATCGGTTGTGGTCTATTTCATCATGGGGCGCAGTGTCAACAGCCGCAATCGTGTCTTTGAGACGTGCGGGGACGGCATCCGCACGCGCGCCTTCGATGAGAGCAAGCTGACGGACCCGAGCCTAATCATCTATCACCCCGTGCGCGTGTTCGGTGGGGATCTTGTCGTCACCAACGGCGATCAGACGGATACCATTGTGGACTTTTTAAAGAGCGGCGGGAGCTTTGAGGCTGCGCTGAACACGCGTACCTTTGAGCCGGACGCGCCCAATTATACGCCGAGAATCTCCGGGATTCTGGCGGCGGACGGCGCCTATAAGCTCTCCATCCTGAAGAGCGCCGGCGGCAATCCGGACAGTGTCCAGCGCTTCTATTATACCTATGGCCAGCCGGTTGCCGGCGAGGGCCATCTGATCCATACTTACAACGGGGATGGCGATCCGATCCCGTCCTTTACCGGGGAGCCGGAATGCTTCCGCACGGAAGAGGATATTGATTCCTTTTCTGAACATGTGTGGAGCTGCCTGAATACGGACAACAGGGTCTCCCTCTATGTCTGCTATCGCGATCTGTCCGCCGGAGAGATGGAGACGCGGATTATCAACAAGAATCACTGAACGGAGGTACAGCGATGAAAGAGATGCAGCTGAAATATGGGTGCAACCCGAACCAGAAGCCCTCCCGCATTTTCATGCAGGAGGGGGAGCTCCCGATCGAGGTCCTCAACGGGAAGCCCGGATATATCAATCTGCTTGACGCATTCAATTCCTGGCAGCTGGTCAAGGAGCTCAAGGAGGCGACCGGCCTTCCGGCGGCGGCGTCCTTTAAGCATGTCAGTCCGGCCGGCGCGGGGCTGGGCACGGAGATGTCCGATGTGCTGAAAAAGATCTGCTTTGTGGATGATCTGGAGCTCAGTCCCCTTGCCTGTGCCTATGCCAAAGCACGTGGTGCGGACAGGATGTCCTCCTACGGGGATTTTATCGCGCTCTCGGATGTCTGTGACGTCCCGACGGCGACCATGATCAAGCGCGAGGTTTCCGACGGTGTCATCGCTCCCGGCTATACGGATGAGGCGCTGGAGATCCTCAAATCCAAACGGAAGGGAACGTATAACATCATCCGCATAGATCCCGACTACGTTCCGCGTGAGATTGAGCGCAAGGATGTGTTTGGTGTTACCTTTGAACAGGGACGTAACAATTTTAAGATCGACGCCTCCCTGCTTGACAATATTGTCACGGAGAACAAGACGATCCCGGATGACGCCAAGCGGGATTTGATCCTGGCGCTGATCGGGTTGAAATATACGCAGTCCAACTCCGTCTGCTACGCTAAGGACGGGCAGCTGATCGGGGTGGGAGCGGGGCAGCAGTCCCGTGTCCACTGCACGCGTCTGGCTGGGAATAAGGCGGATAACTGGTACCTCCGCCAGCATGAAAAGGTGCTCTCCCTTCCCTTTAAGGCGGATATCCGCCGCCCGGATCGGGATAATACAATTGACGTCTATATTTCGGATGACTATATGGATGTTTTGGCGGAGGGCGAGTGGCAGAAGTACTTCACCACCTGTCCGGAACCGCTCACGCGCGAAGAGAAACGCGCTTGGCTCGATACGCTCAAAGGGGTCTCCCTCGGTTCGGATGCATTTTTCCCGTTTGGGGATAATATTGAGCGTGCGCATCGCAGCGGCGTTGAGTACATCGCGCAGCCAGGCGGTTCTATCCGCGACGACAATGTAATTGATACCTGCAACAAGTATGGTATTGCTATGGCGTTTACGGGCATGCGCCTGTTCCACCACTGATTCGGAGGGAGAAAAAATGACGGTTTTGATGGTCGGCGGCGGGGGGCGTGAGCACGCCCTCATCCGCAAGCTTAAAGAGAGTCCCAGAGTGGATAAGGTCTACTGCGCCCCCGGCAACGGCGGCATTTCGCGCGATGCGGAGTGCCGAAATGTGGCCGCGTGCGATATAGACGGCATGGTTGCGTTGGCAAAGGAGATCCGTGCGGACCTCGTCTTTGTGGCGCCGGACGATCCGCTTGCGGCCGGCATGGTCGACGCCATGGAGGCCAACGGCTTCCGCGCCTTTGGCCCGCGCGCGAACGCGGCGGTGATCGAGAGCAGCAAGAGCTTTTCCAAGGATATGATGAAACGGTTCGGGATCCCCACGGCGGCGTACGAGGTATTTACGGACGCGGATCAGGCATCGGATTATATCCGGAGCCGCGGCGAATATCCCGTTGTCATCAAGGCGGACGGTCTGGCCCTTGGGAAGGGCGTCATCATCGCCGAAAATGAGGCGGATGCACTCAGGGCTGTGGATGACATGATGCGCGGGGGCGCCTTTGGCGAGTCCGGGAAAAAGGTCGTAGTTGAGGAGTATCTGACCGGGCCGGAGGTCTCCGTCCTCAGCTTTACGGATGGCAAAACCATCGTCCCGATGATTTCCTCCATGGACCACAAGCGTGCGCTCGACGGTGACAGGGGACTGAACACCGGCGGTATGGGTACGGTGGCGCCCAACCCGTTCTACACGCCGGAAATTGCGGATCAGTGTATGGAACAGATTTTCCTCCCCACTGTCCGGGCGATGAATGAACTGGAGCGTCCGTTCAAGGGGTGTCTGTACTTTGGCCTGATGCTCACGGAGAAGGGCCCCCGGGTCATCGAATACAACGCACGTTTTGGCGATCCGGAGACGCAGGTGGTTCTCCCGCTGCTGGAGACGCCTCTGATCGATATCGTGGAGGCGGTCGTGGATGGCCGTCTCGGTGAGATAGACGTGAAGTTCAGCGCGGACTGCTGCGCATGTGTTGTCATGGCGTCCGGCGGCTATCCCGGCTCCTATGCGAAGGGGATTGAGATCACCGGGCTGGATGCGGATGGGCAGGTCGATGGCGCGACTGTCTATCACGCGGGTACTGCCTATAATGGAGACTGCTTCCGCACAGCAGGCGGACGTGTTCTGGGCGTCACGGCCAAGGGGAAAACGCTCGATGAGGCACTTGATAGCGCCTATGCGGCGGTCAAACGGATCCATTTTGACGGCGCACATTATCGTACAGATATTGGACGCAAAAAGTTCATGCGCAGTTAATATTTTTGCGATACATTATTTATAAATTTTTTATAAATCTCGCAAAATTTACTGCTAAGGTGAGGATTCGCTATGAGTAAGTGGAAGACTTTCAGCAAAAAGAAGAAGACCTGGATTATTGTTCTGTGTGTTGTGCTGGTTGCGGCGATCGGCCTGGGCATCTATTTTCTTGTCCGCCCGGACGACCGCTTTTCCGCGGAGATCGTGGAGGCCCAGGAGCAGAACATTGTCCAGACGATCAATCCGACCGCCACGATTGAGGCGTCGGACTCCGACAACTTCACCTTGGCAAAGGGGACAGTCCCGCTGAACGTCAATGTTGAGCCCGGTGACCGCGTCAAGCAGGGCGATATTTTGGCCACGTTTGATCTGTCTGATCTGCGTGAGCAGGTGAGCGAAAAGCAGCAGGCCTATGATAAGGCCCTCTCCGCTTACAACGCCGCCGTCACGAGCAACCAGACGGCCAAGCAGCAACTGACGCAGATTGAATCGGACATCTCCGCATTGGAGTCTAAGATTGAGTCCCTTCAGTCACAGGCATCCGTCCCGTCCGGGGATATGACGAATGTTACGGAAGATGTCGCCTTTATTCAGGAGATCATTAAGAATATGACGCCGGAGCAGATTCAGCAGTTGCTGGATATGTTTAAAAATTCCGGCGGGAGTGACAATGCGTTCAATGAGATCATCAGCGGCTCCTTCGGGAATGTCTCCGAGCTGGTGGAAGCGCAGAGCGAGCTTGTTAAGCTCCAGGCACAGAAAGTTGTATTGCAGGCGCAGTCCGCAGTCTCTGTGGCGGATCTGTATAAGGTCGCCGTCGATACCGCGCAGCAGGCGCTCAGCAGTGCACAGAATCAGCTTGATGCCCTTGCTTCCGGCTGGGTCGCCCAGAAGGACGGCCTTGTCACTGCTGTGAACATTACAGAAGGGGAGCCTTTCGGCGGCGCCCAGCAGGAGATGGATCTCTCCGGTCTGCTGTCCTCCCTCACCTCCGGTGAGCAGATGGACTCTTCCTCCATCATGCAGATGGTCACGCAGATGATGGATGCGGCCAATACGGGTATGACTGTCAGCTATGACGATGGCCTTCAGGCGGTGTTCAGCGTCGGCAAGTACGATGTACTGAAGTTACATGTTGGCCAGGAGGTCAAGATCAGCAGTGTTACCGGGGAGTTCACCGGTAAGATCGAGTACATTTCCCCGACGGCTTCCACATCGGGGGGACTGAACATCAGCTCTCTTACCGGCGGATCCGCTTCCAGTGCCAACGTGACCGTTCGTGCTTCAATAGACAATCCCGACGAAAGCATCATCATCGGCTTTGACGTGGATGTTGAGATCGCGACGGAGACGGCGCAGAACGCCGTTGCAATCCCGATGGAGGCGCTCTATATTGATGGTTCTGACAAATACGTCTATGTCCTCAATGATGACAACACAATATCCAAGCGTTCCGTTACAACGGGGATCGCCTCGGAGACAATGTACCAGATCGTCTCCGGCTTGAAAGCGGGTGAAAAGGTCGTCCGCAATCCGTCGGACAATCTGACTGACGGTGAAAAAGTCAATCCGGTTGCCGCCGCTAACGAATCCACAAGCACGAATAATTAAGATAGGCGGGGATCGGCTTGAATATTAAAGAAAATATCAGGATCGCCCTGTTCAGCATCCGGACGAATATGATGCGCTCCCTGCTGACGATGCTCGGCATCATCATCGGTGTCGCCTCCGTGATCGCGGTCATCACCGTAGGTAACGGCGGGCGGGACTATATTGTCGGCATGATCCGGGATATGGGAGCAAATGTCGTGAGTGTGTCGGTGAATACGGCCACGGCGGAGGACAGCGATTACATCACCTCGGATGACATTGCGGCAATAAAAAAGCTCGAGAGCATCCGCTACATCACGCCCGTCACCATGTCCATGGGGACGCTGAATGTCGAGGGGAACGGCGGCTTGGGAATGGCATTGGGCACAGATGAGCAGGTTCAGTATCTGCTCAAAAGCGGCTGTAAATACGGTCGCTATTACAACGAGGAGGAGATCAAGAGCGGCCGAGCAGTTGCGGTAGTAGATATCACAACGGCAAAGATGCTTTTCGGATATGAGAACGTGGTCGGTCAGATGATCGACTATTCTGTGAACGGTCGGTCTGAGCGCTTTAAAATTATCGGTGTTACCGATCTGATGAGTACCTTTGGCGGCGATTCGGATCAGATCGTATCGATGATGGACTCCATGGGCGGCGGTATGATGGGCTATATGTTTTTGGTTCCGTCTTCGGTGGCCTCCACGCTCTCCGGGCGTGAGGATCAGTATGAGATGTGCTATTTTTCCTCCACGGATGAAGGGGAGCTGGATGCGGCCGGCCGTGCAGCGCTCAATCTGCTCCAGACGCGGCATAACAATGAGGACAGGGATGTATACACGGTCCAGAACATGGCAACGTATATCGATCTGCTTGACACAGTGATCCGCGTCTTCACTATCTTTATTGCGGCTGTCAGTGCGATTTCGCTGATCGTCGGCGGTATCGGCGTGATGAATATCATGCTTGTCACAGTGACGGAGCGCACGCGCGAGATCGGAATACGAAAGGCCCTAGGTGCCAAGACGTCGAATATCATGTTCCAGTTCCTCACGGAGTCGATCGTCCTTTGCCTGATCGGCGGAATCATCGGGACGATTTTGGGCGTATCCGGCGCGGCGCTGGTCTCCCATATGATGAACGTACCGCTGGGGGTGGATTTCACAACCGTCCTGATCGCGATCGGCTTCTCCAGCGCAATCGGTATTTTCTTTGGAATCTATCCGGCGCGCAGGGCGGCTAAAATGCCTCCGATTGAAGCACTCCGCAGGGAGTAAAAAACTGCATGATTTTTGCAACAGCCGCAAGGCTGTTGCAATTTTTCTGTTATATCAAGCTTGAGGTGGGATAAGATGAACACACAGGAATTGCTGGAAAAACTGTGCACCGCGCAGGGCGTTTCCGGCATGGAGGACGGCGCGGCGCAAATTGCCGCCGGGCTGCTTTCGCGGTACGCACAGGTGCACAGGGACGCGCTGGGGAATGTCACTGGATCAATCCCAGGTGCCGGCAGACATATTCTACTGGACGCCCATATTGATCAGATCGGGCTGATCGTTACGGATATTGACGAATCCGGTTTTCTCCGGGTGGATCACTGCGGCGGAATTGATCCGCGGATCCTCGGCGGGCAGGATGTTGTTGTCTGGGGGCGCGAACCGCTGAAGGGGACAGTCTGTTCAACGCCGCCGCACCTGCTCCGTGACGGAGATGGGAAGCAGGCAGCGGGCTTTGAGGATATCGGCATTGATATCGGCCTGACCCGTGAGGAGGCGTCGCGCCTGATCACCAGAGGGGACAGGATCACCTTTGATGTCCCCCCCGCAAAGCTGCTCGGCACACGTTTTTCGGCCCCTGCCATTGATGACCGTGCCGGAGTGGCGGCGATTCTGCTCGCGCTGGACAAGTGCAGCAAACACCTGAAAAATCCTGTGACAGTCGTGTTTGCCGTTCAGGAGGAGGTGGGGACACGCGGCGCCGCGACGGCTGCCTATGCCTCCGGGGCAGAGGAGGCGATCGCCGTGGATGTCAGCTTTGCCATGTCCCCCGGCTGTCCGGAGCGTAAATGTGCCAAGCTCGGCAGCGGTGTGATGATCGGCATCTCCCCGACACTCTCGGCCTCCCTCTCCGATGAATTGACCACACTTGCCGAGCGAAAAAGTATTCCTCACACGCTGGAGATTATGGGCGGTGAGACGGGGACGGACGCGGATGTGATTGACGTCACACGCGGCGGCATCCGCATGGGGCTGCTCTCAATTCCGCAGCGCTATATGCATACACCGGTGGAAGTGGTGGATCTGCGGGATATTGAGAGCACCGCGGAGCTGATTGCCGCCTATCTGACGGAACTGGGAGGGAACGATCATGCTTGAACACCTGAGTGCACTTTGTGCGCTGCCTGGAATCTCCGGCCGTGAAGGGGAGATCCGAGCCTATATCATGGAACAGCTTCCGCAGGACTGTGAGGCCCACTGTGACGCGCTGGGCAATCTCCTGGTACACAAACACGGCAGGGCGCGTCCCGCACATCGCCTGATGTTGTGTGCCCATATGGATGAGGTGGGACTGATTGTCAACCATATCTCATCGGACGGCCTGCTGGGCTTCGCCTGCGTCGGAGGGATTGATGCGCGCGTCCTCATCGCACGGCAGACATTTGTTGGTGCGAAAAGGCTGCCCGGCGTCATCGGGATCAAGCCGGTACACCTGACGAAGCAGGAGGAGCGTAAAAAGATTCCGGATATAGACGATCTGTATATCGATATTGGTGCCCAGAATGCGGAGGAAGCGGAACAGTTTGTCCGCCTTGGGGACTGTGTTACCTTCCGGACGGGAACGCGGACACTCGGTTCGCAGGTGATTGAGAGCAAGGCGATCGATGACCGGCTCGGATGTGCCGTGCTGCTGGATATGCTGCGGCGTGAACTGCCGTATGATATGGATTTTGCCTTTACCGTTCAGGAGGAGGTCGGCGCACGCGGCGCGCGTACGGCTGCCTATGCGCTAAACCCGGAGTTTGCCATTATTGTGGAGACTACGACCGCTGCTGACGTGATCGGCGTCACGGAGCGCGACAGGGTCTGCGAACAGGGGAAAGGGGCGGTGGTCCCCTTTATGGACCGTGGTACGATCTACGACCATGCGCTCTATGAGCTGGCCTCCACAGTCGCGGAGCGTGCGCACATCCCGATCCAGACCAAGACGAAGGTTGCGGGCGGGAACGACGCCGGCTCCGTGCACGGCATCCGCGACGGCGTGCGGTGTATCGCAGTGTCGGCCCCGTGCCGTTATCTGCACTCTCCTGGTGTGACAGTCCGGGAATCGGATGCGCAGGCCGTCGCCAATCTGACGGGAAAATTGGCAGAGGAAATCTGTGGGAGGAAAGAGATATAATTCATGAGTGAGAGCTTTTTTGAAATCAGCGGTCGGATTCGGGAGAAGTCGGAGGAGGCTCTGCGCCTGTGCGCAGACCGTTTTCGTGAGATTGACCGCGTTACGGAATATAATCAGCAGAAAATGCTGGCCGCTTTTATTGATAATGGTGTCAGCGAAAGCCACTTTACAGCCTCAACCGGCTACGGATATGGTGATCGCGGACGGGAGACACTGGACCAGGTGCTCTCTCAGGTCTTCGGGACAGAGGATGCGCTGATCCGCCACAATTTCACCTGCGGCACGCACACGCTGGCCGTTGCCCTGTTTGGGATCCTGCGCCCGGGGGATACGATGCTCTGTGTCACCGGTGCCCCCTATGACACGATCCGCCCTGTCATCGGCATTACGGGTAAAGCGGGGAACGGATCACTAAAGGATTTCGGGATTCGGTATGCACAGGTGGATCTGGACGGGCGGGGCAGGGTGGATCTGCCCGCCGTGGAGGCCGCCCTGCGTGCGGACCCGACGGTCAGGATGGTGTATATCCAGCGTTCCCGCGGCTATTCCCTGCGTCCAAGTCTCTCTCCGCAGGAGATCGGGCAGATCGCCGCTATCGTGCACCGCTGCTCTGACGCCGTCGTCATGGTCGACAACTGCTATGGGGAATTTGTCTGTGAGCAGGAGCCGACTCAGTGCGGGGCCGATCTGATCGCGGGGTCCCTCATCAAGAATCCCGGCGGCGGCATCGCGCCCACGGGCGGATACATTGCCGGCCGGCACGACCTGATTGAGCTGTGCGCCCAGCGCATGACAACGCCCGGTCTCGGGAAGGAGGTCGGCGCTACACTCAACCTCAACCGCTCGCTGTTCATGGGGCTGTTTCACGCGCCGCATGTGACGGGGGAGGCTCTGAAGGCAGCTGTGTTCACCGCCGCGCTCTTTGAGCGCTTTGGCTATGGAGTTACGCCTTGCTATCAGGATGAGAGATATGATATAATACAATCAGTCCTTTTGGAGAATCCGGAATCTCTGATTGCATTCTGCCAGGGGATGCAGAAGGGGGCGCCCGTGGATTCCTTCGTCTCACCGGAGCCGTGGGATATGCCTGGGTATGACAGTCAGGTCATCATGTCCGCCGGTGCGTTTACGCTCGGTGCATCGATCGAGCTGTCTGCCGATGCCCCGCTGCGGGAGCCGTATGCGGCATGGATGCAGGGGGGGCTGAATTTTCACTCTGCAAAGGTCGGCGTCATGCTCGCCGCACAGGAGATGGAAAACCGCGAACTGCTGAAATAAGGGTGAGAAAATGGGTGAGTTGGATCATTTTGACGGGTTTACCCCGCAGGCGCTGATGCTTCTTGCGGAGAATCGCTTTCAAAACAGTAAAGTATTTTATGAGGAACATAAGCAGGCGCTCAATGAGCTGGCGATCCGCCCCATGCGGCAGATTTCCCAGGCACTCGCCCCGCAGATGGAGGCGCTTGACCCGCTGATGAATCTCAATCCGGTCCGCATGGTGTCACGGATCCGCCGCGATACACGCTTTACAAGGGATAAGAGCCTGTACCGCGCCAATGTCTGGACGGTGTTTTCCCGCCCGAAGGTCTCTTTCCCGCATGCGCCCTGCTTCTGGTTTGAGGTCACGCAGGAGGAGTATTCATACGGGCTCGGGTATTATCATACGACGCCGGCGCTGATGGAGGCCTACCGCAAGGAGATGGCCTACCGGCCAAAGGTGTTTGAGCGCGAGGCCAAAAAGGCGCTGCGGGCGGGCTTTCTGTTTGAGGGGACATGCTACCGCCGTGAAAAGGAAGGGGAGATCCCTCAATCACTCAAGCCTTATTATAATTTGAAGGATATTGTCTTAATCCACCACGGCTCGGATTTTGACGTGCTCCGGTCCGGTGCAATCATTGAAGAGCTCAAGCGTGCGTACCACAGTATTGAGGGAATGTATCGTTTTCTGCTCGATGCGCAGACGCGGGTGGAACGGGAGGAATAAGCAGATTTCAGGAGGGGTATTATGACAGAAAATGAACTCAGACAGCTCAAGAGCGGCACGGATATCCGCGGTGTCGCCGTGGACGGCCTTGCGGATTATCCGCTCACACTGACGGATGAGGCGGTCCGCAGGATCACAGCGGGCTTTGCCGTCTGGCTGGCGCGCGGAGCGGAAAAGGCGGTTGGGCCGCTGCGCGTCTCCGTTGGGCATGATTCGCGGATCACCTCCGAACATATTCGTGCAATCGTTGTTGAGACGCTGGAGGCTGCGGGCATGATCGTGCTCGACTGTGGCCTCTCCTCGACCCCTGCTATGTTTATGACTACAGTGGATCTCGGATGTGACGGCGCTGTGCAGATCACGGCAAGCCACCACCCCTATTATCGGAACGGACTTAAATTTTTTACCCGCAAGGGTGGATTGGACGGCACGGATATCGACTGCCTCCTCGATTTTGCCGTGCAGGGGGAGACACTCCATCCCGCGGCGCCCGGCAGTGTGGAGACAGTTTCCTATATGAATGATTACTGTGAACGCCTGCGCCGGATGATTTGTGAAGGGGTAAACGCAACGGACTTCCAGCGTCCGCTCCGCGGCTTCCACATTGTGGTGGATGCGGGCAACGGCGTCGGCGGTTTCTACGCGGAGAAGGTCCTGCTTCCGCTCGGGGCGGATATCAGCGGAAGCGTTTTTCTGGAGCCGGACGGAATGTTCCCGAACCATGTTCCAAATCCGGAGAACGCACAGGCTATGGCGAGCATCAGCCGTGCCGTCACGGAGAACCACGCGGACTTCGGCGTCATTTTTGATACGGATGTGGATCGGGCCGCATGTGTCGACGCGCAGGGCAACGAGATCAACAAGAACCGTTTCATTGCGCTCGCATCCCGCATCGCGACGGAAGGGGTTCGGGGTGCTACAATCGTGACCGACTCCACCACTTCCGACGGGCTGAAGAAATTTATCGAGCACGATCTCGGCGGTGTCCACCACCGCTTTAAGCGCGGCTACCGGAACGTAATTAATGAGGCCATCCGCCTGAATCTGGAGGGGATCGATTGTCCGCTGGCGATGGAGACCTCGGGCCATGCGGCACTGCGAGAGAACTATTTCCTGGACGACGGAGCCTACCTGGTGACAAAATTGATCGTCAAGCTGGCCCAGCTCGGGCGCGAGGGGAAAAGTCTGGACGATCTGATTGCCACATTGAAAGAACCGGCTGAGTGTCAAGAGATTCGCCTGAATATCACGGCGGAGGATTTCCGCGCGGCCGGAAACCGCCTGATCGCGCAGATTACCGCCGGCTGTGAAAAGGATGACCGATATCACATTGCCCCGGACAATCACGAGGGAATTCGCGTTTCTTTCGGTCCGGAAGACGGGGACGGCTGGTTCCTGGTCCGCCTGAGCGTCCATGACCCGGTCATTCCGATCAATATTGAGAGCAACCGATCCGGTGGCTGCCGGAAGATCGCCCAGATGCTTCTGAATGTCATTGGGCCGTCTGAGGAGATTGATTTTACACCGCTGAAGCGCTTTGCGGAAAAATAAATTGGACGGAAATATAAAAATGCCGGGCAGGTATGTTTTGTAGAGACAGCTTGCGGCATATAGAAAGAGACCGGTCTCCCGGTCTCTTTTATCATTGTACTGATCATGTTTTTGTTACGGGCGGATTCCCATCACAATGGAGCCCGGCATACGGCGCAGATCACAGAACCCCTGCTTTTGATAAAAGGCGATCCCTTTCTCATTCCCGGAGCCAACACCCAGACACAGGCCGTAGATGCCATCCGCGCGCAGCCGATCCTTCAGCTCCCCAAAGAGCCGGGTCCCGATCCCCATGCGCTGGTATTCCTCCAGAATATCAATGTGCATGTGGGCGGGATAACCCTGCCGTGCAAAGGGGCGCAGGAAGCGGACCTCACCCGCGGCGGCAATGTACCGCAGGATGGAGCTCCGCCGCAGGCGGGGCAAATATTCCCGGACAAAAACCGTGTGATAAGCCTTATAATCAGGGGCGCACAGGATATAGCCGACGGGCCTGTCCTGTGCGTCGGCGGCGACAAAGCAGTATTCCGAAAACTGCTCCGTATAGCAGTCACAGTACATGGTCCACAGATACAGGCAATCGGTTTGCGTCCGTACCGGGATGGTAGCAGTGCGGATGCAGATATCCCGGATAGCCCCCTGGTCGGACGGGCGGCAGGGGCGGATCACGGGCTTATCCATGTGTCTCCTCCCGAAGAGCCTCCTCCAGCGCCAGCGCGAGCTGATCCGGGCAGGAGGTCGGTTTGTGGCCGCAGCGCGTCCCGCGGAGGGATTGAATCACCTGATTTGCGTCCATTCCGGCCACGAGCCGTGAAATCCCGGACGTGTTTCCCGGGCAGCCACCGGTAAAGCGGACCTGTTTGATAGTGTTTCCGTCCAGCTCTATCGTAATTCTCTGGGAGCAGGTGCCGTGCGGCCTGTATTCGTATATCATGTTTATCACCTCAAATTCAATTCTGCTCTATGATACACTTGATCCGCCCCGGTGTCAAGAAAGGGACGGCCAACAGCCGTCCCTCAGATCATGATGTACATCAGTGCCAGAATCAGTGCCGGGTCGGAGGTCTCCCTGGAGAGCAGCAGAATCAGGGCGAGGAGCATGGCGCTGTCCTGATCCCCCCCGAGCAGGGTGCCGGGTGAGCTGGACGGACGTTCCGCAGGCCTCACGTGTCCGGATGATTCCGGCGTGTTTCCGCCCGGATGCAGATAATCGACGGGCATCGGGATATGGCGCGTGTTCTGCCCCTCCTGTCCAGGGGATTTTCCAGCCGGAGGCGGCGGTTTGCGCTGTGCCTGCTGCCTCTCCTTATGGCCGGACAGCTCCTCGTTGGCGCGGCGGGCGGCGTCCTCCTCCATCATCTGCATGCGGCGGACTCGCTCTGCGGCGCGCTCCTGCATATTCATCATGTTGGAATATCCCTGAAATTCATTGGCCATGTTTTCACCGCCCTGAATCAGAAAAGATTGAACAGCCCCTGCTCCCGGAGCATGGGCAGCAGTTCAAACAGCTTGAGCATTTTAATGGCCTGATCGGCCTTCTTCTGCCGGGATTCATTGAGCAGCGGCTTCAGCGCGGCAATAAACTGTGTCCGCTTATCGTCAATGGAGTTCATTCTTGAAAAAATCTTTGCGATGTTGGCAATCATCGCTGGATCGATCATCGGCTCCTCCTGTGCGGGTGGTTTTGGCTGTGCGGCAGGCGCGGCGCCGAGCGCGCGCAGCAGGGCGGAGAGGTCGGGGGCGCTGTTATCCTGGTGCGGCGGCTGGGCCGGAGGCTGTTTCTCCTCCTGATGCGTCTGGCCGTCTCCCAAAAGCTGGGAGGCAGCGGACTTGAGCATGTCGATGTCCTCCGGCGTCAGGGAGGAGAGCAGGGAGCCGAGATCGTCCATTGCTATTTCTCCTTAAAGAGCAGATTCATCAGTTTCTTTGCCTGGGGGGAATCCAAAATTTGCTGTGTTTTTTCACGGTCCGCCAGTATGCTGTGGAACAGCGCGCTCTGCTCCGGGCTCAGGCTTTTTTCAACAGCCTGCTCCATTGCCTTGGAATCGGAGGAGGCGGGGTCGATTTTCAGCTTTTTCAGCAGTTCGGAGACCTTTTGGGGGTCAATATTTTGTCTGTTTTGCATTGAAATCACCTCAAAGTGCGGTTATAATATAAATATGCTGCTGATGGGAGAAGTATGAATGAGGATTCTGGTGCTTTCCGATTCGCACGGATTTGAGTCCGGCCTTTTTCGGGCGATCGCGCAGCAGCCGTCTGCGCGCGATGTGCTCTTTCTGGGGGACGGTCTGCGGGACATTGAATATGTGCGCAGTCATTTCCCGGAGCTTTCTTTTACCTGTGTGCGGGGGAATAACGACTTTTCCGCCACGGAACCGGCCGAGCGGCTGGTTGAGCTGGGAGGGAAGCGGATCTTTCTGGCACACGGCCATACATATGGCGTAAAGGGGACGGATTATCACCTGCTTTCCGCCGCGAAGAGCAATGGGGCGGACATTGCAGTATACGGCCATACGCACACACCCGTTACACGTTATGAGGAGGGGATCTATTTGATGAATCCCGGCTCGGTCCGCGAGGGAAGCTACGGGATCATCGATATCACCGCGGGCGGTATCGTCTGTGTGCTGCACCGGCTGTGACCGGTGATAAAAGAAATAGGAGGGCATGTCTATGGGGGATTTTAAAACCAGTACGTTCATGTACCTGCTCGGCTTGGCCATTGTTGCATTTGTGATCGCGGAATCGCTCTTTTTCCTGATCCGTGCTTACCGGCGTGGCCGCCAGCTCGGCATGAGCAAAGAGAAGCTCCGCACGGCCATCACGTCGTCCGCAGTGTTCACGATCGCTCCGGCGCTCGCTGTTCTGGCCACGGTACTCACACTCGCGGGCGCACTCGGGATCGTGCTGCCGTGGATCCGCCTGAGCGTCATCGGGGCCATCCAGTATGAGGTCCCGGCCGCGGAGGCGGCGATTGAGGCCACGGGCGGTACCGGAGGCCTCACACAGGAGGTCACAAGCCCGGAGGCTTTTTCCGCCGCAGCCTGGGTCATGACACTCGGCAGTATCCTGCCGCTTGTCCTCGTCCCGTTTCTGCTGAAAAAAATCCAAAAAAGCGTCGGCAAGGTCGTCTCCAAGGACACAAAGTGGGGCGATACGATGGCTGCCGCGGCCTTTATCGGACTGATCTCAGCCTTTATCGGGCGCGCGATTCTTGGCAGCGGAGATGCCTCGGTACAGGGGGATGGCGCCGGCGTGATGAGCATAATCGCTCTGGTCAGCTCCACACTCTTTATGCTCCTGCTCCAATGGCTCTGTAAAAAGTTCCAATGGCGCAAATTTGAGCCGTTTACCATGCCCCTGAGCATGTTTATGGCGATGGGGGTCGTGATGCTCGCCTCCGCCGTCCTGCCGCCGGAGATTGCGTTTATAGAATGGAGGGGTTGAGATGCTCGCGAAGAATTATATGGACAGTGTCCATCTTTACGGCAGAATCTGGACTGTCGCGGCGCTGCTCGTCATGCTGATGATTCCGATCTCCATCAGCGCCTATCTCGGAGTCTGGCCGCAGGCGGAAGTGATTTTAAAGGGGCTGGCGCCGATCGCGTTGATCTTTTATCCTTCCGCAGTCGTCGAGGTGCTCACCTATTCGCCCATGATGGGGGCGGGGGCCACCTATCTGGGGTTTGTGACCGGAAACATCACCAACCTGAAAATGCCCTGCGCCCTCAACGCGATGGAGAATGCGGGCGTCAAGAGCAATACGGAGGAGGGGGAAGTGATCTCCACCATCTCCGTGGCGACCAGCTCCATTGTAACCACGGGCATTATCGCGCTGGGCGTACTGCTGTTCAGCCCTGTTCTTCCGTACATAACGGGCGAGGGCTCTCCCTTTGCCACAGCCTTTCAGCAGGTGGTCCCAGCACTGTTTGGGGCGCTCGGTGCGACCTACTTTGCCAAGCACTGGAAGATCTCCATCCTCCCCATTGTGGTCATCCTGATCTGTCTGGGTTTCAAAGGGGATATCGGGATCGGCGTTTTGATCCCGATCGGGCTGATCGTCTCCCTGGTCGGAGCGCACATTATGTATAAGAAAAAACTCGTTTGACAGGTATTGACAAATCGATTCGGATCGCATATAATAAAACAAATTATTAAACCAACGAGTGAGAGTAGTAGCGCGGCCGATTGTCTTCAGAGAGCCTGCGGGTGGTGCAAGCAGGCGACATAGGCAGCGTGAATGGACTCACGAGGGCGAACCGAAAAGCTTTCTGAGTAGGGGAGACGGAGCCCGACCGTTACAGCGGGGCGTGCATGATCGTGCACGGTGAGAGCACCATTTTGGTGAATGTGGGTGGCACCGCAGGAGTTTGTTAATCCTGTCCCTAAGGCTTACAGCAGAGCCTTAGGGACTTTTTTTTGACAGGAGCTGGTTACTGATGATATTGCTGAAGGAACGATGGCGTGGATAAAAATTCCCCATTAAAATCCATTTTAATTTTATCAAAAGGAGTTTTTACCATGAAAAAGTTTGTAAAGATTTTTGCCGCCGTCCTCTCCATTGCCATGATTGCCGTCACCGCCGCCGCTTGTGCGGGGAATGGCGGAGGAAATACGGACCTCCCGACCGTTGGCATTATTCAGTACGCCGCGCACCCCTCTCTGGACAACTGCTATAACGGCCTGATCCAGGGCATTGAGGCCGCTGGTTACAAGGATGGCGAGAATGTCCGGATCGACTATCAGAACGCCCAGAACTCCACGGAGACTGCGGAGCAGCTGGCCGCCAACATGGTTGCTAAAAATTATGATGTGATTGTCGGAATTGCGACGCCCGCCGCGCTGGCCGCTTATGGCAAGGCGCAGGGTACGAGCACTCAGGTGGTCTTCTGCGCGGTGTCCGACCCTGTGGAGGCGGGTCTCGTGGCGGATATGAATGCCCCCGGCGGCAACTGCACAGGCACATCCGATTTCCTGCCGCTGGAGCAGCAGATGCAGATGATCCGCGCGCTCCAGCCGGATGCCACAAAGATCGGCGTCCTCTACACGACGAACGAGTCCAATTCCCTCTCCCATCTGGAAAAATTCAGGGAGCTCGCACCCAAATACGGATTTGAGATCGTGGCGACCGGGGTCCAGAACGCCTCGGATATCCCGCAGGCGGCTGCAACGCTGGCCTCCCAGGTGGACTGCATCAACAATTTTACGGATAACAACGTGGTGACCAATCTCCAGACCGTTCTTGCACGCGCCAACGAGGCAGGCATTCCGGTCTACGGATCGGAGATTGAGCAGGTCAAGAACGGCTGCATTGCCTCCGAAGGGCTCGATTATGTCGCACTCGGGAACCAGACGGGTGCCATGGTTGGGAAGATCCTCGGCGGCACAAATGCCGGCTCCATCCCGGTCGAGAGCATTGAAAATCCCACTCCCGTTGTAAATGAGGCTGTTGCGGCCAGTTTTAATATCACGATTCCGGCGGAATATGACTCTGCGGAACGGGTTGAGACCAATCAGCAGTAATCGGGCTATATGAAACAGACAGGGTGCGGCGGGCTTCACCCGCCGTATTCCCTGATTTTTACGGAGGTGTGAGGATTGGAACTTTTCAATATCCTCAAGGTGACGCTGGAGGAGGGCATGATGTATGCCGTTCTGGCACTGGGCGTCTATATCACATTCAGCATTCTTGATTTTCCGGACCTGTCCGTGGACGGCACGGTTCCGCTCGGCGCCGTGCTGACCGGCGTAATGATTCTGTCCGGGGTCAATCCGTGGATCTGCTGTGTTGTATCCTTTGCGGCGGGCGCTGTTGCCGGGAGCATCACAGGCCTTCTGAATGTCAAGCTTAAGATCCGCCCGCTGCTATGCGGAATTCTGGTGATGACGGCCCTGCTGTCCATCAATCTGGTCATTATGATGGCGGGTACGGACGGAATGTCCATCGCCTCGTTCTTCAACGGGGAGACGATCTTCAACACCGCACCGGCCAGCGTGATTCCGCAGTATATCGGATCCTATCAGCTGCGCGCCGTGATTCTTCTGATTGTCCTCGTCCTGCTGTTTAAGATCGTGATGGACCTGTACCTCAAGACCAAGTCCGGGCTGCTGCTGCGCGCTGCCGGTAACAATCAGCAGTACGTCAAAATGCTGGGGAAGGACCCCGGCATGATGAAAATCCTCGGTCTGGCGATCGGCAATGGCTTTGCTGCGCTGGCAGGGTCCCTGATTGCGCAGCAGAAGGGGTCGGCGGACCTGCAGATGGGCACGGGCATGGTGGTGATTGGTCTGGCTTCCGTCATCATCGGTACCAGCCTGTTCCGCAAGGTGCGCTTCATGAAGGATACGACGAAGGTCATCATCGGCGCGGTGATCTATAAGGCCTGCCTTTCCGTTGCTCTGGCGCTCGGCTTG
The DNA here is from genome assembly GCA_018712345.1 of Candidatus Onthovicinus excrementipullorum. Taxonomy (GTDB): domain Bacteria; phylum Bacillota; class Clostridia; order Oscillospirales; family Acutalibacteraceae; genus Onthovicinus; species Onthovicinus excrementipullorum. The sequence continues at coordinate 51,895 of DVHG01000017.1, read as the reverse complement.
CCGACGGAATATCTGAAACTGCTCATGGCGGTCCTCTTCACCGTCGCTCTCGTGGCCGGCAGATTGATGAACAAGAAAAGGGGTGCTGAAATTGCTGAAGATTGAGGATGTTACGGTCTCCTTCGGGAAAGGCACACCGGATGAACACAAGGTGTTTGACCACTTTAATTTTTCTGTTGAAAAGGGGGAGTTCGTCTCTATTGTCGGCTCCAACGGCTCAGGAAAGACGACTTTGCTGAACCTGATCTCCGGATCGCTCACCCCGGACAGCGGCAGGATCCTCTTTGAGGGGAAGGATCTCACCCGGCAGCGGGAGTTCCGGCGTGCCAGACATATCGGCCGCGTTTTTCAGGACCCGCAGAAGGGGAGCTGTGCCGATTTGACAATCCTGGAAAATATGGCGCTTGCGGACTCCAAGAACAGGCCGTTCGGTCTGACGCCGGCTGTGAGCAAAAAGCGCACGGTTTATTATCAGGAACTTCTGTCCGCCTGCTCCATGGGGCTTGAAAACCGGCTAAACGCCAAAGTGGGCACGCTGTCGGGCGGTCAGCGTCAGGCTCTCGCGCTGATTATCGCGAACATGACGGATATCGACCTGCTGCTGCTTGACGAGCACACGGCAGCGCTCGATCCCAAGTCCTCCCGGACGGTCATGGACCTGACCCGGAAGCTGATCGAGGAAAAACACATCACCACCCTGATGGTCACCCATAACCTGCGTTTTGCCGTAGAGTACGGCAGCCGTCTGGTAATGCTCCACGAGGGGCAGTGTGTCCGCGATATCGCCGGCCAGGAAAAGGCGGAGACCAATATCGACGCGCTGCTGGATGTGTTCAACGATATCAGCATTGAGTGCGGCAACTGAGAGATTATTCCATATACACTTACCGTATCAGTAAGCGGCGGCATCCGTTTCGGGTGCCGCCGCTTTTTAACAAATCGAATGATGAATTGGAGATAAACCGAGCTGGAGGATCAGGCCGATTCAAAGATATGCCCCAGCTGCTGCAAGAACTTTTCCGCCGCCTTGGAGAGGATCTGATACTTTTTCCAGACAATGGAGGCAGCAGACTCCAGCCTTGGCGAGAGGGGGCGGAAGCACAGATCGCTGTCCCCGGTTGTGTTGATCAGGCGGTCAAAACAGAGCGTGTAGCCAAAGCCCTCACTGGTCAGCAGGGAGGCATTGAACAGCAAATTATACGTGGACACAATGTTGAGCCGGCCCGGATCCCGTTTCAGCCAGGTGGTGAGGGGCCAGCCGTCGCTTTTCTGGTTGGAGAGAATCAGCGGTTTATCCCACAGATCCTCCGCCTGTATGGCCTCCTTTTCAGCAAGAGGATCATCCTTGCGCATCAGGACCCCCCAGAGGTCTTTAACCGGTATGCTCAGGGCTTCATACTTTGTTGAATCCACGGGACCATATACAAGACCGAAGTCAATCAGTCCCTTTTCAAGCTGCTCCATTACATAGACAGAATTTCCGCTGAAAATATGATAATGAATATCCGGATAGGCGGTGCGCAGTTCCTTTGCGGCCTTTGCAAACAGGCGGATGGCCTGCGACTCTCCCGCGCCGATGCACACGTCTCCGGCAATGGCATCGGACGAGAGTGAAATTTCATGCTCTGCTTTTTGAACTAAATCAAGAATTTCCTCCGCGCGCTTGCGCAGGATCATTCCCTCTTCGGTCAGGGTCACTTTTCGCGAGCCCTTTGATCCGCGGATCAGCAGCTGCTTTCCCAATTCCTGCTCCAGCGCTTTGAGTTGGGTGGACAGTGTAGGCTGGGAGAGGTGCAGGGATTGAGCTGCCGCAGAGATGCTCTGTTCCCGCGCCACCGCCAGAAAATATTGCAGGACCCGTAATTCCATACGATCGCCTCCGGTCCCCAGTATAGCACGAAATAATATAGTCTGCAACTATACAACGTTAGACCCAATAATTTAAATCTATATTTTGTTTTCATTTCAAAAAACAAAAATAGTTTATACCTATGAATCCGTATTAAATATAGGTATTTGATATTGTGTGCGGTTGGTCATATAATAGAATTGCGGCAAACAGAGATCATACGCACAGAGGAGCGTGATGAACAGCATGAACATCCAGGAAACACAGGCAGTAATTCAGAATTTAAAGGATGCCGGATGTGATCCTGACACAATCTCCGCCTTTTTGAGCTGTATGGAGAGTGGGGAAGTGGACCGGCAGCTCCGGCTTCTGTCCGACCACAGGCAGTCACTCCTCAGCCGTGTGCATCAGGAAGAAAAAAGGATCGATTGTTTGGATTATCTGGTCTACCAGATCCGGAAAAATAAAATTAAAACGTGATTTTTCATCTGATATATAATGGAGGCTTTTCAATGAGAATTATTCAGAATCAGACCTTTGATGCGGAACGTGCCCTGTACGGGAGTAAGGATATTTTGGTAAAAGACTGCATTTTTGACGGCCCCGCCGACGGAGAAAGTGCCTTTAAGGAATGCGCGGATATTCAGGTGGATCACTGTTACTTTAATCTGCGCTACCCCTTCTGGCATGACCACGGACTTAAAATCAACGGCTCGGAAATGACTGAGTTCTGCCGGGCGGCGCTCTGGTATTCCGATCATATTCAAATGACAGGCACCAAGCTGCACGGGATCAAAGCGCTGCGCGAATGCAGTGAAGTTGCCATGCGCGATTGTGAGATCCTCTCGCCGGAATTCGGCTGGTCGGTGCGCGGCATGCGGATGGAAAACTGCACGGCTGGCAGCGAATACTTCATGATGCGTGCGGATCACCTGACTTTCCAAAACGTCCAGTTGAAGGGGAAGTATTCCTTCCAGTACATTGAGGACTCCGTCTTTGAGAACTGCGTGTTTGACACCAAGGATGCCTTCTGGCACGCCAAACATGTAACAGTAAAAAACAGCATTGTCAAAGGCGAGTATCTGGCCTGGTACTGTGAGAACGTCACCTTTGAAAACTGTAAAATCATCGGAACACAGCCGCTTTGCTACTGCAAAAATTTGAAGCTGATCAATTGCGAAATGATCGATACGGACCTCGCCTTTGAAAAATCGGAGGTGGAGGCCACAATCCTGACCCCGGTCCTCAGTATTAAAAATCCCTATGCAGGCCATATTATGGTGCCGACAGTGGGTGAATTAATCCTGGATGACGAAAACGCGAAGGGTGAGGTTATCATTCGGGATACAGGCACAATAAAAGAGGTGGGCAAATCCTGCGCCTGCGCATAAAGTTCTGAATCAAGCCGGGAAGTGATTGAAGTGAAAAAGGCAATGATATCTTTTCTTGTGGGAATTGCGCTGATCTCGCTGACAGCCTGCAGTGGTTCGGAATCCGAAATGTCCGGGAAACAGCCCGAGGATCCACAGAGCACAGGGCAGGGCGCGCAGATCATTGCTGAACCCCCGTCTGATACCGATGCGCAGAAAGCGGATGATTTTAGGATGAATCTTCAAATCACAGTGGGCGGCAAAATCTTTTCCGCCAGACTGTATGATAATGAGGCTGCCAGAGCATTTGTACAGAGGCTGCCCCTGACGCTCAGCATGAGCGAGCTTAACGGCAATGAAAAGTATTATTATTTGGATGAAGCTCTGCCAGCTGATCCTCAGCGGTCTGCACAGATCCGGTCCGGCGACTTGATGCTGTATGGTTCCGACTGCCTGGTGCTTTTTTATCAAACGTTTTCCACATCTTACAGTTACACGCCTCTTGGCTATCTGGAGAATGCCGCCGGCCTGGCAGAAGCCGTCGGTCAGGGGCGTACAGAAGTATCCTTTCAATTGGCAGAATGAATCAAAAGTGCCAGGTGACCGTTCGGTCACGCAAGCTTATCATTAAAGACAAAAGATTTCAGCCGCCATGTTTCTGAAAAACATGGCGGCTGTCCGAATTTTGGAACAGTATCGCTCATTATAATGAGAGCGGTAATTTTTTCAGCCCCTGACAAAATCATGGGGTTTATCGGTAATCACCCCGGAATTTTTGGCGGACCTCCTGAATTTTCCCACAGGTAAGGCGCCCCTCCGGGCAGTGATCCATCACACAGCAGCTGGGTCCGTAGTGGGAGAAGAGGAGCGGCGCAGCGGCCCGCAGGCCCATCAGCATTTCTACAGCGTAGGCACGGATCTCCCACTGGGCACGGTTACATGTGCGCAGCCGCAGGAACAGGAGAAGCTCACGTGCGTTCATCGTCGTGACCACATCGAGTGTATTTCCGCTTAAAAGTGCATAAGCCCGGACTTCCTCCGGCGCACTCCGGTGATAGTCTGCGGCACGGCGGAATGCCTGCGTATAAATTTCCAGTGCCTGCGCATTCGCCTGGACGGACGGCGGAATGATGTACGCCTCCGGCCGTCCGCTCTTCAGCGGCGGGATCTGGACCGACTGCATGCGGTGCCGTACCAGGTGTGTAATCCCGGAGAGAGAGAGCCCGTTGATCCGGAAGGTAAAGCTGACGTTTTCCAACGCACGGGGGCGGTCTGACTCCACCACGGAGGCAAGGATCTGCTTCACGATCTCCTTATCAGCGATCAGACGCTCGATTTCCGAGGCGCTGCAAAGGCCCGTCTCAATCAGCGCTGTGCGCGCAACGATCTGTTCCGGGTCCGGTGTGGCGGCGAGCAGCTCTGTCCGGGCCTGTTTTACATCGGTACGGGCGTCGGCTATACCGGTGGGGACTGCAACAGGAACATCGCACACGGTATGACGGCAGTTCAGGAATCCGCCGAATACGCCCGGGGCAATCTCTGAGGCCTGTGCAAGCAGCTCCTCACCGAGCTTTTTGATCTCGGGGTACGCTGCCCCACGGCCAAAGAGCATCGTCTCTAAGACGTGGTAAAGCTCGCGTCCGTTGAGGGTGCACAGAAAATTGCTGTAAAAGCAGTAGGGGAGCACAAAACGCGCATCTTCCTTGGGGATTCCCAGTTCCGTTAGGCGCGCATAATCGTCAAAGCGCTCACGCATCACCCGGATGAACTTTTCACGCTCCTGTGCATCCGCAATTTCCGGGGTGAAAAATCCCGCGTCGGAAAAATCCACATACCGGCGCGATTTTACGGTGAAGGAGGCCAGGCGGAACTCAATCATAAACTGCTCCACCAGCACGGAGACATTGGTGAACGCCAGATTAAAGCTGATGTGCTCAATGACGGAGGTGTGGCCGGACGCGGCCACTTTCCCGATCAGGGCGGCATTCTTTTGCGGATCGCCGGATTTCTCCAGAATCTCGGTTGCATTTCCGCTGAGGGTGGAAATGCGTCCGCCGGCTGCACAGATGGCCTCTCCGCAGTCGGTGTGACCGACAATTTTAACTGTTGAGCGGATTTCGTTCATTCTCCCATACCTCCTAAGGATTTGACATCATTTTACCATATTTGCAATCCAATATCAATTGTGTGCTGCTCTCCGCGAGAAGCTGCTTGATTAAAAAGGAATAAATGGTATAATATTACTATTAAACGGGAGGATGTGTTCACACATGCACGGTAAACTGGTTGTCCTTGAAGGGCTTGACGGCAGCGGAAAATCAACGCAGATTGACTGCCTGATGCGGCGGATGAGCGAATCGGGCCGGGAATGCCGCAGGATCAAGCTGCCCGACTATGAGGATCCATCCAGCACATTGGTGAAAATGTATCTGAATGGAGAGTTTGGCGCGCAAGCGGAGGATGTCAACGCCTATGCGGCCTCCCTTTTCTATGCGGTGGACCGCTATGCAAGCTATCAGCGCCACTGGGGGCAGGATTATCGGGATGGGAAACTGATCCTCGCCGATCGCTATGCCACTTCAAATGCCGTCCACCAGATGGGAAAGCTGCCCGCATCTGAATGGAAGGCCTTCCTCGAGTGGATTGAGGATCTGGAATATGTCAAAAATGGCATCCCGCGTCCTGACCTCGTCTTTTATCTGGATATGCCTGTGGAGATTTCACAACAGCTGATGACTCAGCGCTATGGTGGGGATGATGTCCGGAAGGATGTCCATGAGTGCAACGTGGAATATCTCAACCAGTGCCGCGCGACTGCTTCGTTTGCTGCACGGCATTGGGGCTGGCGTGTCATCCGCTGCGCGAACGGCGGCAAGCCGAGAACAATTGAGGAGATCAGTGACGAGATCTTCTCCGCAGTGTCAAAGGAGTTATAATTTATGCTGGAATTTCATAAGCCAACGATGGAGGACAGGCGGTGGTCCCTCCCGCTACTGCGCGCATCCGGTTATCTGGGGTGCGAGTACACCTTTGGCAATATGTTCTTGTGGTGCGGCGTATTCGGGACCAAGATCGCCCATTTTCAGGATTTTGCCCTGGCGATCAGCAATGAGGAGCACCGCGCGACCTACTGCATGCCGGCTGGCATCGGAGACCGGCGGGAGGCGATTGAGGCCATCCGCGCTGACGCGGGGCAAAGGGGGATCCCCTTTATCATGCACGGTGTAACACCGGAGGGGATTGCCTATCTGAATGAGGTATATCCTGGGAAATTCACCTATGAGGCGTCCAGGGATGATTTTGACTATATCTATTCTTCCCGTGACCTGATTGATCTCTCCGGCAAAAAGTACCACGGCAAGCGAAATCATATCTCCTACTTTAAAAAGAATTTTGACTGGCAGTATGAGCGCATCACACCGGAAAACATTGAGGAATGCCGCCGGATGAATGAGGAGTGGGAGGCGCTCAACAGTGAACGTAAGCCCGAGGAGATCGCCACGGAGCAGCGCGCTGTCAACCATGCGTTCAACCATTTCTGGGAACTCGGCCTGGTCGGCGGCCTGATCCGGACACAGGACGGCGTAGTCGCCTATACGATTGGTGAGCCGATCAATGACGATTGCTTCTGTACGCATATTGAAAAGGCGTTTTCCTCCGTGCGCGGCGCCTATCCGATCATCAATAATGAATTTGCACGCAATGAGCTCTCCGGTTATCGGTATATCAACCGGGAGGAGGATACGGGTGACGAGGGCCTGCGCAAGGCAAAGCTCTCCTATTATCCTGAGATCCTGCTTGAGAAGCATCTTGCCTATTATCGGGAGGATCTGGGATGATCCGGATAGCCTGCGCTGCAGATGTGGACCGGCTGAAGCAGATCTGGTCGGAGTGCTTCGGCGATGGGGAACCGTATATTGATTTCTTTTTCCGCAATGCCTTTGTTCCGGCCAGCACCATAGTAGCCGAAGAGGATGGGCAAGTCTGCGCAATGCTCTTCCTGCTGGAGTCATCCGTATGCTTTCAGGGGCAGGAGAACCGTGCGGCCTATCTCTATGCTGCCGCCACCCTTCCGCAGTATCGCTCGCGCGGTATCATGGGGGGCATGATCCGGTTCGCTGCCGATTTCTGCCGCAGCGCCGGCTTCCATTCCATTGTGCTGGTGCCGGCGGAGGAGAGTTTGTTCGGGTATTACGGCAGGTCTGGCTTTAAAACCGCTTTTTATGGAGCGTACGAATCTTTTCGCGTTTCGGAGCACACCGGACCGGCAGCAGCGGTGCTGCCGGTAGATATCCCGGAAATGGAGCGGATGCGGCGGGAGGCTCTCCGTCAGTGCGGCGGACTGATGTGGCACGGTAGAGAATTCTGCTATGCGGTGCACGAGCATCTTTTTACCGGCGGGGAGATCCTGTTTACTCGCGCGGGGTACGTCCTGTATCATCGTGAGGGTGATCTCTGCTGCGTGGACGAGTGGATTGCCCGCCCGGATCGGGAGGAGGAGCTGCGCTCGGCGCTGCAGCATTCCGTGCGCGCGGCCGAATACAGGATTATCCGCCCCCCGCGTGCAGGGGATGATGAAACGGCTGTCCGGGCACGGGGGATGATCCTGCCGCTGACGGATGATCACAATTTTACAGCCGGTCCGGCGGACAAGCCGTACATCGGCCTGACTCTTGGATAAAGGAGCGATTGAAAATGATCTATATTTTTCTGGCAGAGGGTTTTGAGGAAGTGGAGGCCATCGCGCCGCTGGATGTCCTGCGGCGGTGCGGGCTTGAGGTAAAGACAGTCGGCGTTACCGGGAGTACGGTGACAGGAGCGCACGGGATTCCGGTTGTCTGTGACTGCACTTTAGAGCAGGTGGATGCCGAGCATGCGCAGGCCGTCCTGCTGCCGGGTGGGATGCCCGGCACGCTGAACCTGAAAAAGAATAACGCGGTGCTGGCTGCCGTGCGCACAGCCAATGCCTGCGGGCGTATTGTGGCCGCCATCTGCGCCGCGCCGAGTATTCTCGGCGAGATGGGCCTGTTGCGCGGCAAAACGGCCGTCTGTTTCCCGGGATTTGAGGAGGCTTTGGACGGTGCACGGCTGGGAACAGAACCAGTCTGCCGGGATGGGAATATCATTACGGCCAAGGGCGCCGGAGCTGCGCTGGAGTTCGGGGAGCGGATCGCCGCTGAATTTGTCGGTGCGGAAAAGGCTGCGCAGGTACTCGCCTCCATGCAGTACATACGCTGATGGGGACTGTGCAGGAAAAGTGCGCGCTGCGCGACAAATTTCGCCGGATCAGGCGTGAAATTCCCCAGGAAAAACGGGGAATTTTGGCTGAAGCCGCTGCAAAACACGTTTTTGAGCTTGATTTCTACCAAAAATCTGATAAAATTTTAATATATGTATCTTACAGGGATGAGCTCAGTACCTTTCCCGTGATCCGGCGGGCACTTCTGGATGGCAAGCGGCTGTTTCTTCCGCGTTGCGATCCCTCCCGGAGGGGCCATATGGCCTTTTACCGCGTCTGTGACCCCGTGCATGATCTGCTTCCGGGTCTGTATGGGATTTCGGAGCCTTCAGAGGGCTGCGAACCCCTTACAGAGGAGGGAGGACTGTGCATCGTCCCCGGTCTCGCCTTTTCCGGAGACGGTTACCGGATTGGGTACGGCGGCGGATACTATGACCGTTTTCTCAGCACCTTTTCCGGAACGGCGCTTGGGTACTGTTTTACGCAGCAGATTGTGGACTCAATCCCGCGGGAGGAGACGGACAAGCCCGTACACGGCGTCGCGACGCCCGATGGGCTCATTTTACCTGATTGATATGGAGGAGAACGAATGGCGGACAAGAATTATCGAAGTCACAGCACAGAGGGGCGTCAGGATCCCTACGACGCCCTGCGTTCCGCTTTTGACGATCCGGTCGATATGGAGAAATATCACACGCGCCAGGTGCCCCCGGTGCGTTCCGATGCCGCGAAAAAAAGGCAATCCGACGCTACGGTGAAACGGCCCGCCGCCCGCTATGGCATCAAGCGCCGGACTGCGCCTTCAGGCAGCAAAAAAGCTGCCCCTTCACCGGCGCAGCGGATTGCTCGTAAGCGAATTCTGATCCTTTCCGGCCTTGTGGCGCTGCTCGTCGCCGTTCTGCTCTCCGTGTATGCTATTTTCTGCATCCGGGATGTTCTTGCAATCGGCGTGAATGAGGATTCCGTGCGCGTGGAAATACCCGAAGGAGCCACCACCTCGCAAATTATTGATATTCTTCAGGATAATGGATTGGTTCAGAACGGCATTTTTTGCAAGTTGTTTGCCAAAATCCGCGGCTATGAGGACAACTACGTCGGCGGTGTGTACACGGTGGATACCAATATCGGCGTAGAGGAAATGCTCTATCTCTTCAAGGCTAAGCCAAAGACCGCCGAGGAGAAGGAGGTCACCATCCCGGAGGGCTGGACGCTTGATCAGATTATTGAGCGCCTCAATGAGATGGGGGTCTGCTCTGCGGAGGATCTGTATGACACCATTGCCAATACCGATTTCAGCAGCTATCCGTTCATTGCCGCTCTTGCTGAGGAGGACCAGAACGGCCGCTATTATCTGCTGGAGGGATATCTGTTCCCGGACACATACCGCTTTTACGCGGACAGCAACCCGAATGACGTCATCAAGAAATTCCTTGATCGGTATGAGGAAATGATCGCCACGCTGGATATCAATCGCGCACAGGAGCTCGGCTACACCTGGGATCAGATCATGGTGATTGCCTCCATCATTGAGCGTGAGGCCGGCAGTGCGGATCAGATGGCCGATGTCTCAGCGGTCATCCACAACCGTCTGAAGAATCCGGTTGAGTATCCGCTGCTCCAGATGGATTCCACCTCCTATTATTACTATAATTATATTGAGCCCAATCTGACGGACGATGCGCAGAAGAGTCTCTATGAGCGCTCTTACAACACTTACAATGGGGCCTGTCTGGGCTTGCCCAAGGGGCCGATTTGCAATCCGAGCCTTAACGCAATCAAAGCCGCCCTCTATCCGACAGAGAACAGCCCATACTATTACTTCTACCATGACAGCAATGGCAAGATGTGGCTGGCCAGAACGGATCAGGAGCACGAGGCCAATCAGGCCAAGGCAAACAGCGGTGGTTCCAATGGATAAATACACACCAGTCCTGCCGGAGCTGCTCGCTCCGGCGGGCGATTTTGAGAGCCTCCGGGCCGCCGTGGATTTTGGCGCAGATGCGGTCTATCTCGGTGCTGAGCGGTTCGGAATGCGTTCCTCCCCTAAAAATTTTGATCGCGATACCCTTGCGCTCGGCGTACGCTATGCCCACCGCCGCGGCGTAAGGGTATATCTGACCTGCAATATCCTCATGCACAACGGTGATCTTGACGCGCTGCCGGATTTTTTCAGGCAGGCACAGCAGTGCGGGGTAGATGCTCTGATTCTCACGGATCTGGCGGCGCTGGAGCTGGCGCGCCGTACAGTACCGGAAATGGAGATCCATATCTCCACCCAGGAGGGGGTGACCAATTCTCTGGCCGCTTCCGTCCTCGTCGGTATGGGTGCAAAACGTATTGTGCTCGCCCGGGAACTGCCGATCGAAGAGATTCGACAAATAGCTGCTGCGCTGCCGGGTGGGGCGGAAGTGGAATGCTTTGTCCACGGTTCTATGTGTGTCTCTTTTTCCGGGAGGTGCCTGCTCTCCTCGTACTTTACGGGGCGCGATGCAAACCGCGGGGACTGTGCCCAGCCATGCCGATGGAAGTATGCACTGATGGAATCGACACGGGAAGGGGAGTACCTACCGGTCGAAGAGGACGGTGAGGGGACGTATATCCTCAGCTCCCGGGACCTGTGCATGATTGAACATATTCCGGAACTGGTTGAGTCGGGAATTTCCAGCCTGAAGATCGAGGGGCGGGCAAAGGCATCCTATTATACCGCCGTGGTAACCAACGCTTACCGCTGTGCACTGGATGCCTACCGCCAGGCCCCCTCTCCTGACTTCAGGACGCCGCGCTGGATCGTGGAGGAGCTGGAAAAGGTGAGCCACCGCACCTACTGCACCGGCTATTATTTTGATAGCCCGCTCATCCGTGCTCAGATTCACGATCACCCCGGCTATATCCGCGGGTGGCAGGTTGCAGCTGTCGTAGAGCGGTGTGAGGAGGGGCGCTGCTTTGTAACACAGCGCAATCGGTTCTTTGATGGGGAGGAGTTGGAGATCCTCCCACACGGAAGGCCGCCGTTTTCCATAACCGTCCACCGGTTGCAGGATGGGGAGGGGAACGCCGTCGAATGTGCGCCCCACCCCATGATGGAGGCCTCCTTCGACTGTGATTTTTCAGTTGAGCCGGGGGCCATCGTGCGGCGCAGGAACGGATGAAGTATTTTCAGGATAAGGGGTATTTTTTTGACAAACGCAGAATTTGTTCGCCTGCGCAGGGCGGTTATCGGTAAAAAATTCGGTAGGATGAATGACAGGCAGAAACAGGCCGTCTTTGCCATCAACGGGCCACTGCTCGTCCTTGCGGGGGCCGGGAGCGGCAAGACAACCGTGCTCGTCAACAGGATCGCCAATATGATCCGCTACGGCGATGCATACAACAGCGATGAAGTTTTCTATGAATACACGCATGAGCAGCTGAGCAGGCTGGAGGCGTATGTGCAGGGGAAGGAGACGGAAATTGATGATATCCCACTAGTCGTCTCCGCTGTGCGCCCCTGGCAGATCCTGGCGATCACCTTCACCAATAAGGCGGCCACGGAGTTAAAGGAGCGGCTGGAAAACATGCTTGGCCCGGAGGACGCCAATGATATCTGGGCCGGCACCTTCCACGCCATGTGCGCCCGGATCCTGCGGCGGGAGGGCATGGCTCTTGGCTATTCAAGCCACTTTACGATCTATGATACGGATGACTCCCGCCGGGTTATGAAGGAGTGCCAGCGGGCGCTCGGGATTGATGACCGCCATCTGAGCCATAAGGTGATCCTGAATAAAATCAGCAACGCCAAGGACAGCCTGATCTCGCCTGAGGAGTACATGCAGATGAACAGCGGGGATATTCTGGGCCGCAGTGTCGCACAGGCGTATGAGCTGTATCAGAAAAAGCTCTATGCTGCGGATGCGATGGATTTTGACGATATCATCGTCAATACGGTCCGGCTGTTCCGGCAAAATAATGACCTGCTGCAAAAGTACAGCGACAGATTCCGATATATCATGGTGGACGAGTATCAGGATACCAACCATGCCCAGTATGTTCTGGTCAGCATGCTCGCTGCCAAGTACCGGAATTTTTGCGTCGTAGGTGACGACGATCAAAGTATTTATAAGTTCCGCGGTGCCACCATTGAGAATATTTTGGACTTTGAGAACCAGTATCCGGATGCCAAGGTCATCCGCCTGGAGCAGAATTACCGCTCCACGCAGAATATTCTGGATGCGGCCAACGCAGTGATCGCCAACAACAGCGGCCGCATGGGTAAAAATCTGTGGACGGCCAACGGTGCCGGAAGGAAGATCTGTGTCCACGTCTCACAGGATGAGCGGGATGAGGCTGCCTACATTACCCAGACGATCCTCAACAATGTGGCCCGCGGGAGACGGTGGAGCGATCACGCCGTTCTCTACAGGATGAACGCGCAGTCGAGCGCCATTGAGCAGGCGTTTGTCCGTTCCGGTGTCTCCTACCGCATGATCGGCGGGCACAAGTTCTATGATCGAAAAGAGGTCAAGGACGCGATTGCCTATCTCTGTGTAATTGTCAACCATGGGGATGCAGTGCGGCTGCGCCGGATTATCAACGAGCCCAAGCGCGGCATCGGGGAGACCAGCCTGCGTACCGCGGTGGAAATTTCCGAAGGGGTCGGCATTGATCTTTTTGAGGTGCTTAAAACGGCGGACCAGTATGAACGCCTCTCGCGTTCAGCTTCCAAAATGAAGGCATTTGCCGCGATGATCGAGGGGTTTGAGCGCCAGATGGGCGACATGCCGCTGCATGAGTTCTTTGAGCTGGTCATGCGTGAGAGCGGCTATCTGGATGCGCTCAAGCTGGATGAGGAGACGTATCAGAACAGGCTGGAGAACATCCAGGAGCTCTCCTCCAATCTCCAGCGCTATAGCGAGGAGAATCCGCAGGGCGATCTGGTGGGATTCCTGGAGGAGGTCTCCCTGATGACCGACATTGACAATTACGACGCTACGGCCGACGCCGTGCTGATGATGACGCTCCACTCCTCCAAGGGGCTCGAGTTCCCCGTCGTCTTTATTCCCGGCATGGAGGAGGGCATCTTTCCCGGAAGTCAGTCCGTCTATGTGCCGGAGGAGGTGGAGGAGGAACGGAGGCTTGCCTATGTCGGTATCACGCGGGCCAAGGAGGAGCTGAACATCACTATGGCCAATTCCCGCCTGATGTTCGGCATGACCTCGCGGAACCCAAAATCGCGTTTTGCCAAGGAGATTCCGAATGAACTGGTCGATTTTTCCTCAGCGCTGTCCGATGGCTTTTCCTCTGCTTACCCATATTCCGGAAGCCGTTCGGAAAGGGCGGAATATGGCGGGCAGTCTAAACCTGTCAGCCGGCCGTACAGTGCGTCTGCCGGCGGTACCGCCGGCAGACGTTTTGAGCGTGCCGCCGCCCCGGCGAGACGGTCTGGGCTGCACTTCAGCGTGGGGGATACGGCGATTCATAAGACCTTTGGCACGGGTGTCGTGCTGAAGGTAACCCCCATGGGCAACGATACGCTGCTGGAGATCGCGTTTGACCGCGCCGGGACAAAAAAGCTCATGGCCAACTACGCCAACCTCTCCAAACCAGAATAAAATCATCCAGAAGAATGGCTGCATCTGTGGATGTAACCATTCTTTTCTTCTGTCATAAGATGGTATTGAAATTTTATATTTCAATACCATGAACATAGGAGGAAATTTTATGGCAGATTTGAAACAGCCTTACTCCGCTGCGCAGGCGGCAGCTGCCGATCCGGCCGGTGCAATACGGGAAGCTGTGTGCATCGATACCAGCAGGGTTTATGACTCCTGCGCCGACAAGGACTGCCTGAGCGATCTGCGCGTTCTGTTCACGACGAACGCGCAGGCGGTCATCAATGAGGCAACCTCGATCCGCTGCCATGGCAGCGAGATTCTGAATGCCTTTATCGATGTGGAGGAGGTCCCATTTAATCGGGGGTTCTACACGGTGGATATCACCTTCTTCTTCCGTGTGACATTCGACGTATTCACCCAGCCGCTCACACCGCCCACGCAGGTATCCGGCCTGTGCACCTTCTCCAAAAAGTGCATCCTGTACGGCAGCGACGGCAATGTCAAGGTCTTTTCGTCCAAGTACCGCGCAGATGAATCGGATGACCAGCTCTTCCGCACATCTACAAACCCGCGCGCGAAAGTTCAGGCCGTGGATCCGGTCTGTTTGGATGCCCGGCTGTGTGACGCCTGCAACTGCTGTGCGCCGTGCTGCTGCAACATACCGCGCTGCATCTGCAACTGCTTTGACGGTGAGTTTGGAACCGGCGCGGAGAGGCAGGCTGTCCTGGTGACGCTGGGCCTGTTCTCGATTATCCAGCTTGAGCGGGATGTGCAGATGCTGATTCCAGCCTACGATTTCTGCATGCCGGAGAAGGAGTGCTCCTGTGATACGGATGATCCCTGCGACATTTTTAAGAAGATTGAGTTCCCGGTCGACGAATTTTTCCCGCCCAAATCGGGGCAAAACGGAAACGGTTCCTGCTGCTGCGGCCAGTGAGCCGATGTCTCTCAGGCCAACCGGGCCGGGGAGCATCACGGAAAAACAGGGCGCCGGGTGAAAGGCCCTGAAAGCATAGGCGCCGGCCTCATATGAGGCCGGCGCCTTTTCCAATTGACGATCATATTTGTTCTTCATGCCACTTTCCGGTGCGTACATTAAATGTCAGCTCATACCGGATTCCATCACGCCGATAGCGTACCCGGACATGTTTTTTATCAATAAATTCCGCGGATTCTACGGACTGATCGTGTTCACGGAGTGCGTCCTGGAACAGGCGCATCTGGTCGGCATTGTACCGCCCGATATTATCTGAAATAAAGATCAGATTGCCAAACAGCGTGTTGATTTTGGCGATCAGGGCGCGGCGGGACGCATCCATGTGGATATTGTAATCCCGCAGCAGGATGACGTCTGGGTCATTGACAAAAGCACGCCCATCCAGACCGCGGCGGAAAATAGTGTTGTAAATATTCCGCTCGGTGGAGACATCCTCACGATGAGTGGAGTACAGATACAGCGAGCGGCCCCAGTTCAGGCCCATATCCGCACCGGTCCGGCAGAAGTCAACCTTGCCGAAGGCGGGCGCCAGTGGGACACCGCAGCCGAGGATCAGCTTCTCACCCACGCACTCGCGCAGGAAATCCATACACTCGCACATCAGCTGGCCGCGGGATTTGTTATTGCGCGGGATGATGCTGACGGAATAGAGAAAGTCGAGCTTTACCATATCAAAGCCCCACTCATTGAGGATTACATCAAAGAAATGTCGGATATGCTCCCGGACAGCCGTGCTGTCAGTATCAAGGGAATAGAAGCCTCCCCAGTTCAGACCGCACTCCACCAGACTGCCGTCCGGATAGTGAATCAGCCAGTCCGGGTGCTCCTGCACAAATGTGGAATCCTTCTGCGCGGATGTCGGCGCCAGCCAGATGCCCGCCTTCAGGCCCTTGGCGTGGATCGTGTCCGCCACAGCCTTCATTCCGTTGGGAAACTTTTTCTTTTCAATACTCAGCCAGTCCCCCACCGCAGTCTGATAGCCGTCGTCAATCTGGAAGATATCAACCTGTTCCTCCAGCTGTGCAAGCGCCTCCATATCGTCGGCAACGATCTTTTCGTTGATATTCGGGTAGTAGTTGTACCATGTCGTGTAGCCGGTCTGGCGGTGCATACGCGGTTTTGCGATTCCCATTGCCGCAAAGTAGGCGTCAAACGCCTCCTGCTCGCTGCCACGGCAGAATATGACATCCAGGGCCTCATAGCGGTCCCGGATAGTCACACCCTCCAGATCCTTACGCAGTGTCAGCGTCTCATCAGGGCAGTTAAAGTACAAAATCGTATATCCGGTGCTTTCATTGATGGATCCGATCAGTTCATAGCTACTTTCGCGGCGGACATATCCGTAGGAAAAGCCATGGAATATGCCGTGGCTTCTGGGGTATTCCACAAACGTGTAGTCGCCCACATTTTTCAGGCTGGTGGTATAGACATTTTTTTTCCCGGTCGGGTAAATGTGGGACATGCGGTCCGTCTTCCGGTATTCGCGCGTATCCGTCCACGACTGGTAGCCATTGGGGAGGATGCGGCAATCGCCGGAATAGTCATAGGGGAAAATTACCTTAAATTCCCGGAATTCAATTTCTGCCTTTGGGACAACGGCGACTTTGATGTGGTTTTGGTCTGCCTCTACTTCCAAAGAAAAATGCTCGCAGGCATTTCCGGTACAGCGGTATTCACTCCCATTATAGAGATAGACCGCCCGTATTTCATATTTTTGCTCCATCGTCTTCTCCTCAAAAAATAAGTTTTCCTCTATTATACAAATTTGCCGCCATATTTTCAAGGAGAATGGACGGGAAACGTCCGTTTTTACGGTCACACATCCGCCTTGTGCGGCATATATTGGAAAATCGGATAATTGAGGTGAAAATAATGAAAAAAGTGCGCCGGATGCGAGTGAAAAGAAGAAATCCTAAAAAATTACTGCTTATGGTTCCGGCCGTACTCATGATCGTCGCGACCATTTTCCTCCTCATCGATGCAAAGGTGCGGCCGATGGTCCGGACACTTGCCGTCAATCAGGCGAAGGTGTTGGCCGTGAGTGCGATTGACGACGAGGTGGCCGCGATGATGGCGGAAATAGGGGAGGGGGACTTTTTAACGATTTCACGCGACGGGGACGGGCGCGTCATCTCCGTGGAGTCTGATTCCGTGCGCATGAATCAGGTAAAATCGCAGATCAATCTGGCCGTGACTGAACGCCTGCAGTCCATGGGGGAGCAGGAGATCGTAATTCCCTCCGGCTCATTGAGCGGGATCGCTATGCTCTACGGGAAGGGCGCCGAAATTCACGTCACGCTCACAATGACCGGTCATTCAACGGCGAATATCACGGAGGATTTTACGTCCGGCGGGATTAATCAAACGCTGCACCGCGTTCTACTGAACATCAGTGCGGAGGTCTATATTGCGCTGCCCGGGTACCATCAGTCCGAGCAGATCAGTACGGACTTTGTTTTATCCCAGACGGTGATCGTCGGAACGGTGCCAGGGGTCTATGCGGGCATCGGGAGTACGTTGTCATAAAATTTTATGCCTGCATTATTGGAAGTGAGGGAGGTTTTTGGTATAATAAAAATAACACCTAATGACGTAGTTAAAAGAAAAACATTTCTATATTAAGTCAATAGACGCGGCAAATTGCCGTGCCGGTTTGTATGGATTTTTGAAATCGGAGAAAAAACGGAGGAGCTTATGTTCAATCTGGATGAGGCGAGGGGACGTGCGGAGGAATTGCGCGCCCTGCTGGAGTACCACAGCAAAAAGTATTATGACGAGGACGACCCGGAGATTGAGGACTATGAGTACGATGCCCTGCTCCGGGAATTGGAGAATATTGAAAAAGCTTATCCGGAGCTGATTACCCCCGATTCACCGACTCACCGTGTGGGCGGTCATTTTGACAACTCGTTTGAGCCGGTTGTCCACGCCGTCCCCATGGAGAGCCTGCAGGACGCCTTTAGTGAGGAGGAGGTTCTCGAATTTGATGAGCGGGTGCGCAGAGGGGTTGACGATGTCCAATACGTTGTAGAACCCAAAATTGACGGACTCTCCGTCCTGCTGGAGTACGAAAGCGGCGTTCTGGTCCGCGGTTCCACGCGCGGAGACGGGGTGACGGGTGAGGATATCACGGCCAATTTGAAAACGATTCATTCCATCCCGCTGCGCCTCCCGGAACCGCTGGAGCTGCTGGAAGTGCGCGGTGAGGTGTATATGCCGCGGGCCAGTTTTGAAAAAATCGTGCGCGAGCAGGAGCTCAATGAGGAAAAACCGTTTAAAAATCCGCGTAACGCCGCCGCGGGCAGTCTGCGTCAGAAAAATCCGAAGATCACCGCATCCCGCGGGCTGGATATATTCGTGTTCAACATCCAGCGCATCAGGGGGAAGGAAATCACCGGGCATAAGGAATCCCTCGACTATTTAAAGACGCTCGGCTTCCATACGATCCCATTTTACCGCCGTGTTTCGGATGTCTATTCCGCTGTGGAGGAGATCCGGGCAATTGGGGCGCGGCGCGGGGAGCTCTCATTTGATATTGACGGCGCCGTCATCAAAGTGGACGATTTTCATGAGCGTGAAATTCTCGGCAGCACATCCAAATTCCCCAAATGGGCGCTCGCCTATAAATATCCGCCGGAGGAGAAGGAAACAACCCTCCTGGAGATCGAGATCAATGTCGGGCGGACAGGCGTTCTGACGCCGACTGCCCTGTTTGAGCCGATTTTGCTCGCGGGAACCACCGTATCGCGTGCAACGCTGCACAACGAGGATTTCATCCGCGAAAAGGGCGTGTGCCTTGGCGACCGCATCCGGGTCCGCAAGGCGGGGGATATTATTCCGGAGGTGGTAGCCGTCGTCTCCCATCCGGCGGAGGCGCAGCCCTATCAGATGCCGCGGACCTGTCCCTCCTGCGGTGCCCCTGTCTTCCGGGAGGAGGGGGAGGCCGCCATCCGGTGCGATAATCCCGACTGCCCCGCGCAACTTCTGCGCCTGCTGATTCACTTCTGCTCGCGGGAGGCCATGGATATCGACGGGATGGGTCCCGCCATGCTGGAACGTCTGCATGAAGCCGGGATGATCCACACCATACCGGATATTTATACACTCGACTTTGACAGGATCGCCGAGTTTGACCGCATGGGTGAAAAGACGGCCGCGAATCTGCGGACGGCGATTGAGCGCTCCAAGGAAAACGATCTCTCTCGGCTACTGTTCGCACTCGGGATCCGTCATGTGGGCGCAAAGGCCGCCAAGCTTCTGGCACAGCGTTTTGGGGATATCGACGCTATACTCGCGGCCGGGGCGCAGGAGATTGCCGAGATCGACGGGTTCGGTGCGGTCATGGCGCAGAGCGTGTGGGAATATTTTCAGTTAGAGCAGAGCCGTGCCCTGATCGACCGGCTTAAGTCCTGCGGCGTTAATATGGCATGCAGGGAGAAAAAACAGGAGGGCCGCTTTACGGGAATGACCTTTGTTTTGACGGGGACGCTCGCCGGCTATACGCGCAGTGAGGCGGGAAAAATCATTGAGGACCTGGGCGGTAAGCTCTCCTCCTCTGTCTCTAAAAAGACAAGTTATGTCCTCGCCGGAGAAAATCCGGGCAGTAAGCTTGATAAAGCGAACAAGCTCGGTGTCCCTGTGCTGAGCGAGGAACAGTTTAATGAAATGACCCGCTGACGGTAAATTTGCCGTGGTGCGCGTCTGTTTTTTAAGCAATGCACATATCCTGATAGTGTAATTTCACAGGAGAGGATGCTGTGCGATGGTCATTCGATTGAAAAGAAAGTACTTGATTGCTGCTGCGGCGTGTCTATCTGTCCTGTTTGTGCTGGGAGTTCTGATCCGGACGGCGGGCCTGGCTTCGGAGACATCCGCTCGGCCCGCTGCGGCCGCGCAAGGGCGTGAGCTGCCGGTTATCATGTATCACCAGCTTACGGATACGGCCGCTCAGGCAGGGGAGTACGTCCTGACCGCCCGGCAGTTTGAGGCGGATATGCGCTATATTTGCAGCCGCGGCTATACATCCGTTACAACACAGCAGCTGATCGACTACGCACACGGCCGGGCAGAACTTCCGGAAAAGCCGATCCTCATCACTTTTGACGACGGATATGAGAGCTTTATCCCCTATGCACTGCCCATTTTGGAGGAACTCAACATGTATGCCGTGGTCTCCGTGATTGGTTCTGTCGCTCAGACATATACGGATACGGTCGATCACAATATAAAGTACTCTCACCTGTCGTGGGAGGCAATTGCCCAGCTTGCCGCGAATCCGCACGTGGAGATCGGCAATCACACCTATGACCTGCACAAGCTGGATACCGGCCGGCGTGGATGCAAAATCAAACCCGGAGAGGATGAAACGGCGTATAAAGCCATGCTTACGCAGGATCTCACACGGGTTCAGGAGCTTGTGCAGCAATACACCGGGACCGTACCCAAGACCTTTGCCTATCCGTTTGGGGCCCGGTGTTCACAGTCCAAAGAAGTTCTGGAGCAGATGGGGTTTCAGGTTGTACTTACCTGTGCGGAGCAGGTCAATCATATTACCTCTCAGTCCGCTGACTGGCTCTGTTCAATCGGCAGGTTTAACCGCCCGAGTGGAAAGACAAGTGAACAATTTTTTAAAAACATTTTGGTTTAAAACGGAGGATAATTACAATGCGTGATCTGATCATTATCGGCGGCGGCCCCGCAGGAATGACTGCCGCCATCTATGCCTGCCGGGCTGGGCTTAGCGTTCTGGTGCTGGATAAGTTTTCCTATGGCGGGCAGGTGGCCCTGACCAATGAGGTGGAAAACTATCCTGGCGTGCCAAATGCAAACGGCGCCGAGCTTGCCGCACTCTTTCACCGGCAGGCACAGGAGGCCGGGGCAGAGTTTGTCTCCACGGATATTCAGCGTGTGGAACTCGACGGCCCTGTCAAAAAGGTCTTTGCCCGCAAAAAGGAGTTTGAGGCCAAAGCCGTTATTATCGCTAACGGTGTCACCCGGCGAAAGATTGGCTGCCCCGGCGAGGAGGAGTTTTCCGGCAGGGGAGTCTCCTACTGCGCGACATGCGACGGAGCCTTTTACCGGGACAAGACTGCAGTGGTCGTCGGCGGGGGCAATACGGCCGTGGGCGACGCGCTCTATCTGAGCGCCATCTGCAAAAAGGTCTGGCTGATCCACCGGAGGGATGCATTTCGTGCGGAACGGTATCTCTCTGACGCTCTGGGGAAAAAGGAGAATGTCTCCTACATCCTCAACGCTACCGTCACCGCAATCCACGGAGAGGGGCATGTCCGGTCCGTGGATTACAGCACCGCCGGAGGAACCGGAGGTACAGTGGAGACCGACGCCGTATTTGTGGCCATCGGCGCCGTTCCGGACAATGGGATCTATGCGGAGCAGCTTCCGCTGGACCGTGACGGCTATTTTGCCGCTGGGGAGGACTGTAAAACACCTCTGCCGGGCGTTTTTGTTGCGGGGGACTGCCGCACAAAGCCGATCAAGCAGATCGTCACCGCCACTGCGGACGGGGCCGTTGCCGCGACCTTGGCGGCGGAGTATGTTCACGCCATGTCCTGAACCTTCGGCCGGGGGTGCTCCTGTACCGGAGCGCCCCGGCCTTCCTCTATTTTTTCTTTGTACTGCGGTCAAACGCATCCCGCAGCTTTTCCAGTGCGCGCTTTTCAATCCTGCTGACATAGCTGCGGGAGATGTTCAGTTTTGCCGCCGTCTCCCGCTGGGTGAGTGGTTCTGTCCTGCCCAGACCGTACCGCATACGGATGATTTCGCGTTCCCGCTGATCCTTCAGCCTGCCGACAAAGATATTGACCTGCTCGGACTTGAGCTTGGTATCCAGATCGTCCGCGATGGTGTCTTCCGTGCTCAGCACGTCCATCAGTGTCAGGGGATTGCCGTCGCTGTCTGTGTCAATGCTGTCCCCCATGTGGAGGTCCTGCGCGCTTTTGCGGGCAGCGCGGAAGTGCATGAGCACCTCATTTTCAATGCAGCGTGAGGCATAGGTAGCCAGCTTGATGTTTTTTTCCGGCTTGAAGGTGTTGATCGCTTTGATAAGGCCAATTGTCCCGATGGAAATCAGATCCTCCTGATCGGAATAGGATGCATAGTATTTCTTGATGATGTGCGCAACCAGGCGCAGATTGTGCTCAATTAGTGCGTCACGCGCCGATCTGTCCCCGGCGTGGAATTTTTCCAGCAGTTCGTGCTCCTCCTCCGGAGCGAGCGCGGGCGGGAATGATCCTGTATTGGTGATATGTAGGGCAAAACAAATCAGGCGGGAAAACAGTGTTCGGAAAAAGTCTGAGATCATAGGTGCGTTCCCCTTTCTTTCCGCGTTTGGATCATTTATATGCACGGCGGAACTTGTCACTTGACGGAAGGGGAAATTTTTTGATTGTGAAAAACAGCAGATTTCGCTATAATAGTGATATCAGCTTTGTGCAGGAAAGGACGGGGAATCCCATGCTCTTTGAAAAAATCGGTGTCTTTGATCCCATATTTGGCTATCTGCCGGACAGGTATGTGGCTGTAGTGGGGGAGTATATCACTTATGTAGGCCCCGAGCGGCCGGAGGGGGATTTTGGCCGGGTCTATTCGGGCCGCGGAAAGCTGCTGATGCCCGCTTCCGTCAACGCGCACAGTCATACGGCGATGACCCTCATGCGCGGATACGGCGAGAACATGGTGCTCGACGACTGGCTGAACAAGCGGATCTTCCCGTTTGAGGCACATCTGAATGCGGAGCACGTCTATCACGGCTCCATGCTCGCCTTTGCGGAGATGATCCGATTCGGAACGGTTTCCGTCAGTGATATGTACTTTTTTGCCGATGCCACGGCACGCGCTGTGGAGGAGTCAGGGGTCAAGTGCAATATGAGCATCGGCGTGACGGACTTCGAGGGGCGTGGATTTTACGAACTCCCCGCCTATGCGAATACTATGGCCCTGATTCACGACTATCACAACGCATTTGGCGGGCGGTTCAAGGTGGATTTCTGCGTACACGGCGAATATACTTCCAATGAAAAACTCGTAACCCAGGTAGCCGAGTGTGCCCAAAAAGAGAAGCTCGGTATTCAGATTCATCTCTCTGAGACCCGCAAGGAGCACGAGGAATGCAAGCAGCGTCATCACGGTGAGACGCCTACGGAATACTTTGAGCGCACCGGGATTTTGGACAGCCGCGTCACGGCGGCACACTGCACCTGGGCCGAGGAGAAGGATATTGAGATCCTCAAAGCGCACCGCGCCACGGCGGTCTGCTGCCCGGTTAGCAATATCAAACTCGCGGGCGGCTTTACCAATATCCCCTATATGCTGAAGGCAGGCCTCAATGTTGCCCTGGGGACGGATTCCGTCGCAAGCAATAACAACTTGAATCTCTTTGAGGAGATCAAGCTCTACGCCACACTCTACAAGGCCTCCTCCGGCGATCCCACCGCTGTCACGCCGATGCAGGCACTTTTTGCCGCGACGGTCGGCGGCGCCCGTGCACAGGGGCGCTCCGACTGCGGCCGGGTGGCAGAGGACTACCGGGCTGATTTGGCTGTCCTGAATACGGATGTCCCCTATATGCACCCGGTACACGACATGGTCAACAATCTTGTCTATTCTGCTCAGGGGAGCGATGTTGTTCTGACCATGTCGGATGGACAAGTTTTGTATGAAAACGGAGAATATAAAACGATCGATATTGAAAAAGCACAGTTTGAGGCACAAAAAAGTACTGACGCCATTCTGGCGCAGCTCTAATGGGAGATGACGGCGATGATTGAACAGGCTTGTGAATTTTTATCAGAGCGTATAGCGGGATTTCAGCCGGATTTCTGCCTGGTTCTGGGCTCCGGATGCGGCACGATCGCAGAGCGGATCCGCGCACAGGCAGCCGTCAACTATCGAGATATCCCGGGATTTTGCCCATCCACCGCACCCGGCCACAGCGGGAAATTGATTTTTGGGATGCTCGGCGGCAAAAAGGTCGTCTGCATGCAGGGGCGTCTGCACTATTATGAGGGGTACTCGATGGCGGAAATTGTGTTCCCGATTCGTGTTCTGAGGCGGCTCGGCGCGCAGTATCTGGTGATGACCAACGCCTCCGGCGGCATCAATGTCAACTGGCGTCCCGGCGATATCATGGCCGTGGAAGATCACATCAACTTGATGGGCTTTAATCCGCTGATCGGGCCGAATCGGGCAGAGGAGGGAGTACGCTTTCCCGATATGACACGCGCCTATGATCCCGTACTTATTGCCACGGCAGACAATGCGGCTCAGCAGCTCGGGATCGAGCTCCGGCACGGGGTGTATCTGGCCGCCTCCGGCCCTTCCTTTGAGACACCCGCCGAGATCCGGGCCTTTCGGACCTGGGGTGCCGACGCTGTCGGAATGTCCACCGTGCCGGAGGTGATTCAGGCGGCCCACTGCGGTTATCGTACACTCGTACTCTCCCTGATCACCAATATGGCGGCCGGGGTGCTGGACCGCCCGATTACGTCGGAGGAGGTCGGCGAGACCGGTGCGGCCAGCGCCGAAAAACTGGGCCAGTTAATCGAAAAGATCCTTGTTGATATATAATAGGGGGGGATTCCCTTGGAGAAAATTTTCCATGACACTGTCGCGCTGGACGAGGAGCGGCGGCAGCTTGTTATCATTGACCAGACGCTTCTCCCGAACGAGGAAAAACATCTCGCGCTTGACCGGGAAGAGGAAATCATTGAGGCCATTCAAAAGCTGAGGGTCCGCGGTGCGCCCGCCATCGGCGTGGCGGCTGCTATCGGGCTGTATGTATGTGCCTACCGTGTCCCCGAACGCGATGCAGTTCAATGGTGCATGCGTATTCATGAAATTGGGGACAGGATTGCGCATGCGCGCCCGACTGCGGTCAATCTCTCCTGGGCGGTGGAGCGCATGCTCCGCGTACTCGACCATTCCGCCGATAGCGGGATTGCTCAGGCGCTCTCCGCTCTGCATGATGAGGCGTGCAGGATTCGGGATGAGGATATTGACACGTGCGCTCGGATTGGTGAAAACGGCGCAGCGTTGATCCGGGACGGTGCGGGACTCCTCACACACTGCAATGCAGGCCGCCTTGCCGCTGTGCGCTACGGAACGGCGTTGGCCCCTATCTACCGGGCGGCGGAGCAGGGGAAACGCCTGAAGGTGTATGCAGATGAAACACGTCCGCTGTTACAGGGAGCGCGTCTGACCGCCTATGAGCTTTCGGACGCCGGGATTGATACCACTCTGCTGTGCGACAACATGGCGGCAAGCCTGATGGCTCAAGGGAAGATTGATGCCGTATTCGTCGGATGTGACAGAGTGGCGGCCAATGGTGACGCTGCCAATAAGATCGGGACGCTCGGTGTCGCGATCCTTGCAAAACACTTTGGCGTCCCGTTTTATGTATGCGCCCCGACCTCGACGATTGATCTCTCCTGCCCGCGTGGGGAAAAAATCGTCATAGAGGAACGGGCCCCGTCAGAGGTAACGTACCTGTGGTACAGCCAGCCCATGGCGCCCGACGGCATCCATGTCTATAATCCGGCTTTTGACGTAACGCCGCATGAGCTGATTACAGCAATCGTGACGGAAAAGGGCGTTTGGCGGGACTATTCACGTATTCCTCAGCTGGTGTAGTCCTCAATCGCCTTTTGCAGCTGGGCGTCCGAATAGATGCGCACCCCTTCCCTCAGCTGCTGCTGATCGATCTCCGGCAGGGAATTGGTATAGGTATCAAAAATTTCGTACGGCTCCTTCTCCCCGTACCGGATTACGGAGACATGTCCTTCATAATCCATGATGGTGTACAGATAGTCGTCCTCACCCTGGACATTTGCTGAGGCGGGGGTGCGGTTGGCGAAATAGAAGATCATGGTGGCCGCCAGAATCACGGCCGCCAGCGCAAATAGAATGCCGCCGGCGACAGCGCGCTGTCTTGTCCTGTCAGTTTTCATAAGAGGTCCGCCCCCGCTTCTGATTTTTATTTAGCTTTCCCGGAGCGGCGTCTATTATACGGATTGTGGATAAAAATTGATTTTCTTGCCATTATATACCACATATGTTATAATAGAGTATCTATTTGTGCAGATAAGCTGAATAATCAGTTCATGGATCATTTTTCAGGAGGAAGTTCTATGCAACAGGACTTAAAGCCGAAGCGCGGGCCTGAAAGGCCCAGGAAAAAGAAATCGGGTTCCGCGGTGACGGCGTCTAAAAAATGGACGATTAAGGTCGTTCTCCTCTGTGCGCTTGCCGCGGTCGTCGTGACGGGGATGGTGGTCGTCTTGTTTGTGGGGATCAATATGATCTCCGTCATCAACGGCGATCTGATCGTCGATCTGGACGAGTACAAGGCGAACCAGAACCAGACGACTATTGTCTACGGCAAAAACGCTGCCAATGAGGATGTTGAGATCGCCCGGCTGCACGGGACGGAAAACCGCATCTGGGTCTCGCTTGAAGATATGCCGGAGGCACTCCCAAAGGCGGCCATCGCTCTGGAGGACAAGCGCTTTGAAAAACATCATGGCGTTGACTGGTTCCGGACGGTCTCTGTAATCGTTCGGAATACCGATTCCGGCGGGTCCACCATTACGCAGCAGCTCATTAAAAACGTAACGGGCAATAAAAACGTGACGTTTGCCCGTAAGTACAATGAGATCCTGACTGCACTCAATCTGGAGAAGTATTACGATAAAAATACAATCATTGAGGCCTACCTGAACACGCTCTATTTGGGTGAGGGCTGCTACGGCGTCAAGACGGCGGCGGAAAAGTATTTCGGCAAGGATGTCTCCGAGCTCAACGCAGCGGAGTGCGCCAGCCTGATTGGTATCACGCAGTTCCCCACGGACTATGATCCGCTCATTAACCCGGAAAACAACCGCACACGCCAGCTTGACTGCCTGGAGAAGATGCATGAGCAGGGCTATCTGAGCGATCAGGAGTATGAGGAGGCCGTCAACTATAAGATGGTCTTCACCAACTCGCCGGATTACGTCGCGGACGGGGATGAGGCCAATGATACAGTTGAGCAGGAGATTCAGAGTTACTATGTAGACTATGTCGTTGAGCAGGTCATCAATGATTTGAATCAGCAACTCGGCTACTCGGAGAGTCAGGCGCTTGAGATGATCTACTATGGCGGTCTGAAAATTTATACCGCCATGGATGTCGACATACAGGCGAAAATGGAGGAGGTCTTTACCTCCCGCACCGGGATGGGCCATGATGATACGCAGGCCTCCATGGTGGTGATGGACTATGCCGGCCGGATCATGGGCCTTGTCGGCGGCGCCGGGGAAAAGACGATCAACCGTGGTAATAACCGCGCGACCTCGCTGCAGCGCCAGATGGGTTCGGCGATCAAACCGCTTGCCGTTTACAGCCCCGGGATTGATACCGGTAAAATCTACTGGTCTTCCATTTTCAATGATTCACCGATTTACAAATACGGCAATCTCTGGCCGGAGCAGAACGCCGGCGGCGGATATTCAAAGACCAATATGACGGTTCAGTATGGTCTCCAGCGTTCCATTAACATGATCGCCGGCCGCGTACTGGATACGGTCGGGCTGGATACCGCATATGAGTATGCTACGGAGAATTTCGGCCTGCCGCTCTATCCGGAGGATAAGGACTGGTCCCCGCTGGCTATGGGCTCCACCCTGTACGGCGTCAGCCCGCTGGACATGGCTGCGGCCTTCGCGCCGTTTGGCAACGGCGGCGAATACTATGAGCCGTATTGCTATTATCGGGTAACGGACCGTTCCGGGGAGGAGGTCTATCTGGAGACGCACACGCAATCCCACCGCGCGATCAGCGCCGGAACGGCGGACGTGATGAACGAGATGCTTCAGACCGTCGTCAACGGCGGTACAGGCGGCGGCTATGCAGTTAGCGGCTTCCAGACCTTTGCCAAGACCGGTACCACAAATGATAACAAGGACCGCTGGTTCTGCGGCGGAACACCGTATTATGTTGCCGCAGTCTGGTATGGCTATGATATGCCCGCCAATTTGGGCAGTACCTCGTCGCCCAACCGAATCTTCAAGGCTGTTATGGATGGGATTCACGAGGGCAAGGAGGCCAAGACCTTTACCAAATCAAATGAGTCGGAGATGAAGGAATACTGTACGGTGACCGGCATGCTCGCCTCGGATAAGTGCACCAGTAAGCAAAATGGCTGGTATGTAAAGGGGAAAGAGCCGCAGGTGTGTGACCAGTGCGGCAATCCGCAGACACAGGCCGAACAGCAGACCGAAGCTCAGACAGAGCCGCAGACGGCGCAGCAGTAGCAAATTGGTCGCAAAAGGCGCGTTTTGCACGCCTTTTGCGATTCTGCCTTTTAACAGACAGGAGGAGCTTTGTAATGGACGGCAGGATTTTGATCAAGAATGCAAGGGTCGTGAATCCGAATGAGGACGAATTCATGTCAGATATCCTGATCGACGGCTGGACCATTGCGGATGTGGCCCCGTGGATTGATGAAGGGGCCGGGGACCGCGTCATCGATGCCGCCGGGGCCTGCGTTTCTCCCGGGCTGATTGATCTGCATGTGCATACGCGCGATCCGGGATATACGTACAAGGAGGATCTTCTGTCCGCAGCTGAGGCCGCAGCGGCGGGTGGCGTGACAGGTTTTGCCGCCATGCCGAATACCGATCCCGTGTGTGATAATGTCAAAACGCTGGAATATATTCTGGAGAAGGCCTCCCACGCAAAGGCACGCGTCTTCCCGATTGCGGCTATTACAGTGGGGGAGAAGGGCGAACGCACCGTAGATTTTGAGCGCCTTGTCCGCAGCGGCGCGGCCGCTTTTTCCGATGACGGTGTCCCGGTGCGCACGGCCGCCCTCATGGCGCAGGCTATGGTGGAGTGCCATCGCCTTGGTGTGCCCGTCTTTGCCCACTGTGAGGACCGCTCTCTCTCCACGGGCGGGATTATTAACGAGGGCGAGGTCTCCCGCCAGCTGAATGTCAAGGGGATTCCGGCAGCTGCAGAGGATGTCGGAACGGCGCGCGAGCTTGCGCTGGCCCGTTCGCTCAGGCGCCCGGTCCACATCTGCCATGTGAGCACCCGGAGCAGTATTGAAATGATCGCCAACGCTAAGCGGGACGGCGTGAAGGTGACGGCGGAGACCTGCCCGCATTATTTTGCCTTTGATGAGCGCGAGCTGCTGGCACGTAACGCAGATTTCAGGATGAATCCGCCACTGCGCACGCAGGAGGACGTCCTCGCCGTGCGTGACGCGCTGCGAACCGGCGTGATTGATGCCATTGCTACGGATCATGCGCCGCACAGCCCGGAGGAGAAGGCCAATTTTTTCACGGCGCCCAACGGCGTGGTCGGCATGGAGCTCTCACTTGCCGCCGGGATCACATTTCTGGTTAACAAGGGAATTCTCTCCCTGCCGCGTCTGATCGCACTGATGTCTGCAAATCCGGCACGGATCCTGCGCCACACCCCGGGGGAGGTCAAACGCGGATGCCCTGCCGACCTGGTAATCTACGATCCGCGCGTCCACTTTACTGTGGACCGCGAGAAACTGCATGGGAAATCGAAAAACACCCCGTTCCACGGGATGGATCTGTGCGGAAAGGTGCGATATACATTCTTAAACGGCGAAATTGTTTTTGAGGATCAGGAGGAATCATAAAATGTCAATGGATTTGCTGATTGAGAAGATCAGGGAAAAAAACAATCCGAGCGTAGCAGGGCTTGACCCAAAGCTTGAATATATACCGGAATTTATCAAGCAGGCCTCTGTTGAGCGGTATGGCCGTACCTTCGCCGCTGCTGCGGACGCTATTCTCACCTTTAATAAAGAGCTGATTGATGCGATCTGTGATATCGTCCCGGCTGTCAAGCCGCAGTGCGCCTATTATGAGATGTACTCCTGGGAGGGAGTGCGCGCCCTGCATGAGACCATTGCCTATGCCCATGAAAAGGGGATGTACGTTATTACGGACGGCAAGCGGAATGATATCGGCTCCACGATGGAGGCGTATGCCGCCGGTCATCTGGGAAAAACGGATCTGTTTGGGGACCCTGCCTCTGCTTTTGCCTCCGATGCCCTGACGGTCAACGCCTATTTGGGGACGGACGGCATTGCACCGCTGACTTCACTGATTCAGAATAACGGCAAGGCGATTTTTGCCCTCGTCAAGACCTCTAATCCCTCCTCCGGAGAGCTTCAGGACCGCCATCTGGAGGATGGCACCGCGGTCTATGCCGCAATGGGGGATATGTGCGAGCGCTGGGGTGCCGATTCCGTGGGTAAATTTGGTTACAGCGGCGTGGGCGCCGTCGTAGGGGCGACTTATCCGGAACAGCTCGCTGAGCTGCGTCTCCGCCTGCCCCACACATTCTTTCTGGTGCCGGGCTATGGCGCGCAGGGGGGCGGTGCACAGGGGCTTGTCGGTGCGTTTGATCAGAACGGGATCGGCGCGATTGTCAATTCCTCCCGTGCGGTCATGTGCGCTTATAAAAAAGAAAACTGTGATGAGAAGGAATATGCGCAGGCGGCGCGCCGTGAGGTAATCCGTATGCGTGACGATATCAACGGTGCAGTCCAGAACAATCGATGAATGGGGGATTCAATAATGATTTCCGGCAAGAGGGAGAAGGCTTTCCTCGTCCTGGAGGACGGTACGGTTTTCAGCGGATATTCCGTTGGTGAGCGTGGTACAGCGATTGGTGAAGTCGTGTTCAACACCTGTACCGCTTCCTATGAAGAGGTTTTGAGCGATCCAACCTATTACGGCCAAATTGTGGCGCAGACTTATCCACTCGTCGGCAACCGTGGCGTCGAGGGCGCTGGTCATATTGCCGCAAACGGATATATCGTCCGGGAGTGGTGTGACACGCCGTCTGATGCACGCGGCGAAACCCTCGATAATTATCTGCGGCGCCTGGGAATTGTTGGTCTCTGTGGGATCGATACGCGGGCGCTCACCCGCTGCCTGCGCGGCAGGGGATATGTCAAAGGCGCCATTACGGACTCCCTGGAAGGGAAGGAAGAATTGCTCAAGCGGATCAGTGAATATTCCATTCGTGGTGCGGTGGCGGCGGTCACGGTGAAGGAGCCGGAAGTGCTGGCTGCCGAGCGCGAAGAATTTCGTGTGGCCGTGATTGACTATGGCACGCCGCGCTCCCTTCTTGACGCGCTGCACCGGCGCAATTGCACCGTGCACCTGCTGCCCGCCGGCGCGGATGCTCAGGATGTAAAGGCAGCCGGCGTGGATGCCGTTGTCTTTTCCGACGGTCCGGGTGATCCCGATGACGAGAGCGGCCTGATTGAGAAGATGCGCGGGATTCTGGCACTCGGACTGCCCTTTATCGGCATCGGGCTTGGCCATCAGATGGCTGCACTGGCAATCGGCGGTAGTGTTGTGAAGATGGCGCTTGGTCACCGTGGCTCAAACCAGCCGGTGCGCCGGCTCTCCGACGGGCGGCTGCTTGTAACAACGCAGAATCACGGTTACTGTGTGCAGGCGGACAGTGTGGACCCCGCGGCGGCAGAAGTATCGATGTTCAATGTCAATGACGGCACTGTAGAGGCAATCCGTTATTTGAAATTCCCAGGTGAGACATACCAGTTTACCCCTGTGGACAGTCCGGAGCACACCGGAACGTCATATCTTTATGACGCGTTTATTGATCGGATAAGGGAGGGGCATCAGCATGGCTAATGTCGGAAAAATTTTGATCCTTGGGCCTGGGCCCGTCATCGTAGGGCGCTCGACCGAGTATGATTTTGCCTGCGTTCAGGCACTCAAGGCATTTAAAGAAGCGGGTGTGGAGACAATTTTAGTCAACTCCAGCCCATCATCCGTAATGACGGAGCCGGATCTTGCCGATATCGTCTATATTGAACCGCTGGAATCGGAGCGGATCAAAAAGATCATCCGTAAGGAGCGGCCATCCGCAATCATTCCAGTATTTGGCGGGGATATGGCGCTTGATATTACACTCAGTCTGATGCGCAGCGGATTCCTGGATGACAATGGGGTCTGTGTATTGGGGACAGACGCAAAGATGATCCACTCCGTCAAGGACCGACAGGCTTTTGCAGATGTGCTGGCGGAGATCGGTGAGCCGGGGGTCAAATCCTCGGTTGTCACCAATGCGGAGGCTGCTGCCGATTTTGCTGAGGATATCGGATATCCTGTCATGGTCAGCCCGGCGTATACACTCGGCGGCCATGATAAAAAAGTCTGTTATAACCGCAGTCAGCTTCTTGAGCTTGCTGAGGAGGCGCTGGACATCTCACTGATCCATCAAATTCTTGTGGAGAAGTGCATCTCCGGCTGGAAGGAGATTGAATACGTCGTCATGCGTGACTGCGCCGGGAACACCATGAGCGTATGCAGCATGGAGAATGTCGATCCCGTGGGGATCAATGCGGGCGACAGCATCATCGTCTCCCCGGCACAAACGCTCTCCGATCAGGAAGCCGTTTCCCTGCGGGCATCCGCGGCCAATTTGGCGGGCCATCTGCGCGTCACCGGCGTGTGTAATGTTCGCTTCGCGCTGCGCCCGGACGGCGGGGAATACGCTGTCTTGGAGGCCGATCCGTGCTTCCGCCGCGCCAGCGCGCTGGCTTCCAAGGTAACCGGTTACCCGGTCCCATTTGTGTCAGCTCACCTGATTCTCGGACGTTCTCTGGATCAGATCAAAACAGGCTTTACGGATTTTTCCGTCGCGATCAGTGAGCCCGCGGTCGATTACTGCGCGGTTAAAATGCCCAAATGGTCCTTTGGCAAGTTCAAATCCGGTGCCGATAAGCTTGGGACCGCTATGAAGGCGACTGGGGAGGCCATGGCGATTGGGACCGATTTTGAGTCCGCTTTTATGAAGGCGCTGCGCTCCGTGGATGCGTCTCTCCTTGTCCCTGCGGTTCCCAAATTCAAAGCCATGGAGAACGAGGAACTCATCGAGGCAATTAAGGCCTCGGATGATGAGCGCATCTTCGCGGTGCTTGAGGCTCTTTCACGCGATATTCCGATGGCCGCTATCCATGAAATCACGATGATTGATGAGTGGTTTCTGGTGAAAATGAAAAATATCGCCTCCATTGCAAAGGCGCTGGCGAATCATCCGTCCCTGGAGGAGATTGAAGCGGCGCGAATGGCGGGATATACACGCCGGGGGATTGAGGAATTGACTGGTTCTTCGTGTGAGATTCCATCAAATTCCTTTAAAACGGTGGATACCTGTGCCGCAGAGTTTGATACGGACTCCCACTACTATTACAGTACTGCGGATGAGCAGAATGAGGCGGAGGAGTCAGACTGTGTACTCGTGATCGGCGCTGGAGCGGTTACGGTGGGAAGCGGTGCCGAGCTTGACTGCTGTACGGCGGAATGTATCCACAGCCTGCGCCGCTCCGGTCTGAAAACCGCTGTTATCAACAACAACTCCGGAGCGGTTTCCACCGATCCGCGCGGCAGTGACCTGCTCTTTGTCTCTCCGGTCACACCGGATGATATTTCCGATATTATTACTGCTGTCCGGCCCAAAAAGGCTATCGTTCAGTTCGGCGGCAAAAACGGCTATTCCGTCTGCGAGACGCTGCGGCGCGGCGGGGTGAAAATCCTCGGCGCGGACGATGCCGTTTTCGCAAAAACCAAGGATTTAGAGCGCTTTTACGCCTATCTTGATACGCTGGATATTCCGCATGCGCCCGTTGTCTGGGTAAAATCCGCACAGGAGGCAGAGGACGCCGCGCGTGAGATTGGTTATCCGGTATTTATTCAGGGCGGTGGGGACTCCGTCCTGGCATACAGAAGCGAGGAGATCCGTGAAAATTTTGATCTCCTTCTGGAGCGATCCGGGGAGGAGGTCCTGCCCGTACGCGGGTACTATATCGGTTCCGGCCTTGATATGGACGTCCTCTGTGACGGAACCGACTGCTTGGTGCCGGGAATTACGGAGCAGATTGAGCGCGCCGGTATCCACTCCGGTGATTCGATCAGCGTCTATCCCGCGGTAGCGCTCTCTGATACCATACGGTTGCAGGCTTATGAGCTTGCGCGTAAACTCGCCCTCGCCCTTGGTGTTAAGGGAATGATTAACGTCCGCTTTGTCTGTTATGACAGCAAGCTCTACCTGACCCGGGCGAGTGTGAACAACTGGCGCAATGTGCCTTTTATTACCCGGGTGACCGGCCTGCCTGTAGTTGATATTGCCGTGCAGTGCATGTTGGGCAAAAAATTGGCTAACATGAATTATGGTACGGGAATTTTCGGTGGAGCCGGTCTGTATGGCGTGCGCGTACCTGTATTCAGCTTTGACCGGGTGGAGGGGCTTGATACACAGCTCGGCCTTGAGATGAAATCGACGGGTGAGGCGCTCGGCATCGCGGATAACTTTGAGGATGCCCTGCTCAAGGGACTCGCCGCATCGGGAATGCGCATCCGTCACTCCGGCGGAGTATTCATCAGCGTCCGGGATAACGATAAGCAGGAGGCAGTCAGGCTGGCGGATGCTTTTGCCCAGCTGGGCTTTGATATCTACGCCACGGCCGGGACCGCGCGTATGCTCAACAGCAACTTTGTTCCAGCGAGCGCCGTGCGCAAGATCCATGAGGGCAGCCCAAACACGCTCGACCTGCTCTCCGGCAATAAGATTGTCTATGTTATTTCCACCTCCGCCAAAGGGCGCAGCTCCCTGATTGACGATGTCAAGATCCGCCGCCGCGCCGTAGAGCGCCAGATTCCGACATTTACCTCACTGGATACGGCCAACGCACTCGTCCGCTGCCTGAAGCAGAACCGCGTGCTCAATGATACCGACGTTATCGATCTCCACACGATAAAGAACAACTGAGGAGCAGACTATGGGAAAATATCAAGGCGTTTATCCGATCGTAAAAAAAACAAGGCTGACTGACACCATCTTTGATATCTGGGTCGCTGCACAGTCCATTGCGCAGGAGATCCGTCCCGGGCAGTTCGTCGGGATTCTCTGCGGCGGCAAACCGCTGCGCCGACCGATCTCCATCTGTGAGGCCGATGCCGCAAACGGTGCGATTCGCCTGGTCTTTGAGGCCCGCGGTGAGGGGACACGCTGGCTCGCGCAGCAGGAAAAGGGGGATAAACTGGATATTCTGGGTCCGCTTGGGAACGGATTTCCGGATTTTCCCACGGATAAAAAGGTTGTATTTGTCGGCGGTGGGATCGGCGTTCCTCCGCTGCTGATGACCTGTAGGCCGTTCGGGAAGAATGCGGATGTGTATATCGGATGCAGGACGGCGGACAACCGCATCCTGATCCATGAATTCCAGTCCACCTGCCGTAATGTCGTAGTCGCTACCGAGGACGGCACTTCCGGCGTGCGTGGTCTGGTTACGGCGCCGCTGGAAAAGAGGCTGCTTGAGGCGCCCTGTGATTTGATCGTAACCTGCGGGCCCAAACCGATGATGAAGGCGGTCAGTGAACTGGCGGAAAAATACTCGATTGAGTGCTATGCCTCCCTGGAGGAGCGCATGGGGTGTGGCATGGGCGCCTGCCTTGTCTGCGTCTGCGGTATCCGCGATAAGAAGGGCGAGGTGCACAACAGGCGTGTTTGCAGCGAAGGGCCTGTGTTCAACGCAAAGGAGGTCGTGTGGTAATGGCTGATATGTCTGTTAAGATTGCCGGCGTAGCTTTTTCCAATCCGGTGATCGCGGCTTCCGGTGTGTTTGGCTTTGGCCGGGAATATGCCCGGATGTATCCCCTTGAGAAGCTGGGCGGTATCTCCTGTAAAGGGACCACGCTTGAGCCGAGGGAGGGCAATCCAGCGCCCCGGATCGCTGAGACACCATGCGGTATGCTCAACTCCGTTGGTCTGCAAAATCCGGGCGTGGATGCCTTTATCCGGGATTCACTGCCCTGGCTGCGTAAGCAGGGGACGGTGATCATCTCTAATATCGCAGGCAAAACAGTTGAGGACATGTGCGAGGTAGCGGAAAAGCTCTCTGACACTGACGTTGACATGATTGAGCTGAATATCTCCTGCCCAAATGTCAAGGAGGGCGGTGTCGCTTTTGGGACAACCTGTTCTGGTGCTGCTGAGGCCACCGCACAAGTCCGCAAGCACTGCAAAAAGCCACTGATCGTCAAGCTGTCCCCGAACGTGACCGATATCACGGAGATCGCCCGCGCCGTTGAGGCCGAGGGGGCGGACGCGCTCTCGCTGATTAATACGCTCACGGGAATGCGCATTGATGTGAATACGCGCCGTCCCATCCTGCGGAATAATACGGGCGGTCTCTCCGGTGCGGCGGTATTTCCCATTGCCGTGCGTATGGTTTGGCAGGTATACAATACGGTCAAGCTGCCGATCATCGGAATGGGCGGAATCTATTCCGGCCGGGATGCCGCGGAGATGATGCTTGCCGGCGCAGCTGCCGTACAGGTCGGTGCGGCCGTCATCACGAATCCCTATGCGCCGGTCCAGATTGCGTCCGAGCTTGAACAATATCTGGACGGTCACGGGATAGCAGCCGCCTCCGAACTGACGGGGGGCGTGCAGCCATGGTGATCCTCTCCGTCGATTACGGTGATCAGCGGACAGGGATCGCGGTATGTGATCCCTCCGAGACGCTTGCAAGCGCAGTAACCGTGATCCACGAGTCCTACCAGCCTAAGCTGGCCCAGGAGATCGGACATATCGTGTCTGAGCGCGGAGTTGAAATGATCGTCATCGGCCTGCCCAAAAACATGGATGCCACGATTGGGCCACGTGCCCGGAAATGCCTGGATCTGGCTGAAGTCCTGCGGGAGCAGACCGGTCTGCCGGTGGAGACGTGGGATGAACGACTGACCACTGTGATGGCCTATCAGTCCCTGGATGCCTCAGAGACCTTCGGTAAAAAACGCAGGGGCATTGTGGACGCCGTCTCAGCCGTTATCATCCTGGAGGATTACATGAAGCATCGTAAGAATGCAGGACAATTAAATGGATAAAATTGCTTTCTCATCCCGTGCCTTAATGTGCCTCAGACGATCGAAACGGTGGTTGCCGGTTTTCATCACGCACCGCCCCAGGCGGCCATCTATGTCTATGATAATAATACCACTGACGGCACCGCGGAGTGTGCCGGAAG
Source organism: Candidatus Onthovicinus excrementipullorum (assembly GCA_018712345.1). Lineage (GTDB taxonomy): Bacteria > Bacillota > Clostridia > Oscillospirales > Acutalibacteraceae > Onthovicinus > Onthovicinus excrementipullorum. Next base: position 14,747 of record DVHG01000017.1, on the reverse strand, counting down.
CGTAAAAGTCATTTTTCAGCGGGCATGGGAGTCCTCCTGTGCCTGCTTTTTAAATGAGGAATCAAATGTTTGTTTTTCCGTTGCCCAACGCTGCTTCCTGTGGTATAATAACCTCCGGAACATTATTCCATTTCCACTCACGAAGATGGAATAATCATTAGAAAAAGATCCACGCATGGGAGGACTCTGTTTGGTTATTTTGGGGATTGATCCCGGATATGCGATCGTCGGCTATGGTGTTCTGGACTATCGTGCCAATCACTTCGCGGTTGTGGAGTACGGGGCGGTAACAACAGATGCCGGCACGCCTTTCGGACGCAGGCTTGAGATCATCTATGACGGCCTGCTTGGGATCATTGACCGGTGCCGCCCGCAGGCGCTCGCCGTTGAAAAGCTGTTTTATAACACAAATGCCAAGACGGTTATTGATGTCGCCCAGGCGCGCGGTGTGATCCTGCTCAGTGCACAGCAGCGCGGGATTCCCGTGTATGAGTATACGCCGCTTCAGGTAAAGCAGAGCGTCGTCGGTTATGGCAGGGCGGAGAAAAAGCAGGTTCAGGAGATGACACGGATCATCCTCGGCCTTGAAAAGATCCCCAAGCCGGACGATACCGCGGACGCACTGGCAATGGCGATCTGCCACGGCCACTGCAGCGGTTCCCTGATGGGCAGACTGAACATTTCAAAATAAGGAGATAAAAGATGCTGTATTCTCTGACAGGCGAGGTCGTCTATACCGATTCCGAAATTGCGGTGATCAGCTGTTCAGGCATAGGCTTTGAGTGCCATACGACACTGAATACCCTCAAACGGATTGCCGGCTCTAAGGAAAAGGTGACTTTGCTGACCTATCTGGCCGTGCGTGAGGACGCCGTAACGCTCTACGGCTTTTATGATAAAAGCGAACTTGACTGCTTTAAGCTACTGATCGGCGTCTCCGGTGTCGGCCCCAAGGCGGCCATGAGTATTCTGTCTGAGCTTGGGGTGGATCGTCTGGTGCTCTGCATCGCAACGGACGACAGCAAAAGTATCCGGCGCGCACCAAATGTAGGCGCAAAGACGGCTCAACGTGTAATTCTGGAACTCAAGGATAAGATTGGCTCCCTGGCCCCGGCTGATCGGGAGAGCATGACAGTCGATCCCTATGAGGAGGAATCAGTTGGGGATGAGCAGTCGCAGGCGGCAGAGGCGCTCGTCTCCCTTGGCTACAGCAGGGGAGAGGCGGCCGCAGCGATACGATCGGCAGCCCGGTCCGGGAAAGGGTCCACTGTTGAGGAACTGATCCGTGAGGGGCTGAAAATGATGGCAGGGCAGGTGTAACAGATGATGGAACCGGATTACGAAAACCGTATCGTTTCCCCCGACTATATTCCGGAGGTGGATGCGACAGAGAACGTCCTGCGTCCAAAAACCTTCAGTGAATACATCGGGCAGGAAAAGGTCAAGCAGAATTTAAAAATATATATTGAGGCCGCTAAAAACCGTCGGGAGGCGCTCGACCACGTGCTGCTGTACGGCCCTCCCGGCCTTGGAAAGACGACGCTGGCCGGCATTATTGCCAACGAGATGAACGTCAATATCCGTCTGACCTCCGGTCCCGCTATTGAAAAGCAGGGGGATCTTGCGGCGCTGCTGACCAATCTGACGGAGGGTGATGTCCTGTTTATTGATGAGATTCATCGCATCCCCCGCACCGTTGAGGAGGTCCTCTACACCGCAATGGAGGATAATGCGCTCGATATCATCATCGGCAAGGGACCGTCCGCCCGTTCAATTCGGCTGGACCTTCCCAAATTCACCCTTGTCGGGGCGACAACGCGCGCTGGACAGCTTACGGCGCCGCTGCGGGATCGTTTTGGCGTGATTTTTCGGTTGGAGATGTATACCCCGGAGGAATTGCGTATAATTATAAATCAGAGTGCCGGAAAACTGGGAGTTCGCATTGACCTTGACGGAGCTGATGAGCTCGCCCGCCGCTCACGCGGGACACCGCGCATCGCAAACCGTCTGCTCAGGCGCGCCCGCGACTTTGCGGAAGTGATGGGGGACGGCATCATCACGCGGGAGACGGCTAAGATCGCCCTGGACCGTATGGAGATCGACGAGCTCGGACTTGATGCCATTGACCGCAAGCTGCTCGATACGATGATCCGCAATTACAACGGCGGCCCTGTCGGTCTTGATACAATCGCGGCTGCGATCGGGGAGGAGGCGGTCACGATTGAGGACGTCTATGAGCCCTATCTGATGCAGCTCGGCTTCCTCGGACGCACGCCGCGTGGCAGAGTTGTCACACCGGCCGGATATGAACATCTGGGTTATCCGGCCGATCGGGATGATGAAGCACCCGAGCAGATGAAACTCCAGTAATCACCGGTACTGTTCATTTATTTTGACAGTAAAGGAGTGGCTCCTGAATGGGAAGATTGTTTGGAACGGACGGCGCCCGCGGAGTGGCGAACAGTGAACTCACGTGTGAACTGGCGATGAAGATCGGACGGGCCGCAGCAATGGTCCTCACGGACGATACACACCAGCGCCCGCGTGTCTTGATCGGAATGGACACCCGCATTTCCTCGGATATGCTCGCCTCCAGCTTGGCGGCCGGCTTTTGTTCCGTGGGGGCGGATGTGCTGATGCTCGGGGTAATTCCCACCCCTGCGGTTGCCTATCTGGTGACGGCTTATCAGTACGACGCCGGGGTGATGATCTCCGCCTCGCACAATCCGTGTGAATACAACGGGATCAAGATTTTCAAGTCCGATGGTTATAAGCTGCCGGACGCGCTTGAGGAAGAGATAGAGGCGATCATTCTGGATGATGCGCGGATCCCACCGGTAAAAATCGGCGGCGATGTCGGCGGTATCCACTATTCGACAACGGCTGTGACCGATTATCTACGCCATCTGCTCTCTACCGTGGATGTTCGCTTCAACAGTATGAAGCTTGCCATTGACTGCGCCAACGGCGCCGCAAGTGTCACGGCCCGTGAACTCTTTGAGGGGCTTGGAGCCGAGTGCCACATGCTGGCCGATGAACCGGACGGCACCAATATCAACGATCACTGCGGTTCAACCCATATGGAGCGGCTGCAAAAGTATGTCGTTGAAAACGGGTGTGAGGCAGGGCTTGCCTTTGACGGTGATGCGGACCGCCTGCTCTGCGTGGATGCGCAGGGGAACATTATTGACGGCGACAGGATCATCGCGCTCTGTGCCCGCGACATGAAGGAGCGCGGTATTCTCAAGAAGGATACAGCCGTTGTGACGATCATGACCAATATGGGCTTTTTCCGCTTTTGTGAGCGGGAGAGGATCCGCTGTGAAAAGACGAAGGTGGGCGACCGCTACGTCCTGGAAAACATGCTTCAGGGCGGCTACAGCATCGGTGGCGAGCAGTCCGGTCATGTCATTTTTTTGGATCATGCCACCACGGGTGACGGGCAGTTGACAGCGCTTCAGGTGCTCAGTGTCATGAAGCGTACCGGAAAGTCACTGGCGGAGCTCGCCGCGTGTATGTCCGTCTATCCGCAGGTGCTTGTCAATGTGCGTGTATCTGACTTCGGGAAGGTTCGCTTTGCAGAGGATGAAGAGGTCCGCATTGCCATTGACAGGGCGGAGGAGGTGCTCGGGGATTCCGGCAGGATCGTCGTGCGCGTTTCCGGAACGGAGCCGCTTGTACGGGTCATGCTGGAAGGCGAAGACTTGGCGCAGATCACCGATCTTGCTGAGTCAGTTGCCGAGGTGATCCGCGAACGGCTGATTTAAAAGTATGTGCTTAGGAGAATTTCATGCGTGTCGTCAAGGATTTTAAGGACTATGAATTAATCGACTGCTCCGGCGGTCAAAAGCTGGAACGTTGGAAGGATATTATCCTGATACGCCCGGATCCGCAGGCAATCTGGCAATCCGAGAAGCGCCACCCGCTGTGGCGTGACGCCCATGCGCGCTACTTCCGCTCAAACGCCGGCGGAGGGCACTGGGAGACCTATAAAAAAGTGCCCGACAAGTGGGAGATCCACTATCGGGATCTGACCTTTCTCGTCAAGCCGATGGGCTTCAAACACGTCGGACTCTTCCCGGAGCAGGCGGTCAACTGGGACCTTGTCCGCGAGCGGATTCGTTCCGCCGGGCGGAAAGTGCGCGTGCTGAACCTGTTTGCCTATACGGGCGCCGCTACTATCGCCTGCCTGAGTGCCGGAGCATCTGTGGTCCATGTGGACGCCTCCAAGGGGATGACTCAGTGGGCCAAGGATAATGCTGAGGCCTCCGGTGTCCGCGGCGGCGAAGTGCGCTTTATTGTGGATGACTGCGTCAAGTTTGTGGAACGTGAGATCCGGCGCGGCAATCGTTATGATATTCTCATCATGGATCCGCCGTCCTATGGACGCGGCCCCGGCGGCGAGGTGTGGAAGCTTGAGGAGAAAATCTATGATTTTCTCCGGCTCTGCGCGGGCGTGCTTTCCGACTCCCCCATAATGGTCCTGATCAACTCCTACACGGCCGGGCTCTCTCCGGCCGTGATGGAATACATGATGTCCCTGATCCTCCGTCCGCGATTCGGCGGGCGCGTCCACGGCAGTGAGATCGGGCTGCCGGTGACTACGTCAGGACTTGTCCTGCCTTGCGGTGCTACCTCGATCTGGGAGAAGAATGATTAAACAACATACAGGAGCCCACTCAATGAATGAAAATGCAATGATCGAATTCAGGAATGTGACGTTCAGCTATCATTCCGACGAATCTACAGAGGAAAAAACCATCCTGCACGCTCTGGATTTTTCCGTCCAGCCGGGGGAATTTGTCGCAATTTTAGGGCGCAACGGCTCCGGGAAATCAACAATTGCCAAGCTGGCAAACGGCATCTTAGAGCCAGATGAGGGCAGGATTACCGTCTGCGGGCTGGATACCTCCTCCGAGGAAAATCACCGCGAGATCCGCAGAAACTGCGGCCTTGTTTTTCAGAATCCGGACAACCAGATCGTCGCAACAATCGTGGAGGAGGATGTGGCCTTTGGTCCTGAAAATCTCGGGGTGCCCCCGGTGGAAATCCGAAGCCGTGTGGATGCGGCACTGAAAGCTGTCGGTATGTACGACTACCGGAAAAAGGAACCGCACAAGCTCTCCGGCGGCCAGAAACAGCGCGTAGCCATTGCCGGAATTCTGGCCATGGATCCCAAGTGCATCATTCTGGACGAGGCCACCGCCATGCTCGATCCGCACGGCCGGCGGGAGGTAATGGAGACGGTGCGGCGCCTCAACCGGGAGCGTGGGATTACGATCCTGTATATCACGCACTTTATGGATGAGGCCGCCGCTGCGGACAGGGTAATCGTAATGGATGACGGGAAAATCGTGATAGATGACTGCCCGCGCGCCGTCTTCTCCCAGGTGGAGCGCATGAAATCACTCGGGCTTGATGTGCCGCAGGTTACGGAGATGATAGACAGCCTTTCCCGGTGCGGCATCAATACCGGAGGGAGCGTTCTGGATGTTGACGAGTGCATCGACCGCCTCGCCAATTTGTTGGAGGAAGCGTAAATGGCATTTGTTTTACAGACTGAAAATCTCTCCTGCGTCTATGGTGAGGGGACTCCGTTCCGTACGGTGGCGCTCAATGAGATCAATATCGGCATTGAGAAGGGCGAGCTGCTCGCCGTGATCGGTCAGACCGGCTCCGGAAAAAGTTCGCTGATTCAGCATTTTAATGGCATTCTGCGGCCATCATCCGGCCGTGTCCTGCTCAATGGGCAGGATATTTGGGCCGATAAAAAAAATATCCGTCAGGTCCGGTTTCAGGTGGGGTTGTGTTTCCAGTACCCCGAATATCAGCTCTTTGAGGAGACAGTATACCGGGATATCTCCTTCGGACCGCGCAATATGGGGCTGAAGGAGGATGAGATCGACGTCCGCGTCCGGGAGGCGGCACGGTACGTGGGGTTGACGCAGGCGCATCTGGACGCGTCTCCGTTTGATCTCTCCGGCGGTGAGAAGCGACGCGCCGCGATCGCCGGTGTTATCGCCATGCGCCCGCAGGTCCTGATTTTGGACGAGCCTACAGCTGGGCTTGACCCGGCAGGACGTGATTCAATCCTGGGTTTTATTCAAGCCTACCGCGCGGAGACGGGCGCCACCGTCATCATCGTCTCCCACAGCATGGAGGATGTCGCCTCAATCGCAACGCGCATCTTGGTCGTACATCAGGGCTCAATCGCCATGACCGGTACGGTGGATGAGGTCTTCTCCCGCGCGGACGAGCTCGTCGCCATGGGCCTGAACGTCCCGCAGGTTACGCGGGTATTTACAGCGCTCAATCGGCGCGGATTCCCTGTCCCCAGGAATGTTTACACGGTCACACAGGCGCGTGACATACTACTGAAAATACTCAGATCGGAGGGAGAGGCGTGATTAAAGATATTACACTCGGCCAGTTCTTCCCCGGCAGGAGTATTGTACATCGGCTGGATCCGCGTACAAAAGTCCTCCTGACAATGGCGCTGATCGTGATTGTTTTCTTCTGTCAGAATATTTTTTCCTTACTGTTGATGATCGCCTTTGTTGCAGCGGTCAATCTACTCTCACGGATCCCGCTTAAGATCGTCCTCAAGAGTGTCAAACCCATCGTAATCATCGTAATTTTTACCGCAGTGCTCAATCTCCTCTATACGGATGACGGGCGCGTGCTGCTCTCCTTCTGGGTTATTAAAATTACGGACAAGGGGATTGAAACGGCTGTCTTTATGGCCATTCGGATTATTCTGCTGATTGTATCCAGCTCACTGCTGACCTATACCACGTCACCCACACAGCTCACGGATGCTCTGGAGCGCCTGATGTCCCCGCTGAAGGTCATTAAGGTCCCCGTGCACTCAATTGCCATGATGATGACAATCGCACTGCGCTTTATACCGACGCTGGTAGAGGAGATCGAGCGGATTATGAATGCACAGAAGGCGCGCGGGGCCGATATGGAGAGCGGGAACCTGATTAAGCGCGCCAAGGCACTTGTCCCCGTTCTGATCCCGCTGTTCATCTCCTCATTCCGCAGGGCTGGCGATCTGGCCTTTGCCATGGAGTGCCGATGCTACGATGGGGATCATGGGCGCACACGCATGCAGACGATGAAATTTGCCTGGCGTGATCTGGGAGCACTGATCGCCGTATGCCTCCTGTTGACAGGGATCATCCTGCTGAACATCTATGTCCCCGATTTAACTTGACCGCCGGAGGGAAAGAATGCCCAATTATCTTTTACGTCTAAGCTTTGATGGAACGAATTATCACGGCTGGCAGCTTCAGGAGCACGACCGTACAGTGCAGGGGGAGATTGAGCGCGCGGCCGCCCCTCTCTTTGGGGAGGCTGTCCGCGCCTCCGGCTGCTCGCGGACGGATGCAGGTGTCCATGCAAACGAGTTTATCTGTAATTTCCATGCAAAAAAACAGATGGATCTCTCTAAAATGCGCGCCGCAATGAATTTTTATCTCCCGGATGATATCGCCGTGCTTGAATGCCGGACTGCTCCGGAGGATTTCCACGCGCGTTTCAGCTGCGCCGGGAAGGAATATGTCTATCAGATATGGAACGGGCGGATCCGCAACCCTTTTTTTAATGCCCGGGCGCTGCATATCAACTACCCGCTTGACGATGCCCTGATGGACCGTGCGGCCAAATGTTTGATCGGCAGGCATGATTTCAGTGCGTTCTGCGCTTCCGGCAGCTCGGCCCATACCACGGTACGCACCATAACGGACGCCCGGGTTGTCCGGGAGGGGGATCTGGTCTGTTTTTATGTCAGTGCGGATGGCTTTCTGTACAATATGGTACGTATTATGGCGGGAACACTGATCTATATCTCCAACGGAAAGATCGCATTTAGCCGGCTGCCAGACATCGTTGAGGGAGGCAGCCGTGAGGATGCCGGGTATACCGTGCCCGCGCGTGGGCTTTATCTGAACCGTGTTTTTTATAAGGAGGGAGTCCTATGTCCCAGCGGAGCGGAAGAAAGAACAGACGCCTGAAGACCGCCGTCATATTGGTGATTTTAGCCGCGGTCATCGTAGCCTCGGCTGTGCTGGCGGCGCGGTTTATCCCATCCGGCGGAGGGGGAGGCTTTCCAGTTAAGGTCAGCGGCATGGCCGTACAGCAGATGGAGATGGTTGGTGGAAGCGTCGCCGTGGCAGAGGATGCCTCCCTGCGAATGTATGACTCCTCCGGCAATGAGCGGTATATGCTGGAGCTCAACTATTCCTCCCCGGTTCTGGTCCCGTCCGGCAACCGTGTGCTGATCTATGAGCGCGGCGGGACAAGGATGAAAATTTGCGGACGCAGCGGCGAGATCTGTTCCAAGGAGATTCAGGAGCAGATCCTGACGGGTGGCTTCGGCGATGGGAAGGCGGCTGTCGCCACCCTGTCGAACAGTACGACCAGCAGACTGACTGTTTACGATACAAACCTCATCAATGAGATCTTTGTCTGGCAAACGTCCTCCTATATTTCCCGCGTGGCGGTCTCCCCAAACGGACGGTATGTCGCCGTAGCCGTTGTAAACAACGCGGGCGGCGATTATTATTCCGAGGTATCGGTATTTGACACAAAGGCCACTGACGCACTCTTTACCAACCGCTATGACGGTGAAATGGTGCTAAACCTCCGTTTTGACGGAAATTCGGATATCATCGTAGTCACGGATCGCTCCATCAGCGCAATTTCCGGTCGGGATACACTTGCCTGGCAGGAGCAGTTTGAGTATGGTGCGGTCTCCGGCATCTCCGATGCGGGCGGCGGGGATACCGCGCTGATTCTGACCAAGATCAGTGATGGGAAAGACTACTTATATGTATATGGAAATGATGGCAAGGTCCACATGGAGGTCCAGATCGACAGCGGATCGCTTGCACTGTCTGCCAGTAGTTCTTCCGCTTTTGTACTCTATGAGGATCAGCTTCTGCGTTATCCGCTCTCCGGGAGTAAGGCATCTCCCGAACAGGTAAATACACAGAGCAATTCCCTTAAAATCCTGGCAGATGGGAATCATGTCTATGTGCTCACGCCGGAGGAAATTCAAAAATTTTGATATAGAATTAACAGTTTGTTCGTTGTCTGTGCGAGAAAGATATGATATAATATTTGAATCGCGGAGCATTGTCATGTTGCGGCATGGCGCGCCGGCGATTGAAAAAACTGTCAATCGGAGATGGTCGTTTGGGATTGGTCTTTGACATCTGTCTGGTCCTGATCTTTGTACTGATGATCTGCCTCGGGGTGTACAAGGGCGCCGTACGGACGGTACTCGGTATCATCGCGCTGGTACTGGCCGGTTTTCTGGCCGTAAAACTTGGCAGCTATCTGGCGCCGCTTATCTATGACAAATTTTTTTCTGAATCCATCGCTGCGGCCATTCAGTCCAACCTGCCCGATGAGGGAACGGCAATCAGTGCGGCGCAGCAGGCCCAATCAGCTATGGAATCCCTGCCCGATTTTGTCCGAAATATGGCCGCCAGTTTCGGGATTAATCTGAATGAAATTCAGGCGCAGATTTCATCCTATGATTACAGTGGTGCGGATATTGCACAGAATATAGAGGGGAGTGTCATTGCGCCGCTCGTCACAGCCGTGTGCAAGGTCATTGTTGTGATCGTCGCGTTTCTGCTGCTGTATATCATTTTCAGGCTGTTGATCTGCCTGATAGACCGCTTTTTTGATCTGCCTGTTCTGGGGACCGCAAACCGGATCCTGGGCGGCATACTCGGCGCGGTGAAAGGGCTAATTGCCGTCGTGCTGGTCAGCTTTCTGATTGAAGCAGTCGTCGCACTGTTCTTTGATCCGGGTTCCTCGGCGGCGCAAGGGGTATCGGACTCCCGTGTGATCGCGCTGTTAGATCCCTATAATCCAATTGGGACGCTGTTTTAAAATAGAGGGGTGTTTTCGTTGAAAGAGTTGTTTAAAGGCTGCTGGACGGTTCCGAATCTCCTTTCAGTGATTCGGATCCTGCTGATTCCCGTTTTTGCCGTCCTGTTCTATGATGGGGAATATCTGTGGGCGGTGTTCGTGCTGTTTCTCTCCGGGCTGAGCGATTTTTTGGATGGAAAGATCGCCCGGCGTTTCAATCAGGTCAGCGCCTTGGGCAAGGTTCTTGATCCTGTGGCGGACAAATTTACACAGATCACCATTGCCGTAATGCTCTTTCTGGAATTTCGTAAGTCCTCAAGCTCCGCAATGCAGGCTTTCAGCTGGGTATTTCTCTTTTTCTTGGTTAAAGAGGGGATCATGGTCCTTGGCGGAGCATTCATGCTTGCCAAAGGGCTGCGCCCCAGCGCAGCGGAGATCTATGGTAAAGTGGCAACCTTTGCTTTTTACGGTGTCATGCTGCTGATCATCGCCTTCGCCCCCGGATTCGGCGCCTTCCACGAGTGGTGGACGATGCCGGAGTGGTTTATCATGGTACTGGTCGTGATCTCTGCTATCCTGACGCTGATTGCGCTGCTTAGCTATGTCCCAGGATTTTTCAAGCAAATTAAATATCATGTGGTCAATTATGAGGATCTGAAAAAAGTTGAAGATGAAAAGAAATAGCTTTTCCGCGGTAAAATGAATTCAATTAATTAATATCGGCATGTTGTCTGATCGCCGTTTGGCGCTGCATGCCAAGGGAGTTCTTGAACGAATGAAAAAAGTACTTTGTTCCAGATGCAAAAAGAATCCGGCGATGATCTTCATCTCGCGCCCGGACGGGAAATCGGAGCCCGAGGGGCTTTGCCTCAAGTGTGCCATGGAGCTGAACATCGGTCCTATTAAACAGATGATGCAGAGCATGGGGATCACGGAAGATGATATGGAAAACGCCACCGAGCAGCTCAACGCCATGTTTGACATGCAGGACGGCGATGAGGACTTTGAGCAGGGAGGAGCGCCCGTAATGCCCTTTATGCAGGGGCTTGTAAAAATGGACGGCTCCGAACAGCTTGATAAGCCGAACGGGCAGACACCGGCTGTTCCGGAGAACAGAGAGGGGAAGGCTTCCGGCGGACAGACGCGCACCAAAAAGAAGAAGGATAAAAAGCGCAAATATTTGGATATGTACTGCACTGATCTGACGCGCCGCGCACGCAACGGGGAGATTGATCGGATCATTGGGCGTGATAAGGAGATCTATCGCGTTGAGCAGATTCTTTGCCGCCGCACGAAGAACAATCCCTGCCTGATCGGTGAGCCCGGCGTCGGCAAGACGGCGATTGCCGAGGGCCTTGCGCTGAAGATGGCTGCCGGCGATGTCCCGGCACGTCTGGCCGATAAAGAACTGCATTTGCTTGATCTGACGGCCCTTGTTGCGGGCACGCAGTTCCGCGGGCAGTTTGAGAGCCGTATCAAGGGGCTTGTGGATGAGGTCAAGCAGGAGGGGAATATTATCCTCTTCATTGACGAGGTCCACAACCTCGTCGGCACCGGAGATGCCGAGGGCTCCATGAATGCCGCAAATATCCTGAAGCCGGCGCTCTCCCGCGGGGAGATTCAGGTGATCGGCGCGACTACTTTTAATGAATACCGTAAAAATATTGAAAAGGATGCGGCGCTTGAACGCCGTTTCCAGCCGGTAAAGGTCGATGAGCCGTCGATTGAGGACACCTATAAGATGCTCTTGGGCATTAAATCCTATTATGAAAACTACCACCATGTCCAGATTTCCGACGCGCTGGTCCATCGCGCTGTCGAGCTCTCTGAGCGCTATATCAATGACCGATTCCTGCCCGATAAGGCAATCGACCTTTTGGATGAGGCGTGCACCTGTGCCAATCTACGAAATCCCGCGATCAGCGAGGCTGAAATCACACAGCGTCGCATCGGTGAGTATAATCAGCAGCTCGAAGAATTGGAGGCTGAAACGGAGAATCCCAACTATGAGGAAATTGCCCGGCTTAAATCCGAAATCCTCTCCGAGCAGAACCGGCTGCCCGAATTGCAGGAGGCGGCCTCGCATAATAACGTCACTCAGGATGATCTTGCCCACGTGGTTGAGCTCTGGACCGGCATCCCCGCCAGCAAGGTTGCGGAGGGAGATATGCGTAAGCTGCGCGATCTCGATGTCCGACTGAAGAAGCGGATCATCGGGCAGGATGAGGCGGTTGATTCGGTCGCGGCGGCTATTCGCCGCAGCCGTGTCCAGATCAGTCCGCGCCGCCGTCCGGCATCCTTCATCTTCGTGGGGCCGACCGGCGTCGGGAAGACCGAACTCGTCAAGCAGCTCTCTATGGAGCTGTTCGACACACCGGAGACTATGATCCGCTTGGATATGTCGGAATTCATGGAGAAGCACAGTGTCTCCCGTATTATTGGTTCTCCGCCCGGATATGTCGGCTATGACGAGGCGGGCCAGCTCACGGAGAAAGTGCGCCGCAAGCCCTATTCGGTGATCCTTTTTGATGAGATTGAAAAGGCCCATCCCGACGTGATGAATATACTGCTCCAGATTCTGGACGAGGGCAGAATCACCGACGCGCAGGGCAGGGTGGCCAATTTTGAAAACACGGTCATCATCATGACCTCCAATGCCGGCAGTGACAATCGCGAGAATGCACTCGGGTTTAACAAGAGTACGCAAGACGCCTCCAAGGAAAAGGCGATGAAGGCGCTCTCCGAATTCCTGCGCCCCGAATTCCTGGGCCGCGTGGATGAGATTATCGTTTTCCGTCCGCTCAATGAGGAGGACTTCACGAAGATCGCCGAGCTGATGCTCAATGAGCTGGTCCAGCCGCTTGCCGATAAGGGGATCCGTCTGGATTGGGCGGCGGGCGTCCCCGCCATTCTGGCACATCGCGCCATCTCGGGCAAGCGCGGCGCGCGTGAGCTGAGCAATCTGATCCGTCGCAGCATTGAGAACCGGATCGCCGTGATTCTGGTTAATTCCTATGAGCAGCCGGTGTCCCGGATCCGCATTCAGGACGATGAGGAACTGACAATCTGCACGGAATAAGTCCTTGACACAGCGGTGTTTGATATGATATACTATTTAACGCCGCTGAGCAGGATTTGCGGGTGTAGTTCAATGGCAGAATCCCAGCCTTCCAAGCTGGTTGTGTGGGTTCGATTCCCATCACCCGCTCCATGTCGCCGCGAACATCATCGTCCGCGGCGGTTTTTCTTATTTTCGGAAAATTATTTTGGCGGGAGCCATGTGCCGATCATCAAAGAACCGCCGTAAGAGCTGCTTGCGGCGGTTTTGTCATTGGAATGTGGGTATAATAACCTCATGGAACACCAACAAAATCGAAGATTTTGGGTGTTCCGGAGAACGTTGTATCATCAATTCGAGGCTGATGCCCCACGGCTACGCCGCATACTGTGCAACAGCACAGCCAAATTATGGCATTATATTATGAGGCGGTAAGGGAGTGCACATACGGATGAAGATTGCAGTGAGCGCATGTTTGCTCGGGGAAAACTGCAAGTACAACGGCGGAAATAATTATGCGGCACAGATCGCAGAAAAGCTGTCCGGTGAGGAAATCCTGCCCGTCTGCCCGGAGGTGCTGGCCGGGGCCGGCATCCCGCGCAAATGTGTGGAACTGCGCAGTGGGCGTGCCATAAATGCGGATGGCCTGGACGTGGATGATATTTACCGTGCCGGAGCTGAGGCTGCCCTTGCGCAGTTGATTGCATTTGGTGCGGAGTGTGCGGTCCTCAAGTCGCGCAGCCCTACCTGCGGCGTTCGCGAGATCTACGACGGCACCTTCAGCGGGCGTCTAATATCGGGGAGCGGCATTTTTGCCGCCATGGTACGGGATGCCGGAATCCGTGTAATTGATTCCGATGAATTTGAGTGAGGCGGCAGATCAATATGAGTACTTTTGAACGGATTTATGAGATCGTCAAAAAGATTCCGGCCGGCAAGGTAGCCACTTATGGTCAGATTGCCCTGTTGGCAGGGAACCCGCGCTGGGCGCGGGTGGTGGGCTACGCCCTGCATGTGAATCCGGATCCGGAGCATATTCCGTGCTTTCGAGTGGTGAATCGGGCGGGGGAGGTATCGCCCGCTTTTGCATTTGGCGGCGAAAATATGCAGATTGCCCTCTTACAAAATGAGGGCGTAACTTTTACTGCCGAGGGCCGGGTGGATTTAAAAAAGTATCTCTGGCATCCGGAAACAGAAGGAGGAAATTAATATGATCGATGATTTTATGACCCTGGTACAGGCGCGTTACAGCTGCCGGGACTATGATCCCGATAAACCTGTCGAGCATGAAAAGCTGATCCAATGCCTTGAGGCCGCCCGTCTGGCACCGTCGGCCTGCAACAGTCAGCCGTGGCACTTTACTGTTGTCGAGAGCCGGGAAATGATTTTAAAAACGGCAAAATGTCTTCAGGAATCGGGCATGAATCAATTTGCGGATAACGCTGGTGCCCTGATCGTTATCAATGAGGAGCCCGCCATCTTGAAGGCAGTCATTGCGGCAAAAATGGACAGCCAGAGTTATGCGCAGATCGATATTGGAATCGCAGCCGCCCATATCTGTTATGAAGCCGCGTCCCTCGGACTGAATACCTGTATTCTTGGATGGCTAAATGAAGACAGAATCAAACAACTGCTGAACATACCTGCCGAAAAAACGGTCCGGCTCGTGATCGCTGTCGGATATGCGCGTGAGGAAAAGCATTATAATAAAAAGCGCAGGCCGATGGAGGAGATCTGTGATTTCATCGGTTGATGTCTGTTTTTACGTGCAATTTGCGTTTGTGCAAATTGCACGTTTTTT